>NZ_CM133231.1:0-1783947 GCF_054053395.1 Vibrio paucivorans
ATGGCAACGATGAAAGACATAGCAAGGCTTGCAGGAGTTTCCACTTCAACCGTTAGCCATGTTATTAACAAATCTCGCTATGTTAGTGAAGAGATCTCCGAGCGGGTCAACCGAGCCGCTCAAGAGCTAAACTACGCACCTTCTGCTCTGGCGCGTAGCCTCAAAGTCAACCGCACTAAAACCATTGGAATGCTAGTGACAACCTCGACCAACCCCTTCTTCGGTGAAGTGGTAAAAGGGGTCGAGCGCAGCTGTTATCACCAAGGTTATAACCTCATTTTGTGTAATACCGAAGGTGATAACGAGCGCATGAAAGCCTCTATCAATACGTTGCTACAAAAGCGCGTGGATGGTTTGTTGCTGATGTGTTCTACGCTGGAAGGGGAGCGCATTGATGTGTTTGAGCGTTACCCAGATATTCCTGTCGTGGTGATGGATTGGGGCCCAATGCTGTTTACCAGCGATAAGATTCAAGATAACTCTTTACGCGGCGGCTATATGGCCACTAAATACCTGATCGATTCAGGGCATAAAGAGGTAGGTTGTATCACAGGTCCTCTGATCCGCCATCAAGCGCAAATGCGTTATGAAGGGTATAAGCGTGCAATCAACGAAGCCGGTTTGGACTTTAACCCTAACTGGATAGTTGAAGCGGACTTTGAGTGTGAAGGGGGCTATGAAGCTTTCAATAAGATCTTATCCAAAGGCAAATTACCAAGCTCCATTTTCGTTTGTAACGACATGATGGCGATGGGCGTCATCAATGCAGCAAATGAAAAAGGGATAAAAATTCCCGAAGACGTTTCGTTGATTGGCTACGATGATATCCACATCGCTAAGTTTATGTCTCCGTCGCTTACAACCATTCACCAGCCAAAGTATCGCCTAGGTAAAGCGGCTGTGGAAACCTTGCTCAAAAAGCTAGAAAAAGAGACGGAAGAAGCGCAAGTGGTTCAATTAGAGCCAACGCTAGTTGAGCGCGCAAGTGTGAAAGTGCTGAACCAGTAGGTGTGTCGCCACTGACCCATAAGATAAATTAAAGACGCAGCATTACGCTGCGGCTTTGTTATTTATACTGAGTTTTAGCTATTTAGGTGACAGATTAAGGCGTCGTGGTGGTAGACGTTGAAGTGGAGGTCGTGCTGGACACTGACACTTCCATTCCATCTAAGATGCCTTTACCGTCTTTCAACTCATTCAATCGCGCGTTAATCACACCGTTACGGCTAGAAAAGTCGACTGAGTAGCCTTCTACATATTCTTGGACATAATCACTTGAGAGCGACTTAAGTTTTTCTATGTAGATTACCCCTTTGTCGAATTCGGCTTGAGAGACGACCGCTAAATTAGGGGCAAGTAACTGGATGAACTTATAGGGGTGCCCGACAAAGCCACTGCCCATTACCAGAGCGGCAATGATTGGCGTGGTGATCACTGCACTTTGGAACCACTCTGAAAAGCGTTTGTGGTCTTTCAACATGCTAGAGCCAGAATCTTTATTTACCCATTCTTTCTTCGCACGTTTTAGCACTTTTCCGACCAAGGTGCGTTGCACCATGTAGTCGACTAGGCCAACAATGCGTTCGAACAAACCAGTAATAAAGCTCACCAGCATACCAGCGCCGGCAAATGCATCGCCTGCTGCTTCCAAACCTATTTTAGTGATGCCGACAGCAGCATTTTTCAAACCGCCTAAAGCACCAGCAGCTGAATGACGTGCTAACGCGTTAGCGATAATGCTTGGGTGTCCACCAAGGAGCTCAACACCGCGACCAGCATAAAACTGTGTGACTAAATCGCGTGATTTGCAGACCGCTTGTTTTACACCAGAGTAGATGTCTGCTGCGCTCTGAACATAACCCCAACCAGGTATAAAGCTTGAGAAGTTACCAGCAAATTCGCCTGCTAGCCATGTACCAAACTCTGCAAACCATTCTGCGGTATAGAGAGCTTCGCCGTACACAGCCTTCACTTTGTTGACCAGCATTCGGAAGAAATCAGAAATAATCTGTTTTACTTTTTGAATCACAACCGATGTCGCTTCGCCGACAATCGTAACTGCCTTAGTGATGTTTTGACCGGCTTTGGTTTGCTGGAACTTCGCCATCGCATCGGTTTTTTCAAGCAATCCCATCGATACGGTTTTTAAGTCGCTTAACGGTTCTGCACCAATCACAAAGTTTTCAAAAAAGTGGCCATTAGAAAAGGAGGAAACTTTGCTGATTTCCGTATTGGCTAACATGAACATGGCACCCATTCGAGCATCGGCCATTTCCAGTTGCTGCACACCGAGAGCAGTGTTAGTGGTTTTGCCAAACAGCTTATCTTTGATCTTTCTCTTAAATATTTTTATCTGCATAAACTCTCCCTAAATCACAGTACTATTTGGGCTTTTAAATGTTAAAAATAACGCCAAAAGAAGATGCGGTTTATATAGTTTGTATGCATTTATAGTTTGTGTAAATAAATTGTTGATGTTTTTAATAATATACTTGTATGAAGTGGCGGCGCTTTTTAGGTTTTGCGGCACGTACCGCGGTACGTGCTATGTGTAATTGGTCGAGATTTAGGATTTATTCGCGAGCTTAAGCGTGAAGGTTGTGACGCCATCGCTGGATTCAACACTCACATCGCCATGGTGCATTTTGGCTATCGAACAGGTAATGGGTAACCCCAATCCGGCGCCTGAGCTTGAGTTATGTTGCCTAGATTTGTCGGCTCGGTAGAAGCGCTCAAACAACATAGGGATTGATTCTGCTGCAATGGTGTCACCATGGTTAGTGATTGCTATTTCACTACTGGTTTGGGTTTGAGTGATTGCGACATCGATGTTGCTGTTCGAGCGGCTATGACGAACAGCATTAGAGAGCAAGTTACTGAGTGCGCGCTTTACCATGGATTTGTCGGCAACGATCTCGGCATCACCCGACTGCGAGAATGTGAGTGCTTTGTCGTCGCCAGCCATTTCGTAAAACTCGATTAACTCTTCAACCATGTTCGAGAGTGCAATAGGCTCATTAGTTTTCAGCAGAAGATTGTGCTCCGACTTCGCCAGATAAAGCATGTCGGTGATGGTTTTAGTGATCCGGTTGAGCTCTTCTACATTCGACACCAGTATGTCTTGGTACTCTTCATTAGAGCGTGGTTTGGAGAGTGCAACTTGAGTCTGGGTCATCATGTTGCCTACTGGTGTTCGCAACTCGTGCGCGATATCGGATGAGAACTCCGACAGCCTTTCAAAGTCACCTTCCAGTCGATCAAGCATGTCGTTGAAGCCAATCACTAGCTGGATCAGTTCTTGCGGGAAATGCTGATTCGGAATTCTCAAATCCAGTTTCTGTGGAGTGATGGCTTTAATATGTTGCTCTAAGCGGCGCAAAGGAGAAAGCTCTCTACGCACGATTAACCAGCCGAGCAGGCCGCTGATGATACTGGCAATGATAGTAGTGAGTAGCAATACGTTAGCAAAGTTACGGATGAAAACGTGGTGCGCATTGGTACTGACGCCAAGAACAGCGTACACACCCGGCCGATCATCAAGGGTAAATTTGAGCGCCCGGTAGTGCGTTCCTTCTAGACTCCACTCAATGAAAGTATCAGAATTGCTTACCTCCAATTGCATCGGCAGAGGAATTTTTTGCGAGCTGTAGATCAACCGCTCATCAGCAAGCAACCATAATTTGATTTCACTGGCTTCAAAGAACTCGCCAAATTTGAGTATGAAATTGTCTTCCGACTGCAGTTTGTTAATGGTGTTAAAGCTGGCTTGTAATATAGAGTAGTCCTGCTGAGCAAAGTGGTAGCGCACAGCGTATAGAGTGGTGGCGCTCAAAACGCATAATACCAGCAGTGATGCTGAGAAGTAGGACAGGATCAGCCGAGTTGCGATGGAGTGCATTGAGCTGGTTTTATTCTTTGTTGTCATCAAACAGGTAACCCATGCCTCGAATCGTGTGGATCAGTTTCGGTTCAAATCCTTTATCTATTTTGGCGCGCAGGCGCTTAACCGCTACGTCTATGACATTGGTATCACTATCAAAGTTCATATCCCATACGGCGGAAGCTATTTGCGAGCGTGACATGACTTCGCCATGGCGGCGCATAAATAACTCCAATAAAGAAAACTCTTTTGCGGTGAGGGTAATAGCCGTGTTGTCCCGAGTGACACGTCGGCGCAATAAATCAATGGTCAGGTTTGCGACGGTGAGGCTGGATTCACTTGCCGTTGTGGTACTTTTGCGCTTCAGCGCATTTCGGATTCGAGCAAGTAATTCAACAAACGCGAAGGGTTTGACGAGGTAGTCGTCGGCGCCAAGTTCTAATCCTTTGACGCGATCTTCAACTTGGTCTTTAGCGGTGAGCATGATGATAGGGGTGTCGATATTGCTGCTTCTTAAAGTTTGCAACACTTGCCAGCCACTGAGCATGGGCAGCATAACGTCGAGGACGATTAAATCGAACGACTCGCTGGTGGCTTTATAAAGGCCATCCACTCCGTTAGGAACGTGTTCGCAGTTAAACCCTGCTTCAGATAACCCTTTAACCAGGTATTCTCCGGCTTTTATTTCGTCTTCAACGATCAGTATTCTCATGCGCACCTTTTAGTTGAACCCACTTAACCACGGCCAAGGGTACCCTGTGGCCGTGTCGCAGTGTGACAGAATTCTTCTGTCAATTATATCTTAGCTGTTACCTGTGCGTTCTAGGTATTGGTAACCAACATTTACAATGCCTTTGTACTGCACTTGGCCATCAGCATTCATGAATTCTTGAGTAGTAACATAAGCCCCATCTTTAAGCTGGATTTGCGAGCTAGCAGCGCCTACCGTAAATACGTTGAGCTCTCTTTTCAGTTCTTTAGGTGAGCTTTCTTGCAGCTGTGTCAGGATAGCAAGGCCCTGCTGGTAGGCCGCATCTTTACTTGTCATGCTTTCTGTATGAATGGCTTTGTTTCGTTCAACAACCGTGTACATACCATTCGAGTTTAATGTGTTAGCGAAGGCATTGCTGCTCATCAGGGCGATTGTTGATGTAAGTAGAAGGGCTGTCTTCGTTTTCATTGTTTGTTCCTTTCGGTTTATTTGTTGGAAGTAAGATTAACAATGCGTTGATGACATGAACCGCTCAGTAAAATGACATTTGTGTCATATTCGCTATTTCGTTAGATAACAGTTGCTTCAGGTTTATTTTGAGTCTGGGGCTAGGTTTTGTAGAATGCGTCCTTTCAAATTCGCCAGGCTCAGAGTGGAGCCTTGCTACTTAGCCAAGAGTTATCATGAATCAACCTCATGTCATCATCGGACTGACTAACCCTAAAAGCCCAACCAATGTAGGTGGTGTAATGAGGGCTGCTGGCTGCTACCAAGCTGACAGCGTTCGATACACAGGTGAGCGCTACGACCGTGCTGCCAAATTCCAAACCGACACCAAATCGGTCACCCAATCTATCCCGTTGGTTGCGGTCGATTCATTGCTCAATGATCTCGATGACGACACGGCTATCGTATGCGTGGAATTAGCGGTAGGTGCCACTCCGCTACCAGAATTCGCCCACCCTGAAAAAGCGATTTATATCTTTGGTCCAGAAGATGGCAGTATTGCTCAAGAAGTGGCGGACAAGGCGCACCATGTGGTGTACGTGCCAACAATTGGGTGTATGAACTTGGCGGCGTCAGTGAATGTACTGCTGTATGACCGTTTAGCGAAGTCTCAAACAGTCGACGTGAGCGAAAAACTTATTGTCAGCAGCCGAGATTGTCGCAATAAACTGGAAGTGAATCGCGGATAAGCGCTTGCTCTCGGAGTGGCTATCTATGAAGTGACTCGAATCGAATTTATCTCATTACATTCTTTTTCTATTGCGCTGGAAAGCAGCCGACAATTTTGTCGATTAAGCGGCGTAAAAGTGGTGCTAACAGCGGCGAACTGACTATTCCTTGCTAGCTTCATAAGGCAAATGGTGTGCTACACAGCAGGCCATATGGGCTCCTTATGGAGAATATTTAACAAGGAATGAGTAATGAAACAGAAAATCATAATTATGGCGATGGGCTCACTTGCAGCACTGTCGTCAATCAACGTGCAGGCACATGGCTGGGTAGAATTTCCAAGCGCGAGGCAGAATACCTGTTATCTCGATGGGGGATTCTGGGACAATACGATTCCGAACGCAGCTTGTCAGGCGGCGTTCGATGAATCCGGTGCTTACCCATTTGTTCAACGCAACGAAGTGGCCGCGAACGTACCGAATTACCAGGACATGGCACATGTTCGAGCTATCGTGCGTGATGGTGAGCTATGTTCAGCAAGTGATGCCGCTAAATCGGGGCTTAATGCTCCTTCTCCTCACTGGCAGAAAACCAACATCAGCTTAGATGCCAATAATCAAATTGATTTGGTGTTCAATGCTACCGCTCCTCATAATCCGTCTTACTGGCAGTTTTATTTATCAAAGCCGAGCTACGACCCTAGCGTTGCGTTGACTTGGGACGACCTCAAACTTGTCGATACCGCTGGAAATGTCGCGGTCGGCGAAGATAAGCGATACCGCATTAAAGTGACTTTACCCGCAGACAGAAGCGGTGATGCGATTCTCTATACACGCTGGCAATGTGAGGACGCAGCAGGGGAAGGGTTCTACAACTGTAGTGACATCTCCTTCAGTGGTACTGGCACGGATCCAACCGATCCGACGGACCCAACGGAACCCGTCGATAATCTACAATCACTGGGCTACTTTGTGGCTCAAGGTTTTGGCCCGGTGGAATCGGGTGACACAGTTAGATTTAGAACTTTCGATGCGAGTGGTGCCGAGCTTACGGATATTCAGTTGGCAATCTCTGCCAATAATACGTCCACCTGGGCAGCAGAACTAGCTGGGCAGTTTAACGACGCGCAGCAAGGCCGTTGGTTAGTAGGGTTCTGGCATGCAGAAATGAACCACTACATGTTTGATACCAACAATGTGTATGCGAATAAGGTATTAGCTCCAGATACTAGTTACAGCTATCAGGTGTCTTTGATTAAAGGAGACACGCCACCGCCGGTAGAGCCGGATAACGCGTGGAACAGTGCCAGCATTTACAACGCTGGAGACGTGGTGACCCATAACGGTCAATCTTGGACCGCTCAATGGTGGACGAAAGGCGATGAACCGGGCACAACCGGTGAATGGGGTGTATGGCGCTAATCGTGATTGAAGGGTAAAAGAGGAGGGGAACCTCCTCTTTCTTCGGCGGCTAGTTAAGGTGTTTGGATGCGAGTTGTTCGCAATATTGAATCAGGTTCGTGACGACTGGCGAGCTGTCTTTACCTATGGAGTAGAACACACTGAAAGGCACTTTGAGGTCATTTACCAACAGAGGTGACGCTATTTTTTTCAATATATTTTGTTTAGCCCAATGATGTGCGTAGTGGTTGGGTAAAAGCGCCCATCCATTGCGTGCCAACAAATTAACGACCAGTTGATTGCTACTGATCACACGATAGTGAGACGAAAAATCTTGAATCGTCCCTCTTGCTTCAATCGCATTCGCACTGACATATTGGGTTTCAACTTGGGCATCTTCTAAACTAAGTTGACTTAAACCACTCAACGAACTGTTCGTGCCTATGTAGGCACTATAACTCACCATGCCTAGGTGTTTATACAAAACAGGTTCACGAGGGGCAACCTTACCTTTAGCGGGAAGAAACGCTATATCGAGCTTGTTTTCGACGATGTCCATCAAAGCGCTAGCGCGTCCAATATGAATCCAATTGATTCTCAGTTCTGGGTAGTGAATGAGAGCGTATTGCTCCAGCTCGCTGATAAACTCAAAAGGAAAGTCTTCTTCGTAGCCGATGTTAAGCTGGGTAACAGGGAGTTGGTTAATCGACAGGCTAAATTGCAAGAGCTTTTGGTTTTGACGAAGAACCAACTTGCACTGGCTTACTAGTTCTATGGCGAGCTTGGTGGGTTTGGCTTTGCGCCCTTCAATCTGAAATAGCTCAAACCCAAGAAAATCTTCATACGCTTTAACAAGTTCACGGACCGTTGTGCGATCTTTGCTGAGTGCTCGCCCTGCGGCGCTGTATGACTGAGTTTCGAATACAGCCACGAAGGCGGTAAGCTGATCGAGAGTGTGCATATGAACGTATTACCCCATCATAAGTGGTTTTTAATGGTGGCCTGTTCCACGCATAATTGCTAGGTTATTTGATCACTAAGTGCGGATTATGAGTTTTATGTCGGTCTCTTCTAGTAAGTCGCCCCTTTCCGTTCTGGATGGACAATTACTCAAAAGTATTTTAGTGATTGCTATACCAGTAACGTTGCAAACTATTCTATTTTCCAGCAAAGGGCTGATTGATGTCATCATGATCGGTCAGTTGACTGAACAAGATATCGCTGCTGCTGGGGTAGCCGGTAGAGCTCTGTTCGTCGCGACTATCTTGCTGTCTGGTGTGACTGCAGCAGGCTCGATGCTTGCAGCACAATATTTTGGCGCTAAGGATCAACAAGGTGTGCAACGCAGTGTTGCACTGACGTGGGTGATGGCGTCGGTCACGGCATTATTGCCAGTGATAATGTTTGTGTTCTGCGGTATGTCAGTGATGTCTTTGGCATCACAGCAAGAAACGATTAAGTTGCTTGGTACTGAGTACTTGTTTTTTACAAGCTTTAGCCTGTTATGTATCGCGTTTACTGGCAGCATTGCGGCTGGTTTACGTTCGATGCACCAAGCTTCGGTAAGCACATGGTTAAGTGGTATCGGGATTGCGTTAAATGTCTTGTTGAACTGGGTGCTAATTTTTGGCCGATTGGGGGTTCCAGAGTTAGGACTAAAAGGGGCCGCAATCGCAACTTTGATCAGTAGCTTACTAGAAGTTGCGATGACCTTAGCTTACCTCAGCTACAAAAAGCATATCTTACTTTTCAATATGGCGACCCTACGTAAAGCATTAAATCAATCTGCACTTATTCGCTTCGCTCGGCTTGCTCTGCCTACGACGACCAACTTCATTTTATGGGCCGGAGGTTTATTTACTTATACCGCCATCATGGGACAAACCGGAGAAGAAGGTTTAGTTGCGTTATCGGTTATGACGCCAATCGAAGCCTTTTCTCTTAGCTTTTTGGGTGGCATTGCCAACGCATCATCTGTGATCGTCGGGAATCAACTTGGTGCCAAAAATGAAGAACTTGCCTATGCTCAGGCCATTGTGTTTACCGCATTAGCTTTTATTGTCACTTTGATAGTTGCAGTGAGTATGTATTTACTTAGAGACTCTGTTTTAGGATTGTTCACGGCACTCAGCACTGAGACTCGAGAGCTGGCCAATACATTTTATTTGATCTTGTGTGTAGGAATCGTCCTCCGGTCATTGCCGACGACTATGGTTGTGGGTGTATTACGAGCAGGTGGGGATGTGAAGTTTTGTCTATATCAGGATCTCTTTACACAATGGGGTTTTGGTATCCCAATAGCGGCCGTTGGTGCATTTGTTCTCGGGTTATCACCAGACATTGTGTTCGCCATGTTCTTTCTTGAAACGCTTTTTAAATGGTTCGCTTGTGTGTATCGATTCCGCAGCAAGAAGTGGATCAACTTCTTGGCTCATTAACCCAGTTTAAACGTAATAAAATATTGAGGTAAAACTATGAATCTATTGAGCTTATATGAAGCCTATGGTGTGACACTAGCCGTTGTGGGGTTCTTAGTAATCTATCTGTTTATCCATGTGAAATACATACGCCATCATGAAGCACACAAAAGGTTTCTCGCAGCGCTATGGGAATTAATGAAAAACACCATTCACGGTGAGCACATACGAACTATGGGTTACAAACACGAAAAAGAGCAGGCAGGCAAAGGAAAAACAGAGTAAGCGTAAGCTAACTGATAGCTAGCTTACGTTCAGGTCATTTAATCTATGCGTCTGAACTGGCTAACCAATTTACCTTGTGAGGCTAAATTGGAGACCAACCCTTCACATTCGTCGCGGGTATCACTGGCGAGGATATTGGTTGCGGAGCAAACTTCGCTAATAGATTGCACGCTGGAGTTCATATCTTCTGAGACGCGAGCCATCTCTTCGACTGCAGTCGCAATTTGCCCGTTTCTATCAGAAATATCAGAAACTTGGTGAGAGAGGGTATCTAAGCGCTGTCCTGATGTTTCAGCGCTTTCTACACACATTTTTGATAGCTGCCCACCTTCTTGCATTGCGGATACGGCGCGTTGAGTACTGGTCTGAATCTGGCTAATGACGGACTGAATTTCTTCCGTTGATTCGTGGCTTCGTTGCGCTAACGTACGGACTTCATCGGCCACTACGGCAAAGCCTCTACCTTGTTCGCCCGCTCGAGCTGCCTCAATCGCTGCATTTAGTGCAAGTAAGTTGGTTTGCTCGGCGATACCTTGAATCACGATGAGCACATCACCGATGGTTTTACCGTGAGCTTCGAGTTGGGAAACCACATCGGATGCTTCGTCCAATTGAGTCGCAAGTTCTTGAATCGCTTCAACGGTTTGTCTGACTGATTCTTTACCCTCATTAGCGGCAATATGAGCACTTTCGGTTGCGTCAGAGGCGCTTTGGGCATTTTGAGCAATTTCGTTGGCGGTAGAGTGCATTTCGTTAATTGCGGCTGCCACTTGTTCGGTTTCGTGGGTTTGTCCTTCAAGGTTCTGAGCAGTGGTATCACAATTTTGGGACGATGATTTTGCTGCATCGCCAATCTGGTCGTTGGAGTCTTGTATCCGACCAACCACCGCATTGAGTTCTGACTGACGCATTTTTAGTGCTAACTGAATCTCTGAGATATCGTCCACATGCTTGGTATAAACCAGCTCCATTAAAGGGTTATCAAACACTTTACGAGCTTGCTCAGATAACGCTTCTAACCTTCGGGTAAGGTGGTAGACAGAGCCTATAGATAAAAGCAATAGGATCCAAACGCCGGCTCCCGGTAGTGCTGAATCAGCGAACATCGAAACGATGGCAGAAACGAACATGAAAAGCGCTGCTCTTTGCCACAGCCGAGTCCTAGGAAGTTTGAGTTTGGTCGGTGTTTTGCCTTCTCGAATTTGCGCATAGAGCTTTTCAGCGTTTTCTACATTTTCTCGGCTGGGGCATAAACGGACTGATTGATACTCAACAATCTGGTTACCTTCTTTGATCGGTGAGGCGAATGCATCCACCCAATAATGGTCCCCATTTTTGCAGCGATTTTTTACCATCCCCATCCATGATTTGCCCTCTTTGATGTGTTTCCACATATCGGCAAATGCTTCAGGTGGCATGTCAGGGTGGCGAACAATATTGTGCGGCTCTCCGACTAACTCGTCCAACTCATACCCAGCGACTTCACAGAATTCTTTGCTGGCATAAGTGATGTGACTAGATGGGGAGGTAACAGACAGCAAGTTGTAACTCGCTGGGTATAGGATCTCTTTTTGAGTGACAGGCTGATTTACACGCATGTTGGCTCCATTGCTTCTAATTATTTTCGATCAGAGCGCCAACGGACAGACACAACTTATAAGTGAGGATTTAATTATCGATATTTGTGCTGTCTATATTCTATAGTCCGAAAGTTTAAGAAACTCAACTCACATTCAACAAGATTTCATTCGCAAAGAGTATGTATATTGGGTGAGGCAATTAAGTCTGTTACTGGAAGGTGGGGAAGCGTTAAAGGCTTAGGCTAGCTAGCCTCACATACGAGAGGCTAACCAATGTTATTGACAAAAACGCCCTTGAGTCGCGACCTGTGTCATTTGATATTTACCTTCTATGCTTCGATATACAATTGTGTGCCAAACTTCACCGCTCTCGAGCTTGAATTCAATCGCGTAATTTATGCCGTTAACGACTTGTGTTCTCACTGAAATGATCTCTTCGAGTTTGGCGTCTGTGTTCATTTGGGCGAGAACGGTATCGAGGGCTAATTCGGCCTCTGGTGTCACTACCGATTGTGCCCAGCCACCCGCGAGTGTTTCTTGGCTGATACACATTGGGTTTTCACTTGGCTTCTTTTCAACTTGTTGGGGAGAGTCTGGGCTACATCCTGACAAGCTGACAATCATGAACGTTGTCGTGATGAGTAGTGTCTTGTTCATAAGGTATGACTCTGTTATCTGGTGAGACCATCTATTCTACGCTCTTTATTTGCCGTGCATGTGTCGAAAAATGAGAAGTTAGTATTCATTGCAATTGAGGAGACCGATTGAGATTGGCTTGAGTATAAACAATAAAGCCCTAGCTTGTAGGCTAGGGCTTTGAACACAGTCTTAGCTAAGAATTAGCTTTCACGGTACTTGTATTGGTAATCAACTTCAACGACTGCGCGATACTGAATTTCGCCGCGTGCTGGAGAAAACTCTTCGACTGTCACTTTGCCGTCGGTTACTTCAACACTTGAGGTTTGTACGCTGTTTTCATTGATTGGTAACTTGGCACGTAACTGGTGCGATGGCATTGCCTTGTACTCGTCCATGAGGTCATATCCGGCATTATAAGCTTGTTCTTGAGTCGCGAATGCGTCGGTCTTTACAGTGGTTTCACTGCTTTTTGAGTTTACACCAGCAAATGCTGTTGAGCTGATCACAAGTGCTGACGCTAGTAGGATTGCTTTTTTCATAATAATTCTCCTAGTTATGGGAATGACCATTGAGTTGGTGATTCCCATAATACGGATTGCCGTGTAAGGAGTCCGTCAGGCTATGTAAGTTTTACCCTAGTTAATGTAAAGGTTTTACTAACAAAAATTGACACTTTGTGAGTTAGAGGTCAGGGAAGTCGATTTTGTCAGGCTTTGGTATAAGTAAGGTCAATGGCAAACGAAGAGGTGGTTAATTTAGAGGGATTTGTCAGTAAATTGTCTCAAACTTGCTTAGCCTGATGAGTTTTTTCTATTTAAGCGTGGGGAGAAATTGAGTTTGTCGCCATATGAACTAGTTTTAGTAATGTCAGTTGGAAAACAAGGAGTTATCCATGAACTATTGCACAGTTCCTCTTATTGCTGCAGTGCTCTCAACTTCGGTTTGGGCCGCAGAACCAAAACCAGCCACACCATCGACCATTAAAGCGAATCAACAGGTGCTTGCTACGCTTCCCTTTAAAGACAAGCAGGATTTTGAGAATGCTAAGCGAGGATTTATCGCTGCTCAAGATACTGTCACCATCACCAATGATAAGGGAGGTGTGGTTTGGGACCTAGAAGAATACAAGAAGTACATCACGCTAGAGAATCCAGCACCAGACAGTGTTAACCCGAGTTTATGGCGCAATGCTCAGCTCAATATGATCAATGGTTTGTTTGAAGTTACCGATGGTATTTACCAAATTAGAGGCTATGACCTGACCAATATCACCTTTGTAGAGGGCGACACGGGCTGGATTGTGTTCGATCCACTGATCTCTCAAGAAACGGCTAAAGCAGCACTAGAGTTTATCAACTCAGAATTGGGAGAAAGGCCGGTGGTTGCTGTGATTTACAGCCATAGCCATATTGACCATTTCGGTGGTGTTCGTGGGATTGTCGATGAGGCAGATGTGAAGTCAGGTAAAGTACAAATTATTGCTTCACATGGGTTTACAGAGCATGCGGTGTCGGAGAACGTTATTGCCGGTAACGCGATGGGACGACGCGCCATCTATATGTACGGAGCACTACTGCCAAGAAATGAGTTTGGTGGTGTGAACGGAGGGCTAGGACAAACCACTTCAACAGGTCTTGCGACTTTGATTGAGCCAACCGATATCATTGAAAAAACAGGTGATGAGAGAACGGTCGATGGTGTGAAAATGGTATTCCAATACACGCCAGGTTCAGAAGCGCCAACTGAGATCAATACGTGGTTCCCAGAAAAAAAAGCACTTTGGATGGCAGAGAATACCACTAATACGATGCACAATATTTTGACCTTACGTGGCGCACAAGTACGTGATGCGCTGAAATGGTCTGGTTACCTTCAAGAAACGATTGAAACTTGGGGCGATGAGGTTGAGGTGAAATTCCAAAGTCACCACTGGCCAATGTGGGGGCAAAAAGAGATCGTTGATTACTTTAAAAAGCAACGTGATATGTACAAATACACCCACGACCAAACGGTCCGCCTGATGAACCAAGGCTACATAGGCTCTGAAATCTCAGAAATCATCCAATTCCCAGATGAACTAGAAAATAACTGGAGCACTCGAGGCTACTACGGCACGTTAAGACACAATAGCCGAGCGGTGTATCAAAGATACATGGGGTGGTACTCAGGTAACCCATCCGATCTTAACAACTTGCCGCCAACTAATGCTGCCGTGAAATACGTCGAGTACATGGGCGGTGAGCGAGCGGTAATTGAAAAAGCAAAAGCGGATTTTGATGAGGGTAAATACCGCTGGGTAGCGGAAGTGCTTAAGCATGTTGTGTTTGCCAACCCACAAAGTAAAAACGGTAAAGCTCTACTGGCAGATACTTACGAACAGTTAGGTTACCAAGCGGAGTCAGGACCTTGGCGTTCTGTCTATCTACAAGGGGCTTATGAGCTTAGGAATGGAACACCAAGTGCCGGCGGGACAAACACGGCCTCTCCAGACATCATCAAGAATATGCCACCAGAAATGTTGTTCGACTATTTGGCGGTAAGAATCTTGCCAGACAAAGCTGCAGGCAAAGACTTCGCGATGAACATTAACTTCACCGATCTCGATGAGCAATACACTTTGTATGTAGAGAACTCCGTTCTAAACCATACAAGAATGCAAGCAGATAAGCCTGATGTAACGCTAACTTTAACCAAAGCCGCGCTGGATGATGTTCAACTAGGTAATGTGACGCTGGAAAAAGCAATCGCTAGTGGCGATATTCAAATTAAAGGCGATAAGCAAGTCTTCAAGGATTTTGTTGGCATGCTTGATAGCTTTAATTTCTGGTTCAACATCGTGACACCTTAATCGGAGTAGTGTATGGAAATATCAAAATACGCGCTTGCCATTATACTTTCTTGCGGCTTCGTTCCAGCGAGTTTGGCCTGTTCTTATGACGGCCAGTTTAGTAATCCTTTCGCTGAGAGTTATGAGGGAGCGCTAGATGTAGCGATAGCCACACAACAAGCGATTAACGAGCAAAGCCTACATCCAACGACAATTGCTGCTGGGAAACAAGGGCTGAGACAAGTGAGCTGGTGGCTGACTGTATGGACAAAGCAGGGGCCAATACAACCTGATACCTTCGTTTATTTGGTCGATAGTCAGTTATGGAGTTACTTTACATCTGATAGCCAAATGCAGATTCACTCAGACGCTCCTACGGCCAAAGATAGACGAGTGGTGATGTTATCTGAAGCTGCACTCGACAACTTAGTGAAAGATAACGTGAGCTTTGATAGGGCGTTGAGTCTAGGGGTAGTATCCGTTAGATAGTGAACGATAAGAGTAAAAGCGGAGGAAACAATCCTCCGCTTTTTTATGCTTGTTTACTTGCCAAATAATGAGAATATCATGGCATCGATTGTTATTTAATTTGATTCAGTTACAATGCCCGTTCGCATTTTTTTAGGTACATCCGTATTTGTATCGACATAAATGTAGAGTCTTATAATGCGATGTTTTAAAAGCTAAAACATTAACTGAACACGTGTTGCTTGGTATGCAACACCACTGTAAAGGATATCTAATGCCTATTATTACACTTCCTGACGGCAGTCAGCGTCAATTTGACAACCCAGTTTCAACTCTAGAAGTCGCTCAATCGATCGGTCCTGGTCTTGCTAAAGCAACCATCGCTGGCCGTGTTGATGGCAACCGTGTTGATGCATGTGACCTTATCGAAAACGATACAAGCCTTGAAATCATCACTGTAAAAGATGAAGTCGATGGCCTTGAGATTGTTCGTCACTCTTGTGCTCACCTACTGGGTCACGCGATCAAGCAACTTTACCCTGAAGCTAAAATGGCGATTGGTCCAACGATCGATAATGGTTTCTACTACGATATCGACATGGAGCACTCTTTAACGCAAGAAGACTTAGAAAAAGTCGAAAAGCGCATGAAAGAGCTCGCGAAGACCAAGTACCAAGTTATCAAGAAGAAAGTTAGCTGGCAGGAAGCACGCGATGCATTTGAAGCTCGCGGTGAAACATACAAGATGGAAATCTTGGATGAGAACGTAGCTCGTGACGACCGTCCAGGCCTATACCATCATGAAGAATACATCGATATGTGTCGTGGCCCTCACGTACCACATATGGGTTTTTGTCAGCACTTCACGTTGCTTAACGTAGCGGGTGCATACTGGCGTGGTAACAGCGATAACAAGATGCTTCAACGTATCTACGGTACGGCTTTCCACGACAAGAAAGCGCTTAAAGCGCACCTAACTCGCCTAGAAGAAGCAGCGAAGCGTGACCACCGTAAAATCGGTAAGCACCTAGACCTGTTCCACATGCAGCAAGAAGCACCGGGTATGGTGTTCTGGCACCACAATGGTTGGTCTATTTTCCGTGATCTGGAAGTCTTTGTTCGTGAAAAACTGACCGAATACGGTTATCAAGAAGTAAAAGGTCCGCTTATCATGGACCGTGTTCTTTGGGAGCGTTCTGGTCACTGGGACAAATACGCGGAAGCGATGTTCACGACTTCTTCAGAAAACCGTGAATACGCACTGAAACCAATGAACTGCCCTGGTCACGTTCAGATCTTTAACCAAGGCCTGAAATCATACCGTGATCTACCGTTGCGTATGGCTGAGTTCGGCTCATGTCACCGTAACGAACCATCTGGTGCACTGCACGGTATTATGCGTGTACGTGGCTTTACTCAAGATGATGCGCACATCTTCTGTACTGAGAGTCAAATTCAGGAAGAAGTCACTAGCTGCATCAAGATGGTTTACGATACGTACCAGACATTTGGTTTCGACAACATCGTTGTTAAACTATCGACTCGCCCTGAAAAGCGTGTAGGTTCAGATGAAATCTGGGATCAATCAGAAGAAGCGCTTAAGCAATCTCTTGAAGCGATGGATATTCCATACGAAACTCAAGAAGGTGAGGGTGCATTCTACGGTCCTAAGATCGAATTTACGCTTTACGACTGTCTAGACCGCGCATGGCAATGTGGTACGGTCCAGTTAGACTTCAACCTACCTGGTCGCCTTGGTGCAACTTACGTAGGTGAAAACAATGAGCGTTTAGTACCGGTGATGATTCACCGTGCAATTCTAGGTTCTCTAGAGCGTTTCATTGGTATTCTTATCGAAGAATACGCTGGTTTCTTCCCTACATGGTTGGCGCCAGAACAAGCAGTTATCATGAACATCACCGACAAACAGTCAGATTATGTTCAAGAAGTTGCACAAAAACTACAAAAAAGTGGAATTAGAGCCAAAGCAGACTTGAGAAATGAGAAGATTGGCTTTAAAATCCGCGAACATACTTTGAAGCGTGTCCCGTATATGCTGGTTTGTGGCGACCAAGAGATGGAAGCTGGAGAAATCGCAGTACGTACTCGTAAAGGTAAAGACTTAGGTAAGTTTAAAGTGGATGACTTTATCTCATACATCCAAGCCGAAGTTTCTACCCGTAAGCTCAATCTGGAGGAATAAGCTATTAAAGGCGGAAGACGTGGCCAACAACCGGCCAAACAAAACCAGCACCGTTTAAACGGTGAAATTCGCGGCGTTCGTGAAGTTCGTCTAACAGGCGCTGACGGTGAAGCCGTTGGTATCGTTTCTATCAATGAAGCGCTAGAAGCAGCTGTTGAAGCTGGTATGGATCTCGTAGAGATCAGCCCTAACGCCGAGCCACCAGTTTGTCGTGTGATGGACTATGGCAAGTTCCTCTTCGAAAAGAGCAAAGCTGCTAAAGAGCAGAAGAAGAAGCAAAAGCAGATTCAGATTAAGGAAGTAAAATTCCGTCCTGGAACTGATATTGGAGACTATCAGGTAAAACTACGCAACCTGACGCGTTTCCTAGAAGACGGCAACAAAGTGAAGGTAACAATTCGCTTCCGTGGCCGTGAAATGGCTCACCAAGACATCGGTGTCGACGTTTTGAATCGTTTGAAAGAAGATACAGTAGATTTAGCTGTTGTTGAATCTTTCCCGACTCGAATCGAAGGCCGACAGATGATCATGGTATTGGCCCCTAAGAAGAAGTAATTAACGGCTTTACAAGTAACAAAACCTAGCCGTTCTTGAATGGCTGGGTTTTGTTCGCCCTAATTACTATTGTTTAAAACAACTCAACAATGCGGAGTTATTCATCATGCCTAAGATGAAAACCAACAAAGGTGCTGCTAAGCGTTTCAAGAAAACTGCTGGTGGTATTAAGTTTAAGCACGCTACTAAACGTCACATCCTGACTAAGCGTACTACTAAGAACAAGCGTCAGCTTCGTCCAAATGCAATCCTTCCTAAGTGTGAAGTGGCTGCAGTTGTTCGTATGATGCCATACGCTTAATTCTTTTTAGTTTAATAATCGTTTAGTTTAGGAGAAGCATAATGCCTCGCGTAAAACGTGGTGTACAAGCTCGTGCACGTCATAAGAAAGTTCTAAAACAAGCTAAAGGTTACTACGGAGCACGTTCACGTGTTTACCGCGTAGCTTTCCAAGCAGTTACTAAAGCTGGTCAATACGCTTACCGTGACCGTCGCAACAAGAAACGTCAATTCCGTCAACTATGGATTGCACGTATCAACGCTGCATCTCGTCAAAATGGTCTATCTTACAGCCGTTTCATCAACGGTCTTAAGAAAGCATCTATCGAGATCGATCGTAAGATTCTTGCTGATATCGCGGTATTCGACAAAGCTGCATTCGCAGTTCTAGTTGAAAAAGCGAAAGCTGCTCTTTAATTAGCAGTTTGAAGGTTAAGAGAAAGGAGAGCTTCGGCTCTCCTTTTTTATTGCCTGCTTCCTATACCCAAATGATTTCAGGTTTTGATTTAACACACCAAGCTACTCTTGGTTGAGCGAAGTTATTTGGGTATGGCTGGTGACAATCTCAATTGATGCGCATAAACAAAAAAAGCCCGCTGACTATCAGCGGGCTTAATTATTTGGAGTTATTGCAGCTCTAGCAGTTACAAGCTTTGGGTTTCAACATTGTCTGTTCGAGAGCGGAGCTTATTACCAAACAGAGAGTAAACAGCGTACCCGGCAATGCTTAACGCGACAAGAATAGAGCAACCGCGCACAAAATTAATCAGCATTGGAGCGTTGTCGGTGAATGCGTTGATTCCCCACAGGAATATAAGAGAGAACACAAACATCACTAACAGGCCGTAGCAAGGTGCATCAATCTTACCAGGGATAACGTACCAGCCATCTTGTTTCACTGGCTTGTTTAATCGTGCGTACTCAGCTTGTTGACCTTTGATGGTATATAAGTGCATTTCTTCCTGTTTGCCTGTCAGCAGTAGGCTCGCTGCATAAGCAACAACAGCATTGACCACCACACCAATAACACAGTACCAAGGCCAAGCGATGTCGGTTGCGACTGCGACGTACCAGATAGCGACAAAGCTTGCTGCGACGCCAATTAATAGCCCTTTCTCTGTAATGTGCTTGGAGTAGAAGCCCAACACAAACATACAGAAACTTGCACCAACAAAATAAGAACCTGCCTTACTTAGTACTTCAAGTACCGAGCCTGTACTCGTCGCGAACATCAATGCAGGAATGATAACCAAAATAGCCCAGCCAACTGTGAAGAAGCGTGAAGCTTTCAAGTAATGTTCTTCAGATTCGTTCTTCTTGTAGAAGCGTTTGTAGAAGTCGGCAACCGATACTGTAGCCATGGAGTTAAAGGCTGAATCTAAGCTCGACATACTTGCTGCCAGAATTGCCGCAGCGATGATTCCCATGAGGCCTGGCATGCCATATTCACTGGCGTAGTGCAGAATAATAGTGTTGCCGTTTTCGAATTCTTGACCATCGTAGTAAGCGTTGAATAACACGCCCAATAGAATGAATACGAAGTAGATGAAGAAAGCGACGTAGCCCATCATCAGCATTGCTTTTTTCGCGTCGCCCATGCTTTTTGCAGCCATACAACGTTGCACCATCATCTGGCTACCACCGTATACTGTCGTGTGGAACATCGTCATAGCAATAACACCAGCCCAAACGGTTGTTACTTGGCTTAAGTCCATACTGGTTTGCAGTGAGTCCGTCATTCCCTTAGCTTTAAGTTCGGCCATCACTTCGGTCATTGGTGCAGGCATGCCATTCCATACCGCTTCAATGATGATGAATGCACCGATGAACAAGATGACCGCTTGGATGACGTCTGTCCAGATAACCGCTGCAATCCCGCCCATAACGGTATAAACCAGCGCAATGGCGGTAACAATCATGATGCAGTACACCACGTCAATCCCTGTAATGAACTCAAGTATCATAGCGGTCGCGTACAGCACCGCAGCTGAGCTCAACGCTTGTTTGATGAGGAAGATAAAAGATAGAGTAACGCGAGATGCTTTACCAAATCGTCTCTCTTGATATTCGTATATTGAGGTAAGGCCATTGTTGTAGAAAAACGGCATGAACACAGCAACAATGAAAAAGATCACAAGAGGGTAGTTCAGGTGAATTGCGATCACCGATAACCCTTCTTTGTATGACCAAGCAGGCCCGCCTAAGAAAGACATTGCGCTTACGTATGTACATACCACAGAGATACCGATTGCCCACCATGGAATGTTTTTGTCACCTAAAGCGAACTGATTCGCCGAGGTGACTTTTTTACCCACTACGGCACCGAGTACCAAAGTGAGAACGATGTAGACACCGAGTATCGTCCAGTTAAGCGTTCCAAACTCATGCATAACTAGGTCCTTCTAATTGTTCTTTCATTTGGCCGAATACGTCATAACCGAGTTGAAGCAGAATATGTACGATATCTATCGCTACCCAGTTTTCTTTCAGCAAGTTACCTTCACGTCGCCAGATATCCATAACGCGAAGCTCAATGTTTTTTCCTGTTGGAGCAAGCCCTAACCAGCCACTGTGGCCTGTATGAGTGCCGTGCATATGAGGCCAACCACCAGTGGATACGTAGTCATTTTGAGCCAAAAAATTGAGCTCAATATCGACACTTCGATCCGGGAATGCGAACACGAATGGTGCTTGGTGATGATTACGGAAACCTTTGATACCACGAGTGGTTCCAATGCCAGCTGGGCCGTACCACATAAAGTCGCTGTGCCAGTAATTCTCAAGATCCATAGAGTAAAGATCTTTACCATCGAAGCGGCCTAAACAGGACAGCATGTCATGGACAAGCTGGCCACTTTGTTCACTGTGTTGAGCACATATCTCTCCGTTTTGAATGCCATCGAATGTCGCTGGTGCTGGTACCAACCCGTCGTGTCCTAGACTACGGCGAAGTGGATTAGAACCGGCTTGGTTCATAGCATCGATGAAATCAGGAATCATATACGATTCAGTGATTTGGTTGTTCTCTACACAAACCATTTCGGTGTATCGCAAGTAAAGGGTTTTTCCTGTCGCTGGGATACCGAACAGAGGCTTTTCAAATGTCCCTACAAAATAACCTGTCGAGTTGTACCAAGTGCGGCCTTCAAACTCGCCATTCATTACAATCATTGGGCGACGTTCTACATCAGGCAAAGCAGCAGCTAATGGTGCTAGGAATTCAGAGTTTGTTGATTCTGGCCCATTCAAGTCGTTGATTGGATGGGCAACACACCATTTCACATCAGGATTGAGGGCTTCATTCGCGATGTTCGCTTGCTCGCTAGCTGGGGCTTGGAAATAGGATCGGTAAAACTTCTCGATGATGTTAAGTGACATTGTGTTTCCTTACTGTTCGTTAAATTGTAGAGCGGGTGGTGTGGCTTGTTGTTAGCCTTTCTGTAGTAGGATTTGTTTCCAGATTGCTGTCTCGTCGATAAGCGTAAACTCGCGGCGCAGCCCCCACGGGCCAAACTCAGCGTGGCTTATTCCCATAATGTGGACTTCTTTACCTGTTGGTTGGCCAAATGCGCCGTATCCTTCGTGCTTACCTTGCAGTGACCAGCGGATTGCAGCGCGCGGAGACATCATTGGGTCGTCGCGACCTATGCGATGATGCACAGTGAATTTTGCATTAGGGAATGAGGAGCGCAGAGATATCCAGAAATGATCGATCTCATGATGTGAAAGCGCGGTGCGTCCTCCAGCATATTCGCCAATACATGCACGATCGTATTCTTTTGGAATAACGGAAAACTCTGCGTTCATGATGCTGTTCAAGATTGATTCATAACGCTGACCATATTCGTCATCGTTACCAACACCAAGGTAAGGGCCTTGAACATCGCACTCAGGAGTAAATGGAAACTTACTGTTTTCTACACCACCTTCAAATTCGATCTGGTTACGTGCAAATTGTTCCGAGGTCATGCCCAGTTGCTTGGCGATATCAGCTTGGTCGCGGATGAGCCACTCATCGTTAATTTGATTATTGATTGCATGGCAGTCGGCAATGATGCGAAAACGCAGCTTCGTGTTGGTCGCTTTGCCGTAGAAACCATCAATGCTGTGTGTTGCAGTTGAAATGATTCGGTGTGAAGACAGCATACCTTGCTCTGGTGAGCCAGACCAAATGACATCCTCGCCAAACAAAGTGCGATCTGGAAACTCTGCAAGTGTTGCCATGGTCGCGCTGATCACCCCTTCGTTACCCTGAGCGATGGATAGAGGTGTGCGAACAACAATATCCGGCGAGTAGTAGTGCTCTAGCGTATGTAAACCACGGTCTTCCCAAATTTCTTTGGTGATACCGATAATGTAGTCTGGGAAATCACGCCATTTTTCATCAAAGCCAGCCATGGCCATAACCTACCTCCTGATCAAATTGTTCAATTTTTGTTTGTTTTGATTACGTATCCAAAATGAAGTTATGTTGCAATGTTGTCAACAGTAAGTTTTCTTGGTGTTTTAATATCGTGCTTAAGATCAGATTTTTAACATCTGTTTGAAAAACACCCAGAGTAAATACGCTAATCGATTTTAACGCGAGTAGATAAGAGAGGTTTTTCCCTTTAAGTACTTGTTTGTATGAGTGATATAGATAAGGAAAATAAAGGGCTTGGTGAATGGGTTTCGACGAAAGATATGCGTTTGAATGGCATGGAGTCTGACCAAATAGACCGCTAGTGGACGTTTAGTTTCCTAAACGGTGATCTTGTCTCAATCCCTATTGCATACGAATTCAGTGGCTTTCAGCGGTCGTTTGTGGCGGTGAAAATGAGAAAAGCCTCGCGTGGGATGCGAGGCTTTATTGAGTCAGTACGGTGATTATGAGCTTAGGCTTATGCCTCTAATTGAACCATTTCCCTTTGCTAATATTAATTTCGAGCGGTGCTGCCACGCTCGATTAGCGTTCCTTTCTCAAGGAGATACTCTCCAGAAGCATCGACGTTGTCGTTAATCCGCGTCATCAAGTCTTCCACGGTGCGACGAACAATATCGTCTATAGGTTGTGCAACCGTGGTTAGGTCGTAGCTTGGCCAACTCGACATCGGGATGTTATCGACGCCCATGATCGCATAGTCGCTAGGAATTGAAGCGCCACTTAGGCGTAATCCATCCATAAGCCCGAGTGCGATAATGTCATTAGCGCAAAATATCGCTTCAGGTCTCACTGAGTGGGCGAGCACTTCCTTTGCCGCTTCCATACCAGCATCGAAGCTGTAGTTAGACTGAATAAAGACAGGTGTGGGTACATCAAGCGCTTTTAGCTTGGATGAAAAACCTAGCCAACGTTCTTCACTGGTCATCGAACCGGAATCACCACTAATATACGCCAACTGTTGATATCCCTTACTAACCAAGTATTCAGCTGCTTCTTCGCCTGCTAAACGGTTATCAATTCCGGTCGCATTTGCATTGATTCCTTTGGTGTAACGGTTGATGACGCTTAAGTGCACACCAAACTTTTCACATTGTGCAAACGCGCGCGAAGTCAATCGACTGGTTGCGATGACCAAGCCGTCCACTTGATACTCAATTGCGCGGGAAATAGCTAAATCAAGGTCGCCTTTGTCAATAGGGCAAAGCACCACTTGACCACCGCGCCTTTGAATCTCCATTGCCAATGCTCGCGATTGGAGATCGTACATCGGGTTAGACTCACTATCGAGCGCAATGGCTATCAGGCCAGAGCGATTAGAAATTAAACTACGGGCAATAGCATTGGGCGTGTAGCCGAGCTTTGCTGCAGCATCCATGACCATTTTCCGTTTTTTCTCGCTAATGCTAGCGGTTGGGCTAAAAGCTCTTGATACGGTCGACTGAGAGACGCCGAGCATCTTGGCGACGTCTATCGAAGTTACTTTCGCTTTAATAGTTATGCTCCTTGTGTGGGGTATCAACCCCTTTTCATTAGCCTGAGTGTATGGGCTAGAGGATTTCTCTGTCTAGAGCTAGCTATTGATAGCGTTTAACTATCGGAGAAAACTCAGGAATTCATCACATTTCTTTCTTGTCGGAAACCGTCAATGATCATTTTGTGTTCAGAACCTACACAAAAGAAGTTTACACCGAGTTCACTCCAATCTTTCGCTTGCTGCGCAGTTGCGACAAACATTCCGACTGGCTTACCGTGTTTTCTAGCGGCGTCGATGATTTGGATGCTTGCTTGGCGAACTTCTTCGTCGTTCACACTGGTTGCACCATACGCAACGGTAAGATCAACCTGCCCGATGAATAGGGCGTCGATACCTTCTACACCTGCGATAGCCTCGACATTATCGACTCCTTCTGGGTCTTCAATTTGTGCAATGACTACTGTGCTCGAAGCACTATCGGTTAGGTGTTGAACCATTGGTTTTGTGGCGTAATTCGCGGCTCTACTGGAGCCTGCATAACCACGCCCACCTTCCCCGTAGTGGCATGTTTTGACGATGGTTTGAGCTTGTTGCTCTGTACAAACGTGCGGAATCTGAACGCCAGTCGCGCCGCAATCTAACGCATTCAAAATGGTGGAAGGTGCGCTGTCTTGAACTCTGACTAAGCAAGGCAATTGGTTGGCGCGCGCAGCGAGTATGCAAGCATCCAAAGTGGTTCTGTCGAACGGTGCATGCTCGGCGTCCAGAATGATAAATGGAAGCTCAGCAAGTGACAGCACCTCGACGATATGCGGATGTGGTGTTTTTACAAAAGTGCCAAGAAGTGAAGCTTGAGAGAGCGTAGATTTAAAGTTGTGCATAAAAATATCTCCATTGCAAAGGTATGCAAAAATTAACATGGATAAATGTAAATACTCAGTAAAAATAGTGTGATCAAAATATCATAATTGACTATTAAACCATCGTTGTTAGCATAGTTATTGTTAGTGAATTGGTTTTTTTTCTGTTAAAAACAAAAACTTAATGTGTTTGCCGACCTTGCGTACGTTTAGCTTGAAAGATGTTAATTTTATGTTTAGTCTGGTTTTGCATTCGTATCCAAAAGTGAAAATTAACAACCGTCAGACCCAACCCTCAAGGAGAAAATCGTATGGCACGTATTCTAAAGAATGGAATCACCGAAGAAGTTTCAGCATCAAACGACGCAAAAGTTCGTCAAATCGTTGAAGACATTCTTTCTAACATTGAATCGAAAGGTGATAGCGCTGTCCGCGAGCTTTCAGAAAAATTCGATAACTGGTCTCCAGAGCAATTTCGACTCACTCAAGATCAGATTCAAGCTTGTGTTGATGCGCTAGACGATTCTACTCGACACGATATCGAGTTCGCCCAAGAGCAAGTACGTAATTTTGCTCAGATCCAGCGCGATTCAATGAAAGACGTAGAAGTAGAAACCATGCCGGGTGTGGTATTGGGCCATAAGAACATTCCGGTAAACAGCGTGGGCTGTTACATCCCAGGTGGTAAGTATCCTTTAGTTGCTTCAGCGCATATGAGTGTATTGACGGCTAAAGTTGCGGGTGTAAAACGTGTTATCGCGTGTGCGCCTCCTTTCAACGGTCAACCTAACGTAGCGATAGTCGCTGCAATGGCTTTGGCTGGTGCGGACGAAATCTACTGTTTCGGCGGAGTTCAGGCGGTAGGTGCTATGGCTCTTGGTACAGAAACAATCGCTCCGGTCGACATGATTGTTGGCCCAGGGAACGCATTTGTGGCTGAAGCGAAACGCCAGTTATTTGGTCGTGTGGGTATTGATCTATTTGCTGGCCCAACTGAAACACTCGTTATTGCAGACGAGCAAGGCTGTGATCCTGAATTGGCAGCCGCTGATTTACTTGGCCAAGCCGAGCACGGTTACAACTCTCCAGCCGTCCTTCTAACAAATAGCGAAAAGTTCGCTCAAGAGACAATCAAAGAAGTCGAGCGTCAGTTAACGATTTTGCCGACTGCTGAGGTTGCAGGCAAGGCATGGGCTGACTACGGACAAGTGATCGTGTGTGATAGCTATGAAGAAATGGTAGAAGTTGCGGACGATATTGCTTCTGAGCACGTACAGGTCATGACTGAAGATCCAAAGTACTTCCTAGATAACATGACGAATTACGGTGCGCTATTCCTAGGGCGTGAAACGAACGTTTCTTACGGAGACAAATGTATTGGTACTAACCATACGCTTCCGACCAAGAAAGCGGCGCGCTACACCGGTGGCCTTTGGGTTGGAAAATTCATTAAGACTTGTACTTACCAACGAGTGACTGAATCGGCTTCGCTGAAAGTCGGCGAGTACTGTTCACGTCTATGTGCACTCGAAGGTTTTGCTGGGCACAAGGAGCAAGCCGATATTCGAGTTCGTCGTTACAAAGGTAAAGTAGAAGAGGCGTAATATGCAAAAAACTGCCTTAGTTACAGGCGGCAGTGGCGGTCTTGGGGCCGCCATATGTCATAAGTTGGCCAATTCAGGCTACCAAGTAATCCTGACTTACAACAGCAACCAGAGTTCTGCTGACCAAGTCGTTTCGGCTCTCAGTGGAGAAGGGCATGTCGCGTTCCAGCTCAATGTAGCTAACTCGCAAGCGATAGAAGAGCTCGCTAAGCAAGTAGCGGAGATTAGCCCGCAACTGGATTTGCTGGTGAACTGCGCTGGAATGACAAAGTTTGTTGCTCATTCGGATCTACAAGGTCTTAGTGATGAACTGTTTGATCAGATTTTTCAGGTTAACGTGCGCGCGCCATTTGCCATGGTAAGGGCATGTGAATCTTTGCTTCGTGAAGCGAAAGGTTGCGTCGTTAACATTACTTCAATTGCAGCGCAAACCGCGATGGGAAGCAACATCGCATATTGTGCGAGTAAATCGGCGGCTGAAAACATGACCCGTTCATTGGCTCGCGCACTGTCCCCAGATATTCGTGTCTTAGCGGTCGCGCCAGGTTTAGTTGATACCGAGTTTGTTAAAGGGCTGGACGATAGCTGGCGCAATCAGCAAGAGCAGTCGACACCACTTAAGCGTTTGGCGAATGATGACGAAGTTGCAAACGCGGTATTCGCTGCCGCCGAGTTACTGACTTTCTCGACAGGTACAACCTTGGCCGTTGATGGTGGCCGTCCATTAGGCAACTGAGCCATAGACACGCCAAACCATTGAGAAACACCAAACCATTGCTTTTGGTATCCACTCGTCGAAAGCAACGTCAGGGCTAGGCCCAAGAATAAGAATGAATAAATAGGATTTTATCTATGACTCTACAAAGCCAGATTAACGACAATCTTGTTCGTTATATGGAGCTGATTCCTGGCACCAGTGCTTTTATTGATGCACGTACTCCAGGCAGCGATCTTAAAGATAACTTTTGCATCATTGGTGCAGGGGTTGCAGAAAGCAGCCGTCAGCATGTCCATATTCGCGATACAGCGGGTTTCAATATTGGTGCTGCTGGCCAACCGCCGGGTATCAAAAACTCGCTTCACTCACACCGAACCGCAGAGTTGTTTGTGGTTTTCAAAGGCCAGTTCCGCTTTTACTGGGGGAATGATGGCGAGCATGAAGCCGTGCTGTCGCACGGTGATGTCATTTCTATTCCAACTAACTTGTTCCGTGGGTTTGAAGTGGTAGGGCGAGATTACGGATTTATGTTCTCTGTACTTGGTGGGGATGATTCTGGCGGCGGCGTGATTTGGCACCCGAATGTCATCAAAGACAGCCAAGGTTACGGCCTATACCTTAAAGCCGATGGAACATTGGTTGACACAATCGACGGCGATGCGGTGCCAAGTGAAACTGAGCTAATGCCTCTACTTACAGAAGAGCAGCTAGCGACATTTGATACTTACACCGCCGAGCAAATGATGCCTTTCGTTGCGCTTAAGAATGAATATCGCCCGATACAAGGTGAATTTACGGGCTCTAACGTCAATCAATACGCGTTAACGGGCCATCCTTTGGCTGACTACGATTTCCACGTGAAGAGTGAAGATGAAGTGAGCATCATGGCGTATGAGCTAACAGAAGGTGGATCAATACCCCTGCATCGTCGTGACGATAAGCAAGTGCTGATCAACTTTGACGGTGATACCGAAGTGGTAGTCACGCACCAAGGAGAGCAAGCAAGTATCATCATGACTCGTGGAGACGTATTTAGTGTCCCGGAAGGCGCTTCGTATTCTCTAACTAACTTACGCGGGAATAGCTTCACATACTGCGTTCTTGGGTCAGACAAGCCTGCAAAATTATAAGGAGTAGGGCATGACACAACCAATGCCTTTGGTTTGGCTGCCGGGTTTATTGTGTGATGGTACTTTGTTTGAACAAGTTAATCAGGAGCTGCCCGATTGGGTCGCTCCTGAATGCGTTCAACTGCCCGCATTGGCTAGCATGGAACAACTTGCGTCATTCGTATTGGAAAATGCACCGAGAGAGTTTGTACTGGGTGGACTTTCCATGGGGGGAATATTAGCGTTTGAGGTTTATCGCCAGGCTCCTCATCGAGTGAAAGGCTTGATTTTGATGGACACCAATTCCGCTGATGAGAAACCGGAAGTATCGGAAAAACGCTATGCACTGGTTAAAAGGGCATTAAAAGGCGAATTCAGGCAGCTTACTCCAGAAGTGTTGATGCCTGTTTTGATTCACCCTAGTAGCGCAGCAGATACGGCGCTAACGAAACAAATTGAGCAAATGGCACTCAATGTTGGTGTTGACGCATTTCAAGCTCATGCCGACGCCTTAGCCACTCGCCCAGATGCAAGGCCATTACTTGCCGAAATCTCTGTACCAACAATAGTGATTACGGGAAAAGAAGATTTGCTTTGCCCAATTGACAATCACTTGTTGATGGTAAGGCATATTCCTGATGTGAGCCTGCATGTGCTGCCTAATTGTGGTCACTTGTCGACAATGGAAAAGCCACATCAAGTCGCTCGCCATCTCTCTAATTGGCTGGAATTACTGGCTGCATAGATCAGATTGCTAGGTGAGTTTCATCGCCTAGCTTTATCTCGGTTGTTCTGGTTGCTTTTTGGATCTCAATTCCCTTTTATCTTATCGAATTTTGGGTGTTACACACTCAATATGGTTTTGCAATTCATCGACTTAGCATCGCTTTCCTACCTAGTTGATGGTTCGCACTCTCTATCTTGCCAGTTGCTGTAAAGACAATAAAAACCCAGAGTGTGACACTCTCCCAAAAGTGGTTTGGCTAACGGAGTGGAGCGACCCAGTTTTTACGCCTGTCGTCCCAGACGTATCAATACATTAATCTTCTAGCACGTAAAAATAGAACTTTAGTTTTCATTTTTGTTTGATGAATTTTCTCCTCTCTCTCCTCATAATCCGCGAAATGTAATAATGTATTTCAAAGTGTAACAATATACTCACGTTGAATGTGTGGTTTTTACCGCCATGCAACCTGACAGTACGCTCTGAAATCTATTGCTACATACGCTCAACATAAAAATATTCTAATGACAAAAATAACCAGCCATAGAGCTTGCTCTACTGCTGGCAAACCATCGAGAAAGTTAATGGAAGCTTCAAGATACAAACGCGTCTTGGCGAGAGTAAGTTTGGTGGGAACCATACTTATGCTTGCTGGGTGTAACTCCGCGTTACTAGATCCAAAAGGAAGCATAGGCGTACAGGAAAGAGAGTTGATCATTACGGCTCTGTTGCTGATGCTGATTGTCGTTATCCCCGTGATTCTAATGACAATCTATTTCGCTTATCGCTACCGCGAGTCTAATACCAATGAGGAATACGCACCAGAGTGGTCACACTCAACCAAAATTGAAGTGGTGGTATGGACGATTCCAATCATCATCATTGCCATCCTAGCGGCCATCACTTGGCGTTCGACTCATGAGTTAGAACCATCCAAACCAATTGCAAGTGATGTTAAACCAATCACGATTGAAGTGGTGTCACTCGACTGGAAGTGGTTATTCATTTATCCAGAAGAGCACATTGCGACGGTCAATTATGTGGCGTTCCCGAAAGATGTGCCGGTTCAGTTCAAGCTGACGTCGGACAACATCATGAACGCATTCTTCATTCCGCGTTTAGGTACGCAGATTTATGCGATGCCTGGCATGGTGACCAAGCTTAACTTAATTGCAAATCACTCTGGTGATTACAAAGGCTTTGCGTCTAACTACAGCGGTAAGGGGTTCTCACAAATGAAGTTCACCGCAGCGGCACTGGAAGATCGCACTGCATTCCTCAACTGGGTGCAGAAGGTGAAAGCCAGCCCAGACCGAATTGAAGACTGGGAACAGTTCCGCTCACTTGCTTCACCAAGTGTTGCCGAGCCAGTAACACTGTTTTCTAGTGTTCCACCATTTTTGTTCACCGACGTCGTGACCCAACATCCGGGTTCAATGAACTGTTTGCCGGAAAACCTAGGATAATCGCATGTTTGGAAGATTAACGCTTGATTCAATCCCTTATCACGAGCCGATTATCGTTGTCACACTAGCGGTGATTGCGATGGTTGGTTTGGCTGTCGTTGCTTTGATAACCAAAGCGGGTAAGTGGCAATACTTATGGAACGAATGGTTTACCTCTGTAGACCACAAAAAACTGGGCTTTATGTACATTGCTGTGGCAATGGTGATGTTGATTCGTGGTTTCGCTGATGCGGTCATGATGCGTAGCCAACAACTGCTGTCTGCCGCTGGTGAGACAGGTTACTTACCACCACACCACTACGATCAGATCTTTACTGCTCATGGCGTGATTATGATTTTCTTCGTCGCGATGCCACTGGTAATTGGTTTGATGAATATTATCGTACCGCTACAAATTGGTGCGCGTGATGTTGCTTTCCCATACCTCAATAACTTGAGTTTTTGGCTGTTTATCGTTGGGGTGATTCTCACCAATATGTCACTTGGCTTGGGTGAATTTGGTCGTACAGGTTGGCTGGCTTATCCGCCGCTGTCTGGTATTGAGGCGAGCCCTGGGGTCGGGGTGGACTATTGGATATGGGCTCTGCAAATATCCGGAGTCGGTACCACGCTGACGGGCGTAAACTTCTTCGCAACTATTTTGCGCATGCGTACGCCGTCTATGCCAATGATGAAGATGCCAGTGTTCACGTGGGCGTCCCTGTGTGCCAACATCCTAATCATCATTTCGTTCCCAATACTGACCGTAACCATTGCGTTACTGACGTTAGATCGCTACATCGGTACGCACTTTTTCACTAATGATCTTGGCGGCAACGTAATGATGTACGTCAACCTGATCTGGGCCTGGGGACACCCAGAAGTATACATCCTAATCTTGCCTATCTTTGGTGTGTTCTCTGAAGTAACGGCAACTTTCTCTCGCAAGAAGCTGTTTGGTTACACCTCGCTAGTATGGGCGACTATTGTCATCACTATCTTGGCGTTCGTCGTTTGGTTGCACCACTTCTTTACCATGGGTTCTGGAGCAAATGTAAATGCATTCTTTGGTATCGCCACCATGATTATCTCTATCCCAACTGGGGTGAAGATCTTCAACTGGCTGTTCACCATGTACAAAGGCCGCATTCGCTTCACCACTCCTATGATGTGGACTGTTGGCTTCCTGATAACTTTCTCGGTAGGTGGTATGACAGGCGTACTGATGGCCGTTCCGGGTGCCGACTTTGTTCTGCATAACTCCGTGTTCCTGATTGCACATTTCCATAACGTAATCATTGGTGGTGTGGTATTCGGCTGTTTTGCGGCAATCACTTACTGGTTCCCGAAAGCAACGGGTTTCACCATGAATGAAGCATGGGGCAAACGCGCTTTTTACTGCTGGATCATCGGCTTCTTAATGGCGTTTTTACCATTGTACGCGCTGGGCTTTATGGGGATGACTCGACGTCTAAGCCAAGATCTTAACCCTGAATACTTCCCATTGCTGGCTGTTGCAGCGGCAGGTACCGCAGTCATTGCGTTGGGTGTAGCTTGTCAGTTCATCCAAATTTACGTGAGTATCCGTGACCGCGAGCAAAATCGCGATCTCACTGGTGATCCGTGGGGCGGTCGTACGTTCGAATGGGCTACGTCGTCACCACCTCCGTTCTACAACTTCGCGCACCTGCCAAAGGGTGAAGAGCTAGATGCATTCTGGTACCAAAAGCAAAGCGGCGAGTTCGATCCAACTAAGGAAGTGGAATACGAACGCATCCATATGCCGAAGAACACGCCGACAGGTATCTATGTTTCAGCATGGGCATTGGTGTTTGGTTTCGCGATGATTTGGTACATCTGGTGGCTGGCAGCTGCAAGCTTTGTCGGCATCATTGTCACCTGTATCCAGCACAGCTACAACGACGACGTGGATTACTACGTTGAAGTAGAAGAAATTAAAGCGATTGAAGCGGAGCGACGTGCTCAACTTGAAGAAGCGAAGAAAAACGAAGTGAAAGACAACGATAAGAAAGACGATCTGGAGGTGACCTATGCAAGCTAATGTAGCGGTTCACGACCACGATCATCACCATGATGCCGCTGGCAATAAGCTGTTCGGCTTCTGGGTGTATTTAATGAGTGACTGTGTGTTATTCGCGACGCTGTTCGCTACCTACGCAGTGCTTGAAAGTGGTTCTATTTCTGGGCCAACGGGTAAAGACATATTCGAATTGCCGTTTGTGTTTGTCGAAACCATGTTGCTTCTGTTTAGCAGTATCACCTTTGGCTTCGGCATGATTGCGATGAAGCGCCAAGATGTTACGGGGCTAAAGCGTTGGTTAAAGGTCACGTTCCTGTTAGGGCTTGGCTTCATTGGCATGGAAGTATACGAGTTCCATCACCTGATTGCAGAAGGTTATGGGCCTCAAGAAAGCGCGTTCTTATCGGCGTTCTTTACCTTAGTTGGAACACACGGCCTGCACGTGACTTTCGGTTTGATCTGGCTTGCAGTGTGCTACCACCAACTATCAACCAAAGGCTTGAACGACAATATGTCGATGCGATTCCAGTGTCTTAGCTTGTTTTGGCACTTCCTCGATATCGTCTGGATTTGCGTGTTTACCATCGTGTATTTAATGGGGGTTATGTAATGAAACAAGAACTAGACTCTGGTGCTTCAGATTACGTAAAAGGCTTTGTTGCATCACTGATCCTAACGGTGATTCCGTTCTACGTTGTATCGGCGAAAGTCCTGCCAATGACCTCGACTTATGTGGTGGCACTGGGCTGTGCGATTGTACAGATCTTTGTCCACTTTAAATATTTCCTACACATGGAAGCGAAAACTTCCGATGGTAAGTGGAACTTAGTGTCACTCATGTTTACTGCCATTGTTGTGCTTATCCTGATTGCTGGCTCGATTTGGATCATCTACAACATGAACGTCAATATGAAATTGTAGGTTCAGGTATGCTGAAAAGTTACGTGTCTATCACCAAGCCTGGCATTATTTTCGGCAACCTGATTTCTGTGGCGGCGGGGTTCTTCCTCGCCGCGAAAACAGAATCGGCCGATTTTCTGTTGCTCTTAACAACGTTAGTCGGAGTGGGGCTAGTGATAGCGTCAGGTTGTGTCGTCAATAATATTTTCGACCGTGATATCGACCAAAAAATGAAGCGTACCCAGCACCGAGAATTGGTGATGGGGGACATCAATATCGATGTTGCCTTTGTCTATGCGTTAGCGTTATTGCTGGGTGGGACAGCGTTACTGTTTCAAAGAGTGAATCCGCTTTCGGCTGTGGTGGTGCTGCTGGGTTATGTGTTCTACGTGTTCTTCTACACCATGTGGTACAAGCGTAACTCCGTGTATGGCACATTAGTGGGCAGCATTTCTGGTGCAGTCCCTCCGCTTGTTGGTTACCTTGCAGTTGCTAACTACATCAGTTTAGAAGCGATACTGTTGTTTACCATGTTCTGCCTATGGCAGATGCCGCACTCCTACGCGATTGCCATGTTCCGCATGCAAGACTACCGTGAAGCAGGCATTCCGGTACTGCCAGTGAAAGCGGGAATTAACAAAGCACACCAGCATATGAAAGCGTATGTGATTGCGTTTGCTGCTGTAGCCGCAGGCTTGTTTATGTTGGGAGAGGCAGGTTATGAATACCTCGCGGTATCAGCCGCAGTGTGCTTTTTCTGGACTCGAGTAACTTTCCAAAAAGTCACGGACGACAACTATATTCAGTGGTCGAAGGCAGTGTTCAAAATATCGCTGCTGGTGGTAATGAGCATAAGTGGCGTACTGGGGCTCGAGTTAATACCGCTACCGTTTGCGCTGTAGGGCAGGGTGCCTTCGTGCGTTAGCATCATCAGTTTGATATCAAAAAGCCGTCTATGGGACGGCTTTGTTGCGTCTAAGATGGTGTAATGAGCCAGTAACATTTGCCTGCTAGAAAAAATACCGACTGGTGTCATCATCTATATTGATTTTTACTTTCTCTTATTCTCAAATAGGCGTTGCGGTTAGAGCAACGTAGGGCGACAAGAAAGCACGCTCTAAAGAATACCGATTATGCATTGGAGTCTTCGCCGGAAATGAAAAAATGGAAAGTTATTACGCTAGGTTTAACTATCGTAATTGGAAGCGCTTTTGCGTACTGTCAATCTACTGTAAGCGCTTCGAAAAGTGGAGAGGTACAAGCTGTACTTGAGGATCTAGACACGGTTTTAGAAGCCGCGAGACAATACTATCTTGATAACGGTACGCTCCCTCCAATAACCTCAGATACCGATCCTGAATTTGGTTATTTGAACATCAATAACCTGATTGATGACCCTAGCTTAACGACTTGGCGTGGTCCTTATTTACCATATGATGATACGTGAATTGGTGGTGAACAATATATCGAACACCCAGAATATGTCGCTACGCAGTTGCTGCTTAAAGAAACCGGCAGTGAATGGGTGCGAGGAAGCACCCTAACTGGCTGTAAACAAAACTCAGCGTCTTGTTCTATTGCCGCTTGTATTTGGTTTGTCCCACTAGAGGTTGCACAAGAAATTAACCATATTGTGGATGGTGAGCAGAGTTTAGAGCCCTCCAATGCCAAAGGGACAATACGCTACGACAAAGCTCTATGGGGTAGTCTTGTCTGTAAGGTCGGAGATACTTACCCGATGCCGCAGGAAAAATAAAAAAGCCCTCGATAGAGGGCTTTCATTACCGCTAAAGTACGCGTTTTATCTGAGCATACTCGCCGCTTGTTTTGAGTATGACCATCACCTTATTTTTGTTTCGGTTGCGGAAGAACCATCCATGACTGCCATCGAAAGCGGCGACGAGCTCACCTTCTCCGTTAGGGACACCGCGGCCTTTTTCATAGCTTATCGATTGACCACTGCCATCACCGTGCGTGTCGTGATTAACAGGGCCACCTTTAGCAACCCACTCGAACTGAGCCACTTGGCCTTTTTCCATGACGAGTTTCACTTCAGCGCCTTGGCCTGGGTCCAGAGCAATCAGTTTGCGATCTTTCCAAACAGATTCATCGGGTTGTGGAGTGCTTTCAGCCGCTTCCACTTGCGTTTTTGTACCGTTTGCTGCTGCTGAAACGTCACGTTCGGATGCCTGAGCAGAAGGTTTCGTCGTAACGGAAGCCATTTCCCTTGCTTCATCTTCCTCGGCTTCTTGTGCGAGCTGAGCTTTGATTTCTCCCATCTCCGTCAAACCAAGAATTCTTCCTACACCGGTAGGGTCGACGGCGTATTCAGCAGGTAATATTACCGTGATGAGCAACGCAATAGCCGCGGATAGAGCGATGAATGTTGAACGAAGCAACTGCTTCGTTGTTGGTAGTTCTGCACGAGTTGGCATATCAGAGTTATACATAATGAGTTCCTTAATAATTTATTGAGCGACAACGTAGCCAGTTAATTGATAGCCCATGAGCATGAAGCCCAGGCTCATCATGGTGATATTGATTGAGTATGCTTGGCGGACGAAGCTTGGTTGTCTTCGCCAGTAGCCCATCACAATCAAAATGGTGCCTAGGGCGATAAGTTGCCCAATCTCGACACCTATGTTGAACGCTAATAAGTTAGGAATGAGTCCATCAGGAGAAATATCGTATTCAATGATTTTGGACGATAGGCCAAAACCATGACAGAAGCCAAAGATCAACGTAGCCGCTTTGGTATTGGGCTGTATGCCAAACCAACGCTGAAATGCCCCAACGTTATCCATTGCTTTATAAACCACGGATAAACCGATGATTGCATCAATGATGTAACTGTTTATCCCGATATTAAAGTACACACCGAGCAGCATGGTTGAAGAGTGTCCTAGTGCAAATAAACTCACATAAAGGGCGATATCTTTCATCTTATAGAGAAAGAAAATCACGCCGAACAAAAAGAGAATATGGTCATAGCCCGTCACCATATGCTTTGCACCTAAGTACATAAACGAGATGATATTTGTACCAGTGATTTCTTGGATATACCCTTTATCGCCCTGAGCGACAGCATGGGCCAATGCTTCAGTGCTGCTTAATGAGATAAGTATAAAAGTGAGGTAGATAACCCCCTTACGAAGCTGCATTCCTAGAGGAGAATGCAACGACGCGAATAAAGAAAATAAGTTCATGTCATTTCCATTGTTTTGTTTATTGTGTATTAACGCCGTTACCGGCAAATCTTATGCAATAAACAAGGCTCTAGGAGGGCGTTCTAATCGGAAGGGCTGATAAGTAGGTTTGCCTAGAGGCGGGTCAAAGCTTTCTGACACTCGAGTATGGAGGAATATAGCCAAACCGATAGTGCGCAACGTTGCGCCATCATAGCTGTGGTTGTGGTTACTGATGTCGTGCTGGAATTGGTGTTTGTCGTCAACTGCATGAAAATGAGCATAGTCATGGCTGTGTTCATGCGATTGCAAAGAGTAGGTAATGGAGAATGAATGTGAACGAAACTCCCCAATAGCAGAAGAACTCATGCACAACGCGATGGAAATGAGCATGATTAAACTGATAAATCTGTTTATTGGCTTAGGGTACATGTACTGTTATTAAGGAGGAGTATTCGTTTCTAGATGTAGTGTTATATTATAACAATGTTAAAAGATCAATTCAGGTCACAATTAATATGAATTTACTCTATAAGTTTCGAAGTAAGACATAATTTGACCGCACAGAAGCTAAGAGATTCTCCACATTAAAAATACGCTTGTGGCAATCAGAATCTAATTTATACTACCCCCTAGTATACGTTAAGTGCTAAATTAATAGGTACGGTTTTTGTTTCTATACGCTATCTCATGTCACATACAGTTAAAGATCAGAAAAAACTCAAAGCTAGAGTCAGCAAAATTCAAGGCCAAGTAAGTGGCTTACAAAAAATGCTGGATCAGGAAAAAGAATGCCAGGACGTTTTACAGCAAATAGCCGCAATTCGAGGCGCGGTTAATGGATTGATGAGAGAGGTGATAAAAGGACATCTACTCGAACATGTTGTCCTTGAAGACGCCAAGGAGCAACGCGAGGCAGATATGGATATCGTCCTAAAAGTATTAAACTCTTACATCAAGTAATTCTTGGTAGAACTGTAATCACTGCTTAGCGTTATTGCTCATGAAGTTTTCATTTGTGATAACCGTTTTTGCAACTCTTTCTTTAAGCGGTTAATTGCATAAGGCTTCATTGAATCCCAAGTTTTACACTCTTCTCGAGTTCGTCCGCACCCCAAGCACCACCCTTTGCTATGGGAAAAGTCACAGATATTAATGCACGGGCTCTTTTGCTTCTTCATTCATAACCTATTTAGAATCTGATCAATACTCGCTTCAAGCATTCTGAGTCGATTGAACTCTTCAAATAGCCGTTGTTCTAGGTTTTTAAAATTTAAGGGTAATGTCCGCTGGCATATCCCATAACTACTATCGAGTGTCTTATAACCTTTCCAACTCTTAATTTGGCTTGCTTCTTGTTCTAAAAATTGTCGAATAAACTCGGATTGAGAAGGGCAGTCTTCCTCTGCATGCATACAAATTGGGAAAGACTTCTGTTTAATTTGGGCTGCTTCAATGTAAGTCTCAAAGTGGACTCCCCCTTGGTTTTGGTTGAACCAGTTCTGTTTGTATAGCTGCAGGTAATCGCCACGATTGTATATTTCCCAACCATCGTTATACCAATTTGCTTTTTCTAGCATTTTTTCAAGGTTACGGAATACACCTTTGATATCTTTCATGCCTCATACCTCGTCCATAAATATGACTTAAGACTATACCCTTCTAGTATGCTATATACTACCCCCCAGTATATTTGAGGTGAAAAATGAAGATGTCGGCTGAGAAACTATTTACTTCAGCCATCTCAAATAGCATTCTTTTTGTGGTACTAATCATGTCAGTTGTATTGGTAAAACCCAGCAAGTTAACGGGCGATTGAGTTAGCGTTGGCTTTTCTCCAACAAAAAATCAATCAATGCGCGTACTCGTTTTGCTTTCTGGCTGTTTTTATGGAAATAGACATACAAGCCAGAAAGTGTCGGCCAGCTTTCTGGTAACACAGGGACGAGCGAGCCTTTGTCAAAGTATTGCTTAACCATGGGCTCAACAATACGCCCAATGCCGAGCCCTTTGATCGATGCGTCTATCATTATTTCGGTGTCGTTCACTACTAGCGCCGCAGGCGTTTTGACAGTCAAGGTCTCTCCATCTTTTATCAGAGACAATGGCGCTAGTTGATTGGAAGCAATGAAGCGATACTGAATCATTTTGTGTTGCTCCAAATGCTCTGGAGAACTTGGTAGGCCATGCTGGGCAATGTACTCTGGTGAGGCAAATAGGGCCTCTTTCATCGGAGCCGTTAGTGCGCGAGCGACCATTCCTTCTTCAACTCTATCTCCGAAACGGATACCTAAGTCGATGCCTTGTTTCAGAATATCAATAGCAGCATCGTTAATAGAGATTTCTAGCTCTATCTTCGGATAAGTTAAACAAAACTCCGTATAAAAAGGTTCGAACATTGACTGATAGACAAACCGAGGCATGGTAATGCTGACTTTGCCTGACGGGTCTTTGCTTAGATCACTGACACTCTCGACAGCGAAGCTCAGCTCTGAAGTCGCATTAAATGTTCGTTTATAAAGGAGGTGTCCGGCTTCGGTCAGTTCAATTTTACGTGTAGTTCGAGTAAAAAGTGGCAGACCTAGCTGCTCTTCCAATGATTTTAAAGCGATGCTAACAGAGGGTGAGGCCACTTCTAATTTCTGTGCCGCTTTGGTAATGCTTCCTTCGCTTACAATCGCATGAAACATCATAATCTGGTTAAACATACTGCCATTCATTCGACAATACTCCCTCTATTATTAGTCTTTAGCTAATAATTATTTAGTCAATAGTCATCTAATTATAATCAATCTCTTCTTTTATAGTAATGGTCAACAGGTGAGAGGTAGACCGTCTTACCAAAAATCGCATCAGCATTTTTCATAGGTAATAAACATGAGCCGAGTATTAGTTATTTCTGGTCATCCGGATCTTGAAGCGTCTTACACGAATAGTGTTATTTTGCAGGAACTAAGCCAACAGGTTGATAATATTGAAATTCGTCGCCTAGATACGCTTTATCCAAATTACAATATTAACGTAGAAGCAGAGCAGGCTGCGGCTTTAGAAGCCGATGTGATCATCTTGCAGTTCCCATTCTATTGGTACTCTACGCCAGCACTGATGAAGAAATGGATCGATGATGTGTTTACGTTTAACTTCGCCTATGGTCCAGAAGGGGATAAGTTAAAAGGGAAAGATTTTATTCTCTCTTTAACGATTGGCGGCCCAGAAGAGTCCTATAATCCGCTTGGCTACAACCATTTTACCGTCGAAGAGTTCTTGCGCCCATTGCAGCAATTAGCGTATTTAGCAGGAATGAACTACTGCAAACCCGTTTATACTCACCGCATGGTATACATTCCTAATGTATACAACGAATTAGGTGAGGTTCAAGCACGAGCTAGAGATCATGTTGGTCGTTTGATTGAGTCTATTGAAAGTCACATAACATCCGATGAAGTCTTACTAAGTAAGTTTGTTTCTACGTGGTTTGAGAAGTTTGACGTTCTTCCTGAGCAAGATGAATACTTCACTCAATCACTGGCTGAAGATGTGGTGATGACTATGCCTGAAGGGAAGTTTGAAGGCCATACAGGGTTTAGGGATTGGTATGCAATAGCCCGAACCATCTTCAAGCCCAACTGCCAACATGATGTGGAGCAGTTAGAAGTGAAGTCTTCCGGTAAAGGCTATCAACTTAACCTACGCATTCGATTGAAAGCTGAAACCTATGCTGATTCTGTTATGCATGGAGAGACAATCGAACTATCAGTCGACGAAACTTGGCAAGTGTCGTTAGATAGTCAGGGTAAGGTCACCATTCATGATTATTCAGTCGTTCCATTGGCCTAACACCATGGCTATAAATACATTGAACGTTTAAGGTTACAAACGCAAAAAAGCCGTCCCAAAGGACGGCTTTTTCTGAATGTGGTGGAGAGATAGGGATTTGAACCAAACGCTCTCAAGGTACTGTTTTAATTGACCAAATGATTAGATTTAGCCTTTGACATAACAGTGATGTACCCATATGTGTACCTAAACAGATAATCATTAGATACATTGCTTGTCACATAGGTATCGTACACTCGAATAACAACGTTAATTCTCTTTGAGAACATCGATGACAATATGCAAAAAGTTAGATAAAGTATAGGTCCCTATGGTGCTCACAACACCATAGGGACCTAGGAGATCATTATAAGTAATGATCATAGCGGACTACTACTTATAGTCCAACATAACACAAAAGGATAAAGCCAATGTGTAATGAATCTTTTCAAAAAGAAGTTGAAAGAAAACTTAAGACTCTTGAAAAAAGGTGCTCCAAGCTTGAGCGTCAAGTATCAATGTTAAATGATCAAAGAAACGGAAAGACTCTTAAGGAAATTGGTAACAAATGGAAAGTTACACCTTCCAGAGTGCACCAAATCTTAAAAGATGATCGGCTTCATTAACAAATATGCAACTATCCACATAATATATAGGAGTACTGTTATGAATTAATATCTATAGCGACAGTTACGCTACAAAAACAAACTAAGTAGCTGTTTTAATAAATATTTAAAAGGAAAATACAAAATGTACAAACAAGTACAGCGTGACTAAAAGCCTTGCTGACAATGCAAGGCTTTTATTTTAGTGAAGGTTATCTGCTGGCTGAATCTTAAAAGCTTTGATCCCTTCTTCGTTAATCGTCTTTAGCGCTTCATCAAAAGCCGCTTGGTCGCTTTCAAACTCTTCATCCCATACCGTGGATGTACCGCACTCAGCAACGACTTCTAGAATCCAACGTCCAGACGTATCCCCTTCGTAAATCTCGATACTTAACAACTCATCATCTACAACCAACTCCTTATTCAAAGGAAAGTACTTCATTTCAATATCGTCTATCTCAATCAAACTCATGGCTATCTGTCCCGTAGGGTTAAAAGGTCAATATACCGCTTACCTCATGACATAGGTAGCAACAAACACCCGGTTCTGGTCACAGTTCTTTCACAGAAATATTTAGTGTCAAAAAATACTTAGCGATTTACTAATACCCCTCTTTATATGAAACCACCTTATTGAACACACACTAAAAGAGGACTAAATCATGAGTCGTACATTCTCATACTGTCGCGTATCGACCACAGAACAAACCGTTGAAAACCAAATCAGAACCATTGAAGAAGCAGGGCATGACATACCAGATTACAGAGTAGTCAGCGAAACCGTGAGTGGCTCAGTCGAAGCCATGAAGAGAAAAGAGTTTAAGAATCTAGTCGATCACAAACTCGAACCAGGCGACACGCTGGTAGTTTCCAAGCTGGATCGCCTAGGCCGTGACAACATCGATGTACAAAACACCGTCTCTAACCTATCAGAACGCGGTGTAAAGCTTGTGTGCTTAGACTTGCCTATACCTGATCTATCTAGCTCAGAAGGCAAACTCATGCTGCAGATGGTTAGCTCATTCGCAGAGTTTGAACGTAACCGTATTCGAGAGCGTACACAGGACGGCTTGAGACGTGCGAAGAAGGAAGGAAAGAAGCTAGGCAGACCAAAGGCCATAAAAACGACTGATAGCGTTCAGAAGCTTAGAGAACAAGGGTTTAGTCAAAGCGCCGCAGCTAAAGAACTCGGCTGCTCGCTATCCACAATCAAGCGCAACTGGAATTGCTGACATTGCTCAGAGTGTGGGATAAAATAGAACCTCTGGTGCTCGCAACACCAGAGGTTCATAGGTGGCCACTAATGGCCTTAACTCTCAAATCATTCATAGGAGTAAAATCATGAGAGGAATGGAAGAGGATGATTGCGTATGCGATCCATGTGAAGGTTGCACCTGCGATACAACAGGAACCATCACTAATAAATATGGTGAAAAATTCAACCGAGAAGGAGATTACATAGGGCTAGACCCAACATGGCTTGACAATTAGTAGCACTTTAGCAGTTACACCATAACTACAAATTTAGTAACTGTTGCTTTTTTATTTAAAATGATACGTACTGTATCATTCAGATTATGTTCTTTAAAAAAGAACAATAATTTAAAAGGAAAATATAAGATGTTCAGTTCTATGAACGATAACTAAAAGCCTACGTGCTAACGTAGGCTTTTTATTTCCCTACATATAATAGTACTTTCTATGTACTGATTAACTCCATCTCACTGTGTGGGTTCCTTTCTGCTATTAGGAGTTTTCCCCTTTTCCCACATTGGGTAAATCGTTTCTCTCACTTAAAAACGACCCGCTTTGTGGGATCGCTAACGTATCCCCCGCGTAACTCAATTCACAATCCCGTCCTAAATTCAAATGCGTTTTTAACGCACTACACACTTGAATCACCACCGGCCTTACCACCGATTTATCAATGTCCGGCACCGACAATAAATATCCAGGCATTATTATTAACTCCTAATAGCAGAAAGGAACCCACACAATAAAACTCAATGGACAGAAAGCCCATTGAGCGACATAGTTTTTTGTTATTACGCTATTCTCGTTAATGGTGGATAGTGGGTGGGTTGTGCGTTTAAATGCTCATTGAAATCAGCTCTAGGGTGTCTAAATCCGTATTTTTGACAGAAAGAAACATAGTTTGTCTGTTGTGGAAGCTCTTCGGGTGGTACACCCATCATAGATTCAATCGCCTCACGCATGATCGTGTGATTACGTTCATTAGTAGCATTAAGCTGCTCAGTTGAAACTTGATGATTATTTCTGGTCATGTAGTGGTTGTTGGCATTCATTGCCATAGTTTTACCATTGACTATCTGGTTGTGAGCAACATCTACAATAGGTTGCCCATCAGGAACAGATAAGACGTCCCACGCATTTTCACTCCCAAATAGAGCACGATTAGAATCGTGTTCAAATTGCGAATGGTTTATCTGATGGGCTTGATTCATTGGTTGTTGATTATGAAGATCTAGATTGCGGGTTTGGTGCTTGTATTCTTCTTTATAATTTTGACGATTAATCCAGCGAGAATAATGTTCAATCACCCACTGTTCACCGATATTAGGATTGAAGTAATCTAATAACATATTAACCCGGCGGTAAAATTCGTCCCTGTCCTGCATGACAATGGACTGAACAAACTGTCCCTTTAAATCCGTAAATATTTGGCACAGTGCGGTATAGCTTAACTCTGCACCATACGAGAACGCACCAGAATACCCTCTCTCTGCCATCTCACGATTATCATAGTTGGTAACCAACATGGTCCATTCACTCGCAGTAATGGGGATGTTCAAATTGTCACTCAGTAACTCGTAGATAAACTCTTTACGCCACATGAGACTAGAATCTTCCGTGTGTCCGTATTGTGGGTGCGGTATTTTAGTCATAGCTTCACCAATTTTGTTAATGATAAATTGGTCCATATCTACTTCCTTGTTTAATTCAGAAAACCTTATCTTACGGAATATGAAGGATAGATACGACCTCTCATATTGAAGCCCTGACTTGTACTCACACTTGATTAAACAGCTATCATTAGAGCTTTAATTCCTGAATGTAATTAAATGAAAGTTGTTATAAATCAATTCAGTACTGAGTCAGTAGCGATACTGCACTCAGACGGGGGTTATACCGCGTTTTCTATCAAATACTCACTGATAGCAAAGCCGTTTGAAGCGCGTCCGTATCGAGAGAAGGACGTTTTCAAAACGGTCAGGAATGCGATTGGTATCGATGAAACGCCGTCTAAGTGGGATGTGGTATTGCCACAATCGCCACTGAATAGTTCGTTGCGTATTTGGCGAAAGGAAAGCGTAGAACGCTTGATGGGCTCAGCTACAGCGAACGCTAACGTGCGGGAGTACTTTAGTGGTTTACCGTTGCGTTTGGACTATCGATTGAATTTGATTAAGATCGCTACATTTGTCGCACTGCAGTTAAACTGGCGTTTAGATTGTGCGTTCTACAGTGAAAAAGAGATTGCGGCGTTAACTTCGACGTCGCAGGAGAATGTATCTCGTTGCTTGAGTGAAATGAAGGCAAGGGGATTACTGGAAGTCGTCACCTGTCGTAGTCAGTACCAGGGCGGGAAAGTCCTGGGCTCTTACGTAAAGGTTACGAATGAATTTAAATCGTTATTTTTAAACGGTATAGAGTGGCTTGATAGTGAGCCACTTTACCCTTATACAGAATCGGATTACTTGAAACATTTGCATGAAATCGAACGTGTAGGACGTGAGTTACAGAGCTTGATTCAACGTCAATACTACCCTGAGCGTGTGATTAATCACGCTTACTTTTTGCTCACTTATTAGGGTGGGTGGGGATCAGGGAGCCACTTTCGTAAAAGTAGAAATAGCCCTATAAATCACTTGTGAAATCAGGTGAGTATGGTAAAAGTTTCTTATCTATATAAGGGATTAATTTCATGAGTATTTGTAAATTCAACGTAGATAACTTTACGTATAATATTGAAAGTAACTTAGAGGCAATGGGGCTACCTGTCCCTAAAACTATATTTGGTAGTGTCACTACAATGTCAGGAGCATTAGCAAGTATTGATGTAGCTTTAATGACAAAAGCCCACGACGTCCCACTATCTGCAATATCTAAAGGGGCTAGACTAGGTACAAAGGGAGCAGGTCTATACTCTGCATATTACGCTGGAGCTATTATTGGATCTGCGCTCATGGCTTCAAAAAGAGCAACTTCGTGCAGCTCAGAAGAATTAAAGAAAGCATTTCAAGAACTAGGTTTGCCCTCATGGGCTGCTGATGACGCTCTGAGACAACAGAAAGGACACGAGTTACTAAGGAAGCAAGGATGAGCTGGATAAAAGATAGACTTTTACTACTTATTGTTTCGATCATAGTTGCGCTTGGAGCGCACTTTTTCTGGAGCTCTTTAGGTGAGTATGCGTTTACAGTATTTCCTTTAATTGTCCTCTTTGCTCTTTTGATTGAGCGGCCTTGGCTCAAGAAAAAACGCAGTGAAAAGTAATATCAAAAAATTATAGGTCTATATTACTTAGGTGTACTACTCAATGAATCTTATTCGGTGGTACTAGAAATCTACAAGACCGTAGAGAAATATGGAGATAGCGTTAACTATCTCCATAGGATTAAATGATTAGTTCAGCAATAAAACTCCCTCGTTGTACATAGCAAGCTCAGGCTGTCTTTTCTTGAATAGCTTTGTAACAAGCCATCCAATACCGAAGCCTAAGACTGCACCCACCGTGGTAATTACTGCTACACCAACCTTAACACTGATGCCGAAACCAATTGCCTTTAATGATGCGTCAACTAAAGGTTGACCATTTAAAGTAATAATTTCAGTACCAGTACCCGCTAGACCTAACAAACCTTTCTTACCTAGATAGGCGGCAATAGGCCCCGCGAAAACAAAAAATATCCAACCAGTTCCTATAGCAGCAATCGCAAGCGCTGTTTTAGGGTTCTCCTTGGCCTTCTCTTTAGCAAAGCTAAAGAGAGCCTTAGCGGTTTTGTAAACAGCTTTAGCTGCGTATTTCACTGCTTGTACAGTAGTTAGGTAAGCTTCTTTGAGCCAAGTAAACATTTAATGTTCTCCATATCAGTTAATAAAATGAGAGTGTGTCAAATTAGTAACTGTATGAAATTCCATTAGTTTGCCCTTTGCTTTTTAGGACCTGATACGTATCGGGTTTATAGATTACGCAACAAGTCCTAAGGGCTTTCCCTCAAGCCACCTGTAGGTGTTCTTTACCTCAGAAGACGTAATGGCTGCAAGATTGAACCGTGGTTGTGGCCACGGTACAAACTTGGCAAGCAATTGAAAGCCCCAATAAGCAATCTGCTTTACTGCAGTGGCGAGTTGTTTTGCTGTCTGAGCAATAGACTCCACCAAATCATTCAATGAGATTCCAGGCTCATCTACTCGACTAGGAGGTTCTTTACCTGACGAAAATAACTTTTTCGCCCAAATAGTGGCTTTAGTCATGACTGACTTTAACCAATTGAACATAAGCTTTTCCTTATTAAATTGTTAAACACTCGATAGAGTCTTGCCGGACTCTATCACTCTCGACACCTTCAGAGTCCGGCAAGACTCTGGAAGTATACCTACCCCTTCTGGGGTTCTGGGGTTCTGGGGTTCTGGGGTAAAATAGTTGCAACCATATGCAACAATGTCAACACTTTAATTGTCAAATGTGCACCAATGCCCATAGGTTAAGGAAACGTAACACATGGAGAATGAAACTGACAAGATCACACTCACTGCAGATCAATTAGTCGCTCTACTGGAAGGTCGAGCGAAGAGAAATCAAATTGATGAGCTATTCAGCCGTAAGGAGTTAAACGACAAGATAAACCGCATCCAGTCTGACTTAAGTTCAGAAATTGAAGAGTTAAAAAGTAAACTGGACCAACTTACCCAGGACGCTCTAAAGCGGCCTTAGTTAACGTTGGATACATTGGTTACTTTTGATATGATTAGAGGGTGGCTAGGTTCGCTACCGAACGTCTAGTGCCTCGACCTAGGCTGCCACACTTAACTTATCGTCGAGAATATCGAGGTATTTATGTCAGAACATAACAACGACCAAATAACACAGAAAGACTTACTCAAGCTGTTGTTTGACCAGGCGCAACACAATGCCACCCGCGAAGAAGTCCAAGCGGTTCAAGAAGAAATCAAAGAGACTAACAAACGATTTGATGGCTTAGCGACACGTGAAGACTTACTGACAGTTGAGAACAAACTCCAGTCTGTTGAACACAAACTGGACTCTAAAATAGATTCCAGTATTGATTCGCTACGTAAAGAAATGAAAGAAGATAACCAATCTTTACGCACCGAGTTAAAAGGCGACATGAAGTCGCTAGAGAAACGTTTAGATAGACAAGATGCGCAAATAGCTAAGCTAGACAATCGTCTTTGGTGGATAGCTGGCCTAATCGTAGCGCTAGCGTTTAAGTCTGAAATATTCGCCTTGTTTCAAGGCTAAATAAAAAAAGAGAGAGCAAACAAGCCCTCTCTTTTTTTTACAAAAAATGTGAATTAGCAGTGTCAACACTAACAGATTTATCAATCCATTCAATAAGGCAATTAGATGCTTCATCTAAAGAAAACCATTTACTTAAATCTCGGTCTAAACGGTCATCTGCAGAATCAAACAACAAAAAGACAGGCTCACCATCCTTTCGACCAATATACATTGGGTAATAAGTAATATTACTTCTGTCAGAGATTTTCACGTTAAACCAGAATTTAACAAAGCCATGCTCATCAATATCAGGATAGTGTAGAAATTCATCCACTTTTCCAACTGGAGAAAGGAACAACGGAAAAGGATGTTTAACGACTTCATCACCCCAAGCTTTAAAACAAACATCCTCGCAGCCTAATTTTTGTTTAGTAACATCTAATAGCTCATTCGCATGGTCGACCAACCAACGCCTAAGATCCAGAACCCCTTCACTTTGAACTTTCAACTTCTGTAGCAGCTCCTCGTACGTAACCATAGACACCTCTCAAATAAACACTACCCAATAAATCCAGTATGCTATCACATGCACTTTGTTGTTCAAAGTTCAATCAAAAATAAAAAGGAACATTTAAGCTAAACGGAATAAGCTTCATTAAACTGGGTTGAATCATCAATGTGGTCACTCCACCACTGCATCATTTCTCGTCGTTGCTCAACATACTGAGTACGATTGTACGCTGCTCTCACTTTATCCTTATCCGCATGGGCTAAAGCTGCTTCTACTAGGTCCCCGGTGAATTGAGATTGTTCATTCAACGTCGTACTAGCGAGTGAACGCAATCCATGAGATACCAATCGTCCCTTAAAACCCATACGCTTTAGCGCCATATTTACGCTTGCGTTACAGCATGGACGTGATCCATCTTTATGGGAAGCAAAGATAAACTCACTGACACCATGCCCACTAATCGCTTTCATTTCATTGAGTAAAGCTAGCATCTGCGTTGATAAAGGAACGCAATGCTCGCGCTTTTTTTTCATTCTTTTTGCAGGGATACGCCATAACTTTTTAGCCCAATCAATTTCATCCCATCTTGCTCCTGCTGCTTCAGAGGGGCGAACCATGGTATGAAGTTGCCATAATATCAAACAACGGGTTGTGCTAAAGATACGAGCCCGTGATAGGGCAAACATAAGCTCTGGTAACGCTTCTGGCGGCAACGTTTTCATGTGTATTGCTTGTGGCTTTTTGAAAGCGTCTTTTATGTCAGTTAAACAGTTAACTTCAATATAGCCAGTGTTTTTAGCAAATTTCATGATCTCATTCAGACGCTGGCAAGCACGGCGTAGTACTTCTAGCCTACCTTTACGCTCTAATGGTTTGAGTGTCTGAATAACAAGCTGCGGTGTCAGCTCTGAGATAGGTATATTGCCTAACTCTGGTAAAAGGTGAATCTCTAGAGAACGATAGATATCATCAGCGTGATCACTAGAAACACTACTTTTTTTCACGTCTAGCCAACTTTCAGCCACTTTACCTAATGTCATGTTTAAGCGCATTTTTTCTTGTAATGCTTGCTTATCCTTGTGAGTTTTAGGATCGATACCTTGCTCTATGAGTTCACGTGCTCCGCGAGTTTTTTCTCGCGCTATCTTTAGAGAAGTCGTTGGATAAGTACCTAACGTAAAATTGATACGCTTGGATAATATTGGATGAGTATAATTTAGTAACCATGTTTTTGTGCCGTTCGGCTTCACTCTGAGGCGAAGGCCATTTCCATCAGAAAGAATGTATTCCTTACTTTTTGGCTTAGCATTTTTAATTTGTGTTTCCGTAAGAGGCTTTACTTGTTTTGCCATGATGGTACACCGTTAAATTGAACATACGGACAATGTACCCAAGGGTGTACCTAAAATGCTACGCTATTAAGCTAGGAAACAAGCCATAAAACGACGTAACATTTTATAATTCAAGATTTTAGGTACAAAAAAAAGACGCCCTAAGGCGTCTTTCTTCATGTGTTTGGCGGAGAGATAGGGATTTGAACCCTAGATACGCTATTAACGTATGCCGGTTTTCAAGACCGGTGCTTTCAACCACTCAGCCATCTCTCCGTTGCGGGACGTATAATAGGTATTGGCATAAATGTTGTAAAGGATAAATTGAGTGGTTTTGGTTTAAGTGGCCAACTAATGTGCAGATGTTAAGAGCTGGTTTAGGAGATGTTGTTCACATTTTTGATGAAAATCTAGTCTTTTAACTCTAAATGATCCTGTTCTAATAAAATAATGTTTTATTTATAAGTTTTTGAAAAATTTAAATAAAACACAGTTCAGTTAACGGGTGTACGCAATAAAGTATTTGCACATATTTGTGAACTGCTTCAAAATTAATGGGTTATTAACTCCTTAAGTATTTTCTGAGGTTATTTATGAAAGTCGCGAATCTTTTTAAGCATCGTGGTGAATCGTTATCAAAACACCACAACGAGTTTGTGCAGTGGATGTCTCCTACTCTTCGTGAGTACTGGGGAGAGTTTTTGAATAAGACGAACAGCAGCCACCTGTTTTCTTGGGTACGTGATTTCCAGCAACCTGCAGTGAATGAAGACGCGCCAATTCCAGAACCAATTGTTCTAAAGCCAGAAGCACAAGCACTTTATGCAGAACTGCAAGAGCAGATTGGTGAAGTGATCCATGTAGGTGATTGGATTTCTGTTGATCAGGAGCGTATCAACCAGTTTGGTCAGGTGACTGAAGACATGCAGTGGATTCATACGGATCCAAGCCGTGCGGAATCTGAGTCTCCATTTAAAACGACCATTGCTCATGGTTTCTTAACGTTATCTTTATTACCACGCCTGACAGACAGTGTTGATCCTGAGCACGCTCAATTCCCAACGGCAAAAATGGTGGTAAACATTGGCTTGAACCAAGTGCGTTTCCCGTACCCAGTGAAGTCTGGTAATAATGTACGAGCAAAAAGTACTCTGCTAAAAGTAACGCCTATTAAAAAAGGTTTAGAGATTGAGCGTGAAATCAAAGTAGAAATTGAAGGTATCCGTCGCCCAGGTGCGGTAGTGGTATCTGTGATTCAGTTGCATTTTTAAAGTGAATTGAAAAGAAAAAGGAGAGCGAAAGCTCTCCTTTTTTTGTGCTATTTTTTGACTGGCGTATAGCCGTATTCAGCAATAAGAGATTTGGCTTGCTCTGAATTTAGGTAATTTAGGAAACTATCAGCTTGCTCATCTAGGTCTTCTGGCTGATAAACCATTAGGAATGGGCGAGAAAGCTCATACTTACCATTGGCAATGTTGGCGTTGGTAGCTTCTGTACCTTCAAATTTTAATGCTTTGATTGAGCGGTCTACTGAGCCTGTTGAGATAAACCCAATCGCTTGTTTGTTGTGGTTGACGATGGTTTTCACCATGCTGTTGCTGTTGACCACTAGGTTGTCTGGGTTGATGTCGGAAACCAGTCTGTCGTTCACGATCTTTGTTAGGCCAAGCAGGCTTTCAAAGCTGTAACGGGTACCTGAAGAGGCTTCACGTGTTACTACTGCGATTTTTTGGTCTGCGCCACCTACTTGTTTCCAGTTAGTGATTTTCCCTTTGTAGATATCAAACAGTTGCTCGCGTGAGAGATCGGCTACGGTATTGGATTGATTCACGACAACGGCTAAACCATCGAATGCAATGGGGGTGACTTTTAGGTCTGTACTTTGCTCACGCTCAGTGAGGTAGCGAGAGCTCATGCCGATGTCCGCGACACCTTTTTTCACTAGAGTAATGCCTGCAGTTGAGCCAATACCTTGTACAGCAATGTACGTATCTTTGTGGTTGGCATTATAGTCTTCAGCAAGAACATCCATCACACGCGCTACAGAGGTTGAGCCGGAAACGTTGATTTCACTTGCCCCAACAGCACTGGTAAAGAATGTAGTAGATAAGAGGGCAGCAAGTGCGACTCGAAACATAATGAACTCCGTAGATTGTAAATAAGCCCGAGTATCTTATGTCGATTAGATGACAGTTTTGTGAAAACGAGCCAAGTTGTGAATTTGACTTATGCCTATGATGAGACTGAACTAATATTAAGGCAAAGTCACTCGATGGGAGGCGCTGAGATGATCCTAGTGAATCTACTGCAACGGCAAGTTGAAAGCCGCGCTCGGGTAGTCTGTCAAAATCGAAACAAAGGTTTGCCAGTGGAACTGGGGAAATCGAGTTTTGAGCCACTAGAAAATGGTGTCCAATTTATTAAGCAGCACTACTTGCTGGATTCGAGCCATTGCGATTATTCCAGTTTGGTGGCACGTATTACATGGGATGTGCAATCTGAGAAGTGGGAGTTGAAAATCCCATCGGAAGAAGAGCCTGAAGAGGCTTGGGTACCGTACCCATATTTGGCGCGTAGTTCTGATCTTACCGCATTAACCCGCGAAGTTGAAAAAGACCCCAAATCGTATTTTTGGTAAACCAAAACATGTAGAACACCGAATGCAGAACAATAAAAAAGGCGCTATTTCATAGCGCCTTTTTCGATGGGTGTGCGGTGCTGATTACTCAGGCGCAGATTCAGTTTCCGCGGGTTTACTGTCTGCAAACACTTGAGTTGTCTTAGCGACTAAACTACGGTTTTCTTGGTTTACTTCCGTCAATACAACCTCAAGCGTGTCACCTAAGCGGTAAACAACTTCATTGTCGATGGAAATAGAACCCTCTTCGGAGTTACATACCAAACGCTCTTTGTTATCTAGGATAAGTGAGCCAGGAATGAACGCTGCCGCGCCGTTTTCGATTAAGCGAATACGCATACCCGCTCGGTTTATATCAAAAATCTCAGCAGTGAATGTTGTGGCTTTGCTTGGCTCTTCAGCTAGCGTACGAGCGTATAACCAGTCACCAACGTTGCGCTCGGCTATTTTGTGGTGCTTACGATGCAGGGCCAGTTCTTCACCGACCGTCTCATCCGGAGTTTGAACGGGTTCTTTACCTAAGATGTGCGCTTTTAGCATGCGATGGTTGATCATATCGCCGTATTTACGAATTGGTGATGTCCACGTTGCGTAGATATCTAATCCCATTGCGTAGTGTGGAAGTGGCTGGTTGCCGATTCCACTGTATGCCTGAGACTTACGAATACGGTTATCTAGGTAGCTGGTTTCTTGTTTGCCTAACCAACGGCGTAGAGCAGAGAAACCTTCAAGTGTTGCAATGCTTTCTGCGCTATATGGAAGCTCACCTCGCGGGTTAACCAGCTCAACAACGTCTGCAATCTTTTCTGGTTTGAAGCCTGCGTGGGTGTTGAATACACCACTATTGAACGTCGCTTGTAGCGTTTTACCAGCACAGATGTTAGCTGTGATCATTGATTCTTCAACTAGACGATTAGCTGAGCGGCGCATGTCTGCATGAATCGCCACAACGTTGTTATCTTCACTCAGTTCAAAGCGGTAATCAGGGCGATCCGGGAAGACGACTGCATTTTCTTCACGCCAATTTGCACGAGCAAGAGAGAATTCGTATAGGTCACGAACAATAGTGCTGATTTGTTCGTTTGGTTGCCACTCATCGCTTGAACCGTTTTCTAGCCAGTCGGAGACTTGGTCGTAAACAAGGCGAGCGTGTGATTTGATGTTCGCAGCGAAGAACTTGATGTCGTCGTTGATTACGCCATCTTTCGACACTGTAACGCTACAGCAAAGAGCTGGGCGCACTTCGTCTTCAATCAGTGAACATAGGTCGTCTGCAAGGTCACGAGGAAGCATTGGAATGTTGCGACCCGGTAGGTAAATAGTGAAGCCGCGCTCGCGCGCCACTTTGTCCATTTCATCTTCCGGCGTAATGTATGCAGTAGGGTCGGCAATCGCGATAGTCAGTTCAAAGTCACCCGATTCGGTTTTCTTTGCGTAAAGCGCATCGTCCATGTCTTTAGTAGACGCCCCATCAATAGTAACGAACGGTACGTGCGTCATATCGATTCTTTCAAGTGCTTCATCGTCTTTTAGTGACCAGTTATCAATACCTGCTGGTTCACTGTTTGGTAGATCGTTTTGCGCTAGCGTTACCCACCATGGCGCGATTTTATCGTTCGCGTCAGTGATCTTTTCGGAGATTTCTACGAAGAAGCCGTTATCGCCTTTTAACGGATGGCGGATAAGATGTGCAACAACCCAATCTCCTTCAGCAAAGTGCTCTGGGTTTAAACCCTTTTTGACTTTGGCTTTCAAAGATTGTTTTTTCAGTTGTGGGTGATCTGGCGTTACGTTCAATTTACCTTTGAACATTTTCACGCGACCGATAAAACGGTTCAAACCTTGTTCTACTAGCTCTTCCGGCTCAGCGACTTCTTTTTCTTTTTCAGTGCGGATGATCGCCACAACTTTGTCGCCATGCATGCACTTTTTCATGTATGGAGGCGGGATGAAAAAGCTTGTTTTGCTGTCTACTTCTAGGAAGCCAAAACCTTTGTCTGTGGCTTTGATGGTTCCTTCTTTCTTAGGCAGGGTTTCTTGGATCTGTTGCTTAAGCTGAGCGAGTAGTGGGTTATCTTGAAACATCTTATCTTTTCTAACGTGATTAATTGCGCTCACTATAATCATTGAGGGGCGGTAATGCTAGAAAAAGGGTGTTTTTCCAGCATGAATTTTTTGCTTCGCCATAGGGTGAAAAAGGCTCGAAAAATGGGCGCTATGATGTATATATGACCATTTTTATCGGTTTAGAGAAAAAATTGTGATGTATTTCAATTTTTTCTGGCTTTTTTTATGCATTTAAGGAATAATCCGCCTCCCTAAGTTGTCGTCCCTAGCGGCTTGATGCGTTTTAACACTACTCCGCATCTGAATGGAATCAGCTCAAAACTGGATTGGTATTGGAATTGGTAGAGCACGTGGGACCTTTTGTTAATTAATATAGTGGGATCCCAATGCAAGATTCTGTAATTCAGTTCAGCGAACTTGACCTGAACGATTCAATCCTTTCTGCTCTAGACGGAATGGGTTTCGTATCTCCAACTCCAATTCAAGCTGCGGCTATTCCGCACCTTCTTGAAGGTAAAGATGCGCTAGGTAAAGCTCAAACTGGTACTGGTAAAACAGCTGCTTTCTCTCTTCCTCTGCTTAACAAGCTAGACCTTGATCAACATAAACCACAAGCTGTGGTACTTGCTCCTACTCGTGAGCTTGCGATTCAGGTTGCTGCAGAGATGAAAAACCTTGGTCAAAACATCAAGGGTCTTAAAGTTTTAGAAATCTACGGTGGTGCATCTATCGTAGATCAAATGCGCGCTCTTAAATCTGGTGCACACGTTGTTGTTGGTACTCCTGGCCGTGTCCAAGACTTGATCAACCGTGACCGTCTACACCTAGACGAAGTACACACGTTTGTTCTAGATGAAGCAGATGAAATGCTGAACATGGGCTTTGTTGACGACGTAACAGAGATCATGGAGCATGCTCCAGAAACTGCACAACGTGTATTGTTCTCTGCAACTATGCCTCCAATGCTTAAGAAGATCGTTGATCGTTTCTTGCGTGAACCAGAGTACGTAGACGTTGCTGGTAAGAACCACACAGTAGACAAAGTAGAGCAGCAGTTCTGGGTTGTTAAAGGTGTAGAGAAAGACGAAGCAATGACTCGTCTTCTAGAGACTGAAGAAACTGACGCGTCAATCGTATTCGTACGTACTCGTCAAGACACTGAGCGTCTAGCTGATTGGCTACAAGCTCGTGGCTTCAAAGCAGCAGCACTACACGGTGATATTCCTCAGTCTCTTCGTGAGCGTACTGTAGACCACATCAAGCAAGGTGTGATTGATATCCTAGTTGCAACTGACGTTGTGGCACGTGGCCTAGATGTTCCACGTATCACTCACGTATTCAACTACGACATTCCATTCGATGTTGAGTCATACATCCACCGTATCGGTCGTACTGGCCGTGCTGGACGTAAAGGTAAAGCGATCCTTCTTGTTCGCACTAACCAAATCCGCATGCTTCGCACTATCGAGCGCGTAACTAAGTCATCAATGGAAGAAATCCAACTTCCTCTACGTGACGTAGTAGCACAAGCTCGTCTAGTTAAACTAGGTGCTGAGCTAGAAGCTGAGAAAGAACACAAATCACTAGAGAAATTCACTGAGCTAGTTGAACAGCTACAAGAATCTCTAGAGCTTGATGCAGCAACTCTAGCTGCAATCCTGCTTAAGCGTCAGCAAGGTAAGCGTCCATTGTTCTACGTTGGTGCTGATCCAATGATTGAAGCAATTGAACGTGACAAGCAACGTCGTAAAGAGCGTCGTGAAGGTGGCCGTGATGGTCGTCGTGACGGTGGTCGTAGCTTCAACAACCAAGACTGGGATACTTACCAGCTTCAAGTTGGCCGCGAGCAAGGCGTTCAAGTTAAAGATATCGTTGGTGCACTAGCAAACGAGCTTGGCCTAACTAAAGGTTCTATCGGTGCGATCAAGCTGGCTCAAGGCCAAACTTACGTACAGCTTCCAAAAGCGATGAACTCTGAAACGGCAGGTAAACTACGCAAGCTACGTATTCGTCAAAAAGAAGTAGGCGCAGTAGTGTGTGACTTCGATGACTTCCGTGAGCCTCGTGGTCGTCGTGACGGCGGACGTCGTGATGGCGGTGGCTACCGTGGTAACCGTGAAGGTGGCCGTGGTGGCGAGCGTCGTGGCAACCGTGACGGCGGTGGCTACCGTGGTAACCGCGATGGTAACCGTGAAGGCGGATACCGTGGCAACCGCGAAGGCGGCCGTGATGGTGAGCGTCGTTTCGACCGTAACCGTGGTGGCGACCACCGTGGTAACTACCGTGGCGAACGTGGCCATGGTCGTGGACGCGGTAACGAAGCATAATAGATTGCTGAGTATTTAGAAAAAGCCCTCGCTTGATGCGAGGGCTTTTTTGTTTTTAGCAACAACTGTTTCAGAATCACTATTTAAGGTGGCTTTGAATAATCTTATCCAACTCACCAGATTCTTTCAGTTCGCCAATCTCGATATTGAGTAGCGTTTTAATGCTTTCTGCTTGTGGATTCTTTTTTGACACCATCATATAGAATTTGTGTGGAGCAAGGTCGGCTATTTCGGCAACTTGAAACTCATTAGTGGTGTAATCCACATCCCAGATTCTCTCAAACCCATCTAAGATTTCGTGCCACATCAAAAACACGTCGCAATGATCGTGTTTTATCTCTTGTAAGGTTTCAAACACTGAATGGGTGTTCTGTTCAATCGCACTTGCATCTAACTTAAAATCCGCATAGTTATAACTGAATATGCCGCACACGCGGTAGTTGTACAGATCACTTAGTTGCTTCACGGGAGGGGCATCAGGAAAGGCAAGCTCGGAGTAGATGTAAAGTGGGCGGATAGAGTAGTAAGAATCTGTGTAGAGGTAGTATTGACTGCGCTCTTCGCTGTAACTGGCGCTGAGTGCTATGTCATATTGTCCCATTGCCGCGCCTTTAAGGCAGCGCGCCCATGAGGTCATAATGATTTCGTAGCTGATATCGTGTTTTGGCAGGATCAACTTTAGTACTTCAACGTCTACCCCTTTCACCATATCTTCATGAACGTAGGTGTATGGAGGCCAGTCGATAGCATCACCACAAATAGTTAGATGTTTTCCGGATAATGAATTCGCTTGAGCAGAGAATGAGAAGCCAATAAGTAACATCAACCAAAGCGTATTCAGCATCGCTGATTGCATTTTTCTAGCTCTTTCGTTTATGGGCTTAACTCTAGTATAGACGCATGGTTGCAGTTCGATTGGTTAAATAAAAAAGCACCCGAGGGTGCTTTCTGAGTTTTGAACCTAAACGTTCAGGTTTCTTTTGAGCGCTATTTGGAGTGCTTAGAAGAAGCCAAGTGGGTTAACGTCGTAGCTAATCAGCAGGTTCTTGGTATTTTGGTAGTGGTCGAGCATCATTTTGTGAGTTTCACGTCCGATACCAGACTTTTTGTATCCACCGAATGCCGCATGTGCTGGGTACGCGTGGTAGCAATTAACCCAGATACGCCCAGCTTCGATTTTACGACCCATTCTGTAGGCAAGGTTTGCATCACGTGTCCAAACACCTGCGCCTAAGCCGTACTCGGTGTCGTTGGCAATCGCCAGTGCTTCTGCTTCATCTTTAAACGTTGTGATGGCAATAACAGGTCCAAAGATCTCTTCTTGGAATACGCGCATTTTGTTATCGCCTTTGAGCATCGTCGGCTGGATATAGTAACCATTGCCCAAGTCGTCGTCTTGTTTGGCAATTTCACCACCAACTAAAACTTGTGCGCCTTCTTGGCGGCCAATTTCTAGGTAGCTGAGGATCTTATCAAATTGCTCCTGAGAAGCTTGAGCACCAACTTGTGTGTCAGTATCGAGTGGGTTTCCTTGCTTAATGGTCTTCGCGCGTTCAACAACTTTAGCAATGAACTGGTCGTAGATAGACTCATGGATTAATACACGAGATGGGCAGGTACACACTTCACCTTGGTTGAAGAAAGCCAACAGCATCCCTTCTACGCACTTATCTAGGTATTCATCTTCATAGTTGAAGACATCTGGGAAGTAGATATTCGGTGACTTACCGCCTAACTCGACTGTTGATGGGATCAAGCTATCGGCAGCACATTTCAGAATATGGTTACCGACTTCTGTCGAACCGGTGAAAGCAAGTTTCGCGATTCGCTGGCTAGTTGCCAGTGCTTGACCAGCTTCACTACCAAAACCATTCACCACGTTCACGACGCCAGCTGGGATAAGGTCGCCGATCTTCTCCATCAGCACCAGAATAGATGTTGGCGTTTGCTCGGCTGGTTTAAGTACGACACAACAACCCGCAGCGAGAGCTGGAGCAAGTTTCCATGCCGCCATTAGCATAGGGAAGTTCCAAGGGATGATTTGCCCAACGACACCGATTGGTTCCGGGAAGTGGTAGCTCGCGGTATTCGCGTCTAGCTCAGCCGCGCTGCCTTCCTGCGCGCGAATACAGCCCGCAAAATAACGGAAATGGTCTACAACCAACGGTAAGTCTGCGGCCAGCGTTTCTCGTACTGGTTTGCCATTTTCCCAAGTTTCAGCCACCGCTAATTCTTCAAGGTGCTGTTCAATTCGGTTGGCGATCTTAAGTAGGATATTTGAGCGTTCTGTTACGCTTGTCGCTGCCCAACTAGCCTTTACCGCGTGTGCGGCATCAAGAGCCAATTCAATATCTTCCGCCGATGAACGCGCTACTTTACAGTAATTACTTCCGTTGACAGGGGAACTGTTATCGAAGTATTCGCCATTAACCGGTTTTACCCATTCGCCACCGATGTAGTTATCATAGTGGCTCTTGAAATTAACGACTGAGTTTTCGCTGCCCGGCTGTGCATAAATCATATTGAGATCCTTCTAGTGAACGTATTGATGTTCATCGTTTTTGTTTAAAACACGCACTTGGCGAGTTTCCTTTTCAAATTGATAAACGCAAATCACACGCCAAGAAGGAAAAGTTTGTTGTTAAATAATTGTAAAACTATGATTGCAAAACGTTAATGGTTTTAATGTGCGCAAAATTGGGCAAGCCGTAGCACACCCGTGCATTGTTCAAGTGTTCCATAATGGAACACCCGTACTGTGGCGAAATGGAACAGTTATGCAGCTTCAAGTTAATGACACACCATCTTGGTTATCTTCTTCATGGGTGAGAAGTAGTGATGCGGGTTTAAAACAGCGAAAATTACCGGAAGATACCCGGATTTCAGAACCGCTTCTTAAACAGCGCAAACAACAAGCCCGCACTTTGATTGAGGTAGTCGAACGTTTTGCGTTACCGTTGTTTAATCAAATGTTCGCTCGTACAGATAGCCGTTTGATTCTGACCGATAACGAAGGGGTCGTTATAGCAAGTTGGGGGCAGGAACGCTTTCAAGAGAAGCTGACGAGTATTGCACTTGGTACGGGGAGTTGTTGGTTGGAAAGGCTGAAAGGCACCAATGCAATAGGCACCGCGTTGGTAGAAGCCAAGCCAATTTCTGTGATTGGTGAACAACATTTTATTAAGCAGCATCAGTTCATCAGTTGTTCTGCTAGTCCAGTGCTCGACCACATGGGAAATTTGCGTGGGGTGTTAGACATCACCAGTGAGCAGCAACAACATGATGTAACCACACAAGTCCTAGTCCAGAATATGGTTCAGTTGGTCGAGAATCACCTTTTGAGTCACATTCCAGAAGGTTCGATCCGAGTCGATCTAGCCTGTGAAAAAGCTTTGCTCAATAGTGGCTGGCAGGGGATTGTGATTGCTGATCAATCAGGCTTAGTTGTCGCACACAATCAGGTAGCATCGCAGTTGTTGTCATTAAATTCAGCAATAGGCTCTAGTTTGGATGCGATACTTGAGGAAACCAAATATTCCTCGTCTTTAGTGTTTGAAAAGCAATATCTGGATAGCAAAGTCGCGGTACGTAAAACGGTGTCTGCATCCAGTGATTTGCATTATGGCGACAGCACGATTGAGCATGCATGGCAGCAAGCGAACAAAGTGATCGACAAAGACGTTAGCGTATTGATCCTAGGAGAGACGGGCGTAGGTAAGGGTGAGTTCGTTAAGGCATTACACAAGAACAGTGCGAAGAAAAATGCGCCGCTTGTGACGGTGAACTGTGGTGCATTGCCGAAGGACCTGGTTGAATCAGAGTTGTTTGGACACGTCCCGGGTGCGTTTACAGGGGCGAGTAGTAAAGGTTATATCGGTAAGGTACGTCAAGCGGACAAAGGGATCTTGTTCCTAGATGAGATTGCTGACATGCCGCTTGAAGCGCAGTGCCGCTTGCTGCATGTCTTACAAGAAAAAGTGGTAGTACCGGTGGGCTCAACTCAGAGTCATCAAGTTGATATTCAAGTTGTCGCTGCGACACACAAGAATCTAGAGCAGTTAGTGGAGAGGGGGGAATTTAGGCAGGATTTGTATTATCGATTGAATGGTCTGGTATTGAACTTACCAGCATTGCGCGATAGGGCTGATAAGAAGGCGCTGTATCAAGCCATACACGCCAAATATGCTGAAGTCGGGCAGAAGCTTTCTGTTAGCTTAATAGAAGCGTTTGATCAGCATACATGGCCTGGGAATCTAAGGGAGATGGATAACGTCCTGAAAGTCTCGAGCTTGTTAGCAAGTGATGAAGCGGAGTTAGCGCTTCACCATTTACCGAGTTCATTACTCAATCAAACTCTAGGTATACCCATAGCACAAGGGAGCGGACAGCTAGTGGGAGCTGCCAAAAAAACAGATTTAAAGTCGACTATTGATTCCACGTTGCTTCAAACGTTTGAAGCCACTCAAGGTAACGTAAGTAAAACATCACGCTTATTGGGCGTAAGCCGCAACACCATTTATCGAAAGCTAAAAGCGATAGGTATCATCTCTAACTAACGTTACCCGAAGTAGAGAGCTAGCTTAGCGTTTGGTGTGATACTGCCGGGTGGTAGAGTGGCTGAATCACATGGCCCTCTGGATCCTTGCAATGAAAGCTGCGCGCGCCATCACTGTGGTCGTGCGGCTCATCAAGCAGTGTAACGCCCTTAGCCTGCATAAACTCATACCAATCTTGCAGCTCTTGCTTACTGTTCACAACAAAGCCGAAATGGTCGACACTGATTGGCGAGCAGACTCGTTGGCTGCGAGCTCGTCCGAGAGAGAGGTTATCATTGCCACACGTTAAATAGACAAGGTTGTCATTCGCGCGCCTTAAAATCTCCATTCCCATGATGTCAGTATAAAACGCTTCACACTCTTCAAACTTTTGTACCACTAACGCGATGTGTCTCATTCCATTAAACGGGGCTGGCCTTTTCATTATTTACATCCTTTGTATTTTATTTTGATTTAAATTGTATACAATAATTGAGTGTGATTTCAAATAAGTGCCATGGAGAAGGTAAGATGTATTGCATTATTGTCCGTAACCGAGTGAAACCGGGCAGTGAAGAACGCTATAAATCGATAATTACAGAAAACGCTCAAGCATCAGTGACAAATGAGCCTGAGTGCTATCGATTTGATGTTGTGCAGGATCAAGAGTCACCACAAGACTTCTATTTGTACGAAATCTATCAAGATCAGCAAGCACTGCAGGTACACAAACAAACGCAACACTATTTAGATAGCCGCAAGTTACTGGCAGACTTAGTGGTAGAAACTTCGGTTATCCGAGCGGATGTCATTGCAACAAACCCAAATAATAAGGAATAACAATGAGTTGGAAAGTATATTTGAGCGGTGAGATCCACACCGACTGGCGTGAGCAAATCATTGCAGGAGCGGCTCGTTTAGAATTGGATGTTGAGTTTTACTCAGCGAATACGGACCACGACTCTAGCGATGCCGCGGGTGATCACCTCAGAGAAAATGATGTGCAGTTTTGGCGTGACCACCAGTCATCAAAAGTGAACGCGATTCGTACTAAGAATCTAATCAAGCAGTGTGATATTGGTGTCGTCAGGTTTGGTGACAAATACCGTCAGTGGAACGCAGCGTTCGATGCAGGAATGCTTGCTGCGCTCGATAAGCCATTTATTACGCTTCATGATGAAGGCATCATCCACCCTCTTAAAGAGGTCGATGCGGCAGCAATGGCGTGGGCAGAGACGCCACAGCAAGTGGTTGAAATCCTAAGATACGTCACCAGTAACTAAACAAAAAAACGCACACCGCTTTTTCGGGCGGTGTGCGTTCAATTTACAGCCTGGTGAATATTAGCCTGACAAGCCACCATCTTGCTGGACTTGTTTTAATAAAGCCTGACGTTGAGTTTCCGCTTCTGAGATAGCTTTGTTGGTTTGTTCTGGCTCATCTTGTTGTGCGCTCGGTACAAAAACAAAGTATTTATTTATCGTCATTTCAAGAACCTCAATTAAGTAACATTACACCTTCCTGGAAAAATGAATCTCATCAGTCTGTGATGGATTCATGCACGTTAAGAACAAGTTTAAAGGTTGAGGCATATTCAACCTCATCCTTATCAATTTAATTATAGGCTGAGTAAAAGGGCTTACCCAATTGCTTTTATCCACCCCATGATTACTGTCGATTCTGTTAATGGAACGGTGACCTCTAAAGTTTGATGTTGGTCATTAAATAACCTTTTTTGAGGTTTATTTAGCTGCTTTTCTGGTCATAAATGAGACAATGATTGTGCAATAAAAAACGGTCATTAAGGGGGCGTTATGAACAAGAAACTCGGTCATGTAATGTCATCAAGTCGGTTCATCTGCTTTATCGCATTTCTTACTGCGACCTTTGCATGGGTATTAGGAATGCCAGCATTACTGTTTGCATCGGTGATGTGCTTAGTCGTGAGTGCGGTGGTCTATCTTGCTGATATATTTAAAGATAAGAACAAACCAAAAGAGCGGGATGCATAGCGCTTCAAGGCTGTTGGAGTTGTAAACACAACAAAATAAAAAAGGATGCCTACAGGCATCCTTTTCGTTTATGAGATTTTGTTATTAAACGTCGTAAGTAGTAGACGCTGTATCGCCGCCTGTACCAGTCCAGTTCGTGTGGAAGAACTCACCACGTGGACGGTCAGTACGCTCGTAAGTGTGAGCACCGAAGTAGTCACGTTGAGCTTGAAGTAGGTTCGCTGGTAGGCGAGCTGTCGTGTAACCATCTAGGAACGAAAGTGCAGAGATAGTACAAGGCATTGGGATACCAGCTTCTAGCGACTTAGCCGCTACTTTGCGCCATGCGCTCAGGCTGTTTTGTAGGATGCCTTTGAAGTAATCATCTGAACCTAGGAATGCGATATCTGGGTTCGCTTCGTACGCATCACGGATGTTACCTAGGAATGCAGAGCGGATGATACAACCACCACGCCACATTAGTGCTACGTTACCGTAGTTTAGGTCCCAACCATTCTCGTTAGAAGCTTCGCGCATTAGCATAAAGCCTTGAGCGTAAGAGATGATCTTAGAAGCAAGTAGAGCTTGGCGCAGTGCGTCAACCCACTCTTGCTTATCGCCTTCAACTGGTGTGATTGTCTTACCGAATAGAGATTCAGCTTCAACACGTTGATCTTTCAGTGCAGATAGGCAACGAGAGAATACAGACTCAGAGATAAGTGTTAGAGGAATACCTAGGTCTAGTGCGTTGATACCTGTCCACTTACCAGTCCCTTTTTGGCCTGCAGTGTCTAGGATTTTCTCAACTAGCGCTTCACCGTCTTTATCTTTGTAGCCAAGGATGTCTGCAGTGATTTCAACAAGGTAGCTGTCTAGCTCAGTCTTGTTCCAGTCAGCAAATACTGCCTGCATTTCATCAGCAGACATACCTAGGCCATCTTTCATGAACTGGTACGCTTCAGTGATAAGCTGCATGTCGCCGTATTCGATGCCGTTGTGTACCATCTTAACGAAGTGGCCAGCACCGTCGTTACCAACCCAGTCACAACAAGGTTCACCAGCGTCAGTTTTTGCAGAGATACCTTGGAAGATTGGCTTAACCGCTTCCCAAGCTTCAGCAGCACCACCCGGCATGATTGAAGGACCAAAACGCGCGCCTTCTTCACCACCAGATACACCAGTACCGATGAAATGGATGCCTTTCTCACGACAATGCGCTACGCGACGGTTTGTGTCTGGGTAGTTAGTGTTACCACCGTCGATGATGATGTCGCCTTCGTCTAGAAGTGGGATTAGGTTGTCGATGAACGCATCAACAACAGCACCCGCACGAACCATTAGCATCACTTTACGTGGTGCTTCTAGCTTCTCTACTAGCTCTTCTAGAGAGTAAGCACCAACGATGTTAGTGCCTTTTGCTGGACCTTCAAGGAATTCATCTACCTTCGCAGCAGTACGGTTGTGAGCCACTACTTTGAAGCCGTGGTCGTTCATGTTTAGGATAAGGTTTTGACCCATTACTGCTAGGCCAATTACACCGATATCACCTTTCATTGTTTGTCTCCAGTTTTCCTATTTGGACGCTCGCATTACGCGATTTTTGCTGCTGCGTCAGAATCTAAGTACCACTCTGTTTCACCAGCTTTAGACTGGATTTTCGCTGCCGGGTAAGGCAGTTCACTTGCAGGAGTAGTATGAATTTCATTAACGATCTCAACTTTACCTGCGCCAAGCACTAGGTAGCTGATACGTTTAGCGGCTTCTAGAACTTTTGCTGTTTTAGAAACACGAATCTGGCCTGATTCAGGGTGAGAAGCCAATACAGATAGGTTCTCATCTTGATAGTTAGTTTGACCTGGGAATAGCGAAGCTGTGTGGCCGTCGGCTCCCACGCCTAGCAGAATCCAATCGAAAACAGGCGTTCCGTTCTCTGTTGGAATCACGTCTGCCATTTCTTTCGCGAAGCGCTCTGCTTCTGCTTTTGGTTCTTCTTCACCACGGATGCGGTGAATGTTGTCTGCTGGCAGTTCGACTTTACTGAAAAGCAAAGTATTTGCTTCACCGTAGTTACTTTCAGCGTCATCTGGTGCTACACAGCGCTCGTCACCCCACCAGAAGTGTAGGTTGTTCCACTGGATTGAGGTTGCGTATGTTTCTGTCGCTAGTAGCTTGAACAGCATCTTAGGTGTGCTGCCGCCAGACAGTGAAATATGAACAGGGCGACCTAGTTCGCTGAACGCTTTCATGTCGTTCGCTAGGCTTTCAACAACCTGTTCCGCGGTTTGAAAGATCTTATGGTTGATCATAATTCGCAGTAGTCCGTATCTGTTAGGTTCTTACATGGGAAACGCCAAGCGCGGTTAGCACGTTGAAGTAGATCATCCGCTTCTTTTGGTCCCCATGTACCACAGGCATAACCAAATAGTGCTTGTGGGTCTTGTTTGAAATCGAGAATAGGCTGAACGTACTTCCAACATGCTTCTACCGCATCAGTACGCGCAAATAGAGTAGCATCGCCGTTCAAAGCATCAAGCAGTAAGCGCTCGTAAGCGGTTAGCATTTGAGTCTCTTCTAAATCGTTGTAAGAGAAGTTCATCTTCACTTCTTTGGCTTTAAAGCCTGCGCCTGGTTCTTTCAAGCCGAAGCTCATTTGAATGCCTTCATCCGGCTGAATACGGATGATCAGTTTGTTCTCAGGTGCGTTTTGACCAAATACTGGGTGCGGTGTGTTCTTAAAGTGGATAACCACTTCAGTAACGCGAGTAGGTAGGCGCTTACCCGTACGTACGTAGAATGGCACGTCATTCCAACGCCAGTTGTTGATGTACGCTTTTAGGCCGATGTAGGTTTCTGTACGTGAATCGTCAGCGACGCCGTTTTCTTCACGGTAGCCCAGCAGGTGTTCGCCACGAACGTCAGACGCTGTGTATTGGCCAAGAACAAGGTCTTTACGCAGTGACTCTTCATCTAGAGGTTTCAAGCACTGCAGAACTTTTACTACTTCGTCACGCATAGAATCTGCGTTGATTTGTGCTGGTGGTTCCATACCAACCATCGCAAGAACTTGAAGCAGGTGGTTCTGGAACATGTCACGTACCGCACCAGAGCCATCGTAGTAACCGCCACGTTCTTCGACGCCAAGGAACTCAGCACCGGTAATTTCAACGTATTCGATAAAGTTACGGTTCCAAAGTGGCTCAAACATCGCATTTGAGAAACGCAGAACCAGTAGGTTCTGTACCGTTTCCTTACCAAGGTAGTGGTCGATACGGTAGATTTGGTGCTCTTGGAAATGCTCGTGAATTTCTTTATCGAGCTTTTGTGCTGACTCCAGGTCGTAGCCAAATGGCTTTTCGATGATGAGGCGTTTCCAACCATCGTCTTCGTTACTTAAGCCATGCTGGGCAAGGCTTGCAGGAATAACGCTGTATAGGCTTGGTGGGGTCGCCAAGTAGAATAGAGTGTTACGTTGCTCGAAGCCGTATTCAGTAGACAGTGAGTCAAGACGAGTCACTAGCTTAGCGTAGTCTTGAGAGTCTGAAGTGTTAATGGCTTGGTAGTGAAGATGGTTGATGAAAGCGTCAAGCACTGCAGGCTCGGTCTGTTCCATTTCTTGAAGCGATTTCTTGAGTTTTTCGCGGTATGAATCGTCGCTGTACTCAGTTCGGCTCACGCCCAAAATAGCAAAAGACTTTGGAAGCTTATCGCTTGCATATAGGTGATAGAGAGCTGGGATCAACTTACGATAAGTTAAATCTCCCGAGGCACCAAAAATAACGATGCTGCTGTTTTCAGGTATTACCATCATCTTCCCTTTAAAAACACGGTATTAGGTGAGCGCTAACGTTAACAGCGTCACACAAATTTTGATAATTGACTCTGCCTATCGTACCGATAGCCAAAATCGATAACTTTTGCTGCTCTTGAAAGTGATGCAGATCACTTTCGACACGGGTGCGTATTGTCCATGACTATTTGATGCACATCAATAGTCGAAAGCGCAATCGTTTAAATAATGACTCATTTTGTTGCTAAGTCATTAAAAAACATAGAGTAATAATCTAAGTGATATTTTGGTTAAAAATGAAGTTATTACTCTATATTTGAGTACGACAAAGGCTAGGGGCTATTAGGTGGCGTTAGAATATAGTTTTTAGATACTCTCTGACCTTTTGAAGATGGAACTCACGGTCGATAGGGGTGATTTGTTCTGGCGCTAAAAACTCGTCGGCATAGGTTTGGTCGATTCCATTTTCAAGAAACAACAGGTACAACTTAGGGTCGATGTGCCCCGTGGTCGCCATGTCGGTCATGATGTGAATCGATTCATCAAGGCTCTTCGCTTTCTTATATGGTCTATCTGAAGATGTGAGTGCTTCGAATACATCAGCAATAGCCATCACGCGTGCAGGTACAGATAACTCTTCGTCACTCAAGCCTTTAGGGTAACCTTCACCATCGACTCGTTCATGGTGACCCCCTGCGATTTCAGGAATATTTTTGAGGTGCTCGGGATAAGGAAGTCGATTCAGCATCGAGATACTTTGAATGATGTGATCGTTGATAATAAATCGTTCTTCAGAGGTCAGGGTACCCCTTTGAATAGAAAGATTATATAACTCTCCGCGGTCGTATTTGACGTTACCTGGCTCCAAAATATAAGGCTCATTCCAATGTTGTTTTGGGTTTTCCCCACGAGGCCACTCAACGCGATGAACCGCTTTATCAGCCAGTAACTGCTCTTGCGTCGGAAGGGTATATTTGGAGTCGCTACGCTGTTTTTCTATCCATGATATGCCCTGATGATCATCCAGTGTTCGTGTCCATTCACGAGCGCCAATCTGGGCCAACCTGGCGATATCTTCTTCACTCATCGATTCGCCACCAATATTGCACTTGGCAACAAAGGCAAATTCCTCATCTAAGGTTCGGTGCTGCTCATGAAGCGCGAGCTTGAGTTCTGACTCGTTACCGCCTTTGTGTAACGCTTGCCAGTAGTCCGTTTCAGCCTGTTTCTTAAGTAGTTCAAATCGCATGCGTATTTCATGAATACGGTCATAGATGGTTTCCAGCTTTGTCGCCTTATCGATGACGTATTCCGGGGTGGTAACTTTACCGCAATCGTGCAACCAAGACGCTAGATGCAATTCTTCCCATTGTTGGTTTGTCATCCCAAATCGAGGGAAGTACTGCTCATCTTTGGCGGCGACCTCGGTGAGCATTTTGGTTAGCGCTGGCACACGTTGGCAATGGCTGCCAGTGTAAGGTGATTTTGTATCAATAGACGAAGCCATTAGTTCGATGAAAGCATTAAGCATGTCTTTCTGTTGTTGCATCTGGTCGATGTTGTCTTTGGCTATTTCGGCAAAGCTGAGCAATTCACTCAGGAAGGCATGTTTATCGCTTTGTTCTTTGGTAATTGCTCGCTCGTAACCCAAGGTAAGCACGCCAACGAGATGTTTTTCTCGGTTGAGTAACGGGAAGAAATACACATCAGAGTTATAGAAGTGGTCGCGGTGCGGGCCAATAGCGTTATCGTCTCGATTTAGGTGGATGGTTTCTCCTTTTTTAAGTTCCGTCATTAGCCAAGGCGTGTCGGAGAGAAACTCATTAATTTCGATTTTGAATGGAATTATCGCGTGGTTGGCTGCGGTAGTGAATTTGTTTTCTTTCTCAGAGTGGACAAACAAAATAATCGTTTCGGCGCGAGTCACCAAATAACTTTGGTGAGTGATGGTCTTGGCCAGTAGGTTAAAATCTTGGTTGCTGGCGGTTTCTCGGAGCAAGCGAAGTAGGTCATGCAGTGTGTGCTCCATCAGTTCAATTGATTCAGTGAGGTTAGAGACCTCTTTAATCATACTCTTTGGATAACGAGTTTTCTTGAAATCGAATCGTGCAATGTTATCAGTGAGCAGAACCAAGTTTTGTAACGGGTTAGCTAAGCGTTTGGCGATGATCCAAACCACCACAAAACTGACTAATAGCATGGTTAGGGCCACGGTGATTTGTTTGTCTCGCATCGACATCAGGTTTGCGAGTAAGTCATCTTGCGGTGTCGCTTCGGCCAAAAGCAGCCTGACATGCTTGTTCAGAGAGACTGGTGTCAGCGTGACCGACCAGTTCTGTTCATCGAAAAATACATTCTCATAAAGGGTTTGGCTGCTATTACGGTCGAGCATATTGGCGAAGACGCCGTTGTTGAGTGTCGCTCTGGCTTTTTGCTCCTCTTCTCCTAATTCAACCCCAGATTGATGATGGGCCAACACTTTGAACTGATTGTCGAACAGGACAAGTCTTGAGTTGCTTGAGTAGCCTATGGAGCTTATTTGTTGGGACAGAGAATCCAGAGTGAAGTCGGCGCCGACTACCGCACTGCCATTGATCGATCTTCGAGACAAGGTAACGCCAGTGGTTCGTAGAAAATAGAAAAAGTAGGGTTCAGTGAGACGAATTTCACCATCCAAATCGGCATTAATAAACCAAGGCCTAACTCGTGGATCAAATTCATTATCGTTGGTTTTGGTATAGCCGACTTGGTTGTGGTTGCCGTCGAGATAATAGAACTCATTCAGGCCATTAGCCTGAGTATGATTGATGAACATGCTGGCTTTTTCTGGCGCGTTAAAGCGTTCTCGAGCTTTGTTGTCACGCAGCGGGCGCATGAGAATAAACTGGCCGCTTTCATTACCGTAATAGAGTGCAACAAGCCCCTCGTTACGCTGAAAAATGAGGTCAATTGAGGCAAGCCAGCGCTTTTGTTTAAGTGGGACTTTCTTATCTTCCGTGCTGGCGCTCAGCGCCATAAAGTCCAGAGTGGTGAGAATAGGGCCCGCGCTTTGCTTAAACGCTGATTCAAGTTTACGGCTGTTTTCGTTGCTGAGCTCTTTTGCGCTGCCGGAGAGCAACTGCTGAGAGTGTTGGTAGCTGATTGAAATAAGGACGACACCCACGAGTGTAGTCAGCACCAAAAACAGGCTAGTAATATGAATACTCAGCGAGTAGCGCTGCTTTCTCATGTTGCTCTTCCTTGGGCAATTGACTGATCTAATTATTGTCTAATCTATCGATGATGCAAAAAAAGACGGAAAATTTAACCACTTGAAATTACGTGAGTCAGTTCAAAAAAGAATAAAAAGCTACCGTTCTATAAATGAATTCCCTTCGTTTTCCGATGTTTTGTCATTTTTATCTTCTATACCTAATATACCCAAATGACTTAAAGACGCGGGATTCAGAACGATGTCACTGGTTTTCTTGGAAAATGATTCAGTGAAGTAACCTGTTCATTCCAAGGCATTCGGGCATAAACAACGCTTTTAGGGATGTGATATGCAATCGCTTAATTATCAAATAGAAATCGAAACGAACGCTGAAAATTTGTGGGCTATCTTGACTGAGCTTGAAAGCTATCAGAAGTGGGCCGCTGCCTTTTCACCTCAATCTCAATTCAAAGGTGAATGGCGAGAAGGGGCAGACATGACTTTCTTTGACCCTGCGTTAGGTGGGACTCGCGCTGTGATTGACACTGTTGAAGAAGGTAAACTGCTTTCCTATCATCACGTGGCGATTTTCACGCCCGATCATATCCAAGACATCAATAGTGACGTGGCAAGAAAGTGGATTGGTTCGAGTGAATCGTTTGAAATAGTCTCGCTTGAGTCGAGCGTATTGCTCAAAGTGAAAATCAACACACACCAAGAGTTTACCGCAATGTTCAACAACGGTTGGGAGCGAGCGTTACCCATGATTAAGCTACTTTGTGAGCAAGATTGAAGCTGCTAAACTAGGCGATAAATCGAATAGAGATAGTTAAGCCGTTCATGAAGTTACTTGTCGACACGCACACCCATACTTATGCCAGTGGGCACGCTTATAGCACCTTAATTGAAAATGCTAAATTGGCCAAAGAAAATGGTCTAGCAATGTTTTGTACCACGGACCACTCCGAAACCATGCCCGGCGCTCCACACTATTGGTTTTTCTCTAATCAACGTGTTCTCCCTCGTTTTCTTGAAGGTGTAGCTGTCATTCGTGGTGTAGAGTCAAACATCATGAACACCTCCGGTGACATCGACATTCCTCTTTCTGTCGACCGCAACCTAGACTGGGTTATCGCGAGTTTCCATGAACCTGTATTTAAACCTGCGGATAAAGCGGCGCATACTCAAGCGCTCATTAATGTTATACGTGGTGGTCGTGTTGATGCGCTGGGCCACCTTGGGAATCCCAATTTCGACTTTGATTTTGACGCAGTGATTCAATGTGCTTCTGAGCACAATGTGGCGATAGAGATCAATAACACTACATTGAAAGGTAATAGCCGAGTAGGCAGCGTTGAGCGCTGCTACGAGATTGCCGAGTTAGCGAAATTGCATGGTGCTTTTGTCACTACGGGGAGTGATGCGCATTTTTGCCATGATGTTGGCGACCTAGGCTTGGTGAGTGAATTACTGGATAAAGTTGGGATTTCCAGTGACAAGGTGATTACTCATTCTCCACGGCAGTTTCTCGATTTTCTTGAGCTGAGAGGCCGAGAGCCGATTGAGGAGTATCATACTCTTTAGGGCGCGTCGGAAAGTCAGAAGGAACAGAGTAAGCCATTATCGAAGTAAGCAATTGTTGGCATGTAGCCATTTCGCAAATTGAAACAATTTCTTACTCTCCCTTTATTGTTATGTTCGGTATAGTGACAAAAAAGTAAGATTCGTACTCAACGATAAAAAGTAATTATTCCAATATGAAAAACAATATACCTGCTATTGCTGGCCTAGTGGCGAGCCTAGCATTTGCTTCAAGTGTGTTTGCTCAGCCTTTCGACCTAACTCAAACCATGAAAAAAATGCGTTTCGAGTTTAAACAAGCTGCAGAAGCAGAGAGTATCGAGCAGATGCAGCAACCGATTGTTAATCTAGCAGAGCTAGTTGAGCAGTCTAAGCAAGCTGAATACCCTGTAGAAAAGCAAGAGTTATACATGGAAGGCTTTAAAAAACTCGCGATAGCTATCGACGGCGTTGAAGCGCAAATCGAAGCGGGTGATTTAGAGCAAGCGCAAGAGCTGTTGCGAGAAGTGGATGATCTTCGAATTGAATATCATGATAGACGTAACCCAAGTATCTGGAGCCGTTTGTTCGGTTAAATCACATTGGTGATGACTTCCTAAATGTTAGAAAGCAGCGCATAAGCGCTGCTTTTTTGTTTCTGACTCTGTAGTGAAAATGTAAATATCGATAATATTTTGTAGCGTTTTGAGAGGTTTAAAGCGGTAATATCTATCGGCTAAAGTTATAGTATCGGCTCAATTATTTCGGGTCGCCCAATGTTTAAGTCAGCCTCGTTTCATCGCTCAATGCTATTAGCAAGTGCCCTCAGCTGGGTGCTTGTGACCTTGATGCCGGTGATCAACGCGCACGGCAGTAGCGCTGGGGTATGGGCGACGTTATGTACCGTAAATGGCTTTGAGCTGGTTCAAATAGAAGAAGGCACCGCAGAAACCCATAATGGCAAGCCTTGTCCGTTTAGTCACTTCTCCAGCTTTCATCACGACAACCTTCCAACACCTCCTTTACTTTCATCGCAAAGTATTGCTCTTCTAGACCGTTACACTTTTTTGGCTCTAAGTGTCCGGTTTGAAAAGCATGTTCCTCGTGCACCTCCTCGTTTCCTAGCGACTTAAATAACCAAAATTAAAATAATCACTTAAGTAAAGTCATCACGCTCAGCACTTCCGCTTTTTATATTGGCGGTGGTGTTTTTTTGCGTGTAATAAGGAAAAATAATGTTGAATCAATCAACGCAAAAGGAAGCAGACTCTGCGAAAAACGCTGCTCAGTCAGCAAAAACACTCTATTTTCTCACTTGGCGCTGGCATTTCTATGCGGGTTTATTTGTCGTCCCGTTCATGCTGATGCTTTCTCTCACTGGCCTTGTCATGTTATTCGATGATGAAATCGAGTTTGCCCGATATGGCGATGTCATTGAAGTGACTCCTCAGATAGCCCAAGTGACCCCCTCGGCGCAGTTAGACGCGGTTCAAAGTGCGTACCCAGACGCTAGTGTTACTCAGTTCATCACCGCACCTAGTTCCACCACTGCGAATCGGTTTTCTGTCACTAAGAGTAACGGTGAAACAGTATTGGTGACCGTCGACCCATACACTGGCAGAGTGCTAGGTGAAATTGACCGCAGCGAAAGTTGGTATCAATTGGCTAACGACATTCACGGGACGTTGCTGGTGGGTGAAACCGGTGATTTTCTCATTGAGATGGCCGCAAGTTTGACCATTTTGTTATTGGTGTCTGGCATTTATATGTGGCTGCCAACCGACAGAGCAAGCGCTGCTGGGTTTCTTAAGGTTAGACTACAAAACGGCAGTCGCACGCTGCTTAGAGATCTGCATACTAACATAGGTGGTGTGCTCTCACTCGTGCTGTTGTTCTTTGTTCTGTCTGGATTGGCTTGGGCCGGCATCTGGGGTGCCAAATTCGTGCAGCCTTGGAACACGTTCCCGGCGCAAAAGTGGGATGATGTGCCATTATCTTCGCTGACACATAAAGACCTAAACCATGGCAGTGAAGAAGAAATGCCTTGGAATCTAGAGCAAACGCCAGTGCCTGAATCGCATGATCATTCCGCTATGATGGAAAGTGGCGAAGTGTTTATGGATAACATTGGCATTAATGCCGTCGTTGCCAAAGCAGAGACGATGGGCTTCACTCGCTATCGAATCAACTTCCCTCGTTCAGAAACCGGTGTATTTACTGTTTCTGCGAACACGATGAGTGGCGACATTAGTGATCCCACTCAGGATAGAACCTCGCATGTGGATCAGTATTCTGGCGAACTGCTGGCTGATGTGACGTGGCAAAATTACAGTTTGATAGCCAAAGCCATGGCGGCGGGTATTGCGCTTCACCAAGGTGACATCTCAGTCGTTAACAAGGCGGCGAATGCTCTGATATGTGTCTTATTCATTGTGATATCGGTAACGGGTGTCTTGATGTGGTGGATGAGACGACCAAGTGGGGTAGGAAAAGTGGGTGTTCCGCCACGCTTTGAGCGAGATTCGATTTGGAAAACGGGCGCGTTGACTTTGGTTGTTATTGCGATTGCATTTCCACTGGCAGGTATCAGTATCATTGTAGCAATGCTAATCGATTGGCTACTGATTAGGCGTGTAGCGAAGCTGCGTTTAGCGCTAAGCTAATGTAAAAGCCCCGCGCTCAATCGCGGGGCTTTTAGTGCTTAGTTAAGATTGGTAGATCTCGAGTGGTAAGCCATCTGGGTCGGCAAAAAAGGTGAATGTTTTACCAGTCAATTCATCAGTACGAATTGGCTCAACATCGATGCCTTTTCCTACCAAGTAATCCACTACGCGTTCGATATTATCGACATGGAAAGCTAGGTGCCTTAATCCTTGAGCTTCTGGATAGCTAGGGCGTTCAGGGGTATCTGGAAAACTAAATAACTCGATTTGCGAACCGTCAGGAAGCTCAAGGTCGAGTTTGTATGAGTCGCGCGCCTCGCGGTAGGTTTCCGCTAAAACTTTAAACCCTAACACCTCGCAATAAAATCGCTTTGAAACGAGATAATCCGAACAAATTATCGCAACATGATGAATACGTTTGAACATTGACTCTTCCTTCATATCACTCACTCCGTTAACTCCTAGGCTCAGCAGAGCCTGTCGTAGTGAGGTTCTCCATAACAAAATCGATGAACACTCTTAGCCTAGCAGGCATATATTTGGTTTGCGGGTATTGCATAGCAATAGCGCCGTGATAAGCACTTTTAATCGTCCAATCTTGCAGTATCGGAATGACCCTTTTCTTGCGTAGCGCATCGCTGATTACGAAGTCATGGAATATGCCGATGCCAAGCCCGTCTTTCACCCCACGTAGGCGCATTTGTGAATGGTTGACCGCGTAGCGCCCTGTAACGGAAACCGTATGGTAATCATCCCCTTTAAAAAACTCCCAGCGGTTATCGCGCTCGGTTTCTGCTAAGTACAGACAGTCATGCTGTTCTAAATCCGTAGGGTGTTGTGGTTCCCCACGCTGAGCGATGTATTCAGGGCTTGCACACAACACTAAGTTGGTTGAGGCGATTTCTTTCAATACCAAGTTTTCGTCAGGCTTGTCGGTGAGTTTAAATGCGATATCAATTCGGTCACGCAGTAAATCGATTTCACCGTCAGCAACACGAAGCTTGAGCTGAATGTCTGGGTACTTTTGCAAAAATGGCACGACAAAAGGTTGCAGTACCGAGTTAAGAAACGCCTCTGGTGCGGCTACGGTGAGAGAGCCCGTCGGAGCGGTATGGTCCGATGTTGAAAGTTCTACAGCTTGTTGGGCAGCATTGACCATTAAAATCGCCTGGTCGTAAATCTGACGGCCAGTAGGGGTGATAACCAGTTTACGTGTGGTTCTTTCGAAAAGCTTAACAGACAGTGAGCTCTCCAAACGGGTGATGAGCTTACTCAATGCTGAAGGTGTGACATCGAGCTTTTTTGCAGCTGCGGTAAAGCTTCCCTCATCGACGACGAGGATAAATGAAGCAAGATCAGGTAACAGAGAAATGAGTTTCGGGTTGAGCATAGTAACAGAAGACTCTGATGATTAGGGTGGAGCACTCAGTGAATAGCCGAAGTAAAGCGTATTCGAGAGGAGAGTTCAACTTGTAGCACCGAAACTGAGCCGTGTATAGGGTTGTGATACCAATTTTACAGCCGAGTGTTCTACACTAAGAAGACAAGGTAACTATGTGATCCATAAAGATAAGTGTGAGCGCAGCATAATGAACAAAGATAATTTCTCTCATCGGCTTAAAGAATTACGTGAGCAAAAGCAGCTTTCTCAAGAAGAGTTGGTCGAAGTGCTGTCTCAATCTCATCGTGCATTTTTAGGGGTCAATCAAGTGACGGTGAGTCAATGGGAGCGAGGGAAAACCATACCCAGTTTTGTGCGCCGTTTAGGGTTGGCGAGCTTTTTCAAAGTGGATTACGACTTTTCAGTTGATGAAATGGGGCGGGTGAAATCAGCCAGTAAATTGATGGATAAAGTCTTCAATCAAGACGCAGTGTACGATTATCAAATTTCTCATGTTGAACACGCGACTTATGCCGATGCTGATCCACAGCGATTAGCGCTGATGTGTGCTCTACACAAGAAGCTCTACGGACAGGATATCGGCCAAATCATAGAGAGAATGTCGTTTAGCCCGGCGTCGGTGGTGGTTCTGTCTTTTATGTGTGAGAGCGTGATTCTCGGCCATGTAATATACGATGGGGCGACCCATACGCTGCTCAGCGTGGGCGCTGTGAGCATAGTGATCCGCAGGCGTATTTTTGATTATTTAGCGCAGCATACCAATGATATGGAGTTCAACTTTCCAACAATTGACCCTGCGATGGCACAGTTCCTCTACGACCTCTATTTGGAACCAGTAGGCACTCAACATGGTTTGACGTGTTTCCGTTCAAGTATCAAAAAAGTGGTGGAGAATCCTTTCTCGCAAACCATTCAAACTCGCAATGACGTGTACTTTAAGTACATTCGCTATCACGATCTAAAAATGAAGAAAAAGAGCATCGAATTTATCTTAGGTGAAACCTAATTTGATCGTATTCCGCTTTTAACCTCATTAAATTGTTGTGCTGCCCAAGATCTTTGTACGAGTCTTTGAGGAAGCTAATGCTGGTCTCAATGTTGGATAGAAACCCCTTGGTTTTTTTCACTGGTTTGTTCGCGAGTGTGCGTGCAATCAGTGATACAAAACTTTCGTGATAGTGTTGGTTGAGTGGAGATTGAGCTGTCATTGATTCCAAAGCAGATAGATCTGAGTCTCGTTTCAAATCGAAGTGCAGCTCTTTATCAGCACTGTGCTGAACTAAGCTTTCAAACACTTTGTTTGTCACAATAGACAAGTAATCATTTTCCACGAACATAAGATGTTTGTTGTGCAACATTTTCACATTAGCGTTTAGCCCTAGGTGGTAACATGCTAAAGCGAGCAGAATAAGCACTAAGTTATCATTGCAATACAGTGCTCGAGCTTTAAAGGCTTCGATATGCTGACGGGTTTTGAACAGTGACTTCTTATCGTAGTTTTTCAGGATATACATAAACAGAAAGTACAAATTGTCCTGTTTATCTTGCTCTGAAACTAACTTGTCGAAAATATGCGGCTCTACATATTTAGGTTTGCCTACAAATACTTGCTCCAATGCACGCAAACATTGCAGAAACAACACTGCACGCTTTTCAAGTAGTGGGTTGCTTCGGTTATGCCTGATATAGCGGGTGAGAGTGTCCGAAGCCGAGCTATAGTCGAGGTTGTACATGTGAAGAACCGCGGCTTTGATGATCTTTTCATGGTCTTCATTAGATTTCATGTACTCTTTTATTACCGACTGACACGTGTCTGTTTCAACGTTGTTTTCACGTAAGATCCAGCTCACTTTAGGGTGTGATTTGATTGACGGTTCGCTGTCGAGCAAATCGGTGACTAACGTATGTTTCCCCAACAAACTGTATAGCTCGACGAGTTGTACAAGGGGCCATTCGGCACTTGTTTGCAGTTCTGACTTGCAGCATTGAATTGCTTCTTCAAACCGCTTCAATTTCGTTAGTGCTAGGCACTTCAAGCGCAGAATCTCACTGGCATACTGAGGGCTTTCGAACAGTAGTTGTTCTGATTTTTCAATGACCTGATCGTATGCGCGGCCAAAATATGCGTTCTTAAGTGGCTTTAGCTTGATACTTTTCTGGACGATCTTCGTGAGCTTAGCCACGAACTGATTGTGATTAAATGGCTTAGCAATAAAGCCGTCTGGGATATTGGTATCGATTTCACGAGCAGTATCGAGATCAAGGGTGTTGTCTGTCACGATCAATGACGTCAGTTTTGTTCGGAACTGCTCTTTTTCCAAGTAGCGTAGAAAATCCCTCCCAAGCGGACGACTTTTGAATCGATACGAACAAATAATGACGTCGTACCCCTCGTCTTCGATTTTATCTTTGAGGTACCACGACGCCAGTTTGGTATCAGATGCATGTTGAATGTTTTTGTCATCGATTTTCAGCTTGGACAGGATTTTTCTGATGCTTTGTATGAACAGAGTGCTGTCGTCGACGATCAATACTTTCAGTTTGCCAAAGTTGTTGTATTGAGCTGAGTTGAGAAGTTGGCTGTCTTTTAAGATCTTCATTGTGCTGAGCCTTATGCCGCAACCAAAGTTTTAAGTTCTTGAAAGCAAACTGGCTTAGAGAAGTGGAAACCTTGGTACTGGTCGAAGCCTAAGTTACGCACGTAAATGCGAGTATCAGCGCTTTCTACCCCTTCAGCGACAGTGGCGATTCCCATCTCTTTGCAAAACATCAGAATGCTTTTCAGCAGTGCATAACCGTTCTGATGGTTTGTGTTGATAAGGTTTTTATCGAACTTCACTTCATCGACATTGAGGGCAAGTAGCTTGTTGATGTTTGAATAACCAGCGCCAAAATCGTCAATAGAGATCTTGATCCCCAGTGCCTTGTACTTATCTATCAATGCTTGCGAGCATTCAGTGACGTCGTCTGACTCGCTTAGTTCGAATGTCAACATATGTGCCGGATAGGAGTGATCCCAAAGCAGAGCTCGAACGGATTCATAGGTTTTTTCGTTATCTAGTACGTTATAACTTACATTGATCGCAACAGGGCATGGGTAAGACAGCGAGGTAACTTCGGTCAATGCTGTGCTTAGCACGATTTGGAAAATGTCTTGTTCGAAACCCAATTCGAATGCGCGTTCGATAAATGAGGCAGGGGAAACAATGCCGTGGCTTGGTGTCTTAAGGCGAAACAGGACTTCAACACCCTTCACAGTATCAAAGCTTGGCTCGACTAGAGGTTGGTAAAAGCAGGTATGCCAACCCTTGGCAAAAGCGTCCTTGATTAACTGATCAGAGATATTCATGAGTACGACCTTAAGTGGTGAAAAAGGACGCATATTCTCTTCAGTCTGCAGCTGGAGGACTATATTGAATTGAGCAAAGATTTTTCTGTTTGATATATCAGCATAAAAATTCGGAATTGTTAACCAAGTCACTAAATAAGATTATTTGTGCCTGTGGTTCACTAATGTTTTTCCGGTTGACGCTCTAATGCATTACAGCGGGTTGGATTACACTTTACCGCAACAGAATTGCTTTGCGATTTAGCGGAGCACCCTACAAGCCCATTCGAGCAACCATACTTTGGTTTAAGTCGATTGGGCGATACAAAGATAATAACTAGGAAGGAATTTGAAATGTCATCTGCATTTTACCAACAGATCAAAACTCAAATTGAAGAAGTAAAGGAAGAAGGCCTTTACAAGTCAGAGCGTGTTATTACTTCACAGCAGCAAGCTGCGGTAAAGATTTCAACAGGTGAGGAAGTTCTGAACTTCTGTGCAAATAACTACCTAGGCCTAGCAAACCACCCAGCGCTTATCGAAGCGGGTAAAGCAGGTATGGATGACCACGGTTTCGGTATGGCGTCAGTGCGCTTCATCTGTGGTACTCAAGACATCCACAAAGAGCTTGAGCAAAAGCTATCTAAATTCTTGGGTAAAGAAGATACGATTCTTTACACTTCTTGTTTCGATGCGAACGCTGGCCTATTCGAAACGATTCTTGGCAAAGAAGACGCGATCATCTCTGATGCACTAAACCACGCATCAATCATCGATGGCGTTCGTCTATGTAAAGCGATGCGCTTCCGTTACTCAAACAACAATATGGAAGAGCTAGAGCAACAGTTGATCGCTGCGAAAGAAGCGGGTGCTCGCCACATTCTTATTGTTACTGACGGCGTATTCTCAATGGACGGTGTGGTTGCAAACCTGCCAGCTATCTGCGACCTAGCAGACAAGTACGGCGCGTTAACTATGGTCGACGATTCTCACGCGGTTGGCTTCATGGGTAAAACAGGTGCAGGTACACACGAATATCACGATGTTGTAGACCGTATCGATATCATCACAGGTACGCTAGGTAAAGCGATGGGTGGTGCTTCAGGTGGTTACACGTCTGGTAAAGCAGAAGTGATCGACTGGCTACGTCAACGCTCGCGTCCATACCTATTCTCTAACTCAGTTGCTCCTGCAATTGTATCGGCTTCAATCCGAGTTCTAGACTTACTAGAAGAGTCGGGTGACCTACGCGACCGTCTATGGGAAAACGCAGCTCACTTCCGTGCACGTATGGAAGGCGCAGGCTTCACTATGGGTGGCGCAGACCACGCGATCATTCCAATCATGTTGGGTGACGCAAAAGTGGCAGCAGAGTTTGCTGAACGTGCACTAGAGAAAGGCATCTATGTAATTGGCTTCTCATTCCCTGTAGTACCAAAAGGCCAAGCTCGTATCCGTACTCAAATGTCAGCAGCACACTCTCGTGAGCAGCTAGACCGTGCAATCGACGCGTTCATCGCTGTTGGTAAAGATATGGGCATTATCTAATTCGCTCAAACGTCGAATTTAGATAACCAAAATTTTTGATTCTCGCCCGAACGGTGGGCGAGATGAATTGGGTAACATTATGAAAATTAAAGCTCTTTCTAAGCTGAAGCCTGAAGAAGGCATTTGGATGACTGAAGTGGACAAGCCAGAGCTTGGCCACAACGACATTCTGATCAAAATTAAGAAAACGGCAATCTGTGGTACTGATGTCCACATCTACAACTGGGACGAATGGTCTCAAAACACGATTCCAGTACCTATGGTCGTTGGCCATGAGTACGTGGGTGAAGTGGTAGGAATCGGCCAAGAAGTTCGTGGCTTCGAAATTGGCGATCGTGTATCAGGTGAAGGCCACATCACTTGTGGTCACTGTCGTAACTGTCGTGGCGGCCGTACTCACTTGTGTCGCAACACAACGGGTGTGGGTGTAAACCGCACTGGTGCATTCTCTGAGTACTTAGTGATCCCTGCATTTAATGCATTTAAGATCCCTGAAGGCATTTCAGATGACCTAGCGTCTATCTTCGACCCGTTTGGCAATGCTGTGCATACGGCACTGTCGTTCGACCTAGTTGGTGAAGACGTGCTGATTACTGGCGCAGGCCCTATTGGTATCATGGCGGCAGCTGTGGCGAAACACGTTGGCGCTCGTCACGTTGTAATCACAGATGTGAATGAATACCGCTTAGATCTAGCGCGTAAGATGGGCGTAACTCGCGCAGTCAACGTAGCAGAAGAAAAGCTGGAAGACGTGATGGAAGAGCTAGGCATGACAGAAGGCTTCGATGTTGGCCTTGAAATGTCAGGCGTTCAAGCGGCATTCAGCACTATGTTGAAGACAATGAACCACGGTGGTCGTATTGCTCTGCTAGGTATTCCACCATCAGACATGGGTATCGACTGGAACCAAGTTATCTTCAAAGGCTTGGTTATCAAAGGTATCTACGGTCGTGAAATGTTCGAAACTTGGTACAAGATGGCTTCATTGATTCAATCTGGCCTAGATCTGACACCAATCATCACGCACCACTACAAGATCGATGACTTCCAACAAGGCTTCGATGTGATGCGTAGCGGCATGTCTGGTAAAGTGATTCTTGACTGGGAATAAGGCTTAACTGTCTGATTCCAAAAGTATTAAAAGCCGAGCTTGTGAAAGTTCGGCTTTTTTATTGTCTTCATCAATATTTTTTAACACTATTTTCGCATCGACGAACATCACGTTTTGCTATAGTCTCACCTCAAAAATATAGGCGTATCAACGCCACAAAGTCAGCTCAATATAAACTCATTAGGAATCACGACAACCCATGACTGAAATGGAAAAATCCGTCGATAGTCAGCTTATGACACCCGGGCACAGAACGCTGCAAGAGCGCTTCTATCGTTTAAGAAATAACAAGATCTTTGAGTGGTTTGTTATTTCTATTATTGTATTTTCGGCATTGATGATAGGCGCCAACACCTATGATATGCCGCCCAGTTTGGTCAGTTTACTCAAGGTTTTAGACTTCGGTATCACGCTCATCTTCTTAGTTGAGATTACGATCCGATTTATCGGCGAGCCAAACAAAAAACGCTTCTTTAATAACTTCTGGAACATATTCGACACACTTATCGTGGTAGTAAGTTTAATTCCGATCCAAGACAGCGAGATGGCGGTACTGGGACGCTTAGTGCGTATCTTCCGCGTGTTAAGAATGGTGTCTATTATCCCAGAACTTAGACTGTTGATTAACTCGCTGGTTAAAGCATTGCCGCAGTTAAGTTACGTAATGCTGCTGATGTTTATCATCTTCTACATCTACGCGGCAGTGGGTTCTACGTTTTTTGCTTCGATCAACCCTGTGCTATGGGGTGATATTTCAATAAGTATGCTCACCCTGTTTAGGGTAATGACCTTTGAGAGTTGGACAAGTGTCATGTACGAAACGATGGCGCATTATCCGCTGTCGTGGATTTACTTCTTGTCGTTCATCTTCTTTACTGCATTTGCGTTCTTGAACATGGTTATTGGTATTGTGGTTAATGTACTAGAGCAAGAGCGTCAGAAAATTGCTCTTGAAGAAAGTGAAGAGCTTAATGAACCGACGATGGCAGAATTGAAGCAAGAGCTTGACGAGATCAAGCAGTTACTTAAGCAGCAAAACCAACAAGGATAGGATAGTTGCCAGCAAGTAATAATTAGAACGTTAAAGCCCGCTGATTGCGGGCTTTTTTGTGCCCAATTCTCTCATCTATTTTGCGTGTTTATGGGGGTAACACAGTGTTGTGGAGTTTTGCTTCCTATTTCATTGAGTTACCAAAGGTATTTGATAATTAAGACAATTACATAATTACTAGGGACTGATTCCAATGATGAACAGCAAACAAAGTTTGCATGTTGCTCACCTCGATGAGGTTGTGATTAAACTGAGATCACTAATTAAAACCAAAACCCAAAATGGAGAAATGATGAAGAAGTTACTGTTGGCATTATCGGTTTCTGTAATGGCTGCTGGAGCAGCAAATGCGGCAGAGTGGGGCTACGAAGGTGATCATGGCCCAGAGCATTGGGGAAAGGTAGCCAAAGAGTGTGAGACGGGAAAAAACCAAAGCCCAATAGACATCAATAATATCGTTGAAGCAGACCTTAAAGACATCAAACCAAATTACCAAGGTAATGTAGTTAGCCTTGCGAACAACGGCCATACATTGCAGGCCGCTCTAGATGGTGAAAATACATTGATGATCAGTGGTGTGGAATTTGAATTAAAGCAGTTCCACTTTCATACCCCATCAGAGAACTTGATCAGAGGAAAGCAGTACCCGCTTGAGGCACACTTCGTTCATGCCGATGAGAACGGCAACTTAGCTGTGATTGCCGTGATGTTCAAGCCTGGCTCGGAAAACCAAGCGTTGAAAAAGCTCAGCCAGTCACTACCAAGCAGTGGTAATTCAGTGGACTTAAGTCAATCGTTCAAAGTGGCTGATCTGCTGCCTAAAGAAGGTGATTACTACCGCTTTAATGGTTCGTTGACGACACCTCCTTGTAGCGAAGGTGTTCGTTGGTACGTAATGAAAGATCCAGTAGAAATGTCACAGGCTCAAGGTGAGTTACTAAAAGAAAATATGGGTGAAAACAACCGTCCAATTCAAGCGCACAATGCACGCGTGATTTTGGAAAACTAGTCCCTCTAGTTCTCCGATAACTATAAAAGTCGCCCTAGCTCAGTAGGGCGGCTTTTTTAGTTGTTCGGTTAGATATTGTGGAATGTAATTTCTAAGCGCAGCGTGAACTTTGCCTCTTCGTAACGCTCAATGTCTTCTTCTTTGTTCCAGTTATATTCTGGCTTTAGCTCGTAGAATAGCCAGTCTCGCCAGATGTTCTGCCGATAAGTGACCGATAGGTGGGTATTGGTGATGTAATGATAAGGACGGTTGGTTCCTGAAGTGCTTGCCTGATAGCTCATTGCTTGGGTGTCGGACAAGTGTTGGTAGAGCGTGACTCCTGAGCCCAGCTCCCAACCTTTAATATCGTCTTCGTAGGTACCGAAACTCGTCCAACGCAATAAATACTCAGGGCTAAAAGAGTGGTCAATATCTAGCTGTGTGGATTCACCTGTTACGCGCTTTCTTTGATAAACCTTCTGGGTGAAGCGGGCGAGGGTATCAATGGTAAATGGGTATGTATATTGATAGCGAGCTTCAATGCTCGGCCTTGCAGTTACTCTGAAGTTGAAACTGCTTCTGCCTTTACTTAGCCAGTCGTATCGCAAACCTAACGTACTTTCTGCGTCTTCCGACGATTGTGGGAATAGATCAAATACATCGCTTTCTTCATCCGATTCGAACACAACCTTGAGCCTGCGAGTTACTTTCGGTAAATGGAATCGTGCTTTAAGTTTGGTTTTGAATTTATACCCTTCGTTTTCAACCCAAGAGAAATCGTTGTACCAGCGTACGAGGGTGCCAGCCCTGGCATCTTCATCGGCTCGTTCATCTATAAAGAAGTTATCAAACCAAACAGCAGGTTGACAGAAACGGGTATTGAGGCGAGCGTAGGCGCTATCTAAAAATCCTGCGTCGTCGTCCACAGTGTTACATTCGTCGATGGTTTCAGTATCAGATTCGCTAGCGACGGAAGATACTGGGAATAGTAAGCCAGCGAAAACGAGAAATAAGATGGGATTTGGATACAGCAACAACACAACCCTGTGAACAAAAAAACACTCCAATCAATAGTATATGTTTATTCTATCAATTGGAGTGCTTTTATTTATTGGTTGTGCGAGCTGAGCGATGTGGCATCAACTGACGCTCGGTGACGACTTAGTTCTGGCTATCGCTTTTTTCCGCATAGTAGTGCAGTAACTCTGTTAGAGTTTTCACCCACCCAAACGCATCTGAAGGCATGGTTTTAATGATGGTTTCTACTTTGTCACAGTGTACTTCTAGCGGAATCGCTTTTTCTAAATGAAATGAAACCGCGTAGAAGTGCCATAGTAGCAGTCGCGTCATGCGATCGATGTTCTGTTTAGCATTATCTGATTCACTAAACGCCAAATTAAGCTCACTGAGAGCGATAGCGTTCATTCTGAGCATTGCGTCGAACTTGGCTGACTGAAGGCGTTCTTCATTTTCTGTTTCTTCTTGTTCAAAGGTAAACAGCTCGGTCATTGCTTCTTCCGGTACCAATCGATGGATCATTCGTAAACTGAATTCTTCCAATTCTTCTCTCGGCATTGATTGCAGGCTATTTAAAGTGTAGTCGCGTTGCATTGTTGTCTCACTGGCCTTTTATTTGGGGGCGTATTGTATCGCCTAGGGCTGAAATTGCTACCCAAACTGATGCCATAGTGCCCTTTTTTGTAGTGATGATTCATATATAAGATATTGTTTAATAGTGTTTTTTATATCGTTTTAGATTTATTCCACGCAATTCTTTACTGCTCAATACAGTTTACTAGGGATTTAGCTTAGCCGTTCTTAATATTCACTGCATTGATGAGAGGCAGCTTGGCCAATCATTAGAGGACTTAAGGTTATCAACACATAGGAACATGCAATGAGATTAAAATATGCAGTATTGAGCTTGGCAGTGGTTATGGGGTTTACTTCGATGGCTCAGGCTGCGCCAACCGACTATTTTTGGGGAATTGATGCTGGGTACACTTTGTCTGACACCGGAAATTTTAAACAGTTGGGGAGTTCGGTCGAAGACGGTAACGCTATAGATGTTTATTCAAGTGAATATTCAACAAGCGGAGGTTTAGCGTTAGGACTTTATGGCGGATTAATATTGCAAGACCAGCATAAGATAAGTTTTGGTTACCGAGCTGACTCAAGCATCAAGGAAGTGGATCTTGGCGATGAAGATGAGGATAGTATGTTTTCTACCATACATGAGTTCTATGCGAAGTATGATTATCTAGTTCCAATCACTCACTCGCTAGATTGGACGGTTGGTGCCACGTTAGGGTATGAACAGAGCAAAGTCGGTATCTTAAACCCGAAAGGGATTATGTACGGCGTTCAAACAGGATTGGAGTATCGATTTACAAACTGGGTGCTCGGTACAGAAGTGGCGTATGTAAAGCACAATATGGAAGACAGCGTTGAGGCTAGGTTCGATGCTGAAAACTACGCTGATCTAAAAGTAGAATATGATGATGAAGTGCAGTTAATGACACATATCGAATATCGATTTTAGTCTCTTACTTGTACTACGCTGAGGCCATGGAGGGCCTTTCTATTTTAAACGCGTATAAAGATAAACGTGCCTTTGCTTTCCTCTGCTCACTATCACTATGTGTTTATCTAAATAAAGTAACTCTAGAATATCGTTCTCTTCAATAATGCTGCGTTGCAACATGTCCTTGTATTCTTCTGAAGCCTCTAAATTGTTTATGGCTGCCTTCTGCTCTGGAGTAATTTGTGCAGAATAACGATACGTTCCATGTTTGAAACGTAGAAACTTACCCTTCGAGTGGAAAACAGATACTGAATCAATACCTTCCTCTTTTAGGTATACATCCGTCGTGAACTTATCTTCCGTAATGCTCGCATTGATGACTTCGTATAGTTTGTTGCCGTCCTTCCTTAAATCACTGAAGTGCGCGCGATATTCGCCCCCAACTGATATGTGGCTCCGGTAATAGCTTTCGCTAAATAAGTATAGGCCGGCAGAGAGGGTCAGTAATATCAGGAGGGCTCTCATGGGTGTATCTCTTTTCTGATTACTTTCGCTGCCTGCTCGATATCTTCAAGTGGTAAAGCATAGGTCTTACCAAATTTTTTGTCGGGCTGATAGACACTTAGGATGAGGGCCGTATCGTTCTTTTCTATGTAATAAGTACAGTCACAGCCTATGCTTTGAATCAGGTGTCGTTGAGCTTTGGTCAAAACGTGTCCCCTCGGCGCAATGATCTTGAATTCACGACTTGCGATTTGTGTGCTGTGAATGATGTTATTTGGATTGAGGTAATAGGCTGAATTATCAAACCGAGCTTGATAAAAGTTTTGCACCGAGAGCCCGATAAGAACCAAAGAACAACTGATTAACGCTGGGAAGAACAGCCACTGTTTATTATTACGAATTTTGGTAATAAGAGATGAGCTAGTGAGAACGGGTTCGGGTTGAGTCTCCCGTATGGAATCTAGTTTCTGCTTGACGACTAATTGAGATGGACTATCTAGCTTGAGGCGGTAACCTATGCGAGGGATCGATACGATGACATCATCAGAAAGCTGAAAAGGGGCTAACGCTTCTCTAAGTTTGGCGATTGATTTGGCGAGTGATGAGTCGGTGACTTCTGTATGTTCCCAAGCGTATTGCTTAAGCGTTTCTTTTTTAACGACATCACTTTGGTGTTGTACGAGATAATCCAACACTCTTGAATCTGTATAGGAAAGGTGCGTGGTTAATTCACCCTGACGCAGTTCACCGGTCTGAACAATAAAAATAGTTTCCCTGCTACCCACGCTGATTCCTTTTATCAATAACGCCCAAAGTAGAACACTTCACCCGATTTATGTAAAGCCAGTATACGAATGAAAAGTATATATGCAGAGGCATTCGCCGTGACATTTGGTTAGCTTGGTTGTTGAAGCCAAAATACCAATAAGTAGATATTAAACTTGTTTAATTGTGAGCTTCACTCGAAAATAAATAAAGTTATTGAAAATTAATATATATCATCCTGTTATCTTATTGGCTGTCGTGTACATTTATACGGTATCAATATTCAATAAGGATGTTTATTATGAAGTGGATTCTACTGACTTTTTCCCACTTTGCTGTCGGTGTACTGGGCTTTGCTCTCGGTATCTATGCGCTTCCTATCCTGATCCAACCGCCAGCTTCGCAGCTCAACGAAATTACTCTCCAACCAGACGAAGTGATACTCAGCGGCACTTTTGAACGAGAACGCGCTGACAGCGACTTTTTGCATTGGGGAGAAGGGACGGTTTCCATTACCGACAGTGAACTTATCTTTGTCGGTGAGTTAGCACCGGGCCCGGATTACAAAGCGTACCTTTCTCCTGTTTATGTTGAAACAGAGGCAGACTTCATGGCCAATAAAGATCAAATGTTAAACGTTGGCAACGTAACACGCTTCGATAGATTCTCCCTTTCTATATCTGATGTGTCAGATATTTCTGAATTTAATACCGTAATCATATGGTGTGAGACCTTTGGGGAGTATATTACTTCCGCCAAATTACAGTGACTGTTTTGGGAAACCTTAACTCAAACTGACAGTTTGCTAGAAATTACAAAGTGTTACTTTGTTCAGCTTGCCCAGTAGTACCAATGTTTAGCGCGTCAAAACTATGACGACATAGGTGAGTAGGCCGTTGGCTTACTAGATGAGCAGTTGATGTAGGGCTTAGCTTACTAAATCTTAAGTTGGGAAAGTGTCGTGTCGTTTTATAAGTCTCTTGCTCGTGTGAGCTATCTACTGGTGTGTGTGTTTGCGTTGGTTACTTTCCAGGCTCGGGCTGCGGGAGAAATTGAAGTTACCGTATCCCCAAGTAGCGCGCTTTACGAAAACAGTGAGTACATCAATTACCAAATTGAGGTTAAGAACACGACCGCTAAAACCTTAAAAAATGTTCGAATTGAAGATCTTTATTGGGATGCAACGTCCTCAGGAGGGCGAGCATTTGATTCTGCCTCTGTGACGGCCACCCATTCGTGGGGCTCAAGTGAAGGCACTTTCACGGGCACTGACGCCAATCTCGAAGTAGCTGATGCTACGCTGTTTGCATTCGGAAAAATTACCTATTCAATTTCAGCTTTGGTGAGGGATAGCGCAGTCGGCGATATTCAGTTAGGTTCCACAACAGTGGAAGCTGATATCAACGGCGACGGAAGTTCTGAATCATTTACTCCGTTTTCGGGCAGTGTATTCAAACCTGTAGCGTATCAATACGAAATGGAGTTGACGGCCGATAAATCCGAATACGCTGTAGGGGGAAGGTTAACTTACACACTCCAAGTCACGAACACGGGCCGGTATGATGTTAGAGGGCTAGACATTAGTTTGCCTCTGGACAGCCTTAACGTCGCTTCTAATGACGGAAGCACGATATCGCCATTTCAAGCCATCAACATATCAGGAAAAAAATCTGGCTCGTCGAGCGATTTGGGGAGTTACAACTCTTCTGGTGACCTCAATGTTACCGACGCTAGGATAGCTTCTGGGGGCTCCCTTACGTATACCATCGACACAACTATCGCTGATACTTTGGTTGGTGATATTGAAGTGATGGCCGACTCTTCAACTAAAGATGGAAACGTCGTAACAACACCTGTTGTTACCCCACCGAGCGAGCCCAAGGTTGAAATTGAACATTCTCTGGATAAAACCAACCCCTACCTCGTTTCTACCAAGCGTAATTATACGGTTGAAGTTTCCAACCAAGGGGGAGGGATTGCCCACGACTACCACGTCAAACAAAATATTGCCGATCTGGTTTCAAAACTTGGTCTTGCGAATAACCTGGCTTCGGAACATAACCATTCTGATGTTGATGGAAACCCGTACCGTTCTTGGACCGTTGAAGTCAGTGATATCGGCGATAACTCATTATCGAACTATCGCTCTTCTGGTATCCAATCCAATATTCCGATTGATGACACTGTATCCATCTACCCAGGTGAGTCGATCACATATCTGATCAAGGCTGAATTGTCTCCTGTCGCTATTGGGCCTGTTTTGGGGGCCAATGCTGCTGTCCACGATGCGAGCGGGAACTTGGTGAAAGATAGCCAAATCGGTTCAGTGATAGAAGCAGAGCGGGTTTTGGGTGTCAACGACTCTGAAATCAATATCCAGAAAACCACCAAAGCATCTGAATACCTGCCTGGTGGCCAAGTTGAGTACGAAATCAAAGTGACCAACTCTTCGTCTAAGTATTTTGCTAATGACTTGGCGGTGGTCGATGACTTAACGTGTGTCCAGACTGAGCAGGCTGGTGGAGCCGGTACAGGTTCAGCATTCAAACGTTGGAAAATTGAGCCGAGCAGTTCAGAAGATGACAAAGGTACGGACCCGGGCAGTTATTCCTATGGAAATTGGATAACCTCACCAGTTACGCTGTCACCTGATGTCGCGCCGGGTGAGACAGTTACCTATACGCTCACGGCGGAAGTTAATGACTCTAGTGTCGGGTTGATCATTGATGACAACCCTGCGTGTTCAGACAATGTCTCTGAAGAGGGGTCTGGTATTCAAATGCCAGAAGATAACCTGCGCGCTAGCAAAGATGTCGACTCTCGCTACTATTCCGCCGGAGACATACTCACTTACACCATTCGTGTTGATAATGATGGCGACGGCTTTGCAGACCAAGTCCCAGTTATTGACGACCTAACCGCCGTTCAAACCGTGAATGTGTACGGAGAAGTGAAACCAGCATTTGATAGCTGGACGATTACCGCTGAGGCTTTCCATTCTGATGGCAGCGCAGCAAGCGCCACCGATACAGGCATTTCTGGCTCGATAGACGGTTCAATGGCTGACGGAAAGATCCTTGACGTTAAAGCAACCATTGAGCCTCATAGCTATGTGATTTATACCATTGCAGCCAAGACGAATCCTTTAGCCAATGGACATGTCCAAAACAGTGTAACGGTTGATAATTCCGTTTATGCAGATCGTGGCTCCGATCCTCATGATTTTGAAATTACGCTCAACAAAACAGTTAAAACCAACACCAGTGGTGGTTTTAACAGTGAACGTGTGAGCTATTCAAAGAACGACAATGAAGTCACCTACCAGCTACACGTGAAGAACAAGAAAGGCAATGGATTTGCAACCAATGTTTCGATTATCGATGAAATTTCTAAGATTGAAGCGGGTGTACTGGAGCCAGATAATGAATCTAAGAAAGTCTTTACCTCGTGGACTATCTCGGCCGAAATTGTATCGGATAACGCCTTGCTAAACGGCAATGACACCTATACCAAAGTGGGTGACTTTGAAGACAATAAAGATCTCAATGTAACCGCTCAAATTCCACCAGATGTCGAGATTATCTACACCATAGTCGGTCAAATGGACCGTAGCGATGGAGATAGAATTCTCTACAAGCGTTTTGATAATACGGTCACGGTGAAAACACCAGACTCAGACTCGCAAGAATCAACTTCTGATACAGCAGTGGTATACCCGAAAGAGCCGGATGTGGTTGTTGTGAAAACCACTCAAGAAAATGAGTTTTTTCCAGGGCAATGGGTAACGTTTGATGTGACGGTCTATAACCGAGGTGCTGGCTACGCAAATGAAGTGTCGGTGAAAGACGACATTAAAGCGATGAACGCCTTTTCAAAGTGGGAAATAAGCTCATCTACTGATCGAAATAATAGCCCTTATAAAACAGGGAGCTATGCGGGCAGCCCTACGAATTATGCCGACAATAACAATATTGATACCAAGGTGGATATCGACCCGCAAACGAAACAAGGTATGGGGTTTGTTCGTTATACCATCCGTGGTTTAGTGCGAAGTGACTATGAAAAATATGAAATTTCCAATACAGCGGAGATACATGAGCCAATCAACAACCTAGATCAGTCAGCGTCTGCAGAGATTGGGGACAGTGGTGATGAAAAACTCAACGTCTCGATAGTCAAATCAGCAGATAAACGACGTTTTATCCCGGGAGAAGACGTTACCTACCTGATCACTTTGGCTAACCTCAGCGAACACAAAGCCGACAGACTCAAGCTGGTTGACCCTCTCACTCAAATCAAATCGGTATTGGCGAACCAAAAAGATGATCATTTCGCCAACTATCGTGATCAGTCTCCATTTGAATATTGGCAGTTCGATTACGCTGATGGCGCTGGTTGGCGCGGTAAGGTGACTGACGACTTGGTTTACCCAGAAGGGGATGAGAACACCACATTTTCTCTAGCTGCTGGTGAAACCCGAACATTTAAGATAAAAGCGCGCATCAAAGACAACGTTATCGGCTCGGATAACGTGGGCTTTCTTGAGCCAATAATAGCGAACGATGCCTACATCTTCAGAGATTACAAGCAAGTGACGGAAGCCTCGCATGTTTCTCACCATGAAATGGAGCGAGTCGCATCTGGCGGCGGTGTGACACGCGAACTCCTTGTTAATGGCTCACCAAGTCGATACTACGCACCAGGCGATACGCTGACCTATAAAGTGACGCTATCTTCTCAAAATGGCTACATGAACGACCATGTGGTGAACGAGAACATTAAGGGCGTGAGTGTTCAGTTACTCGACGGAACGTCAGCAAACCCGTTTAACGATATGTTCAGCGTAGACGTAGATAAAGAGGACAGCGATGGTGGTAATGGCACGACGACTGGGGAGCAGGACGGAGTCGTTGCTGACAATGAAAACATTGATACAACGATAGATGTGGCTGGTGGCGATTCTGTTTGGTACACGGTTGAGGGCGTTGTCCGTGATGACGCGGTCGGAGATATCACCATTGGCGGTATTACCGTTGAGCCATACGAGTACCATTTAACGTTTACCAAAACAGTCGACCAAAAGAATTACCAACCGGGTGAAAACCTGACCTACCGATTGACGGTCAAAAATGACGGCAAAGGCAGTGCTTACAACATCCCAATTGAGGATGAACTCTCCACGATAGAGGTGGAACTGATTGATACCACTCAAGGCAAAGCCTTCCCTAACGGCTGGAAAATTGAACCCAAGGTGCTTGGCGGAAGTAAAGTCGCCGAAGTCGATCTTGATGGCACTCTGGCAGATAACCGTGATATCAACACTCATATCTCGGTTCCTGCTGGTGAAACGATTCAATACGTCGTGACAGCGCCTGTAAACCAGAATGCCGTCGGCGATATTTTGAACTTGCTTCGTGTCGACAATGATACGGTCAGCGCCGAATCTAAAACGGATACAGAAAAATATGTATTTGAAAAGAGAGTGCTGAAGTACTACGACCAAGATGGCAAAACAGAACTCGTCGGTGGCTATACGCCGGGTGGTTACATTGAGTATCAAATCCTACTAGAGAACAAGAATAATGTTCACTTGCAGGACATAAAGATCGTTGATGATATTCAAGGTATATCAACGGACTACTTCGACGGTTCGGTAGGCGAAGCATTTGATTCCTGGACCATCAGAACCGAAGTAGACGATAGTGGCCTTTCACACGCAGGAACGATTACAGACAGCAGCAATATTGATACAGCGTTTGACATTGCGGGTAGCAAATTTGCCAAAGGCGGTACGTTTGTTCGCTACGTAATCAAAGCGAAAGTGTCTGAAAAAGCGGTGGGCTCTATTCAAAATATCGCTCGAGTAGATGATAGCCATAACTTGCCGTCAGAGCGCTCTGATATGTTGGCTGCTGACCTTAAGAAAACACATAAAGCCTACACAGACACCAGCTTTAATACTCAGAAAACCAACTACAACTTTGACTCGCGTGACAAGGGGCAAGAGGTTGTTTATCACCTTCGTATAGAAAACAAAGGTAAGGGTACGGAGTTTTTAGCTTCGCTTAAAGAAGAGTTTTCTAAGGTTAAATCTCGCTTGGCGCAAAATGCCGCAGGAGAGCCGAATGACCAGAAAGGTTTTGTGTTTGAGCAATATGGTTGGACAGTAACAGCCACTACCTCGGGTGAGTTAGTGACAGATATTGGTGGTTACGCGGGTGGTTCAAATGTCGATATCAATATTCCAAAACTATCCATTGCACCTGGTGGTTGGATTGATTTTGTTATTGAGGGCAAGATTCGAGACGATGCGTTAGAAAATGTCATCGTGAAGCCAAACTACAACGGTAGCAGCTTTCAAAAATCAACGCTTAAGCCAGACGCACAAAACTTAATAGTGAGTAAACAGATCCTCTCGATTGGTGGTAGAGCTTACCGTGATGGTGATACCTACAAACCAGGCGAGGAAGTCATCTATTTGCTTGATGTCGATAACGCAGCCAAAGTTTGGACAGACCAAACTCGTATTCGCGACATTGTGTCTGACATTCAAGTAGAAGTGATTGGCGGTGCGACAGAGCAAGCGTTTGATAGCTTTGCTATTACCCACACGATTTCACAGGGGCTAGAGCTTCGCGTCGATACTTACTTACCAGACTATGATGCGAATAGTGACATTGACCTAATCACCGATATTGGCCCAGCAGAAGACATTCAGTTCACTATTAAGGGAACGATTCGTGAAGATGCGCTAGGTGAAATTGATGCGAACAAAGCCGTAGGCGGAAGCACCACGGTAGTGACACCTACGATTCCACCTATCGCACCTAAGATCGATTTTGAAAAGCTAGTCGTTAATACCACTGCCGATAGCAGTTCTTGTACTTTCCCGTCGAATTCTGGCAGCGGTTGTGAATACAACCCAAGTGGACAGGTGAACTACACGATCACTGTAGAGAATAACGGTGAAGGCATTGCAAATGACGTGTCTATCGTCGATGAGCTCAACAAGATTTCAACCTCTACTGGGACAAAAGCGTTCAGTAACTTATCGAGCACCATTTTAGAGAAACCAAGCTCTGACCGCTTTGCTATTTCGGGCAGCTATGAAGGCAATATGCCTTTAAACGCGACATTCGACCTTATGCCGGGTGATAAGGTTATATTTGGACTGTCAGGAGTCGTCGATGCGGACGCGACAGGTACTATCACTAACATCGCCAAAGTAGACGGAGCCGATTCAAACGATATCGTATTGGGGCAAGGTCAGGCGGAAATCTTGGCTTCAAAATCAACGGATACACCAACCTACGTACCGGGCGGTGAAGTCCGTTACACCATGTACGTGGCAAACAAATCCGACTCTAACGTTGACGTACGCGTTCAAGACCAAATTTCAAACTTTACCGTAGAAACAGCAGACGGCACTCAAAAAACAGCGCTGAAAGATTGGACAACATCGGTCAAGTTTGTCGGCAATGCTGGTGCGGCTCATAACGATGCGAGTGCTATTCAAACCAAAGGTGATATTGACGCCATTGTTAAGCTAGGGGCCGCGAGTACCGAACCAACCGTACTGCAAATTAATGTTGTTGGCCACGTGCGAGAAGATGCGATTGGCAAGTTTGGAAACACCCTCTACGTCGATACAAAGCAATACGATTTGCAGCAACACTTTATTTACCCAGAGCAAGGTACTTTGCAAGTAAGCAAGGTGGCTTCATTGTCCCCGGCTCTCTATGCACCGGGTGATTCGATTGGTTTTGATATCGAAGTAGAAAACACTGGCGGTGGTTACGTCCAAAATGTGGTGATTGAAGACCTTGCCAAACAGATCAAAGCGGATGTGGTAGATAGCTTATTGCCTCAGCAGGCTTTCGACTCTTGGGATGCTTCGAAGAGCAGTGTTTCAGTGGTTGACTCATCGGCGAGTAAAACACAGGTGATTTCGGAAACGGCCTTTGACAGCAGTGATGGATTCAAAGGTAACTACAACATCGCTCCTAACTCTAAGGTGGTTTTGCATTTAGAGGGCACAGTTCGTTCGAATGTCATCGGAGAGATTGAAAACCAAGTGGAGGTAACAGCAGATAACCAAGATGCGTTAACTGCTCGCGCAACTTATCAACCAATTGATGCTGAAGTCACCGTGTCAAAAACGGTCGATAAAGACGTGTATCTCGCGGGTGATACGCTGACTTACACTATCGTACTGACCAACACCCAGCGCGTATGGGCGGCAGATGTGAATGTTGTCGACCTGATTGACAGAGTAAGCTCAACGTCCATTTCCGGTGCTACGGTTACCGCGTTTGATGCTGGTAGCTATCAAATCACAGGGGTATCGTCACTAGGAACTACTTCGTTACCAGCTCTTTCGGGTGACTACATTGATAATACGGTCGACATTGCCCCGAATGACACCATTACCGTAACCATTAAAGCGACGCTCAAAGAAGACATCGTTGGTGAAGTTAAGAATACTGTGACGGTGGATTACGATGGCAAAACCGTTGGTGATGAAGCAGTTAGCGAACCGTTGGTACCTAAACTCAGTGTGACCAAGCAAGCGATTCATCCGACCTATGAACCCGGAAAACAAAATGGGTTCACTATCACGATAGAAAACCAAGACGCCGCCTTCGCTGACGATATTACCTTGCAAGATGTGATTTCCAGCATTTTGGTAGAAACGACAGATGGCACAGAGCAGTTGGCCTTCAGTCGCTGGTTGGTTGACTGGAGAGCAGATGATCCTAGAACTCAAATTCAGTCTTCAACCTACAGTTGGGACACCGACATCAATAATGTCATTGATTTAGCACCAAACGACACCATTGTGTTCACGGTTGAAGGGCCGGTCGAAGACAAAGCGATTGGGCAGATCGAAAATACGGCATTGGTGAAGTTTGATGGTAAAGAGTACTCACCTACAGCGGTGATTGAGCCTGAGAAATCCACTATTAAGGTAGAAAAGGTCGCTGATAGAGAGTATTACCAAGCGGGTCAGTTGGCTCAATTTACCATCACGGTAACCAACGATGGCAATGGGTTTGCCAATGATGTTGAACTAACAGATTTGATGTCTGATGTGATGGTTACCCTGGTCGATGGCAGCAAAGGCAAAGCATTTGAACAGTGGGTCATTGAAACCAAATACAGTGACCCAAGGTCGTCACTGGTAACGGAGCCAACGGGCAACAACCCAGATATCGATACCTTGGCGGATATTGCGCCTAACAGCAATATTACCTTTGTCATCAAAGGTAAAGTAAACAGCTACGCTACTTCTGATATCTATAACCAAGTCTCGGTAACCGCTCCGACTGAAGCACCGATAACGGCGGACGCTTTGATAAAACATCGACCTGTGTCGTTGAAATTAGAGAAGTTTGTGGGTGAAGCGGGTAGTGATACCCAAATGGCCTATGAACCGGGCAAAGAGGCAACATTCCGAGTGGTTCTGAGTAACCAGAACGAAGCATTTGTTGCTGGTATTCAGCTAAAAGATCTCTTGAAGTCGATGCAGGTGACTACAGTCAAAGGTAGCACTGAGAAAGCATTTGAAACATGGACGATAGATGTTTCTAAAGGCAGCAAGCTAACCTCTATTTCACCAGACCCAAGTGGTGCGAATAAAGAGGTTGATGCGACAGTAAACCTAGCCCCAAATGATACCTTGGAATTGACTATCAAAGGCAAAGTGAACGAGTTTGCCAATGGTCAGATTGACAACAAGGCCAGCATGACCACGTTGTCGGGACGCGCTCAACGTTACACCGCAGTCGCTAGCCTATTGCCTGAGCCAGATAACGTACTCATCACGGAAGTAGCCGACAACCCGATTTATATCGCAGGGGAGCAATCAACGTTTAGGGTAACCCTATTTAATGACAGTAAAGGGTTTGCTAACGATATCGTACTGAGCAATATGATTTCACGTATGTTGGTACCGACTCGACCAGATATTAGTACTGGCCAGCGTCAGGTGGTGAGAGCATTCACTGATTGGACAGTTGATATCAGCAGCAGTGATCCGAGAACGAAAGTGATTCCAGGTTCTATCGCTGCCAACGCGGACATTGAAGCGGTGATGGATATTGCGCCGGGAGACAGTGTGGAGTTCGCAATTACAGGTACAGTCGATGCCCGAGCCATGGGTGAGATTGTTAACGTAGCGAACAAGATTGCAGAAGCAAAAGATAACGCTCAGAACGGTGGTAGCAATGCTGGTGGGAACACATCAAACCGCAGTGCTACCTCACCTTCAAACCACGCTACGATAGAAACGGTCAGCGCGATGATTACGCCTGAAGCCGTACGTTTTGCTATTGATAAAACCACATCCAAAGGCGACAACGCTCAATATACCAACGAGGATGACGATTTGGTGTACTTGCTTAAAGTGAGTAACGAGGGTGCTGCGACGATTTCGGGTGTCGAGATGGTTGATGAAATCAGCAAGCTTGTTGGGGCGAATGGCAACGCATTATTTACCTCTTGGAAAGTACGAATCGAAGAGTGGCCAACAGGACAATTGAAAGGGGAGTTTACGGACAAAGATCTGATGTTACCTGATGGTAGCCTATCGCTTGATCTTATGCCTTACATGGGTAATGGCTATGAAATTACCATCACTGGTCAACTTAACAAAGGCTTAGATGACAATGTCACTAACACCTTTACCGTTAAAGATCCGGCCACAGGTCAAACGGCTTCTGATTCAGTAACCGTTCACGTTAAAAAGTTTGCTGACAATGAAGGGCAGCTTTCCGTCACCAAAGAAGCCTTGCAAAACGATGTTTCCGTCGGTGATGTGGTTGAATATGAAGTCATTATTCAGAACAACAATGATTCTGAATTCAAGAATGTCAAATTGGTCGACCGCTATCCAGCAGGGTTCGAGTATGTTGAAGGCTCGACTGAAATGACCAATAGCGGGCCTGATGGCGCATTCGATACGGGGGATGATGTGCTGTCCACCGCTGACCCATCTGTTACCAATGAAATGGTGTTCAATGTAGGTGATATGCTGGCTTATGGTAACGATGATGGGACGACGACTGAACAAATCCGTATCCGTTACTTACTCAGAGTCAGTGTTGGAGCGACGTTTGGCAAATACGTCAATACTGCCGTTGCGATGACCCCTCCTGAAGGCCAGTCTTCGGGGGCTCTTGTGGTGAACTCAAATAAAGCCAGTGCGATAGTCGAAGTGGTGCCAGATAAGGTTTTCGATACTGCTTCTATTATCGGTAAAGTCTTTGAAGACCATAATCAAGATGGCTTCCAAGCAGATGCCACAGCTTACGATGTACACATTAAAGTAAATATGGATGAGCAGGATTATATTCCTGGAACCACTTTAATCACCAAAGAAGGGGCAGAAATCCTGTTAGAGGATGTGCCATTCAAATCGGATTACCACCCAAGCACAACTTATGGTGTAGAGCTGAACACTAAAGGCCAGTATGAACACGGTTATGGTGAGGCTAAAGCTCGTCTGGAAAATAAACACGACTCTGTGTTGGCGAAAGGCCACACGTTGGACAAGTTGTTCGGTATGTCTTCAAATCGAACCTTACCGCACAGCAACAAAATCGCGTACCAGTTAAAAACCCGCTCCCGTGCAGGTTTCTCTTTCCGTATTGAAACCAATGCAGGTAGCTATTTGGAATTCGATCGTGACGGCAAGATCAAGACTAATCATTCGTCGGATAAGGCTGAGGGTCTATCCGCTGAGAACTTGGATATAACGCGCAACCTTTACAAAGACGGAAATGATTACCTGTGGGAAATCGTTATTGAGAACAAGGGGATCTATGAAGATGGTATTCCAGGCGTTCGATTACTTACTACAGAGGGGATAGTGATTGAAACCGATCAATACGGTCGATTCCACGTTCCTGATCAGTGGGTATTAGATAAGAAGGGCAAAAACTTCTTAGTAAAAGTCGATACCGATTCGCTGCCAACAGGTATGAAGGTCATCAGTGAAAACCCGAAAGTACAGAGGATCTCTCCGAATAAACTGACTAAGTTCAACTTCAGTATTCATACCGGGGAGGAAGACTAACCGTACACAGAACAATAAGAGTAGATGGATGTCGCTCAATACGGTTTTCTGGATAACGATATGAAGATATTTAAAAAGACTCAACTTGCAGTGTGTGTATTAACCGCAATACCTTTGATGGTTGCGGCAAAAGACACGAGCCAATTAGAAAAACTCGATTCCGATTCGACGGGAATTGAAGTCAGCCCTCACAAACAAGAAGACAGCTCCCGAATTTACTTGGAAGAGGGGGCGATATGGGCGAGTCGAGACATCATGCGTTTCGACCCTGTTCTTGATGTCAGTGTGGGTGATGAACTGGAGGTTGCAGACGGCAAGCTCAAAGATGAGGTGAGCTTTACCATTACCACTAACTACAGCTACTACATCACCAAGTATCAAGTAGAGGTGTTTCGTGGTGAGGACCGAAGCTTATCTCAACCTCTTGCGGTGATTGAAGGTGGAGAGCTTGCCAATGACTTCGATATTAGCTGGGATGGTAGCAGTGACGTCGATTACACATTTGCTCCGGGTAAGCAGCTACTGTTTCGACTCAAAGTTTGGGATAAAGACGGCAACTTTGATGTGACCACCGTTGGTGTCATGGATATGGTTAAGCCCGACTCAGAAGTTGAACTGGATCGAAACGAAAACGAAGAAGATAAAGGGCGACGTTTCGGTAGCGCCGAACTGATGCGTCATAACATTCCGACGTCTTCTGGACTCGCCAAATTTATCGGTACCGGGTTAAAAGGTGTCGATAAAGTCATCATCGGTGAAGATGAATTTGATATCGAAGATGGCGAACTGTACGCCGAGCAGTTTCTTCCAACCGATGCTTATGTATTCCCAACCAAAGTGGTGTTCGATAATGGTGATGAACGTCGCTATCAGTTATATGTTCGCATTCCAGATACATATTATGCACAAGCTGGTTTAGCGGACTTCTACATTGGCAACAACCGTGTGACAGGCAATACCGGCGCGTTAGGGGTTAACGAGCAATATCAGGACGATATCTACAATCAAGGGCGTATAGCGTATTTCGGGCAAGGTAAGTTTGGTGACAAATTAAGGCTTACCACTCATTTTGACTCCAAAGACGGAGAGATCAGCGATATTTTCAAGCACCCATTTGCTTCTGATTCGTCGAGCGTGTTCGATATTTTAGAAGACGATGACGAGCTTTATTATGGTGACTACGGAGACAGCGCGAATATTCGTCAGGAAGTAAACACCAAGGGTAAGGTTTACTTTGATTTAGAATATGACAAATCGCAAGTGATGTGGGGCAACTACAATACTGGTCTCACGGGCACGGACAACAACGACTACAACCGTAGTATGTATGGCTTTAAAGGGGACTACCGAACCCGTTCCACCACCAAGTTTGGTGAAGATAGGCTGAATATCGTTGGTTTTACTTCTGAAGCCGATTCGCTTTACTCCCATGAAGAATTCCTAGGGACAGGCGGCTCTTTATACTTCTTACGTCATGGTGAAGTAGTCCCAGGGAGCGACAAGGTTTACATCAAAGTCGTTAATAAAAACAGCGGGATATCAGAAAGCGAAGTCCCGCTTGTGTCTGGTCGTGACTATGAAATCGACCCTTATCAAGGGCGGATTATCCTAACTCGCCCTCTGAACAATATTATTTCAGATAACTTCAGTAGTGTGTTGGACGACTTCCCAAGTGACGGGTACGACAACTATCTTGCAGTGGATTATGAATACGTACCGCAAGGGAGTGATGCTTTGGATTCACTCGCTTACGGTGGCCGTGTCAAAGGTTGGGTGAACGATTATGTCGGCCTAGGTGCTTCTTACACCACGGAAGAAAAAGATAACCAAGACTACGAAGCTTACGGCACTGATGTGACGTTGAGAGCGACCGAAGGGACTTACATCAAGGCCGAATTTGCTCACAGTAAAGGTCGCCAAACGGATTCTAACTTTATTTCCTACGATGGTGGTTTAACTTTTACCCCAGTGGGGGAGTCCTTAGAAGAACGTGAAGGTGATTCGGTACAGGTAAAAGCCGTTGCGAACTTATACGATCTAGCTCCAAACATCTTTGGTGCAGTGGGTAATGATGTGAAAGCTTGGTACAAATCCAAAGATGCGGGCTACAGCTACGCCAGCCAGAGTGATGACTTAGAACAAGAATCTTATGGCACGGAATTAAGGTTTCAAGCAACCGATAGAATCAGCATCGCGACTCGTTATACCTCGATGCTGGAAACAGAAATCGACGGCGACGTTAGAACCGACAGTGAACAAATTGAAGTCGAAGGCCAGTTAAAAGTGACTGAGCACATTAAGCTGTCGGCTGCGGGTAAACAAGTTGAGGAGCTCAACAACGATGGCCTGAAAGGTAAAGGTTCTCTTGCTGGTGTTCGGGCTGATTATATCTGGGATTCAGATACCAGCGTCTACATTAAAGGTCAAACAACGGTCGACAAAACCGCGGAATACGATGATAACGACAGCGTCAGTGTTGGTGCTGAAGCAAGAATCCTCGATGACTTAAAACTTGGCGCCGAATACACCTCAGGCGATCGCGGTACGGCAACGGAAGCAACTGCAACTTACGACGTTACCAGTGACTATTCCACATATGTGACGTATGTGGATGATAACTACGAAGGGCAAAACAATGTAATTGTCGGTCAACGAGCAGACCTAACATCGAGCGTGGATTTCTACCAAGAAAATCAGTTCGTTGACGAAAACAATGGTAAAGGCCAAATCGATTCTTATGGCTTCGGCTATGACATGAATGATGATGTCGACTTCGGTATCGGTTATCAGCAGGGCGAAATAGAGAAACCGATTGGCGAGGGGAGAAAAGAAATCACGGAACGCAGAGCCGTTTCTTTCAATGCCTCAATTGATCTCGATGATATTAGTTTTAAGCACAAGTTCGAGTACCGTGTTGATAAGGGGAACGACAACGTCGACGCAGAAAAGAAACGTATCGATCAAATCGTTACGACAAACCGTTACACGCACCATCTCACCGAAGAATACACGCTGTTTGGTAAGTACAACTATTCGAAATCGGTGAGTAAAGAAACAGATGAAACACTGGTACGTTTTATCGAAGCAACGGGTGGATTAGCTTATCGTCCGATTTACAACGATAGGCTCAACTTACTGACGCGATATACTTATTTGGTCGATTTTGACCAGTTAGACCGCGACATTGATTATACCGATGAAGAAAGCCACATCATCGAACTCGAGGGAATCTACTCCTTAGATGCCCACTGGGACTTAGGGGCAAAATACGCTCATAAAGACAAGCGTGAAGCTTTTGAGCGGGCTTCAGGCACGTTTGAAATCGTGGAAAGCAATATCAACTTATATGGTGTGAATGCTTCGTATCACATTATGAAAAACTGGGATGTGACCGGCGAATATCATTGGAAAACCGATACGCTCAATGAAGAGTTAGAACATGGTGCATTGCTCTCTTTCAACAAGCACCTCTCTGATAACTTTAAGGTGGGTGTGGGCTATAACTTCTCTGGCTTTGACAGCAATTTAGCCAATGACGATGACTACGATGCAACTGGCTTCTTCTTGAACTTGGTTGGTAAAATTTAAGGAAAGACGATGAAATCTGCATTAGTTCTAACCGCAATAATGTCCGTTTTACTGGTGAGTGTTTCTGGTTGCTCGACAGATACTTACGTAAGCAAAGAAAACATAGATAAGTTTGGTGATCCCAATGTGGAGAAGTTTCTCATTCGGGAATGTATTGTTCCCGAACGGGATATTCGAATCGCAGTGGCAGAACATTTTGATTTCGACAAATCAGAGCTCAAACAGCAAGACCACGCGGCTATCGACCAGCTTATTGATAGTATTAAGAAGCTACATGGCCAAATTGCGATAGTCGGCCACACTGATTATCAAGGCGCTTCTGATTATAACCAGAAGCTTTCTCTGCGTCGGGCACAAGCCGTTCAAGCTTATATGCAGTCGAGATTGGATGCGTCTCGCTATGACTGGGAATTAAAGCACTATGGCGAATCGAAGCCGATTGCCGAAGGCACCACACTTGCCGCAAACGCTGAAAACCGCCGAGCCTACATTGTGTTTGAGCAAACTCAGACAGAAGAAGAGAACGCATTTTGTGCACCGCCCGAGCCAAAACGAAAGGTGTTTGTTGCTATGACGCCTCACTTTGGCTTTGATAAGTCGCAAGTGACGGATCTAGATAAAACGTCGTTAGATGAGTTTGCCGATAATTTGGTTGGCTTAAATGGCCGGATTTTAATTGCTGGTCATACCGATTACCAAGGTTCAATAAGTTACAATGAAAACCTTGCAAAGCAGAGAGCGCAATCTGTGTTGCAATATTTACAAACCAAACTAGACCCAGCTCAGTTTGTGTGGGAAGTTAAATCATTCGGTGAATTGAATCCCATCACTCAAGAGCAAACCTTGGATGCAAACGCACTCAATAGGCGGGCGGTGGTGATATTCAAAGAAGGAGAGTTACCAGAACTCCCTTCTCCACAGTAACAAGTTGGAAACTAAGGGGCTTAATGCCCCTTTTTGTATAAAGGGAGTAGAGCATGGAGAAAGTGTATTTAGCTGTTGATTTTCTTCTCACTCACAAATTGATTTTTACCTTGCTGATCATCATGTTGATCTCTTTGGTTAAGCGGATTGTGCTGTCTAAAATTCGTGGAGAAGAGGCCTTCTTATCAGAAGACCAGCGTAAATGGATGTCACGAACTAAGAACGGAACCTTTACGATTATTGTCGTATTGCTGTTTATGTTGTGGCAATCCGAGATCAACGAGTTTGCGCTTTCTGTTACGGCGATTGCGGTTGCGATAGTCGTGGCATCGAAAGAAATCATCCTATGTTTTACAGGCTCTATTCAGCGCGCGAGTTCACGCTCATTCCGCATTGGTGATTGGATTGAAGTCGGTAAGCTGAGTGGTGAAGTAATTGAACACAACCTAATGGCAACGGTGATCCAAGAAATCGACTTGTCACATGGTCAGTATCACTACACTGGTAAAACCGCGACACTGCCGAATAGTATGTTTTTCACGTATCCGGTGAAGAATCTCAACTTCATGAAACGTTATGTCTACCATAACTTCTCTATTGTCGTGAAAGACTTCGTTAACCTGTACCCACTGCTTCCTGAGCTCACAGAAAAAATTGAGCATCATTGTGAAGACTTTATTGAAGTCGCAAGGCGTTACAACAGTGTGATTGAAAAGCATGCAGGGGTCGATTTGCCGGGTTCTGAGCCGCATATTGAAATAGGCAGTGCACCAACCGGAGAGCAAATCGTCCATTACATGATTTTCTGTCCGACTGAAAAAGCCTCACATTTGGAACAAGAGATCCGAAAAGATTTCATGGAAAAATACCACGAGGTATTTCCCGAACAAATTCAATAGATTAAAGGGGCATTCGCTCCTTTTTTTGTGTCGGAATAGTCTTGTTTTTCACTATCGATATTCATCTTAACGACAAATTTAATTTGATAGACGCAAAGTGAATTCGCGGCTAATGTGCGCCCAATTGCTTAGCTTGATTAAATGCCACTCAATAAGGCTTAAATTACATGTGGTGCAAGTGAAGCAACTTACGGTGGATAGGGAGAGCAAACACCAAAGAGCACGGATGCGACACGTCATCGGGCATTAAATGAAAACAATGAACCCTCCAACTAGCTATAAATCTCGTTTAGTTTTTACAGGTAACGCGTACCTAAGTGGCATCATTAACGCAACTGTTATGCTGTTACCTATCTTTGTTTTGTCTCTAGGGAGCATTCTCATCAGTTTGCTTCTACAACTTGTTGGTACGCCCAAAAGCGCAGAAACTTTACTGTCTGTTAGCGTACTGATATGGCAATTGTTCCCAGTGTTACTGGTGATCTATTTCTCGCTTTATCTTGCATCGGTCGACCGTAGCGCTCGCGTGATTATTATTCTGGCTTCATTTGTGATTTCAGAGCTGATGGGGTGGGTAACTTTGTCGGTACTGAGCGGCGAAGTGTACATGCAATATTCGTATATCGACTTTGCATTCGAGATCGCCATTATTCTATTGGTAACGCCTTTGTATTATCCGTTATGTCGTTTGGTCAATCGCACATCTAACCGATTGAAGATAACGTCTAAGCCGGTGTTTGAAGAGTGCATGTCACTGCCAGTACTAGGCACTTCGTTGGATAAAAAAGGCTTCTTTCCTGCGCTAAACGGCAGTTTTGCAGCAAAAAAAGAGATCAGCGACCTGATGCGTGAAGGGGACTTTGAGCTTTACTACCAGCCTCAATTCGACACGAGCCATGGCTGTGTAAATGGCATGGAAGTGCTACTGAGGCACCGTTCTAAAACGGGCGTCATCTCTTCACCGTATTTCTTGCGCAGCTTTGCCAAACTCGGGCTGATGAGCGATCTGGATCTATGGGTAATCGAAACCGCCCTTATTGAGGTTTCTATCTTCTCGGACAACCCGAACTTTAGGGTGTCGATAAATATTTCGCCGGAAACTTTTTTGGTATCGGAGTTTACTGAGCGAGTGGTGGATTTGATCAAGCGAAGTGAACTAAACTTTAATCAGGTCGAGTTTGAAATTACTGAAGACTTACTGATCCAAGATGAACAAATAACATGGGAAGTGTTAAAAGAACTGAGAACACTTGGCATTTCTATCGCGTTGGATGACTTTGGAGCAGGCTACTCTTCAATTGGTTACCTGACTAAATTCGAATTCGATAAGGTGAAAATTGATCGCTTATTGGTGCAGAATTTAAAGAATCGCAACGGAAGAGAGATGTTCCGGCTGACGAGTAAGCTTGTTCGACTCACAGGTGCGCAAGTGGTGGTTGAGGGCGTGGAATGTGAAGAAGAAGTGGATTTCATGGCGCAGCAAGGCATTCATTGTTTGCAAGGTTTCTATTTCTTCAAGCCGATGCCACTGGCGGAAATTATTGAAACGGTGACATTCTGCCAGCACTCAACGAAAGATGAAAACTACGAGTTTTACTCCCTATAACATTTATCTCTTATCGCCTTTGTCTTCTAAAACAATGAGCCTCCGTATAGGAGGCTCTTCACTCAACTAGTTTGTTGCTGGAACAAAATACTTCTGTTTCATTTTGAGCGACACGTTGACTAAGGCGATGAGTACAGGTACTTCGATTAGAGGGCCAATTACCCCGGCAAAGGCTTGGTCTGAATTGATACCAAATACAGCAATCGAAACCGCAATCGCTAGCTCGAAGTTATTGCCTGTCGCGGTGTAGGCGATGGAGGCATTTTTGTCGTAAGGAATCCCCATTTTCTTACCAACGAAGAAGCTAACGAGGAACATCAACACGAAGTAAATAGCCAGTGGAATCGCTACGCGAACCACATCCATTGGCAACTCTAAGATCATTTCACCTTTCAAGCTGAACATCAAAACGATGGTGGCGAGTAGGGCGATCAAAGTGATTGGTGACACGCGCGGGATAAAGACTTCGTTGTACCACTGCTCACCTTTCTTAGCGACGAGGATCTTGCGGCTCAGGAAGCCCGCTAAGAATGGAATGCCTAAATAGATGAATACACTCTCTGCAATATCGGCGATTGAAATATCAACTGCGAAGCCTTGGTAACCAAACAGTGGGGGCAATACTGTGATGAACAACCAAGCCATGAAGCTGTAGGTGACAATCTGAAATGCACTATTGAGTGCAACCAACGCAGCGCCGTACTCTTTATTACCGCCACCGATGTCATTCCACACCAGAACCATCGCAATACAACGTGCTAATCCAATTAAGATAATGCCCGCCATGTAACCTGGGTGATCGCCAAGAAATGTCAGTGCTAAAACAAACATTAGGATAGGGCCTACAATCCAGTTCATCACAAGTGATAGCGCGATAGCTTGCTTGTCTTGAGTGACCTTACCCAAAAGGCTGTAGTCTACTTTAGCCAATGGCGGGTACATCATTAGGATCAAGCCAATGGCCAGCGGGATGTTAGTGCTGCCCACAGACACGGCTTCATTCAACTCGGTAATTTCTGGATAAGCCGCACCAATCCCAACACCGATTGCCATCGCGACAAAGATCCATAGGGTCAAGTATCGATCAAGAAAGCTCATTTTGTCTGAGGTGCTGGTGGACACATCTTGTTGTGAAGACGGTTTGCTATTTGAAGACGGATGGTTATTAGTCGCCATAATATTTGCGCTCTTCGTTTATCGTCGAAAGACGATTGGTTTAAGTTTAAAAAAGCTGGATACCCATTATTCATCCAGCTAGAAAATTTGTTTAAAACGGAGTTAGTCGAGAATCGATACAAACAAACTTTGAAATTGTTCTATCTTGTCGCGAGCAACTCGATAACAGACTTTTGGCGGATTAGGCTCTGCAATAATAAAGCCCGCTTGTTTCAAAATTCTTAAATGTTCAGAAACAGTCGACTGGGCTAACCCTAGTTCAGAAACTAAATCACTGTTCAAGCAGCCACCTAAGTTGTCCAAAGTGATCAGTATTTTAAGAATTCTGACTCGAGCCGGATGCGATAGCGCCTTGGCTAATTGCGCGAATTCTTGTTCATTCGCTATGTCTTGCTCACTGGACGTAAATGCCTGCTGATTGGCGATACTACATTGAGATGTCATGCTGTACTCATAGTTAATCGTCGAATTGCGATTAACTATACTCCTGACTTTATTGAGTTGCAAGTGTGAAGAGAGCGAAACTGCCTAAGAGATCTTACGCAGGTGAGAGGCGCTCATCAGACGGTGGTGGTTTGGCGGTGCTTAAACCGCCCAAAGCGAATAAAATGATCAATCTGATTTGGCACGTAGTTAGTGTAAATCATGGCGGTGTGGCTACCACGAATTTCAATGTGATCGGTCATGCCTTCGATTTTCGTTTCTTCCACAGTGACGGTACCGTCTGACATATGGCCGTTACCCATCAATAGTGGGCGTAAACCGACAGGTGTGGTGCCGGCAATGCTACCGAGTTTTTGAGGAAACAGCCAAACGTCGTCATGTTCATCTAGCCCATAGTGAGGGGAGTTACCCAGTAGGGCACCAAAGCCCATATCTTGAATTTTCATTGCAATAGAAGCTCCTCTAAGCGGTGAGCCTATCGCGACAACGTGGGAAATGCGGTTTGAATTGTTTGGTCTTGCAGCGAGGTAGTGTTTGATCATCAAGCCACCGAGGCTGTGTCCCACAAGGATGTTTGGCGTATTAGGGGCAAGTGCGTGGTCGATTTGATTGAAAACCGTTTCTTCGTTGATAGAGAGTGTGTTGTAGCTGATCACAGCGCTGTCATAACCGAGCTTTTGCAGCTTTTGGCTAAGGGGCTGCATGACCATGCCATGCATATACAGACCATGCAAAATTATTACTTTCATTCACACCTCTAACGACCAGAATTACTCAATCTATAATGACATAAACGCTAGGCGGGGAAAGTTAATTGATCACAAATAGTGGTTAACTTTCAGCAAATTATCGAGTCGAAATGTAAGCAAATCTTGATGGATATTTTGTCACGCTTTGGGTGAACAAGCATGGAATTGCTTTCGTCTTGAGACAAAAAAAGCCAGCGTGTAGCTGGCTTTCGATATCAGAGTTGCGAAGGTTAACCTGCGCGGTTGAAGCGGAAAGTCTGTAGCTTTTTCTCTGCGCCATCGATGTACGCGTAAGTGTCGATGATCCAAACATTGCTGCCCGCAAAGCCTAGTTCTACACGAATATCCGCGCTTGGGATATCTTGGTAAATCACATCATTGATGTTGGTTGGGTAGAACTGGTAACGATTAGCTTGCGGCTGAAATTCACCTGCAAAGTTAACTTTTACGTCTTTCGCGTTGTTAACCAAATCTAACTGGTAGCCTTGGTCTTGTGAGTAAGAGAACTGCGCCGAAATGTTTACGCCTTGGTCATTAGACAGGTCGACATTCGCTTGGCTAGTTGTTGCCAGTTTACCTTCACCTGAAATAGGGTGCGCGTCTTTCAAGTCACCAGAGTGGCTGCGAATAGATACATTCCATTCACCCACAAAGTTGTTTAGTTCGTCCCAAGTTTGTTTTTGGTTCGTAGCGGCGTTTTGGTTGTTGTTACCAATGTTCGCGATTGCTTCGTCGCGGCTGGAGCCACGCATGTTTTCGCGATTGTTCTGAATATCGGCACCAGCGCCAGCAACACCGCCAGCAACACCACCAGCAACAGCGCCTTTCATTGCTAGCTCTGCATCGCCAGTTAATGCCCCAAGTGTTAGGCCCAGTAGTGCGCCACCAGCAGCTCCTTGCTTAGTTAGGGCATTCGGATCGTCTTCACCTGGAGTTACACACCCTGCCAATAGCGGTAGAGACAGAGCAGCAACGAGAGAAGATTTAGTAAAAAGTTTCATAGTGAACTCCGAAATGGTTAGTAGTAAGCAAAGAAGCCTTGCTAATTCAACGGAGCTATTATTGAACGACGTTTTTTTGAGTTCCACTTATCTCGGTTATAACTGTTGGTTATCACCAAGGAAAACTGTAACAAATCGGTTCGCTTGGTAACAAAAACATGTTGCTGACAAGCGGCATTGAGCACTTGGATGAGTTTTAAATTTGCTCTAACAAAAGTGCAATAATTGAGCAGGTAAAAATAGCTAGCGAAAGAGCGCAACTCTCACAGCGTAGGTTCCTAAATCAGTTCCATTGAATTCCACAACAAAGCTTATATTGGTAGCTGCACTCTACGACTAATGTCTAACTGTCTGAGGCTATTAGTGTTTTTTCGTTTGATATAAGGTACTAGCAACTGAATTTCAACGTTTGATAAAAACAGTCTTCGAGTTCGTTGTAGAAGAAAACATACCGACAACGACTCGCTTAGTGAGTAGGTAACGTTGGTTGGAAAACGCACCTTAGAGTGTGAATGAAAGGAATCAATATGAGCAGTACTTTAGACTCCGCACAAATACAAACAGATAAGCCTCAAGCCTTTGAGGATGAACTCACCTACGAGCAACAGCATAAACCAAGCTCAGAATTTGACTCACGGGAACAGTACCTTGAGCACGAATTACAAATCATGGCGCCTAAACGTTGGCGTCCTAATTTGCCGTTCAAAGATTATCGATTTGAGGTAGAAGACACCATCCCAGCGATGGCGGCGACTATTGGTAAGGTTGTTATGGTGGGGGCCATTGCAGCCACTTTTGCCGGCGCTCTCGGATTAGGCGAAGGCTTCATCTTAGAAAACGTCCGTTATGAGCTACTCATCGCCTCTGTTTTCATTATTCTTTTCTCTGGCTTTTTACTGCCAACCGCTAACCTCGCAGGTACACACGGCCCGCTTATCCCATTAATTCCTATCGTGGTTGCCGCAGGCGGCCATCCTATGGCCTTTGGTTTGCAGATTGGTGCTTTTGGATTGCTTTTAGCCATCAGTAAAGGGGGCAGTATGTTGGCCAACCTCACCAGTAAAGGCGTGTGTGGCGGTTTGTTGCTTTACCTTGGTTTTGTTGGAACTGTTTCTCAAGTTAAAAAGCTATTCGCTTGGGCCGAGGGAATCGGGATGAGCCATATAGCGTTCGTTGTGATCTTCTGCACCATTATTTTGTATGCCTTATTGGAACATTTTCGTAAGCGTTGGCTAGCCGTGCCTCTTAGTTGCTTGCTGGGTGGTACGTTAGCTTTCGCTATGGGAGCTCCTTTCTCTTTCCAAACCGAGCCTGGTTTACCCAATATGAACCCTATGTATTGGTGGGGCGAAAATACAGGCTGGATGCTAGGCCTACCAACAGTTGAACACTTCATGGTGGTATTGCCATTTGCTATTTTAGCCGTAGCGATGTGGTCGCCAGATTTCTTAGGGCATCAAGTATTTCAGAAAATCAGCTATCCAGAGCGCACTGAAAAAGTGCACATGAACATAGACGACACCATGACTACAGCTTCTATTCGTCAAACGTTCGGTTCTCTGCTTGGTGGTACTAACTTCACGTCTTCGTGGGGGACTTACATCGTGCCAGCCGCAATTGCTAAACGTCCGATTCCTGCTGGCGCTTTGCTAACGGCACTGTTCTGCATCGTTGCTGCAGTTTGGGGCTACCCAATGGATTTAGCTATTTGGCAACCTGTACTTTGTGTTGCACTCATTGTTGGTGTGTTTGTGCCATTACTAGAAGCTGGAATGGAAATGACGCGTGAAGGGAAAACCACCCAATCGGCTGCGATTGTTGTATTTTCTTCCGCGCTAGTTAACCCAGCATTTGGTTGGTCGCTCACCATGCTGTTAGATAACTTGGGCTTAGTTGGCTGTAAAGAACGTAGCGGTGAACTGAGTAAAATGAGCCGTTGGGTGCTGCCGGGGATAATGTTTATTGTGCTAACAGGCGTAATGGCCTTGGTTGGCTTACTACCCGGGATACCAGCGATTATCCCAAGCTTTCGTTAATCTTTAAATAAGGGCCACTGACTGTTTGGCCCTTTTTCTTATCTTTCTTATTAAGTGCCACTACGTTAGAAGAGGGTATGATGTGATTTAGTGGTTTGAAGATTTTTCTAAACAACTTTTGCCCCAAAACGTGTTTAAATCGATAGTCATCTCGCTTTAGCACCCTTAGTTTGACGCAATTTATCTAACCCATATAAAGTACCAACATAGTTTGGATATCACCTCCATAACTCATTGGATTGTAATTTTATATGGATAATAAGGCGAAGAGAAAAGCTCTCGACTTAAAGCAAAGTAGGCTAGAAAAAATGTTTCTTCTGATGTTTTATATCGGATTAACTCTAGTCCTCTGCTTACTATCAATCGTGCTTGTTGATGCCTTTTCTAAACCAGTTGACCTTAGTGTTTCTGGAGTGAACTACTTTTTCGGGGAGGTGTTGAAAGTTCCTCTTCTAACATTGGCTGCATTAGTACCAATTTTGGGACTGATTAAAGCTGCAAGTAAGATGATTCAGTCTGAGAGGCAGTTGATCGAGACTCAAATCCAAAACACAGCTAGTAATTATTATCTTCATAAACAACAGTTCGCAGAGCTATGCGACAGAGTAACTAAGAGTGAGTTTCTTGATATAGAAGTTGATTCTGATGCGTTGTATCGTTGGTTGTTTCCCAAAAACTCCCCTTACAACATGGTTTTTGATCGCGAAATGGAAAACGTAAGTCCTCTAGGCGGCTTAGTTTCTTTCCTCAAAGGTCAAGAAATGGCTTACGGTAGTTTTGAAAATTGGGTAAAACACATTGAAGACTCTAGGGACAAGCAACATGTAATTCATCTTCATAAAAGCTTCAGAGATACATGCCTAGCGTTTGGTATTAATGCCAAAGGTGATAGCGATCATTCCGTGTCCATTCAAATTGACCACAACAGTTGGCATGTGTTCCCAATTATTGCTGACGGCACTGGAATGTCTATTATGGCTCTGAGAAAGGTTCTTGATAAAATGTGTGCTTTCGCAAACGCAAGATTAGACTATCCAGCTAGTAATGATTTCTTTTGGCTCGACGCGAAACTATCTGAGCTTGATTTTTTTGAAGTAAAAGCAAGAGAGTAAGGCTGTTGTGGATGAGCAACTTTGGTCAATCGATAAAAGTGTTTGCAATACCTAAGATTATCCGTCAAATGCTAATTTAGGAAAGGCGCTGACACGTTTTTGTCCAACTTCGAGTTAGCCTCTAGAGCCGCTTGATGTGTCCACCAAGCGGCTTTGTCGTATCGTAACTTTCTAGCAATTTGGCTCTTCGTTAAATAGGAGAGGAAACCTCATCGACCAAGTAGAGGATGGATTGATATGGAATACCACTGTGGTGAGATAAGCCAATTTCACAGGTGCGGCTGTTACTGAATCCGCGTTTGCACTCTGCTGGCACTTGCTCTTTGAGTGGGTGTACGGCTGCTTCATTGAGCTCTGGGGTAGTGAACCCTTTATCTCCCGCCCAGCCACAACAAGAGATGTGCTCAGGAACAATCACATCTGAAGCACAAGCTTTCGCTAGCGCGAGCATGTCGCCCTCTAACCCCATTCGGCGCGAACTACAGGTAACGTGCAGCATGATGGTTTCTTGTGCAGGCGTGATGGCAAGGCTATCCATTAAGTATTTTGATACAAATCCAGTGGGCTCCAGCACTTCAAGAGGTTTGGTGAATTGCTCAATACTGCGTTTGGCACAAGGGCTGGTGTCCATAAGGATTGGGTATTCTCCCTCGTAGCTTGCTTTCCACAGCGCTGCCTCTAGCTGCATCGCCTTATCGTGCGCGATGTCATTCATCCCTTTGCTGTCGTAAGGCATACCACAGCATTGGTCGTTGATCTTTTCAGGGATAATCACTTCAAACCCAGCTTTCTTAATCAAAGATAGCGTGACCTCGGTTAGGCTACGCTGATCGGGCGCATCGGATTGCTGACCCATGGTGCGTGAAGCACAAGAAGGGACGTAAACCACTTTCTTGTCTGAGCGCACTAACAGCTCCATCGCTTTTTCAACACTATGTGTGTTCGCTTTTGGCATTTCAGGAAGCCACGCTGGCGTTTTGTTGTTGCTGAGTTTACGAATCCCATTCGTGATGCCGGATACGCCCGATTCTCCAATCACTTTGGTTGCAATGCGGTTGGCCTTCAGCGAAGCGCGGGTAAGCGTTGTTGTGGTAGAAAAGTGATCAGCGGTCCACTTGGCTATTGGCGTAAACTTCTGGTATTTCGCGATTCTTAGCTGTTTGACGAGATCGCCTGTATTGATCCCTACAGGGCATCGTTCAGCGCATAGTCCTGTTGCCGCGCACGTATCGATGCCTTGGTATTCAAAGACCTTTTCAAGTTCACTTGCCGATGTATCTTCGCCCGCAACGCGTCTGCGTTGTAACTCTCGATACAACACAATTCTCTGCCTTGGTGACAGGGTAAGCGTGCGCGATGGGCAAACGGGTTCGCAGAAACCACATTCGATACATCGATCTACAATAGAATCTGCAGCCGGCATTGGCTTGAGGTTTTCAATGTGTGAATGAGGGTTGTCATTGATGATAACGCCCGGATTCAAAAGCCCTTGTGGATCAAAGAGCGCTTTGATCTTTTGCATCAATTGATAGCCATCTTGGCCCCATTCAAGCTCGACATACGGCGCCATGTTACGCCCTGTGCCATGCTCAGCTTTCAATGAACCTTGATATTTCACTGCAACCAAGTCGGCCACGTCATCCATAAAGTTGCCATAACGATTGATCTCTTGTTGTGAGTCAAACCCCTGAGTGAAGACAAAGTGCAGGTTGCCTTCCAGAGCATGGCCGAAAATGATGGCTTCGCTATAGTGGTATTTGTCGAACAAGGCTTGCAGGTCACGGACGCCATTGGCGAGGTTTTCGACCGGAAACGCCACGTCTTCAATGATGACTGTTGTACCGACTTCGCGAACGGCGCCAACAGCAGGGAACATACCTTTACGGATGCCCCACAGGGTCGCGACTGTTTTGGGGTCGAGTGTAAACGGTACTGATTCTATGATGGTGTAGTCAGAAAGAGACTCCATGATAGACAAACATTGAGCATTGATTTCGGTTTGCTCGCTGGCATGGGTTTCGACCAACAGGGCTGCGGCTTCTAAATCGAGTTGTTGAATAAACTCGGGCATGCCTGGCTTATCGGCGACGGAACGAAGCGCGCGGCCATCCATAAGCTCAACAGCAGCGACAGGGGTGCTCGATAGCGTGGTTACTGCACGGCTGGCTTCTTCAATATCGGCAAACACCAGCAGAGAAGAGGCTTTAAAATTATGCTCGATGACGGTGTTATAGGTGACTTCGGCGATGAAGCCCAATGTGCCTTCAGAACCAATCATTAAGTGCTCTAGTACTGCGATTGGGTCATCAAAATCTACTAACGCGTTGAGTGCATAACCTGTCGTGTTCTTGAGTCGGTACTTATGTCGAATACGTTCGCTCAGTGCTGTATTTGCTTTGGTTTCATTCACTAGTTCTGTGAGCCCATCGATGATATCTGGGCGAGTAGAATGAAAAGCTGCAATGCTGTCTTTGCTTGAAGTGTCGAGAAACGTCCCATCGCTGAACACTAACTTCATGCTGTCGACGGTTCGATAGGAGTTTTGCGCGGTGCCACAGCACATACCACTGGCATTGTTCGCCGCAATACCACCGATTTTACAGGTATTAATAGAAGCGGGATCTGGGCCGATTTTACGTTTAAATGGTGCTAAGTATTTATTGGCGTCAGCGCCAATTACGCCAGGCTGTAGGACAATTTTCTCACCATCATCAAGAATTTTGTGGCCACGCCAATCGTCGGTGAGAGTAATGAGAACCGAATCAGAGACGGCTTGGCCAGATAAACTTGTCCCCGCTGCACGAAACGTAAAGTGCACGTTCATTTCTCGGCAGCACTGAATGGCATAAATCACTTCGTTGAGACTTTTTAAACGCAACACAATACGAGGAACCAAGCGGTAAAAGCTCGCATCGGTGCCATAAGCTAACCGTTTCGCCTGTTGCGTGATGATTCTGCTTGGCTCGATTTCGACCGCAAAGAGTGACTCGAGCTGTTGATAGGTTTGGTCTGTATTTGGAGTGTCTGAGTTGAGTGTCGACATTGAGGCTTCCTACCTGTTTTTCACTGTGTACTAGGGTCTGTTGATCTTTCGAGATGTTTTTTGCAGCACTTTGTGGGAAATTTCTACAAGGCAGAGGCTTTGATGTGTAGCTAGCCTACATGAGAAGCCGATAACGCAGTAGAAATGAACCACAAAGACTGCCCGAAGGGTTCGGTTAAAATCGTTTTATGCTTTGTTGAAGACTATTTGCTTAGAATGACTAGGCGACACAGTCTTCGCCTCGCCTAAAACGATTTTATCTCGAACAAAACTTAACCACGAAAGATCAACAGACCCTAGTGACTGGTTTGTATATTTTATTTGGTCCAGTACTGAACAAGGTGTCACAGCTAAAGTTAAATTGTTGTGACACCTTTATAAAATACTTAAAAATTGGCGAGTGAGTTTCTATCTAAGTCTTTGATACTTTTAGCACCTGTCAGCGTCATGGCGACTCGCATTTCTTTCTCATACAGGTCGAGAAGGTTTTCAACGCCAGATTGGCCTTGCGCTGCTAAGGCGTAGACAAATGAACGCCCGAGTAACGTACAGTCGGCGCCAAGAGCCAGCATTCTGACCACATCTAAACCAGTTCGAATACCTGAATCGACAAATATTTTGAGATCACCGGTTACTGCATCTGCAATAGTGGGTAGGGCCTTTGCCGTAGAAAGAACCCCGTCCAACTGGCGGCCACCATGATTTGAGACCACGATGCCATCTGCACCAAAGGTGACTGCATCTTTGGCATCTTGCTCATCTAAAATGCCTTTGATTACCATAGGGCCATCCCAAAAATCCCGAATCCACTCTAAGTCCTTCCAACAAATTGAAGGGTCAAAGTTCGCTCCGAGCCATCCGATGTAATCTTCTAATTTGGTCGGCTCTCCTCGGTAGGTTGAGATGTTGCCCAAATCGTGTGGTTTACCCAATAAACCCACATCAAAGGCCCAACTTGGGTGGCGCATCGCCTGAAAAACGCGTCTCGCTGCGGCATTTGGCCCACTCATGCCAGAATGCATGTCTCGGTAGCGTGCACCAGGCACAGGCATGTCAACGGTAAATACAAGTGTCGTTACGCCAGCCGCTTTGGCACGCTCAAGTACATTCTTCATAAAACCACGGTCTTTAAGGACGTAGAGCTGAAACCACATTGGGCGGTCAATCGCGGGAGCAACTTCTTCTATTGGGCAAACGGAAACGGTCGACATAGTAAATGGCAGCCCTTTATTCGCTGCGGCTTTAGCGGCTTGTACTTCACCTCTTCGTGCATACATACCCGTTAAACCGACAGGGGCTAAGGCGATTGGCATAGAGAAATGTTCACCAAAAATCTCTGTTTCTAGGCTGAGATCTTCCATGTTGTTGAGCACTCGCTGTTTTAGGGCAATGTCTGCCAGATCTTCAGTGTTCTTTCTCAGCGTATGCTCTCCATATGAACCGCCATCGATGTAGTGAAACAAAAACGGTGGAAGCTTGGCCTTAGCAGCCGCTCGATAATCCGTCGAAGCAGAGATGATCATAATTCAGTCCTAATTGTGTTAGTGGCCTTTCTACGAAGGCTTGTTAAAAATAGGTGCGAATATCTCGGTTAGCTAATGCCGGGTATCTACTGATGTTGAACATCTATTAATGTTCAAGAGTAAGTACAGAGCACGATTTGACCACTATGTAGTGCCGATATTGGTCATATCTTCAAGAAGTTCGCACCTAAAGGGGAAAGCTTATTTCATTAACGCGTCGGTGATCTGAAGGCCATAGATGGCGATTAAGCCGATTGCTCCCGTGACGAGTAGGTAATACATCGTAGGGATGATGGTTTTACGCAATGTGGCACCTTCTCGGCCGAGTAGGCCTACCGTTGCTGACGCCGCGACAACGTTGTGAATCGCAATCATGTTACCGGCCGCTGCGCCTACCGCTTGCAGAGCAACAACAACAGCACTGGAAATAGTCAGTGTTTGTGCAACTTCAAACTGGAACTGGCTAAACATCATGTTCGATACCGTGTTTGAACCCGCGATAAACGCACCCAATGCACCCACAGTTGCACTTAGGGCAGGGAAAGCATCACCGACAAGGCCTGCCGCGAAGTTGGCGGTAGTCACAGGCATGCTGGCCAGATCGGCTCCGTTCACGCCAGAGTTAATGAAGATGCGAACCATTGGAATCGTAAAGATAAGTACAAAACCAGCGCCGATTAGGGTTTTGCTCGACTCGCCGAACGCTTTTGCTAGCGGCGCGACACTGCGTGCTTGCAGGGCTACTGCAACAAGGGCCACGAACACTAAGATACCACCCGGTAAGTAGAGAGGCTGAATAGCAGCGCTAACTCCCACTTCACCTAGGATATTGCTAAATGACACGCTGACGCTTGTGAGCATCGCTTTAAAGTCAGCGCTTACGCGACTCGCAACTAATACCACGGCAAGCAATACGTATGGGAACCATGCTAAGACTAGGTTCATTGGTTTACCGCTAGAATCTTTTAGATCGATTTTTAGTGAACCCAGCCATTCAGCAGGCCATTTTTTCTCGTCTTCAAAATCCCATGTACTTTTCGGTACTAAGAAACCACGTTTAGCCGCAGACACAACGATAGATAGGCCAACTAAACCACCAATTAGAGATGGAAACTCAGCGCCTAGGAAAACACCCGTTAACGCATATGGAATGGTGAACGCAAGGCCAGCAAAGATAGCAAAAGGAAGAATGTCTAGGCCTTCTGTCCAGCTCTTATTTCTGCCAAAGAAACGGGTGAGCATCATTGCCATTAAGACTGGCATTAAAGTCCCCACGCTGGCATGAATTAACGCAACACTTGAAGTGATTTGCTGTAAGTAGGCTTCCCAGGTTGAGCCGTTCGCTAACAGGGCTTCACCAATATTGTGGGTATCGAGGCCTTTGTTCACACCCACAATGATAGGCGTTCCGACTGCACCAAAAGATACCGGTGTTGATTGGATCATCATACCCATAAGAACAGCAGCTAGAGCAGGGAAGCCGATAGCAACCAATAGTGGTGCAGCAATGGCAGCTGGTGTACCGAAACCGGATGCACCTTCAATGAATGAACCAAAACACCAAGCGATGCTGATGGCTTGCACGCGTCGATCCGGGGAGATATTGGTGAATCCATTGCGGATAGTGGAAATAGCACCGGTATGTTTTAGCGTGTTAAGCAGGAAGATAGCGCCAAACACGATCCATAGTACCGAGACGGTAATGCCTAGGCCTTGGAATACGGAAGCCAAAACTCGTGTGGTACTCATGTCCCATGCAAACAGTGCAATCACTACAGTGAGACCGAATGCGACAGGCATCGCGCGTTTCGCCGGCCAATTAAGGCCCACGAGTAGAATGGCAGCCACCACTATCGGTGAGAAGGCCACGAGGGCAAGTAATGTTTCACTCATTGGTATGTCCTTTACTTTCATTAATCAGGGCTCTTCAAAGCCTCTTGGAGTTTGTAATTCTGTTAGCAATGTTAATGCGAGGTGAATTTAACCCTTTATTTTTTACTGATATAGGGAAATAATGAAAATGATTAATTCCAAAAGTGACATAATAAGATGCGAGCAGACGATTTAATCCTGTTTTCACAGGTCATAGAACTCGGTAGTTTTAGCAAGGCCGCAGAGCAAAATAACCTTACAAATTCGGTAGTTAGTAAACGCATTGCGCGTTTAGAAGAACAAATTGGCGTTCAACTATTATATCGAACAACGCGTAAATTAACGCTAACTGAGGCGGGCAAGGCTCTACTGCACGGCGCGAAAACTGTGAAGTTAGCCGCTCAGGAGGCTATGGACTCAGTTGCAGGCTTTGGTGAAAACGTGAGTGGTCATATCAAAATGTCGGTGCCTACCATATCGGGTGATTTGATATTGGCTGATGCTGTGGCCGAGTTTTGCGATATGCACCCAGGCCTGAGTGTCGATATGTCACTAGATAACAAGTTTGTCGATTTGGTGGACGGTGGGTTTGATCTCGTGATTCGTACCGGGTATTTAGAAGATTCAAGTCTAATCGCCCGTCATATCCTTGATTCTCAATGGGTGGTTTGTGCTTCTCCGTCGTACATAGCTAAACATGGTAAACCTATTGAGCCGCAGAATTTGGTGAATCATAACTGCCTCCAATACGCCTACCAAACCACAGGTGCAAGTGAATGGGAGTTTAAAGGCTCACAAGGGAACTACATTGTGCGGGTGTCAGGTTCGTTCTCGACCGATAATGCGACAGCGCTAAGGAAAGCGGCGCTTGGTGGGTACGGGGTGGCTTATGTACCTAGGTGTTTGGTGTATCACGATATACGAAATGGCCAGCTTATTGATATTTTTCCCGAACTCGTCGGCAAAAAGTTAGGCATCTATGCGGTGTACCCGTTTACAAGGCAACCACCCAACAAAGTTAAATTGCTCATAGAGCATATCCGCACTCGGTATCTGGCTATTTCTCATTATTTTTAGTTTGGGGTGCGTAGCCAGACTCTTGGGGCAGGTTTTTGTGGTCCATTTCTACTGCGTAATCGGCTTCTAATGCAGGCTAACTACACATCAAAGCCTCTACCTTGTATAAATTTCCCACAAGAGCGGCGAAAATCAGTGCGAAAGATCAACAGGCCCTAACAAAAAGAAAAAGCGCCGCATCCATGCAGCGCTCTTTTGGTCGGCGGCCAAACCGATTTTTAGGTGCTATATCCGCTTTTAGGCGGAATATACCAAATGCAGGTTATGCATCTGATTTGGTATTCTTTTATAAGAGTAGACTAGATATTGAATTTAGGTACAACTCTTAAACGTTTGTATTTATTGCCACTGTTTAGGCGGCTTCTTCACTATCGAGTTCGAATGATGCCTCAATCAACTTACGTGTATAGTCACTCTTAGGATTATGGAAGATTTCATCTGCCGTTCCTTCCTCCATTACGACACCTTTTTGCATCACTAACACTCTATCGGATAGCGCTTTTACCACGCTCAAATCGTGGCTGATGAAAAGGAAGCCGATATTATGTTTGTTCTGTATTTCTTTCAAAAGTTCAATCACAGTGAGCTGAACCGAACGATCCAACGCAGATGTGGGCTCATCCAGTAGGATAAAAGAGGGCTCAAGAATCAGTGCTCTAGCGATTGCAATGCGTTGACGCTGACCACCAGAAAACTCATGAGGGTAACGGTTGATTGAACTTGGCTCTAAGCGCACTTCCTCAAGTGCTTTACGAGCACGCTGCAGTCGCTCCGTTTTACTGAGCTGAGGCTGATGGACAGTTAAGCCTTCAGTGATGATTTCTCCAACGGTCATACGTGGGGACAAGGAGCCATAAGGGTCTTGGAAAACCATTTGAATGTCTTTCTTCAAAGCAAAACGTTGCTTGTCGTCCAATTGGCTTACATCTTGGCCCTTAAACTCGACTTTGCCTGTCGATGGCAACAATCCAATCAGTGCACGGCCAAGCGTGGATTTACCAGATCCTGATTCGCCAACAATCCCCAGTGTTTCACCTTGTTTGAGTTGTAAGGAAATGCCTTTAACCGCTTCAAAGTATTCACATTTACTAGGTATGAAGTGGGATTTAATCATGAACTTAACACGAATATCTTCAGCGCTAAGTAAAGCAGGTGCGGAGGCTTCAACAGGATCTTTTTGCCCCTTAGGAACGGAGTTAATCAGCATTTTTGTGTAGGCGTGGTTTGGATTTTGGAACAGCTGCTGAGTAATGCCTTCTTCAACAACATCGCCTTTACACATCACCAATACGCGATCCGCCAGATGCTTAACTACCCCTAGGTCATGAGTAATGAACAAAATAGCCATGCCCATTTTGGCCTGTATTTCTTTGATAAGGTTGAGCACTTCGGCTTGCACAGTGACATCAAGCGCCGTTGTTGGCTCATCTGCAATCAAGATGTCAGGTTCGTTAATCAGGGCCATTGCGATCATGATGCGCTGTAGCTGACCACCAGAGAACTCGTGGGGGAATTTGCTGTAGGCTTGCTCAGGATTAGGCAGGTGAACTAAATTAAATAGTTCCAAAACGCGTGCTTTAGCCGCTTGAGCTGAGACTGAACGATGGCAAGTCATCGCTTCCGCAACTTGAATACCAACGCGAAGATATGGGTTGAGAGAGGTCATCGGCTCTTGGAAGATCATACCAATGCGATCGCCTCGAACAGCACACATTTCTTGTTCTGTTTTAGTCAGTAAGTCTCGGTTCTCAAATTGAATACGCGACTGCTCGTGAACAAGGGCATTTTTGAGCAGTAGTTGCATCACGGCGCTGCTTGAGACCGATTTTCCGCTGCCAGATTCACCAACGATAGCCAAGGTTTCACCTTTGCTAAGCTCGAAGTTGACGTTCTTGACGGCGTCCACGATGCCGTCGTTGGTGGTAAAGCTAACCGAAAGGTTACTTACAGTAAGAATAGGGGGCTGTGTCATTGTACATCCTTATCAATTGAGCACGGGCGCGTGAGTCATAAAGTCATTATGGTGTTTTAGGGTAGTGAAATAGTGATGGGCTTTTTGAACATGTTCGAGCTCTAGCATCCACTGAGCATTGCGTTGAGCCGAACAGAAAGCGGCCATGTGGTTGAGTAGGTCTTCACTGTGTTTATGCAAAATGCTGGTGGTTGTTTGAACCAGTTGGGTTTGCTCAATAGAGACAAACTGAAGCAAGCCATAACTCTGATTGAGAGTGTCGAAAGCTTGCTGTTGTTGGCCCATCTTATTAAGGATTTCCGACTGAGACACGGCAGCATCTCGTAAGCCAGACACTAAGCACACAAATTGACACGGTTTGGTTTCTTCATCTTCCATCGCTTGCTGGATATGCGTGGGCATGTGTTGAAGCACCTCCTCAAACAAGCGATGCGCTTCTGGCCAGTGGCCTTGTTCGAGCAATTGTTCCGCTTTTAAATAACTTGCCCAGCAATATTGTAAGTCCATCTCGTTACCCTCACCGTACGTTCGCTAAATATTTAAATCGAAATGAAGCTCAATTGCAAATAATTATCATTAATGATGGAGGTGGGTGCTATTTGGAAAGTTTTTTTTGTGAATTGATTGTTATTTGTTCACTTAACCATGATTTCGGTGTAAGTCACTAAATTGTATAAATAAACCATCTACACTTGGTAAAACAAAAAGGAAGAATAAACGTTTAGGAGGTAGTGATGGCGATTCAAAGATTGAATTCAGAGCAACTCTACAATACTGCAGAATTAGAGATGTTGCCGTGCAAGTCGACCAAAGAACTGGCTCCAATCGATGAGATAGTCGGCCAAGAGCGCGCTCAAAAAGCGGTCGAGTTTGCTATGTCCATCAAGGAAAAGGGCTACAACATCTATGCCATTGGTCAAAATGGCCTAGGCAAACGAACCATGATACTGCGCTACTTAAACCGTCATCAGCATGAAGTCGATTCATTGTTTGACTGGTGTTATGTGGCGAACTTCGAAGACATTCGAACGCCAAAAGTGCTGAAGCTGCCATTCGGTGTGGGCGCAAAACTTAAGCAAGATATCGATAAACTGATCACCAAGTTGGTTAATGCGATCCCGCTCGCCTTCGATAACGAAATGTACATTTCGCGCGCAGAAAGGCTTAAAAACCAATTGGCAGCCAAGCAGCAGGTCGAGTTAGAAAAAATCAGTAAAGACGCGAAAGAGCGCGGTATTAGTTTAACGTTGACCACGCAAGGCGATTACCAATTTGTCGCAATGGATGGTGAAGAGCTGCATACCGAAGAATCGTTTGAGGCGTTAAGTAAAAAAGAGCAAGACTATTTCGGCTCTACTATCGATGCACTTGAAGTGGACTTGCGTGAGATGGTTCGCCAGCTTACTGAGTGGGAAGAGTCGTACAGCGAAAAAATCAAAAAGCTAAACGACGATGTGACCCTAGATGTGATCACCCATTTTATTAAGCAGCTCAAGCTTGATTACAGCAACTATCCAGATATTAAGTCTTACCTTACTGAGCTTCAAAAAGACATCGTTGAAAATGCTGACATCTTCCTAGAGGAAACGGGAGAGCAAGGCGAGATTGCAACGGCATCACTGGATAAAAAACTGCCTCGCCGATACAAAGTGAATGTGTTGGTGAGCCGAAAAAACGATGACTTCCCAATTGTGGTGGAAGAGAATCCAAACTATCACTCATTGTTTGGTTACATTGAAACGGCAACATTCAAAGGTACAGTATTTACCGATTTCTCTTTGATTCGCCCGGGTAGCTTACATAAAGCTAACGGTGGTGTACTGCTGATGGATGCGCAAAAGGTACTAGAACAACCTTATGTGTGGGATGGGTTAAAGCGTGCGCTAAGAGCGCGTCAGCTAAGTTTCACTTCATTGGAAAAAGAAGTCACGTTAACGGGTGCTGTGTCTCTTGATCCTGAGCCAATTCCACTGGATGTGAAAATCATCTTGTTCGGTGATTACCGTACCTACCAACTTCTCCAACATTACGATCCAGAATTTAGCGAGTTGTTCCGTGTGACGGCAGATTTCGAAGACGAAATGAAACGCACACCAGATTCAGAGCTGCATTATGCACGCTTTGTTTCCAGCATTGTTCACGATAACAACATGCTGCATTGTGACCGCAAAGCCATTGCAAGGATCATCGAGCACAGCTCTAGGCTGGCAGGCGACCAAAGTAAGCTTTCGCTTCACTCTGCACACATTGCGAATCTGTTGCGTGAATCGAACTATGTCGCTCGCCAAGCGAACTCTAATATGATTCGTACAGGCCACGTTGAAGAGGCGTTAAGTAACCAGCAACTGCGCGTAAGCCGGCTGCAAGATAGCGTGATGGAAAGCTTCATCAATGGTACTACGCTGATCCATACCGATGGAGTAGCAGTAGGGCAAGTGAACGCGTTATCGGTACTGAGTACCAGCGATCACATGTTCGGTGCGCCAAACCGTATTACAGCAACAACGTCGTACGGTGATGGTGAAGTGATTGATATCGAACGTAGCGTCGATCTGGGGGGCAGCATTCACTCGAAAGGGGTGATGATCTTAACTGCTTACTTGTCTTCCGTATTTGGTAAGACAGCGAGAGTGCCTTTAACCACCAATATCACCTTCGAGCAATCTTATGGTGGTGTCGATGGTGACAGTGCCAGCATGGCGGAATTCTGTGCGGTTGTGTCGGCATTCTCTAGGAAAGCCAACCGCCAAGATATCGCCATTACTGGCTCGATGAACCAGTTTGGTGAGTCTCAGCCCATTGGCGGCGTAAACGAGAAGATTGAAGGTTTCTTCGATGTGTGTGGTATTAAAGGACGCACTAGCGAACAAGGTGTGATCATTCCTCGCTCCAACATGCATAATCTAATGCTAAGACCTGATGTGGTGAAAGCGGTCGAAAAAGGTGAGTTCCATATTTGGGCCATTGACCATGTCACAGAGGCGATTGAGATCTTTACCGGTAAGCCAGCGGGTGAACCAAGTGAAGAGGGCAGCTACCCAATAGATACCATCTATGGCATCGCGCAAGCTAAGTTGAACGCATTGCGAAAGTAGCACGATAGGAAGAGACGAAAAGCGCCCAAGATATCTTGGGCGTTTTTTTGTCTGAATTTGTGGTCACGCGACTCGATGCCCAGTGCCATTTCATTCCCGATACTCCACGCTAGAAATCCAAAAGCATGTCTAAATAAAGTTGTCTGGACTCGGAACTACTGTCTCGATGCACTGCGTATTCGACGTGTGTACCCATAGTTGCCGATGGAGAGAGTTCAATGCTCCATAATGGGTTGATTTGGTTTGGCACCATAGAATATCGCACATCGATAATGCGCAGTTCGTTGGTGGGGTCTTGCGCTAAATACCCATTTGAAAATCTGCGAAAACGTTCAATGTCTTTCGCTTGTTGAGAGCCTGGTACAAGCCATGGGAAGTCTCTGCTAAGGCTTAGCTTAGTGATGGACTCGCCGGGATATGTTTTGACAGATGAACCGACTCGAATGGCGTCAACGACATAGGCGTTGTGTGTTTCGTAAACGACTTTCCACACCAAAATGTTAGCAAAGCTCGGTTTAGCTTCTAGCTGAATTGGGTTGTGTTGCCTTTCTTTCGCCAATTCCCAGCCAGCGGCTTCAGCTCTATCTCTTTGAACGACTCCTAGCATCAAGTAGGTTACAGCCCAAAGAAACGCAATACGCGAAAACAACACTGTCCGCTTCATTATTGCCAGCCCTAGCAGTATCAATATGGGGAGCGTGAATAGTGGATCGATGACAGACACGGCGTTCCATGCATATCGATGATTGGATAGCGGCCAAAACAGCTGCGTACCGTATGAAGTGAAGGAATCTAGCAGCGCGTGAGTGCTAAACCCTATGGCGGCATACAGCCAACTTTGTTTAAAAGAAAACCCTCGCTTTTTTGCCAGCAGATAGTGCAATACCAACGCACAAAGGAAACTACCGATAGGGATAAAAAAGAGTGAATGAGTAAACTGCCGATGTGCTTCGAGAAATAGCAACGGGTCGGTTTGCGAACGGATCAATACATCCAGATCTGGCGTCATTGCAGCAAGTAGTCCAATAGAGCCCGCAGTCACCAAGTGTTGTTTGTTGCTAAACGACTGTGACAAGGAGGCGCCCAGTAAACCCTGTGTTATTGGATCCATAATTAACTCATTGATAGCACATGACTTAATAGTAGAACATAGGACAGGTTCCAGCTGAAAATTGAGCTAAGTAGCCAGCTGGCTTTGAGCTTTAGTGGATATCGAGGTTCAATATCATTTACCGCCCATGTTTCATACTGGTTCATTATTAGATTTTCTGCACCACATTACGTCATACATGATTGACTCATAATGCACCGAAATTGATCAGATAAATAAATATCCTTTAATAACAGCTACTTATTTCCACTTTGCACGGTACGTTTATTTGGCATTCTTCTTGTAACTCTGTAATTGGATAACAAAAATACAATTATGGAGTAACAACATGAACAAGGTGTTCAATTTATCGCTAACTGCACTATGTACAACTCTTTCACTTTCTTCTGCAACGGTGTTTGCGGCAGAGGAAACAATTAAGGTGGGCGTTTTACATTCACTATCCGGCACAATGGCGATAAGCGAAACAACGCTAAAAGATACCGTGCTAATGCTCATTGAAGAGCAGAATAAAAAGGGTGGTTTGCTTGGCAAAAAACTCGAGCCAGTAGTGGTTGATCCTGCATCAAACTGGCCTTTGTTTGCTGAAAAAGCCCGCGAGCTTATCGAGAAAGAGAAGGTTGATGTCGTTTTTGGTGGTTGGACGTCGGTGTCACGTAAGTCGATGCTGCCAGTCTTTGAAGAGCTGAACAGTATTCTTTTCTACCCAGTACAATATGAAGGTGAAGAATCGTCTAAGAACGTTTTCTATACAGGCGCTGCGCCCAATCAACAGGCGATTCCTGCCGTCGAATACCTAATGGATGAGTTGGAAGTGGAACGTTGGGTACTAGCAGGTACCGATTACGTTTACCCTCGTACAACCAATAAAATCCTAGAAGCCTACCTAAAAGACAAAGGTGTCGCAGAAGAAGACATCATGATCAGCTACACGCCATTTGGTCATTCTGACTGGCAATCAATCGTGTCTGACATCAAAAAGTTCGGTGCTGCGGGCAAGAAAACCGCTGTGGTGTCTACTGTAAATGGCGATGCGAATGTCCCTTTCTATAAAGAGCTCGGTGCTCAAGGCATTTCATCTGAAGATATCCCAGTTATCGCATTCTCTGTTGGTGAAGAAGAGTTGTCAGGCATGGATACTGAACCATTGGTTGGCCACTTAGCAGCGTGGAACTACTTCATGAGTGTCGATACTGAAGCTAACGCAGAGTTCGTGGAAACGTGGCAGTCGTTTATCCAGAGTGAAAAACGCGTAACCAACGATCCAATGGAAGCGCATTATGTTGGTTTCAATATGTGGGCTCAAGCGGTTACTAACGCGGGCACGACAGATGCAGAAGCGGTACAAGATGCTTTGATCGGCGTGTCGGTGCCTAACCTTTCTGGTGGCTACTCAACCATGCTACCTAACCACCACATAACTAAACCTGTTCTTATCGGTGAGATTCAGGACGACGGTCAATTCGATATCGTTTGGGAAACCACAGGCCTTGTCGCGGGTGATGCATGGTCTAGTTACCTACCTGAGTCTGCGAAGCTATTCTCGAGCTGGTCGAAGCCTTTCTCATGTGGTGCTTTCAACGTTGAAACCAAGAAATGTTCCGGTAGTAACTAGAGCGATTGGTTAGCACATGGAGCCTTCTGTATAGGAGGAAGTGCCAGTGAAGGAGTTCCACTAATGGAAGGCTCATTGCTTCAAGTAACAATAATTATCCACGTATCCATCAAGCAAAAATAACAATATCTAGCTAGGTGGACTAAGGAAGCAGGGATGAAGAACGTATTGAACGTGTTTAAGGCACTGTTGATTTTAGCAGTGAGTGCCCAGTTGGCTTTTGCTGGTATAACGGATGAGGCTAGCTTTACCAAGGCGCTAGTTGGTAAGAAGACATCGGATAAAGAACTGTCCATCGATTGGGTGGTTGAGACGCAATCAGAAGAAGTAGCTAAAGCCATCTTGGATGGATGGTTAAATGGATACCTCTACTATTTCAATGACAGACAGAGCGAACAGTATAAGCAGCTCTATCTTATTCAAAGCTTTAAAACAGCGACCTCGGCTCAGTCTGTTTGGGGAGACTCTATCCTCAACATTGAAGATGCCAAGCTATTTAAAAAGGTTCGTGTAAACAACAAACTACGCGGGATCTTACGTGGTGAGATCGCTTCTATCGGGTTAAGCAGTAGCAACTCAGATGTGCGTTATAAGGCGGTGTCCGATCTGTTGGGGACGAAAGATGCAGACATTATCGCTCGAATTTCGGAACTGAGGAAAAACGAGTCGGAAGGCTCGGTATCAGAGCTTATGGATCTGTCGTTGGCTATCTATAGCGCGCTCGATACTAGCGCAAGTACAGAAGAGCGCGTGTCTTCGATTGAACGAGTAGGGGATTTTAAACAATCAGTGGTACTAAAAACACTGAACCAACTGCTTAATCGTGAGCAGGACCCGAGGATCTTGGCTGCGGCGGAACGCGCCCTAGACGGTTATCAGCAAAGCCAAGCGCTGTACTCGGGCGTTGAAACCGTATTCTTCGGTTTGAGCTTGGGATCTGTGTTGGTATTGGCGGGCATTGGCTTGGCTATTACCTTCGGTGTAATGGGCGTTATCAACATGGCGCATGGTGAACTGATTATGATTGGCGCTTACACCACATATGTGCTGCAACTTTTGATGCCCAATCATATCGGACTGGCACTGATTCTCTCTATTCCAGCCGCGTTTATTGTATCTGGTCTGGTTGGTATAGCGATTGAGCGAAGCGTGATTCGCCATCTTTATGGTCGCCCACTTGAAACCTTGCTTGCGACCTTTGGTGTGAGCTTGATTTTGCAGCAAGCCGTTCGTTCAGTCTTTTCTCCATTGAACCGTTCAGTGAGTACACCTGAATGGATGTCGGGCGCACTCCAACTAAACCCAATGTTGTCACTGACCTACAACCGTTTATACATCATTCTTTTCTGTGGTTTGGTGTTTATCGGCTTATTAATGGTGCTCAAGAAGACACCGCTAGGGTTACAGGTTCGTGCTGTGTCTCAAAATCGTGGTATGGCTCGTGCGATGGGGATTCGATCTGAACGTGTTGATGCAATGACGTTCGGGCTGGGTTCTGGTGTCGCTGGTGTAGCGGGTGTGGCGCTGTCTCAATTAACCAATGTTGGTCCCAATATGGGGCAAGCGTACATCATTGATTCTTTTATGGTGGTGGTGTTTGGTGGTGTCGGTAACTTGTGGGGCACACTAGTAGCGGGATTAAGCCTTGGATTATTCAATAAGATCCTAGAACCATGGGCTGGTGCGGTACTCGCCAAAATCTTAGTACTGGTTTTCATCATTCTGTTTATTCAAAAACGCCCACGTGGATTGTTCCCACAACGTGGCCGTGCGGCTGAAGGTTAAGGACAACATCATGCAGTCAAAATCATTTGTACTTTCGGCGATGCGTGGTGACAAAGGGGGTCAACTGACCATCTTTGTGATACTTGCAGCCATGATTTTAGTTCCACTGGCTAACACCATGCTGCCAAGTGGACATCCGCTTCATGTTGAGACTTTTACCATCTCACTGATGGGCAAATATTTGAGCTACGCTATGTTGGCACTCGCTCTCGATCTTGTGTGGGGTTACCTCGGCATATTGAGCCTTGGCCATGGTGCTTTCTTTGCTCTTGGTGGCTATGCCATGGGGATGTACCTGATGCGCCAAATTGGTGACCGTGGGGTCTATGGCGATCCTGTCTTACCTGATTTCATGGTGTTTCTTGATTGGTCGGCTTTGCCATGGTTTTGGAACGGTTTCGATCAGTTCTGGTTCGCTTGCATTATGGTGGTATTAGTTCCAGGAGCGCTGGCTTACCTGTTTGGTTACCTTGCTTTCCGATCTCGAGTCTCTGGGGTGTACCTCTCAATCATGACTCAAGCGCTAACTTACGCCTTGATGTTGGCGTTTTTCCGCAACGAGATGGGCTTTGGTGGCAATAACGGGCTCACGGATTTCAAAGATATCATCGGTCTCAGTCTACAAAGTGATGTAGTCAAAATTGGGCTGTTCGTTTGTACTGGCATCGCTTTGATTTTCAGTTATGTAGTGTGTCGAATAGTGGTAACAAGTCGTTTGGGTCGAGTGGCACTGGCGATTCGTGACACAGAATCTCGCACTCGCTTTATGGGCTATGACGTTGATGGCATTAAGTTGTGGGTTTTTGTTCTCTCAGCAGTTATCGCAGGCATTGCGGGGGCGTTATATGTACCTCAAGTCGGCATCATCAATCCTGGAGAGTTTGCACCACTTAATTCGATTGAAATTGTTGTTTGGGTTGCCTTAGGAGGTCGCGCCACTTTATTTGGTGCCATTGTTGGAGCATTGATCATCAACTATGCCAAGAGCTGGTTTACGGTTGAGTTTCCAGAGGTGTGGTTATTCGCACTAGGTGGCCTATTTGTACTTTCAACCATGTACTTCCCACAAGGAGTCATTGGCTTTGTTAGCGAAAAGTGGCAGCAGCTACGAAAAGTATCGGACTCGAACAGTGGGACGCAAAGCAAAGGTGGGCAGGCTAAATCCAAGGAGGTGATCGCATGACCCAATTTAATCGCATCAAGGAGTCGGTTCAAGCGTTGACTCGTCGAGATGAAGTCTTCGACTACCTCAAACCGGATATTCACCCTGCTATTGATACCCGTCACAACGTGTTGTTGTACGTGGAAGGTGTCAATAAGAGTTTCGATGGCTTTCAAGCGATCAACGATCTTAATTTGTATATCGAAGAGGGCGAGCTGCGCTGCATCATTGGTCCAAATGGCGCAGGTAAAACCACCATGATGGACATCATTACTGGGAAAACTAAGCCGGATACAGGTGATGTGTGGCTTGGCTCAAACATCAACCTACTAAAGATGAACGAAGCAGAAATTGCCAATGCAGGTGTCGGGAGAAAGTTTCAGAAACCGACGGTGATCGAATGTTTAACTGTGTGGCAGAACCTAGAGTTAGCTATGGCTGGCAATCGCTCTGTATGGGCGACCTTCACTGCTGCTATGTCTGGTGAGCAAAAGGACAAGCTCACATCGGTACTTGAATTGATACATCTAAAAGATAATGCCACGAATATGGCAGGCAACCTCTCTCACGGGCAAAAGCAGTGGCTAGAGATTGGCATGTTGCTGATGCAAAACCCTAAGTTACTACTGGTGGATGAACCCGTTGCGGGTATGACTCACCAAGAAATGGATCGTACTTCTGAATTACTCAACTCGCTAGTCGGCAAGCACTCGGTTGTAGTGGTTGAGCATGATATGGACTTTGTTCGCTCAATTGCTAACCACGTAACCGTGCTCCATCAAGGCCACGTCTTGGCAGAAGGTACCATGGACCAAGTGCAGGCTCACCCTGAAGTTAAACAAGTTTATCTCGGAGAATAGGATGTTAGAGGTTAAATCAGTTAATCAGTATTACGGTGAGAGCCATACTTTGTGGGATTTGAATATGCAGATCCCACAAGGGAAATGTACGGTGTTAATGGGACGAAATGGTGTAGGAAAAACGACGTTACTTCAATGCATCATGGGGCTCGTTAAGGTTGAAAGTGGTGATATCTCTTTATTTGGTGAATCGCTGCTGAAATCTGATGCCGAGGAGCGTCCACGACAAGGGATAGGCTATGTTCCTCAAGGGCGTCAGATTTTCCCGATGCTTACTGTTCAAGAAAACTTGGAAGTTGGGTTGCCAATTAGAGACAAAGGCGACCGTAAAATCCCAGAGTTTATATTCGAGATATTCCCTGTGTTAAAAGAGATGCTGCATCGCCGTGGAGGTGACTTATCTGGTGGTCAGCAACAACAGCTAGCCATTGGTCGTGCCTTGGTGGTCAATCCAAAACTATTGATTTTGGACGAACCCACAGAAGGGATTCAGCCCAATATCGTACAGGAAATTGGCGATATCATTCGTATGCTCAACGAAAAGATGGGGCTTACGGTGTTGCTTGTCGAGCAGAAGTTGCCCTTTGCGAGAAAGGTGGGCGATCGGTTTTGTATTCTCGACCGAGGTCGTCAGGTCGCGGAAGGTGAAATGAAAAGGCTCGATGAGTCTCTGATTAAGGAGTACTTAACCGTATGAACACTATTTATTCTTTGAGTAAAGCAGGGGATACGACCCAAGCTGAATCATTGCCTCTGAATGAGATCATTGAACAAGATATTCGGGACGGTTGGCAAGCCGAATTAAATCTCACCTTTGCAGACCGTGGTGATAGAACAGTATTAAAGCATCGTCAGCAATCGGGCCCACTGGCGGTGCAACGTCCGTTATACCCTGATAGGAAGACGTGTCATACCTACTTGCTCCATCCTCCTGGGGGAGTCGTAGGTGGTGACACTCTGAATATTGAAGCGACCGTTGAGAATAGTGCTCATGCGTTGATCACCACTCCAGGGGCAACTAAGTTCTATCGTTCAAATAACAAGTACGCCAAGCAGAAGCAAACGCTTCGAGTGAAGAAAGGGGCTCGTTTAGAGTGGATGCCCCAAGAGAACATTTTTTTCCCGAATGCTCACGTTCGCTTAGACACTGAAATCCATCTAGAAAAAGGTGCACAGTTTTGGGGGTGGGAGATGCACTGTTTTGGAAGGCCTGCACAGAATGAGGGATTTGAGCATGGTCATTTAGTGGGGAAAACGGAAATCTACCTAGATAACCAAAGGCTACTCACGGAAGGGTTTGATTTTCATGGTGGCGATAACTTACTGATAGATATGGGTTTACTTGGCTTTTCAATGATGGGCACCTTTTATATTACCTCAGATCATCAGCAAGATTTAGAGTTGGTACAGAGCTTGCTCTTATCTATTAAACAGCAAGCAGTTACATCAAAAAATTCGAGTGAGCCCGCATTAATATTGGGCGCTACACAAATAGAAGGATTGATTGTAATAAGAGCATTGGGCAATTGGAGTGAAGATATCCTTCAAGCCTTTGGACAAGTTTGGCAAGCTACGCGTTCTCACTTGTGTGGTACCACTCCTGATTTACCGAGGATCTGGGCGACTTAGCTTTGTTTTCAAGAAGCGCCGCTCTCCTTTCTAGTCAGATGCGTTCAAGCTTGCTGTGTTTGAATCCCACTTAGTGCTCCATTTTTTGAGCACTAAGAGAACAACACTAACAGCGGGCGGCTAAATGGAATTAACACCAAGAGAAAAAGATAAACTCCTTATCTTTTGCGCAGGAATGCTGGCGCAACAGCGCAAACTAAAAGGCTTAAAACTGAACTACCCAGAATCAATAGCGCTGATCAGCAGTGCTATTTTAGAAGGTGCTCGAGAAGGTAAAACCGTTTCGGAACTGATGGATTTTGGGCGTACACTTCTTACCGTCGATGACGTCATGGAGGGAGTCCCTTCCATGATCCCAGATGTGCAAGTTGAAGCAACTTTCCCTGATGGCACCAAGTTGGTGACCGTTCATGAACCTATCGTGTAAGGGGGAGTAGTATGGCTGGTTCCCCAAAACATTATTCAGGCTTAGTTCCCGGGCAGGTTGAAACCGCTGCGGGTAACATCACTCTAAATGAAGGGCGAGACACGACATCTGTCAAGGTCGAGAACATTGGCGATCGTCCGGTACAAATTGGCTCTCATTATCATTTCTATGAAGCAAACCCTTCGCTTATCTTCGACCGAGAGGCGACCAAAGGCTTTCGACTTAATATCCCTGCTGGGACAGCAACCCGCTTTGAGCCGGGTCAGTCGCGTAGCGTTGAATTGGTGCGTTATGCCGGAAAATTAGAGATCTACGGCTTCCAAGGGAAAGTGATGGGCAAGCTCTAAGCCCATTCACAGAAATAACTAAAACGACAAAGGATTGATCATGGCGACGATATCCAAGCAGGCGTATGCCGAAATGTTTGGGCCAACGATCGGTGACCGTGTGCGCCTCGCTGACACCGATTTATGGCTAGAAGTTGAAAAGGATTACACCGTCTATGGAGACGAAGTAAAGTTTGGTGGCGGTAAGGTAATCCGTGATGGGCAAGGGCAAAGTCAGCGTCCAAGTGCCGAAACTCCAGACTTGGTGATCACCAATGCTATCGTGCTGGACTACTGGGGCATCGTAAAAGCTGACGTCGCTATCAAAGATGGCCGCGTTCACGCATTGGGTAAAGCAGGCAACCCTGATGTTCAGCCCGGTGTCGATATTGTCATTGGCCCTGGCACCGAAATTTTGGCTGGCGAAGGTTCGATACTCACTGCTGGTGGCATTGATTCACATATCCACTTTATTTGCCCACAGCAGATTGAAGAAGCTTTGGCATCTGGCGTAACCACTATGATAGGTGGGGGCACTGGGCCAAATACGGGTACTAACGCGACGACATGCACACCGGGGCCTTGGAACATGCACCGTATGCTGGAATCTCTCGACCAGTTTCCAATGAACTTTGGTTTATTAGGAAAAGGCAACGCGAGCCAACCTGAGGCTCTGCGAGAACAAGTAGCCGCAGGTGCAGTGGGCCTAAAGCTGCATGAAGACTGGGGAACCACGCCTGCTTCTATCGATAATTGTTTGGCTGTTGCAGATGAAATGGACGTACAGGTTGCGATTCACACCGATACTTTGAACGAGTCGGGCTTTGTTGAATCGACCCTTGGCGCTATCGGAGAGCGCGTGATTCACACCTATCACACTGAAGGTGCGGGCGGGGGACATGCTCCCGATATTATCCGCGCTGCAGGCGAGCCGAATGTATTGCCGTCTTCAACTAACCCAACACGACCTTACACCGTCAATACGGTCGATGAGCATTTAGATATGCTGATGGTGTGTCATCACCTTTCACCATCGATTGCTGAGGATGTTGCCTTTGCGGAGTCTCGTATTCGCCGTGAAACCATTGCCGCAGAAGACATTCTTCATGACTTAGGTGCGTTTTCGATGATCGCTTCGGACTCTCAGGCAATGGGGCGGGTTGGTGAGGTGGTCACTCGTACTTGGCAAACTGCACACAAGATGAAAGTGCAGCGTGGGAGCCTAAAAGAGGATTCAGACTACAGCGATAATTTCCGCTTAAGGCGTTATGTCGCCAAATACACCATTAATCCAGCAATTACGCACGGTATGGCGCATGAAATCGGCTCTATTGAAGAAGGCAAGTTGGCAGACTTGGTGTTGTGGAAACCAGCATTCTTTGGTGTGAAACCGAGTGTGATCTTGAAAGGAGGCATGATCGCTATGGCGCCAATGGGTGACCCAAACGCTTCTATTCCGACCCCTCAGCCTGTTCATTACCGGTCTATGTTTGGTAGCTATGGTAAAGCATGTCAGAACACATCGATGCTGTTTGTTTCTAAGGAAGCCAAAGCACAGAACATTGATAAGCAATTGGGGTTAAAAAGTCTGATTGGTGTGGTGAGCAATTGTAGAAACATCAGCAAAGCTGACATGAAGCTCAATGACTGGATGCCAAAGATAGAGGTGGACTCGCAGACTTATCAAGTGCGTGCTGATGGTGAGTTGTTGACGTGCGAACCAGCTGAAGAGTTGCCAATGGCGCAGCGTTACTTTTTGTTTTAGCACTCGCTGAGGGCATATTTTTGCCAATGGCGGAGGGTTCTTATTTTAGCGAACCTACTTTGAACGTTATAAATATCATAAGGAGATTGAGGTAATAGCATGATTGAACTTACTCAAATTCAAGCGGAGTCGAACACGGCTCCCGATGGCTTTCTAAGCCTACCGATCGATAGTCGAATCAAGAGTCGCCTTAAAGTGACTCTTGATGATGGCCGAGATGCAGGGCTGTTCCTACCACGAGGGCATATTTTGCGTGGAGGTGAACAACTCTCTAGTGAATGCGGCTTAGTCGTAGAAGTGAAAGCCGCTCCCGAAACCGTTTCCACAGTGTACTGCGAAGATTCCCACTTGCTTACTCGAGTGGCGTACCACCTTGGTAACCGTCACGTTCCGCTGCAAGTCGAAGCTGGCTGGGTTCGCTACCAACACGACCATGTTTTAGATGAAATGGTTGAAGGCTTGGGAGCGAAAGTGACGACAGAAAAGCAACCTTTTGAGCCAGAAGGCGGTGCCTATGGTGGTCGCTCTGGTGGTCATCATCACCATCATTAAATAATGAGTACGGCTGAATCTGGTCACGCACTGTACTGAGTACGCATTAGAAACATTTTCCAATAACAACACTTTCTCATAGAAAAGAGACACAAATTAACGCAAGGAATTCGCGATGAAATTGAAAACTGCTACAGGCTTACGCAAGTTAACAACAGCGTCACTAACTATCGCTTCTCTAACAACATCAACATTGGCGTTCGCTCACCCAGGGCATGGTTCCCATTCCGTGAGTGACCCTCATTCATTCATGTCTGGCTTAACTCACCCTGTGACAGGGATGGATCATCTTATCATGCTGATCGCTTTCGGCTTATTAATTGGTGCATTGTCGTTCTCAACTAAGATAAAAGCTACCTTAATTGGAGCGGGATTGGCGTCGTTGGTAGTGGGGCTTTTTGCAGGCCAAACACTAGGCTTCTCGGTGATTGTTGAACCAGCTATTATCGCTTCTCTATTCGTGATAAGCCTCTGTTTATGGTACGTATTCTCGCCATCTACCAAGCGTGTCACCAGCGTATTGGCCGCTTCCATTGCTATGTTGTTTTTCCATGGCTATGCGCACGGTGTTGAAGCCGCGAGCAACTTAACTCAATTCACAATCGGTATGAGCATCAGCGCGATGGCATTAATGGCTATGGGGACTTTTATCGGTCGTGCAGTTTACTCTAAATGGTTGTCAGTCGCTGTGGCGTCAGCAAGCGCTGCATTGCTGTTAGGCGTATAGGCTCTCGGACTTTTCGATTCAAAAGAAAGAGAGCACTAACATGACCACAACGGAAAATGTCGCTATTTATCGTTTGTTTCAACTAATCAGCCCATCATTGCCGATTGGAAGTTTCACCTATTCACAGGGCTTGGAATTCGCGGTTGAAGCTGGGTGGGTAAAGGACCGAAACAGCATGGAGCAGTGGCTCAATACTGTTGTTAGTTCGAGTGTTGCGACATTGGAACTACCTATCTTAGAGCGCCTTTATCATGCTTTAGAAGCAGGCGAACTCGATGAGCTCGAGCATTGGTGTAACTACTTGTACTCAAGCCGTGAAACCAGTGAATTGCGAGCAGAAGAAAAGCAGCGAGGCCAGGCATTAAACACCTTACTAAAAAAGTTAGAGATCGATATATCAATGGCTGAGTCTATTGATAGTCATCCAAACCAACTGTTGGGAATGTGCATAGCGGCTCAATACTGGGGGATTGATCTTGAAAGCCTCAAGCAAGGCTACTTATGGAGTTGGGTTGAAAACATGGTGACTGCAGGGGTTAAGTTGGTCCCGTTAGGGCAAACCGATGGCCAGCTGGCCTTAATCAATATCACCAACACGTTTCCAAAAATGATTGAAAAAGCGCATTCGATAGAAGATTGGATGATAGGGAGCTTCTCACCATCAATGGCCCTCGCCAGTTCATTGCACGAAACACAATACACACGACTATTTCGTTCGTAGCAGGTGGCGCGAACGAAGGGTAGGGAAAATTTAAGGAAGTAGACAATGGAAAGTTATAAACAACCACTTCGAATTGGTATTGGCGGCCCGGTAGGGTCTGGTAAAACAGCGTTATTAGAAGTGTTATGTAAGGCTATTCGCGACAAGCTAAACATTGCCGTGGTTACTAATGACATCTACACACAAGAAGATGCCAAAATACTCACTCGAGCAGAAGCTCTGGAACCTAACCGCATCATCGGTGTAGAAACGGGCGGCTGTCCGCACACGGCGATACGAGAAGATGCATCGATGAACCTTGCTGCTGTAGAAGAGCTTGCCAAGCTACATAAGAATCTCGATGTGGTGTTCGTTGAGAGTGGTGGCGATAACCTAAGTGCGACATTCAGCCCTGAACTCGCCGACCTCACCATCTATGTGATTGACGTGGCGGAAGGGGAGAAGATCCCACGTAAAGGCGGGCCGGGTATCACACGATCTGATCTGTTGGTTATCAATAAGATCGATTTAGCACCATATGTTGGAGCGTCGCTTGAGGTAATGGAACAAGACACACAGCGTATGCGTCCTACTAAACCCTATGTGTTCACCAACTTAAAAGAGAGTAAAGGCTTAGATACCATCATTGACTTCATCGTAACGGAAGGGATGTTGACTCTTAAAGAATCTACCGCCGTTTAATTGCAATGAACGATTGACGGTGCACCTTTATTAAATCGGTGTAATTACTATTGCAGCTCAGTTCGCATCCTGTCATGTGGCTGAGCCGTAATGTATAGAGAAACAACGAAATGGGCTGATTTACCACTCAATTTCAATCGGTGTTCCCATTTCAACCAACTCCAAAAACTCATCCATTTCTTCGTTAGTGATTGCAATGCAACCGTTGGTCCAGTCAAAGCTTTGAATAAACTCTGGTCGTCGAGTGTCATCGTTTTTAATGCCATGTATTTTGATGTCCCCACCAGGGGCGACTCCTAATGCTTCGGCCTTGATGATGTCGTTTTGGTTTGGGTAGTCTATATGGATAGAGCGGTAAAATGCGGAGTCTTCGATAACAAAGTCGAGTTTGTATCGACCTTCTGGGGTTTTGTTATCGCCTTCCTGTACTTTGTGTCCTTTGGGATTTGCGCCCAAAGCGATACGAAATTCGCGAATGACTTGCTCGTCTTTTACTAAATACATTCTTCGTTTTGACTTGTCGATTTGAACAAGGTCCACAGCCGCAAAGCTGTTGATAGAAAATAGACATAAAATGGTGACAATTAGAGCTTTCATAACACGCGATAGGTTTGTACTGCTTTCCTTACTATTTTACGTCACGCCGCTTCTAATGGGCAAAGGTAAGACTCAAAACGGTGAGCTTTAGCGAATTTATAGAAGTATAAAGATTGTGCAAATTGATGAAAATTATGGAAACAAGGTCTAATAAATGTCGTTCGTCTCAAGAATGTAGGAACTAAAAATGGTGTTTTGCGGCGGGGTTAACAGTGGCTAGGGTGTTGTGTTGATTGCATATTAAATGTTGACTAATTTTTTATTAAAAATTATACCAACAGCTAGGTCAGCACCATGTACTCTCGCGTTCTTTTAAAGCAGATCTCTTCAGCTAGAAACCTTCGTTATCTCGCTAATTTGATGTTCGCTTCTATTGATGATCTGCTTTCTCCACGAGCCGCGAGTGTGATTGTCAGTCCTAGCATGCACTCTTCTGGGCAACTACTTTTCACTCATGGTGAATGCACATCTATTGCTAAATACCCAGACACGTTTTGGAACTGGGCTGCTCAGTTTGATACCTCCGATAGCGTATTGCCACTTGCTATTAATACTTGCAAGTGGGATTACTTATCTTTAATGGGTGGTGAATCCTTTATCTTCATGCTGGATAACCATCCCGATATGCGCACTTTCTTAGTCATAGAGGCTGCAGACAGAGACACCTTTACTCGGCTTGAGCAATCAGGTCGTTTAGATTTCTTAATGCTCATTGCTTCGCGTTGGCAGTGCGTACGTGCAGAGCGAGAGGCCTCACGCGAATTTAAAAACCGTGATATTCGTGAAGCGAAATACTTAGATGAAATCAAACAGCGCGAGCACTTCATTGATAACATGAAACTGGTGCAAGAGATCGCGACAGATATGGCTAATCCAGAAACTCTTGATCAGCTATATAAAAAAGCGGTTGAAGCGGTGCGAGAACAGCTCAAGTTTGACCGAGCCGTATTCATGTTACTTGATATGAAAAAGCGTTGTTTCAGTGGTACTTACGGCACCGATGAGCAAGGCCGAACCATTAGCGAACATCATACTCAGTACGATTTACACCAATTAGAAGAGGAATATATAGAAGCCATTTTTGATGACTCTAGGAGTGTGGTTATCGCAGAAGACGCTCCCTTGTACACCGCAGGCAATGTTGTCGGTCAGGGGTGGAACGGTATGCTAATTCTTCGTGACGGTAATGAAACCATAGGTTGGATCAGCGTCGATAACTTTATCAACCGTCACCCAATAACGCCTTATCAAAAACAAGCGCTAGAAGCGTTTGGTCTGCAACTCTCCCAAATTTATATCCGTAAACGTCAAGAACAAAACGTTCGTATGCTACACGCTAGTATGGTGGAACTGTCTCGCTGTATGACCACCAAAGAGGTGTGTCGTTCGGCGGTGATGTTTGCAATTAACCGGCTAGGTATCGACCGTTTAGCGGTCTTCCTAACCAACCCCGAATGTACTTATATGAAAGGAACTTGGGGTACGGATATCCAAGGTAATATTGTTGATGAGTCCTATTACAGCTCAGAAACCCATGACCGCTCTATCGTGACAATGGCACGCGCTAACCCAAATGAGGTGGTATTTGAAGAGTCAGTACCGATTTACCATGATTTCAATATTGTGGGTTTTGGCTGGACAGCCATGACCATGCTCACCAGTGCAACCGGTGAACCCATTGCTTTTATTGCCGCTGATAACTTGTTAAAGAGAACACCACTGACTTCTCAGCTACGCGAAGTGATTCGTATGTTTGCCTCTAATGTGACTGAAGTTTTATTGAAAACTAGAGCTCAAGAGGCCATTCATGAGTTGAACGAAAATCTAGAAAGAGAAGTAAAAAGCCGTACCAAGCAGCTTCAAGAGGCCAATGAAAAGCTTGAACTACTCGCCAAAATGGACCCACTGACGCGTTTGGGTAACCGCCGAATGTTGGAACATTTGTTAGAGTCGCAATGCATGGGGGGAAGCCAGCAACAGGGGACCTATGGACTGATCTTGCTGGATCTCGACCACTTTGGTTTGTTCAACAATCACTATGGGCATTTAGAAGGTGATATTGCTTTAATGCGAGTTGGTAATATCTTGAAGCACCATACCTCTCTGGAGCATGAAGTATTTTGTCGTATCGGTGGTGAAGAGTTTGTGCTGTTGGTTGCGAATAAATCGGAACAAGAAGTCTCCGATCTTGCTGAGTGCATTCGTCAGTGTATTGAAGTAGAACGAATTAACCATGAAACAAGCCCGGTAGGTCAGTATTTAACGGTGTCTATAGGTTATACCTATATGGAGTTGTCGCCAGACAAGTTTAACTTCGATTTACTGTATGGTTACGCCGACAAAGCGCTGTATAAAGCCAAAGATCAGGGCAGAAACCAGTGCGTAGGTTTAGTAAAAGATGAGGCCCTACAAAGCTAATACCTCAGCCGTTAGGAAAGTAAAAAGGAGACAGTTGGTCTCCTTTTTACTTGGTTGCTGTGTTGGAATCATCTGGAATGTGGATAGACTCAGCTAATGCACCGTGAAATCAGCTAGCGGTCCGTTTCGCGTTGAGCGGTACATCGCTCCACTCTGAGTAGGGGACTGGTTTTCCAAATAAGAACCCTTGACCAAGCGGGCAATTAAGGCGGGTAAGCGCTTGGGATTGTTGCTCTGTTTCTATCCCTTCTGCAATGATTTCAAACCCGAGTGTGGTCGACATATCAATGATGGTTTTCACCAAAGAGTGTTTCGCGTTATCTGCGTTCATTCTCTCGATAAAGACTCTATCGATCTTTAAACAATTGAATGGCAAGGTATGAATGTACGACAGTGAGCTGTAGCCCGTGCCGAAATCGTCAATTGCAATGCCAATTCCAAGTTTACGAATTGCATGCATGTTTCGAATGGTAACGTGGTCACTGTCAATCAACTTCGACTCGGTGATCTCTAGCGACAATTGCACTGGATTCATTCGAGTTTTACGTATGACACTTTCGAGCGTTGGGACAAAGTCGGGCATCGCGAGTTGCTTAACAGATAAGTTAACATGAAGCTGAAAATTAGAAGGAAACTTGCCTTCATCGATACCTTTAACGGTGTCAGAGCATGCCTTTTCGAGGATACACAAGCCAATATCGTTTATTAGGTCGTATTCTTCAGCCACTGAAATAAACTCTAGCGGTGAAATCAACCCGTGCTCAGGGCTTATCCAGCGAGCGAGCGCTTCGGCACCAGTAAACTGATGGGTTTTAAGGTCAATAAGTGGCTGATAGAAAGGGACGAACTCATTATTGTCCAATGCATCTTTAATGCGTGGAACCAGTTGCATCTTTTGTCTCGAGGCTTGATCCATTTGCAACTCGTATTGGCTTATTTTGGTGGGGCTTGACTTAGCGTGACTTAGAGCAATACTCCCTTTTCTTAACCATATCGACATACTTTCTTGATCATTGACGTTTACCATGCCGATCGACGCATGAACTAGAGTTTGTTCTCCCTCAGTAGAAATGGGGGAAGCGAACAACTGAAGAATACGGTTTGCATTCAATCTATTGACGTCTTCACTGCACTCGCAATGGAGAAACAACGCAAACTCATCTCCTCCCACTCTTGCCATGTAGTGGTTTGAACCGTCGAACAAAGATTTAAGGCGTGCTGCGACGATCTTCAGTATTTGGTCACCATGATAGTGTCCCAAATTGTCATTGACCTCGCGGAACTTATCTAAGCCAATTATCATTAGGCAGCCAAGAGCGGGTTCAAGTGAGTCACACTTCTCTGCAAAACCCTGTCGACTGTAAATCTTAGTCAGACTGTCATACACAATTTGTTCTCTGAGGGCTTTAAACGAAGCTTGTAAATGTGTCGCCATTTCTTGGAATGAATACAGTAAAACGTTCGTTTCTCGAATGATTCCGCGTTTAGGTAGGGGACAATCCCAGTCGCCTTTTGCAAGATTATTGGCCGCTTTAGCCGTCCAGATAATGGGTAGCACCACTTGATGTAAAAGGTAGAATCCTAACAGTAGGCCGATAACGCCTGCTGCGAGTGCCGCAAACAAGCTATTTTCCTGTGTTTCAGCAAGAGCTCCTAATAGATTACTTTCGGAAATTGATACACCGATGTACCAACTTAGCCCGTTTTCGTCGTTAAATGGTGTTATGTGGTTAAAGTAACGTTCGTTGTTCAATACCATATCAAATGATAAAGGAGCGTTTTCGAGCATGCTGTTAGGAGTATTTATCTTATTGCTCACACCTTGAATGACCGCGTTTGGGCTTTCGCTTAGCTTGGCGCGGTTGCTTTCGGAGAATATTGACGACTGAATAGAGTGCGCGACGAGTTGTTGATTGCTGTCGAAAATATAGATGAATGCATCGGTGAGATTTTGCTGCTCAGCGAGAAAAGAGTTGAATGTGTCGATTTTGATATCGAGAACGACCACGCCGCTGAATTTTCGTTGTGTGTATACTGGCGACAACGCAGAGAGCGTCACGTCTTTGCGTTCATCGACATTCGCGTAGATAGAAGACCACTTTGGAGATTTTGATTTTGCGACAGGTTCATACCAAGGCCTTGTTCGGGGATCATATCCTTCGAATGTTGAACGTATGTCCTGACTGATCGACTTACCACGGTATATGACTAAGTTTTGGTTAGTACGACTGTCTTGTAGCATCAACGTTTGACCACTGTTTGCCTCTTTCCGAAAGCCGACAAAATCACCGACCTCGCTACCAAAAGCGATTACGTCGAGGTGTTCTATTTTGTTATATATGGCCTCAGCACTTTCTAACATATATTGCTCGATTCGCTGCATGTCATTAGGTTGATACAAAGAGTTAAAGCTGATTGCATGGCTTAGTGCATAGCCGGCGTTGAACGGCTCTTTGAGGAAATGATCTAATTCTAAATCGACGGCGTGAGTGAGAGCATTAAGGCGTTTTTCACTGATATTGCTAAGCATGGACTCATAACTGGTTTGTTGAAACCAGAGTATTATGCTCATCGTTACAAAGAAGACACAGACAAACGGTAGGATGAGTGCAGTTTTGAGCTGAATCTGAAAGTTATCCGCCATAGTGAGACCACCTTTAAATTAAGGCTTCTGACGTTAGTTTCAAGAGTTGTGTTATTTGCTTTTATGCTGATTAATCGCGCATTGAGTAATCTATGTTACCGATAGAAGTATAGACAAGATTTGTGCTCAAAATTGTGTATAGAGCAGTGACTCCTACATTAGAACTTGATGGTAGTAACTTTTATGTAGATTAGAGCCAAGGTAAATAGTATTACCTTGGCTCTGAAGTGTGGTTATAGTTTGGCGAGATGCTCTTTTGAGGCTTTGCTGAATCGAGTTTGTTTTTCTAGTGCTTCGAGCATTGTTAACAACGTCTGAGTGTCGTTTTCAGATGGTGTTGTAGAAAACGTACTGGCCAGACGGCTTAAAGCGCTCTCGAATTCAGCTTTATCTTCTGAGCTTAAATTTTGCTGCGACTGTAACCAACGTTGGCCGTAAAGCTGAGCTTGAATAACATCTTTGCGCAGTAACGCTTCTTTTAGTGCTGTGAGGTTATCGTCTGAAGGGTAAGGAGCGCGCTGTTCTTCCTGTTTTGGCGCTTTACGTTGTTTTAAAAAGTACACTAGTGTGGCTAGCCAAAGCACGGCAAACAAGGCAGTGAGATAAGGCCAAACACCACTGTCTTTTACCGTCACCGTTTCAATTTTGACTGGTTGCTGGGTGGGCGGCGTAGAGGTTGGGGCAATGGCATTGAGCGCATCACCTGGTTCCACGTTTAATGCCAACCCAGTTATGCTGGTTGTTTTCGGTGTTTTAGTTTGGCTGTGCCACCAATTAACGCTGAGGTTATCCAGTTGAACTTCACCAGCTTGCTGCGGGATCAGCACCTGCTTGATGGTCATTGTCACTAGGCCATCATCATTGGTAGAGAAGTGTGGCTTCTCTGTGTACAAGCGAATGCTGTCTGGATAGTGAGTGACTAGATTCGGGAATTGTTCGGATGTTAGCCCCTCGATAGACAGTGAGACCTCTCTTGTCAGTGATTCACCAACGCTGGTGTTAAATGGAGTGCTAGGGTCAATTTGATTGCCATCTTGATCTTTCCAAACCTGAGATAGCGTTAGTTTAGAGCTCGGTAACCAGAAACCTTGATACTGACTTGGTTTGGGTTCAACTGTGATTTCAAACTGCTCTGGCTTGGTATCGACAGAAATCAGCTTAGTAGTGCCCGTATGGTTGTTTCCATACACAACAGCGCCATTGAAGGCTGGCGCATTTAGAGTGTAGGTTCCTGACTCTAGTGCCGTAACTCGGTACGTTTGGTCAAGCACGGTCACTTCAACACCATCTAACACGCTTTGGTACTGGTTTGGTTCACCTTGCGCGGTTAGTGTCATCCCTTTTATTAAAGGTGGTACGACCTTAGGGTTTTGTAATCGACGAGGGTCAGCCTTAATGATCAGGCGAGATTTCAAAATCGCACTTTCGCTTGGGTAAAGCTGCGTTTTATCGAGGTGATTTTGTAGCTCGATCAATTCAGAGACATCAGGCGTATCTTGATCCATGACGACGGTAATGTTGATCGGCTGAGACTCAGTTCCAGAAACCGAAAAGCTTGGAATGGTGTGCGTCCCTAACTTGAGAGCGGCAAGTGAAATGTTCCATTCGCTTCGCACATTACGTTCACCGTTAATGATGTTGACGGATGTTCCGAAGCTTGGTCTGCTGATGAAAAAATCGTCTTCTAACTGGCTGAAATCGATGTCGCTAGAGGATACTTTTTCATCAACCACGACTCTTAGCTGAAACACTTCGTTTTTAGCGACTTTGTTTTTGCTCACCGTTGCCCAAGCGGTTGCTGCCTGGCTGGATACACTAAATAACGCCATCGCGCATAATAAAGCCGCCATTAGGCTTTTGTGTAATTTCATCGTTACCATTTTTTACCTGTATCCTGCGGTGGTTGTTTCTGTTTAGCCTGCAGTAGCATCTGTGCTTGTAATAACCGGCTTGGATCACGAGCACTTTCTACTTGTTCTAAGCGTCTAATCTCTGGTGCGACGGATTCTTGATCTCCCATCGCTGATGACGCGGTCTGGCCATCTTGTGTTTCGCTACTATTTTGCGGTGATGTTTGAGCGAGCTCTGGCGATACAGTATTTTGCTCGTTGGAATCATCCGTTTGTGACTGGTTGCTCTGGGAGTTTTGTTCGGACAAGTCTTGTTGTGCTGACTCTTTAGATGGATCGCTAGGCTGTGGGTTTGTTTGAGCGGAGTCTTTGTCTACTGAGTTAGGCTGAGACCTCTCTTGTGAGGAGCGATCAGCTTCGTCACTGTTTTGGGTCTGTTTGCTGTCTCCAGATTGACTATCTTCACCAGATTGATCCTGAGCGCTATTGCCTTGTTGCTCTTTTTTTTCAGATGGTTGCTGAGAATCTTGTTGTTCTTCGGAATTCTCGCCGTCAGAATTTTGCTGTTGCTGTTGCTGTTGCTGTTGCTGTTGCTGTTGCTGTTGCTGTTGCTGTTGCTGTTGAGCTTGTCGAACTACCTCTAAGTTACTCTTGGCATCTTGATTATCTGGGTTAGCTACCAGCAGTTGTTCATACAGCTCAATGGCTTTGTCGTATTGACCATCCTGTGCGTATGCGTTTGCAAGGTTATATTGAACGTCACTTCCTTCGAGCTGAGAGAGGGTTTGGATCGCACCTTTAAAGTCACCTGCTTGATACTGAGCTGCGCCTTTCCATGCGGGATCGGTAAACTTGTCACTGGCACTTTGATACTCTTGCTGGTCAAAGCTCTTCATTGCGCTTTGATTGCTATTGAGGAAAGGGCTCGCTTCTGCTGAAGGTGTTGTAAGCAGTGGTACCGACACCAGCATAAGGCTGAGGATAACACCTTTGCGGAACATTAACGCAGCTGGGATCAGCAGAAGAGGAAGTAGCCAGTAGCCGTTGTTAACTCGCTCTGAACTCGAGCTTTGGCCTTTAATTGCGGAGTCATCGAGTGCAGAGATTTGTGTGCGATTCAAAATACTGCTCACATCGTCATTGGTGCGGCGAATTGGTGTAAAGAAGCCATCAACACGGTTTGCTAAATCTTTCATGTTAGAAAAGTTGGTTTTTGCGACCACAGTGTTTCCTGATTCACTTTTGAGTAGTGAGCCGTCTTCCAGTGCAATCGGTGCACCCGCACGAGTACCCACGCCCAAAATGGAAAGTTTCCAATCTGTACCTTGTAATAGCGATGTAATTTCAGTTGTTTCGTTATCATCTAAGTCGTCGGCGAGCAAGACAATATGGCCGGACGAAAGCCCAGCATTAGTCATCATCTCTATCGCGAGCGCAACACCATTGGCCGCATTTGCACCCGGGTAGGGCATGAGTTCGGGCTTGAGGTTAGGAACCAATGTTTCGATAGTGTGGCTATCAGAGGTCATTGGACTGATTGTGTATGCGTCCCCTGCGTAGGCGATGAGCCCAGTGACACCTTCATTCCAGCCGCGAAGTAGATCGAGTGCTTTGTACCGAGCTTGAGTCAATCGATTTGGCTTAATATCTTTGGCATACATCGACATTGACATATCAACCACTAACACTCGGCCATTGGCCGCTGCAAAATTCGGTCGTTCAGACTTTTCAAAACTTGGCCCCGCGAGAGCGATAACCGCTAAGACAAGTGAACCTGTGGTTAGAGATACAAACCATTTAGAGCGTGTTGTGTTATCAATCCCCATAGCTTTGGCTAAATGGGGAGCAACAAGTTGCTGCGATTTGTCGCTGAAAAACACCCAGGCTAACAGTAACGCTAGGGGTATCAATGCAATCAGCCATTGTGGGTTTAGGAATAGTTCACCAAGAGAAGTTGGCATGACGAAAGTGGAGTCAGACATGATTTCTCCTTAATACGATCAGTACCAGTGACAGCACCAATGCTGACCCTAATGGATATGGGAACCATTCGGTTTGCGGACGCCAGGTTTGTGTTGCTTGGCTAACCGGTTCAAGCTGATTAATTGTGTCGTAGATCTGGGCTAGGTCCTGGCTGTCGCGAGCTCGAAAATACTGCCCGCCAGTGATGTCGGCGATTTTAGTCAATGCTTGTTCATCTAAATCTTCGGCCGTATTCACTTTTCGCGTCATAAAGAAATCTTTTACCATCATTTCGCCAGCTCCAACGCCAACGGTATAAATGGTTGTACCGTATTTCTTGGCGATGTTGGCTGCTTCGATTGGATCAAGTACACCAGCGTTATTGCTGCCGTCACTCAATAAAATCATGACTCGTTGTGGAGCATCACCGTCAATAAAGGTTTTGGTGGCCAGTCCGATGCCATCACCAATGGCGGTTTGGGTTCCTATTAAGCGCAATACCGTTTGGTTGAGTTGATCGGCAACGGTGTTCCTATCGAGGGTGAGTGGTGTTTGCAGATAGGCATGATCGGCAAACAAAACCAGCCCTAAGCGGTCGCCTTCTCGTTTGTCGATAAACTCTGACAGCACTTGTTTTACTGCTGTCAGGCGATCGATGTATTCATCACCCTGTTTCATGTCGGCTTGTTTCATCGAGTAAGATAAATCCACTACCAACATGACATCGCGGTGCTTAGGTTGGGCGGTAATGGGGTCTCCATACCAAACTGGCCTTGCTGAGGCAACGACTAGGCATACCCAAATTAGGGCAGCTAATAGTCGGGCCGCCCAGTTTTTAGGGGCGGTTTTTCCTTCGCTTTGGGGCAAATAGGGCAAATGAATGGGCGTGGTTTGGCGCGTTGCCGGCGCTCGCCAATAGATGAGTATTGGCAGCGGAAGCACAGCTAGTACCCACCACCATTCAAGTGCAAAATTAGCCAAGCTTGGCTCTCCCTTTCTTCGGCGGCAAAGCGTCATTTACCCACTGATAGCAGTGCTCTACCAGTTCTTCAGGGTTTTCGACTGCGTCTTTTTGGTAAAGCGCTGCTTGCCATTGGTGTTCATTTGGTTGGAAAAGAGGATCTGTGAGTTGAGAGTCCAAAAATGCATACCATTCTTTTCCGGTAAGTTGTGCTACTTGCTCCCTAGGGAAGTAGCACAAAGCAGCTTGACGTACGAGCTCGATAGCTGCAGACGGTTTTACTGCAGTATGTGAAGGTTTCAGCAAGCGAAGTGCGGTCTTCTTCGGAGCCTGCTTCTTTTTGTTCCAGCGTATAAGCAATACGACAGCGAGTATCGCCACAATGATTGCCGCAAAAGATGCCCACCATCCCCATGCAAGGGGGAACCAAGAAGGTGCGTCTGGAAGATGCAATGCCTTCAATGGTAATTCGAGAGTAGGTAGCGTTGAGTCTGATGATTCCTTCATTAATGTTGTCCAGATAATTGTTGTAATAATGGTTGGTCACTTGCCAATGAGGTAAAGGTGATGCCGTGTGATTGGCAGATCTCCTGAAAGGCCTTCACTTTACTCATATAGGCATTAGCGAGCTGTTTTCTTGTTGCGCGAGAAGAAAAATCAAACCACTGCGTTTTCTCTTTATCCGCGACTTGTTGTATTCCTCGGTAGTTTGTTACTCCCTGTTCCAAAGGGTCTGAAAAATGTACGACTCGAACGAGGTTGTGTTGTCGTAGGCGAGCCAATAGAGCTTGGTTGCTTTCACTAAAGCGAACAAAATCACTCAGCAAAATCACTTCGCTTCCTTTCGGGCATAGCCGATTAAGTGCTTCAAAAGCGGGCGCCATTGAGGTTGCTTCTGTTACCGCGGTTCGATTAAGAAGGTTATTGTGCTCAGTGACGAGCTGTTGAATGATTTGTAACGGACCGCTGTTGCGAGCACTTGGCTTAATGTCCAGTAACTGGCTGCCAGTGTCTATGACTGCACCGACTCGGTCTTGATTAGCGACGGATAGCCAACTAATCAGGCTTGCCATATGGGCCATTTGAACTGATTTCAAAAGTAGCTTTGACCCAAAGAACATGCTGGAAGACAAATCGATATAGAGAACGACTGGCTTTTCTCGTTCTTCGGTAAACAATTTAGTATGAGGTTTACCCGTGCGCGCGGTGACTCGCCAGTCAATGCTTCGGATATCATCTCCTGCTTGGTACTGGCGTACTTCAGCGAAATCCATGCCTCTACCCAGCCTGCGACTTTGGTGCTGTCCGAGCATTTGAGACCATAAACTTTTGGCTGGCGGTAACCAATGAACAGTTTGTTGTTTGTAAAACAACAGTTCATCGAGTGACAATGTCACGCCATCAGTGCTTGGTGGAAGTTTTGAATCCATGTTGTTACTCAATTCATGCACTGCCCACGAGTGACAGAAGTTGATTGATCACTTGATTCGGGTGAACACCTTCTGCTTGCGCTTGATAGCTGAGTAGGAGGCGGTGACGAAGCACAGGAAACGCCATGGCCTGAACATCTTCAGGGGAGACAAAGTCACGGCCTGCAAGCCAAGCGTGAGCGCGTGCACAGCGGTCTAGAGCAATAGTCGCACGTGGGCTTACACCAAGTTCAATCCATTGCGCTAGAGTACTGTCGTATTCACTAGGTTGGCGAGTCGCCATCACTAAGCGAATAATGTATTGCTCAATACTTTCAGCCATGTGGATGTTGAGCACTTCTTGGCGGGCAGCAAAAATATCGGTCTGAGTCAGCTTTGGTGGTGTTGTACTTGTTTCACCTTTCGCTTCACCGCGGTTGAGACGAAGGATTTCCAACTCGCTTTGAGCGTCTGGGTAATTCACGTCTAGGTGTAGTAAGAAACGGTCGAGCTGCGCTTCTGGAAGCGGGTACGTGCCTTCCTGCTCAATGGGGTTTTGAGTTGCCATTACCAGAAAGAGCTCTGGTAATTTGTAAGTCTTGCGACCTGCTGTGATCTGCTTTTCAGCCATGGCTTCGAGCATCGCAGCTTGAACTTTCGCCGGAGCACGGTTGATTTCATCTGCCAAAAGCAGTGAATTGAAAATTGGACCAGACTGGAACACAAACTCACCGGTTTCCGGCCTGAATATATCGGTACCAGTTAAATCAGCTGGAAGTAGGTCAGGAGTAAACTGAATGCGGTGGAAATCCCCTTCAATACAATCGGCCAAAGATTTCACAGCACGAGTTTTTGCAAGCCCAGGAGGGCCTTCTACTAAGATGTGGCCATCAGCGAGTAGAGCGACAAGCAGTTGTTTTACTAGGTCGGCTTGACCGATCACTTGGCCTTGTAGGTAGTGCTGTAGTTGTTGTAATGCTGAAGAATTCATGAGTATTTATCTCCTAATTTTTCAATTAGTGAGTCAGTAAGGTAAAAAGTTCCGTAAAGAATGCTGTAAACCTAATCGTTTGGTTAGGTTTTATTCAATCATATTGCCTTATCTATCAGTTAATTAGGATATGGGGATTATGAGCTTTGTTCCAAGGGTTTTAGTTTAGAAAAGTTAGTTTTTGTAAATGAGGCTTTCGGGGACTTTTTACAAGTTGAATGGATGGGTGGCAACGAGCTGGAATGTAGATCCGAACGGTGAAAATAGGTAAACTTTGCCGTAGTTATTATTTGAAGGTAAGTACAATGAGTGATTTCGAAAAAGAACTAGAAGCGATGTCTCAGCAAATGACTGAAGAGCCTGAAGTTAAGCTTCCATCACTTGAAGAGCAAAAAGCTGTGGTTGCAGAGCTTAAGAAGCTTGAAGCAGAAGGTAAACTGACTCCAGAAGTGATGGAACAGTACTTCGGCAAGTTCTACGCAAAGACGGATACTCCAATCCACTAAGGCTTATAGGGTCTGTTGATCTTTCGAGCTGATTTTTGCAGCACTTTGTGGGAAATTTAACCACGAAAGGTCAACAGACCCTGGACACTCGTACAGAAATGATATGAGTGCATAGTATTTTGAAAGGCCGCGCATGCGGCTTTTTTTATCAAGGAATCCACGATGTTTATTGTTTATCGTTTATTAAAGCTTGCGATTATCTGCGCGGTTTTTTTCTCTATCTACGATTTTATTGCTTTCGGAGAACTGACTTGGGTAGATAGATTGCTCGATAAAATCTAACGCTATCCAGTGATTGAGTTCATAAGTAAATGCATAAAAAAGCCGCTGATTCAGCGGCTTTTTTTATTATTGGTTAACTCGAAGAAAGGTTACTTAACCGTCCACTCGATTGCCTCGTCACCACGGATAGGTACCACGATGTCGCTACCAAAAGGCATTGATTCAGGGACTGCCCAGCTTTCTTTCGTTAGCGTCACAGTGTCTTGGTTGCGAGGGATACCATAGAAGTCAGGACCATTGTGACTTGCGAACGCTTCTAGGTTTTCTAGCTTACCTTCTTGCTCGAATACTTCAGCGTATAGCTCCAATGCTGCGTGTGCAGTATACGAACCAGCGCAGCCACATGCCGCTTCTTTCATGCCTTTCGCGTGAGGAGCTGAGTCAGTACCTAAGAAGAATTTGCTGCTGCCACTTGTTGCCGCTTCAATCAGCGCTTGTTGGTGCGTGTTACGCTTCAAAATCGGTAGGCAGTAGAAGTGAGGTTTAATGCCACCAACCAACATGTGGTTACGGTTATAGAGTAAGTGGTGAGCCGTGATAGTAGCTGCAACGTTCTCGTTCGCATTCTTCACGAAGTTTGCTGCATCGGCTGTCGTAATGTGCTCAAGAACGATTTTTAACTCAGGGAAGTCGTTCACGATTGGAGCCAGGACGGTATCTAAGAACTCCTTCTCACGGTCAAAGATATCAACATCGTGTGTGGTGACTTCACCGTGAACAAGGAGCAGCATCCCAACTTCTTGCATTGCTTCAAGAACTGGGTAGATGTTCTTGGCAGACGTTACGCCTGAATCTGAGTTTGTAGTCGCGCCAGCTGGGTATAGCTTAGCTGCGACAACAGCGCCAGAAGCTTTAGCTTTGCGAATTTCGTCAGGTGATGTGTTATCGGTGAGGTAAAGCGCCATCAAAGGTTGGAATTGCTCACTTGGTTTTTGAGCCATGATGCGATCACGGTAAGCAATAGCCATTTCAGTATCGGTAACTGGTGGGACGGTGTTTGGCATGATTAGCGCTCGGCCGTTGTAACGGCTGATGTCGCGTACGGTATCAACAAGAACTTCGCCATCGCGAAGGTGAACGTGCCAGTCGTCAGGACGAGTGATCGTAAGTGTTGTCATTAAGGGCTCCCACCATTGAATAGTTTTCTGATTGGAGCCTAAACTGAAGCGAAATCTGTGAAAGCAAACGCTTCCGTTTAGGCGACAGGATGATAGAGGAAAACCCCTCTGATTTCATCCTATTTTTGAAACAGCGGGAAATTAGCGTTTAGTTTACTGGTTATTTTAGTGTTAACCAAAGTGCGTGGATCATGCCTGGAACAAAGAAAATCAGTGTTAGGATAAGGTTGATAATGAAGTCTTTACCAAACCCTTTTGAGACAAATACAGCGAAAGGTGGAATCACTACACACAAGATGATCATCAGTAGGCGGTTAGTATCATTCATAACAAGTCTCTTTAGTTTTTGATTGGAGAGGGCCGTGTTCGAAAGAAAAAACAACCAATTGTTATTCAACTGTTTCCCCTTTGAGTCGGATTATGCATTATCATGGCGCATCAATAAAAAAATACAATAGGATCAGCAATGTCGACAGCTAAGCTCACACAAATTAATGTCTACCCAGTTAAGTCTGTTGGAGGAATTTCACTTTCTACCTCTTGGGTTGAGAAGCAAGGATTGGCTTTTGATAGACGATTCATGGTCGCGTTGGCTGATGGCAGTATGGTCACAGCTCGTAAGTTTCCTCAGATGGTTAAAGTGACATCGACCTTGCTAGCGGATGGATTGATCTTTACCGCTCCTAATTTATCACCTCTGAAACTGAGTTACTCATCTTTCAAAATGCAGCCTGCGCCAGCCACGGTGTGGAAAGACACTTTTGAAGCGTTTACAACGACCGATGAAGCGGACGATTGGTTCAGCGAAGTGCTCGGTCAACGTGTTGAGTTACTTTATACCGGTGAGCAATCTCAGCGTGTTCGTGACAAGCTTGGACACAATGTGAGCTTCGCAGACGGCTATCCAGTATTGGTAATCAGTGAGGCTTCGTTAGATGAGTTGAACCGTCGTAGCCCAGAACAGCACAGTATGGACCAATTTCGTACTAACCTAGTAGTGAGTGGAAGTGAGCCGTTTATTGAAGACAGCTGGAAGCGAATTCGCATAGGTGAAGTCGAGTTCGAAAGCGTAAAGCCGTGTGAACGTTGCATTCTAACAACCGTTGATGTTGAGAAAGGTGCATTCAGAGAAAGCAAAGAGCCACTCAATACCTTAAGCCAATTTAGAGCAAATGAACGTGGTGGGGTATTCTTTGGGCAAAACCTTGTTGCGAAGAACGAGGGCCTAATACAAGCGGGGGACGAGATTGAAGTCCTCGAATATAAAGACAAAGAAGTTTACCAAGATACCTCGCCAACTAAGCTGACAATGACATGTGTAGAACGTGAAGAAATTGCCAAAGATTTTGTGACTTTCTGGCTAGAACCTCAGCACTCCTCAACACCTAGCTATCAGCCAGGACAACACTTGCCAATCGAAGTAACGATTGATGGTGAGCGTGTTGGACGCCGTTACACGCTATCATCAAGCCCATCACGCCCTGGACGGCTGGCAATATCGGTGAAGCGTATTGACGGTGGCCGCGTGTCAAACTGGCTGGCCGACCATCTTAAAGTGGGCGACTCGCTCACCACAGAAATGCCAGATGGCAGTTTTCATTTGAGTGAAGACATGAATCAACCACTGTTGTTGCTTTCGGCGGGCAGTGGTGTCACTCCGATGCTTTCAATGCTTAGATACTTGGCAGACCATAATCAAATAGACGATGTTGTCTTTTACCACCAATGCCGAAGCGCAGAAGATATTCCTTGTAAGGAGGAACTTGACCAGTTGAAGCGTGAGCACCCTGGACTGAAAGTGTTGATTTCATTATCTCAAGCTCCAATCGATTGGTTTGGGTTGAAAGGTCGCATCAGCTTATCTCACATCAAACAGATTAAAGATGCTGAAAAGCGACAAGTATTTGTGTGTGGCCCAGATGGATTTATGCAAAAAGCCAAAAACTTGCTGCTAAAGAAAGGGTTGCCAGAGGATCACTACCATCAGGAAGCGTTTGGTGTTGCTCAAATTTCAACGGCACCGCTTAAGTCGGTGCAATTGAGTGTGAACGGCACTGTCTTTGAAGGAAATAACCAAGAAACGTTGTTAGAACAAGCCGAGAAAGCGGGGGTTGCCATTACTCATACTTGTCGCGCAGGCTTGTGTGGTGCATGTAAAGTAACGGTTGAGTCAGGCAAGGTGCATCAACCAGATGTCCCAGCTCTACAAGACGATGAAAAACACATGGGGGTTGCGTTAGCGTGTTGCTGCGTTCCTCAAACGGATATTGAAGTGGTTAGTTAACGGCTTTTTCTACTAAGTTCAATACAAGAAAAGCCCTTAGCTCGATGAGCTAAGGGCTTTTTAATACACGCCGAATACTGAATAAATTTTATGTAGTGTTTTCGTGGTATCGGCCAACTGACTGCTAGTAATAAGCTCTTAGATAATAAATAAAATCAACCGTATGCATAACTGTTCGATCGGACAGGTTTTCTAAGTCAATCTATCTACTACGTTGACATCTCCATCAATAAAAAGGAGATGTAACATGTCTATTTCAATTTTGTCCCACACATTTAGCGAAATTCCTACTGGTGATTATGACGACTTATTGTCGTTACGTTACAAGGTTTTCGCTAAGCGCTTGAATTGGGAGCTCAATGTTGAGCAACAGAAAGAAACAGATGAGTACGATGTCGATAGAGCGCATTATTTGTATGCTAAACAAGAGCACGGGCCAGTGATTGGGTGCTGGCGTGTTCTGCCGACAACGCAAGACTACATGCTAAAGGACACTTTTCCGATTTTGCTTGGCGAGCAAGAAGCGCCACAGGAAGAAAGGGTGTTTGAGCTCAGCCGATTTGCAGTTGATAAGGAGTTTTCAGCTCAAGCGGGTGGTGTGAGTAATGTGACGATGAAGATGTTTCAGGCCTTGTACCAACACGCAAAATCGCATGAGATTGACTCATATGTGACAGTGACTTCGGTAGCAATAGAGAAATTAATCAGCCGTATGGGGATCCCAAACTCTAGGATAGGAGACCAGCAAGTCCATCTGCTGGGAGATACGCGTTCCGTGGTACTTCACATTCCGATGAATGAGCAATACAGGCAAAGTGTTGGCGCTTAGTGATTCGCAACATTAGATATGAGGGTGGATATGTCCCCCGAGTATCGCTTTAGTAATAGCTTGGTAGCGATTCGTCGCGCCAAGCTTATTGCAAGCATTCGAAATGTGAAACTTTGCCGTGCGTTCTGAGCAACCGATGATTGCGGCAATTTCCCATGCGCTTTTGCCTTCCGCAGCCCAAGTTAAGCATTGAACTTCTCTATTGGTTAAAGACACCAAATGTTCGTTGTCCTCAGAGTCAGACACAATGTTGTGAATGTTCTGGGTGAGCAAAGGGACAATCAATTGAGATGTGGCAATTCTAGCGCTGTCGACGTTGTAAGCTTTCTCATCAGACGTGGCGAAACTTAGCATACCAAACTCGCCCCTTAAACCGTGTATTGGGATGCTAAAGCCAGCGTTGAGGCCATTACAGCGAGCTTCTTCAAAAATGACGTTAGAACTGGATGTGTCTTGCTTGAACAGATCCCATCGCACTGGTAGAAAATGAGACATGCTGTACTTCACCACTGGGTCCACATGCATGAAGCCTGATTCATCATACTGTTCTCGCCAGGTAGTGGGGTAGTTATCGATAATGAGTGTCTTACCGTCAACCAAAGTGGGTTGGAACGAGAGTCCGAGCAAAAAGTATTCGTGGTCGATGATGTTATTTAACTTCAGTAAGATTTGTTTGAGCTGCTTTGGAGACGAAATGACTTGGTTTTCTTCGATCAGCTGCAAAATGGGTTGCATCATAGGCGACAAATTATTTGTTGTTATGTACTGATAGTTATATCAGATGAAATCCCTAGAGGCATGTTTTTAAATAAAAAAACAGTATGCCTATCCTAAATAATTTTTTATATCTAAGTTCAAGAGCTGGTGGAGTGGGGTATTCACACCACCCACTCATTCTGCTTTACCCGTTAAGCTTTGTCCGCATCAACAGCCGTTACTACGGCTCTACGAAGTTTGAATTGAGACAAAATAACCCCAGAAATAACCATTAAACCACCTAACACATGGTAGCTGTGGATAGTTTCGCCAAGCAATATGGCTGCTAGGGTCACTGCGAAAACCGGTAGCAGGTTCATAAACATTGCACTTGAGTCTGCGCCGATGAGGTCAATGGCTTTTACCCACATCCAAGGCGCTGCAATCGACCCTAAAATAGAGGCATAAGCGATGAGAGGCAAAGACGCTTGAGTGGGTAGTAACGTGTCGCTGGAAAGCCACAGTGGGATTAGCATGGCGACAGCAAAAAGCCCTTGGCTGTAGATAAGCGTCCAGTTACTCAAAGGCATTTTCCAGCGTTTAAGCAATACACAGTAAAGCGCGTATACCGAAGCTGAAAGAATGGTGAGGAAGTCACCTTGAGTCATATCTTTATCTAGGAAGAAACCAACGTCCCCTTTACCAAGCATAAAAGCTAAGCCTGAAAGGGAAATAACACCTCCAACGATACTTAGAGGTGCTAAGCGTTTACCCAATAACGGTACACTAAGGAAGACGCTCAGTAGAGGAACTAAAGACGTGATCAGTGCCATGTTGGATGCAGTCGTCGTCAATCCGGCGTAGTACCCAAGAGACTGGTTAAGCACCATACCAAGCATTGCCAAGAAGGCGAGCTTAGAAAGGTAAGGCTTAATGACTTGCCACTGCTTAACGAACGTTGGCAAGCAGAATGGTGTAAGGATGAGCATGGCAACGAACCAACGATAAAAGCTCATAGAGCTCGGCTCGATTGCTGAAGCCGCCAGTTTATTTACGATGGAGTTCCCGCCCCAGATCATGACAGTGAAAAGCGGTAGTAGGTAGACCATGTGAGCTCCGTCGCAGTATAAGTGATAGTAACAAGTCTGACAGGTCTGTATGATTGTATGTATCTTCAAAAAGACATTCTGCGCGTTAGGAAGACAATTTTGAAAAGAGCAGCTCGTAACCTTCATCCGTCGTTATCAATTGACACTGCGCCATCAGATGTATTTATGAATTTTGAAGCGTTTTTGTCTAACACAGAGACGCGGGTTCATAGTCATCCTTGGGGACAAATTCAGCTAATCAGTGGTGGCATTTTAGAAATGGAAGCAGAAGACACGCGTTTTCTAGCACCACCTCATTTGGCTATTTGGGTGCCCGCGGGTATCAACCACTGTAGCTTCAATCGTAAACCACTGGATTACTGGTCTTTGAATATTGCGTTGGACTTAACCAAACATTTCCCTAGTCAAACCAGCCTGATAAAAGTAACCCCAATTGTTTCTGCGATTGTTGATGACTTCAGGTCGAGGGACATTAACGTAGCGGAATCAGTACAGGACAAGCGTCTGATTCAAGTGTTGCTCGACCAACTGGCGACTGGTGAAGTTGAACACCACTTTCTGCCTACAACAAACAACAAATACTTAGAGCCGATATTGGCAGCGGTAGAGGAGTCACCGACCGACAACACCAGCTTAGGAGATTGGGCGGCAAAGGTGCATACCACGGAGCGAACGTTAGCACGTCATTGCCAAACGGAATTGGGTATGAGTTTCACAGAGTGGCGTTTGCGAGTTCGATATCTCTATTCCATGGAGTTATTGCGAAAGGGGCACTCGGTTAAGGAAGTCGCATTTACACTGGGCTACAACCAAGCGAGCCCTTATATATCGATGTTCAAGAAGTACTCTGGCTTAACTCCAGAACAATATAAAAACCGGCTGCTATAGCCGGTTTTTTATATTTCGTTTTGTCAGCCGACAGTGCGTGTTAGCGCTGAGACAATACGTAGTCTAAACCACCAATGATGGCTGCCACTTGTGCATGATTACACTCGTCGTCAGTGACCTTTGGGCTGTCTGGGTAAACTTCGGTAGTCGTACCGTACTGACAATTCGTTACGCCGCCACAAAGGCCAAGCTTTTTCATGGAGTAGTTAATTACGCCATCTTGTACGACTTCAGAGCCGATGATTTTGCCATCCTCGTCAGCAGGAGCAATATGAGTCACTTTTCTAACCGACTCAATGACCGCTGCTTGGAAGTCTGGCACTGGGTTCTCTGTGTCACCAACAGTGTAAAAACCGTCTGGGATCATGCCTTCAATGTATTCAACTCCGTCACGAGCTGCCAGAGCAGGGCGGAACTCGGTTTCGTCGGTATCGGTTGTCTCATGAAGATCGATGTGAATGAGTACATCACCCAGCGTTGAGACTAACTTCATTAAGTTGGCAGATTCTTCTGCTGGCGAATCTTGATAGAACGAGCGATTTGGATCCACTGCATTTGGGTTCCAACGGTTAATCGTCTCGTATCCCCAAGGGCTGACACAAGGAGCAACGACAATGTTGAAGTATTGGCTGTAGTGCTGAGCTTGAGTCTCTACAAACTTTAACGCACCGTGCACACCACTGGTTTCATAACCGTGCACGCCGCCAGTGACTAGCACAGTGGGCTTGTTGTCATCCCAATTAGGGCTTTTGATGCAAAATAATGGATAGCGCTGTTCATCGTAGGAAAGAGCGCCATATTGTTCGACGAGAAACTCAGAGGCGAGCGCCTTAATTTTGGGTACGACTTCTTGTTGATATTCTCGCTTAATGGTGGTTTGAGCGCGCCAAGCTTTACGTTCCTCTTGTCCCCACTTTTCTCCGCTTGTTCCAATCGGGTAGGAGTATGAGCTGTGCATCGTTTTACCTCTTCTTCTTTTTGTTGTTTTTGTTATACATCAGTCGGTTGAACAGGTTTGTTAGCAAAGGCTGCCCTCTAACATAAACCCTGATACTGAATTCCCTACCTGTAAGTGGAAATACGTATTGCCAACGAATAGGGATGGCATATCAACGACCAGTGTGTATCTTTGCAGCTTAAAACGGCAGCGCAACTAGAGCAACGATTATTGATATTGATAATGTTAGCTGGTGAGTTATTCGTCAGGGTTGGTGTTTTAGTCGGCAAATCCTCAGTGAATAAAGGGCTGGCGAGATGTAAGGAGAGGTCAATGAGTCTAGTCGGCGAGCTCTTTTGTAACCACTTCAGTAATCACATCGACCAGTATTTGGCTTGATTGTGCGCCAGCGATAAGGTGTTTTTGATTCAAAATGATTGCAGGGACGGCGTTGATACCCGCTTCGATCCACTGTTGTTCAGTAGACGCGACGGTTTCAGCCCAAGAAGGATCGTCTATCACTTTCTGGGCTAGCTCAGCATCTAAACCGACGGAAGTGGCAATTTCAATCAACACTGATGTTTGACTGATATCCATCCGTTTAGAGAAATAGGCTTTGAAAAGGGCGAGTTCCAGCGCTTGTTGTTTGGCATCACTTTGCGCCCACATTAGCAGTTGATGCGCTTTTCGAGTGTTGTATATGCGCATTTCGTCGTAAAAGTCGAACTGAAAGCCCAAGTCTGCGCCGAGTTGAGTCAGAGTTTCTCTTGCAGACGCACTTGCTTCATCCGACGTCCCGTACTTGGCGGCCAAATGTTCTTTGAGGTTTTGACCTTCAATCGGCATAGCTGGGTTAAGCTCAAAAGGGTGCCAGTGGATGTCAGCTACAACAAGGTCAGACAACTGCTCAAGTGCAACTTCAAGGCGCTTGTAACCGATGATGCACCATGGGCAAACGACATCAGAAACAATATCAATTCGCAGTGTTGACATAGGCCCTCCTGTGAATACCTCGATTGGTTGTTAGTATCGTTATAGTATAGCGCGCCCTCTACGCCCCCTAACTCATACGCCAATTTTCCCCAGCAGGGGGAATCAAAGCTCGTGAGATTGAATATAATCTCAGTTTGCCAGTACCACTACAAATTTATCATACAGACTGACAAAATTGGATCGCGAGTACAAAAAATGACCATGTCAGTCGGTATAACAAAGGAAAGTAACAACATGAAAACTGTGCATCATACCGACGTAATTCTTCACGCCTTTGATTGGCCATATCTTTCGGTTGCAGAGCAAGCTCATGAAATAGCCAAAGCAGGGTACAAATCTGTTTTGGTTTCTCCTCCAATGAAGTCCCTATGTACTAAAAGCGGCACCAAATGGTGGCAACGCTATCAGCCTCAAGATTATCGCGTAATTGATAACCAGTTGGGAAACACGGTCGATTTCAAAGCAATGATTACCGCCTTAAAGGAGCATGACATTCGCACTTATGTGGATGTGGTGTTCAACCATATGGCGAACGAGTCTTCGATTCGAAATGATCTCCAGTATCCTAGCCAAGCAGAGTTAGACAGCTATCAATCAAACAGCCAATATTTTGAATCAGTGAAGCTATTCGGTGATCTCTCTGAGCCTATTTTTACGGAAGAAGACTTTGTAGAAGCATTTGGGATTGAAGATTGGCAAGACAAGTGGGAAGTACAAAATGGCCGGATCACGGGGGGCCCAACCGATCCAGGTTTGCCTACACTTCGAGACAGTGATTACGTGGTCGAGCAGCAAAAACTCTACTTAAAAGCGATGAAAGCGCTTGGTGTTAAAGGGTTTCGAATTGACGCGGCAAAGCACATTACCCTCGAACAACTCAAAAAAGTGTGGAGTGATGATATTACTGAAGGCATCCATATCTTTGGGGAGATCATTACCGATGGTGGAGCGACGAAGGCCGAATATGAGTTGTTCTTACAACCCTACTTAGAGCAAACACGGCTTGGTGCTTACGACTTCCCGTTGTTTCAGACGGTGTTTGACTCGCTGCAGCCAAAAGGGTCATTGAAATCACTCATCGACCCATATTGTTTTGGCCAAGCACTGTCTAAACCAAGAGCGATCACCTTTGCCATCACACACGATATTCCAAACAACGATGTGTTTGCCGATATGGTGATGGACGAGTCATTAGAAGGGTTAGCCTATAGCTATATATTGGGGCGAGATGGCGGAGTGCCGTTGATTTACACCGACCTTGATACTAGCGGGATAGTAAATTCTTGCAAGAAACCGCGTTGGGTAGATTCTTGGAATGATCCTCAAATGGTTGCAAGAATAGAGTTCCACAACCGAATGCATGGGCTTCGCATGTCTTTAATTGAAGCATGTGATGATCTCCTAGCGTTTAAACGTGGAGATAAAGGTATTGTTGTGCTGAACAAGTCACGTAAGCCGAAGAGAATGTCTCTTCCTGTGTCTGGTGAGTGGTTTGAATTACTCAGTGCTCAGAAATACTCTACTGTTAAAAGAGAGCTTTCTGTGGTTGTCCCGCCACAACAGAGTATGATGCTAGTTAAACAAGGCGCACTATCTAAGAGCTAGTACGCCACGCTTATCCGTATAGGTCTCTTGCCTAAAAATCTTCACCTAGAACCAAGAGTGCGATTTGTTCGCACTCTTCTGCATTACCCGCAAATAATTGTTCAATAACGACAGCTTTTTTCTGGCCAGATTGAATGCGCTTTTTAGCTTCACGTACCGTCAAGACCATAAGCACATCACGAGCTAACGAAGAATCGCTATCAGGTTGCCAAGATGAAATTGCTTGGCTCAACAGGTTGAGAGACAGAAGTGGCTTCAGCGTGCCGATTTCATTTCGCACAACGGTCAGCATATCTTGGCTATGCTCCACAGACGATGTCTTGGTTGCTAGTCGGTCGAGCAGGGCAACCGTTAGGTCGTTAAGTTCTACGTATCCTGCCTGGCTTGGGAAAGAGTCGGTTAAGCGAGCAGAAAAGTGTACTTGTTGTACTTTCGAACCTGGAAAAAAGGACAGTGAGCATAAGCAATCAAATGGAATCCACATTGCTTCACCTGCTTCGACCGTGTACTCATGTTTTCCTAACCGAACCAAGACTAGGCCATGAATCACTCTTACCAAACTGTATTTAATTACTTTTTTACGCGGTGTCGTAATTAGGTAGTTAAACTGCTCGTATTGATGTTCAATGGCGTAATTCATTAATTCGTCTCCAAAAATGGGGCGCTAAGGTTACCTTTTCTTCCCAAAAATGCCAATAGCGTGGTAGTTTATTGACCATCTTCTGGTCTGACCTTGAGTATTCTCAGACGTCTGTTGCTGATAACCATAAAAACTATGCGTAGAATAGGCCAGCTTTTTATTTGATGTAGTGAAAAATGAGTTCTAATACTGACCCTTATGTAGATATTCGTCCGTATAACGACGAAGAAATTCCATCCGCTATTGATCGGCTTATCAACGATGAAGAGTTTATCAGTGCGATTTTACAGCACCGATTCTCTAATCACGCCCCTTGGTTCAAAGCGGTTATGAGCCCATTTGTGAAAGCTTACCTGAAGTTTAAGTGGGCCAAATTAACTTCTGTTGAAGCGATTCAAATGGAAGTGAAGAAGTACCTCACTAAGACATTAGAAACCACTACAAATGGTGTGACGTACACAGGTCTAGATAAGCTGGATAAGAGCACGGCGTATTTGTTTGTGTCTAACCACCGCGACATCGCGATGGATCCAGCGCTCGTGAACTATGGCTTACACCAAGAGAACCACAGAACGGTTCGTATTGCTATTGGTGATAACTTGCTCAAAAAGCCATGTGCGACAGAACTAATGCGTTTGAACAAGAGTTTCATTGTGAAACGTTCGGCAAAAGGCCCTCGTGAAATGATGAAAGCTCTAGGTACACTGTCTAGCTACATCAAACACTCTTTAGACACTGGGAATTCTATCTGGATCGCTCAGAAAGAAGGTCGTGCCAAAGATGGCAACGATTTTACCGATCCAGCTATTCTGAAGATGTTCCACGTAGAAGGTCGCAAACAAAAAGTAGCCTTCCCGGACTACATTAAGTCTCTGAAAATCGTCCCAGTATCGATTGCTTACGAAAATGACCCGTGTGATATCGCTAAAGCACGTGAGTTGTATGAGAAAGCGACCAATGGCAGCTATGAAAAAGGTGAGTTTGAAGATATCGAAAGCATCATTCAGGGCATTGTGGGTAATAAAGGCCGCATTCACGTCGCGTTTGGTGACGTTATTTCCGATCCCTTTGAAACGCCTGAAGAGCTCGCTGCAGAAATTGATCGTCAGATCCACGCAAACTACAACCTGTACCCAATTAACCATTTGGCTGCAGGCAATGATCATAGCGTTGAATCTGCGGTGCGCAGCCATTTAGACGAGAAGCTTCAAGAGCTTCCGGAAGATGCGCATCAGTACTTGTTAGACAGCTACGCTAACCCAGTACGTAACCAAGCGTAAATTTGCTGAGTTACAAAATGAAAAAGAGAGGCTGATGCCTCTCTTTTTTTGGTTTGCTAAGTCTGCACGTTAACGAGCTACCGCTCCACCCAGTGTTAAATTGCTTGGCCATTTAGTCACGACGTTGCCGCCAAGGAATATATTGCCATTGACTGTCATAGTGTCTGGGAAGGTCGTTATTTTTGAACCGCCAATAAACAAATTGCCTTCGACAGTCAGGCCCTCTGGTAGCTGCTCAAGGGGGGTTCTAATGACACTCAAGTCGCCTTTGACATAAAAACGCGGAGGGAGTGAGGTAACTTTGGTGTCGGTTAGGTTGATAAAACCGCCGACTTGGATTCCGCCAGGCCATCGAGTGAGTTCGCTGCCTAACAAGTTTGCAAACCCCTTAATTTTAGTGCCTTTTTCAATGCGCTTTAGTTTGCTATTTGAGGCATCCAAGCTTCCTTGAATATCCAAGCCCTTAGGTAGGCGCTCAATCGATGTTTTTGCAATATTGAGGTTTCCTTTGACCTGTAGACCATCGGGTAGCGCTGTATAGGGTTTATTGCGTAGATCTAAGTTACCGTAGTTGTCTAAATGGTTGAGCATACGGTAATAGTCAAGCGGCTCGGCAGCGGCGCGAGTAGAAAGTAGGCTTAGGGTCAAGAAGAGTAGTGCTGCCTTCATAAATGGCCAAGAAGTCGATGATACAAACATAGTGGTAGTATCGGTGGCTTTGTTTGGCAGTGCAATGGCAAGCCGACAATTTGTGATTTTATGTCAGCGGCTTAGCTGTTTTTTTTTGTGTGTGGATGGAAAGGGCAGTATTGGATGTGTGTGAGGAATAAAAAACGAGCCCAAGGGCTCGTTTTTAGTAATTAGACTCATCGTGAGATAGAGCGAGATTTCAATTCAAAAATCAGTTTTTCAGCGCTAACTTCGAACTTGAAGCGGGCAGTCAGTTCTTTAGACTCGTCAGACACAGGGCTAAGTTCGTGCTCGACGTTTGCGCAGACTTGTTGTGCCAGTGTCAGGTATTTTTGGAATTCGCCATCTAGCTGTTCTTTGTTATTGGCAAAAATCGTGACTTCTGCGACGTCGTCACCTTCTTTGATAATAAAGCCCATTTCGCCAGCACAGCCACATGCTTCACATACTTCAGCTTCGGTTTGTTCGATGCTCATTAGGTACTCCTTAAAGAAATTAGGGCTATTCTACAATTGAATTTGATCTTCATCTACAAAAACGGAGTCAAATTAAAGCCACAAGAAACGGTATGTTATGTTGATATCGGGTATGTAACTGTCTTCCTATATACCTCCAGCCTGCTTTGTTACATGTGATGTAGATCATATAAATGCGTAACAGTGTGTCAGAATTCTGTGGGGTATCGTTTCCCTGAGTTGTGTATTGGCTGGTTTTATAACATCATCCCGATGGATAAAATATTTATATAACCAATGCAGCAAGCTATCACATTTGTTAGCTAGATATGTTGCACAAACAAAAGTGAAAAATTAGTTTCGCTTTGGTGAGTCGGATTGTTTTAGGCTATGCTGTTCGGAATAAGCAGCTTGGTTTAAGCCAACCGATGAAAAGTCTTCATAGCGTACAAAACTATATATAAATCGCTGTGAATCATTGTGGACAAACCGTAGAGATTTTCATTCAAGACTCAATTTGAGTCAGATGGATTTACAGAGAGAAGAGCCTCACCATGCCTAAACGTAGTAAAGAAGATACTGAGATCACTATCCAGAAAATTATGGATGCAGTGGTCGACCAACTGTTAAGACTGGGCTACGACAAGATGTCGTACACCACTCTGAGTCAACAGACGGGCGTATCACGTACTGGTATTAGCCACCACTTTCCGAAAAAGACCGATTTTACCGCTGCTTTAGATGGTCGTATTTTCAGATTGTTTATTGAACACTTAGACTTTGAAAACGGCCTAGAAGCGTTTTCACAGAGTTGGATTGAATCACTAGAGAACGAAGAGTTCTTAGCGATTCTTCGTTTACTGTTCCACCATATTGTAACAACCGAAAACGCGCATGAGTTTGCTGCGCAAGGTGTAGACCGCTTGTACAAGCTGTTAGAAACCCAATTTGGTGACGCTAGTGCACGTGAGCTGGAGTGGCTCATGGGTTGCTCGTTGATTCGAATGACCAAATAAAAACAGTTCATTATCAAGCCCTCATTCGAGGGCTTTTTACTTTCTCCCTTTCTCTTGAGCAACGCTTGCCATTAAACGTTGAATAACAGTGACATACTCTTTTATCTAACGGCATTTTCTTTTCCCAACTTCGCTTCTTATAATCTTGGCAATATAAATGTGAAAATATCATTACGTTTGGGATCTTGTCCGGTAACTATCTGTTACACTGTATTTATTCGACAGTAAAATAGTAGTAGGTGATCGCATGTCTTATCCCGTACTCATCTGTGATGACTCTGCGCTTGCGCGCAAGCAGATGGCACGTTCTCTTCCTGCATCACTCAACGCAGATATCACTTTTGCAGTGCACGGTTTAGATGCACTGGACCAACTAGCCCAAAATGAATTCAAATTGATGTTTTTGGATCTGACGATGCCCGAGCTGGATGGCTTTGGTACGTTAGAAGAAATCCAAAAGCGAGGCTATTCGATCCCTGTAGTTGTTGTGTCTGGGGATATTCAGCCTAAAGCCAAAGAACGCGTGACCGCACTTGGCGCAAAAGCCTTTATTCAAAAGCCCATCGATAAACAAATTCTCAACGATGTATTAAAAGAACTTGTAGAGCCAGTTACCCAGCCGCGTATAGTGACTCCAGTATCGGTTGAGCTGCCAATACTTCGTCGCCGAGATGTGTATATGGAAGTGGCAAACGTTTCGATTGGACGCGCAGCCGATGCGTTGGCGCGTCATTTTGATGTGTTTGTGCACTTGCCATTGCCTAACGTAAATATATTGGAGTTGAGTGAACTCCATATGGCCCTTCGTGACCTTGCTGAAAATGACCAAGTTTCTGGCGTGTGTCAGGGCTTCAGTGGTGAAGGTATTGCGGGCGAAGCTTTGGTGCTGCTTAGTGATTCCAGTGTTTCGGATCTGAAGAAGCTTATGAAGATCCCAGCAGACAGCGAAGAGCTAGAAGAATTAGAGCTTTTGATGGACGTATCCAACATCCTTGTGGGGTCTTTTCTTAACGGCTTGGGAGAACAATCTGAAGTGCGTTTCTTCCAGAGTTCACCCGTGTTGTTAGGCCAGCATATTTCTATCGATTCGGTAATTTCTTCGACGACGGGTTCATTTAAAAAGACCATGACCTTCGAGGTAAGTTATAACATCGATGGCACTTCGATTCGTTGTGATTTACTGTTTATGTTCGTTGACGAGTCACTCCCACTACTCGATAACAAGCTAGCCTATTTGATGGAGGACTTTTGATGTTGAATCTTCCTGCTGAATTTGAGCAATTCCACTGGATGGTGGACATGGTGCAAAATGTCGATATGGGATTGATCGTTATCGACAGGGACTACAATGTGCAAGTGTGGAATGGCTTTATGACTCATCACAGTGGTAAGCAATCTCATGATGCGATTGGAAAGTCACTGTTTGAACTGTTTCCTGAGATCCCTCAAGAGTGGTTTAAGTTTAAGACAAAGCCTGTTTATGACCTTGGTTGTCGAAGCTTTATCACTTGGCAGCAACGGCCATATTTATTCCGTTGTCGTAACGTGAGGCCAGTTACCCAGCAAGCGGATTTCATGTACCAAAATGTCACACTGAATCCGATGCGTACCCCAACGGGAGAAATTAAATCTCTATTTCTTTCGATCCAAGATGCGACTGCGGAAGCCTTGATTTCTGGTAAAGCTTGAAGCCTTGCCGCAGCTGAACTCCGGTATCTATAATCATCACTATGTTGACTAAGCCAAGGTTTTCCTTGGCTTTTTTGTCTATGCTTATAGCGAGTAATAATAGTCTCTAGAGAACTCTACTGATGAATGAACAAGCTCGTTTTTACACGGCGCAGCAAGTTAAATCGGGTGAGCAGAAAGCCGCCAAAGATTGCCAAGTCGAAATGTATGCCTTGATGGAACGTGCGGGCTTAGCCGTGTTTCAAACTATCAAGCGGCAGTTTCCAAGTGCACGGCGAGTGCTTGTGTGTTGTGGTGGAGGCAATAATGGTGGTGATGGTTATGTCGTAGCAAGATTGCTACTTGAAGCAGGAGTCAAGGTCGAGCTTTGGTCAGCGGTAGATATAGAAAAGATAACTGGCGACGCTAAGTCAGCGTATCAAGCCTATATCAGTGCCGGTGGCCGTGTTGAAAAGCCAGCTCTCGCGATAGTGAGCGACGTTGAACTGATCGTCGACGCGATACTCGGAACTGGGTTAACAGGAGAAGTTCGCGTTGCGCAGCGATCGTTAATCGAACTGATCAATGCTCACTCGGCTAAAGTAATCTCGGTAGATATACCTTCGGGGCTTTGTGCTGATACAGGGAGTGTATTGGGTGTGGCCATTGAAGCGTTCTATACAGTCACGTTTATTGGAATGAAACAGGGGTTAGTGACAGGGCGAGCACGAAATCATACCGGTAAGTTTGTTTATGATGGGTTAGGGGTATCTGAAACCTTCCATAGGCAGAATGTGCCGGCTACCTTGGCTATCGATTCACGTTGTTGGCAATCATCTTTACCGAAACGTAAACCCGCTTCTCACAAATCAACGCATGGCAAGGTAGCGTTAATAGGCGGCGAGCAAGGTTTCTCCGGTGCCATTATTCTTTCTGGGAACGCATCTGCTCGATCAGGCGCAGGCCTTACTGCAGTGCTGACTAACGAAGTCAGTATAGCGCCAATGTTAAATCACTGCCCTGAAGTTATGGTTTCAAACTGGCAAAGTATGGCTTTTGTAGCCAAACGGGTTGATTGGTCTGATGCCATTGCTCTTGGTCCCGGGCTATCCACGTCAAACCATGCTCGTTCACTGTTTGAATTAGTACGCCGTTATGACAAAGCAAAAGTGTTGGATGCAGATGCTTTGACGTTATTGGCTGAAAATCCCTTCAAAGACGATAACCGAATACTAACGCCTCACCCTGGTGAAGCAGCACGCTTGTTGGCATGTTCAATTAAAGAAGTCGAATCGAATCGTTTCCAAGCCGTGACTCAGCTACAGCAAATCTATGGAGGGGTTATTGTTCTCAAAGGTGCTGGTACGCTAGTACATGATGGACAAACCATCTATGTTTGCACCGCCGGTAACGCTGGAATGGGTTCTGGTGGAATGGGAGATGTATTAACGGGCGTTATTGTCAGCTTATTGGCGCAGGGCATGTCGTTGGGTGATGCTGCGCTGACAGGGGTTCAGCTACATAGCGTCGCAGCAGACGAACTTGCAACTGAATTTGGCTCAAGAGGGCTACTCGCAAGCGACCTAATTCCAGCTATTCGCCGCCTGATGAATCAATGATGACTTAAACTGGTCAATAACCATTTAAAGTCGATAGTGTGCACCGAATAAAATCGCCGAGTTTTTGTAATCTCCCTCTAAGTCTTGGTAGTTGTACTCGATACTAAACTCCAGATTCGGCTGCATGCGTGAAGGAATTGTGGCACCAATGCCGAAGTAAGGATTAGTGCCAGAGGTGTCAATGGTGGTGTTAGGAGCACTAGTCACATTCACTTCTTCTAGGGTTGTATGGCTCAGCCCACCTTTCGCATACAGCATACCGATATTGCGTATCGGGTGTTCAATTCTAGCCCCGCCATAAAAGCCTTTATAACCAGCCTCAATTGTTTCATCTAGCGAGTTCACATATTCAGCGGTGCTGATCACCGTGTCTGTGTAGCCCACGTCGAAGCCGATGAATGGTGTAAAAAAGTAGCTGTAACCTACATTGGTCACCCAAGTGTCATCTTTACCTAGTGGCCCTTTGAGCTCGGCGTAACCGGTATCGATATAGATTTGGTGTGGTGATGAAGCCGCCAGAGATACAGCGGGCTTAATAAGTAGTAGTGCGATAATAAACAAGCTTGAGTAGGTTACTTTCATCACTTCACTCCATGTTAATGATGACTTGGTATTCATGTTGTTGTTCTTTTGACGTTATGAATAAATTAAAGCAATAACTAAACCAGATAAGTAATGCTTGAGATTATTTCTATGTTCTTTGTGATGTGAAAAATAATCGGAAAGAACAGTATGAAAATTAACCGCCTTTCTAGGGTTTTAGATGTGACTTGAATCACATAGTGTGGCTTTTGTAATGAGAGGTAACGATTTCGGTAAACGTTTGCGAAACGATGGTTGCAAAATTAAAGAATATAAAATTCTAGCTAAGTGTTTGTAATTTAAGGAGGTATTAGGGTGTTCTTAGGAGAAGAGAACGGTTTGCACGTTTTGGGGTATGATTTCTGTCGTAAGGTAACACAAAAAAAATAATTTTATCAGTCTTGCGGGAAATAAATCACAACCTATAATGCTGAAAACCGGAGCGTCTGCCAACGCTCCGGTTTTTTTGTGTCCGAAGAAAGGTAAAGCGTCTGCCAACGCAATGCCAACGCACTATGCTTAGTTATGACTGTGTTTAGTTATGACTGTGCTCTTTCGAGTAAGCCATATGCCCACTGGAACATGTACTAATAAATCAAGGAATTTACACAATGCGTATCGAACAAGAACTTAAGTTAGGCTTTAAAGATGTACTGTTTCGCCCGAAGCGTTCAACTCTTAAAAGTCGTTCTCAAGTAAATTTAACCCGCGATTTTACATTCAAGCACAGTGGTCGTCAATGGTCTGGAGTTCCAGTTATTGCAGCAAACATGGATTCAGTAGGTAGCTTTGAAATGGCGACTGAACTAGCTAAGCATGGCGCAATGACGGCAATGCACAAGCATTACACTGTTGAGCAATGGGCTGAGTTCGTAAAAAATTCAGACAAAGAAACGCTAAACAAAGTATTCGTATCAACAGGTACGTCTGATCGTGACTTTGATAAAACTTCTGAAATCTTAGCGCTAAGCGAAGATCTAGAGTTCATCTGTATCGATATTGCTAATGGCTATTCAGAGCACCTAGTTGAGTTTGTTCAGCGTGTTCGTGAAGCATTCCCAACGAAAACTATCTCTGCAGGTAACGTTGTAACTGGCGATATGTGTGAAGAGCTTATCCTAGCGGGAGCAGACATCGTAAAAGTAGGTATTGGCCCAGGTTCTGTATGTACTACGCGTGTTAAAACTGGTGTTGGTTACCCTCAGCTTTCAGCAATCATCGAGTGTGCAGACGCAGCACACGGCCTAGGCGGTATGATTATTGGTGACGGTGGCTGTTCATGTGCTGGTGACGTTGCTAAAGCATTTGGTGGCGGCGCAGATTTCGTCATGCTTGGCGGTATGCTAGCCGGCCACGAGCAATCTGGTGGTGAAGTTATTGAGAAAGATGGCGAGAAATTCATGAAGTTCTACGGCATGTCTTCTCAATCTGCAATGGACAAGCACTCTGGTGGTGTTGCTCAGTACCGTGCAGCTGAAGGTAAAACAGTACTACTTCCTTTCCGTGGTGATGTAAACAACACGATTTCAGACATCCTTGGCGGTGTTCGCTCAACGTGTACATACGTAGGTGCAGCTAAGCTTAAAGAGCTAACTAAGCGTACTACCTTTATCCGCGTACAAGAGCAAGAGAACAACGTATTCGGTAAAGAGAAGTAATTTTCGATTACCAATGAGTTATTTAAAAAGAGCCGCTTGATGCGGCTCTTTTTTGTTTTTTGGCTTATGCTGTGAGCGCCTTGTACAAATCGTTGGCTTCTTTAATAACGTCGGCCATTGTCGCATCTGGGGTTTCAGCAAGAATAGCGGATTGATATAAGTCTAAGAATGTATTCTTGTCTGTTTTCGCAATATCTACTGTAGACTTCGTCAATACAAACGCACTAACTTGCTCAACCTTGGTCGTGAGAGAGGTTCCTTTAACTGCTCTTTTCCAACCCATGATATCGAGTCGAATCAGAGAAACCCCTTCAAGCGTAATGTAGTACTTCTCAAACTTAGTATCATCTGCTTCAGATTCCCCAAACAAAGCCGAGATCGCGGTAGTGATTAACTTACATACACCGTTGGTAATATTCTCTTTACCACCTTGAACGAAACCTTGTACAGCATCTGTTACCGCGCCCGAAATCTTATCAGCGTTGGATGAGAGATAGGCATGAGTTTCTGTGATAGAGTCCTGAACTTGCGTTATAGGAATAGTTTTATCTGTTCCTTGCCCTGCATTAATTAGCTTTTGCGCGATCGTTTCGGTAAATAGTTCCGCTTTCACGTCTGCCAATTCTGCGAGTGTGTCGAGGTGGGCATTCTGCTCTTGTACGATTTTGTCTGATTCGTCAGCACCTGTTATAAGCTCTCTAATTTTTCCCATTGTTCTTCCCTTATCAATACGTGATTAATTAGTTTCCCAGTCCTTCAAAGTGGACGATTTCATACTGTTGTTCACCACCAACTAAAATCGGTGTCGAGCCGCATAGGAATGTGGCACTTGGACATGAAGCTTCGTTGATACTGTCGTAAACAACTGAATAATCGCCATTGTCTCGTATAGTAGTAATGATCCGGTCTAAATCTTGGGAATCAATCGTGAGTGCGATTTGGCCGGATCCAATTTGATCATGAACCTCCCCAAAATAACTGCCATCACAGATGCTTTCCCATACTTCAACGTTAACAAATAGAAGTGTATTGGTATTAGCGACTTTAGGATTCCCATTGCCACCGCGCTCAAGGTGATTGTTCTGAGCGACTGATATCCAATTATCGGAGTTTATAGGTACTTCTGGGGTCCGTTTTTCAAAGTGCTTTAATACTGTATCTTGAGTGAGTTTGATACTAGCCATCTGATATTCCTTATTATTTTATAGAAGCATCAATAGCTTTTGCGTTGATGCCTAGTAGTTGTAGTATCCATGATAATTAATAAGTTTATATGCGCTTGGTTTCTTATGTTGTTGTGTGGTGATGCACAAAATATAAGGCAGAAGTGACATTTATTGCGTGAAATTTGTGATGTTTGGAAGCGAATCAAAGTACGAGATTTATTTGAAGGGAATTAGTAGAGGCAGGGAAATGTTCGAGATTGGATTAATAACTTAATTATCAAATAGATTATGTTGTGGCGTAAATTGGTAAGTCGTATCGAGCAAAAGACTGCATAATTCGCCTCGGTTTGTTCCACCACTTAGGAGAGAGCCCCCATGCCCTGGGGGAACCTGTATTGGCTGTAGTGGTAGCGGTACCTGAACATACGCAGTTTCGAATTAAGAGTTTGTTCGATTCTGTATTTTACAGCCGGATCTTGCCCCATGATGCTTGCATCATGGGGCTTTTTTTATTCGCATACTTTGTCTTCTTTCCGGTCTTCTAATGCAAAATAGATTCGAGATACTGTTATTTCCGAGATTAGAATGACAAACACCACCGCAAAAAAAGCCACAACGCCGTTGAGTGGGCCGGTAAACTGGACCTTATCACCAAACATAAGGTTGATGGCTTCTAGCATCACAAATTTGGAGCCAACCAAGATGATGTACGTAGAGATCCCTCTCATCACTTTTGCACCAGTTCCCGGTTTCGTTTTGAAGTAGTTGGCAAGTTTGTGTTCTAACCCTATTGAGAGTTTGAGGAGTAACTGAAGCAATATCGCTGCAGCAAATGAAATGGTAAAAGAGTCGATCGTTACGTATTCCCAGTACTCATCAAAAAAATTGAGAACGGTTAAGTCGACCAGAATAGCCAATGTATATCCAACAAATAACCTTTGAGGTGTGTTGAACCCGTATACCTTTTCTACGTTGCTCATGTAAATTCCTTTTACTAACATGATCTTACCCTAGTAGATCGCGAACACTATTTCGAATTTGCTTTTATACTCCTGGGCGCAATTCAAATAGCTTAGTGGCGCTATTTGGTAAGCAGGGTGGGGAGCTGCTGTTTATCATACGCTTCTATTCCAAAACTAAGAGCTTATTATGATTGTTTACTTTAGAGTTCAGGATGTAGAAGAGCTATGGATGGCCATAGATTTGGCAACATTTATGCAAGATAAATTGCCTAAAACGCCTGTGAAATCGATAAGTTGAGTTTCTAACGAAGTTGCTCTTTTAGCCACTGTTTGGGAGGAGATTTGGTGACTCTTTTGAATGCTCGTATAAACTGCGCTGAATCAGAGTAGCCAAGGTGGATAGCGACATCGGCGATACTAACATTTCTGTCTACCAAAACCCGCTTGGCAAATTCAATATTCAGCTGTTCTTTAATTCCCCTAAATGTAGAGCCGTCTGACTGTAAATACCTTTGAGTTGTGCGGCGGGACATTCCGGAAATCTCAGCTAAGTTCTCCAGCGATATATCTTGTCTTCCAATGTAGGGTGCGAGTGACTGCCGTACAGATTCAGTGAACGACTGTTCTGATTCCGTTATTGGCGGTAATTCAGTATCTGCATACACGGAGTACTCGATTGTTGTCGCCTTTGCTCCCATATATTGTGGGATGTCGTTTCTAATCTTGAGTTGGTCTAGCTCTTGTGAGCTTGTTGATTGCAAATGATAGCTAATCGGTTCTAACGTAGTTCTTACATGAGCGTTGAAACTAGCATGAAGTAAAGTGATCAGGCTAAGTTCGGATTCTACGCTTAATTCAACAGATGTAATAAGCTGTGCTTGCAGTGACATACTGCTTTCCGTTTTGCTTAACTGTAAGTGGCTTAGCGGAAGGCGCCCATAGAGGTCACCAAGGTTTATGGCTTCACGAGGTACAGTATTCACAGAGTGTATTAAGTATTGGGTAAAGTCTGCCCCCTGCATCTCTAACTTGGCTAAGTGAAGTAGCTTACTGAAAGGTAAAAAGGGAACATGTAGGGCGGGTGTGGTTTCGAGCGAAAACGGCATGCCTGCCTTGTCAACTAACTGATCGTAAGAGCCGCAACACAATTTCAGCTGTTTTAGATAAGACAGCACAATACGTTTGTCTATAGTGGGTAATCGCATACATTCCTCACGTTGTTCCCTGTAAATATCTACATTAAATCAAAAGCTTAACTATTTGCTATTTGAGTTTTATTCGATGTTATCGTAGTGAAACCAAACCATTCATGCTTAATAGGTTAGCAGGGATGTGTTGACTGGCGCAAAATGTATATTTCAGCATGCTCGAGCCTCTAGAATGCCCATCACAGTCAAGAGTGGAGGTAAGTGACACGTTGTTTATCGCGATTGTTCCTCACGCGATTCAGCTCGTTCCCTTTAATGCCTTTATCCCTACTCTTATAGGTTTCTATCAAAAGGGTCATCATGAAATTTACTGCTGCAATCGCAAGTGTCTGTTGTTTGCTGTTAACACCTTCTGTTTTTGCTGAAGCTAATTTTGGTAGTCCAGATTCAGTCGACAACGCCATTAGAGAAAACGAACGTAAAAAGAAAAGTTGGCGAGAACACTTAGCAGCTAAGCATCACTTAACGTTTGGTTTCGACTACCAAGCGCTTGCTCTTTCAGCTTCCGCTCCGACGTCTGGGGGCGATAATACTGCCTCTAGCGGTGTAGCGCGGTTCTATGGTTCATGGGAACTTGTCGGGCTTAATGGAGCGAATCGTGGTGGGGTGGTTTGGAAATTGGAGCATCGCCATTCGTATACGGAACTCGCTCCTAAAGATCTTGCATTTATCGGCAATGGTTTAGGATATGCGGGTATGATAGCTCCAGCTTATAGCAACCAAGGCAGTCGACTAACAAATCTATATTGGAAACAAAAAATCAGTGATGGTAGAGGCACCATCATGGTGGGTTACTTGGATACCACCGATTATGTAGATGTCTATACTTTGGCTAGCCCTTGGACAGGATTTACTAACCTAGCGTTTAGCACAGGGGCTGGGGCAGTTGGCTTACCTGATGATGGTATTTTGGGCGTAGCGGCAGGACACATGCTCACTCAAAACTTCTATGTTGTTGCCGGTGTGGCTGATGGGAAAGGAAACTCCGATAAACCACTTGATGGCTTCGAGACGCTTTTTAATGACCATAAACTGTTTACTACCTTTGAGCTCGGCTGGACGGCATCTCAAGATCAGATCTACACGGACAATATCCATATTACAGCATGGCACCTAGATGGAGGTACACAGCACAACCTAACTAGTGAAGAAAGTGGGCGGGGTATCAATTTTTCAGCCAGTTACTTTGCAACACCCCATCTAATGCCGTTCGTTCGTGGTGGGATATCGGAAGGGGATGTTGCCTTATATGACCGCTCGCTTACGCTTGGTTTTGGGTACTTTGGATTAGCTGGTGAGAAGAACAATCTAGGATTTGCAGTGAACTGGAGTAACGTGAATGACAATTTAGAATCTGCGTATGCAGTGGGAGAGTCGAAGCAATTTACGGCTGAACTTTACTACAACATTGAGCTTAATGACTTTGTTCAATTGACGCCCGATTTACAGTATATCTCCGATCCCGCATTTTCTAGTGAAGACAGCACTTGGGTTGTAGGCCTAAGAGCGAGAATCATTATCTAGAAAAACAGTTAGGCACTCTAGGCAAAGAGCTAATTTCACTAGAAAGCAGAGCAATAAGCTCTGCTTTTTTAGGTGATGGACTTCTGATAAAGCCTTGGCGTTAAACCTGACACTCGTTTAAAGGCACGCGAAAAATGTGAAATGTTATTGTAGCCGAGCTGGCTAGAAATATAGGTCAGCGAATGGCCCTCTTCCATTAATTCGCAAGCCACTGAGAACATCAGATTTTCTTTGATTTTTCTGAATGAACTTTGCTCATTTTTGAGTTTTCGTTGCAGCGTACGCACTGAAAAATTCAGCAGCTCGGCAGCATCTTCAATGGTTAGGTTTCGTTCTTTTACATACGGTTTAAGCACTTCAAACACACTGTCAGTAAAACTGGTGTGCCATTCAACAATGGCGGGTTTTGGGCTCAAAGCGCTTTTAGGTAGATGGATCTCTTTGTCTAGTAACGATTGTGGGATCAGTACCGCAGTATATTCGTGGCCGACAAACACTTGGCAGCTTTTTGGTAACGCAGATTGAATAATATCAATATCCGTATTTTGTAGTTTTACACTTTCGAATTGCCAGTCGGAATTGGTAAGCAACTTCATGAGCTCTTGGATGTAGACTATCGGGAAAAGCTTAGTCCATTCAGGGTAGAGGCCTTCTTTATGCGGTGAGTCAACGCAAAACCAACTCATTCCATGCTCTTGCCTGAAATGAACTCTACTACTGGGGGTGTCATTGACGAAGATGCGATTGACATCTTTCAGTGCTGCACCAATTGTGTCGTATTCAGCAAACTGATGAAGTATATGCGGAATAATACGTTGTTGTAGCGCTAGCCTAAGTAACTCGACGAAGTTTGAAATTTTGAGTTGAGAAGATGTTAAGTAAATGAGTCGTTTTATCGAGTCAGAGGGCACAAAATCGCTGTTGGACTGAAACAGATCAGCAGGAAGCCCAGATTCATTCAATAACTTATGTACGTCAAATCCGTATTCAGAAAAGATCTCAACCAATATCTTTGCGTAATTAGTTTGTATAACAGGGACTTGGAAAGAGTCTGAGCTCATGTGTTCGCACGCTCCAAAGGCTAGATTTTCGGCAATAAAAGTACAGTCGCAAAATTATAACATGACGTACAAAAAAGTAGTCAATTTTCTTGTGTTTTAAGTCGATGGGTATATTCTTAACGTATTAATTTTATTAAGTTTAATCTACAAGAAGGGAGCTGTATGTCTGAAGTTAAGGACGACGTTCAACAAAATGAGCCGCAGCCAAAAGAAGAAGCCAACAAGAAAGACAAAGTAAGGAAAGTGACTAACTATCTGTTGTTTTTTGTTGCTTTTATGTTGCTTTTTAGTGTGGTGGCTGACCGAATTATTCCTATCACCGATAGTGCTCGTGTTCAGGGTTACATTGTCCCGATTAAGCCTCAGGTTTCGGGTAAGGTACTGGATATCAAAGTCAAACCAAATCAATTGGTTGAGGAAGGTGACGAGCTCGCTATTCTCGACCAATCTGATTACATCATTGCTGTTCAACAAGCCGAGCAAAACTTAGAAATAGCGGGGCAAAATGTCGGTGCTCAAACTGCCAATATTGCATCGGCTCAAGCGCGTTTAACGTCTGCTTTGGTTGAAAAGCAAAATGCAGAACTGCAAACCAATCGTATTTTAGCCTTGGTAGAAAAGGGTGTGGTATCTAAATCGGATGCTGACGAAGCGAGAGCGTCTTTAGCGACTGCGCGAGCAGCGGTTGTGAATGCTGAAGCTGATTTAGAACGCGCGAAACAGCAACTGGGTAAAGATGGTGAAGAGAACAGTCAAGTGAAAGCGGCGTTACTCGCATTAGAGCAAGCTCAGCTAAATCTTGAACGCACAGTTGTTAAAGCTCCAACTCAGGGCGGGGTATCGAACTTTAGTCTATCGGAAGGCTTTTATGCGTCAGCTGGCCAGCCTTTGATGACGTTCGTGTCTACCGAAGATATTTGGGTTGAAGCGTATTTTCGAGAAAACAGCCTAGGTAATATTAAGGTGGGTGACAAAGTAGAAATTGCGCTTGATTTTGTTCCTGGAAAAGTGGTGCAAGGTAGAGTAACAAGCATCGACTGGGGGGTTGATTGGGGCCAGAATGATCAAGCTGGTAAACTGGCTCAAGCAAGCCAACAGACAGGTTGGCTACGTCAAACTCAAATGCTACCGATTTCTATCGATTTTGATAGAGAAGAGGTGAGAGGCATGCTGAGAGTGGGCGGCCAAGCGGATGTGATTGTCTATAGTGGTGACAACTTTATCTTTAACGCAATTGGTAAAGTTTGGATTCGCTTCATTAGCTTGCTTTCTTATGTCCGATAAGCTCATACCAGACCAGCAAATACAGACTCGCATCATTCGCTTTATGGTGGGAGTAACGCTCTCGGTTTTCCTAGCTGCTTGGATCAATTGGCCGCTTGCTTTTGTCGCTCCAGTATTTACGGCAAAATTTTTGATAGATAAGCCGAGGCTGCATAAGGAAACCATTTACGAGTTGTTACTTGCATTACTGGCAACCATGGCGCTCGGGTTACTGCTATCTAGAGGGATCACTCAGTATCCGCTGCCGTTATTAACAGTCGTAGGGCTGATGATGCTTTGGGGATACTACTTGTTTACCGATCCTAAGTGGAACTTGTTCGCTACGATACTATTGATTTCTGTTTTGATGCTGCCATTCATGGCAATTGCTACACCGGGTGTGTCGGTGTTGCTGGCAAGCGGGCTATCGGCTTCAGGGGTGGTAGCGGTAGGTATTTTTGCGTTAGTTCATATTTATTTTCCTGAACCAAAAGGTGAATTTGCTGGCTTTGCTAAGCCACCTATCAACAGACAGCAGCGATGGCACGCTGCATTTCGAGCCATGATTATTTCCTTCCCAGTCGTGTGCTTTTTCTTTATTTTCCAAATATCAGAAGCGCTGCTCACAATGATGTTTATTGCATTGTTGTCTTTGATGATAACCGCCGAAAAGTCGGTCAAGTTGAGCGCATTCCTTATTATTAGTAATGGTATTGGTGGTTTATTAGCAATTATTTCCTTTTCAATTTTAGCAATTGTGCCGAGCATTGTGTTCTATTCGTGCTTTATCGGACTCATTGCAATCATCATGGCAAGGAAAATTTATACCATTCCAGAGAAAGCGCCGATATTTGCTACTGCCTTTAGTACGTTGTTGGTATTAGTGGGTAGTACGTTAATGAGTTCAGGTGATATAGATAGCAGTACGTTTATTCGTATATTCCAGTTAGTCATGATTGGGGTGTATATGATTTTAGCTAGTTTGTTTTTAGAGACGAGAAATTGGAAGTTCTTACAGAACTAGCGTTAATTTAAAAGGGTGTCTTATGAAGATAGATCACGAGTTTTCTCGTAATGCTATAGATGCAGCAATTAAAATTGCTGTTGTGGCGATTTTGGTTTATTGGTGTTTTTCAATACTTCGACCATTTCTAATGCTGGTGGTGTGGGGGGCAATCATTGCTACTGCACTTTATCCAGTGGCGCTGTCCATTCACAAAAGAACTGGACTCTCGAAAGGTAAAGCGAGTGCATTGTTAAGCTTTATCGGGGTGTTGCTGCTGTTGATTCCTTTGGTCGCATTGTCTTCTGGTATCTATACCAGTGCATCGGAGCTAGTAACCGGAGTACAAGAGGGCACTCTGACGTTACCTAAGCCAAAAGCTTCTATTCAAGATCTACCATTAATTGGTGAGAAACTGTATAGCTTCATGCTATTTGCTTCTTCGAATATTGAAGGGGCTTTTGTGAAATACGCAGAAGAGATCAAACAGTTTGCAGGTAAAGCGGCTTCTATAATTGGTTCTGTTGGCGGTGGCTTTCTTCAATTCATTATTTCTACCATCATTGCGGGTGCATTCATGAGCAATGCAGATAAATGCCAAGCGGGCATGACGATGCTTGTGACGCGTTTAACGGATGGGCGAGGTGAAGAACTTGTTGAGTTATCTAAGTCGACAGTGCGAAGCGTTGTTCAAGGCGTAATCGGCGTTGCTGTGATTCAGTCGACTTTGTCGGCAATTGGCCTTGTGGTTGCTGGCGTACCTATGGCTGCGGTATGGGCGCTTGCTGTTTTACTTGTTGCTATCATTCAACTGCCACCAATCGTAGCGCTTCTTCCTGCAATTATTTACATGTTCAGCGTTGAATCGACACTGGCTGCAGGCCTTTTCCTTGTATGGTGTATCATCGTAAGCGGCAGTGACGCTATCCTTAAGCCAATTTTGTTAAGTCGTGGTTCAGACATCCCAATGCTTGTGATTCTGCTTGGGGCACTAGGTGGTATGGCGATGTCGGGTATTGTAGGCTTATTCGTAGGTGCGGTTGTGCTTAGTTTAACTTATCAGCTAATGGTTGCTTGGCTAGAAAGTCACCCGCAAGAGGCTAAATAATGAAGCCTATTTCGAAGGACGATAATTTCTATTTTTTGTTTTTCGCACTTCTTATCTTGTTTTTTGGCTGTGCGGTAATGCAGCAGTTTTTTCCGGAAGGCCAAAAAACAGTGTTGGGGCTGATCATTGTTACGCTTGCGGCTTCCATTGCGGGTATCAATCGAGGAAAAGCGATTTATCGTTCTTGGTATGGAGTACTGCTCGTGACGGCTTCCGTCTCGGGCATTTTCTCATTCTTTGAAGACTATGATCTTTCTATCGTGACCTTGTCGGCGCTGTTAGCCTTCTTGTTGTCGCATATCTATTCTGCGCTTAAGCAAGTGATGCAAACTAAAACGGTTACCACCAACCATATCATTGGCTCGTTGTGTATCTACCTCTTATTAGGGTTAGCTTGGGCAACACTGTATTTGTTGATATTAGAAGTATTCCCTGTTGCATTTACTGGTTTAGAAGCGAAGCCTTGGTTAACCAACTTATTTAATGCACTTTATTTTAGTTTTGTCTGTCAATCTTAGCTGTTTTGAAGTGCTTCTAGCTCAGCGATTGTTGTTTGCGATACAAGCTCACCGTCGATGTAGTAGCTAACGTTCTCGCCATCTTTGATGCCTGTTAGTGTTGCTTTGTCACCGTTGTTGTAAACAATGTCCATTTGAACAGTGTTGTCATCAATTTTGATCATTTCACCGCTTTCGATAGTACGGTTGTTTGACAAAGGATCAATCGGAGCGTCTTTTAAGCTTGGATCCAGCTCATCGTTTACTTTGAATTGGGTATCAACTTTACTATCAAAGATGTGTGGAGCACCTGAAATTGGGTTTTTACCTGTCCAGAATTCTAGAGAGTTAAACACCACGTAATCAGCCGCAGTTGTGATACCGTAAACAGGTGCCAAAAGGAAGTTTACTCCAGCACGAGCATAGCGGTTATCAACAACTTCAACGTTAAATTTCATTACTTTCCCTGTTACGGCATTGCTACCGATACAACCAGTTAGTGCTGACGCTAAAACTGTTAATCCTACTACTTTAAGTGCTAATTTTTTCATTTCGATACCTGTGTTTAATATGTTGTTGTGTTAAAACGAGCGTAGTATCCCGTTTTTAAATTCGATTGTTTTACCACTTTACGCCAATAACTAATTCTGTCGTTTACGTAGAAATGGTGAATTCAAGGAGCTTTAGATGCTGCTATTACTTCATTACGTAGTAGTACGCTTTGGCTGCTAACCAAAATATGAACTTCGTAATACCAGCAAAAATCTTCAGCGTATATTTGCCTACCATGAACAGAAGTTCACCTGCGGTACTAAGGCATTTATGCAGATCACTGTGTTTAAAATCGGAATAAGTCATTGCTATCTTCTTATAACTGAATGAAGAATCCGTTCCAGACGCTCTGCCTTGATGGGGTGAACTATATCCGAGCGATAATTCTCGTACTTACCATTTAGCGCCAGTTTGTTTTTCACTTGATGTCGGTAGGAAAAATTAAGTGAAAATAAAAACAGGTTGATATGAAGCTTGGTCATCATAACGTCAGCTAAAGTGGATCCGGCGTAAAGTGGTAAGTCTGTGTTTGAACCATGAAATAAACTATGTGTATCTTTTAAACAGGGGTGTCATCGGTGTCGGGTGTTAATTAAACAATCCGAGGAATAACCGAGATACTGATCTCAATCCTATCGACATAATCAAAACGTGACCTCAAGTCGGTTTAAATTGATGGAAGTGATAAGTCACTGAGAACATGTTTATAAATGCTCGACTACTATTAGCTGAGCGGCTTAATTCTTTATATTCAGCGAACCGTTCGGTGTCGCCCAATGAACAGTAATGTTGTTAGTGATAACAACCTAATGTTGCAATGAATCAACCTAAGGTGAACTCATGAATCGTGTAATGATGGTATTTAAAATACTGTTTCTCAGCATGTTGGTGTCCGTAGCCAATATCGCGTATGCACAACCAATCTTGGATACTCAATCTGCACTTAGTGCGGATCTAGAGACACTAAAACAAGCTCACGAAAGTGAGCAGGCTTTTCTCGAGGATGTACTTAGGCGTAAAAACGAGCGCCTAAGAGATAGAATCACAGAACAATTAAGTAGTGGCGCGTCAGACGAAAAAGCCAAGCCAGTACTGCTCGCCCAAATTGATTTACTGCAGGGTTTATTGGATTTAAGTGAATCGGCAATTTCGAAGCTAGCAAAGGCCTCACGAGCGGCTGCTGACGAAGACAAAGCGAAGATTGAGTTTAGGATCCAGCGCAGAATTGCAGTGATGGACACATACTATGACCAGCTTGAAACCACGCTCAAAATGGCTGAGCAGCGCTCAATCGATGTTTCTAGTGTTCGAGATGAATTTAAGCAAAAGCTGAAGCGTAGGGTGGAGTACTTAGCCAATGCGACTTTGTACCTAGACACCCAAAAGAAAGAAACTGAATCGCGTCTTACTTATGTTAGTGAAGCGGAAAAAGCGAATCTGACAGAAGATATGGTTCGATACAACGAGCGTATCGCTATGATGGTCGTGAGTTTCGAATCAGGTATCGCACTCATGGAGGCGATGGGGCAAGACGTTACTGAATACAAGCAGTTACTACTGACCTTAACCGGTGATATCAATGCGGACGTGTTAGACATTAGTGTTGCTTATGGCCTACTCGAAGGTTGGCTGATGTCATTTAAAGAATGGGCATTCGAAAACACTCCGTCAATGGTGGTTAAGCTAACGCTATTCTTAGCTATTTTGTACTTGACTCGTAAATTGTCCAAAGTAGTTTCGAGTGCCGTTGGTCGTAGCGTGAAGCACTCGAAAATGGACTTTAGCGTCCTAATGCAAGAGTTCTTCGTATCGATCGCATCAAAAGCAGTTGTCTTTGTCGGCTTACTGGTAGCCTTATCGCAAGTCGGCATTGAGCTCGGTCCACTATTGACAGGTTTCGGTGTCGCGGGTGTGATCATCGGTTTTGCATTGCAAGATACTCTTTCGAACTTTGCATCTGGACTTATGATTCTAATTTATCGCCCTTATGATGTTGGTGATATGGTCAAAGTGGCGGGAATTCAAGGTACCGTTAAGAACATGAGCCTAGTATCGACCACGGTACAAACAATTGATAACCAACGCTTAGTTATTCCAAACAATAAGATTTGGGGTGATGTGATCAACAACATCACAGCAGAGACTATCCGCCGCGTCGATATGGTGTTTGGCATTGGTTACGCTGATGATATCGATAAAGCTAAAGCCATCTTCATGGAGATCTTGCTTGCTGACCCACGAGTACTAAAAGACCCTGAGCCAATGGTCAAACTGCATACATTAAATGAATTCTTCGGTAGATTTTGTTGTAAGGCCTTGGGTACAAACTGATGACTACTGGGATGTGTATTGGGATGTCACAGAGAAAGTGAAGAAACGCCTAGATTCCGAAGGGATCACTATTCCGTTCCCACAACGCGATGTTCATTTGTATACCCACAACGTTGAATCCAAATAAGAGTTCACACCTTCATACTGAGAACCAAGCTCAGTAACACGGCGGCCTATAAGGTCGCCGTTTTTGCACGTGACGAACTCTCTTGTGCTAGAATCGCGACAAATTAATCAATTTGCTTTTGGTATGAGACATTTAAAAACCACGGTTCACCCTGATATTGAACACCTCGATAACCAAACGGTTTATAAACGAAATGCAGCTCGCGCTATCGTTGTCGATGGAGAAGATATCTTGATGTTGTACACCGAACGTTATCACGACTATTCAATCCCAGGTGGTGGCCTTGATGACGGTGAAGACGTGATAGCAGGAATGGTTAGAGAGCTGGAAGAAGAAACGGGCGCGCAAAACATCCACAGCATAAAGCCATTTGGCATTTTTGAAGAGTTTCGTCCGTGGTATAAAGATGACGCAGATGTCATCCACATGATTTCGTATTGCTACACCTGCAAAATCAATCGAGAACTTGGCGAGACCAACTACGAAGATTACGAGATCAAAAACGGGATGAAACCGGTTTGGATTAATATCCACGACGCGATTGCCCACAATGAAAAAACCATTGCTGAGAGCGACAAGAAAGGTATGAGCATCGAGCGAGAAACATTCCTGCTTCAGCTTGTCGCAAAAGAGATGCTATGAAATAGCTCCTTTGACATAGCACAAAAACAAAAAAGCCCGAAACTCAATGAGTTCGGGCTTTTTTCATTCAAGTGGTAAGGTGCTATAGGACCAGTCTTACCGCATCACAAACGCAAAGGGTTATTTCTTACCTTGAGTCTGTTTGTCTTCTTCTGTTAGCTCGCGAATACGACGGCTGATGTCGCGACGTGCTTTAGAGATTTCAGCACTCTTGATGATGTGGTCATCGACACGGTCTTCGTAATCCGCTTTCATGTTTTTGATGATAGCAACGATCTCGTCGTGGCTCATATCAGACTTGATGTAGTCTAGTAGGTTCTCAAGTAGATCAACACGCTTGCGGTTGTCACGAACTTTCTTTTCGTTATCTAGAAGTTCACGCTTCAGTTTGTTTTTACGACGTGCTTGGTTCACGATTTCAAATACACTACTCATAGGTTCCTTTTCCCTAGATTTATTAACTGTCAACGATTAAAGCATAACAATAGAGTCCAGAACAGTCTTAAGATCAATCCAAACGGTATCTTGACGATTTAATCATCAACTGGGCTAAATCCGTTTGTCATCTTCACTTTTATCAATATATTATGCTTGCAGTTAGAGAAGTTTGTACCACGTACTATGCAAGAATCAGAGATCATTCTTCCACCAATAGAGAATGAGAAAGTTGCCCCTTTGGTTAATGAGCGCCTACGGTTAGCTTACCAAAGTGAGAGCAAGCAATTGGAAGTCGTTGAAGTGGAATTAAGCCGTGCGAAAGTCTTCATGATTGATGAACACGGTAACATGAAAAAGGTATCACTCTTGGCAGAGCATTAAGCCCTGTGAGAGAAGCGGAATAGAAAAGGATATGAACATGACTATTGAGTTGACAGCGATTGAAGCACGTATCATTGGCTGCTTAATCGAAAAAGAAGTAACCACACCTGATTACTATCCCTTGACGTTAAATGGCCTCACAACAGCCTGCAATCAAAAAAGTAATCGAGAGCCTGTTATGGCGCTTTCGGATGCAGAAGTACAGGATGCACTGGAAGGTTTGATTGCTAAGCGTTTGGTGAGCGATGAAAGTGGCTTCAATAGTCGTGCAAGTAAATACCAACACCGTTTCTGCAACACTGAGTTTGGTGATTTGAAACTGAGTGAACAAGAGAAAGGCATTGTTTGTTGCATGCTGTTACGAGGCCCTCAAACGCCAGGGGAGCTTCGTACTCGAACTAACCGCTTGTGCCAGTTTGGTGATGTAAAAGAAGTGGAATCTGTGCTCGATGCGATGGCTTCACGTGAGTCTGGAGCGCTGGTGGTTAAACTCCCAAGGGAAGCGGGAAAACGAGAGTCGAGATACCAGCACTTATTCAGTGGTGAAGTAGACATTGAAGCATTGGCACAATATGCCGCACCTGCTGCACCAGCCGCTTCGAATACGAGACTTGATGAACTGGAGAGTGAAGTCGCTGTTCTTAAACAAGAACTGGCTGAACTTCGCAGCCTAGTCAATGACCTCACCAGCTAATATGTCCTCCAATACAGGTATTTGTGAGTGGTATGCTTACTTCGTACGAATGCCGAACAACGCGCTCTACTGCGGTATCACAACCGACGTAGAGCGTCGCTTTTCTCAGCATTGCCAAGGTAAAGGCGCAAAAGCGTTAAAAGGAAAATCACCACTCACTCTAGTTTGGAGTGAAAGTGCTGGAACGACCCGAAGTGATGCGACGAAGTTAGAGCTGTATTTAAAGCGATTACCAAAACAGACTAAGGAAGCCTTGGTTAGTGGTGAGCTGTCCTTGACGCAGGTCGTTGAAGCTAATTGATTAATTTTTATGTGGTGATTCAAAGTATGTATTAACCTTGTTTATGGGAACATAAAAAAGGTTGGTAAGGAAATGAAACAACTAACAAAATTATCAGTGGTGGTAGGGGCTTCTTTGGTGACGATGGCTGCACAGGGTGCGACCGCTGTCTCCGATGCGCGTGGTAACGGTATGGGTAATACCGGTGTCACAACAGCAGATTACCTGTTAGCTCCTTTCTACAATCCTGCACTTGTCGCGGTGTACCGGGATAGGGACAATATAGGGATACTGTTTCCTTCACTTGGCATCAATGCTCGCGATACCGATGAATCTCTAGATACTATTGACTCCCTTCAAGATTCGATCAACGAATTCGAAAACACTAATACGCCGTCTCCGGAACTCATTTCGCGGATGAACGGTTATCTGGACGATCTTGAAGATGACAAGCCGCTGGCTATTTCTGGTGGTGCAGCGGCAGCTGTGGCGATTCCATTCGATGTTGTTTCAAGTAACTTCTTTGTTCGTGGTTATGCCGAAGTTATCGCTAGCCCAGAAATATCCGAGAATACGGGAGATACCCCTTCCGCGGTAGAAACACGCTATGAAACATCTTCAGTAGATCTTATTGCATTCGGATATACCGAACTCGGCCTAGCCCTCGCAAAAAGAATGAAGCTTGGAGGTCAGGATGTGTCGTTTGGTATTACGCCCAAATTCCAACAGATGCGGACTTATAAGCAAGACATCTCTATCGAAGATTTTGACATCAGCGATTATGACCAAAGTGAAACATCTAAGAATGCGTTTAACATGGACCTCGGGGCCGTGTGGTTATACAACAACTACCGGGCGGGGGTAGTGGTAAGAGATTTGTTCTCACAGGAAATCGACACATTGGATGTCAGTGGCGTAAGTACATACCACTTAGATACACAAGTTACCTTGTCAGGCGCCTATGTACATAACCTATTTGTACTGACTACTGACTGGGACCTGACCAAACAAAAACGATTTAGTGGCGTTAATGATGATACGCAGTTCTTACGTTTTGGCGGAGAAGTCAACGCATGGGGCTGGGCACAAGCACGTATTGGTTATGAAATTGAAATGGAAGATACACTAGACGATTCCGTCACTTTTGGTGTTGGGATCAGTCCCGGAGATCTCGTAAGCTTTGATCTTGCTGGGAGTTATGCGGGAGATAATCAATTCGGTGCATCGGCTAATTTGGCCTTTACATTTTAATGACAATTGTTCATTAACTGAGCGTAAGTGGTTGGAATAAAATAATTTTGTTCCAATCACTATGACCTACGGTATTAAGCGGATAAGATAGGCTCACAACGTATAATTGGCTATTTTTCAAGAAGGCAGGAATGAATAATTTTATAAAAATATCACTGCTCACATGTTGCACACTCGCTAACTCGGCACAATCGGCTCAGGCTTTAACCGACTACTGGAGCTATCAAGATTTCCTTGATGCTTATCCACAGCAGGCTGAATTGACTCAGTCTTTAGCATCGACGGTGCGCGAGCGCCCTATCATACTCAGCCAAGAGCAGTCAGAGCCTGTTCATATTTCAGTGGTTTATCCTGGTCAGCAAATTTCCGATTATTGGGTTCGGAATATCCAGGCATTTGAAACTCGGCTGGAAAAGCTTGGTGTTCAATATCAAATTAACCAAGTATTTACTCGCCCAAATGTCGATGTTCGTCAACAGAGCTTGTCGTTAATGGAGGCGGTGAAAAACAAGTCTGATTACTTAATCTTCACGCTTGATACGACTCGTCACCGTAAGTTCGTAGAACATGTTCTTGCTGCGAATAACACAAAATTGATTTTGCAGAATATCACCACGCCACTCAGAGCTTGGGAAGACCGCCAACCTTTTATGTATGTTGGTTTTGACCACGCAACGGGTACGCGAGTGCTGGAAGATTACTACAGAGAAAAGTTCCCAGAAGGTGGGGATTACTCCGTTTTATACTTCTCGGAAGGTTACGTGAGTGACGCGCGTGGCAATACCTTTATTGAAGAAATGACTCATCATGATAAATACCAACTGAAGTCGTCGTTTTACACCAAGGCGACTCGAGAAAGTGGCTATCAGGCCGCATTGAATGCGATTGAAAAGCAGCCTGATGTATCGTTCATTTATGCGTGTTCAACTGATGTGGCTTTGGGCGCAGCAGATGCTCTAAAAGAACTCAACCGTACTGATATCGTATTGAATGGTTGGGGCGGCGGCAGTGCCGAGCTTGAAGCAATTAAGAACAACGAACTTAATGTGACTGTAATGCGCATGAACGATGACACTGGCATTGCAATGGCTGAAGCCATCAAATGGGATTTGGAAGGCAAGCCTGTACCGCAGGTATATTCAGGTGACTTTGAACTTGTGACTGCAGAAGACAGTCAGGAGAAAATAGACGGATTGAAAAAGAGAGCATTTAGGTATTCAGACCAGTGAGATTTTTGAGCGAAAAGTTAAGGCCTAAAACGAGAAACCTAGCGACACTGATTTCAAGATCGGTGTTTGTGGTGATCGCGGCATTAACACTGATAGTTTTGTTTCAAAACTATCAGGTTAGTTCACAGCTTATTTCAGAAGAAATCAAACGGACAACCAAACAGACCTCCAGCTTGGCTCAAGGGATCGTCAACTTTAAGCTCACGTCTTTACAGATTCAGCAAGACAGTTACAGCAGGAATGACACCTTGGTCAAAGCAATACGCGCCAGTCTTCAGGGGGAAATCAGTCAGTTCTTCGATAGTGTTGATGAAACGGAACCGGATTACACACCGGACTTTCGTTACATCACCATCAATAATCGGTTAATTTGGGATGACGCTAGTTACCAGTTCTATGGGATGGAAACGTCGTCTTTAGCGCAGCTGAGCCAAGATATGACATTGAGCAGTAACTGGCACATAACTCAGGTACCGTCTTCTCTAGGAGCTCGCTATATTTTGGCACGCAAGACTCCGATAGTGGATAGTGCGAGTGGTGAAGTGATGGCGACACTACATATCGGTGTTGTACTTAACAACAACTTTGGTTTGATTGAAGCATTAAAAAGGGGCAGTAACTCCGAAAATGTATTGATGCTAGTGGGTTCTCAAGTCATTGCATCAACGCTATCGAAGAAAGATGATTATACACAGCTCGATGTCATCAATCAGTTTGCAGAGCACGATAATACGTCTGCATACTTAGTCGGAGAAACTGAAATACGTATTAATGGTGTGCCGACGTATCTGTCTGTTTACACCGTGCAAAATAACGACTCTATTCTACAGTTCAAGCGACACCACTATTTTTGGATATTGACGCTTTTGGCTCTCATGAGTGTTGTTGCTGTGACCACCCGATATTGGATTCAACGTAGAGTCACCCAAGAGTTAGGCTCGTTAATGCAGTACACTTCAGATACGGTTGAAAGGCGTTATATTGAGCCGTTTAATGGCAGCAAGATCGAAGAGTTCGACCAAATTGGTCAAGCATTAGAGTTGTCCTTTAAGCGCTTGACTGAACAAGAAAAGCAATTTGAAGATCTGTTTAATTTCTCTCTTTCACCAATTCTTGTGTGGAATCGTGAAGGGCGAGTGATCAAAATGAACCCTGCGGCTCAAAAATACTTCAACGCAAGTAAAGTTGAGGACCCAACTTTCCATCAATTGGTTGAAAAGCTACTTCCTCAAGTCATGATGGCTGCACGTGGTGCGACGCTGACTGGCCTCAATATTCCTTTAAATGACAAAGTCTTTCGATGGAATTTGTCGCCAATTAGAGTTGAACATCAAACACAGCACATTCTGGCTCAGGGACAAGACATCACGTCACTTATCCTCGCTGAACAGCAAAGTGAGACTGCTCGATTAGAAGCGGAAGAATCGGCTCGCGTTAGGGCTGATTTCTTGGCTAAGATGAGCCATGAACTTCGCACACCGCTTAATGGTATTTTAGGTGTCTCCCAGTTACTTAAACGTGGGTTGAATGAGCCTGAACAGAAAGAACACGTGGACATACTTTGCAATAGTGGCGAGCACCTATTGGCGGTACTGAACGATATTCTCGATTTTTCTAAAATAGAGCAAGGTAAGTTCAATATTCAACACACTGAATTTCGTTTAATTGAAACGAACCAAGCGGTCGAAAAAATATTCTCTCCACTTTGTGACGAAAAGGGGGTCTCCTTGTCGGTTCAAACAGACTTTGAACCAGACATTATCCTCAACAGCGATCAGGTTCGTCTCAACCAAATCTTGTTCAATTTGGTAAGTAACGCGGTGAAGTTCACTCACCAAGGCTTTGTTAATGTGTTGGTTTCTTTAAAGACCGCCGATAAACAGAGCCAGTTAAGCGTAGTAGTAGAAGATAGTGGTATCGGAATATCAAAGAATAAAACGGACACGATCTTTGAGCCATTTGTTCAGGCTGAATCAACAACCACGCGCGAATATGGAGGAAGCGGCCTCGGATTGACGATAGTGAATAGTTTGGTTGACTTGCTTGGTGGTACGATCGACGTTCACAGTGAGCTGGGCCGTGGCTCTCGCTTTGAGGTGGTGATACCAGTAGATGTCGTCGATTGTCACGGTTCTCAACCCAATACCGCCAATGATGTTAACCCTGATGAACTGTTCGACAGGCAGCTTAGCGTTTTGCTGGTGGAAGACAATCACACCAATGCATTTATTGCCAAAGCATTCTGTGAGAAATATGGCATGGAGGTGACTTGGGTCCAAGATGGAATCCAGTCGATTGAAAGCGTCCAAAAACACCAATATGACCTCGTACTGATGGACAATCAGTTGCCAAATCTTGGTGGCGTTGAAGCAACACGAATTATAAAAGAAGAGCTGCAATCAGAAGTGCCAGTATTTGCCTGTACCGCCGATGGTATGCTCGACACTAAGCGAGAATTTCTTGCAGCGGGTGCCGATTATGTGTTGGTTAAACCGCTTAAAGAAAAAGCGCTATTTGACGCGTTTATGTATTTAAAATCTCATTACTTAAGCGACGATTTAGTCGAATAGCATTCTCTTACCTGTCGCACCGTTCTTTTATAGCACTGACGCATTAACCGATAGCTCCAAGATTCGTCCTTTCAGCTCATCGGTCATCTCAATTGAATGATTAAACTTGATACCAATCTTATGGCCTGATTTGGTTTTAGTAATGTTGACAATTTGATATTTAATTTCGTTACTGAAAAACGTGGTGAGGTCATTTTCAATTTCAATAACGCTCGACTTCGTCAGCTCATTTTCCCCTAAAATGAAAAGTGCACACCCGGTGAGTGAAATATCTCTCAAATACGCTTGGTACGTCTTGGTTCCTTCGGTAATGGTCGTTTCTAAATCTAAACTGTAGCGCTCGTGTGCTCTTGTTGGTTTTGAAGCAAAGCGTTGAGGTGGACGAAGAAACATTAAGTTCGCAGGTTTAGTTGTTGAAGTCAGTATGGTCGTTTTGAAGGCAATAATGTGGCCGAGTTTTGAATTGGAGATGCCACGCACGACAATAGAGACGTTATCTATAGTACGCATAACTAACGACGAGCGTACTTTCATTGGGACATCTAGGATAATGAACGCACCGTGCTTGAACCCGATCAAATGGGTGGCAAATGTAAATTGATCATTGGGGCCAAATTCAATCACCACCGAGAGTTTTAGGCCAGGAGTGAGCAATGTGTAGAGCTCGTCAATAGACTGATGAGTAGAAGGCATAGCGTGTGCTGATAGGCATATTTGTCATAATTTTAGATGGTTAAATTACCATTCGCCTACAGGGACATAAAGATGAAAGTCGGTGAAGTGTGATTCATCGCTAGACCGTTGACTTGATTTGGTTGGAGCTAGCGATGAACAGCAGAGTTAGAAAGCTATTTACGGGCGAGTTTATGGTGGGCTCTAGAAAAGTGCCCCGCACAAAACGCGCCGACAATCGACAGTTCACCCGCGAGGCAAAGCGCAGCCGCAACTTCAGCTAATGCTTGGGATTTGCCATTACCGTGTAAACCAAGAATATCCAAACAGGCTTTTTGGCTTGGGAGCCCAGTACCACCGCCAACTGTACCGACCATAATGTTTGGTAGTGTTACGCTAGCGTATAAACCACCGGATTTATTGATTTCCATCCGAGTCATACCTACTGCAGACTCAGCAACACAAGCAGCATCTTGGCCACATGCAATATAGAGCGCTGCGAGAGCATTGGCATAGTGGGCATTGATACCAATTGTACCACTTAGTGCACCACCAACCGTGGTCATTTGTCCAAATTGAACCATCTTCTCAGGCGTTGTATGTAGGTATTTTTCCACCAACTCTTTGGTTAGATGTACTTCGGCAGTGACTTTCTTACCTCGAACGCTACGAAGGGAGTGTGCGTTTGGCTTTTTGTCGCCAGACAGGTTGCCATCTAGAAATGCATAATCAGGATCAACTGGAGTGTGCTCCATAATGAACTCGAATACTGCATTGGTAGCTATTGTCACCATATTCTGTCCGGATGCGTCGCCAGTCAGGTACTCAAAAACGAGGTAGACATGGTTGCCTTCGATATTGACGTTAATATCGGTGAGTTTACCGTGCGATGTGGTTGACTCTGCAATTTGTTTGAAGGTGTCGTATTGAGTCACAACCCAAGCGACGAATTGGCCGGCTTCTTTTAAACTATGAAAAGCGAATCCGGGTGTACGTGTCACGCCTTCGTTAAGCAGCATGGCACTCGCGCCACCCGCTGCAGTGATGAGCTGAGAGCCTCGATTGTACGACGCCACTAATGCCGCTTCAGTCGTCGCTAGGGGAATCAGGTAATCTTCATTGGCGAAAAGGCCATTGACTCGAAGAGGGCCTGCCACACCAACAGGTAGCTTGACCGTACCGATAAAGTGCTCGATGTTTTTTGCGTACACTTCTTTTTGTTGCTCTGTCGTGGCATCAAGAAGTTGGCTTTTATCGGTTAAGGATTCCAAGACACTCCAGCGTTTGTCGACGTTCTTATCTGTTAGGTAGGGGCTGGGAGTAAGTCTTAGGGAAGACCTGCCTAGATTCGGGCGTAGGGTTTGTTCTAACTGGTCAGCGCTCAGTTCACCTCCAAGAAAGGAAACGTAATCGCGTTGGTGCAGGTTTAGTTTTGGCATAGTGAACCGATATTGTAACTTTGAGTTGGGATTCTACTGACTGAGTATAGAAACACAATGCTGGTGGAACGTTTTGCAACGAAATCGTCGCTAGATTTCATCTAAACATGTATATCGAGCAACGAGCCAATCATATCTTGTTCACGCTGAAGCATATTAGTGCCTATGCGATTGTAGTGTTGAGCATTTCCAAGCTTGATGAGTGGTTCATGAGAGCTAGGTAGAGGAGGAGGGGAGTCGTCATCGATCTTGTTGAACTCGAGTGATTTGTCATGCAATTCTACAGGGGCAATGGACTGCTGTTGGGCAATTTCAAGAGCGGCTTCTTCTGCCATCTTGTTTGATTGCTCAATTACTTGATAACCAGATTGGACTCCTGATACTGGCATAACGTACCTCCGCTAATAAAAGCGTAAGACGCATTTGCAATTTTCGCAAGCTGTGCTAGCAGTGACTGTAGGGCAAAGGCGCTAGTCAAATAGGCTTGTTATAAGGTTCAGCTCTTCTTCGGTTAGTACCGTTTCTTTCTCAATATCTAGAGAAGAACGAATCTCACCTTGCAGAGATCTCAACTGTTGAGGAGTTAGCAGCTTTAACTGTGTTTTCAACTGTTCAAATTGAATCGATGTCATTTGCTTGTTTCCCAAAATATGCGTAGTCACGCTATCTTGAAAGTAAGAGACAGATCCATTCATCTCGTTACCCTCGTAAGAATAAACTGAGATCATTGTATTTGCTGTAGTGCAATATTTGTCCGATTTTTGTCAATCCATGTAAGACAAACGTAAACCAAAGGTAAGATATTACCAATTTAGGCAGCTAGTTGCTTACTCGTACTGCAAACTTGCTGGCTAAAGAATGCAGCTCGGGAAGCATTCGATATATTAGGTGCAGCTGCTGCAATACCATTCTCGCCGAAGTGTCATCATCATCGCGCCATTCTGACAGGCGTTGCTCCAATGCAGGGTCAGAAAAATCAGATGTGTCGCAGTCACCACAATGATCATGGAGTTGAGTATGGAGCACCTCCAGATGTTTGTGGATCACACGGTGAGTATCCAGAACGAGTTGATGGGTCGATTCGTCTTCTATGCGCGTACGGTGGGCTCCCAGTGCTGAGATATAACTCAACAGTGCGTGATTTAGGGTGAGGAAACGGAAGCTTTCATCTACTGCGGTTCGGTAGCGCCCAGGCTCTGCTAGCATACTACTAATAGCAGCCGTTAGGTTGGCATCATTGTTGTGAGCATGTCTGCGAGAAATACGGTAGGTCAGGCTATCTTTCTTGCCAATGCGATATTGCCCAATAATCTGGCCTAAGTATGTTTTATTTGAGTCAATGGCTTCTGCCATAACCTTATGAAGTCGTTTAGACTGCCAGTCTGGCATGATGAAAACGACCGCCGCAACCGCTAGAGCGCAGCCTACTAGTGTATCGGCCAAACGAGGCAGGACAACAGCGTAACCTTCACCGAGTTGGTTAAAACAGAAGAGAACCAACAAAGTAATGAACGCAGTCGCAAAGCCATAGTTATTGATACGGAAGGCAAAGAACATGACTCCAGAGAACACGATTAAGAACAGTTGGCTTTCTTGAGATGGAAAAAAGGTCAGTAGAGGTACACCGATAAGCAGACCCGCTATGGTGCCCAAAACACGAGCCGTAAGCTTCTGTCTTGTCGCGCTATAGTTAGGTTGGCAGACAAATAAGGTGGTCAGTAGAATCCAGTATCCCCTTTCAATATCAAATCCTTGTATGATTCCGTAACCGGCCGTGAGCGCAATCGACATTCTAACGGCGTGCCTAAAGAGCATAGAGTCTTTGCTGAAGTTAGCTCTAATCCGCTGCCACATTGCTTTTAGGGTATGCGCATCAGTGTCATCGAGTACGTCTTCTTCAAGTCTGTGTACGTCTGGGTTGTTCACATTGTTGAGGAGTTTTTCTACCGTCGCTAAATTGTTAAACAGATAATCAAGCTGAGCCAGAGAACCTCGTATTTCACTGGAACGGTGATGCTGCAAATGCTCTAGAGAAAGTTGCAGCTCGTCCAAAGCCATGATTGAGTCTTCAGTATGCTGATACTCTTTTCCAAGGCGAATGGAATAAGCAATCTCTCGACATGCCTTGGCTTGTGTCTCGAGTAGATACTTGAACCTAAACATCACATCTGAACGTTGGAAGTTTTGAGCGAGCTCTTGATAGCGATAGTGGCTTGAACTGACACGCTCGTGGATATCCTGCGCAAGAAAGTAAATATTCAAGAAACGGTCACTGGCACCGTCGATGTGCCCACGCTTTGAGCGAGTGAGTAGCGTCGCTTTACATAGGTTCAGGGCTGTTACGGTCGCGGCATTTAATTTGGCTTCAGCAATTCGGTGAGGTTGAGGTACAAGGTCTGAAACAGGGTGGAACAGATTGCTTTTCGATTCGAGGTAATTGGCTAGCTGCAAAAATACATTCGCTAAGCTCTGTTGAACGGGCTGCATAGGCCAAAATATATGCCAAATCATGGACATGAAGTAGTACCAGCTTGCCCCAGTGAGCAGCATTAAAGGCTGGAACCATAGATTGGTGCTTTCGTGTGCACCGAGCATGGCATAAATCGCGATTAGCAAAGAGCCAAATGCAATGCTTGCGTAGCGTGGGCCAATAGCACCGAGCATGATGAAACCAAAAGTAGAGGCAAATAAGCCTAAAGCAAACAATATTGGTGTGCTAAATAAAAACTCGATCGAAAAAGAGGCGATGCCAAAACAGATTAAAGTGATGATGAGAGATTTTAATCGCCCAGTAAAACTATCGTCACTCTCGGCAAGTGCTGCGGCGATGACGCCAAGAATCAATGGAATAATGAGAGTATTGAGTTGGTAGTACCAAGCCGGAACCACAACCCCCAGAAGGGTGATTACAATCAGGATGCTATAGTTTATCGTTTTGTTTGCCCAGTATAGGCGTAACTGATTCGAAAGTGGCACGCGGGTTCAACTCATAACAAAAAAATGAGTGTAGCAGACTTTGCATCTAACTTTCTGACACAGATACAGAAAAGGTGCCGAATGCTTACTAATTGGTCACTCACTTTCTTGACAAAAACTTATCATAATGAGAAACCATTCATATATACTGCTATCCAGCTACCCACTAATAAAAACAACAGGCTAAATTCCAATGCAGCTGAGTGCTAATAAGACTGCACAGTATCTTATTCAAAACGAGTATCACCAAGTTAACCTTGAACCGGCTCTTCTTATTCTCTCTTCGGGTATAAGTGAAGAGCATATTCCTTTCCATGTCTGGAACGGGCATGTCACGCTCAAACGTGGGCTATTTTGGGGGAGTATTCAGTTCTTCGCACATGAAGAGGAGGGTGTTCAACAGTCTTGGATGGTTCAAGGCCTGCCATGGGAGCGCTGCCGAGAATTTGCGCGAGTTGCTGTCGCGAGTTATCAAAAGTGGCACAACCATCAATGTGAACAGCTTCATCAGTATTTGCCTAACTGGGAGCAAGAGCTCGAGCGTCTCATTAAATTACCGACTTTTTTGTCGCATTCTCAGATCAATAACTGGTACAGCTCTATTTCAAATGACTTTGAAACCATGGGGATGAGCCTACTTGAAGCAAGCCAACGGATGCCGGCTCGAATTCAAGCTCTTGAACCTTGGCTTATTGAAAGCGATAAGGTTTTAGCTGAACGCAATAAAGCTTGGATCGCCAATGAGCTTGGTAATTGGGAAGTGTTATTCAACCAAGTAGAGTCATCGCCACTGAATGCGTCTCAGCAGCACGCTGTACTTCTTAATGATGACAATAACCTAATCCTCGCTGGGGCTGGCTCTGGTAAAACTAGCGTGCTTACAGCCCGTGTTGCTTATTTACTTCAGAGCCACCTTGCGCAAGCAGAAGATATTCTGATGTTGGCATTTGGCCGAGAGGCCGCTGGAGAAATGTCCCAACGCTTGAACGATAAAGTCGGTCTGGCAGCAGAAAGTATTCAGGTGAACACCTTTCACCAACTTGGCCTAAAGATACTCAATGATGTAGAAAAGGAACCCGTCACCATTTCGCCAGTGGCGTTGGACGACAAGTTAAGACAAGCTTGGTGTATTGATTGGCTCAAGAAGCACTGGATGACGCCAACAAGCTTTAAGCGTTGGCAGAAGCACTTATCTCAATGGCCTATTGCATATTTGGCCGGCGATGACGAGCTTGGGAGTCACGTAGAAAACCCTAAGCTGATCGCTTGGTTGGAAAAGCAGATGATGCAGTTGGCGGCGGTTGGATTAAACAAAAAACAACTGCAAGAGCGCTTAGTGTCACACCCTGAATATACGCGTTTGAATAGTGAAATCGCATTAGTATGGCCATGTTATCAAGCTTGGCAGCAGATGCTAAAAGACGAGAAACACATTGATTTCAATATAATGATCAATCGTGCGACCCAACACGTGAAGAAAGGTAAGTTTAAATCGCGTTGGCGATACATCATGATTGACGAATATCAGGATATTTCACCGGATCGTTTGGCACTAGTGGAAGCACTATGTGAGCAAAACCGAGAAACGGATCCTTGCGTATTATTTGCAGTGGGTGATGACTGGCAGTCTATTTATCAATTTGCTGGTTCGGATGTCGACCTTACCACTGGTTTTGAGCAGCGTTTTCCACACTCTACGGTGCATTACTTGGATACGACATACCGATTTAATGACAAAATTGGTGAAGTGGCGAATCGTTTCATTCAAGAAAACCCTGCACAGCTAGAAAAGCAACTAAACAGCTACAAACAAAAGAAGCAGAAGTCTGTATCTCTAGCTCCTACAAGCCGTATTGAAAAAATCCTCGATCAGCTCAATCGCAGTGCGAAGTCATCGAAATCCGTATTGCTATTAGGCCGTAATCATTATCACTGCCCTGAGTTATTGGGTGAGTGGCAAAAGAGTTTCTCGATGTTGTCGCTCGAGTTTATGACCTGTCATGCGAGCAAAGGTAAAGAAGCTGACTTTGTTATTATTCTTTCTGTTGATGAAGGGCAGTTCCCTTCAAGGGTGAAAACATTGCATCTAGATGGAGCATTGACTAAGTCGGATGATGATTACCCTTATGCAGAAGAAAGACGCCTATTTTACGTGGCGATGACTCGTGCCAAAGAGAAGGTGTGGATCCTACATAACGGTAGTGGTTCTAGCTTTGTGAAAGAGCTTGCCGATAATGATTATCCGGTCGCTAAGCTCAAATAACTTGCATCAAAAGAAAACACCCCGCTTTTGCGGGGTGTTTTGCTTTTCAACCTAGCGACTCGATACTTATGTACGCTCAGCGAGGTAAGCTTCGTAATCAGGGATTTCGATATCCACCTCTTGTTCAACCAGTGGGGACTCAAACAAAAACTTCGCTGTAGCACGGTTAGTTGCGACAGGAATGTTCCATACACTGGCGATACGAAGCAAGGCTTTAACATCAGGGTCGTGCGGCACAGCATTAAGCGGGTCCCAAAAGAAGATCATCATGTCAATCTTGCCTTCAGAGATCAGCGCGCCCAATTGCTGATCGCCGCCCATTGGGCCACTGATCATGCTCTTGATTGCTAAGCCTGTCTCTTTACTAAGCATGTTACCCGTCGTTCCGGTAGCGTATAAAAAGTGACTTTGTAACTTCTCTTTATTCTCTTTCACCCAGCGTAGCAGTTCAGGCTTACAATTATCGTGAGCGACCAAAGCCACATGTTTATGTGCTGGCATGGTGCGTGTTGTTTTTTGCATGTACGTTCCTAATGTTTCAATCAATTTTAATTCTTTGTTTATCAATAACGAAAAATGCGGCACTAATCAATCAGGTTAACCTCAAAAGTTGGCCTGTACTCGGAAGGAGAGAGGGAATCTGCAATGACACTCGGTTTTAATTTATTCGGAGTAAGGGGTTCAATGATTGGTGCTTGTGCGAACTCATAGGGTTGGTTGTTCAAGTATTGGTATGCTTGACGAACTGAAAGGCGCCCTTGTTTGACCATTTTATCCGTTGGAGCAAACTCGACTCGTTTACGCAGCAGGCCGCGGTATACACCGTGACTGAGGTAAGTCGATATCAATGAGATTTTCTGAGATTTTCCAGCAGTGCGAAGTTCGCTAATCGCTGCTTCGATAGCAACGGCACTGCCAACAATATACTTCACTTCGTGACCATCAATGACCTTTTGAACTAGGTTACGCTGCAATTCTTTATCGTTATCCGCCCAATAGGTTTCCACGACATTAATGTCACTGCCTTTTATCGCTCGATGAAAACCTTGAATAACCGGTTTGGTTCCCCCCCGAGATACGGGGCCAGGCAACAAAGCAATGTTGGTTATCCCTGAGCCTTTAGGGTGCTTTTCTGCCATGTATTGGCCAACTAGGTAGCCCATCCAGTACCAATCAACACCCACTTCACCTTTGAGTGAAGCCTGGTTAGCTTTCCCCACTTCTAGATGGTTCACACTTGCAAAAAGCGGGGTATTACCAATCAGTTCAGGAAGATCATTTTGATAGATATTCGGAGCGACGGTACCCAATACTATGGCATCTGCTCCCCACTGAGTGCAGCGCTTCAGCTGTTCCCGTTGCTTGTCGTGGTTAGGGTAGCCGCCGGACTCGAATACTTGGAGCTGTATACCAAGCTTACGAGCTTCATCGACCATGCCGTAGTTCACTGACAACCAATATGAGTCTTTTAAATGAGGGTAGATAGCACACAGCTTGTTGTCGTCTGCATGTGCAACGCCGGTTAACCCAGTTATTAAGCCAAGTAGTGTTATACGTTTGAACTTAGAAAGCATATTAGATGTGCTCATGGGTAATTCAGTGGCATATTGACGGTAAACACTGCAGAATATATCGGATTCTGTTTCAGTAAAGAAGTGAAGTTTTCATATGTTGTTGGCGAAGGCCAGTATAGGTCGAAAGTTACTGTTCGCTTTTTTGGCGATGGCATTACTTGTCTTGTCATCGGCATTGATCGGTGTATTTGGTTTTTCTTCGGTTGCGAAAACGGAGCGCAACGTGGTGAACTTTGCCATCCCTTCAATGATTGAAGCGCGCCAAGTATCTGAACTCAGTGCACGAATTATTGCCTCTGTTCAGGTACTGTCTAATGCTCGAACCGAAGATGAAAGGCAAGAGTCGGGAAAGTTGCTATTTGCCCAGCTTGAATCACTACTCACCCATATCAAACAACTCGGAGCGTACTCTTTCGACTCTGACCTGCTGGCCAAACTCGAGCGAGACGTTCAAACCATTATCGATACGTTGGCTGAGCTTGGCTTGACCGTTGAGCAAAGGCTGAACTTAGACGATGAACTCGCGACTCGGGTAGCGCAGATGCGTGCCCTTGCAACGGAGCTTGAACAACTTACCCGTACCCAAGTACTCAATACCAGTACTGTTGCAGTCGCTAACGTGACCCATATTTATGACTTACTCGAAGAAAAGCAGCTAGACAGTGCTTATCAAGCTTTGGATACGTTAGTCGAGGTCGATCTCGACCTTTCTGAACGTCTACACGAGCTGCACTTACTCGCATTCACTATGCTAAACCAAATCGAAGAAACTCAAACGGTGACGGATGCGAATCGTATTGAGGCAATTCGGAAAGAGTTTAAATCCAACTTGAGCATTATGCAGCGTAGGGCGACCGCTGTTGAAGACCCAACGCGATCTCAGCAAATGACCGTGTTGTTAAATGAATTGGCTGAACGGGCGAGCGTGTTTAATGTTCTGGAAGAACGGCATAACAACGAGCAAAACTCCCAAACGTTAATGCAAAACACGCTTGTTCAATTTGCAGACTTAAACAACACCGTAAATCAATTGGTTGATGATTCCAATTCGACCACGACAGCCGCAGTTGAAGAACTGAAAACGACTCTCGATTACGCTCAAGTTACACTCGTTGTACTGAGTATGTTTGGTCTTATTATTGTGGCTGTGATCGTGTGGCGAGTGGTTTACGTGCAAGTGGTAAGCAGATTGGCTGAGTACTCAGCGGCTTTGCTATCTGTGGCTCGTGGTCAGCTAGATGTGGATATCTCAGTAAAAGGCAGCGATGAGCTTGCTCATATGGGGCAGGCGATAGTAACAGCTAGAGATACAGCCAGTGCCTTGAAAGTGACTGCTGAAAGTGAAGCGAAAGCGAAGAAAGAGCTTCAAGAGCACAAGGAACACTTAGAAGAATTAGTCACGGAACGCACTCAACAACTTGAGCAGAGTAATACCAAGCTTAACCAAGAAGTGCTGAATCACGCGAAAGCTAGAAGCCAAGCAGAGCAAGCTAACCGCGCAAAATCGGCTTTCTTGGCCACCATGAGTCACGAGATTCGTACACCGATGAATGGTGTGTTGGGTACCGCACATTTGTTACAAGACTCAGGCCTGAATCATCTGCAAAGTCACTATGTCAACGTGATCAACAGAAGCGGAAATACCTTGCTCGCTATCCTCAACGATGTACTCGATTACTCAAAGATTGAAGCAGGGCATTTAGCCATTCGTCCGGTTAACTTTAACCTTCATTCTATGGCCGATGATACCTACCAATTGTTACTAGGTAGAGCAACCGAGAAAGGGATAGACCTTAATCTGCAAATTGAAAGTGATGTGTCCAAGTTCTGGCTGGGCGATGTGACTCGAATAAGCCAAGTGCTCAATAACTTAGTGGGAAATGCCATTAAGTTTACAGACGAAGGCTATGTCGATATCTACATTAGCCTTGATCCAGATAATGAAGACATTGTGGTTTTTGAAATTTCAGATTCGGGGATCGGTATTGCAGAATCCGAGCAGGCGGCATTATTTGATGCCTTTACACAAGCATCGGGCGGTGTCGGAGCAAAAGGTGGGACTGGGCTGGGCTTGGCTATCAGCAAGCGACTTGTTGAAGCTATGGAAGGTGAGCTAAGTTTTCGCTCCGTAGAAGGAGAGGGGAGCCAATTCATTGTATCAGTACCACTTACTATAGGTGAGGAGTTACAAGAGGCCACTGAAGCTTTAGAGATTGATTTACTTACCGCTAACGTACTGCTGGTGGAGGATAATCCGGTCAATAGCATGGTCGCTGAGGGCTTTTTACATAGCCTTGGCCATAGTGTGACAACCGCGGAGAGTGGTGAATCTGCTTTAAAAGTAGCGAAAAATGGTGTCTTTGATATTGCGCTTCTTGATATCAATCTACCTGACTGCAGTGGCGTTGAGCTTTTGAATCAGTTGAGGGAACTTCATCCATCTTTGCCTATGTATGCGGTATCTGCGCATGTCTTTAACGAGGAAGTTGAAAGCTACTTGGCGTCTGGCTTTGATGGTTTTCTACCAAAACCGTTAGATAAGCGAGCGCTTTCAAAAGCGATTCAAAGCGAGCTAACTGGGGGAACACCAATTGAGATGGCGCCGTTTGCGAGTGAAGACAAAACCTTGTTGAGTCTCGACCCGAGCAATGAGTTGTCAGATGGAGTGTGTTCGCTTGTCGATAACGAGCTACTTGATGAAAAAGTGCTGAACAGGGATATTGAGGTCCTTGGAGTGGATAAAGTACGCCAAATCGTAGAATTGTTCGAGGTTGGCGCTAAAGAGAGTGTGACAGCGCTAGAGCAGGCTGCAGCAGAGCAAGATCATCAATCTGCTAAAGCACATGCCCACAAACTAAAAGGTTCAGCTTCCAGTCTGGGCTTAACGCAGTTATATATGGTATGTAAATCCATCGAGACCAGTACTAACCCTGTTACTGAATACTTCAATAATCAAGCGCTCCTAAACGATCTGGTCACTTCATCGTATGTTGCTTTGATTAGGAGTTATCAATCCCAATAAGACCAACAACGAATGGATAGCTAGATTACAAAATAGAAAAGGCTGCTATTGGCAGCCTTTTCAGTTCAATAACAAGATAGCTTAACGATCCCAATACGCTTCTTCTAAGCTGTCTTCTCGTTCTGGGAGTGCGCGAGAAAGTCGAGGAGAGTGCTGAGTTAACACTTCATAACTTACGCGGTTAGCGTACTTACACACTTGCGAGAGTGAAGAGTAAGTTAAGTACGGTTGGTCATGCTTAGACGAGTTTGGCACGTTCGTTTCATGATAACTATTTGCTGCCATATCATGCAGTAATGCAGATAGAGCGCCATCACCAGCACCATTTGTATTCTTGATTTCTAATGGACCGCCTAGGTAAGGGCCTATATGTGAGTACACCTTGGTCGGGGTCTTACATTCAGACTTACGCATTGCTCGGCTAAATTCATATTTATTGAATTCAGGAATGTTACCTGGCAACAGAGGTAATTCAGTTTCGCGTTTTGCAGAGTCTTCAACGTAACCAGCCATGTATAGGCCAATTGGTCCGGCAGTACACAACACTAGATCAACCCACTCAAGTGCCTTGTCTGCAGCTAATAGAGGATCTTTCTCACCAGTCAGTGATTCACCTTCTTCTTCGTTCATTGCGACAACGGTAATGTTTTCTTTGATGTAGTCTTGCCACCATTTTTCGTTGCCCTCAATGACCCACTTGGTCCCTAGAGTCAGTACAACAGGAACATTTTTAGATTTGGCAATCTCAATCGCACGAGCGACGGCTTGAGGCATAGGGTCTTCAGGCTTACCACGCATTAGGTAAGATGAAACCACTAGCGCTGATGCTTTATCGAACACCTCTTCAGACACACTGTCTGGGCGAAGTTTATTCATGTGGCCTTCATTGATAGCAAATGTACGTTCACCATCTTCTGAAATCAGGGTGTAGCAACGGCCGATAGGACCATCCACCATTTGTAGGTGGTTTAGGTTCATCCGTGAAGAAGTTCGACATAGATAACGATAAGCGTAAGAGCCTACTTCTACATTCTTCGACATTACGCCAAGTAGCACTGATTTACTGTCTGCAAGCACCGAATAGTTGTGCAGTGTGTTACCGATTGTGTCACCTGGATGCTGGTGAGTAATCAGTCCACGCTCGACGAGTTCTTCGTAAAGAGCGTTCGCTTTACTTTCTTCTAGGACTAATGAATGTCCTTTGCTGAGTTCGTACTTTTCTAGGAACTCATTGCCTACACGAGCTTCAATATCAACAATCGTTTGCCCAACGCCAACAATAATAGGGCGATGTAACTTGGGTGTTTGCTGTATTTGATTGACCAATGGGTCACGAGCATGAGTAGGGAAGTAGTGCTTAGATTTACGCTGTCCAGGGAACTTCATGTGAAAACGGGTAGTTGAGAATTTTCCTGCATAATATCACATAAATGTTATATGGCTTTCATTTAAATTACATAAAAACGTGTTTTATAACGCGAGGTGACAGTGCGCTTGTTTGAGTTTTAAGCAGAATCAAAAGAGGAGCCTAACTCAGCTCCTCTCTTTTAATTTATTTTACCGATTCAGGTTGGTCCACGTAGGCTTTAGTACCCCACAGCGGGACGGTTGATAGACTGTGCTTAAAGCTACCTTCAGTTTCTTTTGTTGTGTAAGACAGGTACAGCAAGGCTTGGTTTTCAGCATCGTAGATACGACGTACTTTCATTGTTTTAAAGAAAATACTCTTAGATTGCTTAAAGACCACCTCACCGGATTTGCTTTTGTCAATTGATGCAATCATCTCCGGTGTGATATCGCCAGTTTGTCGGCAAGAGATAGAGCTGTCACTTGGATCGGAGAGGCTCAGGTTTGCTTCAACAGAAGCAATATGACAAGTAACCCCCGGTATTTTCTCATCGTCTAGGTTGGAAATTTTAATGTCTTTCAACGTAAAAAATCCAAGGCTTACGTCGCCTACTTCTTTGTTGTCACAACCGACCAAAGCGAGTGTTAAAGCAGATAGTACAGCGATTTTCTTCATCATATTATTAACCTAAATCCTTAATGTTCAGACTAGTGTATACCCAAGTGACTTCAAGATGAAGGATTCAGAGCGTTATCACTGGTTCAAGTTCAAGACAAATGGCTCAGCGGAATAACGGGTTCTTTCCAAGGCATTTAACGTAGAAATTGAGCCAGTGATACGCTCCCAAAGGGCGAGTTTGCCTAGCTCGCACACGTTGTTAACGATCCTCAATTTAGAACGACTAGATTGTCTGAATCGTTGCCGCGTTTGCAAACTAGGCAATTCTCGCTGAACTACGCATCTTGAGGTTACTTGGGTATATACCTATCTGTTATTGATGTACCAGATTCATAACAACAAATTGCAAAATCTGAAATAGCGCTTGTGGGGGTGACAGCGCATCGCTATGCTTGTGCTAACTTCTACAACGGACGTATTTATGTCTACTCCTGAGATTGCACGACTAAAGAACAACTGGCTCTTCGATCACGTCAACGTGAAATTCCCTACTAAAGAAAGCTTACAAGGTAAGGCGCTCTATCAAGCGCGAATGGATACCGCGACCTATGAGCATTACTTAGAAGTAGGCGAACAACCAAATGGATTTTCTTTAGACGATATATACCTCGTCGACTTTCATCGTTTAACAGTAATGTTTGCGTTACTGCAAGGGCAACAATGGGGCAGTGAAGAAGAAAAGTCTGCAATTTTGGAATTTTTTACTCAAATCATTTTCTCTCCCCCTTGCGATTTATTTGTTGGCTTTAAAGATGGGCAACCTTTCTCAACTGCGATCGTAACCAAACATCATTCAATAGCGTTGGTATCGGATGTTTTCTGTCTGGGAGAAGCTAGTGATAAGCATTGCTTTGTTAGCGCTGTTTTGTCGAAAGCAAAAGTGAGCGCAAGCGACTACGATGAAATATTGATAGAAGTGGTTGAGTAATCTCTCTATATCATTTGAACAAATAGTGATTTAACGTCGATTTTCGTCGATTTATTCGAGTAAGTTCTTAGTACTGTTAACCAGATCGTATTCAAACGGATCTTATTTAATATGATGAAGTAAGTCATATGGATGAGGCGAGCTATGAATAATCCGATTAAATGCGTTATTTTTGATTGCGATGGAACGCTTGTCGACAGTGAAATACTTTGCTGTCAGGCGCTGGTGAATATTTTTAATCGACTCGGTGTTCGTTACTCTTTGTCAGAGGCGACTAACCGTTTCGAGGGAGGAAAACTGGCCGATATTCTTGCTTCTGCCAGTCAAGATGCTGGGGTGAGTATTCCTCTCGACACTCTTGAACCGCTTTACCGTGAGGAAGTAACTCGCCTATTTGAGTTGAATTTGAAACCCATGCTTGGTGCGCGTGATTTGCTCGAGTTTTTGATGGCCAATCGAATAGACTTTTGCGTGGCATCGAATGGCCCGCGAAGCAAAATCATTCATTCACTCAAGCTTACCCATTTAGAACAGTATTTTACCGGCAATGTCTTCTCTGCATTTGATACCAATAGCTGGAAACCTGAGCCCGATCTCATCCGATATTCAGCAATGAATATGGGGTATACGCTTTCTGAATGTGTTTACGTTGATGACACGTTAAAAGGTGTGGAAGCGGGTATCCGCGCTGGAGTGAAAACGTTTCAACTAGTCAACTCTAGTACAAGCTCTATCTACGATGATGTTGAAACGCTTCCTGATTTACCGTCACTTCAGCACTGGATCAGTGCACAGCACAACTTATTGAATGTATCGCTGGGGTAGTGACGGTTGGTAAGGGGTGAATGGCTTGTTGGATGTGTGGTACTTGTTCAAGAAAGGAACCGCAGTGTGCACACAGCAGCGTGTTGTTATCTTCAGAGATTAAAAACTCATCGGATGTACATAATGGACAGCACGATGGGATGTCTTTTTCAGAATTATTATATTTCATATTTTTGTCTCAGCAGCTAAAAGCACTACAGTTGTAGTGCGTTCTTTCATCTTAGCCTAAGGGGCAAATGGATGAATCATAACCGCAGTTTTCATGCTAACTTTGAGAAGCATTTCATAGTATTTTGACGTTTTTGACGGAAAGAAGGTAATCAATGAGCAGCGATTGTGTGTATAGCATGGTATTAACCACAACCAATTCTGTAGAAAGTGCGGCTGACATTACCGCTTACGTCCTAGAGAATAAACTCGCAGCCTGCATTCAGCAGTTGGAAATCAAAAGTAGCTACATTTGGAACGGTGAAGTGTGTTGTGATGCTGAATTTTTATTGGTGATAAAAACTCAGCACTTTCTTTATCAACAGTTAGAGTCGGCGTTGCTAAGCCGACACCCTTATGAGGTACCTCAAATCGTCGAGGTACCATTTATCGATGGTTTTAACCCTTACTTAAGCTGGATTCAGAGCAATACCAGTCAGTAGAACGTTGTACCCGCATGATCAATAGCGCGACCAATGCGCCTGTTGTGTCGCACAACATGTCTTTTTGCGCATCCCAAATATCGCCTTGGGAGCCAAGGAAAGCGATTCCTTCATCACCACCGGCAATGGCCGCATACCACCACTCAATTATCTCGTACGCTGCAGCAACGCTCATTATGGCAAACAGGCCGAATAAACTTGCAAATACTGGCTTTGCGACTTTTTTCTTGATTAATACTTCGGCGATTGGGTAGGCATATAGCCCGATAGAGAAGTGGGCGACTCTATCAAAGTTATTACGCTCAGAACCAATAACATGATTGAACCAATCGAATGGCACTTCCGCAAAGGTATACTTTGCACCGATGGTGTGTAAGCACAACCAGATAAACATCATCACTAAAGCCGTTTTACTGAATTCGACTTTAGTGGATACCCATGCAATGACGCCTAGGATGGCTACAGCAGGAATGATTTCCGCGATCCATACTGCGCGAGAAGCAGGCGAGATTGCAGAGAATAGAAATACAGCAGTATAGAAAAGTAGCAATACATTGAAGGTCAATCTATTTGAGTTGGATGACATGGTCTTCACCTTAAATTTGCGTTTATCAAAGTCATGTTACTTGATAATGAACACTGTTCAATACTTTATTTGTCGAGGTTAGACAGTTTCGCCTTAAAGTAACCGAATATGTTGAAAGATGAATATTTGGCACAATAATGTCCAAACGGCGAGTAAGCATTTCATTAAAGTTTGATTTACATATGACTCACTTTTAAAATTATGCGTTCAATTAAATAACTATAAAAGTAAAGCCATGAAACTGGAAACCGTCGATTATCTTGCTGAGAACGCAGCGGAAGAATTTGTAAAGTCACTGAGAGAAACAGGGTTCGGTGTCTTGAAAAATCACCCAATTCCAAAAGAGTTGGTCGAATCAATTTACGAGAATTGGTACAAGTTTTTTTCTTCTGAGCGTAAGAACGAATTTCACTTCAATGTAGAAACCCAAGACGGTTACTTCCCACCGTCGGTGTCTGAAGTGGCAAAAGGGCACAGCGTTAAAGACATTAAAGAGTATTTCCATGTGTACCCATGGGGACAAATCCCTGAAGAGCTCAAAGAGCAGATCTTAGATTACTATCAACGTGCAAATGCGTTTGCTGAAGAACTCTTAAGCTGGGTAGAAGCTCACGCACCAAAAGAAGTACAAGAGCGTTTCTCTATTGCACTTTCTGACATGATTAACGGCAGTGAAAAAACTTTGCTACGTGTACTTCATTACCCACCAATGACGGGCGAAGAAGAACCGGGAGCAATTCGTGCAGCAGCACATGAAGACATCAACCTACTAACAGTATTGCCAGCTGCTAACGAGCCTGGCTTACAAGTAAAAGGTCAAGACGGAGGCTGGATTGATGTGCCGTGTGATTTTGGTAACTTGATCATCAACATTGGTGACATGCTGCAAGAGGCATCGGGCGGATATTTCCCAAGCACGACTCACCGAGTTATTAACCCAACAGGTGGTCGTCAGGAACACTCTCGTATCTCACTTCCTTTGTTCTTACATCCGAAGCCGGATGTGGTTCTTTCTGAGCGCTACACAGCGGACAGCTACCTAATGGAACGCCTGAGAGAGCTCGGTGTGATCTAGGATTAATTGATAATAAAGTCAGAGCCAGCATCGCTGGCTCTTTTTGTAGCAGGGATCATGTCGTTGCCATCTCAGTGCAGTAATAATTCGACAAACGGAGCACAGTAGCTTTGAATTAAGTTATTGGCTTACGACGTTTAGAACAATTATGACCGAACAGCATGACCTTACTGCCACCTTTCAGAGTTATATGGAAAATCCGTTGCTCTGGCCAATTCTCGAAGTTCTAAAAAAGCAGCCAAATGGCTGGAAAGTCCACACTTTAGCCTCTCACATCACTGAACTTGGCTTGATGCCGGTTTTGGATGGCTCTCCAGAAAAAGATTTATTCAAGCGCAATTTCCTCATTATGAATGCGTTGTATCAATTGCAAGAAACCTTGTACCCAGAAAAATGGTTGCAGGTAGAAGCGATGGACATTGCCCTGATGCCCGCGTATCGAGTGTCTGAGACGGAAATGGGGCATCAGGATGCACTGAGAGAGTATTATACTCAATGGGTGAACTATGAAGCCGAAGAGGGAGAGGTGAAACGCTTGCTCAACGAGTTCTGGACACGATACCGTGAATTTGTTGGTAGCACCAATGGCAAAGATATGGACAGAGCTAAAGCTTTGAGCCTATTTAAGCTTCCTTATGATGCAAGTAACTCTGAAATTCGCAAGACATGGCGTAAGCTCGCGCTGAAGTGGCACCCTGATAGAGACAACGGTGACGCAGACCAATTTAGAGTTCTGTGCGAAGCGTGGCACGTACTTCGTCACTAGTTCGCAAATGATGTTTCATTTTCAAATAAAAAAGACGCATTAAAGCGTCTTTTTTATTTTTATGTCGCGGAGTATAGCTACTTGGACGGTTTGAAATGTGACTTTCTCATACGGTTTAGGGTTGCCATTACATCGACCACTCTAGGCTTAGCTAAGTCGCCATGGTTGGGCATATTTACATGCCAATTTTCGTTAAGCAGCTCGTTGAACTCTTTTGCTGGGTTGCCAGACCAGCCTGGGAGTTGTGCAAACTGGAACCATGCCCAACCAATCGCATTCACTTCAGATGCAGATTCTAGTTGTTCTAGAGCAGAGATATCAGTGAACTCCTTGCCAAACCTTAGTGAATCTTTGCCTTTAGCTGAGACTCGGAACTTTCCGTCGACCAAAATGCTTTGCAACGACGCTCGGTTTAACGCACGTGGCCTAAATGAATTCAGCGGTGACTCACATTCATTTGAGCGCTGAGTCGGGTGTTGCTCAATCACTTCTTTCGCCTTTTCACTCACATCGATTGGCTGGTAATCATGCATTTGAATAACAGTGTCAGCGACATCTAAATAATCGCCTGAGCCACCCATAACAATGATGGTTGAGATATTCATCTCATCGCGTAGTTGACCGATACGGTCTACAAGTGGGGTAATTGGTTCTGCACCTTTACTAACCAGCGCCTGCATGCGCTCATCGCGAATCATGAAGTTGGTAGCGGAGGTGTCTTCATCAATGAGCATCGATGTCGCACCAGCTTCAATTGATTCTTGCAACCAAGCGGCTTGAGAAGTTGAGCCTGACGCATCCTGAGTAGAAAAGTCACCTGTATCCTTACCCATAGGTAAATGATTGATGTAGTTAGATAAGTTTAAATGATGAACACATCGGCCATCTTCCGCTCGAATCTTCACGGTATCTAGGCTAGTGACCACACCTTCTCGGCCATCGCCTAGAATATGGTTGTAAATAGAACGTTCAATTGCTGTCAGCAGAGTTGATTTACCATGGAAGCCACCACCAACGATCAAAGTAATGCCCTTTGCGATACCGGTACCTACAACTTTGCCTTGGTTAGGTGTTTCTAGCTCAACCCTTAGAGATTCCGGAGCCTGAAAAGCAACCGCTTCCTTCATTGGCAAATCGCAGTTACCTGCAACCCTAGGTAGCACACTACCATCGGCGATAAATGCGACTAAGCCTTTATCACTTAGTTGGGCACGCATTGCTTCTTGATCTTCGATCACCTCACAATGGTGAATGAGAGCATCTTTATCGAGTTCACGCTCAAGTGTAGCGCGTCGAATGAACTTAGGTAGGTGGAAGGTAAGGGTGTTCGTTGCTTTCTTAGCCAGGATCTGGCGTCCTTCTGCAGGAAGGTGTACGCGAAAGCGTAGTTCAATGCCTTCTTCAGTGAAAAGAACTGCTGTGCTGTCGAGTACAGTTTGGCCAGTTAAGGCAATGCTGATGCTATTTTCTTGCTTAGCAAATTCCGCGAACTTACGGGCGATGTAATCTCTGGCCGCGATTTGATATGCCTCGGATTTGTCTTTTAGCCACTCTAATCCAGTTAGTGACCAAGCTCTTGTGGCACGGAATCGAGAAGCAGAGGCGTATGGGTCGGCTTGGATGTGATCAATATAAAGCGTGTAATCAGTAAAATCGTAGTTGCCTTTGATTTGCTGATACGCACGGTAGTTTTGTTTTTCTAGTTTTTTAAGGACTGCGATGAGTCGATCCATATCCAAGCGCTCATTTAAATAATGATAAAGGCGGCGATTATAGAAATCACCGCCCGTTGAGTAAAGGGTTTTCCCGAGCCTGCGTATGAGGCTTATCAGTGATGATAGCTAGGCCAAGGTAGCTCGACGTTGTTTTGGCCAATGAGGCTTACCTCAAACTCATCACAAGGCATCGGTTTACCATAGAAATAACCTTGTCCATACTCGCAGCCTTCACTGATGATAAAATCTTCTTGCCTCTTAGTTTCTACACCTTCCATTATCACCTCGAGGTCGAGTTTTTTTGCAACATTGATAATTGAGCGAATGATGGCTTTGTCTTGCTCACTGTTCTCGAGCTGATGGAGGAAGCTTTTATCGATCTTGATGCTGTCAAACGGGTACTTCTTCAAGTATTGGAAAGACGCGTAACCTGTACCAAAGTCATCCAGAGAAAGGGTTACGCCAAGATCGTGCAGTGCTTTTAATGTGTTACTGGCTACCACTTCATCGCCGATTAAACCGCTTTCTGTCACTTCTAGCTCTAAGTAATGAGCGGGTAGGTTGTAGGTCTGCAATAAATCCTTCACTTGTTGAGCAAAGTTAGTGTTTTTTAGTTGTACCGCAGAGACGTTAATTGCAATCTTGAAGTCGTTTACATAGCGAGCCCACTGAGAAGCCTTTTCGATCGCAGAGCGTAATACGAAATTACCTAGCTCAAAAATCAATCCATTTTGTTCGGCGATATGGATCAATCTTTCATTGGACATATCACCCAGCACAGGGTGTCGCCAACGGAGTAAGGCTTCAGCGCCTGTCCAACGGTGAGTGGTTGGAGAAACCTTAGGTTGGAAATAGAGTAACAAATCATCGCTTCGAACTGCTTGCAGTAAGTAGCTTTCAAGTTGGTTCAAGTGACTTTGAGTATCTGAAAATGCTTGAGAATAGAAACTAAACTTATGCCCTGAATCTTTGCATGAAATCATCGCTTCAGCCGCGTATTTCAATAGGTCGCTACCATTGTTAGCATCCTCTGAAGTGGACACGCCAATATAGGCATGTAAATGAACCATGTCATCTTCGACTTTGAATTCGGAATGGCCGATTTCCACCAAAGTGTGGCATAACGCTTCGAGTTGTCCGCGAATTTGATCGGCTTTTACGATAAGCACCAAATCAGTGGAGGTTGGTCTTGCAGTAATGAGCTCTAAGCTGTGAAAAGGTGCACTCAAGCGGTTTCGATAATGGGTGAGGATATTATCCCACTCGGTGTAGCCGTACTTCGATTGCAAGCGTCGACCGTTACTGAATCCGATATGAATCACGGCTAGCTTCTGGTTTTGCTCTATAGCTTTTCTATACCAACCGTCGAGTTCGCTTTCGATCGCAGTACGGTTAAGAAAACCTGTGCCAATGTCGTGCCTTTGTTGATATTGAATCTTTTGTTCTGCCGCGCGACGTTTATCTATTTCTTGGCTTAACGAGAAATTTAACGTAGCAAGATCTTTTGTACGAGTCTCGACTCGATTTTGTAGTTCAAAGTTAAGTTGATTGAGACGCTCATGTTGGTAAATGGTCTTCAATTGAGACTCAATCGACTCCTTGAAACTGTCGAGCAGGTTACGGTAGGTATCGCAAAACGGGTTCTCTTTGGTATCCAGAATACAGATGGTGCCAAAAGGTTCGCCTGACGGCCAATTAATCGGAAGACCACAGTAGGCGATCATGCCTAGCTTGATATCTGGGTTTTTGTCCCATTCAGGATCGGACAGCGCGTTTGGGATGAGTAATTCTTGCTGAGATTGGATGACGGTTTCACAATATAAACCTTGCCCTAATGATTCTGAGTCGCCGATTGAATAGGGAGTAGGGACGTTATTATTTGAGCTACAGACTTCAATAGTGTCTGTGCGTACACGCATGATAAGTGCGGAAGGTACGGAGATTATTTCAGCAAGCAAGTTCACAATATTTTGCCACCCCGACAATGTGCTAGCCGGAATAGTCAACTCTTGTGTGTTGATTTTTGACATACGTAATTATCCTTGGGAACTTCGCAATGAATGAGCGTCCTTTGCTCTTATTACCCGTCAAATACTCTATCTGTGGACGAGACTTATTCTTAATTATAAGAACGCATTGGCAATGTAACAAAAAAAAGTCCTATTTAGACAATAGGACTTTATCGTTTGCAATTAGTCTTAAAAATAAGACATTTATAATTAAGGGTTTATATTTATAAACTCATCAATATTGATGGGCGCTTTGTAATCAATTCCATCAAAGTCGAATCCATTTAAATTCATAAACTCAGTTTTGAATCCACGGTAATCAGCGAGTTCTTTAAAGTTATCGCGGTTAAGTTTACCAAGTAGCTGCTGTACTTTTTGCTGAGTTTCCGAATCGAGTTCTAAGTCGTCTATACGAATCAACCGCTCACCGTCTACGTGCACTGGCTCATCGATGTAGAGCTTCTGGGCGAACAAACGATACATTTGTTCTATGCATCCTTCATGGGTGCCTTGTTCTTTCATCACTTCATATAACGCCATGATGTAAGGGGTTAGGCCGGGGATGAATACACTGGCTTTAGTGACAAGCGCTTTACACACCGTCGCGTAGGCAGCACCACCAAAGTTTGCGAGTTTTAAGTTCAGCGCGTGGCTGGTCTGGTGTAGATCAACTTTCGCTCGCCCGAGAGTGCCGTCTAGATAAATAGGATGGGTAACTTCAGGGCCGATGTATGAAAACGCGATGGTTTGGCAACCATCGGCAATTGATTCAGCGTTAATTAAAGTATCGATCCAGCTTTCCCAATCTTCGCCGCCCATCACTTTCATTGTTGATTCGATTTCCTGCTCGTTGGCAGGTTGTAAAGTGAGATCTTGCCATGTGTCGGTTTCCAACATCACACTGGCGCCTGTAACGGCTTCTCCAATAGGTTTTATTGACGAGCGCCACAGCTCACCTGTCTCTGGATTTGGACGTGCGCCAGTGGCTAGGCTGTAAACAACGAGATCAACTTCCCCTTCGAAATAGGTCTCGATCGCTTCAATCACTTGGGTTCGCGTTTCTTGACTAAAAGCGTCACCATCGATATTGACGGCTATTCGACCTTCTTGTTCTGCATGCTTTTTAAAATAGTAATTGTTGTACCAACCCGCGGTGCCTACACCCTTTTTAGAAGGGCCTCTTTCGAATGAGACGCTGATGGTATCAGACTCACTAGCGCCGAATGCGAGAGCGATTCTGGCAGCAAGGCCAAAGCCGGAAGAGCCACCAAGAATTAATACTCTTGCTGGCCCATGATTGGTGTTCTTGTCAGAGGTAGTCGTTTGTTGGATATAACGAATTTGTTCTAAGACCGCTTGTTCACAACCGTATGGGTGAGCAGTTCGGGCAACCACGCCGTTGATTACGGGTTCAATAATCATAGTCCTATCCTGATTTACGCAACGTTCAAATAACGTAACGTAAAGCAAGGTAAATTTTATTGAGCTAGGGCAGTAAAATCAGAGATGCTTAACTAGGTGACCTGCCACATACTCTGCAATGAACGGCTGAGCTTCTGGTTTTGGATGCAGACCATCAGACATCATCCATTCTGGTTTAATTATCACTTGTTCGAGAAAGAAAGGGATTAGGCTCACACCATCTTTTTGGGCGACTGTTGGATAGATGTCGAAAAACGCATCGCTATAACGGTTACCGTAGTTAGGTGGCACTCTAATTTGCATCAGAATAGGTGTCGCACCAGAGGCTTTCGCTTGTGCAATCATTGCTGATAAGTTCTTCTCAACAATGTTGGGCGGAAAACCACGTAAGCCATCGTTGGCACCGAGCTCGATAAGTACGTAAGACGGTTGATGTTCTTGCAATAACGAGGGTAAGCGAGATAATCCATTACCCGTTGTGTCACCTGATATACTGGCATTAACGACATCAACGGTTTTATTTTGTTTAGCCAGTTCTTCAGGCAGCAATGAAGGCCACGCTTGAGCGATCGGCATTTGATATCCCGCACTCAGGCTATCACCCAAAATTAATAATGTGGTACTACTGGCGTAGCTAGACACAAACAAAGCGAATACGAAGGAAAGTAATCGAATCATGCAAACATCCGTTATTAAAGCTGAATCATTATCGAAAGTAGTCTCTACTAAACAAGAGCAATTAACAATCCTTAACGATGTAAGCCTAGATATCAAGCAAGGCGAAAGCGTTGCGATAGTGGGTACATCAGGCGCAGGGAAATCAACGCTGATGACTTTATTGGCAGGGCTCGATGTACCGAGCCATGGTAGCGTAGAGCTACTTGGTCATTCGCTTGCAACCATGTCTGATGAGCAACGTGCTCAGATCCGAAGCGAGTCAGTAGGGTTTGTATTTCAAAGCTTTCTTTTGATCCCAAGTTTATCCGCATTAGAAAACGTGACGTTACCATGTTTGCTTAAAGGCGAAGAAGAGAATCGAGAGCGCGCACTTAAACTTTTAGCGGATGTGGGCTTGGCTGACAGGGTCGATCATTCGCCCGCACAACTGTCTGGTGGTGAGCAGCAGCGTGTCGCGTTGGCGCGTGCTTTTATGATTGAACCTAGCGTGTTGTTTGCTGATGAGCCGACAGGCAACCTTGATCAACAGACAGCTGCAAGAGTCGTTGAACTGTTGTTTGAGCTGAACAAGAATCACGGAACAACGTTAGTGTTGGTTACACACGACTTGTCGCTGGCGAAGCGTTGTGACCGAACCATTCATTTGAAATCTGGTGGTGTGGAGGAGTCCTAATGAAAGGCCAACAAACACACAACCTGAAAATGCTCCAATGGAGCTTCCGAGAAATTAAAGAAGGGCAATTATGGCCCGTTGCGTTAGCACTTGTTCTTATTATTGCTTCAGTGTTTGCACTTAGTGCTCTAGCCAATCGATTGGAGCAAGTTGTTGTTACTCAGGGAAAGCAAGCTCTCACCGCTGATAGCGTCTTTGTTTCTTCAAATCCGTTGCCACAGGATCTAACGACACTGACTCAGCAGAGAAGTCTCGATACCTCGAACTATACTCGCTTTTCAACCATGGCATTCAGTGACCAAGGTATGCAGCTTGTTATGGTTAAAGCGATCGAAAGCAATTATCCACTGCAAGGCGAGATGGTGTTAGTGGGCGATGAGGGGGCTCAATCCAACATAAAGCCCGGGGAGCTCTGGCTGGATGAGCGCTTGTTTGCGCAGTTAAATACCGAAGTGGGACAAACGCTGTCCATTGGTAATGCTGACTTCACTGTTTCTGGTCGTATTGCAGAAGAGCCAGGGATGAGCTTCAACCCATTCCAACAAATGCCTACCGTTTTTATTCATCAGCAAGATGTGGATAAAACAGGGGCTATTCAGATGGGAAGCCGTGTCCAATACCGCTTGTTCATTAATGGCGATGCTGCGGCTATTGACGCATTAAAGTCAGAGATAGAACTTCAACCGAGCGATCGCTGGCGTGATGAAAATAGTGGTAGCCGCACTAACGAAGTCTTTACGCAGACTCAACAGTATTTGTCTTTAAGTGTCGCTATTGTCGTGCTCATGGCAGCAACCACACTGGTTCTAACCTGTCAGCATTATGTTTCTACCCGTCGTACGACTATCGCAATGTTAAAAAGTCTTGGTGCGACAAAACATTGGTTGCAGCGCTGGCTTGTTACTCAGGTTGCCTTACTGTTTGTGACTTCAGCGGTAGTCGGCTCACTAATAGGAGTCGGTTTAGAGTTTTTGTTGAGGATCCCGTTAGTTGACCTCCTTCCTGATCCGCTTCCGAGTTACGGCATTTATCCTTTTGTTCTTGCGATTGGTACCAGTGTTGTGATTGCTTTGCCAGCGCTGAGTATTCCATTGATGGGATTACTTAATGTCAGTGCTGCCAATGTGATGCAAACTCAGCAGGTAACAGGTAGCAGCAAAAAGCCACTATGGCTTATTGCCTTACCCATCGCTGCTTTAGGATTTGCGTATGGCGACAATCAAATGGTTTGGATGGTGCTGTTTGGTGTTGTCACTTTGTTCGCTGTATTGGCTGTATGTGGTGTGTTAATCAATCGATTGTTAGCCAAGGCACCGGTTGGCGTATCCATGAAACTGGCGTTGAGCCGTATCAACCGTTCACCCGTTGCGACAGGGTTTCAATTCGGGGCGTTAGGGCTTTCGTTGATGCTTATCGCGACGATTTGGTTAATTCGTACCGATCTTCTTTCAGACTGGCAGCAGACATTGCCAGAAAACGCGCCTAATGCTTTTGCGTTGAATATTGCGGACTATGAGCAGCAGCAATATTTGAACGTATTAGATGAAAACAATATCGAACGCTCTGAAGCCTTCCCAATTATTCGTGGACGCTTGACTAAGGTGAACGATGAGCCTGCAAAGCAAGTTGATGTCGCTGAGGAAAAAACAGACGCGCTAAGGCGCGAGTTGAACTTTACTTGGGCGGATACGCTACCTAAGTACAATGAAACACTAGAAGGTAATTGGACACAGACCAACGGTGTATCAGTTGAAAGCGAAGTTGCACAAGCGCTTGGCTTGAAAATTGGGGATAAATTAGAGTTTTCCATCGCCTCTCAAACCTATACCGCGGAAGTTAACACCATCCGAGCGGTGGAATGGCGAGAGATGAAACCAAACTTCTACTTTATTTTTACTCCTGATGTTTTGGCGAATTTCCCAGCTTCTTATCTGGTGAGTTTCCGATTAGATGATACCCATAATGACTTGATTTCTAAGCTTTCGCGAGATTTTCCAACAGTGAGTTTGATGGACATTAGAAGGATGGGGGACAAGATCAGAGACTTGCTCGCCAATATTGTATTGTCTATTACGGTGCTTGCTGGGCTATCGGGTGTTGCTGGATTACTTTTGATCTTCACATTATTGCGGTTGAACTTGAGTCAGCGTCAACAGGAAGTCAGGTTGTATCGTACTCTTGGAGCAAGTAGAAAGCGTATAAGCACAACCATCTGGGCTGAATATGGAATCATGGCTCTAACAGCGAGTTTAGTCGCGAGTTTAGGAGCGGAAATCGTTGTGGCAAGTATCATGAAATTCGGTTTTGAGCTCGATCCACAGATACATATTTGGTTATGGTTATTGCTCCCTGTGGTTGCTTTTTGCACACTTTTCTTGGTTGTTAATAGTTTGATAAATAAGCTGCTAACCCCTATCAATAAAGCGTTTAGCTAAAACTGGGAGTGCCTCGTTATTCAGTTATCCACAAAAACAGTGGATAAAGTTTTGGATAACTTACCCTGTAGATAACTTGGTATCGAGGCGCAGCCCACATGCTGCTTTGGCTGCAGCAATTTTTGTTATTCACACAGAGTAAAAATTCAGATTCGGGGATTAATGAGTCAAGAGTTTTTTCAATCTTTTTTAGCTAATTTTCATTAAAACGGCATAAAGATTCTGTATGCCTTGCTACGTGTTAATAACTTGTATGAAAACCCTGATTCTAGCACGCAGATCACCACTAAAATCCCACTCAAAAAATGTGATTTTCATACGAGGTGTTTGGCTTTAAAATGCTGGCAGAATAAAAGCATAGCGTTTGAAATGAAAACACACGAATCTGCGTCACAATCTGTAAAAGTTGCCATCATTGGAGGTGGTGTTTCGGGAGCAACAGCTGCAGTTCACTTAGGTGAATTGGGAATTGATGTTGCGCTGTTGGAAAAAGGCCCTGGGCTAGTCAATGGCCCACCTATCTGCCATCTTCACGCTGGTGGCAATCTGTATCGCGAGATATCTGAACAGCAATGCATCGAGTTACTAGAGCAGTCCATCGCTTCCGTTCGTTTGTTTCCCCATACTATTAATAAGAGGCCTACCGTCATTGCGGTGCCTCATACTGACACGGGTTGCCCGAAAGAGTTACTACCGCGCCTAAAACGCATTACAAGTAGCTATCAAACGCTAGTAGACCAAGAGCCCAAAAATCATGTGCTGGGTGACCCTAAGCAGTATTATCGATTATTCGAGCGTGATGAGCTTGAATTGCTTGCAGGTCAGTCTCAACCTGATACGCCAACATCTTTTGAGCAATGGCTAATACCTTTTGCTAAATCGGTAGACTTAGACTCTATTAAATATCCCGTTGTTGCCGTTAATGAATATGGCTGGAGTGTCTTTCGCTTGGCGGCCAGTGCAACGCTTACGATTCAGCAGTCAAAATACAGTCGACTGATGCTCAATAGCACCTTATTGCGGGCGCAGCGAAAGGATGAATGTTGGGTGCTCACGTACAAAGACTCCCAAGGTGATGTGAAAGAGCTTCATGCGGAATATTTGATTAACGCTTGTGGTTATCAAACAGGCCAGGTCGACGATAGCGCGGAGTTACCTCGCTCTCGCTTGGTTGAATTCAAGGCCGCTTATGTGACTCAATGGGGAAATGGACAAGCCCAGTGGCCAGAAGTGATCTTCCATGGTGAAAGAGGGACACCAAATGGGATGGCCCAGTTAACTCCCTATGCTGATGGTGTGTTCCAACTCCATGGCATGACCGAAGATATTACCCTTTTTGAAGGCGGACTCGTGTCGTCTTGTTACCAATCTTCTCATCCTAAGTTACCTGAAGTTCTGACCAACAAGTTAGAAAAAGGTTGGCAGCCAGATGTTGTTCAATTACGCACAGAACGGGCGATAGAGCATGTGGCTCGATATGTCCCAAGCTTTGATTCAGCAAAAGTGGCGGGCAAGCCGTTATACGGTGCACAACAAATCCCAGGTCGAGATGAAACGCTGCGGGCTGCGGATGTGACATTTGAAAACGAAAATTATGCTCGAATGGAAGTGGTTAAAGGGTCGTCGGCATTAGAAGCAGCGTCTAAGATCATTGAACATTGGAGTTTGGTTGAAGATTATCAACCTGAGAATATTGAGCAGCTACACCCTCTGAGTATGTCGCTGACCGAAGCGCAAGTTGAAACCTTAGCTTGTGAGTTAGCTATAAGTCGCGGATACCCAAAGCAGTTGGCTATTGTGATAGGTGAGAGATAGAACCGAATTGATTTGCTTGAATAAACAAAGGGGGAGCAAATGCTCCCCCTTTGTATTATCTGTAAGCTCAACAGACCCTAATAGCCAAAAAATCGGGCCCATTTAGCCCAAACGGTTTGCAAACCAAGTAAATCGCCTTTTACAAATTGCACTTCTTGGCCGGGTTTTGCTTGAGCGAGTCTAGGCAGGTCGATACGCGCGACGCAGCCAAATTTAGGATATCCGCCAATAGTCTGACTGTCGTTGAGCAATATAATGGGCTCTCCATTTGGAGGTACTTGGATTGAGCCAAGTGCAATCCCTTCGCTAATCACGCCATTACTAGGCGGAGTAATGTTCCCGCCCGTTAAACGATAACCCATTCGATCGATATGCTGACTGACTTGGAATGTCTGTTGATAAATCGACTGCTGAGCTGATTCTGAAAATAATTCGTTTTGGTAGCTTTCTATCACTCTCAGTTGCAGCGGCAAATTGTAGTTGGGCTGATAACGAAAGGTTGTTTGTACGGTGTGCTTGCTTAAATTGTGTGAGTTAAACGAGAGCTGGTCTCCCACTTGTAATCTTAACCCCTGTTGCTCTAAGCCTCCTAAGTTCTCACGCACCACGGTTGCCGTACTTCCAAGCTGAGGAAGTACGTTAAAGCCTCCCTTTACGGCTAAATAAGCGCGAAGGCCATTAGATGGCAAGCCGAAGGTAAGGGTTTGTCCTTTACGCACACAGAAGGTACTCCAGTTAGGGATCGTTCGACCGTCTAACTTCGCGTTTAAGTTTCCTCCTGCTATCGCAAGTTCACAGTCGCCTTGTGCCTTAAACTCGGCTTGCCCTAAGGTGATTTCCAGCGTCGAGCTATTGATAGGGTTAGAAAGCAGATGATTGGCCCAGCTATAGGCGTAATCATCTACAGGACCTCCTTGTGTCACACCTGATTGGCTGTGCCCATAGCGGCCGAAATCTTGAATTAAGCTAAGTTGTCCGGGTTTGATGACGTTAAGATAGCTCATTGAACACCTCCGATGAAATCACGCCACCCAAAGAAGTGAATTCTTGTTTGTTGATCGAGCGAAACTGGACTTGAGCCCCAATTTCGAAAGGTGTCATAGGGGAATTATTGGGATCATATAAGTCGATAGGGCAGTTACCAATGATATTCCATCCACCTGGAGATAGATTTGGGTAAACAGCCGTTTGATTATCGGCGATCGCAACGCTGCCTTTCGGAACCCGTAATCTAGGGCTGTTTTTACGTGGAAGCTGTAACGACTCAGCAACGCTGGTTAGAAACGCAAACCCTGGTGCGAACCCAACAGCAGAAACGGTGTAGCTAACGGAGGTATGAGCCTCGATGAGATCTTCTATTGAAATTCCCTTAGCTTGATACAACGGGATATCGGGGCCGACGTCAATATCGTAGTAGACAGGCAACTCAATGACGGGAGCGAGACTCGCATCTAAATCAACCTGAGTATGTTTGATAACGCTTTCTAGACGTGCATGAAATTCGAAAACGTTGACACGGTGAGGTAAGTAATCCACCAAAATGGTGTGGTAAGAAGGCGTAACGTTCATGACGAGCATGCCAAGCTCATTAAGTATGGCTTTGCTGACTTGAGCGATATGCAATGAAAGGGCAGGTGACGGAGTACTGTTAAAGCACACCAGAGTTGAACATTCGGCGATTGGTTCGAGAGTGAATTCAAATTCCATTTGATACTCCAACGTTCATTTGATTCTATAACGTTTATGTGGCTCTAAAGCACCGTTGATATTGAGAGCGCAGTACTGACTGCAAAGTAATAACTATCTGTAAAGTAAGATCTATCGGTAAAGCAACGAGCTAGCGTTGGCTTAGGTTGTCGATAGTCTGCGCGATATTTTCAATCAGGGCGATAGCTTCTTGGTTATCTCCGTGAACACATATTGTGTCTGCCTCTATAGGGATAACAAAACCATCCAAGGTTGTGACCTTGCCGTAGCTGACTAGCTGTTTTATTTGATTAAGAATATCCTCTTCACTGCCAAGAACCGCTCCTTTTTCTGAACGCGGAGCAAGCATGCCATTAGCGAGATAGGCTCTGTCCGCAAACGCTTCAAAGATCAGTGGGAGATCGTACCTTTCTGCAATGTCGAGAAATGCTTGGTTGTCTTGGGTTGCAAGCATCATTAATGGTACATTAAAGCAGGACACTGCATCGGCGACGGCGGCAAAAATCTCTTGGTCTCTCATCATATCGTTATACAAAGCACCATGAGGTTTTACGTAGCTAAGCTCGGTGTTTTTACTCTCACATAACGCTTTGAGCGCACCAATCTGATAAATCAAAATCTCTCCCAATTCACTGGCCGAAAACGCCATAGAACGACGACCAAAACCATGTAGGTCTGGGTAGCTCGGGTGAGCACCAATCATAACATTGTGCTTGATGGCTAAATCGATGGTATGGCTCATGATATGGGGGTCTGAGGCGTGGAAACCACAAGCGATGTTGCTCATATCTATAAATGGGATAACGTCTTCATCTAAACCCATTTTCCAAGAGCCGTAGCTCTCGCCCATATCGCAGTTTAATGTGATTGTTCGTTTCTTCATCAGTGTATTCACGTGTTCCATGTGTAATTAGTGTAATATTTATCATTGTTAAATATAAACAGTGATCGAATTCATCATTTAGCGGGTTTTGGTATATAGACCTATCATGCTGTATGTATATTTCTATCAATAAATGGAATAATAGTACTCACTAATATTACGAGAGTGCTGTATGAAATACACGTTGTTAACGTCTCTTTTTCTTTCTCTAGTTTCCCGCCCAGTTCTGGCTGAAGAGAGTGTCTTAGAGCATCTCATGTCAATGAGCTTAGAAGAACTTTCTTTACTTCAAATTGAGATGCAGACAGCGTCAAAATACTCTCAGCAGCTGACCGATATTCCATCGTCCGTTTATGTACTCGAAAGCGACCGTATTCAACGTAGCGGTGCCACAACGATAGCTCAAGCACTGGCGTTAGTCCCTGGCCTCAATGTTTCTATGTTTTCTCAAACAGAGCCCATGGTTTCGTCCCGTGGGTTTCATGACGGCTTGTACAATAAAATGTTAGTCATGATAGATGGACGCAGTTTATTCAGCCCAGTTTATGGCGGGGTCTATTGGTCCGATGTTGACTACATATTGCAGGATATAGACCGAATTGAAGTACTGCGTGGCCCAGGTGGGGCGATGTGGGGAGGAAATGCAGTTAACGGCGTCATCAATATTATTACCAAGTCGACGCAAGATACGTTAGGAACGTTCGTAAAAGGGGCATTTGCAGACAATGGTGATTATATTACGAGCGTTCGACATGGTTTACAGCTTAATGAATCAGTGACGGGCAGAGCGTTTTATAAGCGAAGAGATGAGAAACGTGATTTTTCAAGTGACGCGCAACATTGGTTAAGAGAGTCGGCTGGTGTAGTGCTAGAAAATGAGGAACAGTGGACACTACGATTTGGTGGAGAACAATCTAAATACGACCGAACCTTTTATCAGGTTCAATATGAAAATGGCCAGTCGCAAGCGCTAACAAGCTCGGAGGGTGACGTTGCCAGTCACTCGGCTTATGTTCAGCTCAATACTGAGCACGAATTGTCAGAGTCTGTTCATGCCAACAGTATGATTGCGCTTGAAACCAATAAAGATGAGGCATTGGACGCGCCGGGCACATACACAACATTCGATATAGAAGCCAATTTTGTCCAAGATCTGGAACCAACCCAAATTGTGTCATACGGATTTGCCTATCGATATGTGGCGATTGATTTTGGTTCTGAGATTTCCGATGTGGACTTCAATAATATTGACTATTTTATTCGAGCGTTCAGCGGTGATTCGACACGTGACAGTATAGCGAGCGCGTACATTCAATCGGACAAATTCTGGACCGAATCATTCAAAACTGTTTTTGGTATAAAAGGAGAGTACTTCGAACATACCAGCGCATTTGAACTCTCGCCTCAAGCTCGTGCTTTGTATCAAGTTTCGGACAACCAATCATTCTGGGCTGGAATTGGTCGCAGTGCCACGGCACCGTCCTATATTGAAACGAATTCGTACTATTTTAATAACTACCCTCAAGGGGACGCCTATTGGATTTCGGGATATTATCCTCAACCTGATATGTCACCAGAAATTGTGACGACCTATGAACTAGGTTATCGCTACTTGTCAGCGGGATTGGAGCTCGATGCTACCGTATTTTACAGTCAACATGACAATGTAAGAGGCCAGGATTTCATTGGTTACCACCCAGACTACTATCAGGTAGATGTGAATGTGACAACAGATGACTATTCGCTAGACAGTCATGGGGTAGAGCTAGCGGCTCAGTGGCCGGTAAGAGATTGGTTTAAGGTATTTGGTACATACACCTACTTCTCTGCTCAGGGAGAATGGGACGGTGGTCAATATTCGACGGGAGAATCTAAAAACTTATATACCGTTGAACATCAACATCTGGCTACATTGCAGGGGCTGTTCGACATTAATCCACAATGGCAATTCGACTTCTTAGTTCGAGCTCAAGAAATTGAGTATGCGCAGCAGTATGAACAAGTACCTAATTTTATCGCCGTTGATCTAAGGCTAGCGTGGCAAAAACATTCGCATGCCCCCTTGTTTGAAGCGATCGTCAAAAATCTAGGAGAAAAGGAAGGATATACTCAAGATTGGATGGGGTATACACAAGAGCAACTGGCTTACCTGAGAGTATCCTATGAATTTTAAGCGCATTTATATCGCAATGATTCTAATGGTGTGCGTAGCGGTGCCAGGGCATCTCCATGCCGCCTATAAACCAGAAGAAGTATTGGCAGTTTATGTATTTAGAATTGCTAATTTCATTAATTGGCCCGATGAAGCGTCGATGACATCACTGAACTTTTGTGTTGAAGGAGATAAACAAATCGCCCGATTGCTCGACGTCATTATTCAAGGGAAGACCATTCGCTCGATGCCGCTCGCTTTATATCCCGGCATTAGTGAAAAGTGTAATGTGTTGTTCGTTTCAAAAAAGAGCCTTTTGTCTCAAGACATCACTCATAGTGATTCGATGGTGACGATAAGTGATTCAAAACGCTTTACGGAGCGAGGAGGCGTTATCGCACTTGTGCCGAGTGAAGGCCGAATCAAACCTAAGATTAATATAGATAATATCGGCAGTTACTCGATTTCATCCAGCCTGTTACGAATTTCAATTATCGAAGGGGGCAGCCAAGATGATTAGTACTTTCTCCTTACGAAGTAAACTGCTAACTCCGATAATTCTATTTAGTGTCGTAATTTTCTTTGTGTCACAGCTTTATAGTTTTGTATCGAGCCACGCAGAGCAAAAAGATGTACTCGTCGAGCGAACTAAAGTACTAGCGAACGGTGTTGCCTATAACTTGCAAGCTGCAATTTTGTTTAACGATAGTTTGGGCGCTAAAGAAGTTCTTTCAGCGTTTTCTGCCGATGAACAGATCTTACGAGTGAAGCTGTACACTGCTGATGGCCAGCTTTTCTCTATGTATGAACGCAGAGACGCAAGTGCGCCCATTCCGAATGTAACTCAGCGTGCCGAGATTGTTAAACAAGGTTACTCAATGGGCGATAAACATCTATTTTTGCTGGTCCCTATCTTAGTCGAAGGTGAGGTGATTGCTAAATTAAGGGTTGTTGTCTCTAAGTCGTCGTTTTCAAAAATTTACGATCGCACTGTCAATAACGCTATGTTGTTTTTAGGCTTATTGGTGATCTCCTCAGCAACGCTCTATTTAATGGCGCAAAAGTTTATACTCGATCCGGTTTATGCGTTGAACCAAGCCATCCAGTCATTTAATGAGCGTAAGACTCAAAGCACGAGACTGTCCGCTTCTTCAAGCGACGAGATAGGCGATCTAGTGAACGCGTTTAATCACATGCTAGATAAAATTGGTCAACGTGATCAGCAAGTTGCGTATACCTTAGATAAGCTAGAGCAAGAAAAATTCTTTGTTAACGAAGTGGTCGAAGCGGTTCGCCATGCATTAGTTGTTGTTGATAGCAGTGGGAATATCCTGCACAGCAATGCTGCGAGTAATGAAGTGTTTAAGTGCACACCTGCTTACCTGAAAGGCGCCAACTTCCTAGAAATACTCAATACGGACAAGTATCACTTACTATTAGATGCGGTCAAAACGGGTAAAGAGTTTGACGATGAATTGTTGGTATTCACCAATGTATTCAGTGATAAACAGCTTCTTAAAGTGAGCTGTAGGAAGCTGTCACGCCAAGACCAATTCTTGTTTGCAATCAGAGATGTGACTGTAGTTGAAGCGGCGCTTAAACGTCAAAAACTCGCGGCCGGAGTATTTGAAAACAGCCAAGATGGATTAGTTGTACTTAATCAAGATGGTGTGATCACCATGACTAACCCAGCGGTAGCAAAGTTACTTGGATATTCACAAGAGCAGTTGATGAATAAGCGACCGTCTGATGTATTGGAGTGGCGCCAATTTGGTACTTTGATGCCGACGATTATTGAGTCAGTAGACAACTTTGGCCAATGGCAAGGAGAAATTTGGGAAAAGCACTCCTCAGGCCAAGCGATTCCGATGTTTGTCAAAGTAAACCGAATCGTGACTGAAGAAGGTGATAGCGTCTACGATTACGTACTTATTTTGTCTGACCTTTCTAATATGAAAGAGATGGAACGCCTCGAATATTTGGCTCATCACGATTTACTAACAGGTCTAGCCAATAGAGCGCAGTTGAACCGCGTTATGGATGAGATACTTTCGCCACAATACTGCATCGAAGAGGGTGTTGGCCTTCTATACTTAGATCTCGATGGCTTTAAGCAAGTTAATGATACCTATGGCCACGATGCCGGCGATGAAGTCTTGAAGCAAGTAGCCGAACGTTTGCTTTCCCAAGTTCAAAGCCAAGATTTAGTTGCAAGGCTGTCTGGAGATGAGTTTGTTTTGGTGTTGCGCTCGTGTGATGTTGATAGCTTAGAGGAGTGCGCGGTAAGGCTGCTAAGCTTAATGGAAAAAGAGATAATTTATAAAGGCCGTGTGCTGCGTGTTGGTGCGAGTATTGGTGGCTACCACATTACGGGTGGCAGTGAATCTCAAGATGAAATTATGAAAGCGGCAGACACAGCGATGTACCAAGCGAAGTCATCTGGGAAAGGGCGCTATGTTGTACACAGCAAACTACGTACTGGTTCATAAAATTCAAGACAGTTTGTGTTTAAGACCACTAACTCTTCCTAGTCTCAGTTTCTAGATTGAGGTTTACTGGTGGTTATGTACAATTTCCAAAATTTATCAGAAGGTTAGAAACAATGAATGTTTTAGTTACCGGTGGTATGGGATATATCGGAAGCCACACTTGTATTCAAATGATCCAAGCAGGAATGACGCCTATTATTTTGGACAACCTCTATAACAGTAAGAATACGGTTCTGGATAGAATTGAAAAAGTAGCAGGTGTGCGCCCAAAGTTCATTGAAGGCGATATCCGTGACAAAGACTTACTGACATCGGCTTTGAAAGATAACGCCATTGAGAGCGTCATTCATTTTGCTGGCCTTAAAGCGGTAGGTGAGTCGGTAGAAAAGCCTCTAGAGTATTACGATAACAACGTCAATGGTACGCTTGTGCTAGTTGACGCTATGCGTGAAGCAGGGGTAAAAACATTGGTATTCAGTTCATCTGCAACGGTATACGGTGACCCTGCGTCAGTGCCTATTACTGAAGACTTTCCTACCAGTGCGACTAACCCATATGGACGCAGTAAACTTATGGTTGAAGAGTGCTTGACGGATTTTCAAAAGGCTAACTCAGACTGGAGCATTACGCTACTGCGTTATTTCAACCCAGTAGGTTCTCATCCTAGTGGTGAACTTGGGGAGGATCCTCAAGGAATCCCAAACAACTTGATGCCATTTGTATCTCAAGTCGCTGTTGGCAGACGTGAGTTCTTATCTGTGTTTGGCAGCGATTACCCAACTAAAGACGGTACTGGCGTACGTGACTATATCCACGTTATGGACTTATCCGATGGTCATGTTGCTGCGTTGGAGAAAGTAGGTAATAAATCTGGGCTGCATATCTACAACTTAGGCACTGGTAACGGCTATAGCGTACTGGAAATGGTCAAAGCATTTGAAGCCGCTTCTGGTAAGCCTGTGCCTTATAAGCTGGTGGAGCGAAGAGCAGGGGATATCGCTGAATGTTGGGCTGATCCTTCTAAGGCAATTAACGATCTAGGATGGAAAGCGGAGCGTACACTTAACGAGATGACGGAAGATACGTGGCGCTGGCAATCTAACAATCCAGACGGATACCCAGGCTAAATTTAAAGTCTTGATAAAAGAAAAGCCACCGAATAGGTGGCTTTTTTGCATCGTACAAAATAGGCAAAATTGTGATGCTTTATTTATTCAACTTCTTTGTCTTTACCTAGTGACAGTAGCCAAAGTGACACAACTGCGACACCGGCAAAGCCACCGAGTATGATGACTGGCATTGCGCTGTAGCCAAGGATATGCCAGATAACGGATTCTAATGTACTCATTGTCTGTTCTCCTTATTGCCAGCCTTCAACGCCGTGCATGTCTGGTAGTTTATGCGCGATACCTTTGTGACAGTCTACACATGTTTTCTCACCAGATGCTAGCGCTGTAGAGTGTTGCTTAGAGCTACGTGTGCTTTGCTCTGAGAAGTCCATAAACTCAAACTCATGACAGTTACGACACTCTAAGGAATCGTTGTTCTTCAAACGAGCCCATTCTCGCTCGGCCAAGTGAGCGCGACGCTCTTGGAATTTCTCCGGAGTGTCGATTGTCTTCGTAATAAAGTGTGCAAATAGCTCTTTTGATGCTTGTACCTTACGAACAATTTTGTCTGTCCACTCATGTGGTACGTGACAGTCAGAACAGATAGCACGAACACCTGAACGGTTAGAGTAGTGGATGGTCTCTTGGATTTCAGCAACAATAGGTGCGTGACAACCAGAACAGAATTCTTCTGTGTTAGTTGCTTCCATACCCGTGTTGAATGCCCCCCAGAATAGAAGACCACCAGCGAAACCCATAAATAAAACTACACCTACGGCAGCTTTACTTGGGCTTGTTAGCCTTTTCCAAAACGCTTTCAATAATTTCATAGATCGCCTCTTATTTACTCGCTAGTCACTTATTTAAGTGAATCTACACTCTTGAATTCATTTTCAACAAGCGGTTGAGTATTAGCTTGAGGAACGTGACATTGTAGACAGAAGTAACGGCGCGGCGACATATCAGCTAGTACGGCGTCTTCGCGGTTTACGTAGTGGGTAACGCTGATCTTAGTTGCACCCATTTCTTTCGCGTTTTTCCAGCTATGACAAGCTAGACATTTGTTCGCGTTTAGAGATACCTCGTAGCCACGGATGTTGTGTGGAATAAGAGGTGGCTGGTAAACGTAGCTGCTATCTAGTGCTTGTTCACGTGGGAACTTTTTAAAATCATCAGCTGGACGAGTGGTTTCAAGCTCACTTGCACCACGCAGTGATTCAAGCCCACCGATACCACCAGGGTTGTCCAATTCAGCTTGGGCTACACCTGTTAGTAGAACACCAACTGACAAAAGCGCTGTAATCAGTTTTTTCATGTTAAATTCTCCGCCTTATGGCTAATTCTTTGATTTGGCAGCCTGAAAAACAGGCTGCCAGCTTGATTCCGTAAGTAATTAAGAAACTTTAGTGATCTTCACCGGACACTTCTTGAAGTCTGTCTGTTTAGACAGAGGATCGGTTGCATCTAAGATCAGTTTGTTAATCAGGATTCGTGCATCAAAGAATGGTACGAATACCAACCCTTGAGGTGGACGGTTTCGACCGCGTGTTTCAACACGTACGCGAACTTCACCACGCTTGTTCTCTATAAGAACTTCGTCACCACGGCGTAGGCCTTTCGCTTTCGCATCAGCAGGGTGGATGTAACACAATGCATCAGGAACCGCTTTGTACAGCTCAGGCACACGGCGAGTCATAGTACCTGTATGCCAGTGCTCCAGAACACGGCCGGTACATAGCCACATGTCAAACTCTTCATCCGGAGACTCTGGTGGCGCTTCATATGGAGCAGAAATAATGAATGCTTTGCCGTCTGGTTTACCGTAGAAATCCCAGCCTGAGCCTTTCTTAGCATATGGATCAGAACCTTCTTTGTAGCGCCAAAGTGTTTCTTTACCATCAACAACAGGCCAGCGTAGACCGCGTACTTGGTGGTATACATCATAAGGTGCCAAATCGTGTGCTTTACCACGTCCGAAGGTCGCGTATTCTTCGAATAGACCTTTTTGTACATAGTAGCCAAAGTGGTGAGCATCATCGTTAAGCTCACGAGCTTCTTCGATAGGGAACTTATCAACCTGACCGTTTTTGAACAGCATGTCATACATAGTTTTACCGCGGTACTGAGGTGCTGTTGCTAGCATCTCTTCAGTCCAAACTTCTTCCATCTTGAAGCGCTTAGAGAACTCCATGATTTGCCATAAGTCTGACTTCGCTTCACCAACGGTGCCAACTTGTTGGTACCAAGCTTGAGTACGACGTTCTGCGTTACCGTAAGCACCTTCTTTTTCAATCCACATTGCAGTTGGAAGAACAAGGTCAGCAGCTTGCGCTGTTGCTGTTGGGTATGGGTCAGAACAAACGATGAAGTTTTCAGGGTTACGGTAACCTGGCAGACGCTCTTCGTTAATGTTTGGACCAGCTTGCATGTTGTTGTTACACATTACCCAATAAGCGTTTAGCTTACCGTCTTTTAGCATGCGGTCTTGAAGTACAGCGTGGTAACCTGGTTTCGGTGGGATAACGCCATCTGGAATGTTCCAAATTTTCTCCGCTACTTTACGGTGTTTAGGGTTTGCAACAACCATATCTGCAGGCAGACGGTGAGCAAACGTACCAACTTCACGTGCTGTACCACATGCTGAAGGTTGACCGGTTAGTGAGAATGGGCTGTTACCCGGAGTAGAAATCTTACCAGTTAGAAGGTGTAGGTTGTAAATCAGGCTGTTAACCCAAACACCACGAGTGTGCTGGTTAGTACCCATAGTCCATAGTGACATTACCTTAGTGTTAGGATCTGCGTACTGCTTAGCTAACTCTAAAAGTTTATCTTCAGAAACACCTGAAAGCTCAGATGTCATCTTAGCGTCGTATGGTGCAACTGATTTTTTGTATTCTTCAAATGAAATGCTGCTCATGTCACCCGAGTTAGGGTTTTTCGCTTTCATCTGAATAGGATTGTCATCACGCAGGCCGTAACCGATATCGGTTGTTGCTTGCTTGAATGTCGTGTGCTTGTTCACGAAGTCCCAGTTTACCGCATCATTTTGGATGATGTAGTTTGCGATGTAGTTCGCAATCGCTAGGTCTGTTTGTGGTTCGAAGATGTAACCTTCGTCCGCCAATTCGAAAGAACGATGATAGAACGTAGACAGTACGTTTACTTTAACATGAGGGTGGCTTAGACGACGGTCAGTGATGCGAGTCCATAATACTGGGTGCATTTCTGCCATGTTTGAACCCCATAGCACGAATGAATCAGCGTGCTCGAAGTCATCGTAACAGCCCATTGGTTCATCAATACCAAACGAACGCATAAAACCAACTACCGCTGATGCCATACAGTGGCGAGCGTTAGGGTCAATGTTGTTTGAGCGCAGACCGGCTTTCATCATTTTAGCGGCTGCGTAGCCTTCCATAACGGTCCATTGACCTGAACCGAACATACCTACGCCAGAAGGACCTTGCTTTTTAAGTGCTTCTTTCCACTTTTCAGCCATGGTGTCGAATGCTACGTCCCAAGATACAGGAGTGAAGTCGCCGTTTTTGTCGTACTTGCCATCTTTCATACGAAGCATTGGTGTTTCAAGACGGTCTTTACCGTACATGATTTTCGACAAGAAGTAGCCCTTGATACAGTTTAGGCCTTTGTTCACTGGCGCTTCTGGATCACCTTGAGTTGCTACTACTTTACCGTTTTGAGTACCAACTAATACTGAACAGCCAGTACCACAAAAACGACAAGGTGCTTTGTCCCACGTGATTTTTGTTTGGTCGGAGCTAGCAATCAGATTGGTTGCAGATGCTGGCAGTGTAACGCCCGCGACTGCAGCTGCTGATGCTGCTGCGTTTGCTTTCACAAACGCACGTCTTGTCATTTTCATACTTCACCCTCAATTTGGGAATGGTTAGTTCCAGTGTCTATATCCGTATCGTCTAAGTCAGTTTCGATTTGGTGGTAAACCAATACTGTGCTCAGAACATTTGGAAGATTGTTAATAGCATCGATGGTATCCGTTACAAAACCTTGGTTTCCTGTCTCAAGAACAACCACGATCTTGCCTTCAGGGCTATCACCGTAAATCTCAGTACAATCGAATGTTTCTATTTGAGTTTTGATTTCAGTTAAGTGCTCTGGCGAAACATGCACCACTAAACTCGAAATGTGCACTTCATTTAGTGCCATAGTTATCTCTCGTTATTATTAAAATTGCTCACATCGATGGATGAAGTAGGGCAGACTGCTACACAGGCGCCACAACCATTACACTCATCTAGATTTATATGGGGTTGGGCAACTTTACCCACCTCCAACTTAAACTGTATTGCCATTGAATCGCACATATCACCACAGCTACGGCATTCAATATTCTGCTGTGATAAGCACTTGTTATTAATAGTAGCTACTGCTTGCCAAGGTGCCGTATCTTCTTGTTTAAAAAGTGACTCCGGGCATGCAATCGCACATTGGTAACAAAATGTACACTCACCAATTGAAAAATCGATGGTAGGAAAGCCGCCATCGCCATTAACAATTATGTTGGTTTCGCAATTCTCAACGCACTTGCCACAGCGAGTGCAATCGTTAGTAAAGTGGCTTGGGTCTTTAACCCAGGGTAGGCAGAGCTGGTCGCTGTTAACAACTTTTCTTTTAAACAGGCGTCTTCTTGAAAGGTCTACCACTACTTCACCTAACTATTGAGAATTACTACTTAAGAGTAGCTTATTATTATTAATAATCTTTCATTTATGCTTACATAAATTTTAGTTTTTGACACATTCCAATAAATACCCCCAAGGGGGTAATGAGGGGGTATTTTTGTTTTAGATCAATAAATTCCGTCGAGAGTGATCACATATTGATATAGTTGACAGATAATGGACTCGCTCACGAAGAAAATAAGTTAACAATAATCACTGGGAGAGAGTTTTGTTGAAGAGTGTTAAACGGTCGGTAACACGCACTATCGCGAAAGCAATGTCTTTGATTGTACTGCTGTCGATCGCTACTACTAGCTTTGCAATCATTACCTTAGCATCGAGCCTTAACGATGCCGAAGCAGTGAATATTGCTGGTTCAATGCGAATGCAGAGCTATCGCCTCGCACATGACATTCAGATTAGCTCTGTTGATTTTTCGGAGCACATCGAGCTATTTGAGCGTTCTATTTATTCTCCGTCGATGAAAGCGTTGCAGAACTGGACGGTTCCCGACGACATCACTAACGATTACTACCTCCTCATCATACGATGGCATGAGCTCAAAGACGTGTTACAGAGCCCTAACAACGACCACTATCTAGAGTTGGTTGCTGGGTTTGTTTCCCAAATTGATGCGTTTGTTTACAAGCTGCAGGAGTTCTCCGAACTTAAACTGATTAAATTAGCGTGGGTTGGTGGAATTGGCCTAGGCGCGATTTTGCTATTGGCTGTTTACGTTGTCCACTTTGTGCGAAGAGAAGTGGTCAAGCCGCTCCAAGCGTTGGTGATTGCCAGTGAACAGATTACCTCTCGTTCATTTGATGTCGAGCTCGATACCAGCAGTAACAGCGAAATGGGTATTTTAGCGCGTACTTTTAATCATATGGCGTCTGATCTCGGCAAACTATATCGTGGGCTAGAAAAAGCGGTCAACGAGAAAACGCATAAACTTCAGCATGCGAATCACTCATTAGAAGTGCTGTATAAATCGTCTCAAGAGCTTACCGCGGCGAGAATTACCCAAGACAATTTTGAGGCGATATTGAAGCAGATTGTCAGCTTAGAAGGCGTGATAGCAGCTAAGCTTGAAATCGATGAATTCGGTGAACCAAATTCGATGCTAGTTTGGGGGGACCCCAAAGGTGATGAGTTTACATCGCGAGCCCTGATGCTCGACAATCAACATTTGGGATACTTGCATCTGCAGTGTGGGCTGCCGTGTCCGGATCAAGCGCTTCTCGATAACTTTGTGCACATTCTGTCGCGTGCAATCTACTATAACCAAGCACAGCGTCAGGCAGAGCAGTTAATTCTAATGGAAGAGCGTGCGACGATAGCGCGTGAACTGCATGATTCGCTTGCTCAGTCTCTTTCTTATTTGAAGATTCAAGTATCGCTGCTTAAGAAAGCGATGAAGAAGCTGCCTGAAAGTGATAACACACCGAAAGCAGAGCGGGTGATTTCTGAAATAGATACGGGGCTATCCTCTGCTTACACTCAATTGCGGGAATTGCTCACCACATTCCGATTGGCGATTAAAGAAGGAAGCTTTGGCCAAGCGCTGCATGAAATGTTGGATCAACTGGATGACCAAACTACTGCGGAAATTACACTTAACAATGAATTATCGACCACGGATTTGGACGCGCATCAGCAAGTCCACTTATTGCAACTAATCCGTGAAGCGACAATAAATGCAATTAAACATGCACAAGCAACTAAGATTGAAGTGTCTTGTGCTGAAAGTAACGGCATCGTCACAGTACAAATTTCTGATGATGGAATTGGATTTGAGCGATCTGGCGAGAAGATTAATCACTACGGAATGAGTATAATGCAGGAGAGAGCCGCTAGGCTGAAAGGAGAGCTGCGTATTGATTCTTCTCACGACGAAGGCTGTAAAGTTACGTTAGAATACCGACGAGATTAATAAAGGGCGTAAATTTTGACAGAATGTAAAGTAATGCTTGTGGATGATCATCCTCTGATGAGAAGAGGGATCAGCCAATTACTCGACTTTGAAGATGAATTTGAAGTTATAGCTGAAGCAAGTAATGGTGCAGATGCCATTGCAAAGGCTCACGAAGTAGAGCCAGATCTAATACTGCTTGATTTGAACATGAAGGGTATGTCTGGTCTGGATACATTGAAAGCGTTGCGCGCAGACGGCGCGACAGCTGCAATCGTGATTCTTACCGTTTCGGACAACAGCGCCGATATTGAAGCAATCGTGCGCGCTGGTGCGGATGGTTACCTTTTGAAAGATACCGAGCCAGACGAGTTGGTTGAGCTGTTAAAGCAAGCAACCACTGGTGCAAAAGCGTATAGCCAGGAAGTAGCGAAGTACTTAACTGAACGTCAAGATCATGAAGATGTATTCGAAACACTGACGGAACGTGAAACCCAGATCCTTCAAGAAGTAGCAAAAGGCTTCAGGAATAAACAAATCGCAGACCGTTTATTTATCTCTGAATCCACAGTGAAAGTGCACATGAAGAGTTTACTTAAAAAGCTTCAAGTCCCTTCAAGAACCGCTGCGACAGTTTTATATCTTGAAAGGTATGGCGACATTAAATAAACCACTATTTATGATCACCGGTATTGGCATATAAAAAAGCTCCTTAAAAAGGAGCTTTTTCTTTTACTTGTATGCAGTTCTAGCTTGGCATCAAACTAGGCAGCCATTGGGACAAGTACCAGTGTACCAAGGATAACAGTCGCCAATCCGCAAATAACAGGCACCGAAGTTCGTTTAACCACTTCAAATGGGCTGATCTTAGCCATACCAGAGGTTGCTACTATTACACCGGATACTGGAGAAATAGTACGACCTAGATTCGATGCTTGTAGCATAGGAATGATTAAAAACGCTGGATTTAAACCCATCTTAGCGGCAAGAGAAGGTGCAAGCTCCACAAAAGCATAGAATGGTGCGTTACCCGAACCAGTAGCAATTGCAGCGGCAACGGTAAGACCAGTCAAAATAAGCATTAGTGCAATACCACCTGCGCCTGCTGTTTCGGCAAGGTGAAGTAAGTTATCAATCGCTCCAACGGACATCAAACCTTGGGCAAATACACCAGCCGCTACTAACAGCATAACAACGCCTTTAAATGCGTCAGCCATCCCTTGGTAACATGCTTCGAGATCTTCGATGGTTTTCTGTCCATCAAATCGCTTAGTAATGAAATCTACCAGTGCACCAATGAAGATTGAAAGTACCACAATGGTATAAATGTCTAGATAAAGGCCTTCAATCGTTTCACCATTGAATACAAACACGCCGATGATAGGTAAGAAAGGCAGGATTGCGTAGTAAGCCGGCGCGTTAACTTCAATCTCTGAAACATCGACGCGTTCCATAGGTGAATTGTCTTTCTTATCTAGATACTTGTTCCAGAAAAATGCTGCGGCAGCCATGACAATGATAGCGCTAATCGAAACAGGTAGAACCGTTTCGACCGCAAAAACATGCAGCGCTAAACCAGATTTCTCCGCTGCAATTACAACATCACCTGAGGTAGGTGAAAGGATAATGGCTGCTGGTGAGGCACATACTGCGACGGCTGCCGGACGCGAAATACCCATCGCTGTCATCATAGGGAATAGGGTTGCCATTAGCAGCACGCCAAGGCCAGTTGCAGAGCTGACAGCTAATGACATCAAGCACGCAACAATATAAGCCGCAACCAGTAACACATATGGAGATTTGATAACCGACAACGGCTTAGAAAACTGTTTTACAACAACGTTATTCGCGCCGATGTGAGTCATGTAAGAGGCAAAACCACACAACAACATGATTTGCATACCCAAGCCACCGCCACGGTATTGCAGCATGTATTTCACGTATTCCAGCGAATCGGTGAGCATATTGCCAGTAGATGCAACATTGTCTGGTAGAACGGTGTGCCCAATCAGTCCGGTTATGATAAGTAACAATACACCTGCGGTCAGTAGGACCCCGGCAGGCTTATAGCCTTTGACGATAAAATAGCCCACTGAAATAGTGACCACTAAGCCAATTAAGAGCTCTAACATAGAAATCTCCGTGAAATTATAAAAGTTATAAAGAAACTGTTTCAAACTATGTCAATGAATGTACATAAATCTATTTTGTAGCACGAGCCATAATCGAATGAGTTATGATCTAAAACAATAAATTACTTATATGTAAAATAATGGTTATAAATTATGTAAATAAGGGCGTGTTTAGATGTTGATTTTGATTATGTGGAATTAAACGGGTAAGAATATTGGTAAGAGTTAGAAAGAATTGCAGGCGAAATAATGCAAGATTGAAAGTTATGGGAGTTTGAGGAGATATTAGAGCAAAGTGGTTACCCAGTGCACTTTAATGTCGGTGTGATTGGTGACGGCATAGCAAGATAATAGCCCTGATACATATCAATATTGAGGGATTTCATTGCATGGAATTGTTCTTCGGTTTCAATGCCTTCGACGACAACCTTTGCGTTAATGTCATTGGCTATTTTTACGCCATTGAGTAATGGGGAGGTATCACCGGAAAGTATTTAACAAGTAAAGAACGGTCGATCTTTATAATATTAGGTTGTAGAAGTTTAACCCTTTGTTCCGTAGAGGCACTCACACCAAAATCATCAATAGCAATCTGATACCCCGCGTCGGACAGTTTTTGAATGGCGGTTTTGAATTGAAACGTATTGTTTTCTTCTATTTCTAATAGTTCCATGACTAACTGAGAACGATCTATCTGAAGCTCTTTGAGCCTTGAAGAAAGCAAGCACGTTTCCACGTCACTCAACGCAAAAGATTCTCCTGCAGCAGGGAGAATATTAAGAAATAGTGATGTGTTAGCAAAACTAGAAATGGCGAAGTTGCGGATATGAATGACGCGGCTCAAACGTTCGACGTTGATTTTATCGTCCAGCGGAGTGAGTGATGAATGAAAAAACTGGTCGGGGCGAATGGACGTTTTGCTTCGGTTATTAAATATGCGTACTAATGCTTCAACGCCGACTACATCGTTGAACTTATTATAGATTGGCTGAAAAACACTACTTAACGATAGGTCTTTAAATTGAGCAACGAACTCGCCATTTTCGCTAGTTGAAAGGCACTGCTGAAACTGATTTTTTGTCGATAGGATCATACTGCTTCAAATATCCTGATTAAAAACACATCTAACATTTCGTCACTCAAGTTAATGCATTTAAAAACGATTAAATCACGCTATCGCATTGGCTTGGCAGAACAGGGTAAATTATACATCGTAAAAATTTCTAGCAATATTTATCGAATGTAATTGCTACATTGATTTTTGTGAAACAACGCTTCATCACCGGCCAAAATTAAAACACATTTAACTACCTAAACTATGCATTGTCCGATTTATGATTTGTTGATCTGATACATGAAGACCTAAAAATTGTACTGTGTGTATTGTCAGTAATCGACGTAACTCACAGAACAGGCTTTATCGCTCATCAAAGTAGTCTTTATTTCGAATGTATTTGCTCATCAAATGATAGGAAAAAGGGCGGATAACCCATGAAAAGAGTGAGCGAAATAGCCTAATGTAGGTTGGAGTATTCTCGTGAATTTTTCCATTATAGAGCCAGAGTTGCTTTCCACAGTGGCAATACAAAAATGGGAGAGGGGGAAGAAAGGTAACAATATCAAGATCGCAGCATATTAAGTAAGTACGGTTCTTAATTGCGTAGTGATGTTTAAATGAATGCCCACCAAGTGCAGGCTGGCCAAACGTTACGACCCGCTTAATACTCTTCGGATTCCGGTATTCTATTGCATCTGCCAGTACGCACCCAATGGCACCTCCTGATGAGTGTCCTGTGAATGTGATTCGCTTGCCGTGAGATATCAAGGGTTCAATCACTTTGATAACGCGCTCGAATACAGTCAGTCCGAGCTTGTCCGAGTTGTAATGCGGTAAGCTTTCTTGAGCAAGTAAATAGTGGAAGCCAAAATGAATAGAGTAGTTCAGACCAAATGGCTTACAACTTCGTTTCCACATGGCTAAATTCAGTAGCCAATCCCAAATGTTATGAGACCCTTTGATAACCACAATGACTTCATCGTTGTGCTCATTCCATAGAATACGAATAAAAGTCTGCCCGAGACGATTACGAATGATTCGCTGACCGGTAGGAGAAAAGCCGTAGCGCGTTTGTTTTAAGGTACGCTGATAAGCCAAATTACACAGAACCGCATACTTTTCATATTGATAGCGTTTAAGAGTCTTCAATTCGATTCAAGCATATTGAGGCATGGTAATAACCAGCATGCCTCCAATGCATGACCGAAGTATGACAGTCAATAGTGTGGCTGGCGAAGAATTAGTTCCATTGAATGACAGCGTAGAGCTGAATGTACTTTCGGACTAGCTGTTGGTTGGTAGAGCGCTTGAGTGGGTGAGAAAACTTGATAAAGTAAGGGCTCAAAGAATACTGTTCCTCGAGAAGTTGACTCAGCTGAGATTCACTCTCATACAGATTGATGCCTTGCGCACTGTACTCATCGATTTCGTCTGGCAGTTGCCCTGTCCACCAGTGAAGCAGTTCTCGACTCTGTTTGCTGCGGCTTATCCAATGGTCGGTGAGAAGTAGCAGTAGATCATTAGGCTGAATCGCATACCCATATTCCGATTTCCACTGGCCAATGTCTTTCATCAACTTGTGTCGACAGGTTTTACCGGCGCTAATCATGTGGGATGTTAACACCCACACCGTTCCGACGTCAGAACTCACACGATAGTGATGGGGGAAGTCAGTTTGCTTGGTGGACTCCAGTGAGTTGTAATCGCAGGTGTGACCAAATTCATTCAGTGTTCTAGCTAGCCTTCTTGCAAAAGCGAGTCCGAGGTGGTGCTCACTCATACCTTGGTTGTGAATCGTCGGATAGTGCTTTTCACATAGCTTCATACAATCAGCTTGAAACTCATTCACACTTTGAATTAGAACATCCAATAACAACTGTTTCTCTCCATATAATTGAGCGCTCTGCTCAATAAGACTTACAGATTAGCACGTTTCTATTTTTTACAAATTGGCAAACGCTAACTTCATGATCTTTCGCACCAAATCAATACCGGTATAAACAACTGGGTTATCAAGGAGGGCTATAAAGAAATTGAATGGCTCTGGTTCAATTTTCTGAATGAACTCAGGAAGGGTTCCCGCTTAAGTGTATATAATAGTATGCATCTATTTCCCTAATAAGTAACAAAATATGTCAGAAATTGAATTCTCTCGTCAACAAAAACAAGCCATTGTGGACGAACTGCAAAAGTACTTCGAAAACGAACTGGATGCCGAGCTAGGCCAGTTTGATGGCGAGTTTTTGCTTGATTTTATTTGCAAGGAGATAGGTCCAGCCTTTTACAATAAAGGCGTTGCCGATGCTCAATTAGTTATAGAAAAGAAAATGTTAGATGTGTCTGATGAGCTATATGACATTGCCAAAGAGAGCAAATACTGAAGCAAAATCGACTTTCGAATTTGCGTTGTTCAAGTTTTTCGAATGACTTAATCAATAACCATGGATTTTATCTGTGTAAAGATTAGTAAATACTGTGTTACGTGAATGCAACAGAGGATAACCTCTATGAGAGCTATTCGCATTCCTTAGATGATAATTTGGGTCAGATACGAACATGAATAATGAAGTAAAAAACTACAATTTGCTGGTCAGGCTCATTCACTGGGTTTCAGCTTTGGTCGTGATTGGTATGTTCGCGGTTGGATTATGGATGGTTGATTTGTCCTACTACAGTGAATGGTATCGAACCGCACCGCACTGGCATAAGTCTGTTGGCATTATTTTGGTTGCAGTGACCGTGTTTCGATTTGTATGGAAAACTGTTACGCCGTCACCAAAGGTTGAAGGTAAGTCTTACGAAATCGCAGCAGCGAAACTGACTCACCTCGCAATGTATGTATTACTCATTCTCCTTCTAGTATCAGGTTATCTGATTTCTACTGAAGATGGCCGAGGAATTGAAGTGTTTAACTGGTTCACCGTCCCGGGTCTTGGTGCTCTATTTGAAGGGCAAGCAGATCTCGCGGGTGAACTCCACTTTTACTTCGCTTGGGCACTAATTTTACTCGCTGCGGTACATGCACTTGCAGCAGTCAAACACCACGTAATTGATAAAGACAATACACTACGTAAGATGATAGGAACTTCAAAATGAAAAAATCGTTATTTGCTACAGGATTAGCCTTCGCTATGGCACTGCCTTTTACCGCAAACGCAGCAGACTATGTGATTGATACGAAGGGTGCGCACGCTTCTATTAACTTTAAAGTGAGCCACTTGGGTTACAGCTTTATCAAAGGTCGCTTTAACACATTTGATGGTGAGTTCTCTTACGACCCAGCTAACGTTGCCGACTCAAGTGTTACCGTTAATGTTGATACACGAAGCCTAGACTCAAACCACGCAGAACGTGATAAGCATATTCGTAGCTCTGACTTTATCGATGCATCGAAATTCTCTACAGCAACATTTACCAGTACTAAAGTGGTTGATAAAGGTGACGGTCAGCTAGATGTAATGGGGGATTTAACTCTTCATGGTCAAACTAAGCCAATCACAATTGCCGCTGAGTTTATCGGCGCAGGCCAAGACCCGTGGGGTGGTGAGCGTGCAGGTTTTATCGGTACAACTCGTCTAGAGCTTAAAGACTTCGATATTCAAGTTATGGGCTCATCAAGCTATGTAGATATGGAACTTCATGTAGAAGGCATCAAGAAGTAATCTATAGAATGCTTCGAAAGCTTATTACGAGCTATAAATCGATTAAAAAACCCAACGAATAACGTTGGGTTTTTTATTACCTGCTATTTGCGATTTTTCATCATGCGATGAGCTTCGCGCTTGATACATTCTAGAAGAGGGTGATCGCCCATTTCCGCACGCCAAATGAATGAGATGGCACGATCCATTTTCAGCTCTGGAACATTTAACGCTGCGAGTTCACCTCGTTCAATATGAGGAGCGACATCTAGAAACGGTAAGCAAGAAAGGTATTTGCCGTTCGCAACTAAGCTTCTAATGACTGGAACGTGAGAGTATTCACGCCATACATCGAGATCAGGAATTAAAGGCACCATGGCACTTTCAAAAATAGAACGAGTACCAGCTCCGCCTTCTCTAAGCACCCACTGTGCTTGCTCTAGCTGAGACAAACTCACTCGTTCATGCTTTGCAAATGGGTGGTGTGAGGCGCTGATAACAACCAGGTGATCGCGGAACCATTCTTCTTGATGAGTTCGAGTATCATCACAACGACCTTCAATAATGCCCAAGTCATATTTGTAATCGAGCACGCCTTGAATGATGCGGTTGGTACTTCTGACTTCTAGTGCAGTACGGATTTCTGGAAAGTCGTTATCAATTCTACTGATAAGCTCTGGGACCCAGTGCTCAGCAGGGGTTTGACTAGAGCCAATGTTGATGTTGCCACTGAAGAGATGCTGGTCATAAAACCCGATCTCAATTTGCTCTGCATCTTGTAGTAAACGCTTTGCTCTAGGGCGTAACCAGTTACCCCAGTGACTCAGCCGCATAAACTTACCCTGACGGATAAATAGTTCTCGGCCGAGTAGCTTTTCAAGTTGGCTCAGAGACATGCTTGCCGCCGATTGGGTAACAGCAAGCTTTTCTGCCGCCTGACTAACACTTCCCAATTCGGCAACGGCATCAAATACCGCAAGTTGTTTCAACGAATAGCGCAATTTTCTTCCTTTCATTACGGGTGGGAGGTGATCTAGATACGATTCTATATCAGAAAAGCTGATTAAGATATTAAAACATATCAATTAATACGTTATGAAATGCTTCCACCCTTTGTCTCTTAATTTGGGCCATAAACCCTTGCCAGTATTACATTTATGCTCCTTTTAAGTTGTTGTCTTTCATTATTGTTCTGAATGCGCTGAAAAGAATCGAATCACTATTTCTGATAGATGGAGGTTGGATGCAGAAAACTGAGTCTCTTTGGATTTGTATCAATAAAATTGAATCTAAAAATAAATAAAATCAAATTTACTAATACATTGGTGGTAAGTAACATGCATTCCAGCAGAGCAGCTTAGCCTGCGAATTTATGAGTTTTAACGAACCAATTTTTAATGAATTGACCGTATTTAAGGTTCAAATTAGGAGAACGTTATGAGTGCATTGTTAACTGTTAGCGACATTGTCAATCCACAAGCGCCGGTATTAACCGCAGATGCTAGCTTACCTGTTGCAATCGATATGCTGTTGAAGAATCAAATCAATGGGGCAGCGGTGTGTGACAGTGAAGGTAATCTGCAGGGTTTCTTCTCTGCTCACGATGTGATGGTAGAAATGTGGTGCCAAGATTACATCCCAGATCAGGATGTTACCGTTGGCAGCTTGATGAAGACTGATGTGGTGTCCATCAAAGCGAACGATCGACTCACCGATGTTATGGAGTTTTTGGCTCTGGACAAAGAACAACTTTATCCAACAACCAGTATGGGTTATGCCACGCGCCTGACAACCCTATCTGTAGAAGAGCGTGCTAAGTCAATCAAAGTGAATCGACCTCAGATTCTTCCAGTCGTTGATGCAGGAAAATATGTGGGAACCGTTTCGAGAAAAGAAGTATTGGCAGGCTTGCGTACTTTGTTTACAGATTCGGTAAGCCCTCCTGTTGAGCAGACTACAGCGTCAAGTATTGCATCGCCTGTAGCCTAATCGCATTTCACTTATTCAACAGTTTTTTCCGACTCGAACTGCCGAAAAGATACGAGTCTTGTGCATTTTAAACTAACAGTCGGGCAAAACGTTTACTGGAGTTCTAATGGAACAGTTTTCTCATCTCGCTGCGTTCAACCATTTCGTTTTGGCGTTTGTAGCGTTATCTATCATGGTATTGGTGGCTCGCACGATCGTCGCGGGTACTAAGTACTCATCACTTTTAGTGATTGTTGTGTTTGGCTTGGCGTTAGGTGCATTGTTAGTACAGACAGACATGGCTCAACCTGGGTTGGTAGATTTCCCGGTTATTGTCATGATGAGTCAAACCACGGTTATCGCACTGATTGCTTCGTTTTTTGTCGGAGGTCAGGAAATTAAACGCTTGCTGTCAAAGCAGGAGTTCAGTGAAGAGGGCTTCTTTACGCCTTCAAATAAAGAAGTGATATTAGGTACGAACACCACGCAGCTGACATTCATTATTCGCGCATTCTTGTTGTTACTGGGTATTGAAATGGCAGATGTTCTGATGTCAGGTCGCACAGCCGATTTCCAGCTGGGTGACTCGTATCTGCTGTTGGCGTACATCAGTTTAGCGATTGCATTTGTGCTCGTGGACAGCAAGGCGATTTTTGCTTGTAAACAATCGTATATTCGTAAAGGTTTCGTTGAAGCGGTGACCATTATCATCGTATTGAAAATTTCGCTTTGGTTATCAACGGTTGTGCAAGACATCATTGGTTTACCGCAAATCTTCTTTGCAATGATCCTTTCATCGGGGCTCGGTGTGATGCTGCCGAAATGGAAACTCGGCCCGACCATGAACTCATTATTGTTTGCGGGTATTCCATTAGTGTTGGCAGGCAGCTTCCTAGTCGGTGGCTCGCATATGCTTGAAGCATTCTCTATTCCAGGTTTACAGAGCGTAATCGTGTACGGTTTTGCAGGGCAAGTGTTCTGGATGTTTGGCGGCTTAGCGTTATTGATCTTTGTGGGTAAAGCAAATCAGCTTCGTAACCTCGCTCCAGGCATGGCTGGTGGATTGTCTCACTCAGGGCTAACAGGGGCGTGTACTGCGGGTGACTTCGGTAAAACTGCTGCCTCACGCGCGCCGATTATGATCAATATCCCGTTCGCTGGTCATATCTTTGTTTTCACGATACTGGCTGCTAGCGCGGAGAAAGGGACGCTAATGGTCGAATGGACGTTGCCGCTCATTCTGATTGGTGCCGCGTTTGTTGTACTTTCACTAAGAACATTGCGTCGTGCAAATGGCGATACCGCGGCAGAAGTAAAAGGCTTAATGCAGTTTTCTCTTGGCTGGCAAATCGTTGCGGTATTCGGTAGCTTCACGCTACTTAGCGTAGCGGGCATGTCACTTGAGCACGCTTCAATGTCAGCTTCATCTGGCTTATCGCACTTCGGCCTCTTTGCTGCGGTACAGGAGGGCATGTTTGGAGACACAGCAGCGAGTCTCATCACCTTTACTTTTGCAATGACTTTCTTAGTTCATCCATTGGTATTTGGGATGTTTGGTAAAGCGGCGGAACGTCAGGGTAAGATGGCCGAGAAAGTCGTGGGGATACTCGCAAGCCTAGGCTTAGCTGGTGTGCTTTACTCAACTGTACTCATTTAATTTTACCTCAGTTAAACGGTCAGCGAATGCTGGCCGTTTGCTATTTGACCTTTCTATTCGTTACTACATCTTATTATCGAATTCTGTTGAAAATTCGATTGCATCACACAAATAATGAAACAAATGTTATTTTCTGTATTTTAAGTGTGATCATGATCGAGTGAATATTACGACGGGTAGTTTAGTATTTCATCTTGATTCACTGATGCCGCTTAACCATTAGATTGCTGGGCGGTAATGCGAGGAAAAAGATGAGTACTTTAGTCGCTATTTCACTGACCACTGGGATTTTGTCTGGACTATGGGGATGGATCGCCATTTCATTGGGATTATTGTCATGGGCTGGTTTTTTAGGGTGTACGAGTTACTTTGCTTCACCTAATAGTGGGCTGAAAGGGCTGGCTGAAAGCCTTGTCACCAACATGACAGGCGTATTTTGGGCAATGGTGATTATTCATGCTTCACAATACGCTAGCTTAGATATTCTAGGTTATGTCATCACTGCTATTGTTGCATTTATGATGTGCATTCAAGCGAAGCAATCGTGGCTGGGCTACATCCCGGGTACATTTATTGGTTCGTGTGCCACGTTTGCGGCGAGTGGTGATTGGAAGCTTGTAGTGCCTTCATTGATCTTGGGTGGACTCTTTGGTTACCTAATGAAAGCGTCTGGGTTGTGGCTGCATCAGAAATCATCTCAACCAAAGTTAAGTACCGAGCAAGCGATGGAAACCCGCTAGTAGGGGGAGGCGTTAGCTGCAGGCTTAGTTTGGAACCCCCGATTGATTAGTATCGACTATTTCCTGATAATATTTTTAGATACAGGCACCCTATTTATTCAATAGAGTGCCTTTTTTATTACTCCGGTATGAGCAGGTATTACCGTTCGCCGTCACGTATTACCATTGGCCATAGTGACCACACGTTTTAATGTCCATCGAAGCAGTAGTGGGATGCATTCAACTCCGCGCTCTTCGCAATAGGAGACAATAGATAACGCGAGATCTGGCTTTGCATGTTTTTTAAGAACCCGAGTCACGACCTTCTTGGCTGGAATAGGGTGGTCGTGAGGGATTTTTATCATGTCTTTGAAGAAGTACTCAAACCCATTGGCGTATAAGTAATGTTCAATATCACGGTCTGGTAGTTCAGTAAGACGATGACGCTCTTGATCGTTGTCTAGTTGCCCACGTACCGCAGCGGCATATTTCTTACCTGCCGCATCACCATCAGTGACCACGTGCCAATCGATCCCAAATGCCTTAGCTACCTTAATCAGAGACTTTAAGCCAGACTGAGCAAACTCAATGATTTGCACGCCTTCTGCGGCGAGGTTATATCCACATTGGTTGGCCAGTTCGTTAAATAGCCAAACTTCGGTTTCACCCTCAACCAATAGCCAACAGCGCGCAAATAAAGCACCAGAGCGATGAAAACGAATATGAAATCCAATGCGCCTTAATTCGTCGTTATTGAATCCTTTCGAAGGGAGTGACGTTGCAATCGTTTTATCTGATTGACGAACTAACCGACGAATTGTCCCAAGCGGTACTTGCCCTAACAATTCACCACTATTGGTTGTGAGAATCTTCTGCATTGGCAAGAGCTGTAATAAGCTCCAAGCGCGTGCTAAATGCGTCGGGTGGAGCCTACCTTCAGGATCTTCCAAAATCAGAAGAGGGCGCGCGCAGCGGCGAAGATCTGTTGGGCCCTTTGCTTGTAAATACGCATTAAGAAGCCCCATCATAAGCAATCGTGTTTGCTTATTTTTAGTTTCTTCAACGACCTGAGACAGGCTTTTTTCGGGGTTAGCATTGCTAAAAAATAGCCCGTCTCGCTGCTTCCTTGGATTCTTCCTATTGTTACTTTTAAAGGAGAAGTAGTGCTCGACAAGACTGTTCATCGAATTGAGGCTGCTTCGCATCTCGCCTTTGTTAACGTGGCCTGGGATCGCCATCAGTCGTCGGCAGGTATTATTGATTCGTTTCTCTATGCGGACGTTATCGTTGTTGCTGGCAGAAAACGGGCGCTCAAAGCGTCGCGAATCTTTCAAGCGAATAACAGGATGAAGGGACATCAATTCTTGGGCTAGCTTTTCAGAGTGATGGAGTGGTAATGGGTTACCGTTTATGTCTAGAAACGCATATTTAGTCGTAATGTCGTATTCATCGCGCGTCGCACTGATTCGATAGTAAATTCGGTTAAGGTTGTTTTCGTCCGTCACCCAAATTGGCTTTATTTTTCGATATCGACCAGCCCGGATCTCTTTCTTATCCGTTGAGATGAGTGCGAGTACAATTTGAAGGTGCTGGGTTTGTGGATGGGCAACTGAGTAATCGACATGGAAATCTTGCATTTCGAATTGATAGGGTTCACCTTCAGCGGGAAGAGCGACAGACAAGGCATCCAGTAGTGAGGATTTGCCCCAAGTATTCTCACCAATTAATGTGGTGAGCTCTCCAAATGACAACGATAAACGTTTAATGCCTCTGAACCCTGAAATTTCAATTCGGTCTAACTGCATAGGCGGCTCCTGCCTTAGATTTACCCTGTGAGAGTGTCGGTTCTGCACGCTTTGTTCTTAAAGCATAATGTAAAAACTCAATATAAGCAGACTCTTAGCTCACAATTTCAGTGTTAACGATAAGTACCTTCAAAAAGTATTATTATTTATTAAACTAGACCCGTGAAACATCACGGAAATTTCTTTTCATAGTCGTTTCATAAAAGTCACGATTCTGTCATGATTTACACGCTAGGATGAAAGTGAAGAGAAGAGAGAAAAGAATGACGAAGACAGAAAATAAACCAGCAAGAATCATCCTGGCACACATCAATGATACTCACTCATATTTCGAGCCCACCTCTTTACAGCTCACGTTACAAGCGGGACAAGAAACACTAACGCCTTATGTGAGTGCTGGTGGTTTCGCTAGAATATCCACTCGTGTTAATCAGCTTCGAGATGATGCTGCCCGAATGAATCGAGGCTTTTTGTTTCTTCATGCCGGTGACTGTTTCCAAGGCACATTGTATTTCTCTTTGTTTAAAGGGCGTGCCAATGCTGATTTGCTGAACGCACTTAATATTGATGCGATGGCACTAGGGAACCATGAATTGGATATGGGTAACGAACCTGTTGCACAATTTGTGACTAAAACTCAGTTCCCGCTGCTCTGTGGCAATTGGGACTTATCGAACGAACGCGAAGAAAAAGCGCACGGCCTGAATGGTCATCATCGTGTTGTTAGTTACGACCCAAACAAACGCATCGCGAATTGGATAACAAAAGACGTGGGTGGGGAACCTATCGCTATATTCGGCTTGTCGCTGGATAAGATGACAGATATTGCCAACCCAGATCCTGATACGCCTTTTATCGACGCTTTATCAACCGCCAAAGCAACCATTGAAGAGATTCATCAAAGTGGCATCAATAAAATTGTATTACTCAGTCACCTTGGTTACGACGTAGACATCGCATTAGCCGGTCAGGTTGATGGACTGAGCGTTATTGTTGGCGGGCACAGCCATCGCTTACAAGGTGACTTTAGTGCTATTGGGCTAAACAAAGACGATGAATACGGGGTAAGGGTGAACAACACCTACATAGTTCAGGCGGGTTATCACGCGTTGAGTATGGGGCACAGCGTGATCGACTTCGATGCGTCGGGCAAGGTTGTTTCGTTTAATGGCAAGAACGAACTGCTACTGGGAAGGCGGTTGTTTTTGGATGCTAGCTTAAGTGAAGCTGGCACAGGCGAAGCCCATCAAGTTGCTTGCGATTTTCTAGGCAATCACCCTAACGTCGTTGTCTGTAAGAAAGATCCTCAAGTACAAAGTTTATTGACCCATAAATACATGCCACGAGTGAAAGCATTACAGGAGCAAGTCATTGCGAATGCAGAACATACACTAAGGCATGTTCGATTACCCGACGAGAAAGGGCCAAGCCAGTTAGCCCCATTGGTCGCAAAATCGTTCTGTCACGCTATGCGAAAGCGCGGCCATGACGTTGAGTTTGCTATCCATAATGCTGGAGGCGTTCGTAATTCACTTAATGCCGGTGACGTCTCCGTTGCCGATATTGCCGGAAAGTTGCTGCCATTTGCCGTACCGATTGGCACTTACCAGCTCAATGGGGAAGCATTACGAGATACCCTAGAGGGAGCAATTAACAATGCGCTAAACAACGGTGTCGAAGGGACGGGTTCTGGGTCATTCCCGTACACCCACAACCTCAAGTTTGATTACGTTGCGAGCAATGAAAAAGGTGAACGTATAGTGAACCTTAAGATACATGATGAGAGTCTAGGCTGGGTAAATGTTGAACAATCAAAGCTTTATACTGGTAGTTCATCGGCCTATACCATGAAAGGAAAAGAGGGTTACGACGCTATCCTACGTATGAGAGGTGAAGGGTGGGTAAGTACGGTGTCCATGGCCGACTGTTTTATCGAGTTGCTCAAAGATACACCTGAAACATTGAATCTTGAGCTAAGAGCAGCGTGCTCTTTGAATTGCTAAAGCCTCTGAACAGCCTTATCTAAGACATATTACGGTTTGGCATAAAGCTTGCTCAGCTTGTTTGAGTCTAACTGCCTTTTCTATGCAAAGAGGCGCAGATGAAAAGGGGAAGCTTATGTGGAGTAAGGATTGGGTAGATATTGCAGTCGTATTCGCCTGGGTAGGCGTTTGGTCTGCGCTAGTCTATTTCGTGCCACTTGGTGGAGTGTAATCTTTTCCAAGTAGCAGCCTTAATGGAACCGCCGCTGATTGGCTTTTTACGTGTGATTCTACGGTCTTGAGGCTGGTAGATGCATCGTTAATTAGATGAATCAGAGGCGGTTTCTTGCTATATTGAGCGCCATTTAGTATCAGCTTCTACAGGACTTGAATGAAGTTCATTCACACCTCTGATTGGCACCTTGGACGCCAGTTTCATAACGTTTCTCTTCTCGATGATCAAAAAGCCGTACTCGATGATCTCGTAGCCTACATGGCAGAAAACCCCGTCGATGCGCTTGTCATTGCCGGTGATGTGTATGATCGCTCGGTGCCCCCCACGGCTGCAATCGAGCTGATGAGTCAACTTGTCGAAAAGGTGTGTAACAAACTTTCGACGCCAATCATTCTTATCCCAGGAAATCATGATGGTGCTCAACGGTTAGGTTTTGCTGCAAAGCAGATGACCGATTCAGGCTTACACATTCTTAGCAACTTTGATGACATGTTGACTCCTGTCGTCATCAAAACGGAACAAGCGGGTGAAGTAGCATTCTTTGGTATGCCGTACAGCGATCCTGAACTTGTTCGACATCATTTTAAGCAGCCTGTTAAGGACCATGATGACGCTCATCGAATACTTGCTGAAGAAATCGTGGCTCGTTTTAGTAACAAACAACGTAACATTCTGATCTCCCATTGCTTTGTTGACGGCGCTATTGAATCAGAATCCGAGCGTCCGCTTTCTATTGGTGGTTCCGATAGAGTCAGCCATAGCCACTTCTTGCCTTTTGATTATGTCGCTCTCGGCCACTTGCATCAGCCCCAATACAAAGGAAAAGAGTACATCCGCTATTCGGGCTCGCTCATGAAATACAGCTTTTCCGAGCAGCACCAGAAGAAAGGCTTCACTTTGGTTGAATTGGACGCAAACGGATTTAAAAGTGCTCAGCATTTTGAGCTTGTTGCCCCTCATGAAATGAGAATTGTAGAGGGAGAGTTGGATGAGATTATCGTCAAAGGGAAAACAGATCCGAAAAGTCATGATTACTTGTTGGTGCGTTTGCTAGACAAGCATGCGATCTTAAATCCGATGGACAAGTTACGTTCGGTATACCCAAATGTTCTGCATATCGAAAAGCCTGGGATGTTAGTTGGTGTCGAACAACAGATGGCCAAAGCAAAGCTCGCCAGAAGCGAAGTTGACATGTTTAGGGATTTCTTTCTAGAAGCGCAGGATGCGTCACTTAGCGCGGAACAAGACGAAGCGATCAGCGGGATTATCAAGCAGCTCAACACTCATTAAGGCCAATACAATGAAACCTATTTCGTTATCCATTCAGGCCTTTGGCCCATTTGCTTCTAAAGAACATATAGACTTCACCAAGCTTGGTAGCAATCCACTCTTTTTGATTAATGGCCCTACAGGGTCGGGTAAAACGTCGATCCTTGATGCGATTTGTTTTGCGCTGTACGGCGAAACGACAGGCAATGAGCGCCAAGGTATGCAAATGCGAAGCGACCAAGCTGATATCGCGACCCCGACAGAAGTCACGCTTGAATTTTCGCTAAGCAACAAACGTTATCGAGTGACACGTTCACCCGAGCAGCAAGCCCCTAAAGCACGCGGAGAGGGGACAACGACCCGTAAACACACCGCCTCTCTGTATGACGTTACCGACTATGAACTTACGGCTGAAGATAAACTCATAACTAGCAAAACGGCGCAGGTCAAAACTGAAGTGACTGAGCTTATCGGCTTGAATGAAACTCAGTTTAGGCAGGTGATGGTGCTCCCTCAAGGCAAGTTTAGAGAGCTTTTACTCGCGAGCTCAAAAGAGCGTGAGGCCATCTTTGGTCAGCTGTTTCAAACAGATATCTACAAGAAAATCGAGTTTGCGCTAAAAGATAAGGCAGGTGAGATAGTTAAGGCCAAAGATGAGTTTGATAATCAGATCCGCGGCGCTCTAACGGTTGCTGAAGTAAGTAGTGAAGATGAGCTTCAAGAATTGGCCAGCCAGTTAACCGCTCGCGTTGAAACACTTCAGCTAGATGAACAAACAGCACAAAGTGAACAAAGCAGACTCAATGCAGAGTTACAGAAAGCTCAAGCGCTGAATCAAGAGTTTGCCAAGTATTCTAATGCTCAAGCCTCGTTAAAGCAGCACCTCTCTGAGCAAGAGCAGGTTCAGGTTTGGCAGAGTCGCTTAGCTTTGGCAAATCAAGCCAATAAGTTAGAGCTAGCTTACGTGACGCGTCAAAATGCAGAGAAGCAGTTTACTGAGCTTGGCCAACAAGATCAGCAGCTCAAAGCGCGTGTCGTCAATGCAAAAGCTGAGCTAACTGAAGCCGAGAAACAGCAAGAGAAGGCCAGCGAAGAATCTAACCAGCTTCCTCATCTAAGTGAGCAGTTATTTAGAATCGAACAAGTGAAAACCAAGTGGTCTGAAAAGCTCACTGCAGAAAAACAGCTATCCAGCTACGTAGCTGCGAAAGGAGAGCTTAATAAGACGTTAAGCCAATACATTAGCTTCAGAGACAAACTGAGTGAAGAAGCTCAGCAGTTAAAGCAAGATTTGGACAAGGCAAGGCTAGACCTTAATGAAAAAGTAAAGCTTGAAGCTGAGTTGGTGGCGCATCAAAGGCTACATTCCGACTTCATCAAGCTACAAGCGACGATTAGAGAGATTGGTCAACTTGAACAGCAAAGCCAAACTTTTGAGGCAAATGTAGTCAGTGCACGGAGCCTGTGGCATACCGAGCAGAAAACAGCAGACAGCCTAGAACTTAAATGGCATACGTCGCAGGCGTCAATCCTAGCGCAGAAGCTACAGCAAGGAGAAGCATGCCCGGTGTGTGGTAGTGAAAATCACCCGGCGCCCGCTCAATTTGTTGGTGAAGCTGTATCCAAAGAACAAGTTCAGGCGGCAAGATCCAATGAGCGAGATGCACTGAATAAATTTAATCACCACAATAACCTATTTGAACAGCACAAATCTCAACTGCTTGAAAAAGGAAAGCTACGGGATGAGCAGCAAGCAAATCTAGGTGAAACGACATTCCAAAGCATTGAATCAATTGACCAAGTGCTTACCGAGTTGGTGGCTAGGCTTGAGCAATTAAACAGCATTGATTTGGCGCAAATGGAAAAGGGCGTTGAGGAGCTCAACCAGCGATGCGTAACGGGCGATAACAAGATCAATGAAGTGCGAGAACAAATCTCGGCTAATGACAGTAAAGTTGAACTTCAGACAGCCCAAGTTACTTCTCTGGTTAATTCGATTGATCCACAATATCAATCTCTAGAAGATGTTGAGAAGGATTACTTGAACACTCAACAAGCGATCTCTCGAATCAATGCGAATGCAGAGCATGCTCAAAAAGCTTATCAGTCTGCGATGGTTGCCCACAATGAGTTGGACACTCAGTTTAAAACGAATCTTGAATACCTTGCTCAGGCGCAAAACGGTTTATCGGCAGCATCGTCCCAGTGGCTGGATAAACTTAAGCTAAGTGACTTCGAGAGTGAAGAGCACTATTTAGCGAACCGACATTCAGAGCAAACCATTGAGCAGTGGCAGCTAGGGGTTCAGCAATTCTCAGAAACAAAAGCTCGCCTGGAGCAGACGATTTCTGATCTGGAGTCTCAGCTGAAAGATGTCGAGCAACCACAATTAGAGCAGCTGACAGTGCAACTTTCACGACAAGAGCTGGTCTATAATCAGGCTCGAGAGGCTTTGGATACTGCGAAATCGCAATATCAGCGAGTTGTTAAAGTCGGCCAAGATATTGCGATACTTCATCAGAAAAATGAGAAGCTGGAAGCCGACTATAAGGTGTATGGCACTTTGTATGATGTTGCTAGTGGTAAAACAGGTAGCCGAATAAGCCTGCACCGTTTTGTACTCGGAGTGTTGCTCGATGATGTATTGATTCAGGCTTCTGGGCGTTTGAATATTATGAGCAAGGGGCGCTATCGATTGGTTCGTAAGACGGAAGGCTTTAAAGGTGCCGCAGGTCGAGGACTAGACCTCTCTGTCGAAGACGGCTATACCGGAAAAAATCGCGATGTGGCGACTCTTTCAGGCGGGGAGTCCTTCATGGCTGCACTTGCTCTCGCGTTGGGGTTATCGGATGTCGTGCAATCTTATAGTGGTGGTATCCGTTTAGACACGCTTTTCATCGATGAAGGCTTTGGTAGCTTAGATCCCGAGTCGCTTGAGTTGGCTTTACAAACGTTGATCGATTTACAGCAAGGGGGGCGAACAATCGGCATCATTTCCCACGTGAGTGAGCTCAAAGAGCAAATGGCACTTCGGATTGACGTGAATTCGAGCCGTTCTGGCAGTCAGATTAGAGTGACGAATGCCTAATAACGCTGAGCCTCACTGCTTTAAATAGCGATCTGCTTAAAATTATTTGCGGTGTTATTCATTGTGCATATTAAATTAAGTGCACCAATGCAGTTTTGGCTATACAGTTAATAACAAAGGACTATTGAGTAGTTGCCAGTGTACAACAGATGGATGTAGTAAAGAAAATCTATCATTATGCGGAGCCTAACCTTACGTTAGTAGGGTGGATGGGCTTTGTAGGCTTCCCTGTATACTACTACATCTGGGCGTTCATGTTTCCACAGCCCTATGAGTCAATGTTGCTTCGTGGCTTTTGCGCGGTTGTTCTTCTCGTACTAGCGCTGCGTGACTATATTCCCAGTTACCTACAAAAATACCTACCGTATTATTACGTTGCTACCATAACGTTCTGCTTGCCATTTTTCTTCATGTTTATGCTTCTGATGAATGATTGGTCAACTGTGTGGGTTATGTCCTTGATGGCGTGTATCTTTCTACATGTGCTGTTAGTGCATGAAAGTAAAGTGCTGTTTTTACAGACGATCCTTTCCATTATTGCTGCTGCACTGACTACATGGACGATAAAAGGTGAAATTACCTACAACATGGTCATGTGGCCATATATTCCAATCTTCTTGTTTACCTATGTATTTGGTAATTTGTTCTATTTCCGTAATCAAGCGGAACACGAATCGAAGGTATCGATAGCCAAAGCTTTTGGTGCTGGTATTGCACACGAAATGCGCAACCCTCTCAGTGCATTAAAAACGTCTGTCGATGTAATCCAAAGTACGTTGCCGAATGGGCATGACAGAAGCTCGGATAGCTATACGATTTCAGCAAAAGATCTCGAAGTCGTGACGGAGTTGCTGGAAGGTGCTGATGAAGTGATTAGAAACGGCAACGAAGCGATCGATTTATTGTTGACGTCTATCGACAAAAATCGAGTGTCCAACTCTACGTTTACACGTCATTCAATTCAGCAAGTCATTGAAGACACTCTCAATAGTTACCCGTATAAAAGTAAATCCGCTAAAAATGTCGTGTCGTTAAAGGTTGTTGATAACTTTGAATATTTTGGTAGTGATTTATTGTTGAAGTATTCTTTATATAACTTAATGAAGAACGCATTTTATTATCAAAATGACAGTGAATTTCAAATCACCATTACATTGTATGAAGATGAATGGCACAACAGGCTAGTATTCAAAGATAATGGTATCGGCATCGACGAAGACAGCCTAGACCAAATATTCAATGATTTTTATACTCATGGTAAGAATGGTAGTTACGGCCTCGGCCTACCGTTTTGTAAAAAGGTGATGAACTCTTTTGGCGGTAACATTGAATGTCGTTCGGAGCTTGAACAGTGGACGGAGTTTACGTTGACCTTTCCTAAGTACCAATCACGTGAAGTGCAATCAATTAAGTTGGATTTAATGAGTGCGCGTAGCGTCCTGTATATGGGAGAGTCGAAACCAATTATCCGCAAGTTTAATGAGCATGCTTTCTATCAAGGCTTCACGTTTAAAGCGATTTCGCCTGAGCAAGCATTAGGGTTGGAAGAGTACGAGTTTGAGTATGACTTGTTGCTACTCGATTTGGATAGCTTCAATGACAATGCTTTATCTATGATTGAATCTAAACTTGGCTTCACCGTTGGTAAGCTTGCCTACCTATATGATGAGAACAAGCATTACACTGGCAATTGGAATCGATTCCTGGAGATTTACCCTACCTCAAAACAGAGTGTAATAGAGAACGTTGGTAAAGTTCTGGATGGGTTGATTTTCGATGCTCATCATGCCAATCGTGGAGATATCCCTTCTCGAGAAGTGAACTATAACAAAACCATCTTACTTGCAGATGATAACGTTTCTCTGCGCAGTTTGACTTCCATCTTGCTATCTAAACAAGGTTATCATGTTGTGGAAGTGTCTGATGGGGCAGAGGCGATTGATACGCTCGAGAACAGCGATATCGACTTAGTGATCTTAGATATTGATATGCCAGTAAAGGATGGTTATACCGCAGCCTCTGATATTCGCAATTCAAGTAAAAGTTTTGCATCGATTCCAATCATTGGTCACACCGGAGACAGTTCACCGGAAAGCATTGAAAAAATGCAACTGGTTGGAATGAACGACTACCTTATCAAGCCGGTCAGTAAAGATAATTTGCTGGAAACATTAGAGAATTATTTGTAGTAGATAAAAACTGGCTCGACATCCTTGTCGAGCCATGAACAACGCGGTTTAAGAGTTGAACGTCTTAATGAGGTTAGAACTTGTGTTGGTACTGAAGACCAAATAGTACAGCGCCAGTTGAAATGTCGGACGTAATGTTGGTGTACGTATCAGGGATGGTCGTTAAACTTTCATCGACCTGAGTTTGCTCTCCAAACAAGAAACTTACCCCCAAATCAACTGAACTAGCTTTCGTGAAGTGATAAGTGCCTCCAAATGCTAACCAGTGTCTATCTGAATCAGGGATAGACAGTGAGGTAAGTTCATCTACCGGGCTCATGTCGTACATGTAGCCAGCTCTCAACTCGACTTTTTCAGAAACGGTGTGGGTTGCGCCAACAGATAGGTGTCCAGCATCTTTCCACTGGTATTCTTTGATTGCGTCACTGTATGAATCTGAAGTAAGAGAATCAAATTCTGACCAGTTTACCCATTGCAGACTGTAGTGGACTGCCCATGTACTATTGAGTTTGTGCCAGCCGGAGAACTCTGCCATATCAGGCAAAGGGACATTCATTTTGTCAGCAGGTACGCCAGCTTTGGTGATTGTGCCTTCCACTTCAATGTCTGGACTATAACGGTAGGCAAACCCAAACCGATTATTGTCGTTGACTTGATAGGTTGCCCCAACGTTTGCACCAATACCAATACCATCAGCATCAATATCGACCAATCCTTTGCGATAAATTTCTCCAGCACCGTAGATCACGTCAATGCCTGCACCGATGTTGAACTGTTCGTTGACTTCATACGCTAGTGCAACACCCGTGTTTACGCTTGTCAGGGCTGTGGTACCTGAGAACTCATCTGCGGAGAACGAATCGTCAAACTCGATAGTCGTGCCGAAGTTAGAGTGAACCGTAAAACCTAAGGTGAACTTAGAGTTTTCTAGCGGGTGAACGTAGTGCAGGTTGGGCACTAATGTACCTGAATCAAGGGTTGTGTCTGCGAGTTGAGTCGTATCCCCAACCAGAGGAGTGTAACTGATGTTAGACGCTTCAACGGAACTGTCGATATAGACCGCTCCAACAGAAATGGTCGGTTGTTCGAGATATGCCATGGCTGCAGCGTTCTTAGACACAATGGCCGCGCTATCCGCAATGACGGCGTCTCCCGCGAAAGCACGCCCTAAACCGGTTGCAGATTGAGCATTAAGCTGAAAACCAGCCGCCTGAGAAATACAAGGAACGAGTAGGGCACATGAGCCTAAAATCTGAATAGGTTTATTCTTCATCGCTTGGTACCTCTGTCTCGATGTGTTCAATATTCTCGATTCGAACCGCGTGAGAATCACTACGAACCATAGATCTCACTGCGATTTTCTGAGTGTTATTGGCGTCCATAACAAACTTCATTGTTTCGCCCTCTGGGAAGCCCGGCAGGCCTGTTTCATCCATAGGTCCCTCATAAGGGAACAAGTATGTACCGTGTCCACCTGTGATTGCTCTAATTACACCGCGGGTATGTGGTTGAATGTTGTAGGTATCTACTAATGGATCGAGGTCGAGTGCTTTGATTAGTGGGTCTGTACCTGTTCTGATGTTGTTTGGCGCTGAGTTTGGCACGACAGTATCTGGCATGTACTCACCCACCTCACATGTCTCACCACAGTTTCCAACGGCTTCAATAAGCAAGGTTGGTTGTTTGTACCACACTTGGTCGCGAGTAAAGCTTGCTGGGTCTGAACTATCAATCGTTGACTGTACGCCTTGAAGAAGCCCTGGTTCGATGAGCGTATAAATGTCGTCTTCTAACTGTGTGACAGTTATTGCGTTTTCTTCAGATACGTCGACAAAATCGCGTAGCGCTTCAATACACTCTTGGTTGCTTGCACTTGCAGTACAAGTATTTGGTATCACGGTTTCTGCGATACTGCGTTGAACATCAGGCGATTTTTTTACTGCCGTTGACATTTCAGGACCGAGGGTTTTCGAGCTTAACGTTAGATTGGTTAGACCTTGCCCAGGTACTACAAAGTTGGCAGTCTTTAGTGAAAAATCAGGATGGTTTTGGGTGAATTCAGTAATCATTACCGACATGATTCCACCAAGTGACAGACCTACCAGATGTACATCATCATTCTTTACCCAAGGCAAAGAGTTAAGTGCGTACCTAAGCCCTAAGAAGTCAGATACCGATTGCTGAAGGTTGGAACGCAGAGCTAAAGGCGAATCAATATTAATGAAGAACGACTTGTTGGCTCTGGCACTGATTTCTACGCCGTTGATATCATGACGCACACGAGTGCCATGGTAAGGCATATCAATAGCGACAACCGCTATCCCCTTTTGGGTGTAGTCTGCCGCCATTAGAGATGTATCGTCTTTTTGACCTGTTACACCGTGAACAAAGATAACTACAGGTATTTCATCGTTAACCATATCAAGGTCTTTGGGGGCATAAACATTGACTTCGATGTCCTGCATTTCAACGACTTGCGGCAATGGATTGTTATAGGTAGGGAAGCCATCCTGTTCAGTTGTCATCCACTCATACAGCGGAGGACATGCTGGTTTAGGGTCGAACTCATCAATCACACATTCTTCTTCTCTGTCTTTCGTAAACGGTAAATAGAAAGGTGCATTGAGTGTGTAGGTGAACAAATTGTATTTACGATTCTTACTCTCTTTAAGGGGCGCAGCGCTAGAGAGCGTAGTTTTCGAGATATGATTGTCTCGCATTGCATCAAGCGCTGAATATGAACTTTGCGTTGTAAACTGCGCCGCATAGACAAATCCAGCGCTGCTACCGTGATGATTCATTGCTGCAAAGACTTGTTGCTGTAGCTCTTTTTGCTCGTCATCTAAGTCTCCTTCTGATGCGCTAATCAGATTGAGAAAAGAAGCGTCCGCTTGTAGGGGGTGATTGAAATCTGTTCTCACACCGTCTGTGACCACTACGCTGTAGGTTGTAGCCGGTTGCAAGCTCTGCTCACACTGAATTTTAATCGTTGAGCCATCCGCAGATATTTGTGTTGGGACTATGTCGCCGTCTTCATCGTATAGAGCGACATTCCCATCAAGTGAATCTGGATCCAAAGGAAAGCGCTTCTCAGAATCTGCACTTTGCAATGGGATCAAAATAGGCTCAGCACAAAGACCCCAACCATCCAAAGCGGCGTAGGAGTTGTTGTAGTCTTGATAGTAGGGGTGTTGCTCTGATGCTGAATACCCAGATGGTTCATTTACACCTCGGATAGTGTTGTCATCATCGTATCCATAACCATCATTTGGTTTAGGCAGTTCTCTAATGTCGTAGGGTACATAAACAGACACTGGTTCTTGAACTGAACCTTCGTCCGAATTACATCCAAATAGTGATAAGCCTACGAGAGCGTATATATATTGTCGTTTTAAATAGAGCAAAATGACTCCTTATTTTTATCGCGCGTACAAATATATGTGGAGGAGAAACGGGCGGAGAGCGGCCCGCGTTTGTTGTATGTCTGCTTGTTACGGCTCAGCTATCAAGCAATGCTGGAGTATGCCAATAGGAAAGGGAGATACAGCCTCAAACATGCTTATTGAGGATAAAGCGGTTCTTATGTTGAGGCTTTTAGGTTGTTTTATATGACTTTAGAAAGCTTGGTAAGCACATAAATTGCTTCAGTTTATACCGATGAAGTTATTTGTTATATTCCTGCTTCATTGTATTAACACCAAGAAGAGCTCATGTCGGAACACTTCATCATCAATAGTGATATCCAAGTGAATCTGGATAAGTCGGAAGTTCAGCACCGAATCTCTGGGCGCACCTATCGATTAGGCTCAAATGAAGTGGCTTTGTTGATGTATTTCTTTCAGCGCCCAAATGTAGTGTTGGCTAGGCAAGAGTTAATAGAACAAGTTTGGTTATCAAAAGGGATTCACGTTGAAGACGGAAGTTTGATGCAGACTATTTCTGTATGCCGAAAAGCGCTTGAAGATAGTGAAGGCAAGATAATTGTGACTGAGCGCGGCAAAGGGTATATTTTTTCGGCTCAACTTGAACGAGAAGATATCTCGGTAGAAGCGGCACAACCTGATACCCATGAGGGCCTTCTGCTTACACATCACTTTGTGGCGCTATTAGTTTTGGTGACGGGACTGACGGCATTTTTGTCATACAGCTATTTTTCGAAAAGCAGCTTCAAACCAGAGGAGGTATTAGAGATTGAGCAATACAGCTCATGCCAAATTGATACAGATAGCCTATCATTTAGTACACTAGATGATGTGACACTTTACAAATACAAAAACAAGCAGATTTTGGTCGATCGCGAAGGGCGTTCGTTCAGTTTCCCTCCAGGTAGTGAGGAGGTGAATTGTGATTAAAAAAGGGATGCTTCTAACGCTTGCGGTCGCTATCGGTGTTGTAGTTGGCTGGGGTATTTCACAGTATTCAAACTCCCATATTCAAGGTCACTACTTTGCGCGTTCCGCATCTATATATAAGTCGGAGCAAGGAAATACGTTCAATGAGTCCTCAGTCAATGTCGAGTTCAAGACCAATGGCCACTATGATTTGCTGTACTTAACGAGTAAGCAGGTTGGTTTTACTTCCTCCGGTCAATATATTGTGTCACCAGTAAGCATTTCTTTGCAGGAAGACAATCACGATAAGATCATCCCGAGCAGAGAACTGGCGTTTTATGAGCAGGTCATGGTCAGTCAAGGTGCGATTTTATCTAGCGATATGATGGAATACGTTAAGCTCAATGAATTTGAAATTTTGCTGATGACTCAATATGGCATTACCCATTTTTGCAAAGGTACGCCATGCTCTGAACTAGAACGATATTCCCACTAGATGGTAAATCGTCAATTCGAACAGAAACAACAGTATGACAAAGCAGCCAAATAGGCTGCTTTATTGTTTCACTCACACAGTGTAATAAGAACCAATAAAATTAACTGGCTTGTTTGGGCTTGGTGGCAAACGAATTCTGATGCGCAAAATATTTATCGTACGCATCACTACAAACATTAATTAAGTGATCAATTTGCCCGTCTGTTAATTGGCTATCAATCGATAATCTAATAACGTTCTTATTATTAGGTGTTGCTGGTGGACAAAATACCGAACCAAACACACCATGACTTTCTAAATAGTCCCTCACTATTCGGGTTTCTGTGTTTCCACCAGTCTCTAACGCTATGATTTGTGTTTCACTGCGAATATCGAACCCTATGCCTCTTAAAGCGTTCCGAATTCGTTTCGCGTTCTGATGAAGCTTATTTCTCGCAAGGTCACTGCCGCGTATCACTTTTAACGTTGCTTCAATTCGTTCTAATTCATGTGTCATCACTGCTGAGCTAAATATAGATGGGAACGCGACATAGGGTAAGCAATCGCCAAATCGATTGTTACACCAAATGGCTCCTGCCCGGTAGGCAAAGGTTTTGGCCAAACTGGCGGTTAGAAAGTCCACTTGTTTCGTTAATCCATGTTCTTGCAACAAGCCAGCCCCAGAAGGACCGTGGGTGCCGAGCGAGTGTGATTCGTCTACAACAATTGCGCAGTTGAGTTCGTTACAAGTCGCAATAATCTCTTCTAAGCGAGCGATGGTACCAAGGGTGCTGTAGACCGAATCTATCAGCACAATGCCCGGGCCGTTACGGTTTATCAACTTTTTCAAATGGCGAACGTTGTTGTGCATAAACGGGTGGATGTTGGCACCAGCGATTCGAGCACCTTCCCACAATGACATGTGAGCGAAGAAGTCGATATATACGTTGGTGCTGCTGTCGCAGATAGTTTGGAGCAATCCTACGTTGGCAGTCCAACCAGATGCACTGACGATACAAGAATCGAAACCAACAAATCGAGCTAATTGTTGTTCAACTTGCTTGTCGAGCCCATCGGCTTGAAGAAACACATTAGACATAAAAGGTGTGCCTTTTTTAGACGCTAATGATCGGATCTGAGCGTCTATTATGTCTGGGTGGTACGACAAATTAAGATAGTCGTTGCTTTGAAGGTTAATATCCGTTTCTTGGGGTGCTAAGCCTAGGACTAAGTTACGACCTGTGTCTTTAGTGTCTAGCAGAGAATCAATAAAGAAATTAAGGCGCGTATCAACAAATTCCGGTAAGCGGATAGGAGTATGCAAAGTATTCATAGTTATACCTTTAATATTTTTGAATCAGTGCCAGCTGACAAGGTATTTATGAACCGGAATTTTATGTACGTCGATGCACAATATTTAATTTATTGCGTATGATTACAAATAAAAATATTGATACTTTCGTTTTTAATACAGTTGATTAGGGTTTTGGACCTATAATTTGATTTAAATCGTTGAAATATAATTAAATATATCAGATGTGAAATATACACGAATGAACGTGCTTTGCTAAATTAAGAGTGTGATCTTAGTTCTAATAGCAACAGGAAACGGAATATATTTTTGTTAAGCCTTACTCAATTCAGGCCAATACATTTTTACATAGTCCACAGATACCCAAATTACCAAGCCTGTCGCGATCGAAAGTTCCAACAAACCGAAATTATGAAGCCAATGCCATTGTGGGTGGTATTGCTCGAAGAATGAGGTAAGCCGGTGCATGGCGACGGCGCTGATCACCGATGGGAACGTCACTGCGGCAATCGATGGTTGGAATTTCAAACGTATTAAACGGATGTAGCACAGGTAAATCAGCAGTGTCATAGTAATCGCGATGCCCGCTAACGCGCCTGTTAAGATAGGGTCTGGCTCATGGAAGTTAACGAGATAACTGGCGAGTGTTAAATTGATCGGCGCAGCCATAATAGCCAGGGTTGGACGAGCTCTACGAGGTAAGCTGCCTTCAAACACTAAGCGATAAAGCACTAGTGGTAACATGAAGAAGTAAATCGTGATGCAGATATTAACCAAAGTGGAAGAAAACACATCATGGCCAAATTGAGTGCCAGCTAACGAACTACTGATGAAACCAACTGGATACAAAAACCAGCTTGGGACTATATTAGACATCTTGAAGTTAGTGAGTTGGAACCCAAAAAACATAATCATCATTGTGCAATGAAGTAATATCGCGGCAAACCACATAGGGTAAGCAATAATCGGCGATATCTCGGCCAAGTAATCACAAAGCATCAGTAACGACATGCTCATTGGCGCCATTAAACTACCACTTAAAGGGTGGCGAATGTCATTAATAAATGTGGAGTAGCTGGTGAAGTATTTGAGCAGAACGGGCAATAGCAGTAATGCGCCCATCGTTGCCAAATAAGGGCGTATTGGAATACCTACTTCTGGAATGTACAACGCCCACGCATGCCCAAGACCGATCATCCCCAGCGCCAACGCAGCCTGAGAAGGGGGAACATTTTGAAATTTTGTGAGACGTTTCCAGTTCAACTCTTACTCCATGAGCCTAAATAGATTAGAAAGATAGTGCCAACAGGTATGTGTGGTGAAGGCGAGAAATAGTAACAATTTCACTGCTGATGAAGCAATTAACTCTTAGGCTCGCTAGGCAGATCTTCCTGCCTCAACTTCTCATTTTTCAAAGTTCTACGAAGCAATTGGCTATATATTGGTTGGCCGCCAAGTAATTGAGCAAAAATAACGGCCCCTAAACTGGTAATAATTAAGGGCAGAATTAGGTAGTAATTGTTGGTCATTTCTATCACCAGCAATATTCCTGTAATAGGGGCTCGAACGGTAGCGGCGAATAATGCGCCCATACCTGCAATAGCAAACATGCCAGGTACGATATCGAGTTCTGGAAAACTACCCTTAGCAATAACGCCAAATGCATAGCCAAACAGGGTACCTAAAGCTAACATCGGCGCAAAAATGCCACCTGGTGCCCCAGAGCCAAAGCAGATCATGGTGGTGAGTATTCTTCCTAAAAATAAGAGTAAAAGGAAGCTAGCGCCATACCCACCATTAGTAATGGTGGGTATCAGCCCGATACCGCCACCGGTAAGTTCAGGTACGTAAATAAGTAGTAGGCCAAAACAACCACCAATTAATGAGCCGGTGATCAGATAGCGTTTACGGTCATTTTGATGGATGCGAGTAAAAATATCTTGTGACAATGTCACTAGTCGATTGAATAAGACGCCAAATACACCGAATAGTGCACCGAGCAATAAAAACAGCCATAGGGCTGGTATCTCGGGAGCTTGATACTGCGGCATCGTTATAACGGCGTCTTGGCCATTGATGTAACGGAATACAATGTTCGCGGATACAGCCGATATGATCACTGCTCGAATAGAAATCAACGAATAGCGAAATTGCGGACGCATTTCTTCAACCACAAACATGATGCCAGCAAGTGGTGCATTGAATGCGGCGGCCAAGCCGCCAGCAGCGCCCGATGCTAATAGGGAGTGTTTGGTGTCGTCGTTACTAACCTTGAAGATATCCGTCACCATCCGGCCAATAGCACCGCCCATTTGAACCGTTGGACCTTCACGACCTAGTACCATCCCTGAGCCTAAAGCGCCCATACCACCGAAAAACTTTACTGGAATGACACGCCACCAGCGTACGGGTCTCATTCCATCCATTGCACCTTCAATCTCTGGAATTCCGGAGCCAGCAGCTTCTGGAGCAAACTTGTGTACTAGGTAATATCCAACAAACGCAAGTAGGGCGCTGATAATGAAAGCGGTCAGCCAAAGCGGAATTGCGCTGCCGATTTCACTCTTTAACCACTCTGTACGGGTCTCTGACACAAAATGAACGGCAATTTCGAAATAGGTTCCAACTAATCCAGCTAAGATACCGACAATGAGAGACATTGCTAATACTGAAAATGGGGTTTTATCTGAAGAAAGAAATTGGTTAATCGCATCTTTAGGCATGTGCGCGAGTAGTGAAAGCTTCAATTTCTCTCTTTTGGTCATTTAAGGAAGGCCTCTGGCATTTAATAAGACTAGGAAATCATACCTTTGAATTATACGCTTGAGTTGGTCTAACTATAGCGACATATTTGCAATATTGATTTTCAATTATCGTGATTTGACCTATGCCACATTCTTGAAAATGAAACATGCAGTGGCTTGTAATTTACCTATCTTGAGCCATAGTTAAGTTGTAAGGCAATCTGAACCGACTCGCAGGGAGGACACAAATTGGCCTTACCTACAATTTGGATGGATTCAAACTAATCAAATCTAGATCCTCGTAACAGTTCAAGTCGCATCAATAGACGTCTTGATTCGCAAACTCACGATTGAGTAACGAGGGATAAGGCGCGCTCTTAGTAGTGCGCCTTTTGTCGTTTTAAATGGTCAAAAACAGATGGATGTTTGCCGCACTCAAACACACTTTCTTGAGCTAATTGGGTATACTTACCAAATGCTTAGCCTTTACAGATAGGAGCGTATTGAATGGCAAACAAAGTGCCCACCAATATCATCACCGGTTTTTTAGGTGTTGGTAAAACTACCGCAATTTTAGAGTTACTTAAAAATAAGCCCGAAGGCGAAAACTGGGCGGTACTAGTTAATGAGTTTGGTGAGATCGGCATTGATGGTGCCATGATGACTGATCAAGGTGCTTTAATAAAAGAAGTACCAGGCGGGTGTATGTGCTGTACTGCCGGTGTTCCTATGTCTGTTGGCATCAATGCGTTGCTCAGACAAAAGCCAGATCGCTTATTGATTGAGCCAACCGGACTTGGGCACCCTAAACAAGTGATAGCCACATTAACCTCTAGTCAGTATCAACCTTATGTGGATTTGAAAGCGACAATCGGGCTACTAGACCCAAGAAATCTGAGCATTGAAAAGTACACGCAAAATCAGAATTTTAATGACCAACTGGCAAGTGCCGATGTGATTATAGGTAACAAAGTTGACCAATGTACTGTACATGATGTCGATGAGTTTAATGACTGGGTAACGAACCAAACACCATCGAAGGTATTTAGCAAGCTAGTTCAAAATGGCAGTATTCCGATTGAAGTACTCGATATTGAACGTATGTACGACGGAGCCTCAAGCCAAATTGAATCACACCATCACGCGCACGCAGAACAAGAGCCGCAGTTTGAATTACCGCCAGGCGAAAAATACATTCGCAAAGAAAACAAAGGGCAAGGTTACTTTAGTTGTGGGTGGCTGTTCGGTGCTGAGTATCGTTTTGATTTCGATGAGTTATTCTCAATGCTCAGTGCGCTTACCGCGGAACGAGTCAAGGCCGTCGTGAACACTAACAAAGGTTGCTACGCATTCAATGTAGCTAATGGTGTTGTGTCGGTTAATGAGTTGAGCTTAGAAGGGTTTGAGTCTCGACTGGAGGTGATTGATTCGCAATTGATGCCTTGGAGCGACCTTGAATCAATATTGCTGAAATTAGCGGGTATTGAACTTTAAGTTAATGGCGATAAAAAAGGGCGGACACTCAGTTCGCCCTTTTTCGTTGATGGTATCGAAATAATCAACGTTTGTTTTTTAGGTAGCGCTTTCTGCGTTCTTCTTTTTTCTTTGCTTTTTCTTCAGCCTTACGAGCGGCTTCTTCTTCAACTTCGATCAGCTCTTGAGTGATCATCTCTGGAAGCTCTAAGGTAACTTGACCCAGAATACCACCGCGAAGCTCGTGAAGTAGGATTTCAGAACACTTGTGGATGTCGATATGCCCGCCCGCACGAAGTGCACCACGTTTGCGGCCAATCGCCTCCATCAACTCAATGTCCGACTCTGGAAGCTCTTCGATTTGGTAGCGCTCTTTCAATAGCTCTGGGTATTGTTGAGCAAGGTATTCGACGGTATAGAATGCCACTTCATCATATTCCATCGCGGTGTCTTTTACGGCCCCTGTCGCCGCTAAACGAAAACCACTGTGTGGGTTTTCTACTTTAGGCCAAAGGATTCCTGGTGTATCAGACAACACAATACCGTTTTGCAGGTTAATTCGCTGCTGACGGCGTGTTACTGCCGGTTGGTTACCGGTGACAGCTATAGTACGACCAGCCAGTGAGTTGATGATTGTCGACTTGCCCACATTCGGGATACCCATAATCATGGTGCGAATGTTTTTACCAATCTCTTCACGGTGAGGCGCAAGTTTACGAACTAACTCCATGACTTTTTGAACTTCGTGCGACTGAGATGTGGTAATGGCAATCGCTTTTACATTGTGCTCTTTCTCAAAATGGTCAATCCAAAGTTGAGTCAATTCAGGATCGGCAAGATCACGTTTATTAAGCACTTTTACAACTGGCTTATCCCCCTTTAATTTTGCAATCATAGGGTTTTCGCTACTAAAAGGGATACGAGCGTCAAGCACCTCAATAATTACATCAATCTGAGGGATTGCTTCAGCAATCTCTTTTTGAGCCTTGTGCATATGGCCCGGAAACCATTGGATAGACATGGTGACAACCTTGAGCTTTTTAAGTTTGCGCTAATTGTAAGGGGAATTCGTTGAGAGTAAAGCCTTTGATTGACCTTAACCTAAGGTGAGGCTTTACCGTAAATGAATTCTTGGAGGAAATATTATGGTTTGTTGCAACAAATCACCGATTGGTGGTACGCGTAGTTTGAGTATGTTGTTGAAGGTCTTTGGCGGGTTTGCCCTAGGTATACTGGTGTTGATTTTCGTGTTCGGCTAGCGGTTTTTCGCGTTTCAGGGCCTCTGACACGCGAAATCGTTGGTAAGCTAATTAGAACAAACGGTGTTAATTGGAATAAACGAGTGCGTAAGCTAGCGACTAACATTTTCGTATTGACTAGCCTTTTTATATTGTCTGGTTGTGATAGCCCATCTCAAAAGATAGAAGCCAGCTTTGAAGATTACCTGCAAAGGCTATCAAATGTCTTAGAGGTTGATGCCCCAGAACCGCCGGCTACGACGTCCATTTCATTACCCGCTAAACGTGAACTAATGCATGATATTCCAGCCATCACTATGGGGTTATTGGACAGTTATCAGCTCAAAGCGTGTGGGTTGTTTCATCTCATAGCGGAGAAAAACTCGTCGCTCGGCAAAGTTCATGACAAGTTTCGTAACTTCGACTATCAGCTCAATTTTATTGATACTGCATATCAATGTTTAAGTGATGAATCTATTAGTTCTGAAGTCGCTTCTGAGCTCAATAGAGTTGCAGCGCTCAAGCAAAGTCAATTGATGCTCCATTTTGAAAACATGGTGTTTGGAGATGATGCAATGCGCAACCAACTACAAAGTAGTCGATGGTTGATTGAAGAGGATACTTGGAACTTAGGAACGTTATTGCCGGCCTTAACTGCAATCAACAAAACTCATATCTTGATAGCTAATACAGCTCCTGTTGATCCAATCAATGTGACCCAATATCAAGAGTCACTCGACAAAATAAGGCTAATTGGAGAGTTGAACTTCTCGTTGTTGCGTTCGTCACAATGGCTAGAGCGTATCACGATCTTGCTAAATGCTAATGATGCTCAAGTGATATGCCGCCAAAACCGCGACTCTACAAAATTTCGATACCTTCGCAATGTGTTTAACAACAATTACATTGCGCAGATCCAACCATACAGCGCTTTGTTAGATGGAGCTTATCTACAAGCGAGCCCACAGCTTACTTTTCTAACGCACCAATCGGGCTATGAATACTCATTACAGAACAATCATGAAAGATTTAGATTAGCGGTAAAGGCGCATGTGGATTATTGGCAACGGCTATTCAAGAGGTGCGGGGTTCCAATAGGTGCTTCAAGCGAATAGCTACTGTATTGATTCATAAATAAAAAAGCCTAGCGAAATCGCTAGGCTTTGAGTTTTTACATAAAATGGATTGAATTAGATTTCGCCTAATTTCAGCCAAGTATCGATAACGGTATCTGGATTCAATGACACAGAGCTGATGCCTTGTTCCATTAGCCACTTAGCCAGATCATCGTGATCCGATGGTCCTTGGCCACAAATACCCACATATTTACCCGCTTTGGTTGCCGCGTCGATCGCCATTTTCAGCATCGCTTTAACTGCTGGGTTGCGTTCGTCAAACAAGTGAGCAACATCGCCGGAATCTCGATCTAGTCCTAGAGTCAGCTGAGTCATATCGTTAGAGCCGATAGAGAAACCATCGAAGTACTTCAGGAATTCTTCTGCCAGTACCGCATTTGATGGTAGTTCACACATCATAATAACTTTCAGGCCTTGGTCGCCACGGCGCAGGTCAAACTTAGCGAGTAGGTCGATAACAGAAGCGGCTTCGCTTGGAGTTCGAACGAATGGAATCATGATTTCAACGTTCTTCAATCCCATTTCATTACGAACACGCTTGATAGCTTGAGTTTCTAGCTCAAAACAGTCTTCGAAAACAGGAGAAATGTAGCGAGATGCACCGCGGAAGCCCAGCATTGGGTTTTCTTCATGCGGTTCGTAACCTTGGCCACCAATTAGATTGCTGTATTCGTTTGACTTAAAGTCAGACATACGAACAATCACACGTTTTGGCCAGAATGCAGCTGCAATGGTCGCGATACCTTCAGTTAGCTTGCTAACATAGAAGTCGATAGGGTTGTCGTAACCACGGATGCAGTGACGGATCTTTTCTTGCAGCTCTTCGCTTTGTTGGTCAAAGTTAAGCAGGGCTTTAGGGTGGATGCCAATCATCTTGTTGATGATGAACTCTAAACGCGCCAGACCAACCCCTTCGTTTGGAATCTGAGCAAAGTCGAAAGCACGATCTGGGTTACCGACGTTCATCATTACTTTCGTTGGTAGCAGCGGCAGTTCATCAACCGCAGAACGACGGATTTCAAAATCCAGTTCGCCTTGATAAACATAACCCGTTTCACCTTCCGAACAAGAAGCGGTAACAACACTGCCATCGGTTAGAGCTGTGGTTGCATTACCACAGCCTACAATGGCTGGGATACCAAGCTCACGTGCAATGATCGCTGCGTGACAAGTACGACCGCCGCGGTTAGTGATGATCGCTGCCGCTTTCTTCATGACAGGTTCCCAATCAGGGTCAGTCATGTCTGTAACCAGTACATCGCCTTCTTTTACCAGTGACATTTGATCCAATGAGTCAACCAGTCGAACTGTACCTGAACCAATACGCTGGCCGATAGCACGGCCTTCAATAAGAACTTCAGCTTTGTTATTGAGCTCATAACGCTCGATGACATTTTGCTCACTTTGAGAACATACCGTTTCTGGGCGAGCTTGAACGATGTAGAGCTTGCCGTCGATGCCATCTTTTGCCCATTCGATGTCCATAGGACGCTCGTAGTGCTTTTCAATGATCATCGCTTGTTTAGCCAGCTTTTTGATCTCGTCGTCGTTCAGCGAGAATGCATTTTGCTCTTCAGACGTGGTGTCGATGATGTCCACCTGTTTACCAATCTCTTGGTTGGTTGAATAGATCATCTTAGTCAGTTTAGAACCAAAGGTTTTCTTAACGATTGGCGCTTGGCCTGCTTCTAGTAATGGTTTGTGTACGTAGAATTCGTCTGGGTTAACAGCGCCCTGAACAACCATCTCGCCTAGGCCCCAAGAAGAGGTGATGAATACCACTTGGTCGAAACCAGATTCAGTGTCCAGAGTGAACATCACGCCAGAGGAAGCTTTATCTGAACGCACCATACGCTGGATGCCTGCGGAAAGAGCGATGCCTTCGTGGTCAAAGCCTTGGTGAACACGGTATGAAATTGCGCGATCGTTAAATAATGAAGCATAAACGTGCTTAGTTGCCTCAAGCACGGCATCAATACCTTTCACGTTTAGGAATGTTTCTTGTTGCCCTGCAAAAGAGGCATCAGGTAAGTCTTCAGCTGTAGCTGAAGAACGCACCGCTACAGACAATTCTTCGTTGTCCTCAATAAGCGTTGCGTAGTGAGTACGGATATTTTCTTCTAGTAGGGCAGGGAAGGGTGCGTCTAGAATCCAATTACGAATAGTTGCGCCAGTTTCGCGTAGTGCATCTACGTCTTCTACATCTAGCTTGTTCAACAGTTCGTAAATTCGAGAGTTTAGTCCTTCATACTCTAAGAATTCATGGAAGGCAAAGGAGGTAGTCGCGAAACCATTAGGGACTGAAACGCCCGCATTAGATAGGTTTGAAACCATTTCTCCAAGTGAGGCATTTTTACCGCCGACTTGGTTCACGTCATTCATGGACAGGGTGTTGAACCAAAGGGTGTACTTTTGCATGTATTTCTCCAGAAACATTCAGCAAGTTTGTAGGGGGGAGCAAACGTTTACGTACATACCTAAAAAAATGTAATTATTTTGTAAGGCTGTGGGCTACGTAATAGAACACTCTAGTAAGTTATCGTTATTATTTTGTTATCTTACTCAAAAAAATTTTATGGTTTAAACAGAAAATGCAAACAGAAGTTCAAAGTCGTGATGTATTCTACGTTTCTGACGGTACTGCCATCACATGTCAAACGATAGGGCACACCGTTCTAGGCCAATTTCCCTTCTCTGTGAACCAGCAAACGTTTCCTTTCATCGAAAATGAAGACAAAGTTGAAGATGTTGTTAAAGAAATTGAGCGTTCCTATAACCAGAGCGGAGAAAAACCATTGGTTTTCTTTTCCATGGTTATACCTGAAGCAAAGCAGCGTTTATTGACCGCAAACGCACTGTTTTATGATGTCCTCGATACCATGGTGAACTTGGTTGAAAAAGACTTAAATCTAGAAGCGAAACCGAAACTGCAACGTTCGCACAGTGTTGGAAAAGATCACGAAGGCTATTTCGACCGTATAGCAGCGATTGAGTACACGTTAGCTCACGATGATGGCGTGTCTCTAAAAGGGTTAGAAGAAGCGGATCTCATTCTACTTGGAGTATCCAGAAGTGGTAAAACGCCAACCAGTTTATATATGGCCATGCAGTTTGGCCTGCGAGTCGTTAACTATCCCTTTATTGATGAAGATATTGCTAAGCTTAGATTGCTGCCACAGTTTGAAATCCATCGACATAAGTTGTTTGGCCTTACCATTGATGCATCGCGTTTAACTGAGATTCGCAGTAATCGCCTAGCAGGCAGTGATTATGCGAGTGCGGCTCAATGTAAGACTGAGCTCAATAGCGTAGAGAGTTTATTTAGAAGGGAAGCGATACCGTATATCAATACATCGAACATGTCGGTAGAAGAAATTTCCACCAGAATCCTAGAAAGAACGGGCTTGAAGCGTAGAATTTTCTAGCGTTCGAACCCGTTTGACTTTGGTTAACTACGATTTGTTGGTAGTGAACTCTGCAACAGCAACGTCCATGTCTTTGGCTTGACCAGACACTACATCCACTTCGGTTAAACATTGCTGAGCCGACTGCATATTGTTGTCTGATATGCTGTTGAGCTCAGTAATTGACTCACTTACCTGATTCATTACGATACCTTGCTCTTCAATCGCTGAAGCAATTCGTTCTGAGTTGGCTTGAATATTGTCCATATCTGAAATGATTTGGCTTAAGCTCTCATCCAGAGTTTGAGATGCCGACAACGTTTGTTGCCCTTGGTCGTTACATTTATCAATGTTCACCACAACCGCGGACATTTGGCTCTGGATCGCAGATACCACTTTGGTAATTTCTTCAGTCGATTGGTGTGTACGGCTAGCTAGAGCGCGAACTTCATCGGCAACGACCGCAAAGCCTCGGCCTTGCTCGCCCGCACGAGCGGCCTCAATCGCAGCGTTAAGAGCCAGTAGATTGGTTTGTTCGGCAATCTCTTGAATAATGTTGACTGCACCGCCAATTTTGTCGACATGTTCGTTCAATGACGAAATTGAGTGCTGACTTTCACCAAGAATATGAGAAAGCTCGTCAATATTTCGTACCGTTGATTCAACCACTTGGCGGCCATTTTGCGCATTCACAGAAGCCTGTTGTACCCCTTCAACTGCTACGGCGGTGCTTTCAGAAATTTCGTTAATGGTAGCAACCATTTCCTGCACCGACGTCGCCATAGTAGTGGTGTGGTCTGCTTGAACATGGAACTGCTCAATCACACCTTGTAGCTCGTTGTGCATGCTATTAGTACTGCTAGAAAGCTGCCCCGATTTCTCTTGAGTGCTAGAGATTAAGGTTTCGAGTTTATCCAACAAGCGGTTGAAGTAATTACCGATAGAGACTAATTCATTTTTACCGGTTAGATCAGCGCGCATACTGACATTATTCGTTCTCGCGATATCTTGGATAACGGATAGCAACTGAGCAACTTGCGTGTTGATTGAACGTGAGATCTGATAAACCAACGCAATGATCAACAGGATGACACCTACCGTAACCGCTTGCTTAATCATGAAGAGTCGTTCGCTCGATGCCGCTGTTTCTGATGTTAACGCTGAAGAAAAGCTCTTGAACTGCTCTTCTACTGTGTGGGATAAAGCGCGAGTTTGTCCTAACGCACCTTCATTATATTTAAGGCCAATTACAACCTTTTGGTTGACCAATGAACGTGCCGCCGTGATAAACGAACTCGCCCCAGGTGCGGTTACCAAAGATTCATTCAACTCACCTTTACGTATTAGGCGATCAAACTCAATCATCTTAACCAACTGAGTATCACTCAATGACGACTCGTAGGCTGCCATGGCAGAGTTATACGTTCCTAGTAAGTTTTGATCGGGTTTTAGGCCATGTGCAGCGTAGGCAGCGACCAAAGCTTGAAAGCCTTTTTGGTAACTAAGGATATCGGAACGTAACTGCTGGCTAGATGGAAGTTCGTGGCTGGTGAGAATGGTTGATAACTCAGATTCTAGAGATAAGAAGGTATCCATGTTTTTATCAAACTTGTCTAGATACTTCATATCTTTACGCAGTAGAAAATCTTTCTCGTTTCTACGCAAGTTTAAAAGCCGAATCTCTAACTGTTGTACTAAGCTAGTGGCTTTGTGAAGTTGTTCTGTAGTATGGGCAAATTGAGTCGTCGCTGTAACAAGTGCTATAACTCCGACAATGGCAATAACCCCTAATGAATACAGTTTTTGTTTGATATTCATAAGATTACCTAAGTTAATAATATTTAATGCATTATTTTAATTATGAAATAAGCGTAGGCATTAATTATATGAATATCAATAGATGGGATGGCTAGGAGAACGTTTGTTAGACGCTTTTCTCATATCTTTTTGTAACAAAACAAGTTTTTTGTTCAGAGTGCTGAACGAGTAACCGAAATTTAATATTAAAACTTGTATTTTCCTCTCAGCTCTTTGGTTGTCGAGCGTGTTTTCTTCGCTTTTAATCGGCGTTCTTTAGAACCTTTTGTTGGTTTCGTTTCTCTACGTTTCTTTTGTACCACCGTTGCTCCCCGTATTAGTTCGGCTAGCCGGTTTAATGCGTCCTCCTTATTTTGTTCTTGGGTACGAAACTGCTGGGCTCTAATGGTGATAACGCCTTCTTTTGAGATTCGGCTATCCCTTAATGCGAGAAGCCTTTCTTTATAGAAAGGGGGTAATGTTGAGTGAGCGACATCAAACTGTAGATGTATTGCGGAGGAAACTTTATTTACATTTTGTCCGCCCGCACCTTGAGCTCGAATTGCAGTGAGTTGAATTTCCCATGCTTGTATGGTGACAGTGTTTGATATTTTCAGCATACTGCTCGTACATCCAGAAGTTATTAGAGTACGAGAATGTACATTGATTTAGAGAAGTATCAAGGCCTCATTTTTGATATGGATGGTACCCTTATTGATACCATGCCTGCCCACCTCGAAGCTTGGTCTCAAACGGCAGAGCATTTCAAATTCCCTTTCACCAAAGAATGGCTTCACAGCTTGGGTGGAATGCCAAGTGTTAAAATTGTAGGCGAGATAAATCGTAAGCACGGTATGGCATTAAATCCGAGAGAGGTGTCTGAGTTTAAGATGTCGACATTCGCATCATTCGAAGATTTCGGTGCTATCATTCCTTGCACAAATCACGTACTAAATGAATTTTACGGTAAAAAGAAAATGGCGGTTGGAACGGGAAGCCAGCGCGACAGTGCAAATAGGTTGTTGGACACAACAGGTATCATTAATAAGTTAGACGCAGTTGTGACGGCGACCGACGTCGACAAGCACAAACCGGAGCCAGACACCTTTTTGTTGGCGGCTGAAAAACTCGGTTTAGAGCCACAGCAGTGCGTTGTGTTTGAAGACACCGCATTGGGGAAGCAAGCAGCGCATGCTGCTGGAATGGACTGTGTTATGGTCGAAGGTGATAAACTGGTTTTCTATCCATTGCCCTAGTAAACCCTTATTCAGTCAATATAAAAAGCCCCGCTTGATAAGCGGGGCTTTTATTGTCTTACTCATTAATGAGGCACTGTTACTGGATTTCTAGTAACTCAATATCAAAAATCAGTGTCGCTGAAGGTGGGATAGGGCCGGTGCCGCTTTTACCGTAGCCAAGTGTACTTGGTACGAACAGGCGAATTTTTTGGCCTTCTACCATGTACTGAACACCTTCTTGCCAGCCTTTAATCACTTGGTTAAGACCAAATGCTATTGGTTCATTACGCTCTACTGAGCTGTCGAACACAGTGCCATCGATTAGCGTACCGTGGTAGTGAACTTTTACGCGGCTGTTCGCGGTTGGGTGAACCGTGCCGGTACCTTCTTGAAGCACTTGATACTGCAATCCAGACTCAGTGGTGATGACACCTTCCTTTTGACCATTTTCAGCAAGAAATGCTTGGCCTTCTTGGAAGTTTACATCGGCAGCTTTGTGGTTAGTCCATGTGCGGTAAATGAAAAAGCCCGCTAGTAGGAAAATGATAATAGGAAAAGCAAACTTGCCCATGTTGTTGTGTCCTTAGTAGTTCTGAATTAAGTAGTTAATCGTTGCAGCAATGTCTTGCTCGTCTTTGTGGCCCGTTGTAATGACCTGATATTTACCATTAACAATGAAAGTTGGAACCGAGTTGATCTGCGCTTTCACTGAGATATCGTCAGCGACTTGCATGGCTGCAAACAGTTGTTTTTGTTGCTTTTCATCGAAATCGTATGGGCTGATCAAGCCGCGACTGGTGAATACAGTGTCAATTGCTGTTTTTTTCTCTTGCAGTGTCGCGCCGTCACCCATTTGCACAGCAGCAAACAATTCTTCCATCATTTTATGGTCTGGTGCTTTACCCAGTTGCATTTCTGCAGAGTAGTAGATCATTGCACCAATTTGAGCACTTTCGTTAAAGGTAACGTGTACCTTGCCAAATTTTTGGTTGGTTAGCTTTTCGAGCTCAGGGATGACAGCTTCCATTTTACGACAGTGACCACAGTTTAGTGAGAATACCTCTGTCACTGGCGGGAGGCGGTAAGTAGACAGGTTTGCTGGCAACTGCTCGAACTGTTTACCTTCGACTGGCAGAGAAGATTCAGAGCATCCAATCAGTGCAGTAACACTTAGGACTACCGTTGCAAACATCAGAGAGAGTTTTTTCATATAAATATACAAAGTAAAAGAAAGTGCCTAGATTCTAGCGGTTAAGGCTGTAATCGAAAACCGATATCTTTTAGAAAAGTGATTCGAATTATTTTTTGCTAAAGTTTCTATATCGGTGCCGATAAAGTCTATGTAAGTTGGAATACGAGACGGTGTGACGATGAAGTATTTATCTCTTTCTATGTTGTTACTATTAACTGGATGTGGAACGCTACCGCCAGATGCGATGCTATTTGGTGATAGTATGCTTGATACTGCGCCAAAGGGTGATATGGATGTGCGTCAACCAAGTTGGGGTGATGCTCCGAAAACATCGGTAGCTGGCGTGAAAGGCCCTATGGGGCAAGAGCGCACCACTAGCTATGACTCATTGCAGAGTTTCCTTCTTAAAAACGGTGTCGACTACGAAGTGTTACCGGGCAACCATGTCATGGTGAAGTTGAAAGATACAGTAAAGTTCGAAACCGGATCCAGTGTCGTTTCTCCTGACTCTTCATACTGGTTAGGTATGATGGGGCGCTACTTGGCGACAGAGCCGGGCATTGATGTTGTCATTGATGGCCACGCTGACAGCACGGGCACACCAAACTTTAACGATGGGTTGTCACTACGTCGTGCTAAGCAGGTGAAACAGACACTGGTAAGAAACAATGTGGCAATGGACTCAATATTCACTCGTGGCTATGGAGAATACGTTCCGGCGTGTTCAAACAAAACCAAGGCGGGTAAAGCCTGTAATCGCCGCGTAGAAGTGCTATTTATTGTTTCAAATAACTGATGCGTATTTCCTAAGCATTGTTTGAAATGTTTAGGAATAACCCAAATTCCAATACTCGTTAACAAAGCTGCTATAAATTGCCTACTTAATTAAGTAAATAGGTCATTTATGCAGCTTTTTCGTTTTTGTCTTCTTGCTTCAGTACTTGCTAGCCCAAGCCTCGCTCTCGCGTCTAAAACGTCCGACTACGTGTACGTTGGGTATCAAAACGCTCGCGTTAGTGACAACGGTTTCCAAGATTATTTTGAAGGTGCATACAATAACCAAGGGAGCAAAGATCTCTACGGTGTGTTTCTTGGCGGAAACCACGCGTTAAGTAACGGTTGGTTTGTGACTGCGGATTTAGAAGCGACTACTCGAAGTTCGACATCCGTATCTGATTTTAGCTTCGGTGCAGGGTACAGTTTTTCAACATCGGAAAGCCTTGAGCTTTACATTCATACTGGCGTAAATTGGGTGTCGGCCGAACGTCGTTCATCTTGTCGCAATGATGATTTGCTTGGCGCATGTGATCGTGAAGTGACAAACAATAAAGACACAGCCATGTATGGTGAAGTAGGTGGCGTATATTACTTGAATGACCGTTGGTCGATGCATCCTTCTTATAGTTGCAGTGATGTCTACAGTAACGGGATCAACAAGCTACAGGTTGGCAACGTATTTCGCCTAAGCTCATGGTTTTCATTAGAAGCGAATTACGGTTACATATAGCAAGCACCTAAAACAAAACAATATCCAACTCGGAGGGCGCTTTAGTTTCGATTAATTTGTAAACGCCCATTAGTTGGTTGCAGTGATATTAGTTTTCAGAGACTTTTTGGTAGAAATATCGCTGGCAGGTACGTTCGTCTAGTCGTTTGATTCCTTGAGCAACAATGGCGATCAGTATGACGGAGAAAATCAAGCGTCCCCAGAATATCGTGAAGAAGTCTGCTCCTATCAGTAGTATGAGCAAGGTATCTTCAATCAAGCTGTGGAGTAGATTCAATAGCATAATGGCCGTGAACACGTCTCTCGCGGGTATATGACCACGCTTGGCTTCGTTGATTAATAGCCCACCACCAAATGACAAACCTAAAGTGATTCCGATGATCGTTAGGTTCGTCGCTTCTTTACTGATCCCCAATAATCGTAGAAATGGGCGAAGCAGGATAGCCATCGCTTTTTCTATTCCGATAAGTTTCAAAACCTTCAATACAAACAACAGTAGAGAGACAACTGCAAAAATCATCACGAAGCTTTTTAATTGCTCTAATGCCCAAACCAAATAGCTAGGATCTTCAGCAAGGTCGGGTTGCCAAATAGTAACGGCCGTTTGGTTCAAAAGATCACCTGTCTCATAGGTGAAGTGCAGAATCGATGCGAGCAACAAGCTTCCGCCGACTCGAATAAGCAAAGTAACACTGAGATTTACTCCTGCTTTTTTCGCTATCGCTGCCTCGATTGGCAGTGAGTGCGCAAGTAACATCATGCTACCTAATATGGAGACTTGGGCGACGCTCAATGTTGCATCCATATTAATAAATACAACTAGGCCAGCGTAGATATTGGTGAGAATAGTTGTTGCCCAAACTAGCCCCATTTCCTTTGGTAGGCCAACCATTTCCATCACGGGTCCTAATGCGTTGCTTAGTAGCACAATGCCTCCAAACTCCTCAATGATCTTAATTGCGATAATAATCGGGATCATTATTTTGAACAGAGTGGTGGTGACATCAATGATTTCTTTAAATAGCTCGATAAAAAAGGTTCGGATGTGTGGCATGGATACGTCCTTGATATTTAACTTAGGGGCTATTTTAAGTGATTTGACTGTTGTTAAATTTTCTATTCACATACTTGAAGTGGACAATATTTCTTATTTGAACCACTATGTGATTCAAAAGTTTCTTTAGAGTGCTCATTGGGAAATTATGGAAATTGACAGAATTGATCGCAGAATATTGGTCGAACTACAAAAGTGTAACCGTATCCCTAACATTGAATTGGCGGAGTCTGTAGGGTTGTCCGCACCAGCGTGCCTTAAGCGCGTGAAGCGTTTGAGGGAAGGAGGGGTGATAGTGAACGATGTGTCGATCATCAACCCTGAATTGGCGGGCAACAAAATGACTTTGCTGGTATCGGTAGAAATGGAGCGTGACCGAGCCGATATCTATCAAATTTTCAGGCAATCGATAATGAAAGCACCAGAGGTGAGCCAGTGCTATCAGATCTCTGGGAGTTATGACTTTATGCTGGTGGTGTGTGTTAAAGACATTCAAGCCTATGAAGGTTTTGTTGAAAGGGTATTACACACCGATTTAAACATTCGTAAATTTCATACGTCGGTATCGCTGAGAACAGTGAAGTTCTCAACGGAGATAGATTTGAGTGCTCATGAATAGCCGAGCAGCCAAATAAAAAAGCCCCGCTATGCTAGCGGGGCTTTTACTTAGGTAACTTGATAAATCAAAGTTATGCTAGAAGTTCTTTCGCTGTGTTTACTACGTTTTCAGTAGTGAAACCGAACATCTTGAATAGCTCGCCTGCTGGTGCAGATTCGCCGAATGTTGTCATACCGATGATCTTGCCACCGAAGCCAACGTACTTGTACCAGAAGTCAGCGATGCCAGCTTCTACAGCGATACGAGCTGTTACGTCAGATGGAAGTACAGATTCACGGTACTCAGCGTCTTGCTTGTCGAATGCGTCAGTTGCAGGCATAGATACTACACGTACCTTCTTACCTTCAGCTGTTAGTTCAGCAGCAGCGTTAACCGCTAGTTCAACTTCAGAACCTGTAGCGATAAGGATTAGCTCTGGCTTGCCTTCGCAATCTTTCAGGATGTAACCACCACGTGCGATGTTTGCTACTTGCTCTTCGTTACGCTCTTGCTGTGCAAGGTTTTGACGAGAGAAGATGAGAGACGTTGGACCGTCTTTACGCTCGATAGCCAGTTTCCAAGCTACTGCAGACTCAACTTGGTCACATGGACGCCATGTGCTCATGTTTGGAGTTAGACGTAAAGAAGCCATTTGCTCAACTGGTTGGTGAGTTGGGCCATCTTCGCCAAGACCGATAGAGTCGTGTGTGTAAACTTGGATGTTCTGAACTTTCATCAGAGCAGCCATACGCATTGCGTTACGAGCGTATTCCATGAACATTAGGAAAGTAGCGCCGTATGGTACGAAACCACCGTGTAGAGCGATACCGTTCATGATCGCAGTCATACCGAATTCACGTACACCGTAGTGGATGTAGTTACCTGCTGGATCTTCAGCAGAAACAGACTTAGAACCAGACCACATAGTTAGGTTTGAAGGTGCTAGGTCAGCAGAGCCGCCTAGGAATTCAGGTAGCATAGCACCGAACGCTTCTAGTGCGTTTTGAGATGCTTTACGTGATGCGATGTTTGCTGGGTTAGCTTGAAGATCAGCAATGATTGCGTTTGCTTTCTCTTCCCACTGTGCAGGTAGCTCGCCGTTTACTCGTCTCTTAAACTCAGCCGCCAGCTCGGGGTGTGCTGCTTCATAAGCAGAAAGTTTCTCGTTCCACGCTGCTTCCTTAGCTGCGCCTGCTTCTTTCGCATCCCACTCTGCGTAGACTTCCGACGGAATTTCAAAAGGACCGTGCTCCCAACCAAGTTCTTTACGTGTAGCTGCAATTTCTTCAGCGCCTAGTGGTGCACCGTGACAGTCGTGTGAACCAGATTTGTTTGGCGAACCAAAGCCGATGATAGTTTTTGTACAGATTAGCGTAGGGCGCGGATCTGCTTTCGCTGCAACGATAGCCTCATGGATTGCTTCAGCGTCGTGGCCATCTACTGCTGGGATGACGTGCCAGCCGTATGCTTCAAAGCGCTTAGGCGTATCGTCAGAGAACCAACCTTCAACTTCACCATCGATAGAGATGCCGTTGTCATCCCAGAAAGCGATCAGCTTACCAAGACCTAGTGTACCTGCTAGAGAACATGCTTCGTGAGAGATACCTTCCATCAGACAGCCGTCACCCATGAATGCATAAGTGAAGTGGTCAACGATGTCGTGGCCTTCTTTGTTGAATTGTGCTGCTAGAGTTTTCTCAGCAAGTGCCATACCCACAGCGTTAGTGATACCTTGGCCTAGTGGACCAGTTGTTGTCTCGATACCCGGTGCGTAGCCGTACTCTGGGTGACCTGGAGTCTTAGAGTGCAATTGACGGAAGTTCTTAAGATCTTCGATTGATAGCTCGTAGCCTGCTAGGTGAAGCAGAGAATAAATCAGCATTGAGCCATGGCCGTTTGAAAGAACGAAACGGTCGCGGTCTGCCCACTCTGGGTTTGATGGGTTGTGGTTTAGGTGATCACGCCAAAGAACTTCAGCGATGTCAGCCATACCCATAGGTGCTCCTGGGTGGCCAGAGTTTGCTTGTTGTACGCCGTCCATGCTTAGAGCACGAATAGCATTAGCTAAATGTTTACGGTCCATAATAACTACCAGTGTTTAAATATTGGATTGGAAATTGAAAGGGGAACGCAAACGTTCCCCTTTTTTAATTCTGTGTGATTACAGCTTAGCTGCGATCATGTCTTCTAGTTTGCCTTGGTCAACTGCGAAGTTGCGGATACCTTCTGCAACTTTCTCAACTGCCATTGCGTCTAGGTTGTGCTCCCATAAGAACTCAGCGTGAGTCATTGGATCAGGACGCTCTTTAGAGCCTTTAGAGTCAACTAGCTTCTCTACTACTTCACCTTCAGCAGCTTCTAGTTCAGCTAGAAGAGCAGGAGCGATAGTTAGACGGTCACAACCAGCAAGTTCTAGGATCTCGCCGATGTTACGGAAGCTTGCGCCCATAACAACAGTGTTGTAGCCATGCTCTTTGTAGTAGTTGTAGATGTCAGTTACTGAGATTACGCCTGGATCTTCAGATGCTTCGAAGTCACGACCTTCTTTCGCTTTGTACCAGTCCATGATACGACCAACGAATGGAGAGATTAGGAATACGCCAGCTTCAGCACATGCGCGAGCTTGTGCGAAAGAGAATAGAAGCGTTAGGTTACAGTTGATGCCTTCTTTCTCTAGGATTTCAGCAGCACGGATACCTTCCCAAGTAGAAGCCAGTTTGATTAGGATACGATCGTTAGTGATGCCAGCATCGTTGTACATTTTTACTAGCTGACGAGCTTTAGCAACGCTGCCTTCAGTGTCGTAAGAAAGACGAGCATCTACTTCTGTAGAGATACGGCCTGGGATTGTTTTCAGGATTTCTTTACCGATGTTTACTGCAAGCATGTCACAAGTGTCTTGTACTTGTTGTGCTTTATCAGCGCTTTGTGCTTTAGCGTATTCGATTGAAGCATCGATAAGTGGTGCATACTCTTCGATTTGAGCTGCTTTAAGAATCAGAGAAGGGTTAGTTGTTGCATCTTCTGGCTGGTACTTTTTGATTGCATCAATTTCACCAGTGTCTGCTACTACTGTCGTTAGTTTACGAAGTTGCTCTAATTTGTTGCTCATTTCGATCATCCTATTTAATGGGCTCCCACGTAATTTGATTAACGTGAGTAATGCATTTGCAAGCAAGGCAGCCAACTATCCAAAGCGACAAATCAGCTTGGAAAATCAACTGACCAGAAATTTTTTCAGCGTATGAGCAGATGTCGTGAACATTTGCTCTGTCGTTGAGTAAATGATGAGTTCATATTTATCTTATCTAGCGAGAAAGTCAATCTGGGAATGGAAGTTATGGTGACATTCATCAAGTAATTTTATCCTTATAAGGAATAAGCGCTGAAGTGTAACGTTTGCCCAGTGTAAATAGGGCTGAAAAACACAAGTTAATGTATAGAACTAAGGGTGAGAAAATGTAATGGTAGTGAGCAAATGTTGGTGTTATTTGGCGATATAGCATATGCTACAGCTATGAACATATGTTCCAACTAAACAAGCAGGAGCGGGTGGCTTTATGAGTAAGACGCAAAATGAGATGTCAGATGATAGCGCGGATCTTCTAACCGAGATTTCGGTGGCGTATTACCAAGATGGTGCAACACAAGAAGAGATCTCAAAAAAATTTGCTGTTTCACGCGCAAAAGTTGGGCGGATGCTAAAGCAAGCGCGCGATGAAGGTATCGTAGAAATCACAGTTAAGTACCACCCAGTGTTTAGTGCCAAAATCGAACAACGACTGGTAGAGCGTTTTGGAGTTAAACGTGCTTTGGTAGCGCTAGATCAACCGAGTGAGGAGCAGCAGCGCTTACAGGTGGCGGGTTTAGTGTCCAAGTATATGGCAAAGACTCTACAAAATGGCACGGTGGTGACTGTTGGTCAGGGGCGAAATGTATCTGCGGTTGCCCACCACATCGGCGTTATTCCGCAGCGTGATGTTAAGTTTGTTTGTGGTATAGGCGGTATTCACCCAAGGGGCGGTATGTTTAATGCCGACCATATTTGTCGTCAGTTTGCGAAAACCTATGGGGGCAGTTCAGAAACGCTCTATGCTCCGGCTTATGCAGAAAACCGTGAACAGAAGCTGGCCTTTATGCAGAATGCCACCGTGAAACAAACTCTCGACCTTGCACGTAAAGCAGACGTAGCGCTAGTGGGGATCGGCGATATGAGTGAAAACAGTTATATGGTTGACCTAGGGTGGTTTACCGCCGACGAAGTTGTGCAGTCACGTATGTTGCAGGGGGTTGTCGGTGACTTTGCCGGGTATGATTTCTTTGATATCAACGGTGAGTCAGCGGTGACAGTGATGAGCGATCGCGTTATCGGTTTGAGCCTCGACGAGTTTCGACCAATTTCAGAAGTTATCGCCATTGCCGCTGAGAACAGTAAGCCCTTAGCATTATTGGGAGCGTTGAGAACTGGAGCAATCGATGTAATCGCGACGACGGTAAGCAATGCGCTGACAGTTCTTAACCTTGACGAGCAAATGGCAAGTGTTGTTGCTGAGTGAAAAACATTAACTAAATCAAATTGCTATGAAAATGATGTAATAGTCACTGCGCGAAATTGATGATCACTCGCAGTGTTAATAACTTTAGCGGTGAAAATAAAAATCTCTGCTTAGTTTGTATACAGACTAAGGGAGAAGAACATGAACAAATCACTGATAACTTTGGCTATTGCCGCAACAACCGCTTTTGGTGCTCAAGCGAACACTAACGTCGTTGCCGGTTACTTTGCCGATTGGCAGTACGCCAATCCAGATAACGGATATACGGTTAAGGATATTCCGGCTGAAAACTTAACTCACATTATCTATGCATTTCTGAGTATGTGTGGTCCACATACAGGTGCAAGTGAGCTCGTTCAGAACCAAGTTGCCAAGGCATGTGAAGGGAAAGCGCCTTATACCGCTATCATTGTCGATCGCGAGGCGGCGTTAGAGCATGACTTTGGCAACGTTGATGTAAAAGTGGATTACAAAGGCCACTTCGCCCAGCTTAGCCAGCTCAAACAAGATAACCCCTCCATTAAGATCTTACCCTCATTTGGTGGTTGGACAATGTCTGAACCTTTCCATGCAATGGCACAAGATCCAAAAGCGATGGAACATTTTTCTAAAACAGCGGTTGAACTTATCGCACAATACCCATTCTTTGATGGTATCGACCTCGACTGGGAATACCCAGGTGGCGGCGGCCTGACGACATCGCCTTGGAATCCTGATACCAAGCTTTCCGACGAGCAAAAGGCAAAAGAGCGTGATGCATTCACATTTTTAGTGAAGACTATGCGTGGCGATCTTGATGCGCTTGAAAAGCAAACTCAGCGAGAATATGAACTCTCTACAGCCGTTGGTGTTGCAGCTAAATCGGCCCAAATTGATTGGAAATCAGCGAGTCAATACCTCACCAACATGTTCGCAATGACTTACGATTATTTGGGAGGCTGGGGTACGCAAACTGGCCATATGACCAACCTTCACGCGACCGACAATAGTTGGTGGGGCATGGGTAGCGACGTGTTCATTAATCAAATGATCGAGCAGGGAATTCCTCCAGAGAAACTCGTTATCGGCGCGGCGTTTTATGGTCGAGGCTGGCAAGGAACAAAAGATTTTGACGGCAGCAATGTTAAAAGTGATCTCGTGTCCGAACAAGGTGCTCAGTTCGGTACGGGTGAAAATGGATACTTCATGTTCTGGGATCTGCTGAAAAACTATGGTGCAGACCAAGGCTATGCCTATAAGTATGATGAGCAAGCGCAAGCGCCATTTTTATGGAATGATGAAGAAAAAGTGTTTATCTCTTTTGAAGATCAGCGTTCAATCAAAGCAAAAGTTGAATGGGCTAAATCGACTAAACTAGGTGGCATTTTCACTTGGGAGCTGTCGGGCGACCCATCAGGTGAACTGGTCGAGATAATGCACCAAGAAATGAACAAGTAAGCTAAATGCTTAAAAACAAACCCTCGCACTGCGAGGGTTTTTTCTATTAAGGGTTGTTTAACGTTATCAAACTATTGGGTTTGAATCGGTAAATCTTGTCTTTGGCCCCATTCGGTCCAAGAACCGTCGTATACAGCTAAGTTTTCATAGCCACACAACTGGCTCGCAAGTAGAACGATACAGGCGGTTACGCCAGAGCCACAGCTGAAGATGTAGCTTGTTTTATCTTGGGCGATTGAAGAAGATAGAATCGGCTTTAATTGTTCCACTGGCTTAATTTTGTGACCGTCCATTAACTCAGCAAATGGTTGGCAAACTGAGTTCGGAATGTGGCCGCTTCTGATCCCAGCTCTTGGCTCAGGAACTTCTGCGAAAAATCGCGCTTTTGAGCGAGCATCTACGGTTAAACTACTATCATTGCTGGTTTGCTCGAGTACCTGTTGTGCAGATAAAAACAGGCTGTGGTTCAGCTGGCCGGAAAAATTGCCGTTAGCTAAAGGTACCGCGTATGAGGTGTCTAGAGGTTGCCCTGAGTTTTTCCATTCGGTTAAGCCGCCATCTAGCACATAGACTTCTTTGTGTCCCATCGTTTTAAACATCCACCATGCTCGTGGGGAAGCGAATGTACCGCTATTGTCATAAACAACGATGGTAGAGTCGTTGTTTAAGCCGAGTTGTTGCGCCAATTGATTAAATCGCTCCTCGCTCGGCATCATATGCGGGAGTGAAGCCTCTGGGTCGCAAAATTGTTTGTCGTAATCAAAACGCATGGCTCCCGGAATCATGTGCTCTTTGTCTTTTTCAGTTTCACTTGGGATCTGAAAATCGATGCTGGCATCCAGAATAAATAGGTTTTGATTGGAAATTTTTTGTTCGGCTAGCCATTGCGGAGTAACGAGTGGATACATCACAGCTCCTTGTGCTTGTTGTTATTGTGATTCATTGACTACTCAAGATAATCAATTATTTACAAGAAATAAATTGAAAGCTGGTCGATGTTTCCAAATTGGAAGTATTACCACGTAATTTTACGGTGTCTCCTTTAGTACACTCATTAGTGATAGGGACACTGACGCGGTACAATTTCGCCTGCTGTGTTTCTACGGTTAGATAACGGCGATGACCATCAAGCGATTGAGTTAGCGTTGACTCCAATACTGTTGCTTGAGTTTCTACATTTATCGAGGTATCTGGTTGCAATTTTAATACGGCGAACAGTATGCCGAATGCTACAAGCAGACACAGAACGTAAACTTTTGGGTTGTTCATAGTCAGCGGATTCTAATGGTTGAATAGGGCACTAAAATATAGGTAACTTCAGTGTACTAGTTGTATGAGACATTCAAAAGAAAGAGCACTGAATAAGGGCTCTTTGAGATGTGATTCTATGAGTGATGCCAACAACTTACTGAATAATGCTCATCGAAGAGGTATCTAGGATCTCTTGAATTGGCGCTGAACCGTCATAAAACCACACTTCCGCAAGAACATATTGCTGGGCCTCTGACACGCAGAAATCCAAGCTTACGGTACCATTATCTAATGAGGATGAACTGATTCGACTGTTGTAGTTAGGCGAATAACTACCGTCACCATTCTCGACGTATTCGCCATAGACTGAAACGTAAGCTCTTTCTGTGCTGTAAGCACTGATATCAACATCTAAGCTATGTCCCATTACTGGATTGAAGCTGAATCCATCCGCGATACTCAAATCCGACATCGATCTTAATGTCACGTCATCTTCTGTTGTGCTCGCATCAGCCGGAGTTGTGCTAGGCGAGCCCGAATCAGCAGAGCCTGCCGATGAACCACCGCCATCTCCACCACCGCCACCACAGGCAGTAAGTAAACCAATCAGCGCAAAGTAGGGTAATTTAGTTTTCATGGTGATTACTCCTGTGGTTGGTAATATTTGTTGTTGGTTGCTTTTTCTTCCAAGTACCAATCTTGTTTCTTGCTACCGGAAGACTCGGCATATTCTGCAAACTCTGGATAGGCGTTGACCAAGTCAACTTTTTCGCGCGGCCATTTCCAATCGTGTGGAATTAGCAGTGCCCAAGGTAGATTATCGGATGTTTTAAAGTAACGCCCTTGTGCTGCATCACTGCTATCTACTCCCAAACCATAGAGGTTTTGGTCGTCGAACTTCTCGGTTGGTGATTGATCGGCTAAGTGAATTTCCAAAGTTCTGCCAGGGTGAAGTGGGAGTGATTCGCCGTGGTAATATCCTGGTGTTGCGAAGATAAATGGGTCATACGGCATCGCCATTAATCCACTCGTGTCGGCATCATCGTTAGTGGTGATATCAATTTCGAAAGACAGTGTTAGCCCATCTTGGCAGTGTTGCTGGGTACGGTAAAACTCACAACTTGAGCCAGTAAACTGCGATAAGTCTTCAGAGATAATGAAGATGGCTTCATTCGAATCAGACTCTAATCCGCTATCAGCCAGTACAATCCCATTTTGAGACTGAGTCGTTAGGGTGGTGTCGATATCTGTACGATTCAAACCCGCGAGCCTTATCGCAAATCCATTACGATAATCTGCACCATAGGCTGACAAATATCCTTCAATGACACTTCTTGCTACTCGGCCATCTTGGATTGTCTCTGTGACGCGGTAACGAATGACAACATCGTTCATATCGTAGTCGGCGGTGTGCGGCCAGTTATCTTCGAATGCAACCGTCGCGTATCCAGACTCACTTGGGTAATGCCTAACAGCAGCACCGTCCTTGGTGATCAATAACTGGTGGTCTTCCACTTCACCTGTTTGAGCACCACCGAAGTAGTCGATACCTGTTTGGTCACTGAAACGGAAACGGCTCCAAGTTGAACCTTGAGTGGCATCATTCGGTACAGAGAGCGTTAAAGTGTTGGTTCCTGCTGTTAGTTGTTGGTCGGAGAATACTTTTTCGCCAGCATCTGCAAAGTCACCGTCTTTGTTCCAGTCAATCCAAGCAGAAAGGTAACCAGTTGTAGAGGCTTGTACCGCAACGAGCGCGTTCATGCCTGCTTCGATAGCCGTGACAAAACCCACACCATCTTCATCTTGTGAGCCAGCTTTGTTGTCATCTAACGGTGGCAACAGGCCATCACCTTCGCCATCAGGGCTGATTAAACCAAGGTAAAACCCAGACCCGATACCGTGACGAGGGCCATTTGAACTTAGGCGTGTTAAGTAAGAGTCGGGCGCATCACCAAAGTCGATAGTTGAATCTTCATCGATTACAGGTGCATTCGCGCAGCGAGCTCCATCATTTTGACCAGATGCCGGGCCGTAGGCGAATATCTGTGCGGCTATCGCTTCGTCGGTGATATTGTCCGGGTCGGATAGGTCAATACGGAAAATATGACCATCGGAATTACGGGAAATATAGTAATAGCCGTCTACATCAAAATAGCCAGCGCCAAATGTACCCGTCACACCGACGTTTCCAAGCAACGTCTCACCACCCACGTCGGTGTTAAACTCGTACAAATTACCTGAACCGTTGTCGACGCCATACAGTTTTCCATTTGACGGATGGAACGCAAAGTCAGTTAGGGATACAGATGAAGTCGCGGTAATCTGTTCAAGAGCGAGTGTAGCGGTTGGATCGGTATCTAGGGGGGCGAGGTCAATTTTAAATAGACCTTTCCCTTTCCTGTAGAAGTACATCACGTGCTCGTACACATCGCCCACATAAAAGGTATGAGAAGGTAAGCCAGTTACGTTTAGTGTTTGTACTTGGAAATCTTGACCTAAACGTACCACTTGCATGTTGGTCGTGTCGTATCCATAGATGTAACGGTCTTCGTAATCAAACCCTACAGCGTTCACGTTACCGTTGGTACCTGTATCGTCTTGTAGCAGAGTGGTTGTACCGGTTACTAGATTGACACCATAGACCTGAACCGGGCGAGATTGGAATAAATACGCTTTGCTTGGACAGGTGTCAAACGGCGTACTTAAAGCGTGTGATGAAAACAAAATAGCTGTTAGAGATAAGATGAACCTCGTCATAATGAACTCCTTCCAATAGACGTTTATCTAGCTATTACAAGGACTGTACCATTATTTAAGATGTTGATATTTAAGGGGTAAGTGTCTATTGATTCAATGGCTTCTTAATCTGATTGTCAAAATAAAAAAGCCAGCGAATGCTGGCTTTCAACTTGAGAAATGTTTGAATTAACTGCAAACAGGACAGCTCGGCATCTTCATTAGATTCATTTCACGCCATGACATCGTGAGTGCGTCGAGCAGCAGAATTTTACCTTGCTTTGGTTCGCCATAGTTGGCGATGACCTTGATTGTTTCCATGGCTTGAACCGCACCTATGATCCCGACCAATGGAGCCATTACCCCAGCTTCAACGCAGGTAAGTGCGGTATTCCCAAACAGGGCGCTTAAGCATTGATAGCAAGGCGCATCAGAGTCTTGATAGGTGAAAACACTGACTTGACCTTCCATCCGTATTGCAGCACCGGAGATGAGCGGTGTTTTGGCCACGAAACACAACCTGTTGAGCTGATTACGGGTTTCGACATTATCTGAAGCATCAAGCACGATCGAATGTGACTGAACTAATTCAGAAAGTTTATCGTCGCTTAATCGCTCTGAAACGGTGTCAACTCTTAGGTGTGGATTAAGCTGCTTTAGTGAGTCTGAAGCGGAATCCACTTTGTGACGCCCGATATCACTGTCGGTGTGGAGAACTTGGCGCTGAAGATTAGACAATTCGACGACATCATCATCAATCAAAGTGATGTGGCCTACACCGGCAGTTGCGAGGTATTGGCTAGAAGCACAGCCTAAACCACCAGCACCTAATACGAGAATAGAAGCCTGTTTCAACGCTTCTTGCCCATCAAAATCAAACTGCTTGAGAATGATTTGGCGGTTGTAGCGAAGCATTTCTTGATCTGAAAGGATCTCCAACATTAGCTCCTGTTAGTAGAGTGTTGAGTTAAACAATTGGATTTGAACCGTTTCACCAACTTCAACTCTGCCACGTTCACGCTCAAGCACAACAAAACAGTTAGCAAGACTCATTGAGCGGAATGCGCCTGAACTTTGGTTGCCGGTTGTTTCCACAACGAATTGGCCGTTTTCCAGCGTGTAAATACCACGTTGATAATCGGTACGCCCCGGCGCCTTCTTAAACGCTGTCTTGGTGATAGCTGGAATCGATTCAGGTGCTGACCATTGGGTGTTACCACCTAATTTAGCCAGCATAGGTTGAACCAGCACATACATGGTTAACACTGCAGAGACTGGGTTGCCGGGCAATCCACAGAACCAAGCATTGCTTAGCTCGCCAAAAGCGAATGGTTTACCCGGTTTGATGGCGAGTTTCCAAAAACCGATTTCCCCAAGCTCTTCAAGAATATCTTTGGTGTAATCTGCTTCACCGACACTTACTCCACCGGAAGTAACGACAACATCAGCCAGCGACTGAGCTTTTTCAAACGTGTCTTTTAGCTTGGTAGGGCAATCAGGAATGATCCCGAGGTCGATTGCTTCGCAGCCGAAGTTTTCAATCAACGGCTTAATTCCGTATCGGTTACTGTCGTATATTTGCCCGTCTGCTAAAGGTTCACCCAGCGGTTTCAGCTCATCACCAGTCGAAAAGAACGCTACTTTAGGCTTACGAACAACCGTTAAGTGGCTAATTCCAAGTGACGCAATCATAGGAATATCACGCGGTGACAAGCGTGAACCTTTCGCCAGAACAAGGTCGCCTTGCTTAATGTCATCACCGCAAGGACGAATGTTGTTCTGTGGTTTGACATCAGTTTGAGTGAAAAGAATACCGTCATCAGTGACTTGCGTGTTTTCTTGCATGATTACCGCGTCGCAGCCTTCAGGGATCTTAGCGCCGGTCATAATACGAATACAGGTACCTAGAGGCCATTCACCTTCAAATGGTTGCCCTGCAAAAGATTTTCCTGCCAGTGGTAACGTAGAAGACTGAGCTAAGTCTTGCAGTCTGATGGCGTAACCATCCATCGCTGAATTGTCAAAAGGTGGAACAAAAATGGGTGAAAGAACGTCTTCAGCAAGGACATAGCCTAGTGCTTCTGCAAGAGGCAGGCGCAAAGTCGTTTGGATTGGTTTGATGCGAGAAAGCATTTTGTCCATGGCATCTTCAAGAGGCATCAAGCCTGGAGCATCACAGCAGCCCATGTTTAAATCCTATGTTTTATTGTAAATTCTGTTAGCAAGGGACTTTAGCATAGATTTATCAACGGCAATAATGACCTCCCTTAAATTATGGGTGTAATTATCGATAAATCCGAGTATCCTTGTCAGCCATCTAAAAGGGTTAAACTCCTTGAGCTGTGGGCATGCCGAGCTGCCTAACTTTTCAATCGTATTAAAGATTTAACGATAAGAGTAAGCAGTCGATGAAAGCGGCGGAGTAGAGCACTTTCATCAAGCAAGATTAGTTTAAATAGAGGAAGTGGAATGTCAGGTCTTAGCGAATCCGCGAAGTTGGTAAAAGATGCGCTAGAAAGCCGTGGATTAGAAACGCCGATGCGTCCTAATCAGGTAAGCCGAGAAGAGAAAAAGGAAAAGATCGAGCATCATATGCGAGAGATCTTATCTCTGCTGGAATTAGACTTAACAGATGATAGCCTCGAAGAAACGCCGCATCGCATCGCGAAAATGTATGTTGATGAAGTGTTTTCTGGCCTTGACTATCAAAACTTCCCTAAGATTACTGTCATCGAAAACAAGATGAACGTAAGCGAGATGGTTCGAGTAAAAGACATTACCGTAACCAGTACTTGTGAGCACCACTTAGTGACGATAGACGGCCGCGCCGCTGTCGCTTACATTCCGCGTGGAAAAATCATCGGCTTGTCTAAAATTAATCGTATTGTTCGATTCTTCGCCCAGCGCCCTCAAGTGCAAGAGCGTATGACGCAGCAAATCTTAGTTGCGCTGCAAACATTACTCGAATCAGATGATGTTGCTGTAACAATTGATGCAACACATTACTGCGTGAAATCACGTGGCGTAATGGATGCAACGAGCGAAACCACGACAACAGCACTAGGCGGGATCTTCAAATCGAACCCTGCAACGCGACACGAGTTTCTACACGGGATTCGATAGTACGTCGGAACGTACTAAGATTTTTCAAAACCGCTTCGTTTAAGAAGCGGTTTTTACTTTTATACTGCTAGTTGAAATGTTCATTTAGCCAATCCTTACAAGGATAATATTGTGACGACTTCATTTAAGACGCTGAATTTAAGACCGGAACTTACCGAAACGCTAGACAGTTTGGGATACACCGAGATGACTGCGATTCAGCAACAGGCACTTCCGATGGTACTGGAAGGTAAAGATGTCATTGGACAGGGTAAAACGGGCTCTGGTAAAACGGCGACGTTCTCACTGGGTTTACTTAGCAATTTAAACGTGAAGCGTTTTCGTGTGCAAACGTTGGTGCTTTGTCCGACTCGAGAGTTGGCAGACCAAGTAGCAAAAGAGATCCGAACTCTTGCGCGTGGTATTCACAATATCAAAGTGCTGACTTTGTGTGGTGGAATGCCAATGGGGCCTCAAATCGGCTCACTAGAGCATGGGGCTCACATTTTGGTGGGCACGCCAGGTCGTATTCTTGATCACATGTCGAAAGGGCGCATTAGCTTAGATGAGCTAAACACACTAGTGCTGGACGAAGCAGACAGAATGTTAGAGATGGGTTTTGAAGAAGCCATTGATACCATCATTGAAGCGGCGCCTTCAAAGCGCCAAACGCTTTTATTTAGTGCAACTTTCCCTGATAACATCGAGTCTTTGGTTGCGAAAGTGATGGTTGATCCAGAGATGATCAAAGTGGAATCAACGCATCAAACCACGACTATCGAGCAACGTTTTTACAAAATAGAAAGCACGGAAGACCGAGATAACGCCCTTGAAACTCTGCTACTTACACACAAGCCTGAATCTTCAGTAGTGTTTTGTAATACCAAAAGAGAAGTGCAAAACGTGACTGATGAATTGAGCCATCGCGGGTTTAGCGTTGTTGAGCTGCACGGTGATATGGAACAGCGAGAACGAGAGCAAGCGTTAACCATGTTTGCCAACAAGAGCATTTCTATTTTAGTTGCTACCGATGTAGCGGCTCGAGGCTTAGATGTTGACAACCTTGATGCTGTTTTCAACTTTGAGTTGTCACGCGACCCTGAAGTTCATGTCCACCGTATTGGCCGTACTGGTCGTGCAGGCTCGAAAGGTATTGCATTCAGCTTTTACAACGAAAAAGAAGAGTATCGTGTTGCGCGTATTGATGAGTATATGGATATTGCGATCAACCCATCAGTATTGCCTGAGAAGCCAGTTGAGCGCCCGTACTATCCGAAGATGCAGACCATCCAAATCTTAGGTGGTAAGAAACAGAAAGTACGTGCAGGTGACATTCTGGGTGCACTGACTAAACAAGCGGGCTTAGACGGCAATAAGATCGGTAAGATTAATATTCTGCCAATGGTGTCTTATGTCGCGCTAGAGCACGATATCGTCAAGCCAGCGCTAAAACAGCTACAAACTGGAAAGATGAAAGGTCGCAACTTTAAAGCGCGAGTCATGAAGTAACCGACTCATATTGCAACAAGTAGGAAGGGTAGCCTTGTAATAAGGCTACCCTTTTTTATTTCGGTTGAATTCCAAATTGGCGTGAAATGGCAATTATTGGCGTTTGTTTACCCATAGTATTGATTTCGTAAATAAGAACGAGCCGAAATTATAGGCAATTAAAAGGGTAGAGATATGAGCGCATCACAGAAAGAATATGGTTTTAACACTCCTCAACGTTTGTTCGTTGGATATACACTTGCAGTATTGGTCGACCTTACTGTGCTGAATTTGTACAACGAGTTTTGGGGTTATGTAACGATCAGTTCTTTTTCTATCTCTTTAGCTGCCGCAGTATTACTTCAATTGCTCCTAAAACTATCGATTAAAGCAGAGCATCAATTGGCCAACTATTTCAAATCTAAGCAAGGGTTAGCGCCGAAAATTATGCGCGGATTATCTTCATACATAATTTTAGTGGGTTCAAAGTTTGTTATGTTGGAAGCGATTAACTTGGCGTTTGGCAGCGAAGTAGAATTTACCGGCCCTTGGAATGGCGTTGTTGCTTTCTTCGCTGTGGTTTTCACGATTTTAATAGCTGAAATTGCGGTCTCGAAGATTTACTTCAAGTTGGGTGACAAAGTGGAGCATACCCAGGCTCAAAGCGTATAACGACTAGCAGGTATTAAATTGCTGAAATTTGAAATAGCGACCCTGTGAGGTCGCTATTTTCGTATCTGCATACTCGTATTCAATACAGAACCTAGTATCAGCCATGTCATCAAATGGCAATTTAATTCTAATCCGAGTGTTTATGATCGCTTCATCAACCAAGTGGTTTCCTACCGATGAGGCAACAAGATGAAAAAACTGATTATTAATGCGAACGTATTTAATGGCACCGATGACAAGCTAATCGAGGGCGTATCGGTACTGATAGAAAACAACCTCATTACTCGTATTGGTGATATTGATGTATCTGTCGCTGATGAAGTTATCGATGCAAAGGGCGGTACTGTGATGCCGGGACTCATCGACGCCCACGTGCATATCACCATGTCTGCAGGGTTCAATGAGTTGGATGCTATGACGCGAGAAGAAATCGCGATTCGTTCTGCGAGGATTTCAGAGCAAATGCTAATGCGCGGGTTTACGACAATTCGTGATGTCGCGGGCAACACATTGGGTCTAAAAAATAGCATCGATAAAGGGTATGCGACAGGGCCGAGAATTCTTCCTTCAATGGCTGCGATTTCACAAACGTGTGGGCATTCAGACTATCGTCAGAACCGTGCACAAGAGCGTTTGGCGAACGGCCACGAAGATTCACCGCTAATGAAGACTGGCGCATTCAAAGTGGCTGATGGCCGGGCTGAAGTATTGAAAGCGGTACGCGAACAGCTATTCATGGGTGCATCACAAATCAAGATCATGGCGGGTGGTGGCGCGTCTTCGACTTTCGACCCACTTGATACTCTGCAATACACCATGGATGAGATGAAAGCAGCGGTTGAGGCTGCTTCGGATTACGGTACATACGTTGCAGCCCATATTCACACTGCACCGGCAATGAAGCGAGCTGCAGAAGCTGGAGTAATGTCTTTTGAACATGCAACGATTATGGACGACGAAATTGCTCGGATCATCAAAGAGAAAGGTATCTGGGTAGTGCCTTCGTACTTTACGTCGGAACTTATTGCTAACCGAAAAATTCCAATGCCAAATGAAGAAACCTACAAGAAGACCGAGCGTGTGGGTAAGGCGATGATGAAGTCGGCGGAGCTAATTAAGAAATACAATATTGAGAATATCGTTTACGGCACGGATTGCGTCGGTAAATCGGATGTCCATAAAGCCCAAATGCAGGAACTCGCAGCGATAGAAGAAGTATTCGACACCATTACTGCGTTAAGAATGGCAACTTCTAATTGCGGTCGACTGTTCGAGCTATCGACCTACCAGCACCCTTATCAAGAAGGTAAACTGGGTCGAGTTTGCGAAGGGGCATATGCGGACTTATTGATCGTTGATGGCAATCCACTAGAGGGGGTAGCCTGCGTGATGAGCGACGAGTCGAAGAAGCTGATTATGAAAGACGGGCTGGTTTATAAAAACACACTGTAGTAAGACGCGAGTTCGCGTACATAGAAAGGGCAACCCAAACAGGTTGCCCTTTTTCGTTGTCGACGTTTGGATGGATTAACTGTCGAATAGGGATAGATATTCACCATAGCCTTCTTTTTCAAGGTGCTCGACAGGGATGAAACGCATCGCTGCTGAATTCATGCAGTAGCGCAAACCCGTTGGTGCTGGGCCATCTTTAAACACATGACCTAGGTGTGAGTCAGCAAATCGACTTCTTACTTCTGTTCTTGGATAGAGTAAGTGATAATCGGTTTTAGTGACAATGTAACCTTCGTTGATAGGTTTGGTGAAGCTAGGCCAGCCGGTTCCTGACTTGTATTTGTCAGTCGATGAAAACAGTGGTTCACCAGAGACGATATCAACATAAATACCTTCTTGCTTGTTATCCCAGTACTCATTTTTAAACGCACGCTCAGTTCCTTCTTCCTGTGTTACGTAGTATTGAAGGTCTGTTAACTTAGCCTTGATCTGTTTATCAGAAGGCTTACTGTAGGCTTTAATATTCGCCACTTTGTTTTTGTCATCAATGAGCTGGCGCAGTGTAACTGGGTTTTCTTCTCGATCGTCACCGAAGATTTTATCTAGATACTTATCTCGGCCTGAAGCATATCGGTAATAGTTATAACGAACTTTATTACGTTTGTAGTAATCTTGGTGATAGGCTTCCGCTGGCCAAAACTTAGTGAATTCAATCAGCTCTGTTTTAAGTGGCTTCTTAAACACACCTAGATCATCAATCTCAGCCATAAATTGTTCTGCAATCTGCTTTTGTTGTTCATTGTGATAGAACACAGCAGGGCGATAGTGTCGTCCTCTGTCAACAAAAGAGCCTTGATCGTCTGTCGGATCGATATGGCGGAAAAATTGGTCTAAGACTTGTTCGTATGAAACAACAACTGGATCGAAAGTAACTTTAATGACTTCGATATGCCCAGTCTTACCAGATGAGACTTGTTTATAGGTTGGATTTTCGACATCACCGCCAGCATAACCTGAAACGACATCAATCACGCCTTCAAGTTTCTCTAAATCTGATTCGGTACACCAAAAGCACCCACCAGCCAGTGTTGCGATTTCGATGTCGCTAGAGACAATACGTTCGGAGCCTTTGTCGTCAGCTTGGCTGAAAAGTGAAAGAGCGACAGCAAATAGGGCTACGGGAAATAGAATGGCTTTGAATTTCATACCAACCTCGTTAGTTGTGATAACAGCTACTAATAAGAACGAGTTAGATATGAATAAATTTCAAAAAAAGATCACTTTATAATATGAATCACCGCTTATAGAGCTAGCGAGGTTGATTTGCTCGCTAGCCCTATTGGTTTAGTTGAGACCGAGGGTTTAACTGAGACCGATGATATTTCCTTCATCGTCTAAATCGAGTTTCATAAAAGCAGGCTTCTCAGGTAAACCTGGCATCGTCATGACGTTGCCACACAGCGCATACACGAATCCAGCCCCAGCACATAATTTGAGTTCTCGAATAGGCACATCAAACCCTTGCGGCGCACCTTTTATTGAACCATCGGTAGAAATCGAAAGGGGAGTTTTGGCTAAACAAACGGCGAGCTTGTCAAATCCATTTTGCTTGAATTGCTCGAGTTGTTTGGTTGCTTTATAGCTAAGAGTAATGCCTCTAGCACCGTAACCACCCTCAGCAACGCTCATGAGCTTTTCTTCAAGTGTTTGGGAGAGTTGGTACAATGGCTTGAACTCGACCTCTTGTTGGCATTGCTCTACCACCTTACGAGCTAGTGCAATTGTACCTTCTCCACCTTGTGCAAAGCCTTCGCTGATTTCAACTTCAACGTTATTCGGAAGTGCTTCAATCATTGATTTCAGCTGCTCGAGTTCATTTTGATCATCTTGAGGGAATCGGTTTATCGCCACAACAGCAGGCACGCCGTACTTATTGACGTTATTGATATGCCACTTTAAGTTTTCGAAGCCTTGCGTAAGCGCATCCAAATCTGGCTCAAAAATAGAATCTGGGATCGGTTGGCCAGGTTTAAGATCATAACAGCCTGAGTTCGCCTTAAGGCCACGTAAAGTAGCAACAATCACGGCACAGTCTGGCGCTTTGCCAGATGTTTGAGCTTTGATATTGCATGCTTTTTCAAAGCCCATATCAGAGCCAAAGCCGCCTTCAGTCACGGTGAAGTCACACAGCTTGGTCGCAATGTCATCAGCAATGATGGAAGAGTTGCCATGCGCAATGTTTGCAAATGGGCCCGCATGAATGAGTGTTGGGACGCCTTCAAGAGTCTGCATTAACGTAGGCTCAATGGCGTTTTTCATGCTTACAGCCATTGCTCCAGCAACTTGCAAATCTTCGGTCGTCACTGGGTTACCGTGAATATCGTAAGCGACCACGATACGGCCAATTCGAGCGCGTAAATCTTTCAAATCGGTTGCGAGAGCTAAAATAGCCATTAACTCTGATGCTGCAGATATATCGAAACCGTCTTCACGTTCAAAGCCATTAACGGTTTTGTTTACTTCGTTTTTGCCGATGGTCACCATGCGTAGCGCGCGGTCGTTGTGATCGAGTACTCGTTTCCAAACCACACTGTTCGAATCGATCTTGAGGGCTTTCATCCCAGTACGCTTTTCGAAATCGGCGTAACCCAGTCTTTGTTCGTGGTAAATGCGCGCATCAATGGCTGCTGAGGCCAAATTGTGACCCGCTGTTACGGCATGAATATCGCCTGTTAGGTGCAGGTTTAGTTCATCCATAGGGGCGACTTGTGAGTAGCCACCGCCTGCAGCACCGCCTTTAACACCAAATACAGGCCCCATAGAGGGTTGCCTAATACATGCCGCAACAGAGTGGTTAAGCTTTTTGAGCCCTTGAGCAAGGCCGATAGTGGTGACAGTTTTACCTTCACCGAGCGGCGTCGGCGTAATGGCTGTGATCACAATTAACTTGCCTGAAGTTGAATCTTGTAGGCGCTTTAGGCTTGATAGCGATAGCTTGGCTTTATACTTGCCTTGGGAATGAAACTCTTCCGGTTGAAGACCTAACTCAGACGCAACTTGGGTGATTGGTTTTAAATCTGCCTGACGACAAATTTCTATATCTTGTAGCATAAAACCCTCGCGAATAACCGTAAATATAGTGAGGAAAACGTTTGCGTCAGGATAATAGCGTTATTTTATCTGTTGTAAAGGGCTATTTGACGTAGTGTTTGTATGGTTATGTTATCAGGTTACAAGTAGTGTGGAGTTGATGTGCTTCAATCTTGATGAAATTGATGCTGGTGGATTGTTCAAAAACCGTAGGATCGTTCGATGAGGGCGTATGCGGACATTGTGATAAGTAATTGTGCCGTATAGTAGGTCACCATAATCACATGTTGCGAAAAACGGGATGAGGAACGGAATCTGTCGATGGCTAACACTAGATCAGAAAGCATGAATAAACATGCACCAACGAGAGCGGTCGCTGATGAGGGAGTACTGCCTGTCAGACGATACTCAATTGCGGCCCATGTCATAGCTAGGATAACGGTGACATAAGCGGCGACTGGAAGTTTCATTTCACCTAGATCGGGCAATAGCAGCAAGTACACGATCACGCCAAGGCTAATTAGTAGTCCTAGTACCCAAATTGTTACCGCCCCATCTAATTGCTGATGGAAGGCTACGAAATAGGCAATGTGAGCGAGAAGAAATGAGCTAAGGCCTTGAATAAACTTATCTTTAGGATGCATGAGAAAGACATCACCAAGTGCAGATAAAGTCAGCCCTGATATAACGAAATAGACGTACGTAGGCAGCTCTGGGCCTTTAAAGACCAGCGAACCAATCATCAGTAAGATAGGCAGTGGTTTAGAAAGATAGAATAACCAACGCGGCCCATTGTTGATTGAGACGATATGGATAGCAGCGATAAGCGTAATCAACAACCACATGAAAGCGAATAATCCTACAGAATAGATACAAAAACAGCGCTTGGAGTAAGCGCTGTTTTATTCTAACTAAATGTAAACTTTATGCGACTGTTATTCTCATCTATGAGAGAAAACTGTTAAGCGATCGCTTCGGTTAAAATCTCACGGCTCTTTTCTAACGTAATAGATTGGTTTTCACCGAGTACTACCATGCCGTGTTGAGTAAGTTGATCAATGACTGCATCAATTGCTGCTGCCTTATCACTGCCGTGCTCGGTCAGTTTAGTCGGAACATTTAAGTGTAGGTAGAACTGTTCGATAGCATCAATAGTGCGCTCTGCTAGGTCTTCAGACTTGTCTAATGCAAATACGTTAACGCCCATTTGTTCAAGTTTAGCGCGTTTGTATTGAAGTTGATTACGCAGGAGTGACGGTTGAACGATCGCTAGAGAGCGAGCGTGATCAACATGCCATAGCGCAGTTAGCTCGTGACCGATCATATGCGTAGCCCAGTCTTGTGGAACGCCGCTGCCGATTAAACCGTTTAGAGCTTGGTTCGCTGACCACATGAGATTCGCACGCCATTCGTCGTTGTCGCGTTGTTCAAACTGTTCACCGAGTGATTTTAAGCTACGAAGGAGAGTCTCAGCATAGCCATCTTGTACCATCGCATTGGTTGGTAGCGTTAAGTATTGTTCACATACGTGTACCCAAGCGTCGACAATACCGTTGATTAGTTGCTTTTCAGGTAGAGACTTCATTACATCTGGATCAAGTACAGCAAATTTAGGTTGTACCGCTGGCGCTAGAAATGCGAGTTTGTCTTGCGTTTCAGCTTTGGTGATCACAGCGCCCATGTTGGACTCAGAACCTGTCGCGGGTAGCGTTAGAATTGCACCGATCGGTGTCGCATCTGTTACCTGATGATCGCCCGTTAGAATATCCCAACCTTCGCCATCATATTTCGCGGCTGCTGCAACGTATTTAGAGCCGTCAATGACTGAACCTCCGCCAACAGCAAGGATGTAGTCGATACCATCTTGTTTCACGATAGCCACGGCTTTGTCGAGCGTTTCTTTGGTTGGGTTAGGTTCTACACCTGAAAACTCTTGCCACGTGTGAGATTCTAGCGCCTTAGCGACTTGGTCATAAACACCGTTGGATTTGATTGAACCGCCACCATAGATAACTAAGACTTTTTCAGTCGTTGGAATAGACGATGCGACAGTCTCAATTTGACCTTGACCGAAGTGAATTTGAGTTGGGTTAACGTACGAGAATTTCATTATTTGAACCTCTTGCTTCCAGTGGATGGGCTTTGTTGTTATGCCTTATTTACGCGCCGTGCTGTAAATCTGAGCGGTAAATAAATTCTATGTTGTGCATATTAGTATTGAAAACTGCGTCATTAAAGGCTGATTTGTGGAATTTACTTGCCTATTTCTACATGCTTGGTATTTTGAATACTTCGTTCCAACCAGAAAAGATCACCAATGAAATTACAGCAGGCAATGCAACGATACGCCGATACCGCAGGGTTAAATGAACTGGAGGGGGTGTGTGAAACCCAGCTTCCGGGTGTGTGGTTTTATCGCAGCAGCCAAGGTAATAAGCGCCAGCCATTTGTCTATCAATCTGGGATCATCATTCTTGGCCAAGGTAAAAAACACATTCACATGGGCGACAATGCGGTGAAATACGGGGAAGGTGACTACCTTGTTGTTGGTGTCCCTATGCCATTGGAGTGTGAAGCGTTTCCCGAAGAAGACAAACCTCTGCTCGGTATTTCAATTGATATTCCGGCGACTCTGCTACACAAATTAGTTAATTCACTGGAAAAGATGTCAGTGGAATGTACACCAATTAAAGAGCACAAGACTTGCGGGTTAGAGTCGGTATCTATGGATGAAACCATGCTTGATTGCTGCACTCGATTGGTTAATGCGCTGTGTGATCGCGCAGAAACAGAAATTTTAGGGCACTCAATCATTGAAGAGCTCGTCTATCGTGCATTGAGAAGTCCAAAAGGGCACATCTTATTTGAGTTAGCGCACCAAGAAGGACAGTATGCTCGAATTGCCAAAGCGCTGAGTAAGGTACACAGTAACTATGATGAAGTGTTGACGGTTCAGTCTTTGGCCGAAGAAGCCAGCATGAGCGTGTCTGCGTTCCATTCCGCTTTTCGCGCAGTAACACTTGAATCACCTTTGCAATACATCAAAAAAGTCAGGCTCACACGAGCTAAAGAGCTTATCCATGGCGAGGGAAGACGAGTCAGCGATGCCGCTAGGATGGTTGGTTACAGCAGCTCTTCTCAGTTCAGCCGTGAATACAAAAGGCACTTTAATGAGACTCCGAAAGGGATGAAAGCGAGTTGATTGAAAAGGGGAAAGAAATTCCTACAAGATTACTGTTTTATAACAATCAGCATTTCTGCATACTATGTTTAACCCCTATAGAGATCTAGTCAGTCTCTGGTAACTGAGCCCATATTTTATTTTGAAATATGGGCTTTTTTACGTTCGTTTCTTTCTCAAAATTTGGTTATTGATGCAAAATAAGTAGCCTTATGTTGCATTCATGTAGCAGAGAATTGCGAGTGATTGTATAAAATATACAAATGAAATCACGCAATTCAAAGATCTTTCCTATGGTTTCTTCGGGCTGGATTTTAAGTCTAATGACACTTCGAGCTCACTAGATTTTATTTCACTAACAACGTCGAAACTACAAAGGAACGAGCAATTATGCTTATAACCAAAGGAAAGGTCGGGCAAGGGGTCTTTACCCTCAGCACTCTGACCGCATCGTGCCTAATCGCTTTCAATAGCTACGCAGCAGTTGACTGTAGTAACTTGCCTATTTGGGATTCAGGAACGGTCTATACAGGAGGTGATCAAGTACAGCACCTAGATACTGCGTATAAAGCGAATTATTGGACACAGAACAACAACCCTATAGATTTTTCTGGGGATTATGCGCATTGGTCAGTGGTTGATAGCTGTTCAACTACGGGTGGTGGTACCAACGAACTACCTGTCGCTACGCTAACTTCGCCCCAGATGTCAGATTCCATTGTTGAGGGTGACGCTGTCACTCTATCCGCGTCAGCTTCAGACAGTGATGGCACCGTAAGCCGAGTTGAATTCCTAGTTAATGGCGTATTAGTCGGTCAGTCAACTTCGTCACCATATTCTACCAGTTGGACTGCTGTCGCTGGTACCCAGCTGTTTAGTGTCGTAGCGTACGACGATCAAAATGCAGCCAGCAACGAGAGTTCTCTTTCTCTGAATGTTGAAACAAGTGGACCAGTCAATGTGCCACCGGTCGTAGATGTGTCGGTTTCTACTACAAGTGTCGAAGTAGGCGAAGTGGTTTCGTTAACCGCAAATGCTTCCGACAGTGATGGGAGCATAGAAAAAGTCGACTTTTTTGTTGCTGGATCATTAGTCGGTACGGTGGCTACAGCGCCTTACACCTTTAACTATACAACGTCTAAAGTGGGGGCTTTGGCTGTTTACGCTAAAGCAACGGATGATCGTGGTGCGACTACTGATTCATCGGCGACAACGCTTACTGTAAACGGATTGCCAACGACTGCTAATTGTCGACCAGATGGCCTTTATCAAACTGAGGGGGTCAATGTACCTTACTGTACCGTCTATGATGAAGAAGGTCGCGAGCTCATGGGAGCTGATCATCCACGACGTGTTATTGGTTACTTCACGAGTTGGCGCGCAGGTGACGACCCACAAGCAGCATATTTAGTAAAAGACATTCCATGGGAACAGCTAACACACATTAACTATGCGTTCGTAAGTATTGGGGCTAACGGTAAAGCCAACATCGGTGATGTGAATGATCCAGAGAATGCGGCAGTAGGAAAAGAGTGGCCTGGAGTGGAAGTCGATCCGGCACTTGGTTTCAAAGGGCATTTTGGTGCATTGGCGACTGCCAAACAAAAGCATGGTGTTAAAACGCTGATTTCGATCGGTGGCTGGGCTGAAACAGGCGGTCATTTTGCCAGTGATGGTACTAGAGTTGCAGATGGTGGCTTTTATACCATGACCACTAATGCAGACGGTTCTATCAACCACCAAGGCATCGAAACATTCGCCGCCTCAGCCGTTGAAATGATGCGCCACTACAAATTTGATGGATTAGACATCGACTACGAATACCCAACTTCAATGGCGGGTGCGGGTAACCCATACGATAAAGACTTTATGGAACCACGCCGTAAATATCTATGGGCATCTTACCAAGAGCTAATGAAAGTTCTACGTGAAAAAGTAGATCGAGCTTCTGAGCAAGATGGGATTCACTACATGCTGACGATAGCGGCGCCTTCTTCAGGTTACTTGCTCCGTGGTATGGAAACGTTCGATGTGACCAAGTATCTCGATTACGTCAACATCATGTCTTACGACTTACATGGTGCTTGGAACGACCATGTGGGACATAACGCTGCGTTGTTTGATACTGGTAAGGACTCTGAGTTAGCCCAGTGGAACGTATATGGCACAGCCGCTTATGGCGGAATCGGTTATCTGAATACGGATTGGGCGTATCACTATTTCCGTGGCTCGATGCCAGCAGGGCGTATCAACATTGGTGTGCCTTACTACACACGCGGCTGGCAAAACGTGACGGGTGGTGAAAATGGTTTGTGGGGGCGCGCACCATTACCAAATCAAAACGAATGTGCAGCTGGTACCGGTGAAGGGGAAAAGAATAACTGTGGTTACGGTGCTATGGGTATCGACAACATGTGGCACGATAAGGATCCTGAAGGCAGGGAAATGGGGGCTGGCTCTAACCCAATGTGGCATGCGAAAAACCTTGAGAAAGGCATTTGGGGTTCTTATGCAGCCGCTTACAATTTAGATCCTGTAACCAACCCAATTGTGGGTACCTATACGCGCAACTACGATAGTGTGGCTGTGGCTCCTTGGCTATGGAATGCAGAGAAAAGTGTATTCTTATCAACAGAAGATAAAGCGTCTATCAACGTGAAGGCCGACTATGTCATCGATAAAGAAATTGGTGGCATCATGTTCTGGGAACTTGCGGGTGACTACAACTGTTATACGCTCGATTCAGCGGGCAACCGAACTGGAGTCGATGAGTCTGAACAGGCATGTAATTCGGGCAATGGTGAATATCACATGGGTAACACTATGACCAAAGCCATTTACGAGAAGTTTAAGTCGGCAACGCCATATGGTAACAAAGTGGCGACCGGCGCTATTCCTGCTGAAGCGTTAGATATCACCGTCACCGTTGGTGGATTCAAAGTGGGCGATCAGAACTACCCAATTAATCCAAAAGTGACCTTTACCAATAATACGGGTCAAGCGCTACCTGGAGGAACTGAATTCCAGTTCGATATCCCTGTATCAGCGCCGGACAACGCAAAAGATCAATCTGGTGGCGGCCTTTCCGTAATCGCGTCAGGGCACTCACGCGCAGATAACATTGGTGGCCTGGACGGACCAATGCACAGAGTCGCTTTCTCATTGCCATCATGGAAAGACCTTCCGAATGGTGGTACCTATGAGCTTGATATGGTGTATTACTTGCCGATTTCTGGCCCTGCTAACTACACCGTTAGCATAAATGGTGTTGACTACGCATTTAGGTTTGAGCAACCCGACCTGCCAATCGGCGATATTTCATCTGGGAATACGGGTGGAGGAGATAACGGCGGAAATACAGGTGGAGGTGACAACGGGGGTTCTTCTGACACCGTTACTGCATTTGAGCCTGGTGCGACTCAGCCAAAGAATGGTGAAACGTACTCGTACAACGACAAATGTTTTACGGCGAAAAACAACCCTGGTAGCTGGGAAACACCAACGCAGTCGAATTGGTTCTGGGATGAAGTGACTTGTCCATAACCTTTACTGTGGTGCGTAAGATAGATTGTTAACGCAATTAAGAGCAGGCCATAGTCGTCCGACTAAGGCCTGTTTTTCATCCTTTGAGAATTAAAAACTTTGTTAAGCTTTTGTATTTAAATAAAATCATTCATAGTTACAATGTAACTATTTAGCCGGGGTTAACTTTAAAACTGATAGCTCTCTGGTATAACAACTATGCCTTTTTCTGAAATATGAAAACGCTTTTGGTCTTCCAGCCTATCAATCCCAATTGTTGTATTCGGTGGAATACTAACGTGTTTATCGACGATGCAATTGGCAATGATGCAACCTTCACCAATTTCGACTTCATCAAACAAAATACTGTCGGTGACCGTGGCACTGTCGTGAATTCTAACGTTAGATGAGATGATCGAGTGTTGAACCGATCCGCCTGAGTTAACTACGCCGTTGGCAATAATAGAATTGATAAATATGCCTTCATTTCCGGTAGCAGAAGACACAGTGCGTGCCGGAGGGAACTGAGCCTCATAGGTTCGTATTGGCCAATTGGGTTGATACAAGTTCATAGGTGGGACTGGTTCGAGCAGGTCCATGTTTGTTTGATAGAATGAATCGATAGTCCCCACGTCTCGCCAATAACAGTCTTTAGCTACTCGTCCTTTGTCATTGCCAAATTCGTAAGCGTAGACCGACTGTTGGTCGATCAATTTAGGAATAATGTCCTTACCGAAGTCGTGGCTCGAATAAGGGTTCTCAGAATCTTCGATAAGTGCTTGTGTCAGCGTAGACATGTTGAAGATATAGATACCCATTGAGACTAAACTGCGCTCTGGGTTATGTGGCATCGCGGGTGGGCTTTCTGGTTTTTCGACGAACGAAATGACGCGTTTTTGCTCGTCGGTTGCCATTACGCCAAACTCAGAAGCGTCTTGTTTGGGAACGTCCATACAGGCAACCGTCAATGAAGCACCGTTTTGTTTGTGCTCTTCTAACATCGACGCATAATCCATTCGGTAGATATGATCGCCAGAGAGTACAACAACGTATTCGGCATTACTGCGTGATAGGAGCCACAAGTTGTGGTAAATCGCATCGGCAGTTCCTTCGTACCACTTTCCGCCTTTACGCATTTGAGGAGGTATAACGGAAATGTATTCACCAAGCTCTGGGTTGAAAATAGACCAACCATCACGCAAGTGCTTCTGCAGTGAATGAGATTTATATTGGGTCAATACTAGAATTTGTCTTAACCCTGAGTGCAAACAATTGGTTAAGGTAAAATCGATGATTCGATACTTACCTCCAAATGGAACGGCAGGCTTAGCGCGGTTATCTGTCAGCGGACTGAGGCGAGAGCCCATTCCTCCAGCTAAAACGACGGTTAGTGTATCTTGCATCGACATTCTCCCTGTCTTTGTGCATTTTATTGATCACTTAAGGTGCTCATTGCAGCGTTATAAAAATTTTCACTAAATGAAACTTCAAAAAATAGGCCAGAACCATTTTCGTTGAGTTTACTGGGGTGGGAGAGAACTAGTGGGTTGAATTGCACCAAACGAGAGAATGGGATGGCTCGATTTGGTGCATTAAGGATTATTTGAGCGCTTGAAAAAGTCGATATGCAATTTCGACCAGATGTTTTGGATTGGTATAGCGCGACGTCAGCACGCTTATAAGATTCTTGTACTGAGGACTTAATATCGGTAACACCGCCGCTAATTGATACTTGCTCATTGTGGGCAAGATAGACAGAGGTTCTTAAACGATTAAGAACGATCTCCGCTTCGTCTAAATGGGTATGGGGCATAATTAGCGCATATTCTTCACCACCAATACGGGCTAAGAAATCGGTGTCACGGATTTCACCGAGCAGCGATTTCGCTACAGATTGAATAACACGGTCTCCCTCATCATGACCCAACGCATCGTTTATCCGTTTGAAGTGGTCAATGTCCAATACGGCGAGGCAGGAGTGATTAGTCTCAGGGTAACGATCAACCAATCGACACTCATTTTTTAGCTCGATGTCGAACTTACGACGGTTCCACAACTTACTTAATGCATCGCGCTCGCTTAGTTCACGTAGCCGATTCTCGAGCTCTTTACGGTGAGTGATATCAACAAAGGAAGCCACGTAAAACTGAATGTCACCATTTCGATCGGTGACGGTTTGAATTCTTAGAATTTCTGTAATGTACGAGCCGTCTTTGCGCTTATTGGTGACTTCACCTTCCCACATCCCTTCGCTAGTCAGTGTTTTCCACATGTTCATGTAAAACTCTTGCCTATGCTTGCCAGACGCAAATAGAGAGGGCCGTTTGCCTTTTACTTGTTCCAATGTATAACCGCTCAAGCGCGTGAACTCTTGGTTAACTTGTACAATGCGGTTGTTTTTATCGGTGATCACAACCGCAGACATGCCATTCATCGCAGCGCGAGCGATTTGGCTCTCAATGCTGTTTTTTTCGTGGTTGATGTGCCAAGCCATAAACACCACCGACAAAAAGAAAATCAGTAAGTAGGTGGTGCTGGCGAGGATGGCGAGGATGGCGAGGTCGGTGATTTCGTCTGACTTTAATGCGTCAATGTAGGACTCGGGGACAACAATTAATAGGATTAGCTTTTCAGTGATGGTGTTCACTGGCAGTTTTAGCTTTTGAAATGCCCACCAGTTCCCAGCATTGTAAATAGCCCCTGAGTCGGCGCTTTGTACGTGTTTCCATACCGCTGGGTTGATGTCACTGAGATGAACATCTGTATCACTTGAGTTCTGTATGTCTGGGTTATTGCTGCGAATATAATAGCCGCTGGCATCTAACATATCAGGACGATTGGTTGCTGTACCGGCGTAGGTGAGCGCCTTGAAGATAGCATCAACATTAATGTCGGCTACAAAGTAGCCTAAACGTTCACCACCGATATCAATGGGTGAAGTGACTCGTTCAGCAAGGCTTGTGAAGCCTGAATTTTCAGTGCGATCATTACTGCTGCTGTAGGCCTCGACGGTTTTCGGGGCAAGAAGTTGAGCTTTCTGAAAATAGTCCTGTTGCGAGTCGTTGTTCAGATGATCCTTAGCGACAATTTCGATACTCGAGCCACGTTGATTGATGCGAACAATTTCATTGCCTTGCGCATCTACTAATTTGAGCAGTGAATAATAGCCTTGGGTTTTTGCCGTTAGAATCCAAAGGTCTTGTAGCGCTTCAATGTTGTAATTATTCGGCTTCGTTATTGTATTATAGAGTAAGCCGTTACGTGCCAATATACCGATTGAACGTCGAATATTGTTAGTGGTCGATTTCAGCGCATTCAATGTGAACTCTATTTGTGCTTGAGTTTGGCTGCTTACTTTGTCTTTGGCGATGGAGTCAACTTTGTTCAGCTCTGTGGTGAAATAGATAGTAGGGACGACAGAAAGCGCGATGAATACCAAAGCAAATTGAGCAATAAAGCGAGGGATTCGACGGTTCATAGGATGATTGGCAAAGTTAACAAGTCGTTTATTGTACCAATCTCACACTTTTGTATCTGTGATTTAAGTGGAATATCAGTAGATTAAGATCGTTCACGATCGTTATAAGAAAAGGGCTTCCAAATGGAAGCCCTTTGAGTACAAGTTACTACAGGTTGTGGGGGATTATGCTGTAGCCGTACTGCGAGATTGAGTATCTTGCTTAGATTTCAGGAATGCGTAACTAAAGCCAGTTACCGCTGTACCTGCTGCAATAGCCACTAGATACATCAATACAGGGCTGATTGCATTTGGAATCAGTAGAACAAATAGGCCACCGTGAGGTGCCATCAATTGCGCACCAAACAACATTGATAGCGCACCAGTTAATGCACCGCCAATCATACAAGTAGGGATCACGCGCATCGGATCCTTCGCTGCAAATGGGATAGCACCTTCTGAAATAAAACATAGACCTAGTACGAAAGAGGCTTTACCTGCTTCGCGTTCGCCCGCTTCAAACTTGTCCTTTGCCAGGAATGTTGCTAGGCCCATACCAAGTGCTGGAACCATGCCCGCAGCCATGATTGCGGCCATTGGTGCGTATGTTTGCGACGCTAATAGACCAACGCCGAACGTGTATGCGGCTTTGTTTACTGGACCACCCAAATCGAAACACATCATAGCACCTAGAATAATGCCTAATAACACAGCATTTGATGTGCCCATGTTGTTAAGGAAATCTGTCATTGCTGACATGATGCCAGATACAGGTCCACCAACAATGTAGATCATCACTAGGCCAGTAATAAGGCTGGCAATAAATGGAATGATCAAGATTGGTTTCAATGCTTCCATGGATTGAGGAAGTTGTACTTTGTCGGCGATAAGTTTTGCCGAGTAACCTGCGATAAAGCCTGCTGCAATACCACCGAGGAAGCCCGCGCCAGTTGAGCTTGCGAGCATACCGCCAATGAGGCCAGGGGCTAGACCTGGACGGTCAGCGATAGAAAACGCAATAAAACCGGCCAGTACCGGAATCATTAAAGCAAATGCAGAGCCACCGCCAATGGTCATTAACGCTGCTGCTAGTGTGCCTTCTTCTTTAAACGCTTCGATACCAAACACGAAGGATAGGGCGATAATCAAGCCACCAGCTACCACGACTGGTAGCATATGTGATACACCTGTCATAAGGTGTTTGTAGACACCTTTCTTCTCTTCTGATGCAGGCTGTGATTCCGCTGAACTTGTAAAGACAGTGGCAGAGTCGAATGCTGCATTGATCTCTTGCTCAGTTTTCTTTAGGGCTAGGCCTGTACTGGTCTTGTAAAGTTTTTTGCCGTTAAAGCGATCTAGTGGCACTTCAATGTCGGCAGCAATGATAACCAGATCGGCTTGCGCAATATCTTGTTCTGTCAGTTGGTTTTTGGCGCCAACAGAACCGCGTGTTTCAACTTTAATCTGATGGCCAAGACGTTTTGCCTCTTCTTCTAACGCTTCAGCAGCCATGAATGTATGCGCGACGCCTGTTGGACAAGCGGTGATAGCGACAATGTTAGTGGTTTTCTCTAATGTTGGTTCTGTGGAGTGCGACTCTATTGATTCTGATAGTACTTGTGCGCTTTTAACCGCGTTCTCTAGGTACGACTTAGGGTCGTCAATACAGGTATTGATCTCAGAGCGGTACACTTTTTTACCAATGAAGCGACTGTCGTTAATGTTAGCGTTTGCAGCTATAACGATCACGTCCGCTTCATCAATTTGTTCCTGAGTCAGTGGTGGGGAGTCAATAACACTAGATTGACGCTCTACAGAAGCATTCCATTGAAGAGATTGTGCAGCCTGTTCAAGTAAACCTGCTGCGATGATGCTGTTTGCAACGCCGCTCGGGCATGCAGTAATAATCGCAATTTTCATAGTCTATACCTTTAGTCCTGATTTGTTTCTTCTGTAGATAGCGATATAAGCTCTACTTGTTGTTGTATTTGTTTGATACGCGCTGTTGATTTTGCACCAACGCCGATTTGTTCAACTGCATGAGCCGACAAGGCTGTAGCGAAGCTAAGTAGTTCCTTAGCTGGCATTGATTGCATTTGACCCCAGCAAAAGCCAGCTACCAGCGTGTCACCGGCACCGACGGTGCTTACAACGTCCATTCTTGGCGGTTTAGCACTGAGGTGAATGTTGTCAGCAAGCCAAGTCACACCATGCTCGCCCATAGAAACGACAATATTATCTATGCCACTTTGGGTTAGAGTGTTTGCGGCATTCAGGCAGTCCTGCCGGCTATGGAGTGGGGAACCCACTAAATCAGAGAGTTCATGTTCATTGGGTTTTATCATCCAAGGTTTCGCTTTCACTCCTTCAACAAGTGCATTACGGCTACTGTCGAAGATGACTTTCTTTCCAGCCGACCTTAGTGTGTGAATCCATCCATTGATATGCTCAGTCGTGACGCCTTTTGGAGCGCTGCCAGCTAACACGAAGAAGTCGTGGTCTTGCATCAACGCATTAAGCTGTTTATCGAAATCTTCGATGGCTTGCGCACTTACGTTCATTCCCGGGAAGTTGATGTCGCTTACTGAACCATTTTGCTCAACCAGTTTGACATTGATACGCGTCGATCCTTCAACTCGAACGAATGCGTCAATCGCATTCATTTCATTGAACAGTTTGGTAAACAGTTCTTGGTTATCTTGGCCTAGAAAACCGGTAACGGTGACTTCGGCACCTAGGTCGGAAAGTACTTGCGCTACGTTGACCCCCTTGCCTGCTGCGTGAAAGTCACTAGATTCTACTAGGCTTACTTCTCCGATATTCAGCCTTGATAGGCTTCCTGTAAGGTCGAGTGCTGGATTTAGGGTGATAGTAACAACTTTATTCGTCATTGAATTAACCCTCACCAAGGCCTGATTCGATTACTTTACCAATTGCGACCAAGGCTTGTTCAGCATCTGAACCTATCGCGGAAAACTGAAGTTTATGACCGTGTTTTACACCAAGAGCGATTACTTTCATTAGGCTTTTGGCGTTAACAGGGCTACTTTCGGAGTCCAAGTTAGATACACGAATATCACTTTCAAACTTCTTAGCTTCTGCTACCAACATTGCACCTGGACGGGCGTGCAGTCCGTGGGCGTTTTTGATCGCAAATACGGCAGTATTTCCAGCGCTATTTGCTTGGTCTGAAGAGCTAACATCTGCTTGTAACTGCTCAGACTTAAATAGAGAGATAAGCTGTTCTGGAGTTGAATCCAGTAAGACGCTTTGTTTACCTTGCGCAATGAGAGTAGTTAATTTATTTAGGGCCGGTAAGTGGCTGTCATTACAGGCAGCAAAAGCAATAAGCCCTTTAACTGGCTGTCCTTCGTATTGACAGTCGTTGGCAGTAGTAACAACGGACATCCCCGTACGTGAAACCGAACTGTTTGAACTAGCAAGCCATAACCCTTTACCTAAGCTGGTTGGTGACTTAGTGATGATATCTGCGACAAACTCAGCACCGGCATTGCCACTATTTTTTAGTAATCCACCGGCTACCGCACACATCTGAAGCATGTCGCTTGCAGGGAAAAGCGTTTGGATTAGAGATGCATCAAAATCGAATTCAAGCTGAGCTTGCCCGGTTAATACGGCGATGATGTCTTGTTTAGTATTCGCGCTTTTAAGCTTTGATTCGACGCCATCTGATGCAAGGACTTTAGTTAGCTGTTTCAAAATCGACAAATGCTCATCGGATTTAGCGGCAATACCAATCGCTACATAAACGGTGTTTCCATCTCCCCATTCAACACCTTTAGGGTAGTGGTGGATTGCTACACCGGTCTTATTGACTAAATCGCGAGTGTCGGTGGTGCCGTGTGGAATCGCGATGCCATTACCTAAGTAGGTTGAGTTTTGCTGTTCGCGTTGAAGCATTCCTTGTACATAACCACTCGCCACAAGTTCAGATGAGCTTAACTGTTGGGCAATGCTCTCTATCGCTTTCGTCTTGTTATCGAAAGCTTGGTTCAATGTAATGTCTGATTCTTTTAGTGTAAGCATGCTTACCTCTGTTTATTCGGAAACGCCAATTGATATTTTGCTGAATCGTTTCAGCAAAAGGGCAAAAAAAATTCAAAAATCATTATTCATAAAACAAAACACAGCTATGAGTGATATCTCTTGTTTCAGTTCACAAATAACGCTTGCTGAATCCTTTCAGCTTTTATGCTGAATGGATTCAGCATATAATGCAAATATTAGAATGATCACGAGTGGCTAATTATGATCCACTGCACAGATTAAGGCTGTTGATATGACACTAGATGAAATAGCGAAACTTGCTGGAGTATCCAAAACTACGGCAAGCTATGTCATTAATGGTAAAGCTCAGAAATATAGAATCAGCGAGAAAACTCAGCAAAAAGTAATGGCCGTGGTAGAAGCGCATGACTACAAACCCGACCATGCCGCAAGTGCTTTGAGAGCAGGGCAAAGTCGCTCTTTTGGCTTAATCATTCCCGATCTGGAAAACACCAGTTACGCGCGTTTAGCAAAGTTGTTAGAGCAGAACTCACGTTCAGCAGGTTACCAAATTTTAATTGCTTGCTCGGATGATGACCCGGAAACAGAAAAGACGGTTGCTCATGCGTTGGTTAGCCGAAGAATAGATGCATTATTTGTTGCTAGTGCGATCCCGGAAGGGAGCGAATTTTACCTAACGATGCAAAAATCAGGTACACCTGTTATTGCCATTGACCGCCCTTTAGATGATGAACATTTTTCCTGTGTGATTAGCGAAGACTTTGGTGCTGCGAACGATTTGACTCAGTCGCTGATGCGTGACAGCGTCACTAGTGTCGGGCTAATTGGTGCGCTTCCTGAGCTGACGATTTCAAAGGAACGAGAGCTCGGGTTTGAATCTGCGGTACAGCAGGCAGGAAAACTACATAAAGTGGCGTATGGCAATCATTTTAACCGTGAAGAAGGAAAAGCACTGTTTTCTTGTTGGGTAGAAGACGGCGAAATTCCAGATGCGCTCATCACCACATCATATACTTTGCTTGAAGGTGTATTGGACGTATTGTCGGAGAAACCCGAACTTATGGGGCGAGTAAAACTGGCTACGTTTGGTGATAACCGTTTGTTGGACTTTCTGCCTATAAAGATCAACTCTTTACCGCAGCAATTTGAAGTTATCGCTGATAGCGCGTTAGCGCTTGCGCTTAATGCGGCATCTAAACGCTATGTGCCAGGGGTCGAGCTGGTCCCTAGGCGACTAATCGTAAGAGCATAAAAGAGCCATCAGATAGCTATATTGATGGCTTTGCATTACAGGCAAAAACAATGCTCAGTATTGAAAACGAACAGACATCGTAATTTGAGGGCCGTGGATACCATTGTTACGAGCTTCAGCAGAAAGAGAAAGTTGCTGAGTTGAGTGGAAGCGCGCTCCTGCATGAAACACAGAACTATCCCCGAGTTTACCTAGTCGAGCTGTAAGCTCAAGTTGTTCTGCTAGCCACAAACGCCCTCCGATATTGAACTCTGCTTCAATATCGGTATCGTTAGAACCTCGCTCTGTATAGTTAATATGGTGCACAAGGAATTGCCCATAAACATCAGCGAATTGACCTACTGGCCCGTTGAAACCCACCCCTACAGCAGCATCCCAGTCGCTATCAAATTGTGAGTCAACTCGTGCAACAACGTGTGAGTTTTCTGTTAGGAATGTGCTGAACTCTGCACCTACGACCTCAGGAGAGAAAGAAGTCCTCACTTCAAAGTAATTGTAATTGAAGTTGTTAGCTTGAGCAGATAGCGGTAATAAAAGCGATAAGCTAAACAGCCCTACAGCTGGAATTTTACGAAACATGGACACTCCGAAGTCTATGTGTATCGATAGTATTTTGACGTATTGCAAAAAGGCCTGCAAAATGCAGGCCATTAATACTATCAATTGTTGCTGTTACTTATCAGTCTTTCAACTATTTACATGACTTGAATGTGGTCTACTTCGATTTCTGGCGTATTTCCACCCTCATATTCGCCAAATAATCGCAATTTTGTCGTAGTGTCTAGCGCAGTATCTAAGTGGATATCATCGTCTAACTCGACTTGGATCTCTGCTTGGCCATCGCTGAAGATGAACGTATCTTTGCGCACCTGTCTTACTAGCGTTCCTTCTACTACTACATCACGTTCTGTGAACATACTGGTATCTTCAAGTAACGACTGCACAGTGACAACATCTACCGGGCCGTTAAACTTAATAACAGACTCTTGTTTGTGGTTGTCGTTGCCGGCTAGTGCAAGTGTTGGAAGAAGAACTAGTGCCGCGGCTGTAGCAATGATTGTTTTTTTCATGGTGTTTGTCCTTATGACTGTGTTCGTTTCGATGGTTGTATTAAAGCACTGCCAAATTGAACTAATACTGATTAAGACATTCATTTTCCGTTCACTTATTGTCGTGACGAAGAGACAAAAAACTCGAGTAAGACCAATGATTACAACGTGCGACGCTATGAATAAGCTCAACAATTCGTTTTTGGGCTTGATATAATTCTCGTTATTAAAGCGCTTCTATTAGCATAAATCTGCAAAACACGAGATTGGTAAACTCTAATGATTAAAAAAATTTCACCCTTGATGGTACAAGGCACCACTTCAGATGCTGGAAAGAGCGTTTTGGTGGCAGGGTTATGCCGCGTGTTGTACAGAAAAGGGATAAAGGTCGCCCCTTTTAAACCGCAGAATATGGCGTTGAATAGTGCGGTCACAAAAGACGGCGGCGAGATTGGACGTGCACAGGCAGTGCAGGCGCAGGCTTGTTGTGTTGAACCAACTGTTCACATGAATCCAGTGCTGCTCAAGCCATGCTCTGACACCGGGGCGCAAGTCATACTGCAAGGTAAAGCCATTACTGATATGGAAGCGCAGAGTTACCATGACTACAAAAAAGTGGCGTTAAACACAGTGATGGACTCATATACAAGGCTCGACGAAGAATATCAAAGCGTGGTGATAGAGGGAGCAGGGAGCTCAGCGGAAATAAACCTGAGAGCAAACGACATTGCGAACATGGGGTTTGCCGAAGAAGCAGATGTACCCGTTATCATCGTTGCGGATATTGATCGTGGTGGTGTGTTTGCTCACCTGTATGGCACCTTAGAGTTACTCTCTGAGTCTGAACAAAACAGAGTGAAAGGCTTTGTCATTAATCGCTTTCGTGGAGATATCGGACTGTTGCAATCGGGCTTGGATTGGTTGGAGGCTAAAACGGGTAAGCCTGTGATTGGCGTACTTCCATATTTGCATGGGTTTAATTTAGATGCTGAAGACGCTATTTCTGCTGTTCAAAATGTAGATGAACAAGCAAAACTTAATGTAGTCGTGCCTGTGTTTACGAGAATCAGCAATCATACAGATTTTGATGCACTTCGTTTGCATCCTCAAATCAACTTTCGCTATGTCGGTAAAGGTGAGCGATTAGACAATGCGGATATCATCATCTTGCCAGGGACGAAGTCTGTTCGCTCTGATTTAGAGTACCTACGCCGGCAAGGTTGGGATAATGATATCTTAAAGCACTTACGCTATGGCGGTAAGGTGATCGGTATATGCGGTGGATACCAAATGCTCGGAGAGTCTATTTCTGACCCTGATGGTGTTGAGGGTGTTGCAGGGGCTTCGGATGGTTTAGGTTTGCTGCCGGTAACAACCGTGCTTACTGGGGAAAAACGTTTATCCAATGTTGAAGGTATGTTTACGTTCAACAGTGAAAGCATTTTAGTTTCTGGTTACGAAATTCATGTAGGCCGCACTAAAACGAATAACACATCTCCAATTCAACTGACCAATGGCACACCAGACGGAGCCGTGTCAGATTGTAAACAAATCCTAGGCACCTATTTACATGGATTCTTCGACAATCAAGAAGTTGTTAGGTTGGTTAGTGAGTGGGCTGGTGTTAAAGATATCGAGACATTCGATCACCAACAGCGCAATGAACAAGCCATTGAGCGTATTGCTGACGCGATTGAAGAGCATTTAGAGTTATCTAAGCTTTGGCCCGATGTGTTTTAAGGGCCAGAATAAAAAAGTCGCACCAAACGGTGCGACTTTATACATTATGTGATAATGCATAGGCACATTATTTTAAGAAAACTTCTTTGAAATCTTTCTTTAAAATTGCGTCTCGGCGAGCTTTCTTGATCTGCTTGACCATATCTTTCACACAGTTGTGTAGTACTTGGTCAAGTAATGTAGAGCGGTAAGCTTCTTTATCTTCGTCCGTCATACCTTCAGGCAACTGTAGGGTAGGAAACTCTTCCATTACGTTCACACCTGCAAAAGCTTGGCTTACTGAAATGAGTGCGTGAAACTGTTCAAAGTTATCTAACACATTTTGAGCACTTGCTGGCAATGAATCCCATGCTTCACGAACCGCTTCTTCTGATACTTCGTGAATAGAAGTCACCATAAAGTGCATCGCTTCTGGTACTTGGTCAAACTCGATAACCTGGCGTAGCTCAGGTGAAACAGTTGCTAAGTCGACTTTCTGTTGTTCAACTTGTTGTTCGTCAGACATGACTTTATCTCTTTATATAAAAACGTAATGCTAGTTGGATATGGTATCAAGTCCACATAACTCTATCAATTAACTCGTGAAATATAGTGAATGAAGTGCTATAAGTCATATGAGAGCAATTTAATAGGAGCAAATATGTCGGTTAATGGTTCCTCTATGAGGATATTACTTGTCGATGATGTTCAAATGGATCGGATGCAACTTGCTATCAGGCTTAAACAATTGGGCCATATGGTTGAGTCCGTAGGAAGTGGTCGTGAAGCGTTAGACATCTACAGCCAGTTTGATCCAGAACTGGTTCTGCTTGATATTACAATGCCGGATATGAACGGCTTTGAAGTTTCTCAAGAAATCCGCCGCCTTTATCCAGATTGGATTCCTATTATTTTTCTTAGTAGCCATGAAGAACCAAGCATGATTGCGAAAGCGATTGATGCTGGTGGAGATGACTATCTTACTAAACCTGTCGATAAGCTCGTACTCAACTCAAAGCTCATTGCAATGCAGCGTATTGCCCACATGAGGCGAGAACTCAAACGCGCTTCCGCAAAACTCGAAGAGCTTAATGATGCACTGCAGCAACAAGTCAATGAAGATGGGTTAACGAAACTCTTCAATCGTCGATTTATGGATGAGAAATTAGCCGAAATGCTCAGCTGGCATGGTCGGCACAAATTGCCTATGTCGTTAATCTTACTCGATGTCGACAACTTCAAACCTTTTAATGATAACTACGGTCATATTGAAGGCGATAAATGTTTGATTGCATTGGCTGAAGTTACGAAAAATTTATTTGGGCGAAGTGGTGAGTATGTTGGACGGTACGGTGGTGAAGAGTTTGTAGTTATCCTCAGTCATACCGACCGAGAGGCAGCAGAAATGGCGGCAGACCGTATACTAGTAGCTATGAAGGATATGCATTATCCACATGACTACAACCAAGGGTTGGGTTACGTGACGGTGTCACAGGGTGTGTGTGGTTTTGTCCCTACCGGAAAAGAGAGCATAAGTGACGTCTACAACTATGCAGATGAAGCGCTGTACAAAGCGAAACACCAAGGGCGCAACTGTTTTGTGATAAGTGATTCAGTCTAATCAGTAGTGATGATTAGGTAAACAAATCTCTTATTTCAGAATTGAATTTGGGTTAGAATCCAAGGCGTTAGTTGTTTCAATTGCATATTAATGAGGGATAAATGCGCTTCAAGGGTAGCACCACCGCTATAGTGTTGACGTCTAGCCTAATTGTTCACCCTGCTTGGGCGCAGGGTTCTCCTGCTTTTGAAAAACACCTTGAAAAAACCTTCTCGGCAGCTGTCATCTTAATGGATAGTGACGTTGTAACATTCGGTATTCATGATTTTGACCCTAATGAATGGTTTAACCTAGAAAATGAACAAATAGGCTCTGATGAATCGCTAAGTTTACGTAAGCAAATTACGGTCAGTACGCTACCAATAACGTTTGAGTTGAGTGAAGAAGGTGCAACTCATAAACACTTTTTAGTTACTCGACTTGCCGCGTTTGTCTCAGAGCAAAATGTTGAAGTTCTTGGAACAGAATTCTCCGATCAGCAAAAAGACACGGTGCTTTCCGGTTACGTCGCCTATCGATATCAATACCAAATTACTGAGAGCTGGTCGCTAACGCCTTCATTAGGTACACACCTGATGTACTACAAGAATGACTTCGATTATAAGAGTGATTTCTTTAACTCAATTAAACCTGCAATTGATGGTGTCTTGGTCAATACGAATGCTTGGGCCAATATTTACGAACCGTCCATAAAGCTTAAATATCATAAAGACAAAGACTGGGGTTCTTGGAACGTCAACTCTACTTGGCACTATTTTTATGGCTATGGTTGGGGAGAAGCCAACCATGGTGATGTCGGCAATCCTGAGGGGTGGTACATCGCAAATGAGGTGACCGCTAAGTACAATTTTGACCGCTGGGGAAGGGCTGTACAGTCTGTTTACAGTAGTTTAAGGCGGATCGATCTTGGGGCTGATACTGCAGATCCATTTGGTACTCATTACTATTATGAAGCCGCAGTGGGTTGGCTCATGACGCCGCCGTTTGAATCCGAATGGATAGAAAACATAGGTATCGGCCTCAACTTCAATTATGGTAGCGCCCTAAAAGGCGGAAGTATCGTTCTATTCTTCAATCAGGACTGAGCTAGTACAACTAATCCTAATACGCTACCTTATTTCGTCCGGTTTGCTTCGCTTTATAGAGCGCTTTATCTGCGGCTTTGATCACTGACTCCGGTTTGTTGTCAGTTGTGGAATCAGCCACACCGATACTGATGGTAATGTTGACGGTATCTGTTTTCTTAGCTTTACCGCGTTTTTTAGTCCCATCAACATCACTTTTTGGTCTAGAAGCGATGTTACGCAGCGACATTTCATACTCTTCAATATCAACTCGAAGTAGTTCTAAATGATCTAATACTTCATCAACATACTTACCTTTAAATATCGCGGTAAACTCTTCGCCCCCATAACGGTACACTTTGGCTCGCCCAGTAATAAGTGCTAAGCGACTTGCGACTAATTTCAACACATCGTCTCCTGTGTCGTGTCCGTACGTGTCGTTAAACGATTTAAAATGGTCTACGTCTAGCATTGCGATACTGTATTTACGTCCCAAGTGTTTGAGATCCATTTCAAGTGCATGGCGACCAGGAATGCCAGTTAGACTGTCGTTAAACGCAAGTTCGTGGCTCGCCGAAACAAGGTAAACCAGCAGTAATACACCGGAAAGGCTGAACATGGTGCTTGAAACATAAGGAACGTGGAAGAAGATAAATGTACAACTAGCCGTGACAATCGCTGAATAAACAACCACGTCGGCGATACGATTATTTTTGAGTACGAGAATCGCGGTGATACCAGATAATGCGATCAGATAGAGTACCAACACAAAAGGAAGCTTAGAGACCTGAGGTACCGAGAACAGTAAATCATCGATAAAGTTATCAAACCCGCCAGAGGCAAAGTGTTGGAGAATAAGATACGACCACGCGATGAACATCAATAGTACTGCACAATAGTAGATAAAAGTGCGTGTTAGAATGTTAGAATGTTAGAATGTTTGAATCTTTGAATGCGTATGTAAGTAAGCAGGCAATGGGGAGTAGCACACTCATTAAGGACAGCTCTAGCAATGTTGTGCCCGTTGATAATGAGGTTTGCAATCGATACTGAATCAAGCTGTAGGTGATGAGCATTGCTAGAGCGACCATTGAGCATCGACTCTGGTTGAACGTATGTCCTAATATGATCGCAGTAAGGAAAAGAACCGTAGGCAGGTTCATTGCGATACCAAGGTTTGCTTGAGTTACTGAAATCACGTTATTCATTCCAAACCCAAGTACTGCAGCTAGCAACAATGGGAATGAAAATCTAAACCAATTTGACGTGATAATTGATGGAGACATTGATGAAATTTTTTTCCATGTCGTAGTAGACGACTTTTTTTATACTATACAAGTAATAGGATACTTTGATTTACTGAATTGCCAAGCTTTTTGCTAAACTAATGAATGAATAATAGAGTCATATTGTAACTAGCCCCAAATTTGACCAAGTGAACTTGTTGTCATTGACTTGGCAGGGTAAGTTAACCATGAAATTAGTTGTTGATGTGTTGACAAGGAGTCTTTGAATGCAGATTAGCGTAGATGTCCATAACTATATGGAAACCCTAGTAGGTCATGAGCTCGCCAAAGACCAATATGTTAATAAATACGATCATGGTCAATTGGCGGATTTAGCTTGCTTGGCGCTTAGCCAATTAAGGCCAATTTATATTCGCCACGATATCGATTTTTTATCCGCTTTGCCTGAGACTCGTCTTGTTATTCTCAAGCAATATACCAAAACAGCGGTAGAAACAGCGGAGATCATGATCATCGATGATCGCAGAAAAGACCGTAGTGACGATATACCAATCGTTTTCAGTCAACCGCGTTTTGACGATGACGTTGAACTTGAGTGGTTTGAAAAGCCGTTAATACAAAAGAAAAACGAAGTATAGAGGAAAGTATAAGTGGGACTTTTTTCACGCCTTTTTGGCAAATCCGAACCGAAGCCTGAACCTGTCATAGAACCAGTAGAATATAAAGGGTGTCTTATTTACCAAAATTCTATTTCTGAAAGTGGTCAGTACCGGGTAGCTGGTCAAATTACGAAAGAGATTGATGGTGAACTGAAAACTCATCGATTTATTCGATCTGATGTATTGTCTAGCAAAGATGACGCTGACGAACTTATGCTTAAAAAATCACAAATGTTGATTGACCAAATGGGTGACAGCATTTTCAATTAGTTGCCCCTCAACTTGATTAACATCATAAATACCAGAGCCATTAGCCTTTATGCTGATGGCTCTTTTTTTATAAAAAGCTTTAGTAAGTGTCTGTTATCAAACGCTATATTTTAATCTGGTAAGACCAGTAAGGCTGGCGACATATGTTGTTTTTTTACGGCCTGAAATTACTAATTCAATCATTACTTACGGTTATATGTAATGATTTTTAGTATTTTTATTACAAAGTGCTTGAAGTTAAAACATCCGTTCGATAAAAACAGAGTAGTCATTGTGCCAATAGTCAAGGAATAGCTATGCAAATTGGTGTACCTAGAGAAGTACTCGCTGGAGAAACGCGAGTGGCTGCCTCACCAAAATCGGTGGAGCAGTTAATAAAGTTGGGATTTGAAGTCTCAATAGAATCGCAAGCCGGTGAGCTTGCAAGTTTTGAAAACGCAGCCTATGAAACGGCGGGTGCAAAAATAGTCACTAAAGAAGAAGTTTGGAACTCGGAACTAATTCTTAAAGTGAATGCGCCTGTCGTGGATGGTGAAACCGATGAGATTGCATTGCTAAATGAGGGTGCAAGTCTTATTAGTTTTATCTGGCCAGCGCAAAACCCTGAATTGATGGAACAACTTTCTAGCAAAAACATCAATGTAATGGCTATGGACGCGGTACCACGAATTTCTCGTGCGCAAGCGTTAGATGCCTTGTCTTCCATGGCAAACATTGCAGGTTATCGTGCGGTTGTAGAAGCAGCTCACGAGTTTGGCCGTTTCTTCACGGGGCAAATCACCGCTGCTGGTAAGGTTCCACCAGCCAAAGTTCTTGTAGCTGGAGCTGGCGTCGCAGGGCTTGCTGCCATTGGTGCAGCAGGTAGCTTGGGTGCGATCGTTAGGGCTTTTGATGTCCGTCCAGAAGTGAAAGAACAAGTTCAATCTATGGGCGCAGAATTCTTAGAAGTTGATTTCGAAGAAGACACGGGCGCCGGCGATGGCTATGCAAAAGAAATGTCAGATGCTTTCAATAAGAAAGCGGAAGAGTTGTACGCCGCGCAAGCTAAAGACGTAGATATCATTATCACTACAGCTTTGATCCCAGGTCGTCCAGCACCAAAGCTAATTACCAAAGAAATGGTAGACAGCATGAAAGCCGGTTCGGTCATTGTTGACTTAGCGGCTGCAAACGGTGGTAACTGTGAGTACACCGTTGCCGATAAAGTCATTACCACTGATAACGGCGTTAAAATTGTCGGTTACACCGATATGGTCGGTCGTTTACCTACCCAATCTTCCCAGCTGTATGCCACCAATATCGTCAACCTACTGAAACTGCTGTGTAAAGAAAAAGACGGCAATATTAATATCGATTTTGAAGATGTTGTATTGCGCGGTGTCACGGTCGTTAAAGAAGGGGAAGTTACTTGGCCAGCTCCGCCGATACAAGTTTCTGCTCAACCACAGGCAAAAGCAGAGCCTCCAAAGCAAGCAGAGACTAAGGTAGAAGAGCCTAAATCTACGATCAAAAAGCTTGTAGCGGTAGCTGCGGGTATAAGCGCTTTTGCATGGGTAGCTTCTGTGGCACCGGCTGCGTTTTTAAGCCACTTTACGGTTTTCGTATTAGCTTGTGTGGTTGGTTACTACGTAGTTTGGAATGTAACCCATGCACTGCATACGCCGCTGATGTCTGTTACTAACGCAATCTCAGGAATTATTATTGTCGGCGCACTATTGCAGATAGGGCAAGGAAGTGGCGTTGTCACTTTTCTTTCGTTTATCGCTGTTTTAATTGCGAGTATTAATATCTTTGGTGGCTTTACAGTAACCAAACGAATGCTCGAAATGTTCCGTAAAGATTAAGGGAGTAACATATGTCTGCAGGATTAGTACAAGCAGCTTACATCGTTGCTGCTGTATTCTTTATCATGAGCTTAGCGGGTCTTTCAAAGCAAGAGTCGGCACGTTCAGGTAACTATTATGGCATCGCGGGTATGGCCATTGCGCTATTAGCGACTATTTTTGGCCCAGATTCACAAGGTGTGGTTTGGATCATTATTGCGATGGTTATCGGTGGCGGTATTGGCATCCATTACGCGAAAAAAGTTGAAATGACTGAAATGCCAGAGCTAGTAGCGATACTACATAGCTTTGTTGGTATGGCCGCAGTGCTTGTTGGTTATAACAGCTATATCGATCCACCTGCTGCGGTTTCAGTAAACCCAGCGGATATCCACGCAGAACACGTAATCCATTTGGTGGAAGTGTTCTTAGGTGTGTTCATTGGTGCGGTTACGTTCACCGGCTCTGTTGTAGCGTTTGGTAAGCTTCGTGGAATCATCTCTTCTTCGGCGCTAAACATTCCACATAAACACAAATGGAACTTAGCGGCGATTTTGGTCTCGGCTTATTTACTGTCTTATTTTGTTAAAGCTGATGGCAGTATGTTTGCGTTGATTGTCATGACGCTTATCGCATTCGTGTTCGGGTATCACCTAGTTGCCTCAATTGGTGGCGCTGACATGCCGGTAGTTGTGTCTATGCTTAACTCATACTCTGGCTGGGCAGCAGCAGCGGCTGGGTTTATGCTTGCAAACGATCTACTCATCGTAACTGGGGCATTAGTCGGTTCATCTGGCGCAATTCTGTCTTACATTATGTGTAAAGCGATGAATCGCTCCTTCATCAGCGTGATAGCGGGTGGCTTTGGCCAAGACGTAAGTGTTTCAAACGGCGATGAAGAGCAGGGCGAACACAGAGAAGCATCAGCGGAAGAAGTCGCTGAGATGCTAAAGGGTTCGAAGTCTGTAATTATTACTCCTGGATATGGAATGGCGGTTGCTCAAGCTCAATACCCAGTACATGAAATTACGGAGAAGCTACGAGCTCAGGGGGTTGAAGTACGCTTCGGTATTCACCCTGTTGCCGGTCGATTACCGGGTCACATGAACGTTCTGTTGGCGGAAGCAAAAGTGCCATACGACATTGTTCTAGAGATGGATGAAATCAATGATGATTTCCCTGAGACTGATACAGTTCTTGTTATCGGTGCAAACGACACGGTTAACCCAGCGGCACTAGAAGATCCTAATAGCCCAATCGCGGGCATGCCAGTGCTAGAAGTGTGGAATGCTCAGAATGTTATTGTGTTCAAACGTTCAATGAATACTGGTTATGCTGGGGTTCAAAACCCATTATTCTTTAAAGAGAATACTCAAATGCTGTTTGGTGATGCGAAAGAAAGTGTAGATGCAATTTCTAAAGCGCTGTAATTAAACGCATTATTTATATAGGCTCGCTTAATGCGAGCCTTTTTTATATCTACTCAACTAATATTGACCTAGATATCACATAATCCATGTATATTTGTGGGAGAATGATTTATAGTTTTGTAACGTACTGATTTAACGATTATTCACTTTGTTCGCTAAAGCACTCAAACATCTTTTGAGCGGTTTCGTCCTGTTATCGGCGAGCGCTCAAGCCGACTCACTACCAGAAAGGATCGATAACTTTGTCGGGCTTTTTGACTATAGTGCTGCGGTAGTGTCGTACGACATTCGAATTATCCAATCAGAATACCCAACACGTCTCATCACACCAGACACAATGCTGCCACAAACGTCGGCATATCCACTCAGAGATATTCAGAAACTCTATAAACTGTCGCAAACATGTACGGGAAAGTTGCCTTTGAGTCCACTTATTACTGAACCTTTAGTGTTTACTCGTTCAGTCTGTAAAGGCACCAAGCTTTCAACCCGCTGGTTTGCACGTAGTGGGCTAATTCACCCTGGTGGTGGTACATATGCATTCCGTTATGCGACGAAATTCCCAGAGAAGTTTGAGTCACTTCAGAAATACATGCACATCAATGAGCGCCCGCCTGCAGCTTCGGACACATTACTTGGCCGAATTCAGCAAATGAACACAGAAAGTGTTACCGCTTTGCTATCGGGAGCGAATATGTTCATTGAGCAAAGTGAACTTTGGCTAAAGAAAGGGGATGCATACTACGTTTTTGATTCAAAAACGTGGCGCCCGAACATCGGTAAAGCAGGGTTGAGCTATGCGCTTTCAAGTGAAAGCAATACCTGTTTTGTACAGCGTGGCAATATTTGTTGGGATATAGAAGATCATTCCGACATTCTACGTATCAGCATGGTAGTGCTGGTAATCGCAAACATTCTACTGGTGTTAGGTTGGTCGATATACCGCTGGAACACTAAGCGTCAGGAAATGAAAAGCCGGATGCTCGTTCTACAGATTTTGACTCATGAGTTGCGTACACCGATTGCAAGTTTGTCGCTAACCGTTGAAGGCTTTAGGCGAGAATTTGAGCGTTTACCTGAAAGTGTTTATGATGAGTTCAGAAGATTGTGTGAAGATTCACGTAGATTAAGGCAATTAGCCGAAGCAAGTAAGGATTACTTGCAATCTGATAACAAACCTCTGTCAACCAGCTGGGTACCATCAGTAAAAGATTGGTTAGAATTTAAAGTAGAGGAAGAATTTTCTGCAGATATTGAATTGAGGATCAATCAAGATGTCGCTGCAAAGCTCAATGTGTATTGGCTCGGCACTTGTATTGATAACTTGATTCGAAACGCGGTCAAATATGGTGTAGCGCCAGTCTTGATCGACGTAACAACTGCAAGTAATGGAATTACATTTAAAGTCATTGACCAAGGGTCACTCACGCATAAAGACTGGAGACAGTTAAGAAAACCGTTTGTGAGTAAAGCCGGATTAGGACTTGGACTGACTATTGTAGAATCTATGGTAGGCCGAATGGGCGGGAGTATGACTCTTGCGGGCCCACCAACAACGTTTATATTGGAGATACCCTGTGAAACAGACACTGCTACTTGTTGAAGACGATAAAAACCTAGCAGATGGCTTATTAGTCAGCTTAGAACAAGCAGGATATGAATGTTTGCACGCAGAAACCATTGCGGAAGTAAGTCAACACTGGGAGTCTGCGGATTTGGTCATTCTGGATCGACAGTTACCTGACGGTGATTCTGTTAGCCACTTAGTAGAGTGGAAAAAACTGAAAGACGTGCCTGTAATCTTACTTACGGCACTTGTCACCGTGAAAGACAAAGTGACAGGGCTAGATGCTGGTGCGAACGATTACTTAACGAAACCTTTCGCAGAAGCTGAGCTATTCGCTCGTATTCGCGCGCAATTAAGATTACCAGAATCAGGTGAAATGGATGACTCTAAAGTCGTAACCGAACACCTAGTAATTGATAAAGCTACACGTGAAGTATTTTACCAAGATCAATCTGTAACTTTGACTCGTACCGAGTTTGATCTTCTTTTGTTTTTGGCAAGTAATTTAGGTCGTGTATTTACTCGAGACGAACTGTTAGATCATGTTTGGGGTTACAACCATTTCCCAACAACTCGTACAGTCGACACTCACGTACTGCAGCTGCGCCAAAAACTACCAGGTTTAGAGATTGAAACGCTACGTGGCGTTGGCTATAAGATGAAAGCGTAATGCGAAAAGCGTTTGTCTTGTTAGGTGTGCTTGCTTGCACACCTTTCACAGCTAACAGTGTAGAGTGGTTTGAAGCAAACACACCACTCACTCAAGCTCATCAACACCTCTTAAATGATAACCTTCCCGGGATGTTTAACTCTTTGGTTGAAGTTTTTCAAAGAGATCAAAGTCCTGCCATAAGAAACCATCTAAACGATCTTCTCATCCAAGCGTTAGAGGCCGACTGTGGTCAGTCATTAGACAATAAGCAGTTACCCGACTGGGTGTCTTCTGTCATCGTTCGCCGCAGTAATATCCAAAGTCCTGGTCGAGATGCTTACAGAGCGAATGTCTTGGTGTCAGCAAAAAAAGAAATTCAGGATATCAGCCTCAAACGTTGGGTTGATAAACCACTTTCAACAGATGCTTCGTTCTTTATCAAGCCATCTGATATCGACCTAGAGCAACCAGAACTGGTCTATCAAAAGCGTTATAACTTGAATAGCCGTGTTCAAATGGGACTGTATCGACTCGATATCACAGCAAAAGATCAAGAGACATGGAGTTCTTGGATCGTTCTTGGTGACGCTAAAGCGAAGCAAGTAGTTCGTTGGGCATCTAAAGATCAATGGGTGATCGAAAAACGTCAACTACTTAACGATTATTGCCCCTTACCTAAGCTGACTGTTGCCCTCTACGATTATGTTGACGGTAAGTATGATGAGGTATGGAGTAATACTTATGAATCTGATTACCCTATGTCTTTGGATTCTATAAATATTGACCCAGACCGTTACGTATTAGCGGTATCGATGAGTCACCAAAGGTGGCAAGGGCAGGTAATTATTGAGCAGTCACAAATTATTAGCAAAACTTATGATGTTTCTGTAGAGGAGTAGCTAAAGTTAATAGACAATAGGTCGTTATAAACATAAAGGACTCCACGTTTATAATATTATGAAAAATTCCATTAGAATCTTATCGTTGTCTATTGCTCTAGCGTCTAGCAGTTCATTAGCTGCAAATTATGCTATCGAAGCTCGAGGTGACGCAATGGGTGGCGTCGGCGTAGTTTCAGCCAACTTTCTTACCGCTCCCTTTTATAACCCTGCATTAGTTGCAATATACCGCCGTAATGACGATGTTGGTATGATCATTCCAAGTATTGGCTTAAGTTATAACGACGAAGATAATATGGTCGATGACTTAGACACTGCTGCTGGTTTAATTGAGAGTTTAGACCCAGCCAACATCCCAGCGCTGCAAGAGTCTTTGGATGCTCTAGAAGGCGATCAAGTGAAGCTAGAGGCGGGTGGTGTCGTAGCGTTTGCTATACCTAACCGATATATTGCTGCTAACGTGTTTGGCAAGATCTATACCGAATCTTATGCAACCCCACAGATTGCTACAGATAGCACACTACCCACAGAAGATTTAAGAACAGTTGAAAATGCGTCTAACAGTACGGTCAATGCGGTGTCAATCGGCGTTGCCGAAGTGGGCATGTCTCTTGCGAAATACCAAACGTTTCTAGGTCAGCACATTTCTTTTGGTGTGTCCCCAAAGCTTCAAAGAATCTACACCTATGTTTATGAGGCGAGTTTAACAAATTACGATTTAGGTGATATCCGTGATAATGGTACCGGTGAGACTATGTTTAACCTAGATGCAGGGGCATTGTGGTTTTATGGTCCGCTAAGAGTGGGATTCTCTGCCTCAAACCTGATCAGTCGTGATATTGATACTGCTTCAATTCCTTCAGCAACGGGTGGACCTAACGTTAGTTATGCTTATCAAATGCGCCCTCTATACACAGTGGGTGTGGGTTTGGTAGCAGACTACGCGACGATCAGTGTGGATTATGACCTGAATGAGGAAGAGCGTTTTACGAGTTTTGACGACAACACTCAAATGCTGAGAGTAGGGGGGGAGATCGATATCATGCGCCAACTTAAATTGCGTGCAGGTTACAAACAAAACTTAGCATATGATGATCTCGACGGTACGATTACAGCAGGTATCGGCATCACGCCATTGAACTTGTTTAATTTAGACATCGGTGCCAGTTACACCAACGAAAATTCTATGGGTGTGTACGTCAACTTCCTTGGAAGCTATTAAAGCAATAGTCTCAAGCGTTTGTTCGGTATATAGTAAGCTCCTTTTTCGAAAGGAGCTTTTTTATGTTTGACGATTTAGTCCTAAGTCATGCTGAACAGCAAGAAGCGGTAGAAAAAATTCAGAAGCTAATGGCTGAAGGGATAAGTACTGCTGAAGCGATAAAGATAGTCGCACAACAAATACGAGAAGAAAACCAAGACAAAGGGAGCGAGTAATCGCTCCTTTTTTTGTGCCCTCTATTCGTACGAACTGGGATGTATAGAGGCTTACATAGTTGGTGACAAAAATAATGACACCTAACCTTTGTCGGGTTCCTGGCTGTTAACTTGTTGTCTTTTAACTTAAATACAAATAAAAACAACAGGTTATGCTAGCACGTTGTGTTGGCTTGAGTTCTTGCGCTGTCTGATTTGTAATTAAATTACAGATGGTTGTTTGGTAGTAAGTTTGTACTCACTTTCGCTAGAGGATTCTACTTTACTGTGATCACGTAACAGATTCACGACACTGGCTCTGAGAGTGAACAGTGGGTCGTGATGAAGGTTCTTGACTAGGGAATGCCATGTTCTAGATTTAGTAGACTAGCCAATAAAACGGTACACAGCAGATGTCATTAGTACGATTAACTTATGTGAGTAGAGTGGTAGACGGATCACTTAGTGCTACAGAAAACATCCTAGAAAAGTCCAATGACAATAATCACGCTAACGGTGTTACTGGCGTACTGTATTTCAATCTAGATTTCTTTATTCAATGTTTGGAGGGTTCAGCTGAACGTGTCAATGCTACGCTCGCTCATATTATGAAGGATCGCCGTCATACTGATTTAAAGGTCCTTGCAACTTATCCAGTTTCAAATCGTATGTTTGAAGCATGGACAATGGCGTATGTGAGCGGCAGGTTACCTGGATACGAGCAGTGTGATCCATATGCGATGGGGATGTCCGAAACCAACCACTTACTTAAAGCACTTCAGAAACAGGTTTTTGCGACGCATGTCCAGAACCTTAGAGGGTTGAAGTTTTAAGTGACCGTGTAACCTTGGTTGGCCGATTTTTATGTGACAAATATCACATATCTTTGACAGTGCTCTACAATTACTGATAGAGGTATCAAATAGGGGGCCTTTATCATGAAAAGAATCAGAACGATTTGTCTTTTTATACTCGTTATTTTGCCACTTGGTGTAATCGCTTCTGAATTTCCTTATCGCTCTGAATATCCTGATGTAAAAACAATAGAGCTGTCCGAGCTTCATGCGACGATGACTGAAGTAGATATTGTTGATGTGCGTTCGAAGCTTGAATTTGACGTATTACACGTTAAAGGCGCAAAACACATTACATTGTCGAACAAAGGGTTTGAAAACAAAGTTAAAAAGTTAAGTTCGAACTCCAAGGGCATCGTTTTCTACTGTAACGGGATTACTTGCAGAAAGTCGTATGTTGCCGCTCAAAGAGCTATGGCCGTCGGCGTTAACAACGTCGTTGCTTTTGTGGTGGTGTGTTTTCTTGGGCTGAAGCGTATCCTCAAGACAGTATTTTGTTGGGAGCGACTCTTAATGATAAAGACAAGATCATTAGTAAAGATAAGTTCGGTGAGCACTTATTAGAGCCGAGTGATTTTAAGGAGCAAGCCTCGAATTCTGAAACATTGGTTGTCGATGTAAGAGATCCAATTCAGAGAGACATCCTTATTCTCACAAACGTTGGATCACGAAACATTCCAATTGAACGTTTTGAGTCATTTCTTAAAACACAGAGCAAAGATCAGAAGATAATGATTTATGATGCTGTGGGTAAACAGGTACAGTGGCTTCAATATATTCTAGAGGGCCAAGGCTACAGTAACTATTACTTTATGAAAGATGGCGTCGAAGGTTTTGTAGAAGCCGGGTTGCAATAATGAATGATAAAAACAGGTGGTCGCTACTGACAACCTTACAAACCAAAAGTTTGCTCATTCTATTGTTGACTTTAGTGCGTATTATCTATCTTATGTTAAATGACATTAAGTAAGAACTAATAATGTCGCTATTCCTATTCCCTACACCTTTAAATCTACAATATTAAACATAATAGTGATTTACCATAAAATACCTAATAATCAGTTAGTTAATCTTCGATTCTCTAACTGATTATTTCGTTTGATGAAACGACCATATCGCCTTCTAGTCATTAACACGTCGGTGTTCTTACAACTAAAGGCCGAGAGAAAACCTTAACGAGTTAAGAGTTTGTTTGAACTAAAAAGCCCGCTATAAAGCGGGCTTTCCAACGTTGTTCGAGTTAGCCACCAGCAAGTTTTACTGTATGACCTTTCTTTTCGAGGTGTGCTTTTATTTTATCTCGAGCATCACCTTGGATCTCAATATTACCGTCTTTCACAGAGCCACCACAGCCACAGACCTTTTTAAGTTCCGCAGCTAGCAGTTTTAATAGTGCATCATCAAGGTCTAACCCGGTAACGATGCAAACTCCTTTGCCTTTACGGCCTTTCGTTTGACGCTGAACACGCACTATACCATCGCCTTTTGGGCGCTCTACTTTTTCTACTTCTGGCTTAATTCGACCCACTTCAGTGGAATAAACGAGACTCATAGTTAAATTACTTCTTTTGTTGATCAGCTTTCTGCTTAGCGAGCAGATAGGCTTCTATATGTTTCTGAATGGCGATCTTCGATCCTTTGATTAGACGGCCGTTGAAAAAACAATACCACGCGTTAGGCTCGCCAGTATCGTTTTTAAGTGCGTAGCCACCAAAATTTTCCGCAGCAGGAGAACCAGACTCTTCTCGCTTTCTACCTACCGATGAAAACTCCTTAGGGTCGATGATTGTTGCTGTATCGCAAAACCAATCAATACTCTTTTTAACAGCAGCCATGCTACCAGATAAAACATGGTTTTTGATCTTAACTTGCCACACATCGGTGGTACTTCCAGCAGATTGGAGGTTAAAGCCTCTATAAGTCGCGACAGCCATATTGATAACATTTCTTATTGATATAGTTACTTAAATAATAATTGTATCTGCGATGTTATCAAGTATATTGTGTTGAAAAACAACGTTATAGTGCGTCAGGATGCGAAAAAATATACCTATAACCACCGATCAAACAGTTTTGAAACAATTGCTTGGGGAGTTTTGCCAATTGGTGACATTAGAGAAATTCGATGAATTAACGCACTCCGAATATTCTCGCAACACATTGTTAGCAATGACTAAAGACTGGAATCTATTCGTTGAATTCTGCCAAACTCGAAACGTTCGTCCCCTACCTTCGTCTATCGCGGCAATTCGCCAGTTTATAGAGAAAGAAGCTCGCACCCGTAAGTACTCGACGATTAGGCGCTATCTGGTGACTATTGGTGTTGTGCACCGATTGCTGTCACTTCCTGATCCCACTAACAATGCCTTACTACGCAATTCCGTAACAAAACTTAGACTAGCCAAAAAAGGAGATGCAAAACAAGCAGCCGAGTTTACTGCGTCCCATTTAAACATCCTTAATGAAAAACTGTCCAGCTCTTCCTCAGCGAAGGATGTACGCGATCTTGCTATTTATTACGTTATGTTTGAATGCGCACTCAAACGTCGGGAGTTGAAGTCACTTTCCCGAACTCAGTTAGAGCTGGTGGATAACAAATACCTGGTTGTTTTAAATGAACACAAATATGCACTAAGCCTTGAAGGCACTGTTGCGGTCGCTAAGTGGATTAATATGAGCCAAAACGATTCACAGTATGTGTTCAGAGGGATTGATCGTCACGGGAATATTGGTAAAAACCAATTGGATGATTCATCAATATATCGAATAGTCCGACATGCGGGGGATTTGATCGGTGGTGATTTGTCGTTTTCTGGCCAATCGACGCGTGTCGGAGCAGCTAGAGAGTTAGCAAAGCAAGGTGTTAGAGTGAAAGATATTCAGAGCTTTGGACGCTGGCAAAGTATTGCTATGCCCTACCAGTATCTCGGTAATGTCGAAAGCTCTGAGTCTGAAATGGTAAAATTTAAATCAATCAAGAATTGGGATTAATTCTTTAACGACGTTTTTACGCAATTTGCTAAAAACCTTGAGAAAGGCAGTCCGGCGTTTTCAACCATTTTAGGGAACATAGATATTGGAGTCATACCTGGGAATGTATTTACTTCGTTCAGGTAGATCTCCCCTTCTTCCGTTAAAAAGAAGTCGATTCGAGATAAATGTCTTAGGCGCATTTGCGTGAAAACAGTTTCTGCGCTGTGAGCGATAATATCACGTTGGGCTTCTGTCAGATCAGTGGCTTCAATAACGGTAGTTGAATGGCTATCGGCACTGTACTTTTCTTCATAAGAATAGAATGCATCGCTTGGCGCAATAACTTCACCAGGTTTGCTGATATATAGCTTGCCATCTTGCTCATAGGCAGCTACTTCCAATTCACGTGGTTTCACCGCTTTTTCAACCAAAACCTGGTCGGAATAGGTGAAAGCAGCATCGATAGATTCTTTTAATTGCACCTTATCTGTTACCTTGTAACAACCGACAGAAGAGCCTTGACGTGCAGCTTTCACAAATAAAGAGCCCCACTTATCAAAAGCTTGTTCACTGCGTTGATACGATTCTTCGTCGTTTTGAGATAGGAACAGGTATGGTGTGTTCGGGATACCTAACGCGTCATACCAAAGCTTAGATGTGATCTTATTGAAACTATTGGTACTTGCTTCTGGGCCACACCCTAAGTAAGGAATGCCGGCAAGCTCTAGCATTGATTGAATGTCTCCTGTTTCACCAGGATATCCGTGAATACAAGGTACGACGAAATCAATAGAGGTTGAGCTATTTTCGCTGTTTAAGGAGGCGGTGTTTGTATCTAGGTAAACTAAGCGACCATGACAGTCGTACCAACCCTCTTGCTTCATTTCAACGCGGATGACATTGAAGTCTTCAGTTTGACCTAATTGGTCTTGCAAGTAGTTAGCAGAAACAAGTGACACTTCATGCTCGGCTGAGCCACCGCCACAAAGAAGAAGAATGGTAGTTTTAGTCATTAAGGCTCTTTCCATGACACAACGTTAGAATCATGGCAGATATCATAATCAATCTACTGAGAAGTTACACTCGTAAAGAGTCAATACTCACGCTGTGGTGTTTGTTTGGGTGAATTTTAGACACGAAAAAGGGGCAAAAGCCCCTTTTAAATTTGAATTAGTTCAGTTTGTTAAGCGTTGGGAACTCAGAGTTTTTAATTGAGTCGATACTCTTAACAAATGGTTTCAGTGATTGGAACTCTTCTGAAAGTGACTTCACTGCTTTCTGTGCTTCTTTACGCGTAGCGTAGTCGCCGTAAAGCACTGTGTACCACTTCGTTCCATTCACTACTTTGTAGTTTTCCCAGATCGGTTGCTGTTCATCCATTGGCAGCTTACGTGCAAATTGGTCAACTTTTGCTTGAGATCCCAAAGCAACGACTTGAATCGTGAAACCGTAGCGTGGGTTCATTGCAACTTGTTTAGCTGTTGGTGGTGTGATTGCGACAGCAGGCTTGGTTTGCGGTTTCATTTTCACCACTTCTTTCTCAGCTGTCTCTGGTGACATCTTCACCACTTTAGACTCGACATTACTTTCTGTAACGCCTGTTGCTGTACCTTCCTTAGTGACTACTGGCTGCTCTACTTCAGCGACTTTGTAGTCTTCGCGATAGCTTTCCGAGGTGACATCAGTAGTGTATGTACCAGATGAACACGCAGCTAAAAGAGCAGACAAGCCAACAATTGAAATCTTTTTCATGAAATGTTTTACGCCTTAAGTGGAAATTACTGTAAATCATGCCGATTGAAAGGCTTAGAATCAAGCCAACATTTTAATTATATATCAATACTCTGTGACTTACGGCACAAACTGTTCGACATACTGTGTGTAAATGATCACAGTGACGATATTTGCTCGCTTTCCTGCCTATAAATTTGGTTAACCTATACACAGTATTTACGTTGTTGAGAGATGCGCATGAACACTTTACATCATCTATTGAAGCCAAAATCAGTCGCTGTCGTTGGCGCTTCGATTAAAGACATGCGAGCCGGTAACATCGTAATGAAGAATTTACTACAAGGCGGCTTTGAAGGAGCCATTATGCCGGTCACACCAAAATACCCATCGGTTTGTGGTGTGCTCGCCTACCCGTCTATTGGTCAATTACCGATTGTTCCTGATCTCGCTATTTTATGTACTCACGCGTCTAGAAACATCGAACTTATTTCGCAACTTGCAGAGGCCGGTGTCTGTTCCGTTATCATCTTGTCCTCAGATATGCACAACTTAACTTTGGACGGCGATACGATCCAAACCCGTTGCATAGAAATCGCGAAAGAAAACGGTATGAGGCTTCTGGGACCCAATAGCCTTGGAATGATTCTCCCTTGGCTAAACTTTAACGCTTCGTTTTCTCCGATTACCGCGTTAAAAGGAAACATTGCGTTCATTTCTCAATCTGCAGCTGTCTGCACTACTATTTTGGATTGGGCCAACGACAAAGAAATTGGTTTCTCTGCTTTCATTTCACTCGGAAATGCAGTTGATGTCGATTTTGCAGACTTATTGGATTATTTGAGTACGGATTCCCATACCGACGCAATTTTGCTGTACGTCGATACCATTAAAGACGCGCGTCGTTTTATGTCTGCTGCCCGTGCAGCATCGCGCAACCGGCGCATCTTGGTGTTAAAAGGTGGCCGAACATCTGCTGGTCGAAAAGCAGCGCAGTTACATACTGGCGGCGATGACACGCTCGATATCATTTATGACTCCGCGATTCGTCGTACGGGTATGCTGCGAGTTAAAAATACCCATGAGCTATTTGCTGCCGTTGAAACGCTAACTCACTCAGTTCCGCTTCGTGGTGAGCGTTTGGCTGTCATTACCAACGGCGGCGGCCCTGCAATCATGGCGGTAGATACACTGCTTGAGCGTGGCGGAAAACTCGCAGAACTTGATGATCAAGTGACTGAGAAACTGGATGGATTGTTACCCTCTAGTTGGTCTCGCAGTAATCCTATCGATATGGTTGGTGATGCCGGCCATCAAAGGTATGTCGATACGCTCAATACACTACTTGATAGTGATATCGCAGACGCAATCCTAATCATGCATAGCCCTTCAGCGGTGGCTCACTCTGAACAAACCGCGCAAAAAATCGTAGAGACGATTAAAAAGCATCCGCGTCATAAGCGCTTTAACATCCTAACTAATTGGTCTGGAGAGCAAACGGCAAAGCCAGCCAGACAAGTATTTACTCAAGCTGGCATACCGACCTATCGAACCCCAGAAAGTGCCGTGGTCGCGTTCATGCACTTAGTTGAGTATCGACGAAACCAAAAGCAGTTGATGGAAACACCAACTACGGCTAAACAAGTGGATATCGAGAGCTTATCGAAAGCTCAAAAGTGGATACAAGACAAGTTACTGGATAAAAATACAGTATCCATGGATACACATCAAATCGGTACTTTTTTGAAGCATTTTGGTTTCAAAGTGCTGCCGACTTGGATTGCTTCCGACTCCAGTGAAGCAGTCCATGTTGCCGAACAAATTGGCTACCCTGTTGCCGTTAAACTTCGCTCACCCGACATCGCGCATAAGTCTGATGTACAGGGAGTCATGCTTAACTTGCGTAATAGTCATGAAGTTGCCAGCGCTTCGGAAGCGATTCTAGATCGTACTAAGTTGAGTTATCCATCTGCTCATATTCATGGCTTGTTAGTACAAGGTATGGCCAAATTAGCGGGTGGAGAAGAAATACGAATCAAGGTGAAAACGGACAAAACGTTTGGTCCTGTCATACTTGTTGGTCAAGGCGGTTCTGAGTGGAACGAAGGACTAGACGCCGCTTCCGCATTGCCTCCGCTTAACATGACACTAGCGCGTTACTTAATCGTTAGAGCGATTAAAGGCGGCAAGATACGCCCTCAAAAACTGCCAGAGCCGATGAACATTACTGGTTTATCTGAGTTCTTGGTGCGCATCTCTCAGATGGTGGTCGATTGTCCACAAATACATGAACTGGATATCCATCCAGTATTGGCAAATGGGAACGATTTTACCATCATTGATGCAGACTTGATTTTGAAGCCTTACGTTGGTGATGCTCAGCAGAGATTGGCTATCCGCCCTTACCCTGTTGAGTTTGAAGAGTCAGTCGTGCTTAGAGACGGAAATCAAATACTGCTGCGTCCAATATTGCCTGAAGATGAGCCTCTGCACGCAGAGTTTATACATAACGTCTCAAAAGAGGATTTGTATAAGCGATTCTTTACTGACGTAGGCGAATTCAATCATGAAGCATTAGCAAATTTGACTCAAATCGATTATGACCGAGAAATGGCTTTTGTGGCAGTATCAAACGCTGATGGGTTTCCTTCTATTATCGGGGTGTCACGTGCATTGATTAACCCAGATAACACGGACGCAGAGTTTGCTATTTTGATTCGCTCCGACCTGAAAGGAAATGGCCTCGGAAAGATATTGATGAATAAAGTCATCGATTATTGCCGCTCCAAGGGAACGAAACAGATGTCTGGGATGACGATGCCGACAAACCGAGGCATGCTCACATTAGCGCAAAAGCTTGGTTTTGAACTCGATATTCAGTTTGAAGACGGAACTGCCGATATGGTTCTGTTGCTTCAGTAAGGTTTCATTAAAATAAAAGGAGCGCTCATCGCGCTCCTTTACGTTGTTTTCTACACTAATTTCCAATTCTTTTTCAGAAATTGAATACACCAAGATTTAGCCTCACCAATCTTATTACGTCGCCATGCGAGTATGATGTCTATGCTTTGTTCCTCTGTTCCCTCGATCACTTTCAACCGACCGGATTCGATTAGAGGCTTGGCAACTTGAGTTGGTAACGTACCAATCCCCAGGCCTTGGACTAGCGCATCTATCTTGCTGTTAAAGTTAGTCACAGTGAGTCTTGGCTGCTTTTGCAGTACATTAACACTTATTGCAGGCTGACCCCTAGCAGTATCAGCAATGGCAATAACGCGATAACGTTCGCGGGCGTCGTCGTCGAATGGGCCTGAACGCTTGTGTACATGATGATCTGCAGCCGCCACCCACAACATTGACATTTCACCTAACGTTTCAGCCTTGACATCATGAGGCAGTGTTTCAAGCTTAGGGCAAATCAGTAAATCGGCTCTTCCTTCAGCTAGCGACTCCCAGCAACCGGCCAGAATTTCTTCTTGAAGACGAACTCTGGTTTTACTGACATTTCCGAGGGCATCGACCATAGGGAAAAAGTTTGCGGTCGGAATGATTCCATCATAAGCAACGGTTAAGTCGAGTTCCCAACCATTAGCAAGCAAGTTAGCGTCATTCACCAATTTTTCTGTTGCAGATAAAATTGCGCGACCACGCTCTAGGATCAACTGGCCAGCATCAGTAAAGTTTGCTTTGTGACCCGAACGATCAAAGATCGTAATATCGAGATCCTGCTCAAGTTTTTGAATTTGGTAGCTTAAAGAAGAAGGCGCCCTATTCAATTCGTTGGCTGCAGCGGCAAAACTTCCTCGCCTTTCTATTGCATCCAGAATATGAAGAGCTTCAAGCGTAATTGGGCTTTGCAACTCATTTCTCCCCAAAAGTTCAATATATATAAGTGATCTATATCACAATGATGAATATTATCGTCATTACGTACGGTTATTATCTTATTGAAAAATATAACAATTTAAATTTACAAGCAAATTAATTATATTTATCAATAACGAGAATGATAGCAATTATCATTTAGGTTTAATAAAATGCGTCTCGCTAAACAACCTAAGGATTTAAGGTAATAACAAGATGTACAAGAAAACTCTATTGTCAGCTTCAATTATAATAGCCCTGTCACCTTCGGCAATGGCTGAATCGGTAGCGACGTTTGATGAAGTGGTAGTATCGGCGACAAGAACGGAACAAAGCAAACAGGATGTATCGGCAAGTATCGAATCAGTTTCTTCGGATGAACTTGAATCTTCGATTGCTAATGATTTGGAAGATGCACTTAAGTACACCCCTGGTGTCGATGCGACAACTGCAGGCCGATTCGGTATCTCTGGTTTTAACATTCGTGGCATGGACGGCGATCGAGTAAAAGTGATCGTCGACGGTGTGACACAAACAACACCATTCAACCCAGGCGGCGGCGCTACTCAGGCTATCTACCCTAACGCAATAGAGTTAGATACGTTAAAAAGTATCGAAATTAACAAAGGCCCATCTTCTTCACTATACGGTTCTGACGCGCTTGGTGGTGCTGTTGTAATGCAAACCAAAGATCCGGAAGATATTCTAAGAACTGAGGGCGATGAGCACCGCTTTGGTATCAAGTCCAGCTACCGTTCTGGCGATGAACAGTTCAAGAACACACTTACGTGGGCTATGCGTCAAGGTAAGTTAGAGACACTTCTAATTGGTACCTACTCTGAAGGCAAAGAAACTCAAACATACGGTGATGGTGCAGACATTTCTGGCGAAGATCGAGGCTTGGAGAATCCAGCAGAAAAAGATCTTAACAACATTTTGGCAAAAGCCTATTACCAACTGAATGAAACTAACCGCCTTGGTCTTGTGTTTGAACGCTACAACTATAACTACGACGAGCGTAGTTTAGATGGTGACTACACAATGTACTTTGGCCCGATGCCAGGATTAACTTACGACAATTCTCGTGCTCAAGATGAAAATACGCGTACGCGAATTGGCTTCAACCACGAGTACACGGCACCAAATGCTGCTTTCGATAGCTTACTTTGGTCTGTTGACTATCAAGTAACTGAATCATCAAATGCAAACTTTGCCACTTTAACTGACCACATGGGCTACGTTGGTTACAACGGCGATCGTACGCGTTTACGTGAGGCAGAAGATAAGTCTATCCAGCTGGATGCTCAACTCGACAAGCTTGTGGAGTTTGACAGCTCTGTGCACGAGTTCACTTACGGATTTAACTATAAAGGCACAGACTTCTCGTTAAACAACACAGACATCTTCCACGATAACGGTACAACTTCACCAGGTACTACAACTATCCCAGATGCAAAAGTTACTGAATGGGGTATTTTCCTTCAAGACAACGCGTTTTTCTTAAATGAAACCTTGGTACTTAATGCTGGTATCCGCTACGACTCATTTGAAGCAGACCCGTCTACTGATGATGGTTTTACTACGCCGAAAGACAAAAACAGCAACGATGCGTTCACAGGTAAACTTGGTGCGGTCTATCACTTCAACCAGTCACTAAGTACTTTCGCGCAAGTAAGCCAAGGCTTCAAAGCGCCAACTGTTGAACAGCTTTACTACGAATACGAAACTGGCTCGATTTTTGTACCAAATCCAGACCTAGAAGCTGAAAAGAGTACTTCTTACGAAATTGGTTTCCGTGGTCAAAACAACAACGCACAGTTCGAGTTGGTTGGTTTCTTCAACGATTACGATGATTTCATTGATTCAGAAGATCTAGGCACTGTAAATGGCAAAGAAAGCTACACAGTTGTTAACCGGGACGCAGTTGAAATCAAAGGTGCAGAGTTTAGCTCTACTATCCTACTGGACGGCGCTTTCGACGCTCCAACTGGTACGTACACTAAACTTTCTATTGCGTACGCAGAAGGTACAGACAAAACAACAGGTAAATCACTGGATTCAGTAGCGCCGCTTACTGGTATCTTCGGCCTTGGTTACGACAACGTTGAATACAAGTTTGGTGCGTTGGCTAACCTAACTATGGTAGCCGGTAAAGATGATTGGGCAGATGAAGATAACGTAGGTTTAAGTGGCTACGGTATCCTAGATCTAACGGCATACTACCGCCCTGTTACTGACTTGACGCTACGTGCTGGCTTATTCAATGCGTTCGATAAGAAGTACTGGACGTACAATGATCTGCGCGACAAAGATTCTGAAGACAACCTAGACTTTTACAGCCAACCAGGCCGTAACTGGGGCGTGAGCTTAGATTACGAATTTTAATCTAGCCTAAAACGACAAAAGCCAGCAGTAATGCTGGCTTTTCTATTTCATTCTATAAAGGGATTCAAAAGTGAGTCGAATGAAAACTATTTGTTTGAGGCCATCTCTTTTTTAACCATTACAGCAGACGTCACGATGAAAGCGATGATCAGACCTAATTCCATTGATGACTCCTATTTGAAGAAAATTTATGTAACAAAATATGGACTGGGCGCGAGTCTAACACTGTTTAAAAATTAATATAACAATCGTGTTTGTTTTTTAGTCTTTTATCGATCTAGATCAAAAAATAATCGGCCGTGAGGATTTCAAGACGTTATTTACGCAATATAACTTAGGATGTTTGTTAATTTATTGTGGATTTAGCCCCTACTTCATCGTGACCTTGCCGCCAATGATTTTATAAGCTGGAGTCCCTCTTACCAAGGTGTCTCGAGCGAATTCGCAATCACAACCAGGGCAATGGCAAGGTGTAACAGTCATATCTTTTACAATCCTTTCTTTAAAACATTTTACTAAGGCGCCTTTTCCACCCTTTCGATACTTAAAAAGTAAGGTTTTGCACTTGCTACAATAGATTTCGACCGTTTTTGTAGGCTGCTTTTTGTTTGGTTTCGACATGTTAATTACTCTGCAAATCCGGTTTCACCCATACTTGAGTGAAATCAAACCAGCCTAGGGCATTACACTTAGCGTTTTGTAACGTTCCGCACTGATCTTTACTTACGCCAAGCCAACAATGAAAAGTCGGAATAATCTGCAGCCTTTCGATAAGTGATTTACCAATTTCACGAGCCGGGAATAACCCTTGTGACTGAGCACGCCAGTCATTGATAAGCCCTTTCCAATATTCGAAGTCATCAGTAGTGCTCAATTGCTCAATGTCACTGTAATTGAGTAGCCAACCGGCCAATGCATCGTCACGATGGTTCGCTATTCCCATCGGTTTCAACCAAATATCGACCTCTGACACGTCTGGGACCGTGGAATCATATTTGATCAGTTCAACGTCTAACCCATCTTTTTTGAGCAGCATTTCGATGAGCTTTGCCTGTGTTGGAAACATGGGATGCAAAGCTTGATAAGCGACTTTGATACGTTTGTAGTGCGGTGGCTTTATCTCGGTGTCGGAATGCGTGTGATGATACCAGCCTGGTTTTAATCCGTGTGCTGGTAACAGGCCAAAATCGACAACTTTATCTTGTGGAATGTGTTTGAATAAATTCAGTGTGTTCAGCTTGTTAGAGAAATACAGAGCCCAATCTTGCGACTTGGCTACCCCATTTCTTCGATTAAGCAGTAGATAAGTACACCCAGGGTCAAGGGCAACTTCCTCAGAGAATTCACTGACATTTGGCTTTATTGGGTGGTTCAGGCTTGGAAACACAATTGGGGAATGAACTTCATCAATGACCCATACTTCAACACGGTCAATCAAAGGCCTAAATCCAAAGTATGTATCGTTAGCTTGCAACACTAGTCGCTTTTGATCGTTTTGAATGACTTTATAAGGGCCTGTACCCACTGGTGATAAATCAAAGTCTTCCGCCCGTTCAGACTCAGGAAGCAAAATTTTTGCACAAGCTTCTGAGAGCAATAGAGGCAGATGCATGTCTGGCTGACCGAGTGTTATATCAACGACCCAATTGGATGGTGAAGAAACTTGATCGATATGAGTAAATAAGTTGATGCTTTTCAGCGAACATAAACTTTCGATAATGCAGTCTGTGGTGAGAAGATGCCCATTGTGAAATCGAACGCCAGGTCGAATAAAGAAGCGCCAATGAGTGTCAGACAGTTGCTCCCAGGAGTGGGCCAAGTCAGGCTGCAGCGTTTCATTTTCATCCAGTTTGGTTAATCCGCTGAATATCTGACGAATAATATGGATCTCAGAGCGACGCATCGGCTTAAGCGGGTTGAGCATTGATAACGAGCGGTAGTAAGGCAAGCGCACAACCTGAAGCCCTTCTTGGTGTTGAACACCTAAGTAGCTTTCGATGACTTGTGCAAGCTTCGCTGTGTCTTGATCGAGTACATTGAGCGCCTGACCGATTTTACCTTCATCCAGATATCGCCTTGCGAGATTCTCACTGACGTCGGTACGGCTACGCTTGAATTTGAGCTGAGAAAGTTTGCCTCGTCCTGGAGCTGGATGCCATTCAATCCAGCCTTCCTCCTCCATCTTATTAAGAACTATTCGTGCATTACGCCTTGTACAAAAAAGCACTTCCGTAATTTCATCAAGTTGAACACCACAATCTTTCCCATTGTAGTGTTCAAACAAAGTTTCAAATTGGACGCGAAGACGAGGGCTACTCATATAGGGCTACTCACATGCAGAAAGTCACAAAGGAAGTCATTGTAGAAAGTCTTAAAGAGGAAATTCCACCAAATGGACTGTGAGTAGTAGTTTCCTCATTTTATGAGGTTTTTGCAAGACTCGTATCGATTATTGAATGGGAGCGCTTATCTCAGTCGCTAACTGCTCAAGCTGTTGTAAGTTATCTAATTTTATTGACCATTTTACCTCCCCGCTGTTGGCTGAGATGACGTTAGCCCCTCTGCCGATTAACTGAACAGCGTCTATTTGAGCTTGCAAAGTGATCATATGTTCGCCATTAATTTTCACAACGATTTCGTGCGCTGTAGTAATGATTTTTCCGCCTTTAAATTCGATGAGCATACTAGGGTCTGTTGATCTTTTGTGGTTAAATTTTGTTCGAGATAAAAACGTTTTAGGCGAGGCGAAGACTGTGTAGCCTAGTCATTCTAAGCAAACAGTCTTCAACAAAGCATAAAACGATTTTAACCGAACCCTTCGGGCAGCCTTTATGGTTCATTTCTACTGCGTTATCGGCTTCTCATGTAGGCTAGCTACACATCAAAGCCTCTGCCTTGTAGAAATCTCCCATAAAGTGCTGCAAAAATCAGCTCGAAAGATCAACAGACTCTAAGCTTTGACTCCTTTTTCTGCTTAACAGCAATGGTTAATCGGCTGGTACAAACGAGCCGTTCACGCTCATCGGTAATCGAAATTTGCCAAACTTGAGTTGATACGCCTAGATGAATCGGAGAAGCAGTACCAATAACATGCCCGCTTCTCATTGCTCTTACGTGGTTTGCGTTGATATCCAGTCCAACGCAGTATGAGCCTTCTTCAACACAAAAGTTCGCGGCTACAGAGCCTAATGTTTCGGCAAGCACTACAGAAGCGCCGCCATGTAGCATACCTAACGGTTGATGAGTGAAGCTACAAACGGGCATAGTCGCGGAAATGGTGTTGTCGGTGACTTCGGTATATTGAATAGCTAGGTGTTCGATCAAAGTGTTTTTTGAAGTCGTATTTAATGCTTCTAGATCAATTGGGCGTTTCCAGATGCTCATAGGTAGGTTTCCTAGCGATGGTTGAATTGTTATCTACCGAGCTATTGTAGCTAGTTTTTTTCACGAAACTACTTCATTATTAATCAATTATTGCTTCCACTTATGATATGGAGATCTTAATGCAGGCTTGGAAATCATTTTCTGCAGTAGCTGTGCTTGCAGGTTTAGTCGCTTGTTCGTCCTCGCCGACTGGTCGAAACCAATTAATCCTCTTTTCAGACCAAGATATGAGTAGCCTAGGCGCTCAATCTTTTGAAGAGATGAAAAAGGAATTGAAGATCAGCACAGACAAAAAGGTTAACGCTTACGTTCAGTGTGTGGCTAAGAGCATTACCGATAATGTCCCTAAACAATCCAGCTTTAAAGAGTGGGAAGTCGTGGTGTTTGATAGTGACCAAGTCAATGCTTTTGCCCTACCCGGAGGTAAAATTGGCGTTTATACCGGTTTATTGGACGTCGCGGTCAATCAAGATCAATTGGCGACGGTACTCGGCCACGAAGTGGCTCACGTGCTGGCTGATCACAGTAACGAGCGCCTATCTCAATCCCAACTTGCTAATGCAGGCTTACAAGTGACCAGCGTTGCCTTAGGTGCATCCGAATACTCTGAATACCGCAACGCAACTATGGCTGCATTAGGCGTTGGTGTTCAATATGGCGTCATTCTTCCTTATGGTCGTACACAAGAATCTGAGGCCGATATTGTAGGCTTAGAGCTGATGGCCAAATCAGGTTTTGACCCAAAGCAAAGTGTCGAGCTATGGAAGAACATGGCGAAGGCGTCTGGCGGAAATACTCCACCTGAGCTTCTCTCTACTCACCCATCACACGACACTCGTATCGGAGATTTGAGTGCCAAGATTAAAAGCTTACCTAAGTACGAAGGTAAAAAGCCGAACTGTAGCTAGGTATATGAGTAAACGGGAAGCCATAGGCTTCCCGTTTTAGTGTTTAGATGGAATCCGTAACACTTAAACTTACGTTCCCAAGATCAACAGTGGCAGTCTAAGCAGTTCATCACCGGTGCTTGCGAAGTACCAAATAATCCCCACTAGCGCCGCGACTAAGCCAACATACCAAACAGCAGAGACAATTTGTGCGTAACGGTTCAACGGTAGCAAATGACTGTTATGTCTTGTGCGCCACTCAAGTACGATTTCAATGGTTCCCATTATTAAAAGGAAACCAAACAGAGTAAGCCCTAGTGAGTAGCTCAATACTACGCCACCAATGGCTGCAAGCGTACAAAGAACAATTCCTGTGACACTGTTCATCGAAAAGCTGATGCTTTTTAGAATATGACCACCATCTAATGGCAGGATCGGTAACAAGTTAAATAGATTCAGAAACGCATTGAATACCGCTAAGCCAGCGAAAAACATTTCACCTGTCACCCAGTACGCAACGACAAGAATCAACGACAAAATAAGCCCAAAGAAAGGCCCCATTATCGAGATAACAACGTCTTGCCATCGGGTGTTTATTTTCTCATCGCTTAGCGCAAGCCCACCAAGGAACGGAACCAGGTAAATACCTTTAGTCTTCATGCCAAAGTACTTCATTGCGCGTACATGACCGTATTCATGGAAAACTAAGCAGGCAATGAGTGCTAATGCAAATTGAAATGAAAATAGCCACGAATATGCGGCTAAGCTCGCTGAAGCTAGGACAACTTTAATGAGCTTCGCACTTTTGAACGCTTTCATACCTAACGACAGCAGCCCGATGACACTGAATCGTCTTTCGGCTTTAGGTTCATTCACCGGGACTTGTTGCTCGATGTCTTTTTCGTTTCTAGAGCCTTCAGCGTGCAGCTCGCCGTTAACCGTTACAGAGTAATCAATTGAAAATGGTTGCCATTCTAACTGTGAGTCGATTTGGCATAACAAGCGTTCTTCACCTCTTTGTAGCGTAAACTCATGGCGTGCATGGGACCCGCGGTCGGAATCGGCATTGAGTTGCGAAACCAGCGTGTTGTCCCAATAAAGCTGTTGCCAACCTGCCATTGAACCTTCTAACCGTAAAGGCTTTCCTAATAATGATATGGAGAGTAATTCCAACTTGTTACCTAATCGTGATTACGCGAAGAGCAAGATTATGCCTAGCAACCTCTTGGTGAGCAACTGCGACAAGGTAAGGCAATGTTTATTCCTGTGATACGGGCACTAATCCGTGTGTAAAAAGTCGTTGACGTCAGTTTTATCTGCTTATTGTTGTGTAAAGACAAATCCGCTTTATTTTCTAAACATAAAGTGGATAATATGCGCCTTAATTAAACACCCTATTAAATGTGAGTTCATTATGTCTTCTGAAGCAACCATGCTAGAACGCTGTCAATCTAAATGTGAGTTATGTAGTGCTGATACATCATTAACGGCCTACGCAGTTCCACCGCACAGCCATGTAACAGTGGACCACGCGATTATGGTGTGTGACAAGTGCTTAAGCGAAATCGATGAGCCAAAGGACATCAACCACTGGCGTTGTCTAAATGACAGCATGTGGAGCCAAGAACCACCAGTACAAGTAACGGCATGGCGTCAATTGACTTGCTTAAACAGTGAAGGTTGGGCTCAAGACCTACTTGATATGATGTACATGGAAGAAGAACAAATGAACTGGGCGATGCAAGGGATGTCTGCTGACGATAAGCCACTTGATTGCAACGGCGTAGAACTTAAAAAAGGTGACGACGTAACGGTAATTAAAGATCTTCCAGTACGTGGCACTAACCAAGTAATTAAACAAGGTACAGTAATCCGCGGTATTAGTATTGGCGACGATCCTAAGCTTGTATCTGGTAAAGCGAATGGCGGCCAATCAATGTACGTGATTGCTGAGTTTTGTCGTAAGAAGTAATGTATTCGAGTGAATGAAAAGGCGCTCATATTGAGCGCCTTTTTTATTATCAGTGATAACTTTCTTTGCCAAATCGCATATGTTTTGCGCCGGACATGAGAGACTTAAACGCAGGCTTATCGAGTTGTAATAACGTTTGGTGATCGCCTGCTTCGATATAAACTTCATCAAGTATATCCAGTAGCTGATCGCAAATGACTCGAATGTTGTACGCCCCCCCTACTGGAGGTACTGCCCCTGCCTCACAATCGGAAAACATCCGATGTACGTCTGTTTCGCTGATCAGGTGATATTTGGCGTTAAACTTTTCGTTGATGACCGAAAAGCTGACTTTTTTATCTGCCGGTAACACCGCCATCATTTTGTGTCCATCGTGGTCTTCTAAGATCACGGCTTTAGCCATTTGTTTCGTTGAAATGTCAGCAGCTAATGCGCTGCTAATTGAGCCTGCACTGTGATAGTGCCTGATACTTCGATAATGAATGTCATTCTTTTCTAAGAAATAATTAACTTTGGTTGCGATTGTCATCGTGCCCTCCTTGGTTTGTTTGTACACAACGTACCTAAACCCATAGATGACCATTTAGTTAATTATAGTTAATGGAATGTTCTGAAGAGTAGAAAACAAAAAAGCCAGCTGAATAAGCTGGCTTTTTTAATCTGTATGCTGTTTTAGCGAGTTAGGCCAATATCTTTTTGCATGTGGTTAGACATGTCAGTCGCGTAGTAAGCACGTGGTGCGCTGTTATCTACAAATAGAATGTCTAGTAAGTGTGCAATTAGTCCTTTGAAGTTAACCGAGTAGGTCTTCTTATCCATAGAGGTTGGTGCAGCGATTGTTTCGATGTGCATTGCTTGTGCCATGATTGCCTCTCTATAAATCGTTAATTCGTTTTGATGCGGTAAATATTAAGCAATTTTTTACCGGTCAAAAAATGACAAAAATTACATTTTCGGATTATATATTCTAATGAAACAATAAGTTAACATGCTAGGTGTAAAGTTATGCATCATTAGTGAATTAAACTTCAAAAAAGGTCGCATTTAAATGAATAAATAGATTTCAGGGTGCTAAAAAGGCACTTGTGGATCACATAATATTTACAATATATTTATGTTCTAAGTGCCTAATTAGTTAAGTGATATGTAATTATGGGATTAGATTATCTATCCATTTACCCTATCATTTCGTTCGACTTATTACGTTGATTAACTATTGAAGCGACTACCGCTGTTGTCATAGTAGCGAGTAATACCAGTAAAGAAATTGAAGTTGGAATCTCCCAGTTACTGCCGACCAACATCATTTTGATACCGATAAACACCATAATGAACGACAACGCAGGTTTGAGGTAAACGAACTTATCCATCATCCCTTGCAGTACAAAGTAAAGTGACCGCAAACCTAACAACGCGAATACGTTAGCTGCGAGTACAAGGAATGGTTCTCTTGTTACCGCGAAAATCGCCGGAATTGAGTCTAGTGCAAACATCACGTCCATAAACGCAATCACCCCAATAACGACCATCATCGGTGTAACAAACCAGATCCCCTTCTCTTTTATGATCAAAGCATTACCACGATAATCATCAGTAACTTTTGCAACTTTGCGAATGAGCTTTTCAGGTAAAGGATTTAGCTCTTCATCACCTTTATCTCGGGCAAGCTGGATACCTGTCCAAATTAAGAACAGCGCAAACACGTAAAGTAACCAGTGGTACTGCTCAAGCAATTGTGCCCCTACAGCAATCATAATCGCACGTAGAACGAGTGCGCCTATAACACCCCAAAGTAGTGCCCTCGGACGCAAGTGTTGGGGAACCATGTACTGATGGAAAATAATAGCGAAGACAAACAAGTTATCGACACTTAGCGATTTTTCCAGAAGGTAGCCTGTGATGAAAGAAACGGTCGCTTTCTCTGCGCTATAGTGGCTGGTGGGCGCGTAGAAGTCCCAAAACAGATAGATTGAACCTGCAAATACGAACGCAAGTACAAACCAAAATACACTCCAGATCGCTGCTTTTTTGATAGTAATGTTGCCACCACGAGTCTGCCAGATATCGAGGGCAACTAAAGATAAGGTTAATAAACCAAAAATTAGGTAAGTGGTTGGGGTCATGTATCCTCCAAAAGCGGAAGGATGGTGTCGTAGCGTTAGCAAAAATGACGATACCTTCCGCATACAAAACGTGCCATACAGGAGGTGTTTGATACACCACTGTTATGTGCTTCGAATGCGTTGGTCTCGTCGAAGTTTTATCACTGAACTCAGCGCTAAAACTTATACTTACCGGATAAGCGAATGCTTAACGAGATGACGATAAGTAAACTCAAGGCGACTACTCCCCAAACGAGCGAATTGTATTCCTGCTTTTTCCCCTCGTCTAGCAAAAAAATAAAAAAAGGAGCAAATTTATATGCTCCTTTTAAAATTCAAGTAGTTAGCCCTATTTTCTATTCAGTGCTTTCGGGTCTATTTTGGCAATGCTTGATAGCATCTGCCATTAGTTCAAGTGCGCTGGACTCGCAATCAGGTAATACAGCATCTGAAGTCGATAGTGGTTCAACGCGAGTGCCCCACTTAATATGGCCAGCCCCCCATGTTAAGCCTGCACCAAATGCAGCAACTAGCAAATTGTCATTTGGTTTGATCTTACCTTGCTCTACCGCTTCACATAATGCGATTGGCACTGTTGCAGCTGATGTGTTTCCATAATTCTGAATATTAACGAACGCTTTTTCTTGGTCGATACCCGACAAATCACAAAGTGTTTGGATGATACGTACGTTCGCCTGGTGTGGTACAACTACGTCAATGTCATCTTTCGTTAAACCAGAGCGACCTAACACAGTGTTAGCCGCTGAGCCCATGCCCTTAACCGCTCTTTTGAAGATCTCTTTACCGACAAAGTTAAAGTCCCAGTGACCGTTATCGGCAGCAAACCTGTCCATAGATGTGCCGAATTTAGGCACTGCTAGGATATCTCGCCCTGCTGCATCACACCCTAGTTGAGCTTGCTGCAAACCAGTTTGTTGTTCTGTACGAGAAACTACAGCTGCACCGGCTCCATCGCCAAATAAAACGGCCGTGTCACGCTTAGTCCAATCGATGAAGAACGAAAGCCTTTCAGCGCCAATGATCAATGCGTGCTCATAGTTACCCGCTTGAATTAGACGTGTCGCCATTTCTAAACCATAAACAAAACCTGTACATGCAGCGTTAAGATCAAATGCCGCTGCTGTTTTAATCCCAAGGTTTTGCGACACTTTTGAGGCTGTGTTAGGCAGTAATGAGTCCGGTGAACAGGTCGCTACGATAACGATATCAATATCTTTAGCTTCAAGGCCTGCACACGCAATGGCATGTTTTGCAGCGACAGTCGCAAGCTCTGAAGTGTTAACGTGGCTGATACGACGGTTTTCAATCCCTGTACGAGTTCTAATCCACTCATCCGAAGTGTCTAAAAAAGTACTGAGATCGTCATTAGAAAGGACGGCTGGCGGTAGGCATTTCCCCCACCCTGTAATTTCGGCGTAATAGTTTGTCATTAATAACCTATTTATTCTTTGTTGTTCTTCTCGTATGCTCGTTAGTATACGGCTAAATGACCGTTGCTGGTAAGGCCAGTAAGCTAAATTTCCATATAAACTTAATAATGGAATCATAGCGACAATAAAACAAAGAAAACGAAGAGAAATATATGTCAACTTTCAACACGCGTTGTCCATCGTGTAGTGGTGTCAACAGAGTACCACTCAACCGAATTTCAGAATCTCCAACCTGCGGGAAATGCCAAGGACAATTATTAGATGGTTCTCCCGTCGAAGGCACTGAGCTTAACCTTGATGCCTTATTAACCAGCGAGCATCCAGTCGTTATCGACTTTTGGGCACCTTGGTGTAATCCTTGCGTCGGTTTTGCTCCCGTATTTTCTGATGTTGCGGCCGAACGTAAAGGGCAAGTCCGATTTGTAAAAGTCGATACCGAAGCGCAGCAGTCGATCGCGGCCAAGTATCAAATTCGTAGCATCCCTACAGTGATGGTGTTCAAGCACGGCAAGAGAGTTGATATGATCAATGGCGCGTTGCCTAAAGGTCAATTTGATCAGTGGCTTAATGAGGCACTATCCAAATAGTAATAGTTATGTTTGCCGATTTAGGTCGGCAATTTAGTGCGTAAACCCTCCCGATCAAACGATAAATATCTGTTGTCGTAATGGTCATAAATATTCGTTTTACCTTCCCCCCTATAAGCTGCATATTCGCCCCGAAATCTTTCTATCCTTACCACTAATTTCGAGGCTAAACACTGTGGAAAACACTCTGTCTCCAGCACCTACTCCACGTATTTTGGTGCCGGTCATCGCACTTACTCTATATGCCGTTGCGTCAGGCTACCTAATGAGCCTTATTCCATTAATGCTGCCGCATTATGGATTAGACAGCGACTTAGCCAGTTGGTTAGCGAGTGTGTTTTATGCGGGACTTTTGATTGGTGCAGCAGGCATCGAGCCCGTTGTCGTAAGGCTTGGTCATAGAAATGCATTTGTATGGTGCTTAGTCGTTCTTACTGCCACGATTTTAGTACTGCCTGTATTCCATAATGCTGCGGTTTGGTTGTTTGCTCGTTTAATCGCAGGTATTGCGGTGGCAGGAGTATTCGTGATCGTTGAATCTTGGTTGCTCCATGGCGATGAAATGAGTCGAGCGAAACGTCTCGGCTTATACATGGGTGCGCTTTATGGCGGAAGTGCATTAGGTCAATTTGGTATCGGTTTACTCGGGACTGAAGGCGGTGTGCCTTTTATCGCAATCTTTACGCTAATGCTATTAGCGGTAACGGTGCTTATTTATGGTGAATCAGACCAACCTGAAACTGAACATTCATCATCATTGTCTTTAAAACAAATTGCAAAGCTCAATCATGCAGCGATTATTGGGTGTATTGTGTCAGGGCTGACTTTGGGCGCGATCTACGGGCTTATGCCATTAGAGTTAAGCCAACGCGGGATTAATCACACTGAAGTGGGCACACTAATGGCGCTTGTGATTATGGGAGGAATGGCAGTTCAGCCAATGGTACCGTGGATGTCAAAATATCTAGGTCGTACTCTATTAATGGCGATGTTTTGCCTGCTAGGAGTTGCTTCTATCGCCCTAACTGCAATGGATTCAAACCTTGGAGTGCTAGCGGTATGTTTATTTTTGCTAGGCATGGCGACTTTTGCACTGTATCCAATCGCGATTAACTTGGGTTGCGACAAATTAGACACCAGTTATATTGTATCTGCGACTCAAGTAATGCTATTTAGCTACAGCATAGGATCTGTTTTGGGCCCTGTTATTGCCGACCTATTTATGAAGTCGCAACATGGCTTAATGGGATACTTGTTTATCTCGCTGTTAGCGACATGTATTTATATGTTACTTGCTAGTGTTAAAGGTAAACGCCAAATTATGGCTGGAGAGTAACCTGATTAAAGGGGGCGCTTATTTCTGCGCCCTCTTGTGACGATTTGAAGCCTGTTTTCCGGGTTTGCTCGGTATAGGCTTACGCTCGTGTAACAAATGGCGAATCGATAAAATCGGATGCGGTAACAACATCCTTGGCCCTGCGTAACGCATTACCTGTCGCATTTTTTCTTTTGGTTCTGGCTTATAACAGTGTATTGGACACTTATTACAAGTAGGCTTAGCTTCACCGTAGGGGCATCGGTCCAACCTTACTTCCGCGTACTCCAACAACGCTTGGCATTCATTACATAAGCCTTTCTCGCTACTGTGGTGACCGCGACAATAAATCCCAACCATTGCAGACACGGTTTTGAACTCAAGCGCTAACTCACCTAGTAGTATTTTACTTTGATACATCGTAAAACCATTCTGTTACATTGTCACCGAGATTTGAGGGGTTACTAATGTTTGCGATTGATAAACAAAAGCTATATCCTCCCCGCTCGAACTAATGAGGGGTTTCTGATGAAGGGGTTTGGGCACCAATGGAACAGAAAACAACGTTAAGAAGGTTAACTACTTGTTCTACAAGGCAATAGTTTTTATTTAAGGATGTTTTCTGCTCTGTTTGAATTTTAAGACTCCTCTGCTAAGTAAAGCGGCCTCCGCTCACCCTGTAGAATGCTTGGTGAGACATTGAATGAATACTGACCCAGCATATTAATATGTCGAGTCATCAGAGGTGATATACGTGCGATATCTTCATTATTGACGTTTTCGTGCTTGCTGACATGCTCCACCGCTTCTTGTAAATAAATCGAGTTCCATAAAATGACTGCATTGGTGACTAACCCAAGCGCACTTAACTGATCTTCCTGACCTTCTCTGTATTTCTTGCGGATTTCACCGCGTTTTCCATGGCAAATATTTCTTGCGACGGCGTGGCGGCTTTCCCCTCTATTGAGCTGAGTAAGGATCCGTCGACGGTAATCTTCATCATCAAGGTATTTAAGTAAATACAGTGTCTTATTGGCTTTTCCAAGTTCAATGATACCTTGTGTAAGTCCTGAGGGTTTGTCACTTTTTAATAGTGACCGGACCAACTCAGAAGCTTTGACCTTGCCTAACGTGAGAGAGCCTGCCGTTCGCATCATCTCATCCCATTCAACAGTAATACGTTCAGGCTTTAAGATATTGGTGGAAACGTCGTTCAGTGGGCCATAATCGGCATGTTTATCAAACCGCCACAAACTCGATGACCCGACATCAGCTAACCGAGGAGAAAATTGATAGCCTAGCAAAGCAAATAACCCAAAAATCAGATCGCTAGAACCCGCTGTATCAGTCATTAACTCGACAGGGTTTAGGGAGGTTTCTTGTTCAAGTAACCCTTCTAAAACAAACAAGGAATCTCGCAAGGTACCGGTTACGGTAATATCGTGAAAGCCACTGTATTGATTTGACATGAAGTTATACCAAGTAATACCTCGATAACCGCCAAAGTACTTTTTATTAGGTCCTGAATTGATAGTACGCACTGGTGTGACAAATCGCATTCCATCGGCAGAGGCCACTTCACCACCACCCCATATTTGCGCGATAGACAGTTGGCTTTGATACTCCACTAAGCGCGCATTAGCTCTAATTAAGGTTTCTGAGCGAAAATAGTTTTGTTTTACCCACTGAAGCCTTGAGCGACTTAATGCAGGTATATGAGGTTTGATCAATGGCTCCAGTCCAATGTTGCATGCTTCAGACATCAACACTGCACAAATGCTGATATCAATATCTTTTGCTCTCGCCTTGGACTCACTGACATGGGTAAACTCTTCGGTAAACCCCGTAATGGCGTTGATTTCAACCAAAAGTTCCGTTAAGTCCACTTTGGGGAGCAATTGAGTCAGTTGTTGCCTCAACTCCACCGTGGAGGTTGGCTCTTTATCCGGTTCCAGTGCTGAAATATTTAAACGAGGTTTATTGTCCTTTATTTCTACAGAAACTTGACTGTTCTCATCAAAGCGCGAAGCGACGAGATGAAAGGTTTGATCGAGTCGGGCTTTTAATTGTTCTAATGCTTTTTGTGGTTCTACTGGATAGCTTAGGGAACGGCAAACATGATGACGGGTCTGTTTCCATGCTTCTTTTGACAGCAACTTAGAGCGTGGATCTGACCAATTATTGCTCTCTTCCAAAAACAGGTTTCGTCGACGTAGCCCATCTTGAAGCTGCGAAAGAAAACACAAGCAATAGCCTTGCTTGGAGATCTGTCCATCTTCTTGAAACACTAAGTGTTTCCATGTCGGCTTCACAATCTCGGTAGGCGCGTTTTTCAAAATCCGCCTATGGCTGATCCCGCCTTCTTTCAAATAATAATAGGCGTTTAGCAAGGGCTCTCCAGCAGGAGAAGCTTTGAAAGGTACTTTATTGAGCAAGGTAGGCAAAAAGAGTCGTACACGACCGTACTGCTCGACCAGCTCTTGATGATACGGTGCATTAGCAGGCCTCACTAACTCCTTGACGGCATTCAGTGAATGGCTCACTTGTTGTTTAGAAAAACGTTGGAAGATGGTCTCACGTAGGTGCTCATCTTTGATATCATCATCGATGAGCAAACTGCATACTTGAGAAAGTAAAAGCGCCGATCTATCGAGATCTTTTAGTGTACGCAAACGCTTTTTTTGTCCGATATTTTTTGCAAGCGTACTCATTTGGGTGATCAGCATATCGAGTATATCAATGGCATCATCTAGTGTCGTCAATCGATGTGTATGGATAAATGCCAGTAATAGCGATAACTTTTTGTCTTCAGGCATTCGCGCTAAACGATTAACCGAAGCTGTGACGGCATAACGGGCGATGGATTGAATACGAGCTTCTGGCAAAGCTTCAAATGCAGCCTTCGGTATTGGGTAACTGAGAACGTGTTCATAGCGGCGAATAGCAGACACAAACGCTGGTCCACTCACAGTCGTCGGCCCTTTCCTTAAACGTTCTAAACGAGACTGCTTACCACCGTCATGTTCAATTTCCAGTAACGTGTATAACTCTCTTGCTTGTTCTTCTGTAAGTATCGACGCCAATCTTCGCCATAATCTTTTATCTGCTCGCTCTCTGACTTCAGCCACTAGACGAATGAGGACGGTTACTCCAGGTAGCAAGACCTTATTGTCTATCAACCACGAAGTGGCAAAGTCAAATAACGCACTTGGACGTTCGTTAGCCACCCAAGTCCGACTGTACATTTGCCGAATAAGGCGAAATCCCATATGGGCGTCATGAAGCTCTTGATAACCATAAGCTTGTTTGATTTCCCGATGATGCTCCCATAACGTATTCTTCCTCAAAGAATACCGATTCATAACTTCAATGTTTTTGATGTTCAATTGAGCAGCAACAAAGAACAAGACATCTTCAGGAATACGGTCGAACTCCATAAAGAAAGTTCCGAGAAAGCGTACGCAAGTCAGCTGTAACGCAAAGCCGAGGCGATTGTGCTTCCCTCGATGCTTATTGATCAATGCTAAATCAAATTCATCCAAATGAAAGTATCGGGTAAGCTGTAATTCATTGGGGATGTCGGTAAAAGAACCGTATTGTTGCTTTTGCTCTTTTGTCAGTAATTCTACGGGCATGAAGGCATTTTTTGAATAGTGGAAAGATGGTAAACTTTGACTAATTATTAAGCTGTTTGTTCCGTCGATATTGATCTATGTTGTTGTTACTAAAAGAGTTATGTAGTGGTTCACGTGTTGAGATACAACGTTCACTTAGCATGATGATGTGGTATTAGTCACTCTATATCGATTGAAGGTTCTGACTCATCTGTCTGTTGTTATGCAAATTAAAAAAGACTTTGATTATTATCGCTGTTTACACTCTACGATAACCCATGCGCTACTTTATCTTCTTGTTCACGTCTCATTGAGCCAGCGTCATTTACCCACTTCGAAGCGCAATGAGCTGCTCATCAAGTACTTAAAACCGAAATTGAAAGAGCGCCAACATACGATGATTAAAAAGGACATTAAATTGATGATAAATGTGGCTCGTCAAAAAGGAGGCAACTTGGAAAGAAAGCTCTATGAACTCAATGATAAAGCGAAGCAAACCAAAGTGGCTGGAGCTGAAAAACTCTATTCACTCTTGGTCTTTCTTTATGATCAGGAAGGGATAGAATCTCGTTTATTCGATGAACAACAGCAAGCGAAAAAAGGCGTGCTCTATATGCTGGAAGAACATATAGAGCTTGGGTTTGATGCTGACAATAACCAAGTTGCCCCCCTTTCTTTATTGATTGAGTCAGAAAGAGCGCCTGAACTCGTACCCGTGATCAATTCACATGGGTGCTTTATCGCTGAGATGAAAGAATGGAATGCAGCCACTAATCAAGCCCACATCCTTATTCATCCGGTGTAAATCAATGCTATCCTTCACTGAATGAGATCGATAGCAACACCAACAATTGCACATACACCAAGAACCACCAAAGATACGATGGCGGTTATTGCCGCAGTACGGATCCATTTTAGCTCTTCACGCCTCATCAATAACTGTCGACGAAGAGATTCACCTTCCATTTTGTTGCGTTGCAAGCTATTTTCTTGAGCTTCACCGTACATTGAGGCCAGCTCATCGTCAGTGAGTTCATGTGGAAGTTTAGGCATTTTCGTCGCTCCCTTATCTTGAATCACAGAAATTTTTCCGCAATAGCACGTTTACCCTTTGGATCCGAAGATTCTAGCAAGTTCTGCTCTGGATAATAAAAGCCTGTCACGGATAAATCCGTATCACCAATATCACCGATTTGCACTTTAACAGAAAGCTCGGTACCGTCATCCCATGTATCTCTGATTGTGGCTTTACAAATTTCTCCGTGAAGCTCGAACTCAAACTGCTCATTGCTAGGCTGGTAATTTTTGACAGCAGTACGAATTAGCGTTTGACCAATTTTATCTCTCTTTTTCTTAGAGAGCATATCTAAAGACCATTCTTTAATTGGTCCATACATCCCACTATTGTTTAAGGCATCAAGGATTTTTCTCATGTGGCCACCTGTGTATTGATTCACGAAGAGTGACGAACGAGAGCCATGTGGTGTTCCCAAAATGCAGCTTCTCATATTCCACCATGTTTCAGCCACTTCAGCATAATGTGCATGCTTGGAAATATTTTGTACGTACCAAGCTAATGCATCACGGCTACGGATTGTCCCATCCGCTTCGAGTTCAACTTGAGTGGCCTCAACAACAACAGGATAGGCCGTATCCGCATACAATGGCGTACTGAGTCGGTAAGCATTAATTCCAGACAACATACTAGCAGACTCAACAAGGGCATCTGCACTGCTTTCATCATAAGGGCAAGTAACAAAGCCTCTAACAAACATTCTCGTATGATCGAGCCCTTTATAGAGTGTTTGTAACGTTTCGCCATGCGTACGCGTTCTATTTGGAATCGTTAAAATGGGATGCCAATCAGGATAGCTATCGACTGAATGACCTAACACTTTTAGCAAGCGATCAAACTCAGCTTCGCCTTTTTCGGGTCTAGATAGGTTCTTCGTCAAGTAATTAAGTGAAGACGCATTTGCTTCAGTTGCTGCAACGGGATTTCTAAACTCCATAATAACACTCACGTAAAGTTATTAACTTACGTTTAAACTATCATTACCGAAAAACAAGATCAATACGAATACATTTTGGTTTAAATTGGGTGTACCTTTAATGCACTTAGTGTAATTGGTGCATTTATACGTAAAAATAAATGTATAATGCACCGAATTAATTAAACCAATGTAAAGTGCACTAATGGCAACCAATATTCGAATTTATGGCTACCTAAGAGCTTCGACCGACGAGCAAGATGCCTCGCGAGCAAAAAATGACCTGATTGAGTTTGCAGAAAAAATGGGTTATCCCGTTGCTTATTGGTTTGAGGAGAATGAATCGGGAGCACGCTTACACCGACCTGAATTATTTCGTCTGCTCGACATAGCGATGGCTGGCGACATCATTCTGGTTGAACAAGTTGACCGGATAAGCCGTCTTAACACGAAAGATTGGGAACAACTAAAAAATATCATCGCCAGTAAAGGATTGAAGGTCGTGGCGCTGGGTTTACCAACCAGTCATCAATTTATGCACACTACCGACGAGTTTACTGAGCGCATGCTGGCAGCTCTCAATAGCATGATGCTCGATATGCTAGCAGCCGTAGCCAGAAAAGATTATGAAGATCGGCGCCGCCGCCAAGCACAAGGCGTACAAAGAGCGAAGCAAGAAGGGAAATACAAAGGTCGACCAGTTGACAAAGTTCTACACCAGAAAATAGAAGGATTGTTAAGAGAGAAAAAGAGTTACAGTCAAATTGAAGCACTTATTGGGTGCTCAAGACACACGATATCTAAAGTCTCTAAACAAATGAAACAGGACGTTATCTGAGCAAATTTTTGCCTCTCAATATTTGCTGTTATGCTATTTCAAACAATTAAAATCCACGGCTCTATTTATGCTCACCGATGTCTTTGATAAAACGAAACCTCATCGATGCCCATTAGGTCATCCCAATCCTGAAGCCTGTCCATGTGCTAGCTGTGATACGGCTAGGCGCTTTGCTAAGTCGGGGGCCGCTTTAAAACGTGCTACGGAAAAAAACTTTGCATCTACAGGCTCCTTGATACCTGCTCAGAGTACGACTGTCGAACCAGTACAGATACAAGAAACCTCACGCGAAAAGATTGAAAGGCAGCGTCAAGAGCGAATGAAACAATCCGAAGAATCTTGGAGGTATGTACAGGCCAATCAGTCTCGATATGCTGCGCAAAGAGCGGAAACGCTAGCACAGCGAAAGGTGGCGTTTGAGTTAGGCTGGATGCAATCCCTTGTCACTCAATCACAAGATAAATTGTGGGCAAACCTCTTTACATCAGAGACAAGTGAGGAACAAAAGCAGACCATCAAGCGTTGTAATCTTCATTTGAACGAGCCCGTTCGAGAGGGTGAAATTGTCCTTCTTCCAACTACAGAGCCTAAAACAAAGGATGAACGAGAGCTGCTCAATCTTTGGATTGAACAAGCGAAGATTGCCAGTAAGGAATTAGGGAAGCTTCTTGATGAAGAAGTGGCCACACTCAATCGTCATTTTGAGCTTTTCTCTCACCAATTGGAAGAGCGGATTGAATCGGATGGTTTACCTGCCGACTACTATGCTCAAGTTGGAACCGGCGTTGGAGCTACAGCAGTCGTAGTCGAGCAGAATCTAAAAAATATTCAAAATGTACTGTTAGAAATTAACGAGTTGTATGCATCTCAAGTAGCAATGGCTAGTCGCACTGGCGGGGTAAATTACGGAACATTTGTAGCTGACCGAGCGGCGTTATTCAAAAAACTTGATGGTTCATTTGCAATGCTTTCCAAGCGTAGCGTTCAACTTCCCATCTATGCGCAAATCAAGCGCAATCTAAAACTATCCACTAAATCAGTCGTTCACAATGCGGATGAAATTCTCAAGACTGGCTTTGTAAAAGAACTAGGGAAGCGGATTGGCAATATTGCCCTTGGCATTTCTGCCGCTAGAGGCGTTGGTTATGTTGGTTTACTAGTGGGAACCGTCAGCGGTGTCGATAATATCTATGAAGCGTGCAAGGTTGATGGTACAGGTGAATGTGGTAAGACAACAACTCGTGAAGTGTGGGGCTTTATTGGAGGAGTATACGGTGGCATCAAAGGTGGAAGCGTTGGAGTGGGGCTCGCTGTAACAGCCGTTTCTGGTATCGCTTTAGCCATCAGCATAACTGCTACCGCCCCAGTACTTGCTGTCGCGGTGATTAGTGGAGCTGTCACAGGTGGTTTTGTCGGTGGGGTTGCAGGCTCTACGGCAGGTAAAGCCGTTGGAGATGGATTGTATTTTCTATATGAAAGTTCAGACAAAATTGTATCTGATATAGAGGCTAAATTCTGATGGTTTGGTATGAGTCTGTCGTGGCGCTTTTAGGTTTGGTTTTCGGAGGCTACGCTACAATCTGGGCTGTTCCGGGTGTTATTATGAGTGCGATTGTATCTCTAGGTAGTCTTAAGCATATTATTTTTATGGATAAACAACTGGCTAAGAAACTTAGTAAATACTATGACGATAACGGTTATATGCGACCTAAATATCAATTGTCTTGGGAGATAGGGAGTCGTTGCTTTGATTACTGGGTGAAGTACCCATTTATTCGTAAACGAGCAACAACGAAATCAACTAAATTTAAAGTGTTTATGTGGGTGAATGCATTAGGGATGTGGAGCTGTATTGCCCTTATCTTAAGCTTGATTTTCTTAAAGTTTACGGGGTACATACCCTAATTTATATGTAATGGTCGGCTTCATATCGTTACTTCAGAAATCAATATCAAACACCTAGGTAGTACCACTACAATCTGTAATCAGTGGAGCTTTTTATTTTAATACAAACACTTAACCCTCTTAACGTTGTTTTCTGTTCCATTGGTGCTCAAACCCCATGAACCGCAAAAAGAAGATAAACCAAATTCTAAAAAAGAAGCTGAAAAAACAAAATGCTAAGCTTCACAAAAGCAATAAGCCTAAATATATTTCTAAGGCTGAGCGCGAAAAGATGGAACTACAACAAGAGACCGAACAATCAGAGTCCGGTTCTGAGGCTTCTTCATCTCAAGAGTAGATCTTCATCGATTGCTATAAAGCGGTTCGAAGCATCAATGAGGTTCTGAGCGGTTAAGCCAGGAACGCCGTAGACTTCAACCGTTTTATTGAATCGAGACTGAATTCTGTCGACTAAGACCTCCAAGTCACCGTCTCCAGATACCAGCACAATCACATCCGCCTGCTCGGCAACTTCAATTGCATCCAATGCGATACCGACATCCCAATCGCCTTTTGCACTGCCGTCTTTACGTTGAATAAACGGTTTTAGTTTAACCTCAAACCCAACGCCTCTTAAAATGTGGTGGAATTGACGTTGTTTTGGATCTTGGCTGGAAATTGCGTAAGCATTGGCTTGTACAATCTCTCTGCCTTGAGTAGCGACATACCAAAATTGGTTGTAGTCAAAATTAGCACGGTATTTATCTCTAGTCGTGTAGTACACATTTTGTACATCGACGAATATGGCGACTTTTTCCAACTTGTTCTCTTAATCATTTTGATGTTGTTAAGCTTCTATTGTGCCACACAATGAGTAGCGCAAAAAGAAAGAGCCAAGGTGTTAACCTTGGCTCTGCGTTACACAATTCCTCTCGACGTCCCTACTCTACGCCCTTCTTCCATTTCCCATTGGACTCCATACTTATCAATCCAGTAGAAAAAAGTGATAGGAAATCCGGCTAACTTCTCTGGGTGATAGTCTGGCCTAGGATCTATCAGCTTCGCATCTGGCTGTGACTTCAAGTAGTTAAATACTTGGTTGCAGTTAGATACTTCTAACGCAATATGTCTAGGCCCCCCAAAGTCGTATGTTTTAGGTTGTTCCGGTAGAGTTTGCTTACCCACAGGCTGATGGTACGTCATGAGTTCGATATACAATTTGGCGTAAGGGTGCTTCACAAACTTCACGTCAACATTAACATCTTGACCTGCGAGTCCTGCATCTTGATTAAACTCAGCCATCGAAACACCTAAGTATTCCATTTTATTACCTTGTTCATCGAACGCTGCTTCAAAACCAAGAACTCTTTGGTAATAGTTAGCGGCTTCAACAACATCATCGACGATCACATTGATGTGTGATAGTCCGAGCACAAATGACCCGATGTCGTTTTCAGCTAGTCTCTGCAATAGAATGTCTTGAACCTTTGGTTGGACTTCTACCAAGTAGTTCACCGGACGATGATTAGTGACTTCTTCGTTGCAAATAAGGTAAGGCTTTTGCTCCCCTTTCGAAGTATCGCTCGCTGCTTCAACAACCTCAGCGTTCCATCGTTTTGCTGTAAACCACTCAGAGTTGATGGCAAATGCAGCTGCCACCATGTCGAAAGGGTTAAACCCATTCTTAGATCCAAACACAAGTTTCCATTCGCTGTACCAACCTAGAGAATGCTCAGCTAGATAACGACTTAATCCACTGTGCAGTGCCAATTGCTCTAATGCTGAAAAGTCTACCCACATTTGCTTGCACACTTCGAACGGGACAAGTGTTAGCTCAATGTTAGTTTCCAATACTTGTTTAAACGCCGGTACGTCAAACTCGAAGTTTAAGTCTCTAAAAGGCTTTGGCTGATGGGAACCAGAAATGAAATGATCATTGGTATGCCTTCTTCCTGCAACACTAATTACCTGAGTGATGTTCTCGATAGTGTCTGGAAAGTGCTTAATCAGTAACGCAATATTGGTTAGCGCACCAATGGCTAATATAGTTAAAGGGCCATTTCGCAGCTCGTTGGCCAGATCTTCAACCGCTTTTGGGATGGTTTGGCATGTATTAAAATTTTCACTTGCACCCTCGCTGACTTGTAAACTTACAGGGCCAAACTTTTTAACGAAGGACTTTGCAATGTCGGTAGATAGGTTAATGTCTTCGGTGTTTCCCCTAGTAGAGCTTAAGCCGACGATATCGACTTCTTGGCTACGAAATAGTGCGCCTATCGCGTAACCGTCATCGACGTCGCGAAATGCCATTAATTTACCGCAGGTTCCTATAGTAATATCAGTATCGATCCATAGACGCACTTGTTCGTCACATGGACGAGAATCCATATCTACACTTTGCATAAGTCATCCTAACTTGCTTGTTGATTTTCGCTGTCGTAGCTTTCACAAATCACCGTATTTCGGCCATTTGCTTTGCATTGATACAAACTGATGTCAGCCTGTTTGAACGATTTAGATAAAATATCATCCAAAAATTCTGAATCAGAGCGGCACTGTGGGCCTATTGCCACAGCGCCAATGGAGATCGTAACTTTTTTGTACGGTGGGTTGTTAACGTGGAGAATGTTTAGATTTTCAACCGCAGAATTGATGCGTTGAGCAATGGCAAACACTTCGGCATTACAAGAAGCTCGAACCAACACTATGAACTCTTCTCCTCCTAAACGACATGCTAAATCGTTGCCTGACACTGCATCCGAAATTGCATTGGCAACCATAGTGAGCGTGTTGTCTCCTTCAATGTGGCCATAGCTATCGTTGTATGCTTTGAAGTTGTCGATATCACAGACTAGGTAACCTACGTGATCGCCCTGTGAAAACGAGAGAGCCAAGAATGACTCTGAATAGCGAGCATATTTATACCTTGAACCTAAACCGGTTAAGGGATCGGTGTCTGTTTGTAGCTGAAGAACTTTAAGCTGATTCTTAATCTTTTTGATCAGACTCATGTACGCTCTTGCGAGGTCACCAATTTCATCCTTTCGGACGATTTCAACAGGGCGATGCTGCTCGATATGTTCGATATCTTGCTTCATCGAATGTGAAAGGTGTTTAAGTGGGCTGACAATCCACAGCGTGACCCAATAAATAAGCACCATAGAAACGAATAATGCGATTAATGCTTCTTTAAGCAAACAAGAAATTAGTTCGGCACGAAATTCATTAAGTTTTGATGCGTCTAGTACTGCCCATATTTCTCCCCCATTTTTGTTTCGTAAAGGGAGCTTCAAATGCAGTTCGTTGTGCTCTAATTTTAAGATTGAATCTGATGTACTAAAGTTAGGTTTCGCCCAGTGTAAGCGGCTCGAATCGTGGAGAATTTTGCTTTGTGTAGTTCCATACAAGTCGTTTTCAATCTTGTTAAGTACGTAAGTAAGCTTTTTGTTTTTTGAGCCCTCATCCTCACCGTCCATCATGCCTTTTATACGGTCATAACTTTTTTGTAGTGCTTCAATCTCTTCGTCAGTAACATCCGTGCGCCAAACTTGGTTACTCGAGACTAAATAACGGACACCGACAGGTTGAGATTGGTAATCGGATACACCTTTGACCTCTAAAAATATGAGATCCGGAATATTGAGAATGTTTTCTTTGGTTGTCGGCATAACTAGGTTTGCATAGTTACGTCCAGCTATAGAACCTGAAAGAAATGTTAGTTGAGAAGATAAGTGGCTAACAGCTAGTGACGTTGCATTCGATACGCGAATCGACCACTCGCTGTTATAACGTGCATACGTCATCCCAACGATGATAGTCATCACCAAAACCAAATGCGAAATGAACAACATTTGGTTTATTGTGAGGTTACGGAAGAATCGCGCTCGCAAGCTGAACGACCTATTTAGATCCGTATACTTGTAACACGGGCTCTGCGCAGGTGCCGTTGATACAGATATCTTTATAGGTTGTATGGCAGTTTTGGCAGAAACTTGGCTCAAGCGTTGGGTGCATTGAGGTTATATCTTTTCCTTGGCGATCGTAACTACCGTATATCGCAACGCCACCTATATGTTCCGTTACCCAAACAATCCCCTGCACTTCGGATACAGCAACCACTGTGGGACCATCTGAGTATGGTCCGTGTGTTTTGTATTGCTCGAGTTTTTCTGGGTTAACCCTAATGGTAAGTGGCGAACCATTACCATTGTTAATCCAACTGTACGCCCTTACGGATTCTTGAATAAATAGCGATGTATCTGGCGGTAATACGGTATCTGCGGGCAAGTTCATCGACTCTTTTACTACAGGCCAAGTTTCCCAGCCTTCTGGGTAACTTGCATTAGAGTCAGCGAATGAATATGAGGAAAATAGAAAAGCGGTTGCAACGATACTGCGCGCAAGTGCGCGAAAAGTAAACGACATAGATTTAACTTCCTTGTTAAATATAGGTGAATCAATTCATAACGATTGAATATTACAAATAATAAACTTATTTACCAAGTGAAAGCTTCTAAAATGAGGGGTTATAACAGGTTGTCGTGCTTTAGTGTTAGATTGAGTCGAGAAAAGTTAGTTTGAAATGGAGGCGCGTCCCGGAGTCGAACCGAGGTCCACGGATTTGCAATCCGCTGCATAGCCACTCTGCCAACACGCCATTTCATTGGAAGATAATGAGAGATGGTGCCCCGGGCCGGACTTGAACCGGCACAGCGCGAACGCCGAGGGATTTTAAATCCCTTGTGTCTACCAATTCCACCACCAGGGCACGCAATTCTTTATTGCGATGGGTAAGACACCATCTTTAGTATCGAATACTTCATGTATTCCATACTTCAAAATTTGGAGGCGCGTCCCGGAGTCGAACCGAGGTCCACGGATTTGCAATCCGCTGCATAGCCACTCTGCCAACACGCCTTTTATAACAACGCTTTAGATGTCACCACCGTTGCGTTCGATGCGTACTTTACGGATTTACCGATAAGAGTCAAACAAAAAAAGTAGAAAAAAATTCGCTTGCTTGGTTTTGAATCAATTCGATGAAGTAATGATCGCCTTTTGGTGTAAATGCAACTGGCGCTACCACTTCTTCATGATTCGACCCATAAGGTTTGGATGGTATCCCCAGCAATGATCGAACATTTTCATTAGCTCAGGATTGCCATATTTGGACAAACTTACTGCATGGAAGCGGTTTTTTGTTTCTTTGAGGGAGTTAATCTTATCGATCACCTCGTCGGTTTGGGTTGGCGCGATAAAATCAGATAGTACAACTAAATCTGCGTTCTTGTATTTTCCACTGTGCATGAGGTCAACAGATTTGATAAGAACTGGCTCTAAATCAGTGCCACCGTGGAAGCTATATGTGAGAAAGTCGGCGGCTTCACGTAATCCATCCTGACGAGTGAGCTCGTAAGTGATTTGCTCGGTAGAAAACAGAATCACATAGCAATCCCTATCTTCAGCTAAGGCAATCTGCATTAGTGCATACGCCATCGCTTTTGCACTTTGCTCTGGAAAACCACTCATTGAGCCAGATGCATCCACACAAACGATAAAAGGCCCCTTCTCTACATCAACTTGTTTGTTGTCTGGTTTGTGGGCTTTGACCTTACGCAAAGTTCGAGATTTTCCCTGCATGCGGTAGTTCATTAAACGCTTATCAACTAAGTTTTTATAGAACACGACTTCAAGTTCTGGGTACGCCAAAAACATAGTTTCATTTGGAAGCAATTTATTGAGGTCATCACTTTCATGAATTCCCACGATGTCATCAGTAGCTTCGTCCGACTTTTCTTCAACCATTTGTGGCTCTTCAGTCGGCGCTTTGTTCAAATCCGGATCATCAACTTGGCCAGCCATACGACCTAATTGCTCGGCAATTTCTTGTAGACCTTTATTTTTCTTCAAAAAATCGGCGTGACGCTTCATAACCCCTAAGTCGGTTTTACTTAGCTTTGCAGATGCCATGTCCCAAAGGCGACCGATGCTGTTTTCATCCCCACTTTCAGCGACGTTATCCATGTTTTTCATGGTCTCCATACGCTGGTAGAGGTCTTTGAGCATCTTTTCCTTGTTTGCTTCAAGCTCATTGATTTGTGCTTGTTTAACCGCATCCGCTAGGCTTTGATACCATTGGTCACAAAAGTAATGCGGGAACATCGGGTTATGTACTGTATTGTTTTGTTCTAGCAATCGGCGAGCTTTGAGGTAAAAAGCGGAATGCCATTCTAACTTTTTGATGACTTCTTCAATTTTGAGGAAAAATTGTACTTCATCCCAGTGGATGACTTCTTGATACAACTCTAGTTCTTTTTGAATACGTTCCGTTTCGCATACTTTTGTGATGCGTTTCTTAACACTACCGCGCCATTTCAAAAGATGATTTTTGACCGAGGATTTTACCCCTCGGTTTTCAGCCATCATCATTACTTGTGAACGAGCCATAAGATCATTAACAGCAGTGTCAATGATTCCCGATTCTGCAACCATGATGGCTAAGTTTAGGCCGTCAGCTCCAAGCATGAGAGTTCCTCAAGAAAAGTATTGATTAAGGCTTTTGAATCGGAAAGCAGCTTTCTCACTTTCTGTTTTCACTGATTCAAGTTGCTGTTGTAAATGCTGCAGGCTCACTTCCATCTGACGAGGATATTCTTCATCGACGAAACTATGCGGTAATGCACCATGAAAATCGGATTTCGCTTTCCTCAATTGGTGCTCTGCAGACTCTAACTGCTTCAATGCAGACTCTGTGCGTTCAACCCAAGCTTGGTACAATTCTTCATCTAGCCCAAAGCAAGTCACAATAGAAACTAGAACTGCCCTGTTTGCGATGTCTTTAATCACAAGGTTGCTGTCTGCGTCTAAGTCAAATCGCATGCGGCACATGTTGGTGTTTTGGTTAACGTAGCCATAAACATCACCGTGACCTTCCTTGATTACTCGCTCAAGTTCATTCTTTTGCACATACACCCAGCGACTGTCGCCTTTTTCTGATTCAGAAACAGACATATTGCTTTGTAGCAATACCAGTTTAACTAGCCCGGAAGTTGCCCCTACGGTGTAGGTTTTTGCGCCTGAGATATCGTAATGATGTACATGCTTCTTTAATAACCCAGTCGTAGACTCTTCAGTTAGGGCGACGCCAAATTTGGACTCTAATTCGTCTTGGATATCACTTAACTCTTCACGGCAATGAGCTATTTGCATCTCAACATCTTGTTGATCAAACGCATGCTGAAGCGCAAATTTACGGATTACGTCTTGAATCACTTCCCTAGATTCAGGGCTATTCCATAAACAGTCTTGTAATAGCAGCAGATCCATTGGGTTAATAGATTCACGGCCATTGAAGAATGCACTGGCTTTTAAAAGCTTAACCGCTTTCTTCCAACGTCGGTCCGACACATACATATCTGTTTGCGCGATATCTACGCCCTGAGACTCTACAGATTCTTCTAGTAGTGATTTTAGTGCATATAGCTTTTCAAATACTTGATCGCTTAATTCGAGCTGGTCGAGCTCTTGCTGCCACTGGTGGTATTCAGCGTCTGTGATTGCTAACCCTTCAGGAATGACGGCTTCTTGTGGCGTGCCAACTGTTAGCATTGATTTGAAATTCTGCTTATTCTGAATTCGATTAACGAATACTCGAACTAACATTCGGTCGTAAAGGGCTTCTAAACCGCTGTCTTCATCAGGCAATTCGTTTGAAGCAGAAATCAATAGGCGCATCGGTACGCGATCAATATCGCTGCCATTTTTGAATGTTTTTTCATTAACAACGGTAAGTAACGTGTTGAGTATTGCAGGGCCTGCTTTCCAAATCTCATCGAGGAAAACAACTTGCGCAGTAGGAAGGTAACCTTTTGTTAAACGAACGTAGCGTCCGTTATCTTTTAATTCTTGAATGCTTAGTGGACCGAAGACTTCTTCTGGTGTAGAAAAGCGAGTCATTAGGTATTCAAAGTAGCTCGAGTTATCAAATGCTTGAATGAGCCTTTTAGCGATCAGACTCTTCGCAATACCAGGAGGCCCTAATAGAAAAACACTCTCTCCTGAAAGAGCCGCAAGTAAACACAGTTTAATGGTTTCTTCTCGCTCATATACCCCGTCGCACAACGCTTTGGTTAATTTGTTTATTCTTTCAGATAACAACGCTTTTTGGGTATGCGAAGTGTGAGAAGGTTGGATCATTGAGCACTTCCTTGGGGAGATAGGATATATATAAGTTTATACATTTGTTATCACTTTGTTACAAGTGGATTTTCAACTATAAGGGGGCTCTTATATCACAACATTTTATTAACGCGATCCATGTAATCATTGTTTGCAGTTTTACGATTCAACACGTTGATTATACGAAAGTTTAACCTGGGGTCATATTTATGGGTTTCTTTAGCGAACTAATCCCGTTATTGTGAGTCCTAATAATTATTTATTTTATAATAACGGCCCTTTTTGCATGAGCAAAACCATACACACATGGAAGCGTATTTCTTTAGTAGAAGAGCAAGTCACCTTACCAACTGGTCAATCAATTACCCACACCACTATTTCTCACCCCGGTGCAGCTGTCATTCTTCCGATAGACGAGCAAGGTGATATTGTTCTGATCAACCAGTTTAGACCGTCATTAAACAAGTGGTTACTTGAATTACCTGCTGGTACGATCGAACAACAAGAAACCCCTATGCAGTGTGCGCAACGTGAACTTATCGAAGAAACGGGGTTTCACGCAGATACCTTTGTCCCCCTAGGGCAAGTTACGCCACTCGCAGGGTTTTGCGACGAAATACAATACTTGTACGTGGCCAAGTCTCTTTCGCTTGTAGAAACACATCAATGCGATGAAGATGAAGTCATTGAGGTAGTGACGCTGTCACTCAAAAAATTAGAAGAAATGATAATAGAAGGCACCATAACAGATGCCAAAACTATCGCTTGTTTAAGTAAAGCCAAGTTATGTGGCTACCTTTAGGAGACATTCATGGACTTTAGATCAGACACCGTAACACGCCCTACTCCCAAAATGCGCGAAGCTATCGCGAATGCGTTAGTTGGTGATGACGTGTATGGCGATGACCCTACCGTTAACGATTTAGAACAGTGGGCAGCTCAGCGTCATGGTTTTGAAGCTGCACTCTTCACCAGTTCAGGTACTCAGGCTAACTTGTTGGGGCTAATGGCACATTGTGAGCGTGGAGACGAGTACTTGTGTGGTCAGCAAGCCCACAACTATAAATACGAAGCAGGAGGAGCTGCTGTTCTAGGTTCCATTCAGCCTCAACCAATCGAAAATAATCCAGATGGCACAATAGAGCTATCCAAGCTTGCCGCTGCGATCAAACCTGATGATAGCCACTTTGCTAGAACGCGTTTGCTCAGCTTAGAAAATACTATCAATGGCAAAGTACTTCCAATGTCTTACTTAGCTGAGGCGCGTAAGTTTGTTGACCAGCATGGTCTAAAAATGCACTTAGATGGCGCTCGTGTATACAACGCTTCGGTAGCACTTGATATTGATGTCAAAGAAATCGCGAAACACTTCGACTCTATGACGATTTGCTTGTCTAAAGGATTGTGCGCGCCGATTGGTTCTCTATTACTCGGTAGTAAGGAGTACATAGCAAAAGCTCGCCGCCTAAGAAAAATGGTCGGCGGTGGTATGAGACAAGCAGGTATCCTTGCTGCCGCTGGTAAGCTCGCCTTAACTGAACAAGTAGAGCAACTGAAAGTCGATCATGAGAATGCTAAGCATCTAGCGACACGCCTCAATGAACTCAGTGGTTTCAACGTGAATGCGGAGTTTGTTCAAACTAACATTGTGTTCGCTAAATTAGATGATAGTGTCGACATCTCAGGTATCGCTGAGCAGCTTTCGAAACAAGACATCATTATTAGCCCAGGAAACCCAATTCGCTTTGTTACTCACAACGATGTGAGCCGACAAGATATTGATACATTGGTCGAAAAGATTGCGGCGTGTCTGTAAAAACGATTGAGCTTCCCCTTAGGGGAAGCTTTATCTTCAAGGCTTGATGACCAATTTCGCTTAATTTATGAAAAAATTTTGTTTTATCGCACTAATTGCTGTTGCGAACATCTTACCAGCTTATGCTCAAGGCGATGCGGCAGCGGGAAAGCTGAAAGCTCCTAGCTGTGTATTCTGCCACAATCCTAATGGCCCCAACTCTAATAAAAATTACCCTTCATTAAACGGGCAAAGTGAAACGTATTTGTTTAACGCGATGAGAGCCTATCAGCTCAATCAGCGTCAAGGTGCGGACTAACTACCTCTCGCCATGCTTTAGCGGTTTTGCCATTCGAAAGTAAGGGATGCTTCCTTTGTAGAAGCACTCTCCCTTCGATTCAAAGCCAAATCTAAGGTAGAAAGGTAATGCGCTTTCACGTGCATCAAACCAAAAATGGGTAGCCCCCTTTGAGACGGCCAAATCCAACACGTAGTTCAGTACTTCTGTCCCTATTCCCTTCCCTTGGTGAGCTTCTATCGTGGCGAACTTTCTTAGTCGAATTGCCGAATCGTCGCTAACAAATAGAGAAGCCACACACACCAAGCTATTAGAAATGAATGCGCCTATGTGCATCGCTTTGTCATCGCCTGGCACTCTAACTTCTTCCAGCGATTTGTCTGGCCATAGAACTTGTTGCCTGATCGCTAACGTATCGCGAGTCGAGATACGTTTGATTTCTGCTTTCAAGACAGCGCCTCTTGAACTGCCAGTTCCGCGTGAATCGACGTTGTATCGTACAATGGTATGTTTGTGTCGCTCTGCCCAATCAGAAGTGAAATTTCAGTACAGCCAAGAATTATCGCTTCGGCTCCCATTTCATGTAAGTCAGAGACAACCGTAAGAAAGTCATTTCTTGAGCGATTAGATATCACTCCTTGGCATAGCTCATTGTATATAATTTCATGAACTAGCTTACGTTGAACCCCATTTGGAACTAAGACTTCAATACCATATTTGTCGGCAATTCGGCTTTTGTAGAACGATTGTTCCATTGTAAAGGCCGTACCAAGTAACCCTACTTTTTTTACTCCATCAAATTTCAATTTTTCACCCGTAGCGTCGGCAATATGTAGCAAAGGAATATTTATTGAGTTTGAAACTTGCTCTGCCACCTTATGCATGGTGTTGGTACAGATCAGTAGAAAATCTGCTCCAGCTTTCTCTACGCTAAGTGCAGCATTGGCTAGCAGGTCTCCTGCCGCATCCCACTCACCGGATGATTGAAGTTTTTCGATTTCATCAAAATTGACGCTAACAAGCGTAACTTTTGCTGAATTAAGGCCACCAAGGCGTTGTTTGGTGTATTGATTAACCAGTCGATAGTAGGTCTGCGTTGATTCCCAGCTCATTCCACCAATCATTCCAATAGTTTTCATTTAATTCCCTTGTTTTCAGCAAAGTAGAAATACCACTACAGCAAAGATAGCTTTCTTTATCAAATTAAGTTTTGAGGTCGAGTGCAATATTCCCAATATCAATACTGACCTAATTTGGCAAAAAATAAGTCACAAATATTTTATAGAATCATTTTTTCTTTTTAGTACATCCGCTTACGTCCGTTAATGGAGTGTATTGATATATGCACTTTGTTATTTTGCTCACCGAAACGTGATCTGTGCCTATAATTTACCGAGACATCGAGCTAAATTATTGAATTCTCAGAAATAAGACAGTTTGCATGTTGACTTTGTTAATTTATTAGATATTCGCATGATTGCATACGCATTTCAGCGATAAGAGAGTTATTATGATCAGAACTAATTACCTTAGTGGTTGGTTGCTGACATGTTGTATTTTTGTCAGTTGGTGGACTGTGCAGCCTACCAATGCTAGCGAAACAGAATTATCCGATGAACAAACTTACCGGTTTCTCGAACAGGCAACCTTTGGCCCAACCGCAAGTTCCATTGAGCAGCTAAAACACATTGGGCTAGACGAGTGGCTTAGCGACCAATTCGAATTACTGCCAACTTCCCATTTAGCGCTTTATTCCACCTCTTTTCCCGGTCACGCTCAGCGTAATAGGCAAAATGCCTGGTATCAGATAGCGATATCTTCACCCGATCAGTTACGCCAAAAATACGCTTATGCTCTAAGCCAAGTCTTAGTTGTGTCGAGGCATGGCGGAAAGCTAAACTCACGCGCTAAAGCCTTAACGCATTATTACGACATGTTGGTCAACAACGCGTTCGGAAACTATCGCGATATACTTGAACAAGCAACGTTGCATGCAGCAATGGGGAACTACCTCTCGATGCTAGGTAGCAAAGTCGCTAACCCCAACACCAACAGTTACCCCGATGAAAACTACGCTCGCGAAGTAATGCAGTTATTTACTATAGGGCTCTACGAGCTAAATCTTGATGGTTCACATAAATTGCAAAGTGGCCAACCCATTCCAACCTATACCCAAACCGATATCGAAGAAGTCGCAAGAGCATTCACAGGGTGGAAGAACAGCGATTGGGCGTACATGAAACCAATGAAAAGTTTGGACAAATATCATGATTTTGGTGAGAAAACCGTGCTTGGTCATACGCTCCCTGCCAATCAAACTCCCTACCGAGATGTGACGGCTGTTCTCGATATCCTCTTCGAGCACCCTAACCTTGCTCCACACGTTTCTCGTTTACTCATTCAACGACTAGTAACTTCAAACCCCTCTCCAAATTATATTAAACGCGTATCTTCTGTTTTTAATGACAACGGCGAAGGCGTAAAAGGTGACATGAAAGCTGTGCTGGTCGCTATCCTCACTGATCAAGAAGCCTTGGGTGAAGACGTTCATAAGCCGATTAAACTTAAAGAACCGCTTTTAGTCGCGACTCACTATCATAGAGCGATGGGCCTTATGTATGACGGTGCGAGAATGACGGTTGCCAATCGCGTTATGAATAATGCAGAGCAAGAACCACAAGCATCACCCTCTGTATTTAATTATTACTCTCCAGACTACCAGCCCCCCGGCATTCTTGACGACCAAGACCTTTATGCACCTGAATTTGAGCTACTTGGGTGGTCTACTTATGCCTCCTTGGTCAACCATTTAGGCCATTACCTGAAAAAAGGGGCTGTCGCTGATATGTACCTCGACTTAGATGAGTTGTACGACGTCGTTGATAACAACCCTGAACTGGTAGAAGTTGTAAACCTGCGCTTGTTTGGCGGAACGATGAGCCAGCAACTCGAAATGACGTTAGTTGATGGATTAGACGAATATGGAGACAACGTAAATCCGTACAAGAAGCTTTATCACGCTGTCATTATTGCTTTATCAAGTGACGAATTCTTTATACAAAATTAGAGGACACGCTAATGAAAATCTCAAGACGCAATTTTGTTGCAAGTTTAGGTGGCCTCTCACTTGCTTCTATCGCAACTTCAGTGCCCACTGTCGCTATAGCAGGCGAAACAGACTATCGAGCCCTTGTTTGTATCAACTTAGCGGGGGGGAACGATGCGGTAAATACCATAGTGCCAACAGATGACAATCATTACGACGAGTACAAAGCGGTTCGGCCGAGTATTGCTGTTTCAAAATCGACGATTGTTGAAATCCCTCAAACAGTTCTAGATAACCATGGACAGCCCGTAACACTGGGTTTGCACCCTAAACTAGCGCCCCTAAAGCCACTATTTGAGGATGGTAATGCCACAGTGATCATCAATAGCGGCATACTTAAAGAGCCGTTATCCAAATCGGACATTGAGTCTCAACTGAAACCACTTCCACCTCAGCTTTTCTCACACAATTCACAAACCAGTGAATGGGAACGCGGTGCAGCAGGAAGCTCGCTTCAGCTGGGTTGGGCCGGAAGGATGTTTGACGTACTTGAAAGCAACACCTCTATTGCACCCTTGTTCAGTATTTCGGGAAATACACTGTTGTTGCGCTCAGCTGATCACAGCCAAAATGTATTAAAGCAGAATGGCAGTATCAAACTAAGTGGGCTAAGCAATGAGCATATGGAATCGAACTATCAAAAGATATCAGAGGCTGACTCCGACAATCCATTCATCGCTCAAATGCGCAGTGTTATGGGTGATGCCATGCATGTGAGCCAAGCGTTAGCAGCCCAAATTGACAAGATAAGTGATTGGCCGGAGTTTTCTAGTTCCAATCTAGGTAAGCAATTTCAAATCGCCTACAAACTTATTGTAAGTCAATCTCAACTCGGTCAAAGTCGGCAAGTTTTTTACCTAAAACAGACTGGCTATGATGTTCATGACGATCAACTGAAGAAGCATCCCCTATTACTGGCTGACTTAGCGAAAAACGTCGCAGCTTTTAATAATGCACTTTCCCATCACGGGCTTTCGGATGCCGTAACTTCGTTTACTACATCTGAATTTGGCAGACGTTTAGCATCAAATGGCAACGGGACTGATCACGGTTGGGGTGGTCACCAGTTTGTGTTCGGTGGAGCGGTCAATGGAAATCAAGGTATTGGGGTTTGGCCTCAGTTACAGGTAGATGGGGACGATGACATATCTAAAGGCAGATTGATTCCTACACTGGCTAGCGACCAAGTTCACGCTACGTTAGCGCGATGGATGGGGGTCCAGCACCCTGAAGAACTTCGGTATGTGTTCCCTCATATCGATAACTTTGCGAGTAATAACCTCGGATTTATGACGTAACGCTCAACGATTAAAGTAAAAATATCATTCACCACGCAACTGAAAACAACTAAGCGCCAGCAACAGAAAGAGTAATTACTTTTTCTGTAGTTGGCGTTAAACGTTTGCGTAATCGCTAACCTTCACCGATGTCCTTTTTGGGGCTTTCATCACATATTTAGCCCTGTTATATTAGCGCCCAGTTATTCAAATTAGACCATTCGAGGCATGGAGCTTCCTCACTAATCTCAGGAGAGAAGAATTGGTACCGATAGGATCGGCAAAAATTAGAGGGTCAAATTATGGACATGAATATGGTTGAAATACTGGGTTACGCAGCGTCGATTATGGTTGCTATCTCACTCACCATGAAAGATATCGTTAAACTACGTGTATTAAACTTCATCGGTTGTGCACTATTTACAGCTTACGGTTTGATGATCGACGCATGGCCAGTTGTTGTCACCAACGGCTTCATCGCATGTGTTAATGTATACTTCTTAGCAAAAATGCAAAGCGAAAAGAAAGCGAATCGCGTAGAAACAACCGCTTAAGTAGTCGTTAAAACCATACAGAATATCTAGCCTCAGCATTTGCTGGGGCTTTTTTGTACATACCTAATTACCTAAGCAATAACTCATGCTTTTCTCAGTCTTATAGTCGATTACCCCAATCCTCTTTCTTAGTCCTTTCGGCTTTTCAACGCTGCTATTTCACTGAATTTGCATTAAATGAGGCTAGCACGGTGTATTTGATGTGAGATTAGTCCCAAAATCTGCGCAACTGAATCGTTAATCGATTACGCAGTGAACTTGTCTATTCCACGAATAATAGTTCTTAAGTAAGGGACAACAATGAAAACGAAAATCGCAGTAAGCATAGCTTTAGCTGGGTTGTGTATGAACGCGACTGCTGAAGAAGCTGCCTCTCAGCCGTATGTTTATGGTTACCAAGGTGGTAATCAAGACGCCAATTGGGGAGTCATTGAAGGTTTAGAGTTTGATGAACAGGTCGAACTGTATCCAGATATGCTACCTGATTACGTAAAAGACCTCTTTACCACTAATAATGAGATCAAGTTTGATATCCGTTGGACCTTTTCTTCACTGTCATCAATGTACCCGGATGAATGGGCAGCCTACCCTAACAAAGAGACAGAAAAAGGCAGACAAGAAGCGTTATATGATTTAAGAAACAATGTTGCATGTAAACCTATTTTTGCTCAATCTGCCGCAACTGATTTTCCACCTTCAGAAGCAGATGGTGAGGTTGCCAACTTAGAGCTTGAATCGTGCAATCAAGATGGAAGTAACAAAAACTACCGCATGAGGAGTTACATTCCTACAGTACCCGGTGCCATCTATGCGTATGAAGTTAAATACCGTCAGGTAGAACCGGTTGTCGATGATTCGTCAGACAACAACATGTGTCACTACCACCCATACGGGCCATACCGTAATTATCACCACGGCAGCTACAGTTACTACTCTAACCTACTCAACTATTTTTATGGTTTGAATCGTCATTGGGGCTCAGGTAACTGGCATCACCCTTGGTGTCGTAATCAGAGTGATGCAAATACGACATCGGTTGATGGCGTATTAACTGGCCGTATCGATTTTGCTGGCTACGGACGTAATTTTTACCATTTACATAAAGATGGTATCACCGTTACCGCTAAAGGATTTGTATGGCCAGGCTCTGCACACCTTGGCTGGGCGTTCGTCAATCGTTCATACTCTGGCCTTGGAGTAAGAAGCCACGTAAGTAATGGTTTCGCTCTTTCAAACGAAGTTGATTACCGCTTTGCGTATCGCCAAGGTGTCTCGGAAGCACTCACATTCGATCTGAAAGACAATATCTCGTACAGCGCTGAAATTGAATTTAAGCACTTCTATGCCTATGAGAAAGAAACCGGTGTTGCTGAGTTCTACAAAAATGGCATCAAGGTTTCTACACAGACCTTTGCTTCCGACAGCGCAAACGGCAGTTACACCAAGCGTTTTGAAACCATTGACTCCGGCTTTGACAAGATTGTTCTCAAAGCCGCAGGTAATGGAAACTCATATCGCCAAGCTGATAACAGTGACTTCACCGTAAAAGCGATTACGTTTGCTGATACATCGGAAGAATCACCAAGTCTGTTTGTTAATATTGGCGGAGAATTAAATTATTTGTCTACTGAAGTTGAGCCGGATGAAGAGCTCGAACAAGGCTTTAAAACGGAGACTCTATTTATAACCGCAAGTAAATTCCATACAACTTTGACGATTCAAAAAGAAGGCCCAGATGGCAGTAACCCTGTTCTTCTTCGCTCAGTGAATGTATCCGAATTTGCGAATAATCCACGCCAAGCGCAATGTGAAGAAATCTATCCGCATAAAGGCGATGCACAAGCGATGTGCTTACTAGGCGATAAAGAACCTGAGCAACTTGGTTGTGATTTAACTCAATCGGTCATGGTTTGGAAACAAGGTGAAAGTGATACTGGCCATGCGGATCCAAATACCAGTATTGAATCAAATATTCTTTCTGAGTCTTTACACCTTTCACTCGGCCAAAGCGGAAATGTTGTATTGAGACTACGTGAGCAAGGCTTCATTTCCACTTGTCCAGTATTTGGTAAGACGCTATCGCTTAACGAGGTTGCACCTACCGCCTACAACGAGGTAGGTATGGTTAAGGTTAAGCTACAGCACTGTACTAATCAGGAGTTGAACTCTGGATTTACTCTACTCACGAATGATCTAGACAATGGTTCTAAGACCTTCAAGTCTGCCCAATCGTTCTCGTTTAGCTTCGGTGAAGGATTCGAAAACTGTGCGGTCTCGGTGATTAAAGTAGAAGATGCGTTAGGTATCTATGGGAGCGGAGCGGTAAATCCATACGATGGTGACGGCATTGATATAAACAGCCTAAAACTTCAGTAAAAAAAGAGGGCCAATTGGCCCTCTTTTCATTTTCTTGTTAATTAATCATCATCTAGTGGCACAAGTTTGGTACTGCCACCATGGATTTTCTCGCGGCGTCTTTGTACGAATGCGTAGAAACCTGGGATGAGGAACGTACCCGCAAGTAGTACACACAACAAACCACCTATTAGGGAAATACCCAGTGAGTTTTGACTCACGTGACCTGCACCGGCCGCGAAGATCAATGGGAAAATACCAAGGATAAATGACCAGGATGTCATGTTAACCGCACGGAAACGTAACTTACCACCCTGTACTGCTGCTTCATCAATTGGTACATCTTTTTCTTCACGCTCTACCTTCGCGAATTCCACAATCAAAATTGCGTTCTTCGCGGCGAGCGCTATGAGTAAGACGAGACCTATTTGCGCGTACAAGTTCAGCGGTGTACCCGTTAAATTCAATGCGAGGAAAGATCCAAGCGTTGCTACCGGAACCACCAAAATGATTGCCAGAGGTATAGTCCAACTTTCGTACTGAGCAACCATGAACAGGTAGATAAAGATCAATGCCAATGCGAAAGCAAATATAGCTTGGTTACCCGCTAGAACTTCCTGGTATGCCATACCAGTCCACTCGTATTGATAACCCTGCGGTAGAACTTCCGCAGCGACACGTTCCATAGCCGCTATCGCATCACCACTTGAGTAACCTGGCGCTGGCTGACCTTGAATGACAGCACTGCGGTACATGTTGTAACGCCACGCTACATCCGGTTCAAACACCTGCTCATAACTTACCAAGGTACTAAGCGGGATCATCGCGCCGGAAGATGAACGCACATGGAACCTTTCCATATCTTCCATGGTTGTACGGTGTTCACTATCAGCTTGTACGGTGACACGGAAGTTTTTACCAAACATCGTAAAGTCATTAACGTACAACGAGCCAAGGTTACCTTGAAGAGTTAGGAACACTTCGGATAAAGGGATACCAAGTTGCTGTGCTTTCTCACGATCAATATCGACATAGTAATGAGGAACATTTGCTCGGAAGGTACTGAATGTATGAGATATTTCAGGTTGATTTGTCGCCTCCTTGATAACATCTTCCATCACCAAAGCGAGATCGGTACGACTGCGTCCTAATGTGTCTTCAAGTACGAATTCAAAGCCCGATGCTGCACCCATGCCCGGTACTGCAGGAGGTCCCATGGCAAACACTACTGCTTGCGGAAGCTCTGTCGCGGCTCTGCCGTTGATACGACGTGATATATCTTGGGCTGAATGACTCCCTTCCAGAGCGTTACGAGTTTCCCAATCATGCAGTTTGATAAATAGTGAAGCACCGTTAGAGGCGGCTGCACCTGTCATAAATGCATAGCCATTAACCAAAGTCACACCATCAACACCAGGCTCTTGATTAACTATTTCCATTAATTGCTGAGTCGCCTCTTCCGTACGTGAGAGTGACGCTGCATCTGGAAGCTGAACATTTACTAATAAAATACCTTTATCTTCTTGTGGCACGAAAGCTGTCGAAGTTGTCTTTGAGAAATACGTTACCGCAGCAAGAGCAATCACAAAGAATGTAATTAATAGCAATGACTTTTTGACGAGGTATCCCGCGACTTTACCGTAACCTCCAGTAACTCTCTCCAAACCTCTATTAAATGCTTTAAACCAATTTGCCGTATTGCCTCCGCCCTGTTTTAACACCAGAGAACATAGAGCGGGCGATAGAGTTAAAGCATTGATTGAAGATATTACAACCGAAATACAGATGGTTAGAGCAAACTGTCGGTACATTATGCCTGTAATACCCGGTAGCATAGATACAGGTAAGAACACTGCGAGAAGAACTAACGTAGAGGTTATGATTGGTCCTGTTACTTCTTTCATTGCTTGAAGCGTAGCTTTACGTGGCGACATCGTTGGATCTTTCGCCATCGTCGTGTCTACGTTCTCAATAACCAAGATAGCATCATCAACCACAATACCTATCGCTAGGATCAACCCAAACAAAGTAACAGTATTTATCGTAAATCCTGTCATTTGCATGATGGCAAATGTACCGACCAATGACACAGGTATTGCGACAACAGGAATCAACGTAGCTCGCGCACTACCTAAGAACAGATAAGTTACCGCAATTACAAGTAGAATCGCTTCAATAAGCGTTTTAACTACACCTTTGATAGACTCAGACACGAACAAGGTTGTGTCATAACTCGTTTCAAACGCTAAACCTTCTGGGAAGTTATGGCTCATTCTCTCCATCAACTCCATAACTGCCTTGCCACTTTCTAACGCATTAGCGTCAGACTGCAGTGACAACGTCACTATGGATGCGTCTTGTCCCCTAAATTCTCCTGCCGCATCGTAGAACTTTTTGCCAAGTTCAACTCTGGCAACGTCTTTTAGGTATACCGTTGAGCCGTCTGGGTTTGCACGCAAAACTACATTTTCAAACTCGTCGACAGTTTCTAGTCGGCCCTTAGTAATAAGGTTAAATTGTACCTCTTGAGGAGAGCTGTAAGGCGCAGCACCAACTCGCCCAGCAGCGACTTGTACGTTTTGTTCTGCCAATGAGGCATAAACATCAGAAGTCGTGAGATTCAGGTTGGCCATCTTTTCAGGATCCAGCCAGACACGCATCGAATATTCACCGCCACCGATTACGTTAACTTCACTAATTCCAGAAACGCGAGAAAGCTGGTCTTTGACGTTTAAATTCACATAGTTGATTAAGAACTTATCATCATATTTACCATCCGGAGAGTAGAAGTTAAGAACCATAAGAAGGTCGGGTGAACGTTTCTTAACCGTTACACTCGCCATCCTAACTTCTTCCGGCAGCTTTGACTCAATCTGGGATACACGGTTTTGAACGTTGACTTGGGCCATGTCTGGATCAGTCCCAACTTCAAACGTGACATTCAAATTGTACGAACCATCGTTGGCGCTTTTAGAAGACATGTAGATCATACCTTCAACACCGTTAACCGAAGTTTCTATGGGGTCGGCAATAGCTTGCTCTACCACTTCCGCACTCGCGCCAGTGTAGTAAGCAGTAACGCTTACAGACGGTGGACTAATTTTGGGGTATTCCGCAACTGGCAGAATAGCAAGAGAGATGGCACCTGCTAACGTCAGTATTATGGAAATTACCAGCGCAAATTTAGGGCGCTGTATAAAGAAACGACTTAACATCTAAGAACCTTATTCTGCTTTTTCTGCTTCGACGGATTCAGGTTGCTCTACACGTACTGGCATACCATTACGAATACGTTGTAGGCCTTGAGTGATCACCACGTCTTTGCTATCAATGCCGCTTAGAATAATAATCCCTTCATCAAGCTGCTTACCAAGTGCTACGTTTCGGCGCTCTGCAACATTGCCCTCTGTCAGCACCATAACGAAATCGCCTTCCAAATCAGTTTGCACTGCACGGCGAGGAACAACAGAAACTGACGTTGTTTCTTTTTCACGTAGTTCGACTTTTACGTGTTGACCAGGTAAAAGCTGCTGTTCTGGATTTGGTACTACCGCGCGCATTGCGATAGTGCCGGTATTGATGTCGATACGGTTTCCTAAGAAATCCAACTGCCCCATGTGAGCAAACTCTTCACCGTTTTCAAGCACAACTTGAACTTCTACGCCTTGCGCTTCTGAAGTACCATCGCCCTGAATACGATCCATCCCTAGAGCTAAGCGCTCGCGCTCACTGACGCTAAACGCGGTATGAACAGGGTCTAAGCTTACCAAAGTTGTCAAAATACCAGACGACGGAGAAACTAGGTCGCCTTTACTTGCTTTACTATCACTGATACGACCGCTGAATGGCGCTCGGATTTGAGTGTAAGAAAGGTTAACTTCAGCAAGTTTGATTTGCGCTTTCGCAGCTTCTAATTCTGCTTCAGCGCCCAAAAGTGCTGCGGTTAACGCATCGAATTCCGATTGTGAAATACTGCCGCGAGGTAATAGGTTTTTACCACGATTGAAGTCCAGCTCTGCTTTCTTAAGGGCTGCACTAGCCTGAGCGAGAGCAGCTTTGGCACTTGCTAATTGGGCTTCAAATGAAGACGGCTCAATGGAGTAAAGGAGATCGCCTTTCTCAACCATTTGCCCCTCTTCGAAGTGACGCTCTTGAAGATATCCAGATACTTGCGCGGTAATGTTCGTATCTTCAACAGCTTCAATTCGGCCAATGTAAGATTTGCTTTGATTATGTTCGACTGGCGTTACTTGCTGCGTAACGACTAACGGTAGAGGCGGTGTGTTTTTATTTTGTTCGTCACTACAGCCAGCGAGTATAACTGCACTGGCTAGCGTCGATAGGAGAAGAGTTTTTTTCATGAATAGACCGTTAAATTAAATAGGAATAACCTATATTCCAATTTAATCAATGCCTATTGCTACAATGTCCGAGAAATATCAGGACAACTTGCTCAACTGTTTCAATCTGTTACGAAGTGATTCGAGTGATGTTCAATTATCGATTTCTTCAAATCTGCCGCTGAATCCCACGTGTAAACTAACTCCGGTACTTGATTTCCGCATGGCGCATTCCAAAGCCTTTGTAGGGAATTCTTACCACCCATTCGGTCATAAAACTCAACAGCTTGCTTGTTTTCTGCCATAATTTCTAAGTACACGCCCGATTGACCAAAGTGCTGTTCAATCCAATTCGCTATTTCAATTAAAAGTTTTTGCCCCAGCCCTCTACCACGGTAGTTCTCGTCGATGTGTAATGCATCGATAATCGTACCTTTTTCGAAGTCGTGGTTACCAAATGCGCATACAAAACCGCAAAGCAGGCCGCCTTCTTCGATAAGTAGCACATGTTGATTGAATGGTGGATTGATCAAACGCGTTTGCCAGATTACCGAACGGTCGTCTTGGACGTCGTTTTTAAGAAAAGAATCGCCTAGGATTCCATTGTAGTATGTGCGCCAACTCTGCGCATGAAGCTGCGCGATACGTTCGTAATCGCTATATTCAGCTACTTTAAGTTCCATTCTTAGTTCCTTATTACTTCCTGTAAGAGGAAATTACAACATTCATACTATTCATTTACAGTTAGAAAGCCAAACATTCTATTCACATTTTTTAAAATCGCAATTTGACTTACACGTGTTCGCTGATATTCTAGCGAACAGTTGTTAGCTCAAAGGAAAATTCAACAATGAACACCCAAGATAAGCCACCGTTGATTTGGCTAAATATCTTTATCTTTTCTTCAAGCATGCTGCTCGCTACCGTGGCAGCACCGATTTACGGTTACTTCAATGGATACGGACTAGAGCACTTAGTCTGGCTGATCTTAACGTTTTCTTTCTGCAACTTATCGATTACCGCCGGATACCACCGCCTATGGTCTCACAAAGCCTACGAAGCTCATTGGAGCCTTCGAATCCTATTCGCATTGGGCGGTGCATTCGCCTTGCAAAATAGCGCACTGCACTGGAGTTCCGATCACCGTGTCCACCACAAGCACGTAGACGACAACGATAAAGACCCTTACTCAGCTAAACGTGGTTTTTGGTTTTCGCATATTGGCTGGATGCTTCGCCACTACAACAAAGCCAAGTACTCTGATTACAGTAATTGCCGCGATTTGCAAAAAGATGAAATCGTTATGTGGCAACATAAATACTACGTGCCTTTGGCGCTATTAATGAATTTTGGTGTTCCGATCGGGCTAGGTTTTATCTATAGCGATGTCATCGGGATGTTCCTAATTGTTGGTGCAGTTCGACTTGTGCTAAACCATCACACTACATTCTTTATTAACTCTCTTGCGCACATCTGGGGCAGCCAGCCTTATACCGATAAGAACACCGCGCGTGACAACGGTGTTCTGGCGTTCTTTACCTTTGGCGAGGGCTACCACAACTACCATCATATTTTTGAAAATGACTACCGCAATGGCATTCTTTGGTATCAATACGATCCAACTAAATGGCTAATTAAATGTGCCTCTTGGTTGGGGTTAGCGAAAAAACTGCGCAAGGCACCCCAGCTTAAGATTGATAAGACACGTGCACAAATGACGTTGAAATCGGCTCAAAGTAAAATCCAGCACTTGCCTAACTATCACCTACTGAACAGCAATATTCAGAATGAGTTCGAAGCACTTATGTCTTGCATGAACGAATACTATGAAGTGAAAAAGCAATTGCTAGAAAGTAAGAAAGCGGATTTGGTTAAAAAGTATGAACACTCAGTCTTGAGTGTGCGCTATAAGCAAATTAAGAAGAACTTAGAGAATCAAAGGCAATCTTGGGAATCATTGATTGCTCAGTATGCATAACTACATAGTTGCATGGTGCATAGTTACAGCGTAACTCTAGATTTCCCATCGATACAAAAAATCCCGCGTCTTATCGCGGGATTTTTTATTGAACCCGTTTATTACTGCTGACAGTAGGTATTCCAAATATCTGTTGCTTTACGGTGAGCTTGCTCTCGATCTTTCAAATCGGTAAACAATATTGACGCCATCGTAGAAATGACAGTGTTTGCCATGTTCACAGCCTCTTCTTCTGGCGTACCAAGTGGGCAAGTTGCAGGTAAACAAGGCTCTTCGTCGAAAATTGAATCCCAATAGTAAGACTCAACGCCGTCAGGTTGACTCAACCAAACTGTTTGACTCACTATAGGATTGTATTCCGATTCACCTGACTGGCCTTTAAAAGAGATAACAGAATGAGCAACCTCTCCTATTTCATATTCAATTTCAGCGTGTAGTTGTTGAAAGCCTGGGTGGAAACTCCCACGTAACCCTAGTCGGCCACCGCCAGGGTTGAGCGCTCGAACAACGGTATTGATAGGAGTTCGCAGGCCATAGCGACTTTTCCAACTGATCATCGTTTCTGCTTGAGGAGCAAAATGACCAAGCGGCAAATAAGCGATACCATGCTCAGAAATGAGCGCTTTAGCATGGTCAGCATTGTCGGCAAGTGGGATATTTAACGCATCAAGATAGTGCTCTGCGTGTTCTCTGCTTGCGGGTTTGTCGTCGTAACCATGAAGAAGAACAGTATAGCCATTGTCAGCCAACAAACGCGCAGCGATTACATGCCATGGCTTACCTGCTGCTGGTCGTTTTCCCGCATAACATGGCCAATCAATATCAACGCCGATATTTGGGACTAAAGATTGGAAAGCGGTAACAAATCCTGCGATTTCTTGCTTGGTTTCATTCTGTACACGAATCAACATCAGCAACATGGCCATTTGGTCATCATGCATTTCGCCGGCGAGATATTCCTTCATTACACGATAAGCTTGTTCAAATGTTAAAGGTTTACGCCCCCTTTCACCTCGTCCAACTGTGCGTATACACTCTAAAATACTACTCATCTCATTCCTTTACTGTTCAAACTTGTAACCAAGCCAGTATACCTCACCGAATGCGCTATGTATTCCTATGTAATGTCTATTAGCGAGTTGAATTAAAGTGCTTTTATATAACGCAGTTCACCTTCAAGGTCTTGATCAATTTCGAATCCAACTTTGAGCAAGTATTCGCGGTGCTCTTCAGTTTTCGCTACCGCACGTAACTGAGAAATACCTCTTTCTTTCATCACATCAGGGTGTGACTCATAGTAGTAATGTGCGATTTTCATGTCTCGAAATTCGGGTGTCACAAAATCGAGTTGAATGTCTAGGGTTTCTGAATCGTTACAATTACCGACTAATACACCCGCTATGCTGTTATTTCTCAGCATATAAAAGGCAGTGTCAGCAGTCTTTAAAGTGCCAACATCGGTTTGGCGCTCAATGTCCGCTTGATTGGTTTGGACGAAGTGTTGGAAGTATTCAGAGTCAACAGAAGCGCCAATCAGTTTAAAACGCTCTTTTGCCGTGTATAGCCCGTAAAGGTAATACACGTTAATACCTGCAATACCCAGATTCATTAGCATTGTGGGATACGAATCAATGAAATACGCAAATGCAGCAAAGAGCAAACAACCGATAAAGTTAATTACCCTTAATTTGACGATAGAAGTCATCGTAAGTGAGACTAGCACTACCAATGACGCTAAGTACCCAAACCATTCGACCCAATCAAATTCCATTTCGAGCTCCTTTCATTGACTAAATAAGTCACTAAGACTTGATCAATAAGTCCTTAATATAATGATAAAATTAGCATTTAATTAGACTTCTAGCAGAACACTTATACAAGATTAAGATCTCGGTCATACTCGATTGAACTCTCTTGCTTCCGAGTAAGAAAAAATGCCCGCTCGTTTATTGCGAATTTTTCGTCGCTTCTAGTGAAAGTTTTCAATTTTTGCTCTTCAGCATAAGAAAAACTGAAATATTCATCTAAAAACAAGCACTGTAAGCCCCTCTTTACTGTTTGCTTGCTTTCGATTTTTAGCAGGGTTTAACATTTTAGTTACACTTAACTTATACAGTGACTCCAAGATTCATCACTAAATAGTTCGGAGTTAATAGCAAAATAAAGCGGTGTTGTTGGTTTCTACAGCACACTCATCCGAAACAGAAAATGAATGTTGGTTTCGATTTGCCTGTTAGTCGCGAGCTCATATGAAGCTAGCCTGCGGGCATACTCAAAAGGAGCTTGAGATGAACGTTCAGGCATTACCAATGAAACGCTATATCGACAATCAAGGTAATCTTGTCGATTCACTTCCCGATTGGGCTAATGTTGCAAAGTTAAAAAGTTTCTACTGCGACATGGTGCTGACTCGTACTTATGACAACAAAGCTGTTGCTCTACAAAGGACGGGGAAGCTAGGCACATACCCTTCTCATTTAGGAGCCGAGGCCGTCGGTATCGCAGTAGGTAGAGCACTGCATAAAGACGATGTTTTCATTCCTTACTATCGTGATCTACCCGCTATGTGGGCTCGTGGAATTCCGATGGAGAAAAACCTCCAATATTGGGGCGGCGATGAACGTGGTAGTGACTTCTGGCCAATGGACATAAAAGATGGAAATAACGATAGCCATCAATGTAGAGACCTGCCTTTCTGTGTTCCTATCGCGACACAATGTACACATGCGGTAGGTGTTGCATCAGCGCTAAAAATTCAAGGTCAGCATCAAGCTGCACTGGTTACTTGCGGAGATGGCGCAACTTCCAAAGGAGATTTCCTCGAATCGATTAACTGCGCTGGCGCGTGGAACATTCCGTTGGTTTTCGTGGTGAACAACAATCAATGGGCAATTTCCGTCCCCCGAGCACTTCAATGTGCCGCTGAATTTTTATCAGAAAAAGCCAAAGGCGCTGGAATTCACGGGATAACAGTAGATGGCAACGATGTTGTTGCTATGTATGACACCGTGTCGGAAGCATTAGATAGAGCACGAAAAGGCAAAGGCCCAACCCTCATCGAAGCAATAAGTTACCGACTCAGCGACCACACTACAGCAGATGACGCCAGCCGATATCGCTGCGAAGATGAATTACAGCAAGCATGGCAGTATGAACCCATCGCTCGCTTGAAAAAGTACCTCATCGCACAAGGTGAGTGGTCGGAAGAACAAGACGTCGAGTGGACTGAACACAGCAAAGAACTTGTCCAGCAAGCCGTAGAACGGTATTTAACCATGCCACCCCAAGCGCCAGAGTCGGCGTTCGATTTCATTTACGAATCCATGCCTACTGAGCTTCACCGTCAACGAGACGAGTTGATTAACAAAGCGATGCGCATGCAGGGAGGTAAACATGAGTGAAATCACCTTAGTCGAAGCCGTAAACCTAGCATTGCATCATGAAATGGAACACGACAATAATGTCGTCGTTTTAGGAGAAGATGTCGGTGATAACGGCGGTGTGTTTCGTGCCACTGTTGGGCTCAAAGAAAAATATGGGCTACGGCGCGTCATCGATACCCCTCTAGCCGAAGCTCTGATAGGCGGCGTAACTGTTGGGATGGCGACGCAAGGTTTACGCCCTATCGCTGAGTTCCAGTTCCAAGGTTTTGTATTTCCTGCTATGGAACACTTGATGTGTCATGCAGCTAGAATGCGAAACCGAACCCGGGGGCGGTTAACCTGCCCTGCTGTGTTTCGAGCGCCGTTCGGCGGTGGAATTCATGCCCCAGAGCACCACTCAGAAAGTATAGAAGCCTTATTTGCTCACATTCCTGGCTTTAAAGTTGTCATTCCATCGTCTCCGCAGCGTGCATATGGACTATTGCTCGCGTCGATTCGCAGTAACGATCCGGTTATGTTCTTCGAACCCAAGCGCATTTATAGAACCGTAAAATCCGATGTTGTCGATAACGGTCAAGCACTTCCCTTAGATACCTGTTTTACCTTACGCAAAGGCCGAGATCTGACTTTAGTGACCTGGGGGGCATGTGTAGTCGAAGCGCTGCAAGCCACTGCAGCTCTTTCAAAACAAGGCATAGAAGTTGAAGTGATTGATCTCGCGAGTATCAAACCCATTGATATGGCGACCATTCTTAAATCCGTCGAAAAAACAGGACGCTTACTTGTGGTTCACGAAGCGAGTAAAACATGTGGTGTTGGCGCTGAAATCATTACCCGTACCGCCGAAGAAGCCATGTGTCTACTTAAAGCACCACCAAAACGGGTTACGGGCATGGACACCGTGATGCCGTACTACCGTAACGAAGATTATTTCTTAGTCACAGAGCAAGACATAGTGAACGCAGCGCGAGAGCTTGTGGAGGGATGGAAATGAAAACATTTACTTTGCCCGATCTAGGGGAAGGCTTAGCAGATTCAGAGATTATCCAATGGCACGTGAACGTCGGTGACGAAGTAGAGATCGATCAAGTCATTCTAACGGTTGAGACTGCAAAAGCAGTCGTTGAGGTTCCCGCTCCTTATAGTGGGAAAATAGTTAGAAGGTACGGCAATGAAGGAGATGTGATTAATATCGGAGCCCTGCTACTTGAAATAGAAGAAGTAGAAGGCGAAGCGCAAGCTGAATCCACCGCCTCGGCAACGAAACAAGATGCTGCGACTGTTGTAGGAAATGTTTCGCAGCAAAATCATCAAGTTGAAGTCGATGATTTCTGGATTGGGAGCCAACACAACACGCCACCAGCCGATGTGATTAGCGCAATGCCCTCCGCACGACTACTCGCACAAAAACTTGGGGTGGATCTTAAGTTGATCACCGGCAGCGGACCTGATGGCTTGATTGTAGACGCTGATATTTACTCGCAGTGCGACAAACAAAAGCCCGGTACAGAGGTATTAAAAGGAGCAAGGAGAACCATGGTGAACACCATGGCGGAGTCGCATCACGATGTCGCTAACGTAACGATCACCGAAGAAGCACTTTTGGACAAGTGGCGTGATGGTGAGGACACCTCTATCCGTTTGATCCAAGCGGTGATCCACGCGTGCCATCAAGAATCAGCGTTAAACGCTTGGTTTGACGCAGAAACCATGACTCGTTGTGTACACGAGGCCGTTAATATTGGTATCGCCGTAGACAGTAGTCATGGTCTTTATGTACCAGTGCTACGTCACGCCGATGATTACAGTGCAAAAGGCATCAGGCAGTGGTTAGACGACACTGTAGATGGCATTCGCCAACGCAAAATTGGTAGAGAACAGTTGCAGCATGCAACCATAACGCTTTCTAACTTTGGGGCTATTGCTGGTATTTATGCGACACCGGTAGTTTCACCACCACAAGTAGCGATTGTGGGAGCAGGACGAATCATAGAGAAAGTCGTCATGAAAAATGACAAGCCAATCGCTGTAAAAGCGATGCCATTATCCATGACCTTTGACCATCGTGCTTGTACGGGCGGAGAAGCTGCTCGATTCATAAAAGCGCTGGTTAAGCACTTACAGAAATCCAGTAGCTAAAATCAAATCATGAAATAGCCAATGTCTAATAAGATAAACGCCCCATTCGCTGAGGGAATGGGGCGTTTTAATTTAACCCCTTTATAAGAGATAAGAGACAATAGATAAGACGTAAAAAGGAAAACAGCTTCTTCCAACTGTTTTCCTCTCTCACTTCTTGCTGATTAATCTAACGCTTCAATAAGCTGCGGGAGTACTTCAAATAAGTCGCCGACTAATCCGTAGTCTGCAATTTCAAAAATAGGCGCTTCAGCATCGCTATTAATCGCAACAATTACCTTTGAATCTTTCATTCCAGCCAAGTGTTGAATCGCACCGGATATACCGACTGCAATATACAAGTCAGGCGCAACGATCTTACCTGTTTGACCAACTTGTAAATCATTCGACACAAATCCAGCGTCTACAGCCGCTCTTGACGCCCCTATTGCACCACCTAGTTTGTCGGCCAGAGTTTCAACCAACTGAAAGTTCTCTTTACTTCCCAGCCCTCGCCCGCCCGAGACGACTACTTTTGCAGCAGGTAGTTCTGGGCGTTCTGACTTCACTTTTTGCTCACTAATGTACTTTGATACTTCATTAGTGATTTCAGCATCGAAGCTCTCTACAGTCGCTTCGCCACTGGTTATGTCTTCTGGTAAATCAAACGCGGAGGCTCGGACAGTAATGACTTTAACGGAATCATTAGATTTAATCTTCGCAAGTGCGTTGCCAGCATAGATTGGCCTTAAAACTGTATCGCTGGATTCAAAGTCAATCACATCGGAAAGCATCCCTACATCGAGCAGAGCCGCCACTCTAGGCAAAAGATTTTTTCCGAACGTTGTTGCTGCGGCGAGAATATGAGTAAACTTCTTTTCCTGCTGCAGTAAGTTCACTAGCTCGGAAACAGGTTCTGCCAGTAAATGCTCAAACTGTGGCTGGTTTGCGCTTATCACGCAACTCACCTCGGGAAGAGTTTTAGCTTGCTCGGTAACTTGATCATTGCCACCGAAAACCAAAACTGAAACGCTTCTACTGTCAGTATCAGACAACGCTTTCGATGCCGTAACTGTTCTAAAGGTTTCGGGTGATAAAGATTGCCCGTCGTGCTCTGCGATAATCAAGACATTTGTGTTGGATTCACTCATCGCTGTCTCCCTTACACGAAATAATTAAAGTCGTTGTGCTCCAAACGTTTTGGTAACAAGCAACTTAGTAATAAGTATTTTATATCAGCTAATTTAGCCTCAAATCACCTTAGCTTCGTTCTTAAGCTTATCAACCAATTGCTCTACGCTATCCACTTTAATCCCAGCGCTTCTGCTCGGTGGTGCCATCACCTCGAGGACTTCTTGGCTGCTAGTTAGCTCAATACCTAAACTCTTTGGCGTAATAACCTCTAACGGCTTTCTCTTAGCTTTCATGATATTAGGGAGCGATGCATACCTCGGCTCGTTTAGCCTTAAATCCGTACTGATAATTGCGGGTATGGCGAGTTGGACGGTCTCTAAACCACCATCGACTTCCCTAACCACCGTGACAGCGTCACCGGAAATATCCACGTTAGAGGCAAATGTAGCCTGCCCACGTCGACTTATCGCCGAAAGCATCTGAGCAACCTGATTGTTGTCGGAATCTATAGATTGTTTGCCTAAAAGCACAATACCCGGTTGTTCATTATCCATTATGGATTTAAGCACTTTAGCGACGGTAAGGGGCTCAATAGTTAACGGAGAACTCTGCTCTGGAACTTGGACATGAATTGCCCTATCAGCGCCCAGTGCTAGGGCATTTCGTAGTTGCTCTTGGCTCGCATTATCGCCAACGGAAACTACGATCACTTCTTCAGCTTTGCCAGCTTCTTTAAGCCGTACGGCTTCTTCGACAGCGATTTCGCAAAATGGATTCATCGACATTTTAACGTTGTTAGACTCAACCCCAGAGTGATCGGGCTTAACTCTAATTTTTACGTAAGGATCAATAACTCGTTTAATCGCAACTAATATTTTCACAGTGCCTCCTTTCGAATAGCTCTACAGATTTCATTGCTTCACCAGCTATTTGCCTCCCAGACTTAGGGGAGCTTCGCTATTACCAATGAGCTTAGTTGAGTTTACGTTTACGTCAACTGGACTATATTTATTGTTGTGGCTTAACTGTTTTTGCAGCTTTACAACACCAACAGAGCGAGTGTAGAAATGGAAAGAGAATGCATGGAGTTTGACGTTGTTATCGTTGGCGCAGGCCCTGCCGGTCTATCTTGTGCTTGTAAACTCGCACAGCTAACTCAAGGCAACATTAGTATCTGCGTAGTTGATAAAGCGGCCGAAGTTGGCGGGCATATCTTGTCTGGCGCCGTGTTTGAAACTCACGCCTTAGAAGAACTGTTTCCAGATTGGCGCTCTCTAGGCGCGCCAGTTTCTACACCTGTAAGCAGTGACTCTTTTGTCTACCTGACGACTGAAAACAACCACGTTTCTGTCCCTCACTTTCTAACCCCGAAACTCATGACTAACACTAGCGACAACCATGTTATTAGTCTTGCTAACCTATGTCGCTGGCTTGGACAACAGGCAGAGCAACTTGGTGTTGAAGTGTTTCCTGGCTTTCCTGCAGCCGATTTTAATCTAAACCAAGAAGGTGCAGTGACAGGTATTAACACGGGTGATATGGGGTTAGATAAAAAAGGCAACCTAAAGCAAAATTACGAATCGGGTATTGAGCTACGAGGAAAATACACTGTGTTTGCCGAGGGGGCTCGTGGGCACTTGGGCAAAGCACTGATCAAACAGTTTGACCTAGACGCTAACTGCGCACCACAGCACTATGCGTTAGGCATTAAGGAGATCTGGCAACTTGATACAGAGAGTGCGCTATGCCAAGCCGGACAAGTCATTCACACCACTGGGTGGCCCTTAAGTGAAACAAGCACCACCGGTGGTGGTTTCCTTTATTATATGGAAGATAATCAAATCGCCGTCGGCCTTATTACCGACCTCAATTACTCGAACGCCCATCTGAGTCCATTCGACGAGTTCCAACGTTTCAAACATCATCCAGCAATCGCAACGCATCTCTCTACCGCCCAAAGGATTGCCTATGGCGCACGGGCGATTGCCAAAGGCGGACTCCCATCACTCCCTAAACAGCAGTTCCCTGGTGGGTTACTCATTGGGTGCGATGCCGGCACTCTTAACGTTGCCAAAATCAAAGGAAGCCACACAGCGATGAAGTCCGGTATTCTCGCCGCTGAAGCGATTGCCGAACAACTCAACGCAGGTAATGCTTATACAGAACCCAATTATGCGGGACATTTCGAATCGTCTTGGCTGTTTGAAGAACTCAATGAATCGAGAAACTTTGGCCCTTATATTCACCAGTTTGGTAGTGTACTAGGCGGTGCGCTTAACGTTGTGGATCAAAATGTTTGGCAACCGATATTTTCACGCCCTTTCCCACTTTCAGGCTCAGACACGAAAAGCGATCATCAATGCCTCAATTCCATTTCAGAATCTAAGCCGATTTCCTATCCTAAGCCAGATGGGAAACTGAGCTTTGATAAACCGTCCTCTGTTTACTTATCAGGCGCTCAACACGAAGAAAATCAGCCTTGTCATCTCGTATTAGCGGACCATTTAATTCCGATTAGTCAGCATCTAGCGACATTCGATGAACCGAGTCAGCGTTACTGCCCTGCTGGGGTTTATGAAATCGTAGAAACTGAGGGACAAAAAGCACTACAGATTAATGCAGCTAACTGTGTTCATTGTAAAACTTGCGACATCAAAGATCCTTCGCAAAACATCACTTGGCGCCCGCCGGAAGGTGGCGACGGGCCTAACTATCAAAATATGTAGTCATAGCTATCGTTAAAATTGCTGGTAGTAAACAGCGGCACTTATCTAATACACAAATGTAACGTTAACAAACAAACCGTGAATAGCGCCGAATCAATCTGGTTTACTCGTGTTTGAAATCTTCCGCTCGTGTGAAGATGACTTAGTTATCCGTTACTTAGACTCATCATCTTTTATCTCGACAGCAAGGAATATTTTCAATGGTCAGAGCCTCATTAGTCGTCACTGCTGCCCTATTATCTGGCTGTGCAACGACCGAAGTTTGGTTTCCCGAGCAGCAAACAGGGAATACTCTAGTCTACGACGGCGCAATTACCGGCGGAGCTGTACTGGAAGCGATAAGAATCGTTCGAGAGTCAGACCAAAAAATTGATACGCTTCGAATCACCAGCCCTGGTGGAGACATGGAAGCAGGGATTGAATTTGGCTATTTTGTGAAAGAGAACAATTGGGACGTTGTAGTCAGTAAACTCTGTTTTTCGGCCTGCGCAAACTATGTATTAACGGCGGGAAAAAACGTCGAAGTAAAAAAAGATAGCCTCATAGGTTGGCATGGCGGCGCGAAGCAAGATGATGAATTGTGGAAACATTCAGTACCTATCGACGCACAAGAGCAGTTCTTTGCTTACTTAAACCACTTGCGAATAAAAGAAACCAAATTCTTTGAAACCATTGAAGTCGATCAGCACATTACCAACTACGGTCAAACAAAAAACACCTCTTGTCAGAACAATCAAACTATCGATGGTTGGCATTACACAATCGACGATCTTCACCATATGGGCGTAAAGAACATTACCGTTCAAGGTGACAAGCTTCTTACAGAATTGGATTACAACAACGAACCCGTTCACTCCTGCTTAATGCCAAGCCTATTTAACTAAAAAAGAACCCACATTCATGTGGGTTCTTTCGTTATCTCTGGTGACGCTGAATGAGATTATTTCGGCGCTTTCGCAAGTACTGCATCGATATCTGCAGCGCTGTGGCGCTCGGCCAATTGTTCCCACTCTTCACCAAACGCGCGGTTAACAATACGACCACGCTGAACTCCCTCACGCTCAGCCATCATTTCCGCCCAACGAACCACGTTCTTATACTCATGAACCTGTAAAAACTCTGCTGCATCGTACAGTTTTCCAAGCGCTAAGTTACCGTACCAAGGCCAAATCGCCATGTCAGCAATGGTGTATTCTTCACCCGCAACAAAGGTGTTGTTCGCAAGCTGCTTGTCCAACACATCTAATTGACGTTTCGCTTCCATCGCAAAGCGATTAATTGGGTATTCTTGCTTCTCATCGGCATACGCATAGAAGTGACCAAAGCCACCACCTAGGAATGGCGCTGAACCTTGTGCCCAGAACAGCCAGTTAAACGCTTGGGTTCTAGCCGCTCCGGATTTAGGTAAAAACTTATCGAATTTCTCCGCTAAGTGGACAAGGATCGAAGCCGACTCAAAAACATTAACAGGCTCTGTACCAGATTTATCAACGAGAGCTGGGATTTTTGAGTTTGGGTTTACACCCACAAAGCCCGAAGAAAACTGGTCTGCCTCGCCAATGTTGATCAAATACGCATCGTATTCAGCTTCTTTAATGCCTTGAGCCAGAAGCTCTTCAAGCATAATAGTCACTTTTTGACCGTTCGGTGTGCCAAGCGAATAAAGTTGTAAAGCATGCTCGCCAACTGGAAGTTCTTTATCGAAACGTGCACCTGATACCGGGCTATTGATGTTAGCCCATTTGTTTCCACCATTTGTTTCATTGACCCAAACTTTTGGTGGTGTGTATTGGTTTGTCATGGTGTGTCCTTCTTATTATTTCGCACCTGATGTGCTTTGCTGTCTAAACTCATGTCGCTTTTACAAACATTAGCAAAGAGCGAGATTGGTAAGACGTTAATTACGTTGAACGTATTTGAATATATTGGGTTACTTCACTAAGTTAAAACCCCTTTCACCTAAATCGCTTATGACGTTTCGTTATTGATAGTTTACATTAGGTATAAAGGCTAGTGTCGGACTGTCCGTTACCGATATGAATTTTGCTCACTCTGCTTATGATATTTTGGCGTTAAGTCAATGCCCATGACTTTGTGGTTTGGCTCGGAGCTAGCCTCGATTTCGCTCCAGCCCAAATGTTCATACAAATTAGGTGCATCGGTATAAGCCAGCAATTGGCTATATCCTGAACTCTCCGCATCAGCCATAGCCTGTTCTATCAGCTTACTGGCGATACCTTTTCCACGCATATTAAGATTTACGTACAACGCGTTAACCCAAAGCGCTTGTTGATCTTTTAGTGGGTGTTTATAAAACGTATAAGCAAGGGCTGCGACTAAGGCACCTTGATTGAAAAAAGCGATCGGATTAGGCAATTGCTTAGAGTAATCATCAAATGAAAAATCGGGCCATTCGCGTTGGAACATTCGTTCTATTTCAACCCAATAAACACAGTCGTGGTCACATCGAATAATTGAAGAGTTCAGCATATGGATTACTTTAATTCTGGTGGCGATTTACGTTCATTACTACTCAGAAGCTGCTAAGACTGCCCCTTTCGGGGCAATCTCCATTTACATCATCTATTGCGCCAAATCTATCCATGTCCCATGAGTCAATTCACCCAAATGTTGAGGGTTAAGCTTAAATACCGAATTAGGCGTGCCCGCCGCCGCCCATATCTCTGTATATTGCTGCAGATCTTTATCTAAAATGGTGTGTACTTTTTCATTGTGCGCGACAGGTGGAACCCCACCAATTGCATATCCGACTTTGTCTCGTACAAATGCTGCGTCAGCCTTTTTCAAAACTATGCCCGTTGCATCTTTTACTTTATTGGAACACACCATGTTAGTGCCAGAAGCCACAACTAAAACAGGCTCGCCAGTTTCCGAATGTTTAAAAATCAGCGATTTTGCGATTTGGGACACCGTGCACCCTATCGCATCAGCGGCTTCCTTAGCCGTTCTTGTCGAACTAGGCATTTGTTGGACAACAAAGTCTTGTCCTCGGTCAGACAAAAACGTTTGTACCTTTAAAGAAGATGCTTTTAATTCCTGAGACATAACTATTCCTTGTTTGAGCGCTCAAACACTTAGCGCGTAATTTGCAGGGCTGCTGAAACTGGCATTAACGATTCCAGCGGCAAACCAGATCAGGCAAGCCCTCTTCATTATTCGAATCGCCGCTTATGATGGTAAAACCGTGGGACTGATAAAATGTTTGTGCGCGAAGATTGACTTCAAATGTACGCAACATAAGCGAGCCGTTTGAACGCATTTTGGCTAAATTCATAAATGCCGGCCGATACCAAGGTTTTGGTACTGCGGAGCTACGTACAACTGGTTTACTTCAAGATCAGAACTTGCCATAAAGGCCGCGGGCAATGCAGTAAGCGGGGTTTGAGGTCCAACGGAACGATAGTGTACGTTTAGATGGTTAAGTTATTGATAAGACGCTATTTATCTTTCTTATGTCGGTTTAATATTTATCACTATTATTAAGGTGTAAAGCCCCTCATCAGAATACTCTAATGAGGGGCTTAAGGCTCACTGGCAGTGACTATGTGGTAAGTAATAAGCCCTCAGCTCTCTCTGCATCAATCAGTTTTGTTAACACTTTCTGATAGTCATGTATAATATTTTTTGCCAATTCAGCGGAAATCTCTGAACTGTCATAAAACAGACTAAACTCCAGTTGCTCCCCAGGGAACAAGCACAACACTATCTGGTGATTTGTACCACTCACTGTACCTAAATGGTGATACCCCAAACTATAGTTATCTCCCATGTTTTGCTCGGGGTAGTTTTCAAACACAAACAAAGTTCCGAATGGTGCAGTTGGTCGCCAATGCTCATCGTAATGATTGAGGTCATAGAACGCATGCTCCATACGCTGTTCATTATTTTCATTCAACCGTTGAACCATATTTGAAATAGAGCCCTCAAGCGGTATTCTCAGTGGCGGAGTTGCTACAAATAATCCAACCAGCTCGGTCACTTTAGATATTTCCATTGGTCTCTTAGTGAGAGTTGTACCAAATACAATATCGCGGCTGTCCGCATATTTCGATAAAGTTGCCGCCCATGCAAACTGACAGAACTGATTTAATGTTGCACCTTTGTTAATAGCCGCTTGTCGTAATTTTTCACTATGTGATTGCTTTAGTTTCCCTTTCACTGACTGAATACGTAATCCAGCACTATCGATATCATTGCAATCTGGTATAACCCGCATATTCATCTGAGCATCGCATAAGTACTGTGCCCAATATTGTGATGCGGCTTGTTTCGGCTGGGCACTTAGCCAGCGGGGAAAATCAGAAAAACGACGTAGCTCTGCATTCAGAGGCTCTCCTTTTACTAAACGTTCATAATCTTCCCGAATCTCGCGTAGGAATATCTGCATAGACCAACCATCAAACAACACATGATGAAAAGTGAACAACAAGAAGTGACGCTTTTCGCTAGTTCTCGCCAATAAAAGCCTTAGCAGTGGCGGATTATGCCAATCAAATGGGCGCTGGCGTTCACTGGCGATTGCCTCCTCTAGTTGACGTTCATTATCCAACTCTTCCCAGTTTTGGTAAATCAATGGCAATTGAGTCTTACGAGGTACCAGCACCAACGGGAGTCCAGGCGTAACCGAGTCATCAAACCCAGATCTCAAAATATCATGTTTGATTAACGCCTGAGTCCAAGCTGCCCTAAAAGCGTCTTGATCTAGCTCGCCTTCAAGTTCGAAGTAAAGTTGGTCAATCTGGTAGTCAGGATTCACTCGGTTGAAATATAACAGCTCACGCTGAAATTCTGTCGCTGTATATATATCTTCTAGCGGTCCGACCTTATCTTCTAAGCTTTCAATAGTTTTTTGATTCACTACAAGATCTGTGAGGTCGCAGGGCGTTAGCCCTCCTTGGCAATCAGGAGCATTACAATGTTCAACTAATTCCAGAAGTGTCGTATGGAATTTGTGTCCCAACTGAGCTACCGTCAGGTGATTGAAGGCACCCTCAAGCATTTCAAACTCAACGCACAATTTTTCGCCACTGACCCAAGCGTTAATATCTAGGGCACGAAAAGGCTTGTTAGCTACGCTGACGAGCTGTTGGTTGTAACGCTGCTCTATCTGCCAATCATGGCCATCGCCACGGCCAAAACGCCCCAGAAAATTAAAGCTGACGGGAAGTTTTAAAAACGCCTGAAGACCTTTTCTCACACTCTCTTCTGCATGCCCATAAGCAAGAGCAAGGTAGTTTTCTCCTTTGGAAGGTAAGCTACGTAAACTTTGTTTCGTTGTTTTGATCAACTCAGCCCATCCGCCTTCATTTGCTGTTAGGCAAAGCGGGAAAATACTAGTAAACCAACCAACCGTGGCATCACAGCGCACTGTATCGCTAAAAGACTTACGACCATGGCCTTCTATCAGTAGGCTAAATGCTCTATCCGTTTCGCTAAATACACGGTAAAGTGCACTGATGAGAAGTTCGTTGCTGTTTGTTCCATAAGGTTGATTGGCCACACCAAGAAGTGCATTAGTCTGGGACTCTGTTAGGACCACTTTATGCCGTGTGATGACACTATCTAAGACATCACCGCAAGACGTAGAGGCATTTGCTTCCATGCTTAGCCAGTAATCGACTTCTTTTTCATCGAACTCGAATAACTCCCAATGCGCTTGATAGCATTGTGTATTGGAATAGGGGGCAGGTTGAAAGTTCGCACCTTGCTCAAAGTAACCCTGTAAGTCTGTACTAATGCGTCGCCATGAGACGCCATCAACAACGAGGTGGTGGGCACAAAGATACAGGTAAGGTTGGCTTTCTTCAGATATCCGTAGTAAAAGAGCTTTCATTAAAGGTCCACCATTCAACTCAAACGAGGCATTCAGAGCTGCAATTTCTCCTTCTACCTCCTCCCAATTAGCCAATTGTTTTTCTTTGAGTTCAAAGTGGCAGTGGTCTTTGTTTATAAAGGTTTGCTGTGTCTTGTCTTTAAACCGCAACCAAAAACAATCGTGGTATTGCGTGAGTTGCGTGAGTGCTGCAGATAAGCGTGTAAATTCCGCTAAACTGGGAAGTTTCATCAGCACCGCCTGATTAAAGTGTTCAGGCTTAGCAAAGTTTTGTTCAAAAAACCACCTCTGAGCTGGGAGCAAATTAAAGCTACCTTGCTTTTCTCCAAGCATTATTTGTTTTTTTTCGGATATAGAAATCTTTTCTGCCATCTCATCAAAACAACGGAACTTCATAATATCTGAGGTAGACAGTCGCATTCCCTTCTCTTCCAAGCCTACAGATAGCAATATCGCCGAAATTGAATCTCCGCCCTGAGAAACAAAGTCGTCACTAAGAGATAAAGACGGCAGTTCTAGCACATCACAAGCTTGTTCAAGTAAAGTTCGTTGTAATTCAGTAAGCTCACGTAAATCTTCTTTTGCCACATCTGGCTCTGGAAGCATGTGCCTGTCCAGCTTGCCATTTCGGTTTAACGGCATAGATTCAACATGAATAAGGAATGTTGGTACCATATAGCTCGGAAGCCAATGATTTAGTTGCTTGCGTAACGCATGCGGCGCTATTGGGTGCTCAGATTGATAATAGCCAAGTAACTGTTTACCATTTGCTTTCTTCTTGAGTATCACCGCTGCCATTTGAATTTCTGGGATTTGTTCAAGTGCCTGACGAATTTCAGCCAGCTCTATTCGATAACCACGCAGCTTAATCTGATCGTCTTTACGCCCTCGGAAAACCACTACTCCATCTTCACGATAGTAACCATAATCGCCGGTTCGATAGGCTCTTTGCGTGCGTCTATTAATTGATACATCACAGAACTTATCGTTTTGTGACGATACACCGACGTAGCCCTCTGATATACAATCTCCTGTTACAATAATATGTCCAACCATACCTGGTCCCAGCAGTCGATCACTATTATCGACAACCCAAACTTGGGCATTCGGTCGAGGTTTTCCTATCGGAATAGCACTCGCGGTGAGATCCTCGCGGGAGCAACGGTGCGAAGTGACATAAATGGTTGTTTCTGTTGGGCCATAAATGTTAATAAGGTTACGAATATTGCAATCCAGTCCGCGCTCTACCGTTTGTTTTGAAACTGCGTCTCCTCCAAAAACAAGTGTTTCAAGCCCGTTAAACATTTCACGTTTATTAGAAGACATGTAGGTTTCGAACAATCCGGTCGTCAAAAACATATGGTCAACATTATAATCTTTGATCAATCGTTCCATTGATTCTGGATTGGCGATTTCATTTCGTCCAGGTATAACCAAAGTGCGACCGTGAAGAAAAGCTAACCACAGCTGAAGAGAGGCTGCATCAAAAGCTTCATTGGCGGAGTAGAGAATTTTCTGACCAACTGGGATCGCCTCACTGTTATGTAGCGTGCTAACAAAAGCACGGTGAGATAAAGCTACTGCTTTCGGTTGGCCTGTTGTACCTGAAGTAAATATGTATTGACTAATACCACAGTCATAGGTCATTGCAGGTTCAACGAGTTGAGGGGCAATAGTAAGCCCCTCAAGTGAAGGAAGGTGGCGATAACTTACTTCATCTGACATAGGAATAGCCTCACCAATTAACGCCATTGGTGAAAGTTGCTTCATAACTGATTGCTGTCGCGCCATAGGAGCACTGCAGTCAACGCAGGTAAATGGGATCCCTAGATATTGTGTGGCAAGGATCGTAATAACGGTGTCACTGAGACTAGATAGGTTTATAGCGACGCATGCATTTTTCTCATTTACTTGGCTTTTGACTTGAGCTAGATAATGTGCAACGTCAGACACTTGGCGGTGAAGCTGGCGATAACTCATTGCTTCACCAGATACAGTATCAATCATTGCCACCGTGGCAGGGGACTCAACTACCCACTGGTGCACCAACTGCGCAAGAGATTTTTCTGGAAAACCTTGATATCGCTGTTCGAGTGTTTCTTGAGGTTCAAGAAGAGGAATACTCGCCAGTGATTGTGGATGTTCGGTAATGACAAAGTCGATTATGCGTTTTAAACGCTTTAAAAAATCAGTAAACAAGCCACTTTCTACATACGTTTGGAGATAGTCGAAACGAAAGTTGAAGCTTTGCTGAGAGCTTTCGCAGAAAAGTAGCTGAATGTCTGCATTAAGGTCAATAAAACTGTAGTTCTGCGTGATGTGACATTGCTCATCCAGTTTTAGCATGTTGTTGATGCCTATAGTACTGCCGAATGCAACGTTGTTAACCATCAACTCAGGCTCTTCACCATATTGCTTAAGGTGCCGTACCAGTTCCATATACGGAAGATCACCATATGCTTTACTTAGTCGATTGAATTGTTTGATCTGCAACCAATAATCATCCAGCGTTTTCACTGTTTCCAAGTTAAATACATCTAGACGAGTATTAACAAAACACCCCATTTGTTGCTTGCTATGTTTCGTTCTTCTGTCCATTGGCGACGTTACAGTAACAACCGATTGATTTGCCATTCGTGATACAAGTAGTGCGTATAATCCCTTAAAGAACATATTTGTAGTCAGGCCCTTTTTACGACAGTAGGATTTCACTTGCTGACTTAATTGATGTCCTAGTGACAGATGTTCACTGGCTACTTGTCTCTGATTAGGGTATACGACATGGTCGAACTCAACCTTGGATGGTGCACCGTTTAAAGTACTTTGCCAAAAGTGCAGTGCACATTCTTTGTCTGCCTTTGACAACGTTGCCTTAACAGCATACTCATCAAGTGCAAGCTGTTCATGAAGCGGGACTAAACACTGCCCAAGGTTGAGGGTCTGATAAGCTTCTCTTATATGCGAAAAGAATATCTGAAATCCGGTGCCATCAAGGCATATATGGTGACACATGATAATGGCTTTGTAGAGGTTTGACCCCATTTTGCACACTGCTCCTCTAAACAGTGGCCTCCCGTCGAATACAAGCTTATCTTGGTAATAGCCTTCTAGTAAGTTTTGAAACGATTGTTCTGAACAAGGTTGGTTAGAAAAGTCAAAGTAGGGAATTTCTACTGTGTAAGGTTTTAATTCCTTGTACAGCTGATCATTCTGTAATTTATATTGGTAATGAAAGCATGGAAAACTAAAGCCGTAAGCAATGGATTTCTGCATTAGTTCTGGCTTGAGCTCCCCTTCAATATCGAGGACAAGATAAGTGTTCGAGATAACGTTGTGAGCTTCTGTTTGTGAATCAATGAAGAATGCTTTTTCGTAGCTGGATGCAAGGTGTTTCATTCTATATACCTTTTAATATTTAGATATTGAACGTTTGTCTGAGGAAGTGAGCGACACCATCGGTGACATTACAACTGGCTATTGGTAACGAACTCAGTTGATTGGCTAACTCTGGCATTGCATTTTTCATCAACACCCCTTGTGCGGCTTGGCTGAGCATGGGTAAATCGTTTAGGGCATCGCCGAAAGCTATAGCCTGACGTTGAAAAGAGATGCCTTTATTGGACAGCAAGTAAATTGCGGCACTTGCTTTAGACGTTTTAGGCGGGCCGATTTCAAGCTGATGCTGTGACGTTCGATAGCACTCAATTCGTCCCCCCATAGTATCGTTAATTTTTTTCTCGACAGCGTAGATCCCTTCTTCTTTCCATAACAAAAGTTTATTCACTTTTAAGTTGTTGAACTGTTGAGGGGATACTAATGTGTATGGAAAACCAGAGAAGGATGCGTATGCTTCGACCATCTTATTGACTTCGTGCAACTTCCAGCCTTCGTCGTCAAAAATACTTAAGTGGATACCTTCTGCCTTAATCAGCTCTAGCAACTCGGCCATGCAACCTGCATCAATATGATGCTCATCAATAATACTTCCATTTTCATGACATAAAGTTAGCGCACCGTTGAGTCCAATAATACTCACTTTAGGCCCTAGGGCGCCGACAATTTGTTGTGCATCCTTTGGGTGGCGGCCTGTCGCTAGTATCAGTTCGACTCCTTTGTTTGAAAGTTCAGTGAGCACAGACAGTGTAGTATCGGATAGCTGTCCACTATCATTTAGTAATGTTCCGTCCAAATCAGAAACAACCGCTTTATAAGGTAACAATTTTACTTCCTCTAACTAACATAGGCACAAATGAGCAGTGCCACTTGGTTCATATTTAAAGGGAGCATAAATTAAGTGGTCATTATTAGAACAATATTTTTTTGAGGCTGGAAATAAAGTCACATTAGCTAGAAGCACAAGCAAGTTATGACTAATTTTTATGGAGACAATAGGCGTGCAGCCTTGATGGTTAAGAAACTCAATCATAACCATCAAGGTCGTTTGCGAGGTAAATATCCAGTTTGAATCGTGAGTGTTTACTGCAAATTTAAGGTCAGATTGTTTTATAGACAATGTGGGTATTTTTTCTACTAAATTACTGGACTTAGACGGACTTATCCTAAGCTGCTACGCCTAATCGACGCGATTCGCGCATGCTCATTCGACGATTATCCAGTAGTTGGTCATTTTTTTGGACCTTTCATAAAGCCTGTAAATTCCATTCTGCCTCCACATAGTACACACTGGTACGGGTCATTACCTGTAAAGGGCGTTGTTGATCAAATCAGGTAGGAGAACAACGACTTCATGTATAACTAGCCGTTAGCCTCTGACGGGCATACCTAGTCCTATGACTTTGTTTATGGCTTTGACATTCGCCATGATTTCACCAACTTGAGCGTTGTGACATCTCAAGCTGAATTTACCGCTTGTTAGTCCTTTATATCGAGACATTGCGGTCTCAGATATTGAGAGATAGTGATAACCAGATTCAGCTTTCCACTTTGCTATTGTGCCATTTTTCAGAGCTACCACCGCTTCGTTTCTGGGATGACCATCCTCCCAAAGTGCTGCATTCTTCCGAGGCGGTATCAACGCAGTACAACCTTTCTTTTTCAGAATCTCATGACAATTTTGGGTGTCATATGCTCCATCGGCAGATACGGCAGTGATCTTTCTGCGTAGTGGATTGAGCAGCGTCGGTAGCACTTCACTATCGCCAACATTTACAAGGCTGACTTCCGCACTAACAGCTTCGTGAGTATCCACATTTACGCCATATTCTGTGCTTTTCTACGCCATGCTTTTTCACTTTCCACTCACCCTCGCCAAAGACTTTGAGGCTAGTTGAGTCAATAGCCACATGGCGAATAGCACCTCTAGATTTATTACGATATTTAACCTGAACCATCTTCGAGCGTTTACTGATACAGGTGTAGTCAGGGGACGTCAGCGGAACATCCAATAACTCGTAGATCGAGTCGATAAAGCCTTGAAGTGCACGCAATGGCAGAGAGAAAATCCCCTTGAGCATCAAGGCAGTTTCAATCGCTGTATCTGAATGCTGGAAGCCTCTACCACACTTACCATGATGGGTTTTGCTTTACCCATGTCACCGCCGTTCTAGCCATCACAAAGGATCAGATCGCAGGACTTAGAAAAGGTTCAATGGATTTAGGCAACAATGCCCCTCTATATAAATAAAAAAGCGACGAAAATATCGCCGCTTCGAGTTGTGTCAGTTGTGAAAATTAACGCCCACTTGGTCCAGGTGGATTACAAGGTCTGCCGCTAGGTTTGCTGTTAGGACGACATTGCGCCATATACTTAGAACTTTTTGCTAAAACTGTTGGCTTTGAATAACTCATACAATTTAACCTTTGAAATTGTAAGGTTATTATCATATTCCTTTGCTTAGTTTGAGTCAATTTTGAGGTCCATCCAAGACTTCTTCAGAGTGCTTGAATTTGGTGAATTTACACCATGTCTTTTAGGATCTTATAGACCGTAGACCTTGCAATTTTTAACTGCCGAGATATCTGAGTGGCCCCAATACCATCTTCATGCAAGGCAAGCAGTAGTTTTCGATCGATAGAACGTTCACGACCAAACCGAATCCCTTTCAATTTTGCTTCTATTCGTCCTTCGTTAGTTCGTTCTAGTATCCGGTGACGGTCAGCTTGGGCCACAGCTGATAAGATGGTGACCACCATCTTTCCCATTTCACCTTCAGTGCTGATCCCATCATCTAGAAACTTGATGGCTACACCCATCCCATCAAATAATTTGATCAGACTGATCATATCTGCTGTGTCACGACCTAATCGGTCCAGTTTTTTGACTAGAATTACATCACCTTCTTCCACTTTCATCTGAAGCAATTCGAGTCCTTTCCTGTTCTGAGTATTTCCTGAAACTTTGTCGCTAAAAATTTTACTCGGTTTTACGCCAGCACTTTTTAGCGCCTTGATCTGAATATCGAGGGATTGCTGACTGGTCGATACACGTGCATACCCAAATAATCTCAAAATCGTCTCCTATATCGAATAGTAGACAATCCGTGTCTACTATCTCATTTTGTCGATTAAATAGACACTCATAAGCATCTGTTTTATGGTGTCCGATAAATTATAACATTTCGGACGGTTGCGAGATTGTTAAATTTTCAGTTTGTAGGAAAAGAATATGCCAGTCGATTTTTTGACCGAGGAACAAAAGCAAAACTATGGGTGTTATGCCGCCGAGCCAAATGATGTTCAATTAGCTCGTTACTTCCATCTTGATGAGCGCGATCTGGCGTTTTCCAGCAACGTCGAGGAAAGCACAATCGTAACTGACCACGGTTCGGTTTCTTGGAACATTCGTTACCGACTTAGAGCCGATTTACCCCAGTGTGAAACAGTTTGTCGCCAAACAAATTGGGATCCGTCATCCGCAAGTGCTCATGCGTTACGCTCAGCGTCCCACCACTCACCGAGAACACACCTTTCTAATTAAAAAGCATTACGGCTATCGAGATTTTGGTAGTTTTCCTTGGTCTTTTCGCCTAAAGAGACAACTGTTCGCTCGAGCATGGTTGAGTAATGAACGTCCAGGACTCATGTTTGATTTTGCTACTGCCTGGCTACTTCAAAATAAGGTCTTGCTCCCAGGCGCCACAACATTGGTTCGCTTGATTAGTGAAGTTCGCGAGCGAGCACAGAAAAGACTCTGGAAGAAGTTGGCCGCACTTCCCAACCAATGGCAAAAGGCTCAGTTGCTGGCGCTATTGGAAGTGCCTGAAGGTCAACGCTTATCACAACTTGAATTACTAAGAAAAGGCCCAACCACCATTAGCGGTCCCTCCGTTCTGAGTGCACTCTCTCAATATTCAACTTTGCGTAGTTTAGAGATTTCTAAACTAAATTTTACAGATCTCCCTCTCATACAACTGCGTAACTTGGCTCGCTATGCGGGGATGGTTTCAGTGAAGTATATTTCTCGAATGCCAGAGGAGCGAAAGCTTGCAGTACTGACAGCTTTCGTCAAAGCGCAAGAAATTATTGCTTTGGATGACGCCATTGATGTACTCGACCTCTTGATCACTGATGTTACACGCGAAGCCAAAAAAATCGGTCAAAAAAAGCGACTCAGAACCTTAAAAGACCTTGACAGAGCAGCCTTGTTGTTAGCAAGAGCTTGCTCTGTTTTGCTTGACGAAAAAACCGGTGACACGGAACTGAGAACGTCGATATTTAAGCGAGTTTCAGAAGAGAATCTGCTTGAGTCTGTTGAAAAAATCAATGAGCTCGCTCGCTCCCAGAACAATCATTTTTGTGACGAAATGGTTGAGCAATATGGGCGCGTAAAACGCTTTTTACCGACGGTTCTAGAGGAGCTTCATTTCTCAGCGGTTGCCGCTGGGGAGAGTACACTGGAAAGCATTCATTACCTTGCCGAGCTGAAAAAGACGAAAAGACGCTTTCTCGACGATGCGCCTGAGCACATCGTTAAGACATCATGGAAAAGGCTTGTATATGACGGGGATGGTCGTATACAACGCGCCGGTTACTCTTTGTGTTTCTTAGAGCGTCTGCAAGATTCACTCCGCCGCCGAGACGTCTGGGTGACAAAGAGTGACCGTTGGGGTAATCCTAGAGAAAAGCTCTTAAATGGTGAAGCGTGGCAAGCTCAACGAGTGCCCGTTTGTCGGGCTCTTGGCCATCCAACGAACGGTCATGAAGCTATGCGGCAGCTCGCGCGACAATTAGACGATACATGGAGAGAAGTCGCTGACAGATTTGATGAAAACACCGAAGTGAGTATTTGTACCAATGGTAAGCACCCATCATTGACCATTTCGAATTTAGATAAACTTGAAGAGTCTCTGTCATTAAAAACTCTGAATCGCCGAGTAAAGCAGTTGATCCCGCCAGTAGACTTAACGGAGTTATTACTCGAAGTTGATGCTTGGACAGGCTTTACACAGGAATTTACCCACGTTAGGGAGTCCGAGGCAAGAGCGCAGGGGTTACACATCAGTGTATGTGCGGTATTGATGGCTGAAGCTTGCAATATCGGTCTAGAACCATTGATCAAATCGAATGTGCCTGCCCTAACTCGGCACAGATTAAGTTGGGTTAAACAAAATTACTTTCGAGCAGAAACATTAACTAACGCGAATACTAGGTTAGTTACTTTCCATATAAAACAACCATTAACAAATGCTTGGGGTGACGGAAATGTTGCTTCCGCGGATGGAATGCGTTTAACTTCCTCAGCAAAAACAGTGAATGCAGGTCCGAACCGGAAATTCTTTGGTGCTGGACGTGGGATCACTTGGTACAACTTCATCTCAGATAAATATTCTGGTTTTCATGGCATCGTCGTGACAGGAACGTTACGAGACTCACTTTATGTATTGGAAGGAATACTGGAGCAGCAAACAGGGCTCAATCCCATTGAGATCATGACAGATACTACTGGCGCTAGCGATATTATATTTGGTTTATTCTGGCTGTTAGGGTATCAGTTCTCCCCACGATTGGCTGATGCAGGAGAAGCGGTATTCTGGCGAGTAGATAAGTCTGCTGACTACGGGCCGCTAGATGATCTAGCTCGAAGTTGTACGGATCTTTCAAAAGCTGAAGAGCAGTGGGATGAAATGATGCGAACCGCTGGCTCATTGAAGCTCGGCACTATTCGGGCATCCGAGCTAGTTCGGTCTTTGCTCAAGAGCAGCCGTCCATCAGGTTTAGCTCAAGGCATTATGGACGTTGGCAGAGTGAACAAAACCTTGTACTTGCTTAACTATATAGACGATGAAGATTATCGCCGTAGGATCTTAACACAGCTCAATAGAGGAGAAGGTCGGCACGCCGTCGCTAGAGCGGTTTGCTATGGTCAACGTGGAGAAATTAAAAAGCGCTATCGAGAGGGGCAAGAAGATCAGCTAGGTGCTTTAGGTATCGTTACCAATGCCATCGTGTTATGGAATACTCTCTATATGCAGGAAGCATTAGATTGGATGCGGTCCAACAATGAAGAAATTATAGAAGACGATATATCTCGGCTATCTCCACTAATATACAAACATATCAATATGTTAGGTCATTACACATTTACCTTGCCAGAAGACTTAGAGAAAGGAGAGTTAAGACCTTTAAACCTTAATAATAGTGATAAATATTGAGTCGACATGAGAAAGATAAATTACGTCTTATCAATAATTTAACCCTCTAAACGTACACTTTCGTTCCGTTGGACCTCAACCCCCTAAGCGAGTCAACAACTACTACAACCTGATAATCGGTGGGAAGAACGTATTCGAGAAAATAGGCTTGAGACTGAAAAGAATGAACAGGCTCGATGCCAAGCGCTTCACTCATTGAATCGCGCCACAGCTGAGTAACGTGTTTCACGTGCTCACTGGTTAACACTTCAACTTTAAAGATATCCGTATCCATTCGCTCTCCTTAGCTATGGTCTTTTATTGCTTGTTTAGTTTCCAGTCTATAGTTCTTTACACATGTAGTGGAATCGTTCTTCTTCTCTATCCATGACAAAGCCAGATCTTAAGTACAAGTTTCGCGCTGGGCTGATTTTAAATACTCTTAACCACATTCGGCGCGAACCCTTGTTGTGAGCCAAACGTTCAACTTCAGATAGCGCTGCCGCACCGATACCTTTATTTTGATACTCGCCGCTCACTTGTAAGTCACGTAACCAACAATCATCGCCATCATAAGCTAAGCGAATAGCACCGACCACTTCACCGTTGTACAGCACATCCCAAGTTTTCGAGACACACAATTTGCTCGTGTATTTTCGAGCATTCCCAATCAACGCCATAGTGGGCGTAATAAGGGGCCATATTTTCGAAAGTTACTTTGGCAGAAGCCTCTAAGTCGGCGGTAGGCTGAAATGAAATCAATATAAAACGTCCTCTCACGAAGTCATTATCAACGTGTTGATACACAACACTGTTTTATGAAGTTCTACCCTTTGGTTGTTACTAATCTAGCGAGTTTGGTAAAGAATGGAATCATTTTGTCGTAGATATGCGCCGGTCACACATAAGTCATACTCAATAAAAGGAGAACGACTTATGTGAACATGCGAATGGGAAGTTTGAAAGGAAAGGAACATTAAAGCCAAACTAGGCCGTTATAAGGCTTAGCTTTTAGCGACTCTAATCGGCTTTGGAGCGAGCCTGAGTGTATTTCTAGTTTATACCCATCAGGATCAAGCAGATAAAGTGATTGCCCTTCACTCTTATTCTTTTTCCAGATTTCGACACCCGATGAAATCACACGCTCTGTAAAAGCTTCAAAATCTTTCGATTCGATATCAAACGCAATGTGTGTGTAGTCGAGTTTAGGGCAAGGTTCGTCGAGTGAAAGACAAAACCAAAGTTCACCAACGGAGAGATAAGCTCCACTATCCCACTTTACGTGAGCGGCGAAGCCCAAGGTTTCGGTGTAGAACTTTAAAGAACGCTCTAAATCTCTAACAGCAATAGTTATATGGTTAAGTCCTATAATCATGTTCTTCCTTTAACGCCCTTGTACGGGTACAAGGTTACCACGACAATATACCAAACCTTATTAAGTTCAATTTAGAATGAGCTTATAGTTACAGCGTAACCAAAAAGGCGTTATTTATTCACCACTTTCAAAGTGAGCAAAAACTTCCGCTCCTGTCATATCATGAGTTTCATTCTTAAATTCGTAATACTCGGGCTTTTCGTCAATGAAGATTTGGTGAGTGAGTTTGTACTCATCGCCGGACACCAATAGCCCAACAGGAAGGTGGTATTGATTGTTCGGTACTAAAAAGTAGAACAAGTGAGTACCGCACTTACCGCAAAAACCTCTTTCCGCCCAATCGGATGATTGATATCTAACTACATTAGATTCACCCGTTATCTTAACTGAATCGGCACAATCAATCGCTAACATCGGGCCACCCGACCAATTTCTACACATACTAAAATGGCAAGCTGCCACTTCTTTACTGGCGTACTCTACTTCCAGCTCTACCGAACCACATAGACATTTCCCTTTACCTTTCATAGGTCCTCCAACCTTAGTAGTGCGTGAGACTTAATAGTAGCTTATAAGTCACAACAAAAACGAAGAGTACCAACCAACATCAAACAGCAAACACCACCCTTTGCAAAGTACGTAGTGAGATGAATAACAGGATAAATCCTACACGTTGAAAACCTTCTGCTCACTCTGGCTTTTAAAGTCGATAAGGTGATTAGGACTTCGTGTTCGACTTCCTCATCTTGGCCAAGGCAATAGCCGTTAAAACAGGCCGCATATATGGAAGTTAACCTGCGCTTTTAATCACGCTACTGACTTGCAAAACAGGGGGAGACCATATATTTGAGCAACGCAATACCGAAGCTCCCGCATACCACCTTAAACACAAAACGCAACGCATAGCAAAAATGCCAAGCGTTGCGAATCACTCTTAAACAGATTGTTAGGCTTAATTTTCGAACGAATACTCACGGGCTCTTTGATATGCAGCCTGAACCTGACCAAACATCATTGGCTCTCTCATATGATCGGTTTCAGTTCCCCAACCACCAATAAAGTATGCCGACCTCATAGTATCTGAATAATCTACCGCATATAGCCAGTAGATACCTTCGTCTCTACGATCCTGATAAAACATATAACGGTTTTCCCTGACGGATAGAATATGCTCAATGTTATCTGCTAAATCCCAATGGTTTAGTGGTATCACATTTCCATTTTGCTCTGAGGGGCCACCAGTAGCTAACCAAACGTTAATCGCTTTATCAGCCAAATCCTGAGAAAGCTGGCGAGCTTTGACGCATTCCTCAGTGACTATAGCATCTGAATTTGGCTTCACCTCAAAAAATGCATTGAATTCGGGAAGGAAAAAATCTGGTAGATACTTTTGACCATTTGATAGTTCTACATACTCTTTCTCGTATTCAAATTGCACTCCAATACCATCAAAAAACACAGCCCAACGAGCCTCTGTTCGTGAGCGGTATTCAATACCATTATATGTTGTTTTAATTGCCTCTACTCTCTCTACTGCCATAGAGCCGTATCTCCTAACTAAAATAATTTAGCCTAACGCCAAGTTAAGTGGTGACAAACGCGTGCTATGTTTGAGCGTAAGCGAGTCGGCACGCGTTTGGAATCCATCTTAAACTTTTTGTTATATTTATTTGTCCGCAAGGCCAATAATATGAAAGTCTGCTCCTGAAGACCTAATTGCATTTTCAGCACTGACCAATAATACATCTAGCTGAGTTTTGATTTTGCTACCTGTACTTTTTTGATAAACACTTTTCTGCGTATGAGGTTGAACGACAATAACGCGAGTTTTAACATGTTTGTTATCTTTTAAAGCCAATAGCACATCAAAGAAATCTTCAGCTTTTGCTTCGACTCCATTGCACCAACATCCCTTGTGAGCAGCATTGTCATGTCTTGCTTTTAGATCCTCAACAAGGACTTTCCTTGCAGTATACCTAAGATTCTTAACAGCTTGATTTAGTACCACATCGTGAGCACCTACGGATATTCGTCGGGACGCCTCACTTGATTTTGATGCTTTGACGTGAATTAAAGATATTAGGTGAAGAGAGCCATGCTGAACATAATGAATGAAGTCGGCTTTTTCACCAGCACCATCATCACAATAAAGCCAGCCTTGTGGTTTTTCTGTGGTGTTAAAGTCATCTGACGTTAGCCAATTTCCACTCCAGCATTTTTGAACCCAGCAAAATAAAGACTTTTCTTTTCCAATGTCCTTTAACGATGGTTTTTGTGCATTTGCTCCAGGCTTTTCCTTTTTAATATCGTATTTTTCAAAGTCAGCCCACAAGAATTTGTCATACTCTACATCTTGATAACCAGTTCTGAAAACCATGCCATTTACTACAGCGTGCCCTGACTCAAACCAACACTTGACAAGTTCAGGATACAAAAACACTCGCTTGAATAAGTCGAAGTGTTTTTTACTTTTGGTTAAAGGTGTTTCACTTTTAACTTTAAAGGCAACTTTATAGTCGTCAACTTCAACTTCTACACATATATTGCCCACCTTCTTGCCTGTGTGGAAGATATCGAGTGAAACATCACTTTCAATGAAACTGTTTACCAGTTCAACATGAAAGTCATACTGTAGTTTTTTCAACAATTCTTTACGATGTTGCCCGTCTTCCTCTGGCAGAAAGTCATAATCTACAAGAGAAAAATCATATGGCTTTTTTAAGTCATCAGAATTAGATATTGGATAAGACAAAATCCCTATAGGGCTCTCTGACTCAACACTGTTAACAGACAGTATATCTAAGATTTCTAGTACTCTGTTCTCAAAAGTACTCCAATCTTTGCAAGGCCCTCGCCATATTGACGATTTAAACGGGTTAATTCCGACAGAGCTTTTTGATTTTGTTCCCCAAACTTCAGTTCGTACAGCTGACATCATGTACGATTGATCAATCAGTGGGTCAAGTGTGTCAGCAACACTTTTACCACCTAAAACTTTGGAGTCTGCTTTAAAGTTGTCTCTACCGTGAATGCCTGACAACCACAACATTTTGATTTCATCTTCATTAATGAAGTTGCCATTGAGTTTACTTATTGGAATTGGGAACAAGTTAGGCAATCGTTTTTTCCCAAAAAACTCTCGGATGGTATCTTTTTTACCTTTTTCAGAGAAATAGAAAGCTAAGTGGTCCCTAACATTAAAGCTAACGAAGACGTGGTGTTCTAAGTCTTTAAGGGGCAAACCTTTAGCCCAGCTAGGTTCCTTTGAGATGGTGTATGATGTGATTTTTACTGTTCCAAGTTCTCCTACTTCATCATTGACAGTTGGTCCTACCGTCATTTCATCGGAAGACTCTTCTTTCAATAGTTGAAGAATTACTTCATGAACGGAACATGATTCTTCTTTAGTTGATTTTGCGCCTAATAAAACAGATAAGTATGGCGCAACATTATGTTTCTCAACTGCGATAGTATTAGTTTCCACCTAGCCTCCTTGTCACAGCAGTCTGCAACTTCATGTAATAATGAAGAATTATCTATCTAGTTAACACATTTATCATAAAGACCACTTTATGGTTAGGACAATTATGCAATCAATACAAAGATATGAATCAAGTCACATTTGGTGCGATGAATCTTAGAAAATATAACGCCTTGCTAACGGGCGACAACGCTATACCACCCAACTTAAAATTTGTGCCCTAAACGCTGAAGCCGATTTGTATAAAAGTGGCCAAGCGTTAGGAGTCCCTGTTAAGCGATTTGTTAGGTGCTTACAGCTTACCTTTTAGTGGATGATCTCTTCGCCAACCGGCTACTGACCTTGAATCAACAAAACAAACCAATAAATCAGCAACACTACGGGAAGAAACCCAGTTAATTAGTGAGGTTGCTACACTGCGTGAGTTAACTTCACACCATAGTCCGTCATTACCAGAAGCAATTGACCTTGAATCAACCTTACAAACCAACAAATCAGCAACACTTCTTGATTTCACTTCACAAACAAGAATGTCCGCTACACTTCTTGAGTTCACTTCGTTTACTAACGCCATGATACTTCCTCTTGACAATTATACTTACAAAAGCACGATTTCCTGCGTGCACCTAACGCCGCGTTAAGTAGTGAGCAACGCCTCCACTGAACCTAAAGTATTGTGCCATAAACACTTAAGCTGAATAAAACCCAAAATGCCACGCGTTGCGAATCTGCCTTAAACGCTTTGTTAGCTTTGTGCAATAAACTCACTAAGAGCTTTTGTTCCTCTGTGTTTATATACCTCAAGATAACACAGGCGATACACATTGTTTGTACTGTATGCATTGTGCTCAGTAGCAATCGAGTCAATGTGAATAAACTTCATTGCAACAAGTAAAGACAGAGCTGATTTTATATCGTTACGTTGTACGAACGCATATTCTGATATTTTGTCATAACCTAACATTGTGTGATTTGTCAGGTCATCCCGAAACGCTACTAGAACTAGATAAATTTTTAGAGCATTCAGCTCCGATTTGCTTCTTAGTTTAAAACTTTTGAATGCCTCAACATGAGATAGGTTTTTGTCATATACCCCTTTCGCAGGCAATTTTGCCCAACCGCTATAACTAAGATAGCCAACCACTTCATATACATTTATTCGCCCTACGGTAGTTCGCTTCACTAAGTCGTAGCGCTCAAGCACATCAAGACCTTTAGAAACTTTAGTTCGACTTATGTTTGTTAATTCACAAAGTGCCTCATAGGAAAGACTGACCGTTCCTGCTTCACCATTGAGGAGGCTATTTTGCTCATTAACATGATGTACTAACACCATGTAGAGCATCAGTGCTGCTATATAGTCTGATTTGTTCTCGCCTGACCAAATCATGTATCTAAGAGGCGAATCACTCGCCTCCATAAATACAGAAGATGGCATTTTCGACCACTCTTTCACTTATTTACTCCCTCTTCCCTCACTAAGCACTGATGAAATCAGGCGCAAAGCGACTAAAACAACCATTAAAGACAAACCTGCAATAACTAAGGCTAGTTTCTCTGTCGGCAACCCTAAAACAGAACTAACTACCTCTAAAACACCATCCATAGGACACCTCAAATCAATTTCAATACAAAAATTTTAAATTGGTATGGATATCCTTTCTAGAGACAGTATTGAAAATTACAAACAGATATTTATAACATTCTCTTTTTATACAGTAAGTTAACACACAAACAGATAGTACACAAAGGGAACCAAACCAGTACATAAAGGTCCGTATTAAGGAAGGAAAACATGCAATAACGAACAAAAAACGAGCTTAATAGTACATAAGCAATGGTTACGATGAGAAGCTAACGCCCTGTTAAGGTGTGAGCAACGCAATACCGAAGCTCCTGCATACCACCTTAAACACCAAACGCAACGCATAGTGAAAATGCCGCGCGTTGCGAATCACTCTTAAACAGATTGTTATGTGTAAATTTTAAGTCACTAGTATTGAGTAACCAAAACTAATCACAAATGAAAGAGCAGCAATCAGGATACTTAGTCTTGCCAAATTAGTCGTTTGGTTGAAGTTAATACTCTCTTCTTTTGTGCATATGGTACTGTTAAAGCGCTGTAGACTATCAAGAAAAACGGTTCTCGCTCGTGTCGCTGCGTCTTGATTAACTTGCTTTATCCCCAAAAGAGCAATGTCAGTATGGTAATAGGTCTCTAAGTCACCGATAAAGGACGGTTCTAACTCCTCAAGCACCACGATAAAGTTTTCATACTCTATGAGAGCCTTTTCGATACTTAGCTTAATCTTCCTATTTCTGAAACCGCTTTTAGATTGAATGAGTCGAAAATTAGCCTCGTTGACTGACTTAGCACAAGTTAAATATTCGTCAATCAAGACATCTACTGTTTTGAGTTTTTTCCTTTTCATAGCTAAGTGATTGCTCTCAAGTTCTGATCACTTGAAAGTACAACTGTATATGCACGAACGCAACTAAAGCTGAGATAAATGACTGTTACCTATACGGAAACTCTTGGAAAATTTGCACATAACAGTTATTAGACAGAAAGATTCAGCATTTAAATATAGATTTTTTCTGTCTAACACCTACGTTATCACTCACCATACCTCTCTTTTATGAAATTTAACAGTCAGTTAGGGACTATACTTCATTTGTTGTAAGACAAAATACAGAATATTTCTGTATAACATGACACTATGTGCCAGACCGCTTATGCTGTATATACAACCAGTACACCTTAGCATGAGTAACTCCCCTTTTTTAACGTTCATCAAAGAGCACATGCTTAGCCGGCATTATGCTTTGCGCACAACACAAGCCTATATTTATTGGATTCACCAATACATCCTTTATCACAACAAGCAACACCCTAGAACATTAAAATCTCAACACGTTGAAGACTTCTTGTCTCATTTAGTTGTCGACAAAAACTATGCAAGAAAAACTCAACGATTAGCCCTTAATGCTTTGGTATTTCTTTATAGGGAAATAATTCAGGAACCTATTGATTTAGACATGCAGTTTCGGCGTTCCGACAAATCAAAGAAACTACCGACAGTAATGAGTCAGGAAGAGATTGAACGGTTCTTTACCCAATGTTCTCCACTCTATAAGTTACCTTATCAATTAATGTATGGATCAGGATTGCGTTTGATGGAGTGTTTACGCTTACGTGTGCAAGATATCGATTTTGAGTATAAGTCGATACGTATATGGCAAGGCAAAGGCGGGCAAAACCGTATTGTCACAGTGGCCCCTGAACTCTTTCCTGCCATCAAGAAGCAGCAGCAAACAGTCAACGACTACTTTCGACAAGATGTGAACAACAGTGCTTATTCCGGTGTATATCTACCTAACGCGCTAGCAAAGAAATACCCTTACGCAGAAACATCATTGGAGTGGCAGTTTTTGTTCCCTTCAAGTCGGCTGTCTCAAGACTTATCGTCTGGCGAGTTGAGAAGACACCATATTCACCCGACTGCACTTCAAAAGCACATAAAAGTCGTATGCACTAAGGCAGACATTCACAAAAGCATTTCTTGCCATACGTTGAGGCATTCCTTTGCGACACACCTACTCCAAAATGGCGCTGATATAAGAACGGTACAAGAACAGTTAGGACATAAAGACATCAAAACAACTCAGATATACACTCACATCATCGACAGAGGTGCGAATGGCGTCGTCAGTCCGCTCTCCAAAATATTTGTTAAATAAGCACCAAACGCGAACCAATTAGAGCAAATTTTGGTATCCTACGGCTTCTTATTTGCTGCACGCGCGCTAGGCGACAACATATCCATGACATCACACACTATTCGCTTTATTGCGTCCGATATGGACGGCACCCTACTTAACGAACAAGGTAAACTCGACCCAGAGTTTTATGAAATCTTTCCTAAGTTAGAAGAACAAAACATTATCTTTGCGGCGGCCTCTGGCAGGCAGTATTACAGCTTGCTGGAAACGTTCGAACCAATTAAAGATCGCATGATGTTCATCGCTGAGAACGGCACCATAGTGATGCACCAAGGGAAAGAGCTTTACAGCTGTACGATTGATACCAAAGAAATTCACAAGATCATTATCGATGCACGTAAAGTTAATGGCGCACATATCGTGTTATGCGGTAAAAAGTCGGCCTATATTGAAACTCAAGACCCACAAGCACTAGAAGAGATTCAGAAGTATTACCACAGGCGTGAAGTGGTCAGTGACCTACTCGATGTTGATGATGAGTTTGTAAAGGTAGCTATCTGTCACTTTGATGGTGCTGAAAAACATGTTCACCCGTCGATCAATACCGAATTTGGCCAGCAACATCAGGTAGTGATTAGTGCAAAGATTTGGTTGGATGTGATGAATCGCCAAGCTTCCAAAGGGGCTGCTATCCGCTTCTTACAACAGCACCTCGGATTTACCTATGAGCAAACAATGAGCTTTGGTGATTACTTTAATGATGCAGAGATGCTTAAAGAAAGTTACCACTCTTACGCGATGGAAAATGCTCACGAAGGCGTAAAGAAGATTGCTCGTTTTTCAGCGCCAAGCAACAAGGAATCTGGTGTACTACAAGTTCTAAAACAAACACTGCGTTCAGAAGCCATCGCATAACCTGTTAAATAGGTTTACGCAATAAGAGCTAGTACACGTAAAAAGGGAGCTACTCAGCGAATCAAGTGAGTAGCTCCCATTTTTTCGCAACATTACATTCTCATTCCGCCATCGACTTCCAGAACTCGGCCTGTGAAATAGTCGTTTTCGAAGATGTATTTCACAGCATGGGCAATCTCTGCGGGGTCACCTATTCTGCCCACAGGTACCATTTTGTTAAGCCTGTCGATCGCTTCTGGTTTTAAAGAGTCCGCCATCGCGGTTTTAATGATCCCGGGAGCAATAGCTGCAGCACGTATCCCATACCGAGCGAGTTCCTTCGCCCAGCACGTTGCCATCGCGGCGACTGCGGCTTTCGAGGCTGAATAGTTGCTTTGCCCGATGTTACCAGCCCTCGCAACACTCGAAATGTTGATGATGACACCTTTACGGTTGGTTTCTATCATTTTGGCTGCCGCTTCACGGCCACACAAAAATGTCCCATTCAAGTTAACGTTGATAACCGAATTGAACTGCTCGAGGGACATCTTACTCACTTCACCGTCTTTGGACTTAACGAGCAACCCATCACGAAGGATGCCGGCATTATTGATAAGCCCATCTAACTGCCCAAAGTCTGAAACCACCCGGTCAAAAGTGTGCTCAACTTCCTGCTCGTTAGTAACATCCACCGTGTAAATCATCGCTTTGGTGCTTAGCATATGACATTGCTCTTGGGTCTCGCGTAACGCTTGTTCGTTAACGTCGAGTAGAGCGAGTTCAGCACCAGAATGCGCTAACGTCACCGCCATCATTTGCCCCAGCCCTTGGCCTGCGCCAGTAATTGCAATCACACTCTCTTTAAGGTTCATTCTTTATAATCCTTTGCTGTAATCGTTGTTCAACTAAGCTGTTTCCACGTCGAAACGCTTAACTTGATTTCCCGCTTTGGTAGTATTCAAACAAACTCGAAAAGTCGAGCTCTTCGTTGCCTTGGGCGTTATGAAATGCGTATAGATTTCTAGCGAGTGAGCCCATAGGTACAGGCGATTGGCTATTCGATGCAGCATCTAGCCCCAAGCCAAGATCTTTGAGCATCAACTTAGACATAAATCCAGGTTGGTATTGATTACTTGCGGGCGCATTTTCCATCACACCGGGGCAAGGGTTATACAGCTCTAACGCCCAGTTCCGACCCGAGCTTTGCAGCATGATGTTAGAGAGCACTTTTGGATCGAGCCCATTTTCGATACCTAGATTGAGCGCCTCACACGTGCCCGACATTAAAATACCCAACATCAGGTTATTACAGATTTTACTCATCTGCCCGTCACCTGCCTGCCCTGCATGGAAAATGTTCTTACCCATATGTTTCAGCACAGCTTCTGCTTTGCTGAAAGCCGAATCTGATCCGCCCACAATAAAAGTAAGCGTACCTGCCACTGCTCCTGCTACGCCGCCAGAAACAGGTGCATCGACGAATTCTAAGTTGTTTTTGTGCGCTTCATTGGCTACCAATCTTGCGCTATCGGGATCGATAGTTGAAGAATCAATAAGGAAAGTTCCCGCGTTCACCAGCGATAGCAAACCCTTATTGCCATTATGATCGCCTAAATACACCGCTCGAACATGAACCCCAGCAGGTAACATGGTCACAACGGTTGCAACTTCAGATACTGCTTGTTCCATACTAGACGCGACGACCGCACCGAGATCACCTAATGGTTTCGTCACTTCTTCGTTTAAGTCGAAGACCGTTACGGCCATTCCTGCTTTGAGTAAGTTGGTCGCCATCGGGCCACCCATGTTGCCAAGCCCGATAAACGCAATACTATTGCTAGCCATGTTATTGCTCCTCTTGGATTTGTCCTAGTGCCCTTAATGGATGCTGAGATTCTGTCCAGAGCGGTGCAAAAAGTTCATCCATCGTAGTGTTCGGTACTTCATCAACGCCTTTGTAAAGCCAATTGGGGTTGCCATCTTTATCTATCAGCCTCGCGCGTACCCCTTCTTGAAACTCGCCAAGTAATCCGCATCGCACTGACAAACTAAGTTCAAATCGGAAACAGTCCGCCAAAGATAACGAGCGGTATTGGTGGGTTTGCGCAAAGCAAATGTGCGCAGTAATAGGGCTACCTGAACGCAGCGCGGACTTAGCAGATTCAAACCACTTATACGAAGGGCTTGTAGTCGGGACATCAAGTGATAAAATTTCGCCGACCACAGTGACAGTGTCACCCATCATGCAAGCGAACTTCACGGCGTCTAGATAAGGTGTTAAGAGTGGGTCTGGTTTATCTGCCGACGCCATTTTAGATAGACTATAAATGAGCTCTTTTACTGCTTGAGATTCATCGTCAAGCGCCTCCCAACCAATGTGCTGCAGTTGCTCAAATAAGTTCTGTTTGTGTTCTGGCAATATCACCGCGTCGGCGAATCCTATTGCTTCAGCATCCGTCGCATTAACCATACTGCCCGTCAAACCTAAGAACAGCCCGACACCTTGGTCCAATTGGTTGAGGAACCATGTCCCGCCGACATCTGGGTAAAGCCCAATATTAATTTCTGGCATCGCCAGTCGGGATTTTGGTGTAACGACTTTGAATTCAGCGCCCATGTATAGCCCCATCCCGCCGCCCATGACGATACCTTCACCCCAAGCAATCAAAGGCTTGCTATAAGTATGTATAAGGTAGTCGCACTGGTATTCGACGGTGAAATAGGCCTCGAAGAATTCTTGTGCCTCGGCTTTACTTTTTGTGTACATCACGTCATACATTGCACGTACATCACCGCCTGCGCAAAACGCTTTTTCACCCGAGCCCTCTAGCACCACACAAGCGATGCTTGGGTCTCGCTGCCATTGTTCCAGTTGCTGCTTTAGCTCTACCAACATATGGAATGAGAGCGCGTTCAACGAGCCAGGATTATCGAGTGTCGCAATGGCAATTTTTGAGTAGCCGTTTTCACACGGCAATTCACGAAATGCCACTTGACCCGCACCTTTGGGTATCTCCGTTTTTCTTTTTAGATCTGAGCTTCTTTGAACCTTTTTACCGTTAATTGCCATACGCTATACCTTGCGGTTTAACCGTTTTTCCATTCTGGTTTACGTTTTTGCAAAAACGCTTGTACGCCTTCTTTCTGGTCTTGGGTATCAAACAGGTCGAGAAACAAATCTCGCTCTTTGACCAAACCATGTTGCTGGGTTGCACCACGCGTAATCTGAATCAATGTTTTACATGCGGTCACCGATAACGGAGATTGATTGGCTACCGATTCCGCTAGCTTCATTGCACTTTCAAGAGATTGCCCCTGCTCCACCACTTCTTCGACAAGCCTTATGTTTAATGCTTTCTCAGCTTTGATCTGTTCCCCGCAGAGAATAATGCGTTTTGCCCAACCTTCACCGACTAGTGCTGTAAGGTTTTGCGTACCACCGGCACATGGCAGCAGTCCAACTTTCGCTTCCGGCAACGCTAACACGGCTTGTCGTTCTGCAATTCGAATATCACAAGCTAACGCAACTTCAAGTCCGCCTCCCATGGCATAACCATTGATTGCAGCAATAGAGACTCCTCTGAAAGAAGACAGTGCTTCAAACGCTTCGCCAAATACCCTCGCCATCGTCGAAGCCATCGCTTTGTCGCCATCCGCAAACAAATTTAGATCGGCACCTGCGGAGAAGAATTTTTCACCTTGGCCAGTTAGCACCAACGCATAAATGTTCTTATCATGGTTTAACGACTCTACTAATGCTTTAAGTTGAGTCAGGCTGTCTTGCGTCCATGTATTTGCTGGCGGGTTATTCATTGTTAGCTGCGCAACGTGCCCGATGACCTTCATTTCTATCGCTGCAACGCTGTCATTGGCTTTTTGGCTCATTGGCATTCTCCTAGCATTTTGCGTCTGTTATCTACTGCTTCATTCTTTGAATACTCTCGACATTCCAACATAAGTTAGGACTAAACTCGTGAACGAAAACTTACAGCCGGTTAAGTAAGTTCGTCCCCCGACAGTATTCGTCTGGTGATGATCAATCGCATGATCTCATTGGTCCCTTCTAAAATTTGATGGACACGAACATCGCGGAAGAAGCGTTCCATTGGGTATTCTTTGATGTATCCGTAGCCGCCATAGAGCTGTAAGGCATGATCACAGACTTTAAAGCCCACATCGGTGGCAAAGCGTTTGGCCATCGCACAATACGTTGTGGCATCTGGATTTTGATTATCGAGTTTGGATGCTGCTAACCTTACTAATTGACGCGCCGCAACTAGCTCTGTAGCCATATCAGCCAACTTAAATTGCAGCCCTTGGAATTGAGAGAGGCTTTGACCAAATTGCTTTCGCTCTTGAAGGTACTGGGTTGCATTATTTAGCGCTTGCTGCGCAGTGCCGATGGAGCAAGTAGCAATATTGATCCGGCCACCATCGAGCCCTTTCATCGCGAACTTAAAACCTTCACCTTCTTCACCTAGTAAGTAGTCGTTGGGAACTTCTACGTTTTCGAACGTAACGGCTCTCGTTGGCTGACTGTTCCAACCCATTTTAGGTTCTGGCCGGCCGTAACTGATTCCCGGTGTATCCGCGGGAATCACAAATGCCGATACACCTTTAGCTCCGAGTTGGTTAATGTCTGTTCGAGCCATCACAACCAATACATCGGTTTCACCCGCTCCGGATATAAAGGCTTTACCGCCATTGAGTAAGTATTTGTTCCCATGCTTTTGTGCTGTTGTAGCAAGCGACGCCGCATCTGAGCCAGCGTTAGGCTCTGTTAAGCAATACGAACCTAACCATTCACCAGTAATGAGTTTAGGGCAAAAGTGTTGCTTGGCTTGCTCACTTGCGAAACTAGCAACCATCCACGACACCATGTTGTGAATCGTCATGTAGGCAGTGGTAGAAGTACAACCTTTGGAAAGTTGCTCAAATACGATTGAAGCATCTAATCGGCTGAGCCCAAGGCCACCCGCCTCCTCCGGCGTATAAAGGCTTAAGAACCCTAACTCGCCGGCCTCACGAATGACCTCCTTAGGAAAGATATGTTCTTCATCCCAAGTAGCAGCCATCGGCGCGAGCTTATCCATGGCGAACTGATACGCTGTGTCACTAAATGCTCTTTGGTCTTCACTAAGTTCGAAATCCATAGGAACTCCTTACCTTGCTTGTTTATCGCCATCTTTGTTTAGGGCATTACCTTAACTGGATTGTCATATTCGGGCCTGTTGGAATGTCATCATCAAACCAACGCTGAGTGACGGTTTTGGTTTCGGTATAGAAACGCACGGCTTGCTTACCATAGGCGTGGAGATCGCCATAAAAACTGCCGCGCCATCCCGTAAATGAAAAGAACGGTAGAGGTACAGGAATTGGTACATTTACACCGACTTGGCCAACTTGAATCTCATGTTGATACTTGCGCGCAGCGCCGCCATTCGCAGTAAAGATAGATGTCCCATTGCCATAAGGATTACGATTCACTAGTTCGATGGCGTCTTGTAGTGTGTCGACTTCAATACAGACCAGCACAGGACCAAATATTTCTTCGGTATAAATCGACATCTCAGTGGACACATTGCTAAACAGTGTCGGTCCTACCCAATTACCGTCAGGGTAACCTTCTATCGAACATTCACTGCCGTCTAATTCGCACGTTGCCCCCTGCGCCTTACCTTCTGCAATCAACCTAAGCACGCGTTCTTTCGCAGTTTTACTGATTAACGGGCCGTAACCTGCGTCGTCGTTATCCCAAGCCCCCGGACCGACTTTCGACATGGCTTGTTTTAGGTCTGGAATCCACGCTTTGCTGTCACCGACAAATACCGCCACTGAGATAGCCATACACCGCTGCCCAGCAGCACCAACAGAAGCACCAACTAAGTTACTTACCACCTGTTCTTTGTTTGCATCGGGCATGACAACCATATGGTTTTTCGCCCCAGCGAATGCCTGTACTCGTTTGAAGTGTTGAGTACCTTTGTGGTAGATGTACTGCGCGACTGAAACAGAGCCAACAAATGAGATGGTTTGAATATCTTTATGTTCTAGGAGGAAGTCGACCTCAGATTTACGGCCGTGCACTATTTGAAGCACGCCTTCTGGTGCGCCAGCTTCCATAAACAGTTCAGCTAGCCGGATTGAAGTGAGAGGTACTTGTTCAGACGGCTTCAAGATAAAGGTGTTACCGCTGGCAATAGCGATTGGGAACATCCAAAGGGGGATCATAGCCGGGAAGTTAAACGGTGTAATGCCGCAACACACTCCAAGAGGCTGAATGACCGAAAAGGTATCAATGTCCGTTGCGACGTTTTCTACCACTTCCCCCATCATATTGCTGGCAATATTGGCGGCTTGTTCGACTACTTCTATCCCACGCCAAACATCGCCTTTTGCATCTAATATGATCTTGCCTGTTTCCTGTGACAGCAACGTGGCGAGTTCATCGTGGTGCTCTTTGAGTAGATGTTGATAGCGAAGCATTAGCCTTGATCGCTCCGGAACAGCCACTTCTTTCCATGTTTTGAACGCACTTAATGCCCCATCGACAGCTTGTTGCATTTCATCAGGCGTCGAACATGGCAACCGTGCAATAACTTTATTGGTTGCTGGGTTGGTGACATCTACCCATTCTGAGGTTTTTGATTCTCTAAATTCACCGTTGATAAATAGTGGTACTGACTTAGCCATCATTCCATCCTTATCTGCTCACATGCGTTTTCTAATTACCTTCGCTATCGACTTATATGACTAGCCCGCTACATTTTGTAGTTGCATGTTAGGGGCTGTTGATCTTTCACGGGTCAGCTCTAGACTCCGATTTTTACCGCGTAGCTCAATGAGAACGCGGTACTTCAATTCCTATAGCGACAGCTTCACCGCCGCCAATACACAAAGAGGCTACACCTCGTAATGGTTTTACGTTCGCTATATCCAGCTGCTTTAGCGCATAAATTAACGTTACTAAGATTCTTGCACCGCTTGCGCCTATTGGGTGGCCTAACGCACACGCACCACCGTGAATGTTGACCTTCTCAGCCGCGATACCAAGTTGCTCGACAGCTACTTGTGTCACAACAGCGAACGCCTCGTTGATCTCCCAAAGATCAACGTCATCGACTTTCCAGTCCAACTTGTCAAGCAAGGCCTGCATGGCATAAACAGGCGCGGTGGTAAATTCACTTGGCTGCCTAGCGTGTGTTGCATGGCCAGCGATAACGGCCAATGGCGTTAGCCCCTGCTTTTTGGCGGCCGATTCACTCATTAACACTAACGCAGCCGCTCCGTCAGAAATTGCACTGGAATTGGCCGCGGTTACAGTGCCTTCTTTGGAAAACGCAGGACGTAACTTAGGGATTTTGGCTGAATCGATTGATTGAGGGTGTTGATCGTCACTAATGATGATTTCATTGCCGTGTCTGTCTGAAATGGTGACCGGAGAAATTTCAGAGGAAAATTTACCGCTGTTCTGCGCAGCTAATGCTCGCTCGACAGACAACCTGGCCCACTCATCCATCTTTTCACGACTTAAATCAAATCTATCGGCGGTCTGCTGAGCGTAAACCCCCATCAACTCACCTTCGTAAGCATCTTGTAGCCCGTCGAGAAACATATGGTCGTAGGTAGATTTGTGCCCCATTCGCATGCCCTGACGTGACTCGGTCAGTAAATAAGGAGCGTTGGTCATACTTTCCATGCCACCAGCAACAGCGCAAGAGATACTGCCAGCGCGTATTAGATCGTGCGCAAGCATGACCGTTTTAAGACCAGAACCGCATACTTTGTTGAGAGTGGTACAGCCAACGGATTCTGGTAACCCAGCGCCCAACGCAGCTTGCCTTGCGGGCGCTTGCCCTACACCAGCGGGCAACACACATCCCATATAGACTTCATCAACCAGGTCGTTTGGAAGATGAGCGTCTGCAAGCGCGCCTTTAATCGCTATTGAACCAAGTTTAGGCCCAGGCACGTTGGCAAGAGCGCCTTGAAAGCTACCCATTGGTGTTCGTTTCGCTGAAACAATCCAAATGTTCTCGTCCATCATGCCCTCTAACATTCCGTTTTCTATTTACCGACGATTTATTGGGTTACAGATGGCTTGTTGGTGCGTGTTAGCTATCGCATTAATTCACCGCTGTTCTTTCTCCAATAACGCTATCGTCGTCGCCAAATTCAATGCAGCTAACCTGTTTATTTTCTGTACTGCAATTTCTTGACGTTTTCGTAAGCATAGCACTAACATTTACGTAAACGTAAAGAAACAAGTTGATTACATGTCAAGATTTTTAAACACCTAACATCAGATGTGTTTTGCCCAATGATTGCGTCAACATTCGCAATCTACTTTAGGTTTTATAGTGTGTAATCAAGTCCGCTTCATTAGCGACACCACCCTTGGTTAAGCCTTATATGCCAAGCCTTTTGGGGAGATCATCAAGTGGAAACATTTAAGATCAGTGAGCTCGCGAAAGAGTTTGAAATCACAACCAGAAGTATCCGATTCTATGAGGATATGGATCTGATTCATCCTGAACGAAAAGGGAGTATTCGCGTATATCAACACCGCGATAAAATTCGGCTAAAGCTCATTTTACGTGGCAAGCGGCTGGGGTTTTCCCTTGCCGAAATTCGAGAATTGTTTGATTTATACGATACCAATCAAACCGATACTCAGCTGACCAAAATGCTCGACATCATTGCCCAAAAGCAGGCGTCTCTACAAACACAACTCGACGACATAAGCGCTGTTATGTCAGAGCTTGATACTGCCAAAGCACGTTGTCTTGACGCTCTCAATCGCACCAATCCAAATTAAAATGTCGGAGGCAATATGATTTCCAATTATCACTCTCTGAATTTTGGACTCGATGACACTATAAACATGCTTCGAGACCACGTGTCTGGATTCGCCCAAGAGCACATAGCCCCTATCGCAAGCCAAATTGATCACGACAACGAGTTCCCTAACCACCTTTGGCCGCTACTTGGTGAAATGGGACTATTAGGAGTAACGGTATCAGAACAATATGGTGGCTCAGGAATGGGGTATCTTGCGCATGTCGTCGCTATGGAAGAAATCAGCCGAGCTTCCGCTTCTGTCGCGCTCAGTTATGGGGCGCACTCTAACTTGTGCGTGAATCAAATATTTCGCAACGGCACTGACGTACAGAAGCAAAAATATCTACCCAAATTAATCGATGGTTCCCACGTTGGAGCTCTTGCCATGAGTGAGCCAAATGCAGGTTCAGATGTGGTAAGCATGCAGCTTGACGCCAAACTAAATGGCGATCATTATCTGCTTAACGGTACTAAAATGTGGATTACCAATGGGCCCGATGCTGACACTCTAATTGTTTACGCAAAAACAGATCCCGACGCAAAGTCGCACGGTATTACTGCGTTTATTATCGAAAAGCAGTTTGCAGGATTTAGCCATGCCCAAAAGCTCGATAAGTTAGGCATGCGTGGTTCAAATACATGTGAACTGGTGTTCGAAAATTGTGTAGTCCCTACTCAAAACGTGCTTGGCAAAGTGAACCACGGCGTTGAAGTGCTAATGAGTGGGCTCGACTATGAGCGCGTCATACTCGCAGCGGGTCCATTGGGCATTATGCAAGCCTGCCTCGACCTTGTTGTTCCCTATATCCACGACCGTAAACAATTTGGCCGCTCCATTGGTGAATTTCAACTGGTACAAGCCAAAGTCGCCGACATGTACACCCGAATGAATGCTGCGAAAGCCTATGTTTACACCGTCGCAGCCGCGTGTGACCGAGGCGAGTCGACCCGCAAAGATGCAGCTGGCGTTATTCTTTATTCGGCGGAACTCGCTACTCAAATGGCACTTGATGCGATTCAACTGCTTGGCGGCAATGGATACATCAACGAGTTTCCAGCTGGCCGACTACTGCGTGACGCCAAGCTTTATGAAATTGGTGCTGGTACTTCTGAGATCCGACGAATGCTTATTGGTCGTGAGATATTCGTAGAATCGAACTAAGGAAGGTTTCATGGCCGTGCTATCTACTAAAATTAAAACCTCCACGCCTCTGTTTACTGGTAATCAGGAAAACATGGAGCGTTTAGTCGGACAGTTAAAAGACGATATCGCCTGTATCAAACAGGGGGGTGGCGAAAAAGCCATTGCGCGTCAACGAGGTAAAGGCAAACTGCCAGTTCGAGAGCGAATTGAGGCCCTTATCGACGACCAGTCTACCTTTTTAGAAGTTGGGCAGTTTGCGGCATGGAAAGTGTACGATGAACCGATTCCTTGTGCCGGCGTGGTTGCGGGTATCGCTACCGTAAATGGCATCACCTGCATGATCATTGCTAACGATCCTTCGGTCAAAGGTGGCACTTACTATCCGTTGACGGTTAAGAAGCATTTACGCGCACAAGAAATCGCAGAGCGTTGCCAAATCCCTTGTATCTATTTGGTTGACTCTGGAGGCGCTAACCTGCCTCATCAAGCTGAAGTTTTCCCCGATAAAGACCATTTTGGGCGGATTTTTTTCAATCAGGCTCGAATGTCAGCGAAAGGGATACCACAAATAGCGGTTGTGCTTGGCTTATGTACTGCTGGTGGCGCCTATATTCCAGCGATGGCTGATGTATCGATCATCGTTAAGAACCAAGGGACAATTTTTCTCGCTGGCCCACCACTGGTTAAGGCCGCGACAGGCGAAGTGGTTACGGGCGAGGAGCTCGGCGGCGCGGATGTACATTGCAAAAAGTCCGGTGTTGCCGATTATTATGCACAAAATGAAGTTGAAGCGTTGACCCTTGCAAAGCAGGCTGTTTCGAGTGCAGTGCCCTATTCCAACCAATTGTCTTCAAACTCAGCAAGTGCGCCGCCACCTAGATACGATGCCGGTGAAATTTACGGCATAGTGAACGCCGATCTACGCTTATCATTCGATGTACGAGAAGTCATTGCGCGGGTTGTCGATAACTCCGAGTTCGACGAATTTAAAGCTCTGTACGGAAAAACATTAGTGTGCGGGTTTGCCCACATTGACGGCCATCCAATTGGGATCGTAGCGAACAACGGCATCTTATTTTCAGAATCTTCACAAAAAGGCGCGCACTTTATCGAGCTTTGCTGCAAAAGAAAAATTCCGTTGTTGTTCTTGCAAAACATCACTGGATTTATGGTTGGTAAGAAGTATGAAGAAGAAGGCATTGCCAAGCACGGTGCGAAGTTAGTCATGGCGGTTGCGTGTGCAGATGTACCTAAGTTTACCATTGTTATTGGCGGCTCATTTGGAGCGGGTAACTATGGAATGTGCGGCCGCGCCTACGACCCAACCCTAATGTGGATGTGGCCAAACGCCCGAATTTCAGTCATGGGTGGTGAGCAAGCTGCGGGTGTCATGTCACAAGTAACCCGAGAAATAAAACAGCGTAAAGGCGAAGATTGGACAGCTGAACAAGAGAGTGCTTTCAAGCAACCTATTATTGATATGTATGACGAACAAGGCAGTCCTTACTACGCTAGTGCACGGCTTTGGGACGATGGCATTATCGACCCAAAAGATACACGTGCAGTACTTTCTCAAGCATTAGCGGCCGTCGCACATGCGTCCATTCCAGATAGCCAGTTTGGTATCTTCCGCATGTGATAACGATAAGATTATGAGAGGGAATCACTCAAATGGCAGAATCATCAAACAACACTGTTCTTACAGACATAACCGATAACGGCGTTGCGACGATTACCCTCAATCGCGTCGATAAGAGTAACGCGTTTGATGCCTCTATAATTCAATCACTTATACGCGAGATAGACACTCTTAGTTCGGATATAACTATACGCTGCCTTGTGTTACGTGGTAACGGAAAACACTTTTCAGCGGGTGCCGATTTGCATTGGATGAAGTCAATGGCCAACAAATCAAAGCAAGAAAACCAAGATGACGCGGTTCAACTCGCTAAATTGATGCAGGTGTTAGATAACTTTCCTCATCCTACTATTGCTGTTGTTCATGGGAGTGCTTTTGGCGGTGCACTTGGCCTTATTTGTTGTTGCGATATCGCGCTCGGAACAGAGTCTTCAATCTTTTGTTTGAGTGAAGTAAAAATCGGTTTAATTCCAGCAACGATTGGGCCATATGTTTGCCGAGCGATTGGCCAACGTCATGCTCGCCGATATATGCTCACCGCAGAACGAATCGAAGCTAAAACCGCGGTAGATATCGGCCTACTTCACTATTTATGTTCACACAATACACTGCAAGAATCGCTTAACCATATCCTTAAGCAGATCCTTTCAAATAGCCCGGCAGCGCTGTCCAAAGCCAAAACCTTATGCCAACTTTGTGATTCCAAGCCGATAGATACCGCGCTTATCAATGAAACCAGTCAAATGATCGCTAATATTCGCGTATCGGAGCAAGGGCAAGAAGGACTCAATGCGTATTTTGAAAAGCGCTTACCTAACTGGGTGAAATGATGATATGAAAACTATGAGTAACTCTACTTCCCTTCCCCAATCAGTCACCATTAAAGAGATGGGACCAAGAGACGGCTTACAAAATGAAGTACAAATCTCAACAGAGGACAAAGTGCTTCTCGTTGATCAACTGTCCAAAACCGGTTTGTCGTATATTGAAGTTGGTTCGTTTGTTTCGCCTAAATGGGTTCCACAAATGGCGGACTCTAAGCAAGTATTTGAACGCATCCAACGCCACTCAGGTATCTGCTATTCGGCGTTAACGCCTAACCTTCAAGGGTTAGAATCGGCGGTAGAAGTAAAAGCGAATGAAGTCGCAATCTTTACCTCGGCGTCCGAAAGTTTCTGCCAAAAGAATATCAACTGCTCCATTGACGAAAGTATCCAGCGCTTTATCCCTGTCGTAGAAAAAGCAAAACAACTCGGAATTCCTGTAAGAGCTTATTTATCCTGCATCGTTGACTGCCCATATGACGGTAGTACCAATCCACAGCAAGTTCGAAGCATCGCAAAACAATTGCAAGATCTAGGCTGCTATGAAATCTCTTTGGGCGATACTATCGGCACTGGCACTCCACTTCGTGTCGCACGCATGCTAGAAGCCGTCATGACAGATGTTGATAAAGGAAAGCTAGCCGTTCATTTCCATGATACTTATGGACAGGCTCTCGCCAATATCTACCAAGCACTGCACATGGGAATTGGGACAATTGATAGCAGCATTGGTGGCCTAGGCGGCTGCCCTTACGCCAAAGGCGCAAGTGGCAATGTCGCCACAGAGGAAGTGCTCTACCTTTGCAAGGGACTGGGAATTGAAACCGGAGTCGATCTAGATAAAATGATTGAAACCAGTTGGTTTATCAATCGGGTGTTGGGGCGTAAGCCAACATCTAAAGTCGCATTGGCTTACGGACAAAAGTAGCAAAAGCTAGGCCTCAATCGTTTAGGTCATTCTACTCTTTGGTCGCAGTTTTAGCCTCAGAACGCTGTGCACTTGACCCCATCACTTCAAACACTCTTGCCATTGTCTCATCAAAATAAGGGTTCCAACTGAGGCGGGCGCCTACTGCATCTTCGCGGTATAAAAGCCCCCATGCGGAGTGCCAAACGTTATTCATCTCTGGGCAAACAATCGTGCTGAACTCATCTTCTTCATTCACTTTACCGCAGCGACGCATTTCTCCGTCTTTGCCATACAAAGGGTTCACTTCTCTGTATAGCGGGGAGATATGCGAGCCAGTATGAATGTATAGATCCGGACGGTTCATTGGGAATAGTACAAAGCGCTCGTCGGCATACTGTTTTTCACCGTACCAAATCAGCTGACTATTCGGGTGAGTAAACGAAGAATGAAATAAATCGTAGACGGCTTTTGATGAGATGAGTTCATCAGCCTCACTCATCATTAAGATTGCAGGTACATCGATGGTTTCAGTTTCTAACGTTTCAGCAAGTTCTTGAGTTGATTGGTAATACAAGCCCGCGCCATGCATGGCTAGCGAGTCGTAACGGCTGTAATTTAACTCGGTATCTCTGTCGGCCCAATCTATGAATTTACTTGCGAACGTCGCGTATTTAACCAATGGATCTTTCGACACAAATGCAGGAGAAAACAGTATGAGTCCAGAAATTGACGGGTTCTGAGCTGCGTGGGTCGTCACCAAGTTTGTCCCAGTCGAGAATCCACCCAACCACAATTTATCAACCTTCGTCTCAAAAAGTGCGACGTGATGGTCAACAATACCATTCCAATCACTAAGCTCAGGCAACATTAGATCAGCTGGCCGCGTTCCGTGGCCTGGTAGCAGTAGCACTCTTACTCGATAGCCTTGATTGTAAAAAGACTGAGCAATATCTGAAAACGAATATGGGGAATCGCCTAGCCCATGAACCAACAAGACCCCTTCACCGTTTGGATTATCTGGGATAAGTTCATAAGGCATTACGGCTGCGAGCTCTTTTTCCTTATCGTCGCCATGAAAAACTCGATTATCTTTCAACCATTCGCGGGTTTCGGAGACATAAAGGCCAAAACTTGGTTGCTGGTATTCTGCGATGGATGGAGAAGATTGGTACATTGGTGAATCCGGCGCGCTACTACAAGCCACCAACAACGCACTTAGAGACAACAATACACATTGGCGCACACATTTCGAAGCGACATCAAGCATCTTCATAATGAAACGCTCCTAGAATGAATAGGCATAACCAAGCTGCGGCCCTTTCTCAACAAGATCGATTTCCAAAACGGTATCTCCACTTCTGGTTTCATTGGCGATATTTAAGTAACGATAGCCAAACCAAAGATTGTGAGATTCGTTAAAGCGATAAATCCCAGAAAGATTAAAACTGCGGTTTACATCGTTATCGCCAGCGAGATTAAAATCAGCACTGACACTGATTCCCCAGTCATCATTAAAGTATGTGTTGTACTTGAGCCCAACTAACCAATCGAAAAGATGTTCGTCGGCAAGGATAGATGAAGTGTTTATATTGATTAACCCCTCATCAGATCGCGCACTAATATCAAGTTGCACTTGGCTAAACGTATGCCTTACACCGGTCAGTATCTCGAGTTTCGGGTAAACTTCATAACCAAAGAACAAGTCGTTTACCGATAAATGCATACGCGTGGTGACATTATGGCCAGGGGAAATAACTGTACCGAATATTGGCCCTGTCATCCCTTGAGTTGTCGCCTCATCTTTCATGTATAGGTAGTTAGCACGTACGCCTACCAACCACTTTCCTTTTTGGGCGTAGAAGTCCCCCATTAACCCAAAAGCTAAGCCATCCAATATGTTTTCAAATGGCACATCGACGCGTACAACATCTCCACCGGAATTAACGTCACCTTGAATACTAGGTGCCCAAATCATGGGAAAAACCAGCAAGAACTCCCATTCGTCATCAGATTGAATGTCATTGGCAAAGACAGGGCTTGAAAGCGCTAGGACGCTCAAGAGTGCAGCATTTTTCATATACGTTTGTTCCTTCTACGTACATTTTTGAATTGTTCAAGATATGGTGAAACTATGTGGCTTTTCCGTGTGCATTAATTTATCCACAACCTACATATTCACTCGAGCAATGATACTATAAAAACCATAGTAAACATTAACTTATTCGCGAACATTCGTTGCCAATTCTTAGGCAGGCATCTCGAACTTAAGTGTGCTGTCCTCCGATACTCATACTTGGTTAGGATTCCGTCACCCAATGCAACTGGTCGAGATTGTTACGATCATCATCCAATTCAATTCGGTTTCGACCTTGTCTTTTGGCTCGATACAATAAATCATCTGCTCGTTTGAATAGCTGGTGACTCAGCTCCATGTAGCGCAGTGTAGCTACTCCCCCCGACACAGTGACCATATGATGACGGCTTGCTTGGAGTTCAATGTCATTTCTGATTTGTTCAGCGACTCGCAATGCTTCAGCACGATTTAGGCTATGAAGCAATATAGCGAACTCTTCTCCGCCGTAACGATACAGCGCTTCGACGTTGTAGTTTTGTCGAATGGTGCTAGCAACTGCTTTTAGTACTTCGTCTCCTACTAGATGGCCAAATCGGTCATTAACGTATTTAAAATGATCGATATCTAGTAGCAGCAAATAACATTGACGCTCATTTTTGGCGTTTATTTGGCAGAATTCGCCAAAATCGGTATCAAAGCGCGCTCTATTATAAGCACCCGTTAACGGGTCGATATTCACTAACCATCTGATTTTTAAATGTGAGTATAATAACCAGTACAAGGCAAGAACTAAAAATGCAAACAAAGCCCCTTTCACAATCGCATTACGTCTTAAGCTTCGGATTTGGTCCAATGCATTCTTCGCGCTTCTTACCGCGATAATTTCACCACCATTTGGAAGTGGCATAGACTGGGCCAAAAATAGTTGATTGGGAAATATATTGGCTTTAAAGATGGTGAAACCTTCGATTTCAGTACGGGTAATCACGTCAGGAAGTAAATCGAGGCTTTCTTTTGTCGGTTTGTAATTCCAACTTGGCCCATCTCCCACTAACCTAAATACGCGTAATTGATCCATCCTAAGATTAGAGATACCTACACCGCGTTCATCGACAAATAAAACGGCACTGTCATTTACATGTATATATTTGATTAAATAGAGGATATTAATCTTTCTTATTAATAGCCCCTGAACTTTACCCGACTTCTCAATGCGATCGGCTATTACGATATCAGCCGTCTGCTTCGCTTGATCAAGCTGGAGTTGATATGAACGCCCAGTTTCGAATGCTCTTATCGCATAACGCCTGTCAGAGACATTTCTGCCAAACATTTGCTCTGCTCTATGCCCAGAAGCATCGATTACCACACCGTTGAGGTTCACTCTCATTAGCAAGTCACTGTCGGGACTTTGAAGTACCTGTAATCGCGGCTTCATAATGATATCGAGATAAGACGCCTCCTCCATCCTTATTAATAATTGGGAGTATTGGCGAAGGTGGTCGTATTCCGACTTTATAAATTGCACGAATTGGGTGTTGGATATATTTATCCGCTCGGTTAACTCATTGATTTGGTTATTTTTAAGTTCTTCCTTATCACGGACAAAATCATGATAGAGAAAGTGAGTCACTAAAAAAACTAATATCACCGAACACACCGCACTACCTATAAGGAGTAGGATATTTTTCTTAGTGACTTCCATGTATAATTTTATTTGATGATGATCGAGTAATTAGTTTATTTAATCGATAATATTGAAAATACAGTAAATTTACTGCACTCATATACCGTATTGTTCAAGTACGATCACCGTCATAAACTCGTTTTCTCTATTGCAACTTTTTCATATCGCTAAGCCTGAATCTTGATGTATAAAATTAATAGTTTTGAAGATTTACTCTTTGTTCAAACCGACATATTGACCAACCGCCCTGCTAAAGACTACGATCAAACGCTGAACCATGTTGCACGGCTCGCTCTCGACTGGTTTAAGCTAGATAGGCTAACGCTTTTCCCAAACTCTATGATTTTGCTTGATGCCGACAAACGCATTTCTGTTTCACGTGATGGTGTCCCTCCGCTGAACAAGCAAAACTTGATGGTGGGTAACTATCGTGATTACTTACAGATTTTGCGTACCGACAAGCAATGGCAGCTGTTTCATGATGAGCAGTTAAAAAGCCACCCTCTCGACCCACTTAAAGAACTCTATAAAGAAGGCATCCGCTACCATGGTGTAGTAACGCTCAAGCAGTTTGGCCAACAGTGGGGAGGCATTGCTTTTTCTCGCTTTAACAATGATGCAGGTGAACACCAACAGCGTGATATTTTGCGTTTAAAGTTGATATCAGACACTTGGCTTCATTACTGGCATCACGCGACTTTGAGTTTGAGTTTGAATGCAGATAAGCAAGCAGGAAAAAGTGACAATAAAAAGCTACTGCTATTAAGCCAGAAGCAATGTGATATTTTGCGTTTGCTCGCTCAAGGGTACACAGCTAAACAGATAGCAGAAAAGCTCTACGTTAGCCCACGCACTGTAGAATCTCATAAGTACCGTATGTTGGATTTACTTGATTTAAACACACATACAGAATTGGTCCAGTTCGCGCTACGTAACGGCCTAGGAATTGAGACAAGTTAGGTAGCTCTCCTTCCCGTCAAGCAAAATGATTAGATCGAAAAAACGCCGTCAGTGACGGCGTTTTTGTTTTTACGGTTAGTTGTTTTCTATCAACATGGTTCCTGCCCCAGTATTGGAAACAGGTGCATGATAACTGCTGAGGAGTACGTTTAAGTCACCCTGTAACGCACCTCTCATACCCAACCACATAATGAACTCAGGCCCTTGCGCACCAGCGTTTTCAATTAAGTCGAGAATCGAAAACTTGGTTAGGCATTCTGGATCATCGATCAGTTTGTCCATGCAATATAAATCAAACTTCTTATTGATAAACCCTGCTCGCTCACCATCAAGTTGATGTGAAAGCCCACCAGTGCCTAGAACGACAACTTTTAGGTCTTTGTCGTAACTTTCTACTGCTTTACCAATTGCTTTTCCTAAGTCGTAGCAACGCTTAGGCGAAGGCATAGGATGTTGCTCAACGTTGATGCAAACTGGAATAACTTTCATGTGTCCGTAGGATTGATTTGGCCACATAAGCTGCATTGGCACAGTCAATCCATGGTCCACTTTCATCTCTTGGCAGATAGTAATATCGAACTCGTTCTCGACTAACTCGTTACAGATGTGCCAAGACAAATCTGGGTCACCTTGAATATCGGGAATAGTTTGAATGCCCCAACCTTCATCGGCATTTTTGTATTGTTGCGCTGCACCGATCGCAAATGTTGGTTTCTTATCCAAGAAAAATTCGAGGCCATGGTCATTGTAAAAAACGATCGCGACATCTGGTTGCACTTCATCAAGCCATTGGTGAATAGGCGGATACGCGTCAAACAGAGGTTTCCAATAAGGGTCCTGTTGAAGGTTATTTTCTATCGCTTTACCGATAGAAGGAATATGTGAAGTTGTGATACCACCAATAATATTCGCCATAATTACTTCCCTGCGTCCAATAGCATTTGTTTAAATTCTTCGACCGACATTCCCGTTTGCAGTGCACCTATGTCTTGCATGTTCAAACCAAGCATTCCAACAAACTTCGCTAAGTAGTAGATACTGCCACCCTCTTGAAGTAGGCCCAGTACGTCACGCTCTTTGATTGCTGTTTTTTGTGCTTCTGTTAACCCATACTTGTCACAGTAGGCCATTTCATCCGCAAGAAAGGCTTCTCGGCCTTCAGCGCCGTTTAGTGAATGGCACATTTTATTTAGTCCGTATCCCTTCTGTGCCATTTCACCGTCGAACATGGTCGTGCCAGGAATGGATGATTTATTTTTTAAGTAAGACATAGCTATACGCTCTCCGACCAGTACAGTTTCATTGGATTAGTGATTAACAGGGTTTGCTGCAGCTCTTCTGTCACTGCAATCTTTGGAATTACATCAACCAAATGACCATCATTCGGTGTGTGTGACTTCATATTCGGGTGTGGCCAGTCCGTCCCCCACAAAACACGAGTTGGGAATTTTTCAACCAACGTTTTCGCGAATGGAACTACATCAGAATAATCTGGCGGTGTCAGTGTTAAACGCTCTGGGCAGCTCACTTTCGTCCAGATGTTTGGGTTACGTTCCATCATATTGATGAACTTTGAGAACTCTTGACTATCTACCCCTTTAGCCACGTCTGGACGACCCATGTGGTCAACAACAACAGTCATATCCAGCTCGTCTAAGAAAGGTGCGACTTCATCAATGTCTTGCGACTCAAAATAGACCACGACATGCCAGCCTAATGGACGAATCTTATCTGCGATTCGTTTGAGTTTATCTTTGGGTACGGTATCGACTAAGCGCTTAACAAAGTTAAAACGCACTCCACGTACACCCGCTGCGTCCATAGTTTCTAGCTCTTGTTGAGTAACATGTTCGTCAACAAATGCGATACCACGAGCCAGTTCACCTGCAGACTCTAGTGCGTCAACTAAGGCGGAGTTGTCTGTACCATGGCATGAAGCCTGTACTATTACGTTGCGGCTAAAACCAAGGTGGTCACGCAACGCAAATAGTTGTTGTTTTGACGCATCACAAGGTGTGTACTTACGTTGTGGCGAATAAGGGAATTGGTTTGCAGGGCCAAAAACGTGGCAATGTGCATCTACCGCCCCTTTTGGCACGACAAACGTTGGTTTACTTGGGTTTGGATGGAAAGGTAAGTAATCAGCGTCCATGTTTCTTCCTTAATTATTCTTTGCCGAACACACAACCATCAAACAGCTTACGTGCCGTTCTTAAGATCGCTGCAGATTGGACTTGGTTATTTTCAACATCCAACACCACAGTCATTTTACCTATTGGGTGCTCGACGTCTAAAGTCATTGTGTTACTCATTTTTACTGAGCTAAGCTCATTCGCTGGTGATTGTTCAAGAATACAAGCACTTGCAACGCTAACTGCACCCAAAACCCCAATCGATGCATGGCAGCGACGTGGAATAAATGTTCGAGTGGAAATCGCACCTCCATATTGAGGAGCACTCACCAGAGACATTTTTGGTACCGATAACTCTGTTACATCACCTAAGTTCATCAGTGGTCCCGCTTGCAGACGAATCGACTCTAACTTTTGCTTTAGCTCGTCGTTTGCATCCAGTTGTTCACGGGATTCATCACCGCTCAACCCAAAATCTTGCGCTTTGAGCACTACAACCGGCATTCCGTTGTCAATAAGTGTCACGCTAACACCATCTATAACATCGACTTGAGAACCGCTTGGCAGCAATGAACCACAAGTAGAGCCAGCGATATCTTCAAACGTTACGGCTATTGGTGCCGCCGTACCCGGCACGCCGTCGATACAGCAATTGCCTTGATAAGTGACCTTCTTTCCTGGTGTTTTTACGGTAACCGTTGCAATTTGTTGAGTGTTTTCCATAAACACACGTACTGGTGTTTCACCGTCCCTTGCTTCAACTAATCCGCGCTCGATTGCAAATGGAGCGACTCCGGCAAGAATGTTGCCACAATTTTGCTTACCACTGACGAGGGCCTGATCGACGAATACCTGTAAGAAAAGATAATCAACGTCTACACCATCTCTGCTTGATGGTTCTACGATGGCTACTTTAGAAGTAAGAGGATCCGCGCCGCCAATACCATCGATTTGCCTTTCGTCAGGTGTTCCCATTACCGACATCAGAAATGCATCCCTTGCTGAGCTGTCAGCAGGTAGATCGGATTTTAGGAAGAACGCCCCTTTAGACGTGCCAGCCCTCATCCACATGCACGGAGTGCCGCTAGACATATTTCAGCCCTTTTTCAGCTAAACGACCGCGCATATCGTAGATGTCTAAACCAAGCTCACCATTAGCAAGTCGTACACGTTTCGCCTCTTCGCGCTCCATACGGTCAAGTGATGCTAACAACACCTGTTGCGCTTCTTTACGGCGTACTACCACTACACCATCGTCATCAGCGACCATGATGTCACCAGGGTAAATCAACTCATTCGCACACGTCATCGGGACATTTACTGAGCCAAGCGTTTCTTTGATAGTGCCTTCACTAAATACCGCTTTTGACCACACAGGGAAATTCATCTCTCGTAAGTCACGCGTATCTCTGACACCACCTTCGATAATAAGACCTACAACGCCACGAGCTTGAGCAGAAGTCGCCAGTAGGTCACCGAAGTAACCATGATTTGACGGCGATGTTGGCGCAAACACTAAAAAGTCACCTTTTTGTGCTTGTTCAATCGCAACATGCATCATCCAGTTATCACCCGCCGCGCCGGAAATTGTTAACGCCGATCCCGCTACCGCTTCGCCTTCGAAAATTGGTCGCATGTAATGAGCGAGCAACCCACGACGACCTTGTGCTTCATGGATAGTGGCAACACCACACTTACGCAAACCCTCAATCACTTCTTGATCTGCTCGCTCGATGTTCTGTACTACTACGTTTTGCATAACCGACTCCTACACTTTCAAACGGCTGAACACACGACGAGCATTGCCCTCGAAGATAAGTGCTTTTTCAGCATCAGTGACTTTGTCACTTGCATCGATATAACGTTTGGTATCATCAAAGTAATGACCCGTTTCCGGATCAACACCGCGAACAGCACCAATCATTTCTGAAGCAAACAGGATGTTTTCCGCCGGGAGAATGTCGAGCAACAGATCAATCCCTTTTTGGTGATAGACACACGTATCAAAGTAGATGTTCTTAAGTACGGTTTCTTCTAACGGAGGTAGCCCCATATCTTGTGCGATACCACGGAAGCGTCCCCAGTGATAAGGCACTGCACCACCACCATGAGGAATAATGATTTTCAGTTCAGGGAAATCTTTAAACACGTCTGAAGTCATTAGTTGTTGAAATGCTGTCGTGTCCGCACCCAAGTAGTATGAAGTGGTCGTATGTAGACAAGAATTGCACGAGCCGCTTACATGAATCATTGCTGGAACATCAAGCTCAACCATTTTTTCATACAGAGGATAGAAAGAGCGGTCGCCCAAAGAAGCGTCTTTCCAGAAACCACCTGTCGTATCAGGATTGAGGTTACAGCCGATAAAGTCCATTTCTTCAACACAACGAACCAACTCTGGAATTGATTTTTCAGGGCTAATACCCGGAGACTGTGGAAGCTGAGCAACTGGAGCAAAGTTGTTAGGAAATAGATCGCACACGCGGCGGATCAAGTCGTTCTGATGCTCAGTCCAAAAACGGCTAGTGTGTTCGTTGCCAATATGATGCCCCATCCAGCTTGCTCTTGGAGAGAAAATCGTCAAGTCTGTGCCGCGCTCTTTTTGTAAACGCAGTTGGTTGTTGACAATACTTTCACGAATTTCGTCATCGCTAATATGGATTGTGCCTTTTGAACCAACGTAGTTTGGATCATTTGCCAACGCTGCCTTTTGGCTTTCTCGGTAATCACCTACTTGAGGAGGCGTTGTTGTGTAGTGTCCATGGCAATCGATAATCATCTATCCATTCCTTTTTTGTTTTGATTTACGATTACTATATCGAGCAATATTATGGTTCGACTATTTCAATTTATTTCGTTGCTATAAGTTTTTGAGATAACCAAGACAAATTACAGCGACTTAAATATCCCCTAACCCTTTAACCTACCGAGTTTGTTCAAAATTGAATGGGTGTTAAGAAAAAACAATTATGTGAAGTATATTAGCTCTGTTAACGTAACATTAAATATCACGGAGAGATGTATTATGATTCGTTGCTGCTTATTTGGAAAAAACATCACAAAATCACAGTCGCCTAATTTCCATAACTCTTTATCTAAACAATTAAATATTGATTTAAATTATCATTTGGAATCGATAGACAGTGGTTGTTCAATAGAGTTTAAGCAACGAGCCAGTCAATTACTGACTTCTAATATTGACTCTGCCAATATCACTTACCCATACAAAGAAACGGCTATCGAAGTAGCCGATATCCTCGATCGTTCCGCTCAGCGAGTCGGCGCCGCAAATACTCTGGTTAGTAAAAATGGCAAGATTGTCGCGTACAACACCGATTACTCAGGTTTTATAGCAGCCTATAAAGCCTTTCGCGTTGCGAAGCCGGGTAATGTGGTGTTGATTGGCTGTGGTGGCGTAGGTAAGGCGATTGCGAAAGGCTTGTCGGATCTTGGCGTTAAGCACATCAGTCTTTACGATCACGACCTATCGAAAGCAAAACAACTGGCCGAAGAGCTCGAACATGATAATGTGTCTGTTGATATACCAACAAGCCAAGAGCAACTAAAAGTACGAGCGTTGGATGCAGACGGATTAGTTAACTGTACTCCAGTTGGCCATTACAGTCTTCCTGGCACACCAATCCCCTCCGAGTGGATTAACCAACAACAATGGCTGTTTGACGCTGTATACACGCCCATCGACACTGAGTTTGTAGTTGCCGCCAAGCACAAAGAAATTGCAACCTTAAGCGGCTTTGAGTTGTTCTTCAATCAAGCCACAGATGCATTTGAACTCTTTGCCGGCCTTGATCTGGCCGCTGACCAATTGAGTCAGTTTCGAAAAGATCAGTTTTCAGATTTACGTTAAGGACAAAACAATGACAAAGCTACTTGTACTAAATGGACCAAACCTCAACCTATTAGGCACGCGTGAGCCCGGCCAATACGGTCATGAAACACTCAAAGATGTCGAAGAAAAATGTCGCCAAGTCGCGGCACAATTTGATTGTGAAGTAGAATGCTTTCAAAGTAACACTGAGGGCCACCTAATCGATGCTATTCACAAAGCAGGTGTCGAATTTAAAAATGGCGAATGTGTCGGTGTGGTATTCAACCCTGGAGCCTATACGCATACTTCAATCGCGTTACATGACGCAATTAAAGGTGTCGACGTACCGGTTATCGAAGTTCATATTTCTAACGTCCATGCGCGTGAAACTTTCCGCCATCACTCTTATATTTCACCTGTCGCAGCAGGGACAATCATTGGCATGGGTACTAAAGGCTACCCACTAGCAGTTAAATATTTGCTAGAAGATTAATCAAACCTCAAATAAATAGGTGCTGTAATGCACCTATTTTCATTTATTGAATACCCTTCCCGCTTATTTTAGTTCTTCTCTTTACTAACTAACGTCCACTTTTTTCAACGTATCTTTGCGCCTTTTGGCGCTACAATCTCTCAATTCCTTATATTCGCCATTAATTTTGAATTTCATATTAGGACAAATTTTACTCAACATAGTTTTGTTAACACCTCGTTAACAGATCCAATAACGAACCGTGAATATAATAAGGAAATTAGAATGAAACTCGCTAAAACTGCCGTAGCGCTGCTAGCTGCTTGCGCATTCAGCCAGTCGGCACTTGCCGCTGAAACTAAAATCAGTATCGGCCATGTCGATTCACAAAACTGGCAAGTCTCCAAAAAAGGGGCTGCAACACAAGTGTTCAAAAACCTAGTGGAAGCTGAGTCTGCCGGTCGCATCTCCGTTGATATTTTCCCCTCCGGACAACTGGGAAGCGAAACGGATTTACTTCAATCTGTTCAAGAAGGCATGGTAGGCATGACGATCGTGTCAGGTTCGTTTTCCAAAATCTGCCCAGAAGCGGCCGTACTTGAAATACCATACTTATTCCCGTCATCACCAGTGGCGTGGGAAGTGTTAGACGGTCCGTTCGGGCAAAAACTCGCACAGCACTGCTTAGAAAAAACAGGTATTCGTACCCTCGCCTATGGAGAAACAGGGTTTCGTCACTTCACCAACTCTAAAAAAGTCATCAAAAAGCCAGAAGATCTTGCAGGTATGAAAATCCGTGTCATGCCAAACCAATCGTTTATTGAGTTCATGAAAATACTCAAAGCAACAGCAACGCCTATCTCGGCGCCTGAGTTACCTGCAGCTCTAACCACCAAAGTGGTGGATGGTCAGGAAAACCCGGTCAGCGTGATAGTAGAAATGAAGCTTTATGAGTTACAAGACCACATCACACTAGATGGCCACGTGTACAGCGCAGATTTCCTCGTGATCAACGACGATCTTTACAAAGGATTATCTGATGAAGACCGAGCCATCATTAATCGTGCCGCTAAAGTTGCCGGTACCGTAGGCCGCGCTATTCAACAAATCAACTCTGCTCAAGGCCTCGAAACGCTTACGAAGAACGGCATGCAAGTCACCACTTTGACCGAAAACGAGTTGGAAGCGTTCCGAACTGCTTCACAGCCGAAAATGATCAGTTGGCTTTCAAGCCGTATCGACAAGGAGTGGATGACATCGGCTCAAAGCTCAGTCGAGCAAGCTCAAAACGATCTCTAATCACCGTTCATACAGTCAAAGGAAGAACAAATGAAACCATTAAGAGTTGGACTCATTGGGTGTGGTGTAATAAGTGACATCTACCTTAAAACCAGTCAGAAGTTTGATGTGCTTGATATCGTAGCTTGTGCCAGCCTCAACATAGAAGAATCTCGTGCAAAAGCACAGCAATACAACATTGCAAAAGTCTGCACTCCGGAAGAAATCATTAACGATGAGTCTATTGATGCAGTGCTCAATCTCACTATCCCAGCGGTACACGGCGAGATCTCTTTGGCAGCAGTCAAAGCCGGAAAACATGTGTACTCAGAGAAACCATTCGTGACTGATTTAGAGCAAGGAAAAGAAATCCTAGCGTTAGCCAAGCAAAACAATGTGCTTGTGGGCAATGCACCGGACACATTTTTAGGCAGCCGAGTTCAAACATGTCAACGCCTAATCCAAGAAGGTTTAATTGGCCAACCTATTGGAGTGAATGCGTTTGTCGGTACGCATGGTGTTGAGCGCCATCACCCGAACCCAGATTTTTATTACAAGCCCGGTGGCGGCCCTCTATTTGACTTAGGCCCATACTACCTAACAGCGATGATCGCGTTACTCGGCCCTGTTAAACGCTGCGCGGGTATGGCGAAACGCTCGTTCAATCAACGTTTAATTGAATCAAAACCACGGACTGGTGAGTATATCGATGTCGAAGTCGATACACACATCAACAGTCTATTGGAGTTTGAGAACGGTGTGACTGGCATGATGATGACCAGTTTCGATGTTTGGGACTCGCAATTGCCTAGACTAGAGATTTACGGCACCGAAGGAACGCTGTGTATTAACGACCCAGATCCGACAGACGGCACCAATATCTTTGGTGGTGAGGTGCTCTATAAGACCAAAGAGACCGCCCGCTGGAACTATCGACCTCGAGTACAAGGCCTAGAAGCGTGGTCAGTTGCAGATGACCAGCATCGATTCAGCGAAGACAGCCGAGGTTTAGGCCTTGTTGATCTTGCGTATGCCGCTATTAAAGGACGCGCTCCGAGAGCGAGCGGTGAAATGGCCCTTCACGTTTGTGACATTATGGAGTCGATCGTCCGTTCAAACCAATCTGGTCAGTTTGAACACATCTCAACCGACTGCAGTACGCCTACCCTGCTACCGACTGACTTCCCTCACTCAGAAGACGTCACGATTGAAATCTGTACGGTTGAATCACACACATTAGCCACAAGCGCTTAAGGATACATTATGGCCATTACACAACTCGATTTTTGTAAACCATTTTTTAGTGCCACATTGATTGAAGGTGAAGCTAACTTCCAGCTTACCGGTCAAGCCATTCTACTATACTTGGCGACTGAACCCTTTAATGTTAACACTCAAGCCCTTGAATTCTATGAGTCAAAAATAGTAGGCAACGTGACACTAAAAGATTTGAAGCGAGTTCTTCTGATTGAAGGCTTTGATGCCTATCCCGACGAACAAGCGCTGTTGGCCGAGGTAAAAACGACTTGGCCGCTAGCCTACGATGTTCGTGGAGAAGATCGTCTTAAAGGTATCGATTTTTGGATGTCACCTAAACAAAAAATCGGCAACCTTGCGTTTTCTATGTATCACGCAGGCAGTGTGCCTTTGAAAGTGGGCTTACATCAAACTCACGTCGGCTTTAAACACCTTCGAGAAATTCATACTCAAATTGTTGGATTCGGAAAAATGCAGCAGTGCTTCGAAAAAGATATTTCGACCTTGTATTTGGAAGATCCACTCGCGCCGGGTGCCAGTCATAAACCAATGTATGACGCCAATGGTAACTACCCATGGCACCAGTATGAAACCATTACACCAGGGATTTTCATGGCTATTGAACTAGAAATGGAACCCGAAGATGCAGTAAATCCAAACAAACAACTAGAAACAGCATAGGAGCTACCCCAATGACCGAAAAGTTGCTACCAAGCGATTTAACTTTTTCCGGCCCATTTCCACGTTTGTCTAGGCGTTTACGTCTAGGTATTGTTGGTGGGGGGCGAATTTCAGTCACACAATCAATCGCGGCCCGTTTAAGCGATTATTGGGAAATCAAAGCCGGTGCTCTGTCATCGGACCCAGTTAAAGCGAAAGCCAAAGGCCAACAATGGTACTTAGACGATGACCGCTGCTATTCATCATTTGAAGAGATGGCCAACAAAGAATCGGAACGTGATGATGGCATTGATGCAGTAATGATCACCACGCCGAACCACCTACACTTTGATGCTGCAAAAGTATTTCTAGAAGCAGGCATTGACGTTCTTTGCGATAAACCGTTAACCAATGAAATCGACCAAGCCGTTGAGTTGATTCGTCTGACTCAACAAACAGGAATGGTATTTGGCGTATCGTTCGTCAACACGGCTTTTCCAATGATCCGCCAAGCCAAAGCTATGGTTGAACGTGGTGATATAGGCAAAATCAACCAAGTTCATGTTGAATTTATGCAAGATTGGATGATGAATGAGGATATTTCTCAAGCCGAGCACGTTAAATGGCGTTTAGATCCAAAGAAAAGTGGCTCCACCAGCTGTACGGGTGACATAGGAACTCATGCTCAGAACCTTGCTACGTTTGTGACAGGCTTACCTATGACCGACATTCTTGCGCAAATGCACGTTTGTGGCGCGCCTAAAGCGCTGGAAGATACCGTGATTATGATGACTAAATACGACAACGCTATCCCTGGCACACTCATGGCTACCCGCCTAGCTTCTGGTAACCGTGGTGGGCTTCGTTTACGCGTTTATGGCGACAAAGGCGGAATTGAGTGGGATATGGAATATCCTGAACGTCTCAAGTACAGCAAGTTTGGTGAGGCTGATCGAGTATTGACTCGTGGACAAGGCGGAGAGCTGTTCCCACAAGTAGAACGCAGTACACGCCTTGCTCGCGGTTTTTCCGAAGGTGTTCTTGAAGCGTGGGCAAACTTGTACACCGAATTTGCCCTCGCTGTGGCGGCACGCAAAGATGGCTTAGAAACACCACACGATTGGCTACAATTTCCTCGTGTCGAAAGTGGTGCTGCAGGAGTTCGCTTCTCGGATGCAACCGTCGAGTCTCACCAGCAAGGTGGGCAATGGGTAAATTGTGAGCTTAAACTCTAGCAAAATCCATTAAACGTTAAGGCCAGCGTAGTGCTGGCCTTTTTTATTACGATCACTAGTCTACTCCCTACTTCTACAGTCAGTTTTAGCTACGTAAAGACAAAAAAGCTGCACTATAGAAGAGCCCTATAAGTGCAGCAAAAGGATTAAAACCCATTTGTTTAGCGGTTAGTTAGCCTTGGTATGATTGCGCCGCTAAACGAATAAAGGCATTGGTTTCACCGTATTTTGCATAATCCCCTAAACGCTGAACCACCTCAAAAAACAGGCCATTCACTTCTTTGGTGTAAAAATGCAAGAAGCTACCAGTATCGTCTTCCGCGTAAAGAATATTGTTCTCTTTTAGCTGAGCAATAAACTCGTCCGACAAATCAAACTGAGCCTGAATATCTAAGTAGTAGTTATTCGGGATCTTTAACTGATAGATCGGCGATAATGAACGTCCAGCCGCAAAGATGTCACTACATTCAATTGCAATCTGGTTGATACTTGCTCCGTTTGAGTCGTTGAGGAAGCGCTGTGCCGACGTACGTTTCGCACTGGTACTGTTTAATGCGATTTTGATCTTCCCGTTCGGGCTTTTGATCGTACGACTCATTATCAAGCCGTTAATGTCTGGTAAATCAAAGCTTTCTTCAGGTACAAAGCCAAAGATCGATTTGTAGAAAAACAAATTCGATAGCAAAGTTTCTGGTGACACAACCTGCCCCATATGATCGATGCGTTTAAAGTTGCTGCTCTCTTCTACCTGAGGTGCAACACGCTCAAAATCGACGTCGTAGAACTTCTCGGCTTGATTTTCATCTAATAAGTGAATCAGAAGTTGGCTCGAACTTTTTAGTGTCGGCATATCCAATTCATTTTCTTGCTTAGCTTGGTAAATGGTTGGACTGTTGTATCGCTTCGCTAGCTCAACCAGACGGTTTGAATCCTCGGCCAGTACGCCAAGGGCGCACACGCTTTCTCCGTGTCCATCTAAATAGTTTTGCGCGTTGCTGTTCTTCTCGTAGTTGAAGATGAAGTTGATATCACCCGCTTGATACAAATCGACATTCTTACTTTTATGACAATGAGTTTTGCTAAAACCTAGCGACTCGATTACATCAGTAAACGGGTTGTTCTCGCGATCTTTAACCGCGAATTCAATAAAGCTGACATCGCTAACTTTAGGAGCATCAAATGCTTCATCCGTTTGGTCTTCAAGCCACTTCAATGAACGTACGCCATCAATCGCCTTTTCAATTGGCGAGGATGCTCGGAATTCATCATTGAACACTTCATGAGAAAGGTAATCATTGTAGCCTTTGTCTTTTAGTGTCTGAACGAAATCAATCACTGGGAAATCACCTTGCCCAGGGAAACAGCGATAGTGTCGACTGTATTGCAAGATGTCCATTTGCATTTTAGGAGCATCAGCAACCTGAACGAGTGCGATTTTTTCTACGGGAATGTCGTTCTTGAGCGTATCTAAGGTATTACCACGTGCAAACATGTGGAAAGTATCAAGTACAACGCCGAGGTTTGGATGATCAACCATTTTGACTAGGTTCCATGCATCGTCATAATCTGCAATGTGTCGCCCCCATGCCAATGCTTCGTAGCCTAACTGCATACCTTCGCGTTTCGCAAGTTCAGCTAATGTATGTAGGTCATCGGCACATTGATGTACGTTCGGCGATGAAAGTGGATGAACATTACTGCACATCATCAAACGGTTTGTTCCCAACTGATGCGCGAGATCCATCTTGCGCTCCATCATCTTGAACTTTTTATCCCGCAGCGCAGGTGGTAACCCTTCCATATCACGGAACGGTTGTAACACTAGGATCTCTAACCCTAGGCTGTCGGCGATACGTTTGACATCCGACGCCGATCCTCGGTACTGGGTTAAGTCATTTTCGAAGATTTCGATCGCATGAAAGCCCGCTTTTGCAGCCGCATGCATTTTTTGCTCTAACGTGCCAGAAAGGCACACAGTCGCGATTGAATATTTCATACCCACTCTCCTAACCAATTAATGGCGTGACATCACGTACCGGCACGTACTGCCCCGACTCGCACGCTTCGATGATGGCGTCGATAACGAGAAGGTTCTGTAGCCCATCCCAAATACTGACATTTGGTGTCGTTTCGTCGCCGCGAATCAATGCGCAGAAATGTTCGAGCTGTCGTTTTAGCGGGTCTTCACGGTTAATTGGTTCTTGGCGAGACTCCATGGCGTTCCACCAGGATGGCGTAACATCCGAGCCAAAAGATTTCACTTGCATCGTTGGAATAGACAAACAGCCGTTCGTGCCAGCAACGTGATAGCAGTCTTCGGTATCATACGTAGCGTACGATTTGTTTTCCTGAGAGGTTTGCTCCCAGCTACGAGGGCTTGCAGAGGCATCTGAAAGTAAGAATGACCCGAGGGTTCCATTTGCAAAGCGGAACGACATTACCGTTGTATCTTCCACTTCAAATTCTCGGGTGCTATTGGAACTTAATGCCTGTACCCCTACGATATCACCAACCAAGTGACGAAGATTGCCTATTTCATGAATCATGTTAATGAAGATTGGGCCGCCGCCCTTCACTTTTCTCCATTCACCTTCATCAAAGTAATAATCTGGCTTATAGAAAGCAGCGCTGCCCATAATGGATACGATGTTACCTAGTTCACCGCTATCGATGACTTTTTTAGCCGTTTCGAGCAAAGGGCTGTACGCACGGTGATGTCCGACCAACATGATGCTCTGCTCTTGCTTAGCGTGTTTCAGCAATTCGATGGCATCTTCGATACTGTCCGTCACTGGTTTTTCTACGATTGCAGGTACACCAGCGGCAATACATTCATGAGATTGGATAGCGTGTAGTTTGTTTGGCGTAGCTAAGATCACACCATCAGGCTTATCTTGCTCGAAGGCTTCAGCCAAGCTTGCATAGACTTTCACTCCATATTGCTGCGCAACTTCTTGCGCAGCTGGGAATGGGTCAATAATCGAGGCAAGCTCGCAGTGTGGGTTTTCGTCAACAAGCTTAATATGAGTTTTACCGATGAGTCCCGCACCAGCGACAGAGATTCTCACTTTTTCCATGTTTCTCGACCTTATTTTTCACTTATTGTTATAGATTGCTCATCGATACCACGACCGACAGCGTCAGTGCTGATGCAATCGTCGTCGCAACGAGAGTGTTTAGACAGAACTGCTGTTGTTTATAGAGCGCACCAAGCATTGGGTAGATGGTTAACATAGGTGCAGCACTAAAGATCAACAGCGCATACTTAATCTCGCCTTGAACAGGCCATATGTTCATAAATGCCAACGCCACGAGTGGGAAAAACACCAATTTGACTGTACTGACCAACGCCATTCGGCGTTTTTGTTCAAATTTAAGTGATTGACCCAATGCCCCTCCAATCACAAACAAAGCCAATGCGATTGAAGTGTTGGCGATGGAACCCACACTGTTCATCAATACTTCGGGGAGCGGTAAACCCACAATATTGACAACAAGGGATACACATATCGCTAGCACGATAGGATTCTTTCCTACCCTAGCCGCGACAGATATTAGTTGCCGCTTAAGTGACGTATTGTTGCTTTGTGTAAACTCAAGCAATACAAGGCACAAAGGAATAAAGATTAAGTTCTCTACCAATACGCACATGAGGAACGCTTCAACGTAGCGCCCTTCGAAAAGCGACAATACGACAGGAAAACCAACGAATGCGCTATTTGGCATTCCACTTCCCAGTGCATTTACAAACGAATCTTGCCAAGACCGTTTCATCCAACCTCGAGTAATCAAGATTACGATTGCCATAGACGACAACCCTGCCATCGCGTAAACCAACATGAAGTTGGGTTGGATGATGTCGCTCATTTCCATTTGCGTAAGGCCGGAAAAGATGACTGATGGCAGTGCGAAATACAGAACAAACTTGCTAATGTCACCGATAAATTTGTCGGAGAAAAAGCGTAATTTAGTCGTCACAAAGCCTGCCGCAACGATTATCACGAGCGGCAGGAAGATTTCTATTACAGACATGTTGGCTCGCTAATACCCGAATAATTTAGGTAAGAAGAGCACGCTTTGTGGAACGAAAGTGATGAAGAACAGTACCGCAACCTCCAGCAGGAACAGCGGAATAACTTGTTTCGAGATGGCTGCGATTCCAACTTTTGAAATAGTGTTCGATACAAATAAACAGATGCCCATTGGCGGTGTAATTAAACCAATCATTAGGTTGAAGATCACCACTATTCCGAAGTGTACTGGGTCGATACCAAAGCTCATCGCGATTGGGTGGAAAATTGGAATTAGGATAAGCATCGCTGCTATACCTTCCAAAAATAACCCTACCCCTAGCAAAATCAAGTTCACCATAATCAGGAACATGATTGGATCGCTGATTGTCGCTAAGATTTGCTCACTGATGTATTGAGGCACACGTGAGAACGTCAGCAACCAGTTAGCAACGGATACTACTGCAATTAAAATCAATACTATCGACGAGTCACGCATCGAGCGCATAAACACTTCAGGTAAATCACGAATCGTCAGTGACTTATATACAAACATACCGACGCTTAATGCATAGAAGGCAGCAAAAGCAGCAGCTTCGGTTGGAGTAACAATCCCCAACAGAATCGAACCAAGGATAAAGATTGGCATAGTGAGCGGGATAAACGCTTTAACCAATGCTTTGCGGCGGCTTTGTCTTACAACAGAGCTACGAATGTTGTGTCGAGTTGCGTAGATGAACACAAAAATGGATAAAGCAATTGCCGACATGATGCCTGGCACAATACCTGCCAAGAATAGTGCAGGAACAGAGACACCACTTGCGATTAGCGCGTAAATGATGACTGGAATACTAGGCGGGATCATTGGCCCAATAACAGATGATGCTGCAGTCAACGCCGACGAAAACTCTTTGCTGTAACCCTCTTTTTCCATTTGAGGAATAAACACTCGCCCTAGTGCTGATGTATCTGCAACAGCAGAACCAGAGATGCCAGCAAACATAACCGAGGACCACACGTTTACTTGTGCAAGCCCACCTCTAAAGTGGCCAACCAGCGCGTTAGCAAAATCGATAATGCGGTTAGTAATACCGCTTTTGTTCATTAGTTCGCCCGCTAACACAAACAGTGGCACCGCAAGAATTGAGTATGAGTCAAGCCCACTAAAGATACGCTGAGCCACTAAGCTAATCGAAATAGGTGTGCTAGTGACATAAAAAGACATGGCAAGGATGATACTAAAGACAAGCGGCACCCCGAAAACCAACATGGTTCCCATTAAAGCAATAGATGGCATAGTAAATCCTTATACGTCGCTTTGAGTTAACGTTGGCTCACGCTCTGAACGTGGCACTTTGACATGAGAAATCAGGCGCAAAGTCGCTGCGATAAACAAGCACACACCACCAACAATCAGAGCAGACTGGAAGTAGTACATATTCACGCCAATACCCGGTGATTCAATCCCACCACGTTTAGAAACAAACAGGTAGGCCGACCATGTTAAGATCACTGAAGATGCCAAGACACATAGGTCAACAACAACTTCTAATGTCTTTTGAAACTTGGCTGATTTAATTGTATCTAGCACCGCAAACTTGATGTGTAGCCCTTCTAGGTAACAAAGTGAAGTTGCGAACATGACCCCATAAATCATTGAATACTTACTGAGTTCTTCACCCCAAAGAATTGAGATGTTGAAGAAGTATCGGCAGATTGTCGTCACAAGCATGACAACAAAGAGAGTGAACAGTGATGTACCGGCAAGCACAGCAAGTAGCTTTTTGTATTGTTCAATCATAATTCCCTTTCTCCATGGGAAAGTACCGCAGCGCCCTGCACTGCGGCACGATCTTTACTGATTCGCTTGTTCTACTGCTTGTAGCGCACCATCAATCCACTTAGCATCTACTGTGCCTTCCAACCATTTGATCACAGCTGGTTGAGTTTGATCGCGGAATTGTTTTTGTTGCTCAGGGGTTAGCGAAGTAATCTTCATCCCCTTCTTAGCTAATGTTTCTAGGCCTTCAGCAGAGTTTACTTGCTGAATAGCGCGACCAACGGTACCGGCGACTTTTGCTGCTCGGTCGATAATTGCACGATCCTCTGCATTCAAAGAGGTGTAAAAGTCGTCATTCATTAATAGGAAATCGGTACTGTATACGTGGCCATCAAGCGTGATGTATTTTTGTAGCTCGTAGAACTTGTTCGCACTAATCACACTCACTGGGTTTTCTTGTCCGTCGATAACACCTGTAGTAAGTGCAGCTGGAACCTCAGGAAATGCGATTGGCGTAGGCTCTGCCTTCAATGACTTCAACATCTCAACATAAAGTGGCGTCGTCATTACGCGGATTTTTAGACCTTGTAGATCTTCAGGAGTGTTAATTTCACGCTTAGAGTTTGTGAAGTGGCGGAAACCAGTTTCACCATAGGCAAGGTTTCTCAAGCCGGTTTGCTTCAAGCAGTGTTCATTAAGTGCTTGGCCGAATTCACCATCTAGCACTTCCCATGCTACTGGAGAGGACGGGAATAGATATGGGATTTCTAGTACGTTCGCTTCTTTACATAGTTTTGAGTACGCACCAGACACCATCGTCATCGTCAGCATACCCTCTTGAGTAGACTGAAGTAACTCTGTCTCACCGCCTAACTGGCCAGATGGGTAAATGTTTACCTTAATTTTTCCGCCAGATTCCGCTTCTACGATATTTTTAAATACTTGAGTAGCGGCACCTTTCTTAGAAATAGTCCAGTCTTGAGAATCGACATGGCCAATAGTGATATCTAAAGCTGCAGCTGAACCTGCGTAAGCTAGCGATAAGGCAAGTGAAAGTTTCGTTATAGTTTTCATTCGTGAACCTCCTGTTTCATCAGTAAACAAAGCTATCACCAAGAATTAACAATTGATAATTCATATAGTGAAAGTGTTATTCAATTTTTAGATAACCAACGCTTACTGGAAAACCAATAACTTTCAAATAATCAATTTACACCGTTATATTTCAAATACTTATTTAAACATAAATATCAGTGATGTATTAATTAGTTGTTAATACATTAAACTTTTGTTTAATTCAATTTTGGGGATAATTGTCACATCTTTGCTACAAAAACTTATATTTCTTATTCATTTCCACTTGTCAGTTATGTATTAATAAATAGGAAAGGTCATAACTTTTATATTTAATCCAATGCCGTAAATTTACTGTTGAAAATACTAAATTAGTATATTTACTTAAATTCAGAGTCAGCCAATATAATTACAACCATAAAGGTGTAAAGATGTTTAATATTCCTAACCTAAGGCATTTAAGAGCCATTTCAGAAGTAGTACAAACTGGCAGTATCAGCAAAGCTTCTGAAACGGTTTTTCTTTCTCAACCCGCCATTACACAAGCCATTTCAAAGCTCGAAAAGAATATAAATAGTGAGCTTTTTGAACGAACAACAGATGGTATGTCCCCGACTAAACAGGGCTCCGCCTTTGCTTTTCGTATTGACCGAGCGCTTGAGTACATCAGTGACGGAATCACTGAATCACTAAAAATTGCCAAAGGGCAAAGAAAAACCAGTGTTCAACGCTATCTATACAACATCACCACCACGCAATTAAAAGCGCTGGTCGCGGTCGCTAACGGACAAAGCTTCACTGAAGCAAGTCGCCTTCTGTCTGTATCACAATCTTCTGTTTACCGAGCATCAAAAGACTTGGAAGAAATCCTTGGGTTTACCTTGTTTGAAAAAAACAGTAATGGCGTTGTTGTCAGCAAAGCCGGCAGTGCATTGGTCAAAGCCAGCAAACTCGCTTTTGTTGAAATAAAGCAAGGAATTGAAGAAGTAAACGTTCTGAGTAACAGACACAGCGGTGTGATTACTGTCGGCTGCTTACCTCTTGCGCGAACCTGTTTATTACCTAGCACCATTAATGAGTTCACAGCGGAATATCCAGACTGCCAAATCCAAGTTGTTGATGGCCCTTATAGCGACTTACTCAATCACTTAAAGTATGGTGAAATTGATATTCTTATTGGTGCACTTCGTTTCCCTTCCCCAAGCACTGACATTAGGCAAGAAACGCTATTTGAATCGCAGAACCGTATACTTGCCCGCGCAGAACATCCATTGACCAAAGCTCAGTCCCTCACCCTAAAAGATTTGCACGAAGCAAGTTGGGTAGTCTCAGGCGCAAACACTCCTGGGCGCAAAATGTTTGAGGATATGTTCAGTAACGAAGGGGTTGAAGCACCAACTCGGTTGGTCGAGGCAAGCTCACAGATGTTAGTTAAAGAACTACTTTTGGGCAGCGACCGATTGACTCTACTTTCCCAACATCAAATCCATAGAGAGTTAAATGAAGGTCATTTCAAAATACTGCCTTTTGATTGTAGCCAACAGTCCAGACCCATTGGTTTAACAGTCCGTAAGAATTGGTTTGCCACTTCAACGCAGTCTCATTTTGTCAGCCTACTGCGTAAAAATGGCTTAGCGATCGAGTCATAATTAGCGTTACTTTCACCAAAACTGAATACCCTTACTCTTATTTTGATTATTCGCCAAACAACGCGAATGTTAGAGTCTTTTTACTAAGCAAAATACAGTTAAAACTAAGGAAGGTTATGGCGAAAGTAACACGAACTGCATTTATAGGGTTTGGTGAAGCCGCGAAATCTTTCATAGATAGATGGCAAAATAACCTGCCTGAAGTGATCAGCGCTTACGACATTAAAACTCGTTCCACTCTTGAACGGGAGGCTAAGTTACTTGAATACATCGAACATCAAGTACAAGGAACGTTTAATGCGTCCGAAGCCATTATTGGCGCACAGTGCATTTTCTCGTTAGTGACGCCGTCTCAAGCGCAAGTTGCAGTCGATTCACTCGTAAGTGAACTCAAACCAAAACAATGGCTATTTGACTGCAATTCTTGTGCTCCAGAGGTAAAAAAGCGTAATGCATCAACTATTGAATCGTATGGTGCAAACTATGTCGATGTGGCGATTATGGCGCCTGTAAAAGCTCAACAAGCCATACCGCTTAATATTTCAGGTCGAAACGCCACTGAAGTAGTGCCAATTTTGGAATCGCTCGGCTTCGACGTTAATGTAATTTCTGACCAAGTTGGCGACGCTACAACGGTCAAAATGGTTCGCTCAGTATTCGTAAAAGGCCTTGAGGCGCTAACAGCCGAATGCGCATTGGCCGCTCATAAATCGGGCTTGGAACAGCATATTTTTTCTTCTTTGGCCAAAAGCTACCCTGGTTTGAACATCAATAGCAAAGTCGCCTATAACCTAGAGCGAATGGCGTCGCATGGAATACGAAGAAGTGAAGAATTATCCGCCGTTGCCAATACGCTGGAGTCGTTAGAAATTGAACCAAAGATGACAAAATCAGCACTCGAATGGCACGACAAAATTGGCAAGCAATCGCTAATACTCACTAACGAACCTAAGGGTGGACAAGCTCAAAGCATTTTGGCAGCGCTCTACCCTCAGAAACCAAACAAGAAAGAGCTGACGACTCACGGTTCGATCAGCTCCTCTATTTAACATCCAATACAGGTAAAGGAATATTTATGAACGTATGTGTTGTCGGTGCAACTGGCGCCTTTGGAAGAAAGCACTTAGATGCGCTTAAACAAATCGATGATGTTGTTGTAACAGCGATGGTATCTCCAGAGCAAGATAAGCTTGATGAACTGATCACCCAATATGGGTCAAATGCAGTTGGCTTTACTCAACTGGAAGATGCTCTAGCAGTTGAAAGTATTGATGCCGTTATTCTTGCGACACCAACGCAGATGCACGCTTCACAAGCCATTGCATGTATGGAAGCGGGGAAGCATGTATTGGTTGAGATTCCGATGGCCGACAACATTGAAGACAGCTACAAAGTAGTTGAGACACAAAAACGTACCGGCAAAATTGCCATGGCGGGACACACTCGTCGCTTCAACCCTAGCCACCAATGGATTCACAACAAAATCCAAGCAGGTGAACTACACATCCAACAAATGGACGTGCAAACCTACTTCTTCCGAAGAACCAATACTAATGCTAAGGGCGAGCCTCGCTGCTGGACTGATCACCTACTATGGCACCATGCTTGCCACACAGTCGATCTCTTCCAGTATCAAACTGGCGAGCAGGCAACTAAGCTACAAGCTCTGCAAGGTCCAACGCACCCAGAACTTGGGATTGCTATGGATATGAGCATTGGCATGAAAGTACCATCTGGTGCGCTATGTACCCTTTCACTGTCGTTCAATAACGACGGGCCATTCGGTACTTTCTTCCGTTATATCTGTGAAGAAGGCACTTACATTGCTCGTTATGATGATCTTTATGATGGTAACGACAACCCAATCTCTCTCGAAGGTGTTGCGGTATCAAATAACGGTATTGAACTTATTGACCGAGAGTTTTTCGATGCGATTCGTATTGGCAGGGAACCAAATTCAAGCGTTCAGAGTTGCTTACCTGCAATGGAAACCTTGGATAAACTTGAACAGCTATTAGAAGAATAATTAAAGGAAAACGACGATGGCAACAATTGGCAATCAAACATTAGCACCGGTCGCTCTGGGCTGTATGAACCTATCTCATGCATATGGCACTCCCCCGTCAGAGCAACACGGTATTAATGTACTTAACGCCGCGCTAGACATGGGCTACAACATGCTCGATACCGCTGCCCTGTATGGGTTTGGTGCTAACGAGAAACTGCTCGCTAAAGCGGTTGGCCATCGTCGTGATGAGTATTTCTTAGCAAGCAAATGCGGCATGGCTAAAGGGCCAGATGGTAAACGCACAATAGACGGAAACCCTACGGTTCTAAGACGCACCTGTGAAGAAGCTCTTCGCAGACTTAACACCGATGTAATCGACTTATACTACTTACACCGTTGGGACAAAAATGTGCCAATCGAAGAAAGTATTGGAGAGCTGTCGAGGCTTGTTGAAGAAGGCAAGGTAAAGCACATTGGTTTGTCTGAAGTATCTGCAACGACCATTCGAAAAGCGCATCAGGTTCATCCTATTGCTGCGGTTCAGTCTGAATATTCACTGTGGTCTCGTAATCCAGAGATCGCCGTACTCGATACTTGTAACCAGTTGGGCATTACATTCGTTTCGTTTAGCCCCGTTGGCCGTGGTATGCTCAGTGGTGAAGTTCGCAGTAACGAATTTGTCCAAGGTGACATTCGCTTAGCAATGCCGCGTTTCTCTGACCAAAACTTCCCTCTGAACTTGGATAAAGTCGAACAGCTCAACCGACTGCTTCCTATGTTCGAGGAAAAGAATCACAGTTTACCTTACCCAACGCTCGCCCAGCTCTCTATTGCTTGGACATTAGCGAAAGCACCAGATTCAATTGCTTTGCCTGGCACAACAGATATCAAGCACCTAAAAGATAACTGGAATTCGCAACAATACACGCTTTCAGCAGAATTAATGACACTGGTTGAAAGCACAATGAAAACCAGTGACGTAGCTGGTGCGCGTTATAACATGCCAACGCAGCTTGAAATAGACACCGAAGAATTCTAGCCACTTAATCCGTAAGCCTCATCTCGATGAGGCTTATTTCCAGTCCTGCTCTTTCAATAACCAATCAATAGCCACGCAAATACTCCACACTCGTTTAATAACTCTTTGTTATTCATAACGTTAAAATTCTGCTAATTCACGTTCTAACGCTTCTTCATTCAGTAATCTGTGTTAATTTCGTGCCCATACCTCCTAACTAGAATTAACAATAATGAAAATCACTCAGCTCGACACTCCAGCGCTCATCGTTGATCTTGATATCCTTGAGCAAAATCTATCGGGTATGCAAAAGCGCATCAATCAACTTGGTTTAGCCCTACGCCCGCACACAAAGGCACACAAGATCCCAGCATTAGCTCACATGCAAATAGCAGCCGGAGCGATCGGAGTCTGTACATCTAAGTTAGGTGAAGCAGAAGTCATGGTCGAAGGCGGCGTTAACGACGTACTTATCACTACGCCAATTGCTGGTGAGACAAAAACTAAAAGACTTGTCGACCTATGTTTAAACCATCCAAATGCGACAATTCGCCAAGTCATCGACCACGCTTACCATGTCGACATTATTGGTAAGTATGCTAGCCAGAACGGTATCGAGATAGGCCTTCTAGTTGAAGTAGAGAGTGGTCAAGAACGTTGTGGTGTGAACGCTGACCAAGCTCTCATCGAGCTGATTAATCATATTAAAACCACCGAAGGCGTTCGATACGATGGGATTCAAGCATATAGCGGCCATCTTCAGCTGATAAAAGGCTATGAGAAGCGACAGCGGGCTGCTCATGATGCGGTAGATTCTCTGTTCACTTTCATTGAAACCGCACTTAAACCCCAAGGTTTAGCGCCAAAGATCATTTCCGGCGCAGGTACAGGAACCTATCAAGCCCATTCAGCGCATGCTTATACCGAAGTTCAAGCCGGCTCTTACTTGTTTATGGACAGCACTTATACAGCAATAGGCGACGAGAACAATGAAGATACCAATCGCCAATTTAGCTCAGCCCTTTCTGTGTTAAGCACTGTCATCAGCCACCCAAGCTCTGGGCGTGCCGTTGTCGACGCAGGCATGAAATCACTTTCAATTGATTTAGGTATGCCGAAAGTACGCGAGCATAGTGACACTGTCACATACAAATGCGGCGGAGACGAACACGGAATCCTGTTGATCGAGCAAGGTAAATCGCCATATGCAATTGGTCAGGTTATCTCACTAATCCCTAGCCATTGCGACACTACATTGCATAACTTTGATGTGCTAAATGCAGTGCGTGACGGTGAAGTAATCCACCAATGGAGAATTCAAGGACGAGGTCGTTCAGACTAGTTAACTTTGTAACTGGGCACTATTTTGCTAAGTGCCCAGTTACTGGATCGATTACGCCTCTGATGAGTAAGGTTGATATTGCGGTATCCACTTTTTGCTTGATCTGTTGGTACTGGGGCGACGCCAATGATAAACCAAACGTCTGGTTAAGCGACTTAAACTCCTTGTAATGCAAGCCGTCCTGTTCAGTAATATAGACGTCCATTTTCTGCTTATTCGCGTATAGGAACTTAGAGCGGTTTAACTTCAACATGCGAACTGCCGCATCAATAGTACTCGGTTTGAATATCGTTACGTGTTCTACCTTCTCAGCTTCCCAAATACCAGGTAGTACAGATAAACTCCACCCCAGTACACATATAATGCTTTCGCCATAATAAGCTTCTAAATCTTCTGGTATCTCGCCAGAGGGCAACGTTGAATAGATACCCAAACTTGCTGGAACGTTGAACTCAGTGAAGTACACCATCTCTTTGAGCAAGGCTGCCTGAGAAGCACTATTGATAACTGTCCCAAAATGAATCGAGCCCTCAATCAATTCTGTCTCAATGCGCTTTTTGGGAAGTGCGCGGAAAATACAATTAAAGTTAGCTTCACGGCATATGGCTTCAAAAGACTCGATCATCGGGCCTTTAAATACTTGTTCTTGTTTGTCGAAGTAATAAACCGGAAATCCATCGCTCACGCCTACAATCACGTCAATGCGTTTGCTTTCGGCATGAACGTAACCAGAGACAATGAAAAGAACCAGAGCGATAAGCTTCATATCTGCCCTTTTTGTTAGAAGTTCCTTATAGTCTAGCCTCGTTCGGCCTATTTTGTTGAGTTAATGGCTATTGAAAAATGTTGATACACTTTGGCGTACTTTGGCCTTGTAGTTAGAAAGTGCCTAGTTAGAATTAAGCATCCACATCTTCGATATTAATCTGTCAAACCAATGAATAATCCAAAGCTAACGGTACAGCTCAAAAGTAACGAGCACTGCAACCTAGACTCATTGCCACTTAGATTTGGCTTTAGCTTTCCACGAGATACAACGATCGAAATCTTCCAAACATCTCCGGCGGAACCGGATCGCAAACACGGAAATCGTGCGAAGTTCGACGGTTACTTTCTCCATCCAACAACTCAAGAGCCCTGCTATGGCACGTTCGTTGTTCTGAAAACGTCAAATGGGATCAAGTTAGTTGCAGTATGGCGAAACGATCAAGATACGGAATTTTACCTATCTGAAGTTATGAAGAACCTCCGTAAAGACGGTGAACTCACAACTGAAATACTGCTAGACCTACACCCTAAATACGTATCAGGGCAATTAACCAAGCACTCAGATCTAGTCAACGAACTCAGCCAAAACAAAGCTTCTGTTCATATCAACGCTATGCAGCTTAAAACAGACCTTTTTGTCGATAAGTTACGTAGGGAGCATGCGGAAAGCAGCAGAGCGTTACACAAAGAGATTCAGTCATTGAAGCAAGAACTCGAAAAAGAGCAGCTTCGTGCCGGTACTAGTCAAGTTGTAACCAAAACGGCGCCAGATATCTTAGTCTCTGTTGAAATAGATAAAGTACACAGAGGTTCTCCGTGCACTATTCTAACTATGAAGAATGGTCAGCAATGGTTCATGAAAACCAGCACATTCGATAAAACGGGTACTGTTACTCGAAAAGCGAAAGCGCTTATCGGGCATCCAGTCGTGGTCACATCTTGGGATCCAGTTCGTGAACCAGGCAAGTGGTCAAAGCAAGGGTATTTCAGAAACGTATTTGAAGCATAATCCATCGGTAGATACAACGCCTAGCTTACCATTTGGCTAGGCGTGTTTTATTCGACCAAAAAATTCAATCAACCTTAAAATGATTTAAGGATATCCGACTGGTAGTTCGAAACATCGAGTTCAACGCTGTATTGCTCTACCCACTTATCGAGTTGGGCTTGAGCGGTATTCAAGCTATCCATCGTGATGGTGTTGTCGTCTAGTTTCCATAACTGACGCGAGCCATCATAGCTAAACTGCAGTGCTAACATTGCGTCTGAATTACCTTGTTCAGCGGCGGCAAGAAGCTTTTTGTTCTTTCTGTAGATTAGGTTTAACGCCTGCTTTAACTCCCACACGTAGACGACCTCGTACATTTTCGGGTGCGCTTTAAGTTTTAGCAAAGCCGTCACTAATGCAATGGCACTTACAATCACGCCAAGTAAGTTCCAGTGGAAGTGGGAGCCAGTTTCTGACGGGAACAGCATAATCAAGGTTTGAGATATGGCGAGGCTCAATACTGCTAAGCTAGCAATGCAGGCTACAATCACGATATTGAGACGCGAGCGGTATAATTGCTTGTCGATCTGTTTAAGTTTCATGTTTCTTCCATAAATAGAGAGATAAAAAGCGTAATTTCGCTCACTTACTAGTTACGGATTATACATGGCGAAGACGTACAATTGAGAGGTACTTTGTTGCAAACGGTGAGCAAAGCAAGAATAGCAGGCATAAAAAAAAACGCCATCGGCGTTTCAGTTTTTTTATACTGGATAGTATGAGAAAATTTGGAGCGTACTGCGGGAATCGAACCCGCATCATCAGCTTGGAAGGCTGAGGTAATAGCCATTATACGAAGTACGCTTTGCGTCGAAGACCTAGTTAATATGCCACATCTGACTGAAAAGAAAAGTGTTTTCTATGCCTCTTTTGTTCAAGTGCGCAATGATTGGACAAATCGTCGAGATTACATCCAATTTTAATCAATTAACTCTACCACCGCCCTGTTCTTTCCTTGTTGTTTGGCTTTGTACATCAGCTTGTCTGCAGCGACTAAATCGACTTCATCACTGCCATGGGGGTAAAATGCACAACCTACGCTCACTGAAATGTGGGTATTACACTCCACCTGCATTCTCGCGGCGGAAACTTTTAGGCATACACTTTGCGCTAAGTCTATCGCCGATTCCTTACTAAGCTCTCTAACCACGAGAGCAAACTCCTCACCGCCAATTCTGCCAAACAACATTGAAGGCGTTAATATCGATTCCACACTCTGTGCGACTTCTCTAATCACTTCGTCTCCTATCGCATGGCCCCAATTGTCGTTCACGGACTTAAAGTTATCGATATCAAACACCATTACCGTCAGCGACTCACTTTGCGTGTCCAACTGATGTATCGCATCCATAAAACAACGTCGGTTTTTTATGCCAGTGAGTTCATCAGTGGTAGACAACACGGTAAGCTGCTCATTAACGAGCTCTAACTCACGTGTTCTCGCTCTGACCGTACGCTTCAACATAATGATATAAAGCATGGCGACTAAGCCACTCACACCAACCACGGTTGGAAAAAAGTGCTGAGGATAGACAGTCTCGATGTGCATCCATTTATGCAAGATTGTTTCACGTGTGGCTGTACCTACTTTTTTAAACCCTAGGTTCACAGCATCAAGCATTGACCTATTACCTTCTGTCACCGCAGGGTATAGATCACCTGAGTACAAGTATTTCACAGGCACAAAGCTCATAGGATCGTCTGAGGAATAGAGATAGAAATTCGCGACTTGAAGATCGGCAACAAAAGCAGAGATTTCCCCCTTAAACGCGGCATTAATTAACAGCTCATTGTTTGGATATACTTTCAAATTTGCTTTGGGAAACTCCTTGCGAGCGAAATATTCCTCATAGCCGCCTTTCACCACCCCGACATATTGTTCAACTTTCCCCTTAAGTAACTCATCAACGTCAAATCCAATGAGCGCTTGGCTGTAATAGAGTTGAGTTTCAATATTAATTAAAGCATCACCAAAGTCGAAAAACTCATCGCGAGGTTCGGACCACAATAACCCGGCATGAACATCAGCCCGGTTGTTTTTTACTGCTTCCAAAGATTCATTCCAGTCCAGTAGAACAAATTCTATTTCGACCTTATTCCGCTTTCCATACTCGCGCCAAAGATCGATCAATATTCCATCTGGCTGGCCGTCACTATTAATGTAAGAAAAGGGTTTCCATGCTTTAGAGTTAGCAACCCGAAGAACCTCTTCATCAGTTTCCGCCAGAGCTGACATACTCATGAAGCAGGTTGCTAGAGAAAGGGCAAAAGCAAAAAGACGCCACTTTACATTTGGCGTCTTTTTGAGTGCAGTCCCTTGGCTTATCATCGCGTCCATCGCTTACTTGTAAACTACTTAATATAAGTAATAGACCAAAAACGATTAAAAGTAATGAGAGTGACGCTTCTATCGCATTTTCGCGATGTCCTGATAATTCAAGATTGAAACAATATCAGTAATACACCCTCACTCCATGCGAAGAAAACAAGTAGCGATTAACCTTTGAATTGCTCCATTTCTTTATTGAGCTCAACAACGCGATCCCGAACATCCAACGAAGTGCTATGAGATGATTCACTGATACGTGACACGTCATTTACAGAATCTGTAACTCCTTCCATAAGCGCATTAATGGCTTGTGTAGAGTCTGACTGCTGCTCTGCGGCGGCGGCAAGATCTTGCATTTGGTTATTGAGCGTTGCAATTTGCTCGGTTGCAGAGAGAAGCTTAACTACAGCTTGTTCGGTATGCTCTGAGCCTTCTTTTGCAAGCAATTTACTTGCTTCAATTTCGTCTACAACTGAAGAAGTCGACGATTGAATCGCATTCACAATATTGTTGATCTCGGTGGTCGACTCCGTAGTACGCGTTGCCAGCAAGCGTACTTCATCAGCAACCACAGCAAAGCCGCGACCATATTCACCCGCTCGCGCGGCTTCAATTGCGGCATTCAATGCCAACAGGTTCGTTTGCTCTGCTAACCCTTCAATGACTTCGGTCACACGACCAATCGCTTCACTCTCGCGACTCAGTTCAGTAACTTCATCGCTCGCTTTCTCGATGGTTTCGTATAGGCGCTCAACGGTTGCCTTGTTTAAATCCAGAGTGTTAGATCCCTGAGTAATTTGATTGTTCGATTCGTTCAGAGTGATCACCGACTCTTTAGCTTGCTGAGTAGTGCTTGCAGCTGAATGGGCCACATCGTTAAGCTGCTGACCGATCTGTTCGATGTTGTTTCGCTGCTTAGTAATTTCATCTAACGTTTGTTGGTTCGCGGCAAGCAGACCCGCCATACTTTCGTCAACTTGCTGCGCTTTGTTGGTCACACCGTGAACGATGTCTGCCAAAGATTGGTTCATACGATTGATGGAATCGGTAAGGCTTGCCAATTCATCGCTTCCTTCAATCACTAGAGGCTGCTGAGAGATATCGCCACTGGCGATAAGCTGTGCTCGTTTAGAAATTAAGCTGACACGACGACCAATATTTCGCCCCATGTACGTAGAAATTGCGAAAGCAGCAACTACCGCTACTACAACGGCCACAATCAACAAGGTCACTACTTGGGCAATCGAGCCAAAGATCCCCTGCCCGCTACGATCCGCTTGCTGCTGTTGCTTGATGACGATGTTTTCTAAACTTTGCTCCAAGGCTTGAGCATTTGGCACTAAGTCTGTTGCCATTTTTTGGTTAGCTAGGTTCCAGCCTGATGACTGTCTTAGTTCAACCACCTGTTGGGCCAAAGGAAAATACAGTTGCTGCATTTCATTGAACAGAGACCAAAGGCTAGCATCACTTCCAGAAAGTAACTCAACTTTCGATTCAATTTCAGCCACAGACTTTTCATGCGCTTTGATGAAGTCTGCGTACTTATCAAGGTTCTCTTGTTTTCCGTAAATCAGGAAATCACGCATAGAAGCCAATGCATTTGCCAGAGAAGTGTAACTATCGGCATATAACTTAAATAGACGCTTTCTCTCCCCGCCTTCGCGATTCGAAGACTCATCGTTAATCAGCCCTTGCAACTGATCTAGAGCCACTTCGGCAATCGGCGCGGCTTCGTTGATAAACAGGCTATGGGCTGGCAAGTTCTCATCGCTATGGCTAAGTTCAGTAATTTCAGCGACCGACAGTTTTAACGCACCCCATTGTTGGTTGATTACCCCAAATTCATCGGCATTCAACAATTGCTCTAAAGTAGGCAATGCTTCGTCGGTTTGGGTAATGATGGTGTTAAGCGCTTCAAGCTGACTTGCCCCAACGGCTTCATCGCCGCCAAGTAACATGTAGGCACGGACGTTGGAAATCGTCGCTTGAATGGACTGCTGAATGGACCGGCTGGTATCGACCGTTGGTAGGTCTGACTGTAATAGTGATTCAGTGTGTTTTTCTACAACTTCAACACTGCGGTAAGCGAAAAACGCGGACACGATAAAAAGTACTGCAAGCAACAGAAAACTTAACTGTAACTTCCCTGATATCGAGAGCTTCATCCTTTAACTCCTTTTAATTTGTTACCTCATAATATAGCGCTGTTCCAAATATTGTTAAATGGATGTAACTACGTTTTCTAAAACTAAAGTGTTACAAGCTTGATTCGCCCCACAAATACGTACAAAAAGCTCATGGCTACAAACCCACTGAGTTCCTGAGGCGCGTTGGTAGTTAAGTAAAATCTTGCTGCACTTTCTCGTGGAACAATCCGATACGGCTCATGACGTTCCTTAAATTTTGCTGCTCCAATATCGTTAGATCGCCTACCGCCAACATATCGTTAACCTTTCTTAGGTCGCTGTATTCAATGATTTGGTTCATAAAGCGCAAATGCCAACTATGGTCAAAAATACACACCATTTCTCGATAAGTTTTTGCCTCAATCTCTTGCGCTGCTTGTAAACCTTTTAGCCGTTCAACCGTATTACTCTCACGTATGTCGTGTTTGAGTGCGTAAAGTCGACAAAAAATCTCCATTGGACGTAAACACGCTTTGAGGTTGATGACCTCTCTGCCTTCAAATGACTCTGTAATGAACGCTCCCTCATCGTTTAAAGGTATGTTGTGAGCCAAACAGTTCTGTGCATACACCTCCAGAAAGCGTGTTTCTTTGTTTAATAACTGCTGAATATGCGCTTGAATTCCACCCGCCAGTTTCGCATCGCCAAATGTAGAACGGATATCAAAGAACACATTCAGCTCTAATATACTCTCCGGCGTGGCTTTTTCTATCCAATTGGTAAAGTTGTCATGCCACTCCTTTTCACTCAAACACCACTGGTGGTTTGACGCCATAATCAAGCCATCACAGTAGCTATATCCTGCTTGATTTAGCATCGCGCAGACCTTTTCTGCTAGGTGTAGGAAATATTGACGAGTTGCTTTTAGATCTTGGTCATCAGGAGTTTCAAACACAATGGCATTATCTTGATCGGAGAATAGCGTCATATCATGGCGTGCATTACTACCAAACGACAAAAACGAAAATGGGACTGGTGGTTCACCGATCTCGTGAATGGTCAATTCGATAAACCGACAAATTGCCGCATCATAAGTGCTCCCAATTAGCCTCCGCAAATTGTCCGAGCGAGCGCCAGCTGCAATCATTTCACGAATTAAATCGGTGAGTCGGTTAAGTGACTCAATTACATGACTGTGGCTTTCACCTTTTTGTATATCCTCGACGATACTTGAACTGGTATTGCTGTAGGCCGAACTTGGAGTTATGGAACCGAAACTCGCGCCATAGATCTTCCTAACAATTGGCCTAAATGAGATGACATGGCCCAGCTTCTCAGATAGAAAAATACGCGATGTGCTTAGAATGATATCTATCTCGCGCCCGCTTTTGGTTAAAATTTGAGCTTCAAATTCCGAGGGTTCAACTTCATGTTTAAAGAGGTGCATTAGATGAGATTGTACGCGAGCGTTACGGGCAGATGCCGAGAATAGCTGCTTCCACATCCCTTGTGACTTTAACTCAGTGTCGGTGTATCCGAGTAGTTGGTGAAGTCTTGAATTAGAGAATACTATCTTTCCATCGGCTTCCAATATATAGCCTTCATTTGAGGACTCAACTAACGCTTTATAGCGATTTTTGGCTTCGTGTAATGCAAGCTCTGCACGCATCTTTCTTTTCTCGATCACTTTCGACTGAGCGATGACGTAGAACAAAACAACTGCCAAGCCTAGTGTTATGGCGATAAATACTCGATAAAGCGTGCTCTCTAACTTATCAATTTCCTGCTGAACATCTTCTAGATAAACACCCGTGCCGACAATCCACTGCCATTCTTCTACGCCTTCAACATAGGTCATTTTAGGCGCTGTAATTGATGCGTCATCCTTCCATTGCCATAAGTACTCTAAATAACCTTCATGAGACGTTTCGACTAGTTTGGCCAGCTCCACGAAAATCGGAAAACCTGACTTACTGTCGGTTTCGTAAAAGTGGGTTAGATCTTGGTTGGTCAAATCACTACGGTAAGGGTGCATGATCATTCGAGGATGCATATCGGTAATAAAGAAGTAGTCTTTATTTTCCGCGCCATATCGCATCGACTTAATATCCATCGCTGCTTTGGCTTTCGCTTCCTCTAAACTAAGCGCCCCACGTCGTTCTAACTCAACATAACGATCAACAACACTGACTGCTGTAGAAGTTAACTCCTTAAGCATTTGCTGTTTTTGCCCAACCATTGATTCTTGTACCAACGGCAAAATTACGAGAATAATTGCCGTTACAAACAAAACAATGGCACTAACCGTTGGCAACACAATACGTAAACCAAATCGGCTCAGTGTCGACTGCCGCTCGCTTTGAGCCACCATTGCGCCATCAAAATAGTCAGCGAGTTCATTGTCATCAAGTACGTCGGCCAATTCATTTTCATGGCTTACATCATGATATTTGGCTGTGAACGAACCGTTTTCAAAGTCGGCTTTCATAGGCAAATAACCATGGTAGTCGTCGCGAATATGAGTTTCGAAAACATCTTTAATTTGTTGATTGGTGTATTTATCACCAAAAGTCTTAATGGCCTCGGACAGCGCTTCTTTACAGTGACGGAATCGACGATGAGAATATGGATCGTATTCGAGCGCTTTCGCCATCGTTTCATCATGGTCTTTGCCATTGTAATCAAAGAAGCCGTCGATCCATCGATGGATGTCTTCTGCTCGCACCCCATAAAGTCGCTCTGTTCGATTAGCGTGCTCCGAAATTTTCATTCGATCCTTTTCATTCCTTTGCATATTGATAGTTAAATCAAAAGTGTGAGTTGCGTTGTGTTTCTGATAACAAATAATCACTCAGCTTATATGATCGAGATTTAAATTAATCGAAATCAATAATTCAATAAGCCACTTTCCTAGTATGAGGCCAATGTTTTGACTCGATTTTTTTGACGAAGCGCCTGATTAGCGCTTTGTCGTAATTAACGGAGCAAGCCAGGTTTTCTCCCGCCTTTTCATATAGATAAGGCTATTGGTAGCGTCTGGGATGTCGTCACGTACTGATCGAAGGTCAGTATACCAACAGTAAGTGGAGTGCTAATTGACATGGTTCAACTTCGTCTCATAACAAAGGAAGACGAAATGTCTAACACAAGTAAAACCTTTTACAGGGATATGCGCCGAAAAGCGCAGGAATTTGAAAGCCGAGAAGAGTTCCTAAATCACGATCTTAAAATCATGAGCTTTCGTCGTTGGGGTATTCACCTACCCTCACGCGACTACAGTATAGAAATTGAAGACTGGGTGCCTGCGCTAGCTGCAACCATAGGTAAGGTAGTGATGGTGACCGCAATGGTCGCTGCATTTGCCGCTCAGTTTGGCCTTTCACCAGAGTTTGTCGCAGAAAACGTACGTTACGAGCTGCTTATTGCAGGTGCACTGTTCGTTATCCTTTTCTCTGCAATCCTTAACCCCAACGCTAACCTCGCCGGTACACACGGACCGATGATTCCGTTGATCCCACTAATCGCTGCAGCTGGGGGACATCCTTTGGCACTGGGGCTCATGGTGTGCGCATTCGGCTTAATTCTCGCCTTCACTAAAGGCGGCTCTAAGCTCATGACCTTAACAGGCGTTGGCGTACGGGGCGGCCTGCTTATCTACCTTGGTGCAGTTGGGTTAATCGGCCAAATCAACAAGACAGAGGCTTGGGCATCAAGCACCGATCAAGGCTATATATCCTTTGCGGTCATAGGCGTAACGGTGATGGTTTATGCTTATCTCGCTAAGATTAATAAACGTTGGCTAGCTATCCCACTCTGCTCTGCGCTTGCTGGTATCGTGGCCTACATAATGGGAGCCGATTTCTCATTCACGACAGAGCCTGGCCTCCCTCACTTCAGCCCATTCTACTGGTGGGGTGAAAATACGGGTTGGCAACTCGGTTGGCCAAACCTAGAACACTTCATCGCAGTTACACCATTTGCCTTGCTTGCTGTCGCTATGTGGTCGCCAGACTATTTGGGCCATAGAGTGTTCCAAGAACTCAACTACCCAAAAGAAGCCAAAGGCGTATTGATGGACGTTGACGACACCATGGTTGGTGCTTCAGTTCGTCAAGGTGTGGGGGCATTACTAGGTGGTGGTAACTTAGCATCTTCTTGGGGCACTTACATGATCCCTGCCGCTATTGCTAAACGTCCTATTCCGGGCGGCGCTTTACTTACTGGACTTATGTGTATCGCGGCTTCTGTGATTGGTTACCCAATGGACCTGGCAATGTGGGAACCAGTATTACGTGTTGCATTGATTGTTGGTGTGTTCTTGCCACTCCTTGAAGCAGGTATGCAGATGATTCACAAACACAAAGATTCGCTGAGTGCAGGTATCTGTATCTTTGCCTGTGCGTTTGTAAACCCTGTTTTTGGCTGGGCGACAACTATGCTTCTCGATAACATGGGGCTCATCGGTGATCATGAGCGTGCTAAATCTCTTTCAGCTAAAGACAAGTATTTAATTCCGGGGCTTGCCTTTGTTATCTGTGTTGGCTCTCTAGCACTCGTTGGTCAACTACCAGGTATTCCAGCGCTAATCAATAATTAAGCGACTACCCTGGCCCAGTGAACAAAAACCTTCGCTAAAGCGAAGGTTTTTTCTAACCGAACAGTTTCATTGGACTTAGATGAAAACTTGTTTAATCGATATGAACGTCAATTAGATTTGTGCAGAAGCAACGTAGTTATCTAGTTCAGCGTTCGAAACGGTAGTGATGTATTCATCGTCTAGGTAGAACGCAACGCTATCTTCACCTTTTTCACCACGTAGTACTTGTTGCGTACCATCGATGTATGAAATATCCATTTGCATGGTGTTTTCGTCGATTTGCTTCAGTGTCGCTTTTTCAACGTTTTCGTTGTTAGTCTGTAGCGGTACTTCAGTTAGGCTGCTATCTAGATCTTTGTTTACTTTGATGATTGCATCCATTGGCGTATCTACAACTGCAGGAGACTTACCAGAGATTGGGTTAGTACCAGTCCAGAATTCTACTGCATTGAAAATGAATAAGTCAGCCACACTCGCAATACCGTAAACAGGAGAAAGAAGAATGAACATACCTTCACGTCCGTAACGGTTATCTACAACTTGTAGGTTGAACTTAGATACCATGCCTGTAGTCGCCATTTGTCCCATACAACCTGTTAGAGATGTAGCGCCGACTGCTGCAATGAGTGCGATTTTTAGAGTTTTGAATTTCATGTGTTTTTTACCACTTATTTTTGAATGCGGCGCATCATAATGACGAAATTCATACTTTGAAATGCTTCTACACTTCATTTTACACAACTATGACTTAGTCAATTTTCTATAAGTAATTGCAATGTAGGAAATTTCTTACAAGTCTCATCCCTTGATAATTCTGGCAATTGCCACTATTGACGTGTCAATAACTTTTCAGTCCTACAAATCAAAAGTTAAAAAATCGCACTTTTTAATTAACACCAAAAACACGCCATTAACATTCTGAAATTAAATGCCTAATCGGTTGAAAAAGAGATTCCAATCACATTTATATTGGTTATAATCCGCGCTCATTGCGTTTTGTGTTGATAAACGCAAACTAATTTTTAATAAATCGACTGTAACCATCCCCCTCTTTTTAGGGCCAAACCGAGAAATAAAATGAGCAAGATTGATAAAGCAATGCGCATCCTGTTAGCAGGATTCTGTATCAACCTTTGTCTTGGCATCCTGTATGCTTGGAGTGTATTCAACAAAGCACTTGTTACTGACTTTGGCTGGAGCGCAGCTGACGCATCATCACCTTACGCAATCGCAACCATTACTTTCTCTGTTTGTCTTTTAGTTGCGGGTATCCTTCAAGACCGTATGGGCCCACGTAAGATTCTGATCCTTGGTACTGTACTGACTGGCTTGGGCATGATCGCATCTGGCTTCGTTAACTCTGTACTAATGCTAAACATCACGTTCGGTGTGATTACTGGTGCGGGTATCGGTTTTGGTTATGCTTGTCTTTCTCCTTCTGCGATGAAGTGGTTCCACCCATCGAAGAAAGGCCTAGTAAACGGTTTGATTGCTGCTGGTTTCGGTCTTGCTGCTATTTACCTAGCACCACTAACGTCAATGCTAATCACTGATCTGGGCATCAACACTGCATTTATGATTCTAGGTGTTGGTGTATTGGTTGTTGCTGTACCACTTGCTTGTACTATCAACAACCCACCTTCAGACTATGTACCTGCAGAACCAAAAGTAAAAGCGGGTAAAGCGCCTGTAGCGGTTAAGAAATCTGCGGACATGAGCTGGAAAGCGATGTTGAAAACACCTCAGTTCTACTCTCTTTGGGTAATGTACGCATTCGCAGCATCTGTTGGCCTGATGATCATTGGTAACATCACTAACATTGCAAGTGTTCAGGCGAACCTACCTAACGCGGTTTACCTAGCTTCTATCCTAGCGGTATTTAACTCAGGCGGCCGTGTTGCGGCAGGTATCCTTTCTGACAAGATTGGCTGCGTACGTACTCTACTTCTTGCGTTCATTCTGCAAGGCATCAACATGGTACTGTTCTCAACGTTTAGCTCTGAGTTCACGCTAATCATCGGTACTGCAATTGCTGCTGTTGGTTACGGCACACTTCTAGCTGTATTCCCATCTATCACTGCGGAATACTACGGCCTGAAAAACTACGGTACGAACTACGGTGTGCTCTACACAGCTTGGGGTATCGGCGGCGCTATTGGTGCAGCAGTGGTTGGTTACTCAATGACACAAGGTGCTGGCAGCTACGGCTTGGCTTACACTATCTCTGCAGTAATGATGGGTGTGTGTGTGGTATTAGCATTTGTTACCAAGCCAATCTCTGAAGCAAAAGCAGCAGAACTTCAAAACGCGAGCGCTTAATCGCTAGTCGTTGAACAATATTGATTTATTGCGTAAAGAGCTTAACCTATGGTTAAGCTCTTTTTGTATCTATAGACACTATGCTCCCTGCCCCGCAACTTGCCGCTGATTACTATCTCGATAATTTCAAAAAGCTCACAGAACATGCGCTAACCTGGTACGCAGATATACTCACACCAAATGAGCTTAGCTGGATAGAACGTTTTTCCGTTCTGCCGAAGCAGAGCCAATGTTTATTAGTTCGTTTGTATTCACGCCGTGGCAGTTGGTTTCGTAGTGATAAACTTGAATATACCGAGATCCCCCAGCTTAAGGATGCGTTAACCAAGCTACAGCAACAGAATTTTATCGACTTAAATGGACTCATCAGCGAACAAGACCTCGCAGCATCGCTGCTCACTAAGCCGGAAGTACTGGAGTGTTTCCCCCAATTAGATCGTAAAGCGCCTAAACATCAGCTCGTTGCAAGCCTGACAGACACGCCTTTTACCCGATTCGAATCACTAAACTTTGATTGTATTGAGCTACTTAATTCAGAGCTCATTTCGGTATTACTCACGCTATTTTTCGCCAATACTCACCAAGATCTTAGCCAGTTTGTTCTCGACGATCTCGGTCTGCATCAGTTTGAACAATATCCGTTAAGTAAGGAGCGCCGCTTCTTTACGTCGCGAGATGAAATCGACCAACTATTAACATTAAGCCAACTGAGCAACGCCTATTGGCTATGCAACCAAAAAGACAAAGCAAATATCGATGCTTTATTAGAGGCGCTGTCTCAAGTATTACCTGCGGTATCGGAACATTCCTATATCGCACGCAAGCAATTCAAGTTAATTAACGATCTCGCGCGCGATCTTGAACGATTCAACGATTTCCCACTCGCTATTGAGTGGTTTGAGAAAAGCCCACTTCCACCTTCACGTGAACGCCAAGCCCGTATCTACGACAAATTAGACGATAACGATGGTTTTAGCCACATAGTTCACAATATGCTGGCCTCTCCCGAAAACGAGTCAGAACTAGAAGTCGCCATCAAGCTAGAGCAAAGGTTGCTTCGTAAACAGGGGCAAAAAGTACCTAGGGCGAAAAAGCCTAAGACTAAAGAGCACCATTTGTCGTTGGATCTCACCCAACAACGTGTCGAACTCGCGGCTATGGAGCATTTTATAAAAGCGGGATACCAAGCTTTCTACTGTGAAAACGTTCTGCTGAATGGACTATTTGGTTTAGCGTTTTGGGATGTGGTTTTTGCAGACGTCGAAGGCGCTTTTATTAATGCCTATCAGCATAGGCCACTGGATTTGTATCACTCCGATTTTTCCCAAAAGCGCAAAGTGATGTTCGAGAAAGCATTTAAGCGACTTAAACAAAACGGGTTTGAACACATGATGCAAACCTATCGAGATAAGTTTGGTCTTGCCAATCCGTTTGTGCATTGGAATGGATTATCACAAGAGCTGCTAGACCAAGCATGCAAACATATCCCAATCGATACTTTGTTAGCGCTATTTAAGATAATGATGAGCGACCTAAAGCTTTACCGAAATGGCATGCCAGATCTCATCGTATTCAAGGATGGTGGCTTTGAGTGGATAGAAGTAAAAGGCCCAGGCGATAAACTGCAAGATAACCAATGGCGTTGGATAAAGCAGTTTGAACGCTTGGGCATTCCATTTTCGGTTTGCTGGGTGAATCAGTAGATTAACTTCCCTTAACCTGTTTCGACTTTAGGTCTTTGATGACATAGTCAGGTGCGACTTTGCCAAGCTCTTTTAGACACTCGTCTGTTTTCTCATTGCCGTATCTCACGTAGATGTCGCATACGGCATAAAGCTGCTCAGGCGCACCTGAAATTAGATAGGCTTTCTCGAATGATTTTGTCGACTTATCGATGTTTAAATCTTCTTGTAAAACACCGTTTAAATACCAGTAATAACTATTGTCTTTAGCCAGTTTTGCCGCGGTTTCAATCTCCTCAGCTGCTGTTGTTCTGTCTTCCAAACGCACTAACGCAAGAGACTTCGAGTAATGCAATGATGCGGTTCCCGGTAATTTGCGTATAGCAGTATCCAGTGTATCAATCGCTTCTTTATCTTTGCTTTGCGCTCGGTAGTTGTCGGCTAGGTTTAGCCACAACTGTGGGTTGTCTGAATCTTTTACAAGCAATGTTTGGTAGCGCTTGTCCGCTTCTACCCATTGGTTGTGCCAGCGAAGTACATCGGCAAGAAGCAATTTAGAGCCGTCATCTTGCTGCTGCTCTAGAAAAGCGACCAGCTCGGCAATCGGCGCTTCTAATTGAGCACGCTGCTCTTCACTTACATTGTTGTAGTCACGTGCTAAGTTAGCCGCCGCTGCAGCGCGCACTGAGTGATGCTCATCAGTTAAAAGTGGAGCCACCATACGCCAACGGTGCTCTAATTGGTATGGATCTGAGCCTATGATCGCTGCTTCACGTACCACAAAGCTTGGGTCTTTAAGCCCTCGTGCTCCAGCGACTAAAGCATTTTGGCTCGGGTACTGCGCAAGCTGTCTTAGTGCATCGGCGCGAACTTCCGGTTGTTCATTTTGGTTCTGCGCGGTGTAAGAAAGCTTTGTTAATCTCGCCTGTACATCATCCGCCGCTTGCGTAACCGCAGTGTCTCCCTGGATTTGATCCGGTTGTAACAACGCTTCATCTTGTGCCAGTGCAGAGCCAGCAATTACAGAACAGGCTAACAGGGTCATGAATTTATTTACTTTTGAATGAGTTGAATTAATCACAGTTAAAGCCCTCAGAATTTAGTTTCAAAGCGAGATGGATTTGAATGAAGTGTGCGACTTGCCACCACAGATTGACCATTTAACTCACGCAGCTTTTGGTCATTAAATTTGCCATGAGCAACTGGGTTGCCCGTCATTCTCAGAATGTAAGCAAGAGACTTGTCCGCATGAGCGAAAAACTTATGCCAACCTGCACAAAGATAATTAAGCCCTGGCTCTCCTGCCTTGGTGCGGATGAATCGGTTTTTTGGACATTCACCATGACAAGCAAACTTGTAGTCACACCCTTGGCACTGGCTAGTCAGCGTTCTTGATTTCGCAAACCCGAAAGTTTGTTGTTCCTTGCTGTAAGCCATGTCATCAAGTTTCTGGTGATGAATATTTCCCACCTTGTATTCCGGATACACATAGTGGTCACATGCGAATACGTCGCCATTAGGTTCCATCGCTAAACCTTTACCACATAGCTCATTCAACGTGCACAAAGGGTTTGGTCGCCCCATCCACGTTTCTACGCTCGCTTCAAAGTACTGAACAAACACTTTGCCTAAGTCTTTTTGAATCCACTCATCGAAAATCGCGATAAGGAAGTTCCCCCAAGCATGATCCGACACGCACCATGGCTCCATGATGGAATCTTTGTGGCCAGGGATTAGTCTTTTATCACCTTGTTTTAGTTGCGCGGTCGCTTCCCAAGTTTGTGGGGCCGTTGTACGGAACGTTTTCTGCTCCACAATCGGAATAAATTGCATTTGTGGCGACTTAACCACATCACGCAGAAAACGATACACTTCGAGCGGGTTTTGACTGGTGAGGTTATTTACACATGTCAGGGTGGCGAAATTAACTTGATGTTTGTGCAGCAGTTCTACCGCAGCCATCACTTGTTTAAAGGTGCCTCTACCTGCGCGGTTAGTTCGGTAAGTATTATGGAGTAATTCAGGGCCATCGATACTCAAACCAACCAGAAAGTTATTTTTGCCCAAAAACGCACACCACTCATCATTAAGCAGAGTGCCGTTAGTTTGAAGGTCGTTTGATATTTTCACTCCCGACGGACGGTACTTCTCTTGCAGAGAAACGATTTTCTCAAAGTATTCCAAACCAAGCATGGTCGGCTCACCGCCCTGCCAAGAAAAGATAATCTCCGGCGTATTTTGCCCTTCAATATACTGGCAAATGTAATGCTCTAACGTTTCGTCATCCATTTTTGGTGAGCAGCCTTTTTTATATTCCAGCAAGTCCTGTTTGCTTAGGTAGTAGCAGTAAGTGCAATCAATGTTGCATGCTGCTCCGATTGGCTTTGCCATCACGTGCAGTCTTTTTGATGCTTTACCATTAAATTGCGGGCCTTGAGTAATATGCATGCGTTCCACCTTAGAGTCTTGCGATGGAATAATCATAATTCCCAATGATGTCTATGGCTTGTTATACCCTTTATAACCATTAGGAATGACCATTTTCGGTAGTCTGTTGCTAACTCTTTTGACCGTGAGGCAAAGCATGAACGTTTTAAGCAACAAGTATTTAAGCTCAATTAGCGCCATAACATTGACCCTAGTTATATCTGGCTGTGCGACGGCACCAAGCCACACGATAGCGCAACAAATTAATACCGACATGGTTTTAGTTGAGGGGGGAACGTTTGAAATGGGCTCAAACGCCAGTAATGCATCTAAAGCCGAACACCCCGCAAGAGACGTCAGTGTCGACAGTTTCTACATATCTAAGTTTGAAGTGACTCAGGAATTGTTTGAGTCCGTGATGGGATCATCAATGAGTTATTTTGCCGGCGATGACATCCCAGTCAACAATATCAGTTGGCAACAAGCCAATTACTTTATCGAACGTCTCAACGAACTTACGGGCGAAGAATACCGATTGCCAACGGAAGCAGAATGGGAATTTGCTGCAAAAGGCGGGAATGAAAGCCAAGGCTTTACTTATAGCGGTTCAGACAACATTGATGACGTGGCATGGTACGACGGTAACTCTAACAACCGCGCACACCCTGTTGGCCTAAAACAACCTAATGAACTTGGCCTGTATGACATGACAGGTAATGTCGGAGAATTTGTTATCGATGCATTCGATGACACCTACTATCGCTTTGGCCCAACCGACAACCCAAATAACGCTCAAGATAGCGATGTTAATCTCGCCCATAAATCTCTTCGTGGTGGAAGTTTCTCTTACGGCAAGAACGACTCCGAAAACTTCCGTCGCGATTTCGCCAGTCAGTCTATCATCATGTCTGACATGGGCCTGCGTTTAGCTAAAGATGCACATTAAGGAAAACCTATGCGTTCAATTCAACTTTCGGCATTGTCTCTCGCCCTGCTCTGCAGCCTGCCAACATTCGCAAACGATTCGAAGCCAAACCTAGTACTACAAATCACAGTCGACGGTTTACGTGGCGATCTACTCGATCGATATAAACACAACTTCGGTGACGACGGTTTTCGCTACCTTATGGATACCGGTACACACTACACCAATGCTCATTATGAACATGGGAATACCGAAACCATTGTTGGCCACGTCTCTCTAGCGACAGGCGCACCACCAAGTGTTCACGGGATGGTTGGCAATGTATGGTACGACAGAAACGAACAGCGCATAGTATATAACGTTGAAGATGCTGACTACTCAATGCTCAGTAGCGGTGCTGATGTCGACAAATCGACGGAAATCGATCCAACTCAGAAAGCCGCGCAGCAAGATGGTCGCTCACCAGAGCCTATACTTTCGACCACGTTCAGTGACGAGTTAATTGTCTCCACCAGCGGAAAATCAAAGGCGTTTGCTGTCTCAGTTAAAGATCGCGGCGCGATCGCTCTTGCTGGTCACACAGGTAAAGCATTTTGGTTCTCTAAAGCGAAGTCTGAATTTGTCACTTCTGACTATTACTATGATGCCTACCCTACGTGGGTAGACCGATGGAACGAAAAGGAAATTGCTAATCAATATTCCGGCAAACGTTGGGAGCTTACCCTACCAAAAGAGAATTACACCTTAGTTGAACACGACCAAAGCCACAAAGTCGATTTAGCGGGATTCAAGCGTACATTCCCGCATCCATACGGACCGGCCAGCTATAAATACTTCAGCACAATGCTAACGTTAAGCCCAGCTGGCGATGAGCTGACTGAAGACTTCGCAAGCACGCTGTTAAAACAAGAAAACCTAGGTAAAGGTGATGTGACCGATTATCTTTCGGTGAGTTTCTCTTCAAATGACTACGTGATTCACATGTACGGTCCAGAGAGCCTTGAAACTGAAGATAATTTGGTCCGCCTCGACCGAACTATCGCTAAATTACTGAATACCGTTGATAACCAAGTAGGGTTAGAGAACACAGTCATTGTACTCTCTGCTGACCACGGCGTGCCTGAAGCCTCACCGGCAGCCAATGCTCTTGGCTTTACTCAGCAAACTACTTCAATCAAGATACACTGTTAAGTGAAGCGTTATATGCAAGGCTGAACAAAGAGTTCAAGTTAGGCAAAGAAGCAATTCGTATCTACGCTCAACCCTACGTCTACCTCGACCACGAACTCATCAAACGTAAAGGCTTAGATCTAGCTAAGGTTCAGGCCGCCGTTGCCGACGAGATATCACAGGTACCGGGAGTCGCGTATGCCGTCACGAGCACAGACATCGCGAAAAACCAAGTTCCTAACACTCATGTCATGGAGCTGATTAAAAACAACTACCACCCTGCACGCTCAGGCGATGTGTATGTTGTATTCCAGCAGCGCAGTTACATCACCGATATGGAAGGGCTAACCATTGCGTCCACACATGGTTCTCCTTGGCGTTACGATACACACGTACCAGTGATTTTTGCCGGATTCGATATTCCGAAGCAAAAGATTAGCCGAGCCATCACGCCATACGATGTCGCACCAACCCTATCGAATAAACTTGGTATCACCTTACCAAGTGGCGCGACAGGCGAAGTGTTAGAAGAAGTCACACGGTAACGCGTTATGTTTAACCGAAAACACCCACCAATTGGTGGGTGTTTTGTTATCTAGTTTAACGCTAACTCTAATGATTAAGCTTGTTCACTAACGAAGCCACTCGTTCGCCCAAGTATTCCGCAGTTGCGATATCAGATGAGTGGGCTTCTCCATCAATCCCTTGAGACACAATACCAACCTGTGTCCCTAATCGATTAATCCCGTGCTCCCCAGTATTGGTTATCTTGTCCAAACCTACCCACACCATTCCATGCTGGTTAGCTAGAGTCTGAATATATTGAAGCGTCGATGATTGGTCACCATTCAACGCTCCACCACTGGTAAACCCGGCGGCAACTTTGCTCGCCCATTTTTGGTAAAACCATGTTTCGCTGCTGGCATCAGCGAACGCTTTAAACTGTGCGGCCACGCCCCCCATGTATGTCGGTGACCCAAAAATTATCGCGTCACACTCTGTGAGCGCTTCCAGTATTTCTGTGTTTGTGAAGCGCCCTTCGACAATCTCCTTACCATCGATACGATGAGAGAAAACCTCGGTGTCCCCCTGCTTTTCTATACCAGCGGCAATAGCCCTTGCAATCTGACCGGTGATATCTGTTTGCGTAAAATAGACAATAGCAATCTTAGCCAAAATACTTTCCTTCCTATGCGTGAATTATTCGAAACGACGCACAGGCTAAGACCTCAACCTAAGTTGAGGTCAAGAGGTATTTGAAATTAATCATTTTTGAAGCTTTTAAAGCTATCGAATTTGTTAGCGTATTAGTAAGTGAATATAGGGTTCAGTTTAAGCGTCATAATGACGACACCATCCATGTATCACGCGTCTATTTCTCTTGAGAGTGCAGTTAGCTAATCTATACTTCGTTAACTTTCCATTATTTAAGTAAAGGATTACTTGTGAAGACGTCTCTTATAACCGCGTTATCGCTTTTGCTTTAGTTGGGTGTGAAACCACTGCTTATAAAGACTTTGGGCAATTCAAACGTTCGCTCAACACCAGAAGCTACGGATATCAACAACTAGCCGACCCTATTGATCCTAGCAACAAAGAATTAGTCGAATATTTTGAGGTTCGAGATGGAGATTGTTCGTCTAATGCGGGTTGGAGTGACTGCGCCAATGATAGAGAGCGAAGCGAGTTATCTCAGAAAACAAACCGGCAAGTGAATGGCAGTGAATATTGGTACGCGTGGGAGATATACTTTCCGGAGGATTACCCTAGTGTTTACCCAACAAAAGTAGCTTTAGGCCAGTTCCACCAGGTCAATGCAGCACCTGTGTTTATGTTCCAGAATCAATCACCACCTCTCAACGACACTTGGATTCCAGCAAAAAAAGGCGGTTATCACCTTGATAGACAAGTGGATGGCCAGACTGAAACTGTATGGGAATTAATACCCGAAGAAGAACTAAGGGGTAAATGGCACCGAGTAGAACTGCACGTTCGTTGGTCAAAAGACACCGATGGTTTCTTTAAGGCATGGATCAACGGCAAAGAAAAAGTGCGTTTTAATGGGCAGACCCTTTTTGCATCGAAAGCCTACTTCAAGTACGGCCTTTATCGGACATATGTATCGAGATACAAAGAGCTTAAAAAGAAAGACAAAATACCAACACAAAGTGTTTATTATCGCTATGTGACTCGTGGATTAACAAAAGAATCAGTGCAACCTGGTTATCAAGAAATTGCTTTAAACGAGTAGTCCACCAGAAAACATGCCGGGACTATCTAGTCGCTTGATAGTCCTGCATCTCATGTCCCAAATTAAGTTCCCTATTGCAGCTTTCTGCACTACTCCTCACCAATTCATTTGATTCAGTCAAAATTATTAGCTAATCCGCGGACAAACTTTCTCATCACGCAATATTTGTTATGTTATAACATTTCGTGTAATTTATTATTCTCTGTAACAGTCAGTGCAGAGAATTTTGGTTTTTAAATATGACACGGAGGTATGACATGAATTCCGCTTTATCCGAATCACCTTCCCGAATAGCTATAGAAAAAGGAAGTGCCCTGCAATCGTGTAGTACCGGTAAAAAAGCCAAAGTGCTTGGCAACATCTACCAAGAGCACCTCAATATAGCGATTTGGCAACGCTCTTTTGGTAGCGAATTCAAACGCTCTCTACAGGAATTCGTGGACTCCCACCCTCAGTTCAACAAATCACTTTCTGTTTCACCTAGCAATGCGCTCGCCGCGCTGGAGAAAGCGACAGATGGAAGTGCACCAGCAGTTTTGCTAGAAGACCTTGCAGAACTTGTCGATATGTTTTGCTGTCTGTTTGATCTAGAAGACGTCGGGCTTCGCATCGCGGTATTAAGTAATGCGATGTGTCCGCGTTTTCATGTAGATAAAGTACCTTGCCGCTTAGTGACAACGTACCACGGAGTCGCGACTGATTGGCTACCAAACTACACACTCGATCGAACCAAACTGGGTAGGGGCAGTAACGGCCAAACAGATGCGGAATCCGGCTTATATGCTGATGAATCAGACATACAGTGTATGTCTACTGGAGACGTCGCTCTTTTGAAGGGGGAAACTTGGATAGGCAATGAAGATAATGCACTTGTTCACCGTTCTCCTATCAACTTCTCTGGAGAAGCGCGTTTGTTAGTTACGATTGATTTCGGCTAACCAAAAATAAACCGATACGACGCTCATCTGTTTATCTGGGCTCTCGTATCGGTTTTGTTTTATAGATCGTTTGGCACGACGGCGGCTTGCTTACCTACCTGTACAACCTTTCCACCATGTGTATCAGCATAATGCTTGGCTTCAGGCTGGGTTGAAAACCACAACACGGGATAACCCGCTTCTCGCAGTTCTGTGCTGTATGGGCGTAATGAGCCCTTCGGAGCCTGAGTAATCTGATGTTTGAAATCCGCCCAACAGTTTGAACCATTTTCCGCAGCCAAAAGGTTTAAAAGATGCTTACGCTGAATCATCGACGCGTTCCTTTTAAGCTCTGGAAGTGAAATATTGGTGAGTACTCGAGCATCGAGCAAACGTCTTAACACAGGTAGTGAATCTGCCAGTGACGTAGATTGGGCAGCTTTTTGCAGCACCTTCGCTTCACGAAGCCACAGTTGCAGATCAGGGTTGCCTTGATGACGCATATCGTCCTCCTCGTATTCAACCTACTCGCTATTGGTTGTGGGATGATATGCAAGTGAAAGCTTGCGATGTTTTAATATAACGTTGGTACTATCGTTTTTGCGAGGTAGGCATCCAACCAGCCTGCAATTAGGTTACTACCCCTCTATGGATTTATCAACCTTGGATAAATCAACCAAAGAAACTACCTTTTCTTACCTTGCTTAAGCAGTATTTCCTGCCATGCTTCGCTACCGTCACGTTTGCTCACATCATACTCTGAACAAAACTGGGAAATGGTCATATTGTTGTCGCCGGTCGCCAGCTTCAACGCGAGCTCCACGCGTTGAAGTTTACTTTGCAGACGTAAGATCTGGCCTGCGTTAGGGCTTTTTTCTTTGGCATACTTTAAAGCAGCGTGTTTGCGTTCTGCAGCACCAGCTCTTCGATCCGCTACACCAAGCATGTGCCTTAACTGCGCGACACTTTTCCCTTTTTTAAAAGCAGGTTCCAAAAGCTCGACGCACTCATCGAATGTACGCTCTTCGGCATAAGGATCAATTTTATGAGCTTGTTGGCGCATCCATTCCAGCGCGAGTTTTTCATCTGACATCATGAAATCTTTACGAATAAAAGGCCCTTTATACTATCGCTTATTAGCAAACGGCTGCAATAACAGTTTCCAACCAGTGACCTTTGATCAACCTTAGCCCGCGTAATTGATTAGTTAGTGAACCAATCAACCAAAAATAATCTTTATTGCATCGTGCAATTCTCTTCGCGTGGTAACATCTGCCCGCCCTATCCTTAACGTATAGAAGTTGAAAAACGATGACCGAATTTGAAAAAATGCTCTCAGGCGAAAACTTTGACGGTGGCGATCAAGATATCAATCGCATACGTGATGAAGCCTCTCAGCTATTGAACTCTATTAATCAAAGCGTCGCTCAGTCTGAGCGATACCCTCTGTTTAAGCGGTTAATGGGAAAGATTGATGATTCAAGTATCATTCGACCGCCATTTCACTGTGAATTCGGCAAAACAATCTTTGTTGGAAAGCACACTTTTATAAACATGAATGTAACCATGTTAGATGGCGCGAAAATCACCATCGGCAACAACGTGTTAATTGGACCTAGCACCCAATTTTATTGTGCCAGTCATTCGCTCGACTATCGCGATCGCCGCAGCTGGGAAACGCACTGCGCGCCAATTACCGTCGAAGATGACGTTTGGATTGGTGGAAATGTCGTGATCAATCAAGGAGTCACAATCGGAGCTCGCTCCGTTATCGCCGCAAATTCCGTCGTCAACTCTGATGTGCCACCTGACTCACTATACGGAGGCACTCCTGCGAAACTAATACGCCACATTCACGAAAACGAACATGATGAGATCAGCGATAAGTAACTGGCGTAGATTTGGTTAGAAGAACTCTTTCGCCTCTTTCAGCAAAAAGCCCATCGTTTGATGGGCTTTTTACTATTACTTAATGCGCTGCTTGGCGGCTTGTTTAATCTTATCTCTTAACCAGCGGTGTCCCGATTCAGAGGTACGGCTGGGGTGCCAAATCATGCACAAATCAATATTGGGTAAGTCAAAAGGCAGTGGTACTGCTTTTACGCCATAACGCTCAGAAAAGTCGTTAACCGTTGATTCAGGCAACATTCCGATGCGTTCCGAGCCTTGTATTACTGGGAACATCTCAATAACACCTGCCGCTCGGTACACAATCTTCCTTTGGTCTAAATCACCGAAATCATCTGATGATAATAGGCTTCGACGAGTATGCCAGCGTGACACAACCACATGTTCTTCTTCCAGAAATTGTTCCATGGTAATGCTGTCGTCTACCCTTGGGTGATCTTGATTACAAACCACAACTAAGTTTTCGTTAGAAATCACATCGTATTTTAAGGAAGTTCGTCCTCTTGGCGTCATATCGATGATCAAATCGTGTCGCTGTAATCTAAGGTCGGACTCATAATCTTCCGTAAATAGCGGGTGGACTTCGAGTGAAACATTGGGTGCGACTTCGCTGATAAGGTTCATCACCTTAGGCATCAAGTCATAATTTGCAGGTGACACACAAGCTATCGAGAAAATCCGATTCGTCACTTTTGGGTCAAAGTCACGAGAGGCATTGAGTGTTGAAGTATAGTTTTTTAACGCGGCTGACATTGCAGGGTAAATATCACCTGCAAACGTAGTAGGCTCTACACCAGACGTATTGCGATGAAACAGAGGGTCGTCGTATATGTCTCGCATTCGAGCGAGCGCTTTACTCACTGCTGGCTGGCTGATATCCAACCGATTTGCAGCCTTAGAAAGATTCAGTTCTTCGTAAATGGCGACAAAAATCGGAATAAGATTGAGTTCTGTGTTTTTCATATAATCCTATAAAGAAACAGTAAGCCAGAACCCTAATGATAGTGAACTAACTTACTGTTTTCGAGGATTATTCATAAACTATGACGATGAATTCATACTTTCCGTTCCGTTTGAACTCACTCGTTGAGCTTTTTTAGCGCTTTAGGAATAAGCGTCCTCTTTCTCACTGATTTACCTTTTATATTTCGCCACAATGAAACAAAGATCTTCGACTCTGTACTGCCAGATTGAAGTGCCTGAGATTCTGCCTGCCATAATTCGTTGCCTTGGTGTTTCGCTAACTCTACCTCTTGGTGTTGTAAGCGCAACTTGCGATAAATGGTCACACGCGCTTCTGACCAACGATGTGATTTAATCGCCACTCTAAGTGTCCACCATTCCGGCGCACCATGGGTTTTGATGTGGTTACGAGCAACAAAAAAACCAACAATCAAGGTGAAGGTTAATACACCCAAACAGACCAACCAAAGCCAGTAAGCAGACAGCCATGAACTTAAGGTATGACTCACCTCAACGGTTTTCCCTTCAATGGTCACCAACTCCAATTGTTGCTTGTCGCTGTTCCACCACTTCAGCTCAATTGCAGGGAACTCAATCTCACCTCCCTGCTGCAACACGTAAGTTTGCTGCTCTATGCGCTCCGAACGATAGTTACCCCGCTCTTGGCCATCATCGAACTGGACTGGCTGAACATAGGTTTGATAACTATCTTGAGAATCGAGTGACAACATCTGCGGAATAAGAATAGACAATGTGTCATCCGCTTTTAAGGTCACGGTTCGAGTGATCGCCTGACCAACTTTGAGATCATCGGTAGACGTTTGCCATTGCTGCGACACATCTACACGGCTTGCATTGAGCCAAGCTTCGTCTTTCGCAATCATGCCACTTGGTGTCGTCACCTCAAACGTCATTGGCTTGGTATAGAGCGTGACATTTTTCGACTGACCACTTGGTAGTGACACCGTCACCTCAACCGCAATCGGTGCAATCGTATATTGCCCTGCTTTCTGAGGGTACAACGTCAGCTCCCAACGTTGTTTCGACCATGTATTGCCTTGCCTGCGCTCGGTATAATTGGTTGCCATCGGATTGCGTTGTTTCACAATCACATCTGCCATTTCTAACCCACCAATACGAGTACCGCTGGTAAACCAGCGTGGTGTACCCACATCAATAGACAAGATAATTTGTTCTTTTACAGTAAAAGTTTGCGGCGACGTTGCAGCTTTATCACCCACCCAGGCTGATAACTCAACCGAAGTTTTACTGTCTTTGACCGTGTCATTCTTAAAGCTGCTTGCAGCATGAACTGCACCTGAAAACAGCAAACCGAAGCCCACAAGAACAGGTAAGAAATAACTTCGACATATTCTATTGAGCATCCGTTTCACCTTGTTTCGTTGTTGATTGGTTTTTCTGATCACGGTATTGAATATGAAATTTGGCTTGAAGGAATAACTTCGGATCCGATTCAACCCTAGTCAGCCATTTATTCGCTAACTCCTCACTGCCTAATATTTCGTTAGCATTTAAGGTTTCACGCTTCATTAGCTCGGCAGCTGCTTGCTCTTCTGCCCCTTCACTGGTTCTCGGGTTGTCACCAAGCTCTATGGACTCCTCCATGCTCTCTGTGGTGTTAGTTTGACTTTCACTGACGCGGTCAATTTCTTCTATCAACGCATTAATCACTTGGTAGTTATGTGCCACTTTTTCACGTAATGCAGGTTCTAAGTCTTCTTTATCTAGCAGGGCCTTAAGTACTCCACGAGCGGCCATGTACTCACGTTGCATCGCTAATGCACTGGCCGCATAGTAATAACCCAAGTTGCTATCAGCGGAGATAAACTCACTATGAGCCAACTCAAATTCTCGCGCGTAATAAAAGCTCACCCCTTTACGTATCGGATCTGAGAAATGCTTTGCTGCTTCGAGGTATTGCTGATCATTAAGCAACAGCTGCCCTTGCTGATCCGCTGTAAACCATAAGTCCATCCACCATTGGTAAATTTGACTGCTAAAGCTTCTCTTTTCTTGGCGTTCCAGTTCGCCTTTATTAGCTTTTTCTGCACTCGATTGTTCAACTGTTTGCTCATATCTTGAAGTATCATCCGCCGCCTGAGAGGCATAAGCTTGGCTTGGTGATAACATAGGCAATGACACAATAAGCAACGCACTCCACTGTACAAGCCAGCCTTTTCTAAACCAAAGCATCAATAGTAACGCTGCTGGGAAAAGCAGCAGGTACCCCATGTCTTCCCAAGGCATTGCAGAATCTCCGTTCATTTGCATGTGCCTTTCTACAAACCGACCAAGCGCGTCGATATCTGTACTATCGATAGTCACTTCAACCAAACGCCCGTTGGTAACATCAGCGAGTTTATCTAACGACGCCATATCCAATGGTCGCTGCGTATCAATGGTGGGATTTCCCATTGCCAGAATGAGTAATTGGCTTTCATGCTCAGAGAAGTAGCGTTTAAAATGTTCGATAGTGCTTGGTGTTACGCCATCGGTAATGAGCAAAACCGTACTACCCGGAAGATCAACCAATTGATCTTTGATAATCGGAAGTGCTTTTTCAGCAGATTTACCTCCAACAGGCATAACGTCCGAATCGATAGCAGCTAAAAACGGTGCAAACACGCGCTTATCCTGAGTCGGTGGCATTACGGTGTGAGCTGAGCCCGAATAAACGATCAACCCAGTTCGGCCACCCTCACGCGTTTCAAGCAAATCATGAACCTTGTGCTTAGCGCGCTCTAGTCGGCTAGGTGCGACGTCTTGTTGCTTCATGCTTTCGCTGACATCAAGCACGATAGAAAGTGTCGCTTTATCTTCTCCAAATGGCGAAGCCGCACGCTGCTAAGTGGGTCCAGCGCAAACAACGACTAGAAAAAGTAAACCACCAAATAATACTTTGAGCGGCAATTGCCTTTTCCACCCCTGATCATTGACGGTTAATGCAGCTTTAAGATGCGCAGGCAACAACTCTGCGAGTTGATTGTCGTTACCTTCATGCAAACGTAAGTAAAACACTATGTACAGCGGTATCAGGGTTATCAGCCATAACGGTCGAATAAAGTGAAATTGGCTGATAACTTCACTTACAAAAGAGAAATCAAACATGATTTTGCTCCTTTCTCGATTCCATATTAATGGCTCGACTGCGCAGCTTTTTCGTCAAAGTAACCGCCCCAAAGGCGATAAGATTGAGCAAAACAATCGCAATAACAAAATAGTGATGAATACTCTGTTTTGGGCGGTAAGTAGTACTTTCATAAAGCTGCGGCTCGATGTCTGAAATCACGGAATACGCCTCGCCAAGTGCTTGTCTGTCGAGTGCTTCAAAAGACTGCCCACCGGTTTCTTTCGCCACCCGGTTTATGGTATCCATATCTAAAGCTTGCTCGCCCACCGTTGTTGGATCGCCCATTGCAATCATATGAATGCGTACGCCTTTCACCGCTGCAACTTTTGCTGCATCAATTGGCTCAACAAAGCTTCCTGTATCGTTACCGTCGGTAAGCACGACGACGACTTTTTCTTTCTCTGGTTCATTCGGCGCTTCCGCCTGTTGTTGATCATCAAAAACCTTTATCGCTAGCCCTATCGCGTCGCCAAGGTTGGTGCTTGGGCCTGCCATAGCCACTTCCGTTTGTCTCAATAGTTCTAGCCATGCTTGATGATCCGCTGTAAAAGGCGCTTGCACGAACGCTTCGTCACCAAACAAAATCATTCCTAGCCTGTCCCCTTCGCGTTGCTTGGCAAACTCTTCTAACACTTGTTTAGCCGCGTCGAGACGATCAACTTTCTTACCTGAGTCAGACACAAAATCTCGCTCAGACATTGAACCCGATAAATCGAGTATCACCATCAAGTCGCGACCAATACTCTCTTTAACAATGGGTGTACCCAGCGTCATCGGTTTAGCCAATGCCGTTACAATAAAAACCCAAGAAAGAATCAGCACAATACGTTGCCACCACCTCGGCCGAAGCTGTTGCGCCCCCATACTGGGTGATTCACCTAACGCTTCGACAAGCTGAGCGAAGAAAGGCACCTTAGTAGCCGATTGTTTCGTTTTATATGCAGGGAGCAGCCAGTAGACGACCAATGGCAGCGGCAGGATGACAAACCATAATGGATGAGCCAATTCAATGTTCATAGCTGCCCTCCTTTTCGTTGACTGGCGGTTGAGCCCTGCTCTAAAGCCTCTTTTGACTCTAAAACGTCAGTGGAGCACGCCGCTTGGTGTGTCTTCACCCAATAGGACAAATCTCTCGCTAACAACTGTCGTTCTTCAAGACTTAGTGAACAATCAGGCTGCACCAGCGACTGCATCCACTTTCTGCCAACCTCTGTTGTGAATCGAAAACTGTCAGTTTGGTTTGGCAGCCCTTGCCCCTTACTCAGTAAGTAGCTATCCAGACAATTAAGGAGTGCTTCACCATACAAAGAAGCGTGCTGTGGGTTTAGGTAAACCATTACCGACTTAGTCACGTTAAATAGCGCTTGCTCAGATGAAGCACTTTCGAGATTAATGAGCTTAAGTTGCTCTATCGCTTCAGTACGATACCGGTTGTGCCACCAATGTTTAACGCCAAGATAAGCAGCGTAGATAAGCAAAGCAACAAGGAGCACAGCGATGATCTTCCAGCCTATAGTTTGAGGAAACCAACTGACAGATTCTGGTACTTCTACATCAATTAAGTTACGTAATATGTAGGTACTTGGAGGCATATGTTCAGACATCATCGTCCCCCAACCATTTTCTTAAATTGTGTTAGGTGTTCGCCTGATGTATCAAGCTCCACCAGCGGAATGTGGTGTGCTCGCATCATCTTACTTAGCTGTTGTTGGATGTGACCGTGTTTATGCCTAAAGTGCTGATTCACTTGATTAAGTGCAGCAGCTTCATTCACGCTCAACTGATAAGTACCATCCCCCATTACCCAGCCTCTATCGGCGGCTTCGTCAGGCAGTTTCTGTTCAAAAGGGTCACTAATTTTCACGGCGAGCAGGTCATTGTGTTGCTGAAGCTGCTTGAGCAAATCCACATCAGATTGCTCTGCATCAGACCAATCACTAATAAAAACGAGAGTACACGCCCTTAGTTTGAGGCGATTCAGTAAAGACACGATCTGAGAAAACGTTGGGGTATTGTCGGAAACAGAATGCACGTTTAGTTCTTGGTTGATATTGGACAGCAACTTAAGCCTTGCCAATAAATCATTTTGTGAGCGTTTGGCCTTACTCCAATTTAATCCGTTATTTCCAGCGATAAGAAAACCGACTCTATCGCTGTCTTTCAAAACTCGCCATCCACACAAGGCTGCCACTTCAGCTGCGACCACAGATTTCATGACTTCAACAGAGGAAAAAAACATTGAGCTACGTTGATCAACAACAATCACCACATTGCGATCTTTTTCTTCGGTATAGCTGCGCACGTGGGGTTTCCCAGTACGCAGTGTGACCTTCCAATCAAGATTTCGAATATCATCGCCAAGTTGATAATGACGTAGTTCTTCGAAGTTTAATCCTCTGCCACGAAATGTAGATTGGTGTCGACCTGAAAGCGCACTTCCCGCTTTCAGTTGCGGCAATAAAGTGAAAGACTGCGATTGTGCTTGAAGCTTAACTAACCTCGCATAGTCACAATACAGCCGAGGATCTAACGACTGACTTTGTGTGGGGATAACCGGTTTAACCATGGCCTTTGCCCCTTAGCCGATGGCAACATGATCAAGCAGTAAATCGACCACCATTTTCTGGCTAATGCCATCTGCCAATGCATCGTAAGACAGACTAAATCTATGGCCGAGTACATTATGGGCGATAGCTCTCACGTCATCAGGCAACACATGATCGCGACCGTGCAACCATGCTTGTGCACGAGCACACTTGTCGAGTGCAATGGAAGCACGAGGACTTGCACCCACATCAATCCATTTTTCTAGGTCAGTGTTAGGGTAACGTTTTGGCTTACGCGTCGCCATGACTAAGGCAACAATATAGTTTTCAACCATTTCCGAGACATTCACCGTTGCTAGCTCCTTGCGAGCTTCTAAGATGGTGTTTGGGTCTAGTGCACCTTGAACATCCGAATCTGCATCACAACTTTTCTCCGCTAGCTCTTCACCGCGAACCAAACGAATAATGTCTCGCTCTGCTTCATCTTCTGGATAATCGACGGTAACCTTCATAATGAAGCGGTCCATCTGCGCTTCAGGTAGTGGGTAAGTCCCCTCTTGTTCTACAGGGTTTTGCGTCGCAAGCACCATAAACAAATCAGGCAAAACATGACTTTTCTCACCCACTGTCACAGTCGATTCCGCCATCGCCTCTAATAACGCGGCTTGTACTTTAGCAGGAGCACGGTTGATTTCGTCCGCTAGCACAATGTTGCTGAAGATTGGGCCTGGCTGAAACTTTAGCTGCGGCTTGCCATCAATTTCTTGGTAACTTTCCGTGCCCGTAACGTCAGAAGGAAGAAGATCTGGGGTAAATTGAACACGTCCGAATTGGCTATTTAGGCTGCTGGCTAGTGACTTTACCGAACGTGTTTTTGCGGTTCCCGGTAAGCCTTCTAATAGAACATGTCCATTTGTGAGAAGCCCAATAACTAAGGCACGAACAACATGTTCTTGGCCGATGACGTCACTTTCTACACGAGTGATGAGCTCACTCACTTTGCTCTGCAGCTGATTCATTGAAACCTCTTAGATCCAATCTAACGCGAATAAAATTGTCAGCTTCAATTTTAAAAAATTCAGAGATAACTATTGGTTATAGTGATTATGGGAATCGGTAGTCTGCGCTGGAACTCAAGTAGTGATAGGCGCCTCATTGTAGGCACTTCGTCGTGGTAGTACTTATTAATCTGCGCCTGTAGCTTCTATAGTTAAATCAAGACATTCACTTTCCATCTATTTGGGTATGCAAGCTAAGTCGTTATTTTTCCTGTTAGTTATGTTGTCGTTCAATGCGATGTCACAAGACATTAAAAACGTTTCGCTGGTATGTGCGGAGTGGCCTGATTACACCAACAGCGACGGTACTGGGGTGTATTGGGATATTGTCAGGGCAGTCTATGAACCGTTAGGGATTCAACTTACGCTGAGAACAGTTCCATGGAAGCGAGCTCAACATATGGTCAAAGCCAAGACCGCTGATGCGTACGTCGGTGATTACTATGACTTTGTGAAACATAAAATCGACTATATCTACCCTAAAGAACACCTCAGCATTGAAGAGCATGTCAGTATCATATTCAAAAGCGGATTGAAAAAGGAATGGGACACTTTAGGCATCGAGATGTTAAGTGGCAAAACCGTAGCTTGGGTAAGAGGTTATAGTTTTGACACCAACTTTCTAAGCGGTATCAGTTTAAAACCGCTAGAAACCAACGATTACTCTCAAGCGCTTAAACTACTCGAGCACAACAGAGTGGATGCCGTGCTGGACTACCAATCTAATTTTAAAAAATCTTTTGCCTACAATAATCCGGATTATTCGATTGAACCCGCTAAGCAAGGTGAGAAACTGTTCGTTGTATTCTCCAACTCGGAAAAATCTGTGTCATTGGCTAAGATTTTTGATGAACGTATCAAGCTGCTAAGGGAACAAGGCAAAATTTCTAAAATATACGCTCATTACGGTTTGGAGCCACCTCTCGAGTTTTCTAACTAGCACTCCCCCAGCAATTCACCTCCACATCGCTCAAACCACCTACGACAAATGTCCCGAGTATGACCCAGTTAACACTAACCTTTAGCAGCCATTCGACCAGAAGAACCTTAATACCACATAAATTCAAACACTTACATTTGAGATATAACAAATAGTTATAGTCACTATAAAGCGACAGTTACAGCCTAAGGGATTAATTTAGCAGCCAGCAAAACCTTACTTTTCGAAAGGTTTGTCTTTCCAACCACAAAAACACATTGGAGTCCCTATGGCTACCCAAATAAACAAAGTGGCAGTCGGTGTTGGTTTACTAGCAGCCTCTGGTGCGGCTGCAGCAGCTGACCAACCGAACATTCTCGCAATCTGGGGCGATGATATTGGTATCTACAATATCAGCGCATACAACAACGGCATTATGGGTTACCAAACCCCAAACATCGACCGTATTGCAAATGAAGGCGCACTATTTACCGATCACTACGGCCAACAATCCTGTACCGCTGGTCGTGCAGCATTCCTAACAGGCCAAGAACCATTCCGTACTGGCTTGCTTACCATTGGTATGCCAGGTTCTGACCACGGTATTCCTGATTGGGCTCCAACTATCGCCGACCTTCTTAAAGAACAAGGCTACATGACAGCTCAGTTCGGTAAGAACCACATGGGTGACCAAGACAAACACTTACCAACTAACCATGGCTTCGATGAGTTCTTCGGTAACCTATACCACCTAAACGCGGAAGAAGAGCCAGAGACATACTACTACCCGAAAGATCCAGAGTTCCGTAAGAACTATGGCCCACGTGGTGTAATCAAGTCGACAGCCGATGGCAAGATTGAAGACACAGGCCCAATGACTCGTAAACGTATGGAACACGCAGATGAAGAGTTCCTAGAAGAGTCACTAGCCTTTATGGAAAAAGCGGTCAAAGCTGACAAGCCTTTCTTCATCTGGCACAACACTACTCGTATGCACGTTTGGACACGCCTACAAGAAAAATACCAAGGTAAATCTGGTATCAGCATCTACGCAGACGGCATGTTAGAGCACGACGACCACGTTGGTGTTCTACTAGACAAACTAGACGAACTTGGCATCGCTGATAACACCATTGTTATCTACTCAACCGATAACGGAGCAGAGACAGTATCTTGGCCTGACGGCGGTGCAACACCATTCCACGGAGAAAAAGGTACAACTTACGAAGGTGGTATGCGTGTTCCTCAGCTTGTTCGCTGGCCTGGCGTAATTGAACCAGGTACTAAGATCAACGACATCATGGCACACCAAGACTGGATCCCAACCCTACTTGCTGCAGCAGGCGACGACAAAGTGGTTGAGAAGCTAGCATCAGACAAAGGTGCACGTTACAACGGCAAAAACTGGCGCGTACACTTAGATGGCTACAACTTCCTGCCTTACTTTGAAGGTAAAGAAGAACAAGGCCCTCGTGATTCACTACTGTACTTCTCTGCTAACGCTGAGCTAAACGCTGTGCGTTGGAACGACTTCAAGATTTCATTTGCAGTGATGGACGGTAACATTACCGACGCAGTACGTTTCCAACCAAGCTGGCCACAGATTGTTCACCTACGTGCAGACCCGTTTGAAAAAGCACCACACGAATCTGGCATGTATCTACGTTGGATGGCTGATAACATGTGGTTGTTTGTACCAGTAGGCAATCAAGTTCAAGAGTTCATGAAGACTCTCCCGGATTACCCAATGCAGAACAGCCAAGTGCTTAACCCGGGTAACTTCAACCAAAACACTTACATGCTTCAAGGTAAATTGAATCAACTTGAGCAAGTACGTCAAAAAGTAATGAAATAACCATCCGGTTGTTCCACTTTGGCCGCTCCTCTGTAGCGGCCTTTTTTGTATGCGCTTCATTCAGCTATTCCCCTCCCAAATTCATGTAAATTATCAATATCACTGTTTGGTATTTGCCTGACGTTCTGCTTTAATTACAAAAAATTCTCTTTGAACGTTAACTTTATGAATTTACGTAACCTTTTAGTCATTGGTTTAGTCACGATTTTTGCCGGCTGTGCAACCTACGCAGGTTTGAATTATGACGAACTATTTGGCGAGCCAGAAGTACAGCAACGTCAAGCACCCATAGATTCCGCTCAGGCTGATTTCTTTATGGATGAAGTCAAACCGATCATCGATAACCGCTGTGTGGTCTGCCATGCCTGTTACGATGCCCCTTGCCAATTGAAAATGTCTTCTGTTGAAGGGATTGATCGTGGAGCAAACCCAGAACTCGTCTACCAAGGAACTCGTCTAACCGCAGCGAACCCTACCCGACTGTTTGAAGATGCGGAATCCACAGAGCAATGGCGTGATCTTGGCTTCCACCCAATTCTTAACGAGCGTATTCAAACACCTACTGCAAACATGGAAGCCGGCCTTGTCGCTCGTATGCTGATGCAAAAAGAGAATCACCCACTTCCACAGCAAGACCAGTTGGAAGGCTTTGATTTCTCTATAGACCGCCAACAAGAATGTCCGACTATCGAAACCTATGCTCAATACGAACAAGACTACCCGACATGGGGAATGCCTTTCGGTATGCCTAATCTAGAGAAAGGTGAATACAACACGCTCATGACGTGGTTGCAAAATGGCGGCATCATGAATGAACACGTTCCACTGACTGCGGAGCAAGAAAAACTGGTCGCACAATATGAGCAAGTGTTAAACAAGAGTTCGCGTAAGAATCAGTTGGCTGCACGCTATATCTACGAGCACCTGTTCCTTTCTCACCTCTACTTCTCAGACTTGAACGAACAGCCCCGCTTCTTCACCTTGATTCGTTCAAAAACACCACCAGGCCAACCGGTAGAGCGTATAAGCACACGCCGCCCATACGACGATCCGGGCGTAAATCGTGTCTACTACCGCTTAGTTCCAGAACAAGGCACCATCGTTGATAAAACTCACATGCCCTACGCTCTGAACGAAGAACGTATGCTCAAGTGGAAAGAGTGGTTTATTGACGCAGATTACACCGTAGAACGCCTGCCGAGCTATGATGTGAAAGTGGCGGCAAACCCAATGACAGCGTTCATCGACCTACCCGTGAAAGCGCGCTTTAGCTTTATGTTAGACAACGCCCAAAACACCATCATGGCATTCATTAAGGGCCCTGTGTGTCGTGGTCAGTTAGCTCTGAACGTTATTAACGACCGATTCTGGGTATTCTTTGTCGACCCTGAAAAATCGGATATCCCAGAGATCAATGAGTTTTACCGCAGCCAAGCGGACAACCTTAAACTACCAGGTGAACTCGAAAGCAATACAGTGCCAGTTTCAAACTGGGTAACATACTCACGTCAACAGGCGCGTTTCCTCGAAGCGAAAGCTGAATTCACTAACAATTGGTTTAAGAACGGTGAACACCTCACAACCGATGTAATTTGGACAGGCAACGGGACTAACCCTAACGCTGCACTTACGGTTTTCCGCCATTTCGACAGTGCATCGGTTGTGCAAGGCCTAGTAGGCCAACCACCTAAAACAGCTTGGATTTTGGATTACGCATTGCTAGAGCGAATTCACTACTTATTAGTGGCAGGATTCGATGTGTATGGCAACTTTGGCCACCAGCTAATTACCCGCATGTTCATGGACTTCTTGCGTTTAGAAGGTGAAAGCAACTTTATCTCATTGCTACCAAAAGACATGCGTCATGAGGAACACTCTAGCTGGTATAAAGACCAAAGCCCTCAGTTTAGTAAATTCCTGCAACGTAACGTTAAACCGTTTGATCAACCATCTAATGTGCCGTATCAAACCGATGACCCGAAAGCAGAACTGTACGATATTCTTAAAACTCAGCTAAGCCCTGTCCTGTCTAATCGATATGCGATTGAACAAACTGGATTTAGCGACAAGAACGAGGCAGCTCTGCAAACCATCGACAACATCAAAGGTGCAGGGTTAGTTTATGTTCCTCAAATCTTGATGCTGATGATTGAGTCGAACAGTGGTGAAGACCAACTCTTTACCCTGCTGCATAACAATGCTCACACTAATATTTCTAGCTTGTTTGATGAAGACAGCAATCGCGATATTGCCAACGATGATCTCACGCTTGTTCGCGGTGTAATCGGCAGCTACCCTGCTGCGTATCTGAACTTAAAGGAAGATGAAATTCCGGAATTAGTGAAGGCGCTGCAAACACTCGAGTCAGAAGAAGACTACGTGAAACTGTTAGACCGTTTCGCCATTCGCCGAAGCTCGCCTGAGTTCTGGCCGTTCAGCGACCGTGTTCATACTTGGTATCAGAAAGATCAACCTATCGAGTTCGGTTTGCTGGACTATAACCGCTTCGAAAACAGATAGTGATTAGAGCGAAAACGCCTTTGTTTTCGATTGGATATTAGTAACGCAACCCAAAGCCTCACTGCTTTTATGTAGTGAGGCTTTTTTATGTCCAACGTAGCTGATCCACTTTTGAACAAATAAGAAACCAGCAGCATAACAATACCTTAATAGGCCACTTTACAACTCTCCAATTAAAGTCCCCCTATTCCAAACGCAGCGCTTAAAGCTCAAAAACCGCTGCTATACTAGAAAAAAGCCAGCGTATTAACCGAGCCAATGAAGACTCAAATAATTCTGTTTCTTTGTTTATCGTTACCATTGCAGGTTTTGGCTACAGAAATTGCACTGTTTGTACCACGAAGTGAAACTGCGGCTTGGCAATCACAAATACAATTTGCACAAGCGGCTGCTGAAGATCTCGGTATTGAGTTGCGAGTCTATGACGCCAATAACCAATCTCAGGCCATGTTAAAGCAGGTCGAACAGGCGTGCGAACAAGGTATTGATGGCATATTGTTCATGAATTATGAGCAGGTTGGCGAACAGATCCTCTCTATTGCTGAGCGCTACAAAGTCCCAAGCATCCTCTACAATACCGGATTTGTTTCCGATGACTTCCTTCCTCGCACCAAATATCAATATTGGATTGGCAGTGTCACGCCTAATGACCAAAAGGCCGGCTCCCTGCTTGCAGAGCAACTACTGATCAAAGCCAAAGCGCAGAAACTTGAATCCATTAACATGCTGGTCATCAACGGGAACATGCAAGAAGTGTCGGCTCAGCAGCGAAATTATGGGCTCTACCAATATGTGATCCACCAGCCGCACATTTCAGTGGTAGGCGAAGTCGACTCTGGCCCGAACTGGAGCCGAGAAGAAGCAAAATCACACTTTTTAGAGCAGTTCCAACTTAACCCAAAGATCAATATGGTCTGGGCAGCCTCAGATTCATTAGCACTTGGGGCGCTTGAAGCAATGAAAGAGCTTTCGATACCAGAGAGTTCAATCATACTTGGCGGTATAGACTGGTTACCAGAGGCGCTAGAGGTTGTGAAGAGTGACGTTCCGTATGTTTCTGTCGGCGGCCACTTCACTGAAGCCGCGTGGGGGCTGGTTTTACTCGAAGACTATTTAAAAGGTAATGACTTCGCGGCGGAGTCTACCCAATTTAGCTCATCCATGTATGCCATTAATAATCAAAGTATTGGCATGTTCCAAAGCTTTATTGGTGACAACTGGCAACGCATCGATTTTCGGGCGCTTTCCAAAGCCAATGAAAGCGGCAAGCTGTACCACTTCAGCATCACCTACCTACTCGATACTTATTATCAAAACAGTAATATCCTCAAACTCACCGACAGGGAAGTCGCATGGCTCAAACAGCACCCTTACCTTCGACTTGCGATTGATAACGACTGGCCACCTTTTGAATACGTTGATGAAGACATGATATATCAAGGCATGGCGGCCGATTACATCAAAATCATAGCCAAACGACTGGGAATAGAACTGCTGCCAAGTATCGACATGAGTTGGTCGGAAGTGGTTGAAGCATCGAAACGAAGAGAGCTCGATATTTACCCCGCTTTGGCGATTACACCGAACCGTAAAGAATACCTCAACTTCACGCGGCCATACCTTAGCTTTCCGATGTTAATCATCACTAATCAACAGCGCCACTACATCGCCGATCTCAACTCACTCAATGGTAAAGAAGTTGCCGTGGTCAAAGGGTATGCCTCAAACGAACTGCTACGAGAAAATCACCCCGAAATCATCCTCTATGAAGCACGTAACGTTGCCGATGCACTCGAGGCGGTGTCTACTGGTCGAGTTGCCGCTTACGTCGGTAACATCGCAACCGCCAACTATGTGATGACACGTGAGGGCTACACCAACCTGAAAGTTGCAGGAGCCACCCCGTATCGCTTTGACCTCAGTATGGCGGCACGAAATGATTGGCCGATACTCCATAGCATTCTTCAAAAGGCATTGGATTCACTTTCAGAAGAGGAAAAGAAAGCCATTTATTCACGCTGGATAACGGTTCGATATGAGCACGGCGTCGACTATAACTTAGTATGGAAAATTGTATTGGCCGCCCTACTGGTGCTGGCACTCCTGAGCTATTGGACACATAAGCTGTCTAACCTTAACCTCAAGCTCAACAATGAAGTCACAGAACGCAAGCAGATTGAACAGCAACTTCGCCATGAAAAGAGCAAAATTGAAAAGCTCTCAATTACCGATCCTTTAACAGGGCTTTTTAACCGACGCCATTACAATCAAATACTGCCCGATGAAATCAGGCGTGCTCAACGGGCGGAAGAGTGGCTCAGTTTCGTCATTCTAGATGTGGATTACTTCAAACAATACAACGACAACTACGGCCACCATAACGGCGATAGTCAGCTTATTTCTATTGCGAATACTCTCAAAACCCATTGTCATAGAGCCTCTGATTTCAGCTTCCGTTTAGGTGGGGAAGAGTTCGGACTTATTTTCTCAGGTTTATCACCATCGCAAGCTGAAAAGTTTGTTGAGCAGATCAGAAAGGCAATTGAAGATTTACAACTGGAGCATAAGTACAGCAAGGCCTCTAATGTGCTCACAGCCTCTTTCGGTCTAGTCACCACCAATATGCGCGCTTACTCTATGGAACAACTCTATGAAGCCGCCGATGACGCGTTATACAGCGCAAAAGAAAATGGGCGGAATCAAGTCGTGTCCAAAGTAATGGAATAACTTTCTAAGCCGCACTAGGGATATTACTTCCTTGAGCAACTTTCTTCTCACTATTAACAACGCTACTGCACCTATTACGAATCCAACTTGGTTAACGAGCATTTGTACCATTTAATGTTTACAGATTGTTAACAAATGGAGCAGTAATGAATATTGTTAATCAACTTGAAGCGTGGCTACCTGAGATGATCGAAATCAGGCACAGACTTCACAAACACCCAGAGATCGGTTTCGAAGAACACCAAACTCAACAGCTCGTTGCGACCACACTCGAATCATACGGAATATCCGACATCAGTACCGGATATGGCAAAACCGGCGTGGTTGCGACCATTCAGGGCAATGCCGGAGATGGTAAAACCATTGGCCTACGAGCCGATATGGATGCGCTTCCTATTCACGAAGACAACCAGTTTGCCCACCGTTCTTGCCATGACGGAAAAATGCACGCCTGTGGCCACGATGGACACACTACAATGCTACTTTACGCGGCAAAATACTTGTCCCAGAACCGCGATTTCAAAGGAAAAGTAGTGCTGATCTTCCAACCTGCCGAAGAAGGTGTGGGCGGCGCGAAGAAAATGATTGAAGACGGCGTTATCGAAGATTACCAAATCGATGAATGCTATGCCCTGCATAACATGCCGGGTATCCCTGCCGGTCACTTTGCCTTTAAATCAGGCCCGATTATGGCAAGCTCCGATCGCCTTTTTATCAAAGTAAAAGGCAAAAGCGGACATGCAGGTATTCCCCAAAATACTCAAGATCCACTGCTTGTGGCTACCCATATTTATCAAGGCATCCAAGCGTTAGTCAGCCGAACCACCAGCCCGTTTGAGCCAGTGGTTGTCTCTGTCACGCAGTTGCATTGTGGAGAAACAACCAACGCCATTGCAGATGTGGCCGAAATGAGCGGCACGTTTAGAACCTTGTCGGTACAGGTTCGCGATCGACTGGTTGAGCAGCTAAACACTCTGGTAGTGCACACGGCCAAAGCCTATGGGATGGAAGCAGAATTTCATTTAGGTCCGGTTTCTCACCCGCCAACGGTTAACACTGAAACTCAAACAGAGCTTGCCGTACAAGCAGCGCGAGCGATTTCACATACAAGCCCAGAGGTTGACAGCCAATGCGAAGCCCTGCTTGCCAGTGAAGATTTTTCCATGTTCCTGCAACACGTACCGGGGTGCTATGGGTTTATCGGTAACGGCGTAAGTGAGGATGGCAAAAACATCGGCCTTCACCATAAAAATTACGATTTTAACAACACCATTCTTCCCATTGGTGCCGCCTACTTCATATCACTGGTCAATCAACAGTAATCAGCGAGCTAAACTAGGAAACTATTGTCAAAGGATGCCAATATGACTCAGGTTATTAAGGACAACTACACAAAGAGCGGCACTCCAATCATCAATAAGATCGAGAAATTTGGAGACAAAATTCCCCACCCATTCTATATGTTCATCTTTCTCTGTTTGGCGATTATGGCTCTGTCATGGATTGTCGCTAAGTTTGGAGGAAGCGTAATCCACCCTCTCACTCAAGACGAGGTCGCAGTCAAAAACCTATTGAGTGGAGATGGATTGGTATACATGCTCAATTCCGCGATAGGCAACTTCATCGCATTTAAGCCATTAGGTTTGGTGCTATCGATGATGCTTGCGGTGGGTTTGGTACAGGAAGTGGGATTGGCTGATTCAGCAATCAAACAATCTCTGTTAAACGCTCCGAAAAAGTTTGTCACGGCATCCATTTTCATCACCGGTATTATCGGCAACTTAGCGTCAGATGCGGCATTCATTTTGGTGCCGCCGCTCGCAGGGATAATTTTCTCGGCAACGAACCGCAACCCTGTTGTGGGCATTGCTGCGGGGTTTGTTGCTGTCGCGGCTGGGTTCACCGCAAACGTATTTATTGCAGGTACAGATGTTCTGCTTTCCGGAATATCTACTGAAGCGGCGAGCATTATTGCGCCGACTGAAGTCAGCCCTGCTGCAAACTGGTACTTCATGCTGATCAGTGTGCCGCTCTTGGTGATTACCGGAACCATTATCACCGACAAATACATAGAACCTAAGTTCGACAAACAAATCTCAGAATCGAACCAAAACACCGAAGAGTCTGAGAAGTATCAGGTGAGTGAAGAACAAAGATCAGCGTTGAAGTGGTCTGGCATTGCGTCCGTGCTGTTCATTGGCGTGTGTATTGCACTCATCGCACCTGAAAGCTCGCCTCTGCGTAACGAAGATGGAGGGTTAGTGCCTTCTCCATTCTTGTCTGGAATCATTCCAATCATCATGGCGTTCTTTATTCTTAACGCTATCGTCTATGGGATTAAAGCCAAAGTGATCACCAAACCAAGTGACGTTCCCGAGCTAATGGCACGTTCGCTCAATGGTATTGGGGGTTACATTGTATTAGTGTTTGTTATCGCACAGTTTATCGCTTGGTTTAACTGGTCGAACTTAGCGGTTTACGTGGCGGTGAATGGTGCTGAAACGCTGTCTCATATTCAAATGCCAAAGCTGTTGATGCTTGCGACGTTTATGCTATTAGCAGGGGTAATGAACCTTATCGTCTTTAGCGGTTCTGCTCAGTGGGCCATCATGGCGCCAGTGTTTATTCCGCTGTTTATGTTGCTGGACATCTCTCCAGAATACACACAAATGGCCTACCGTATTGCGGATTCGACCACCAACATCATTTCGCCGACAAACCCTTATATTCCAATGGTTTTGGCCTTAATCGCCAAATACAACTCGAACGTTAAGTTTGGCACTTTCTTAGCCATGATGATTCCTTACGCCGCTATCTTATTCACGGTATGGGGCGGAATGTTCTTGCTCTTTACGTTAACGGGTTTGCCTGTGGGGCCAATTTAATTCGCTAGCGAAACAACTTTCTTCTTCAACCCTGAAATGAACTCATCGGTAATCTGCCGATGAGTTTCTTTTTTGGTAATGATGCCAATCGAGCGGTATTGAACCGGCCTGACAATCGGGATGAATTTAAGTTGCTCATTGGCATGCAGCTGCGCGATGGTGGAAGAGAGAATCGACGAGCCTAACCCGCTTTCAATCATTCCAAGCAGCGTTGAAGTATGAGACACGCACACTTCCGGATCATACGCTAAGCCTGCATTCATAAAAGCTTGGTCCGCCAGAATTCGTAGGCTGTTCCCCGGGCTAATACCGATCGACGCATACATATGAGCCTGCTGCCAACTCACCTCTTTTAACTTGGTAAGCGGATGCCCTGCCTTACATGCAAAACATAGGTGGTCCCTAAACAGAGGCTCGAAATTCAACTGTGGATTGTTAGGTGGCGTGCCTAGGCCAATGTCTGCTCGTCCATCTAAAACAGAGCTGTTGATGTCGTCTACCCTCTCCTCAATCAAGCGGAAAGAGAACAACGGGTTCTGTTCTTTTAAGCTATGAATAGTTTGCGGGACCAAAGAAGCACACATTGAATAAAGCGATGAAATCACTAGCGTCTCGTGCTTCCCTTGCATGCGCGCTTTGTTGTCTTGTTCCCATTTGTCTAATCGATTCACGATCATGCTGGCTTCAAGATAAAACGAAGCCCCTGCTTCGGTTAATACCACTTGTCGGTTTCTTTGCTCCACCAGCTCGCAAGAAACTTGAGTCGATAGCTTTCTGACCATCTGGCTTAATGCCGATTGGGTAACATGGACTTTTTCAGCAGCCAACGTATAACTTTGCGTATCCGCCAGCGCGACAAACGCTTTCAATTGACGATAGGTAATGTTCATCCTGAACCACACATTCCATTTGTTGATTTTTCTGGATGGTAAAGCCCCACCCTTTGGATTTGTCACGCTATCGTAAAATATTGATAAACTGCGATATCTATCAATAGGCGATATTTTTATTTACATTCACTGAAATTATCAGAACAAAATAACAAATAATTCGTTATGAATAATCTTCAGACATGCACTATCCTAGTTCTAGAATAAGTAGAACCGTGCAACTAGCTAATACCAGCGATTCGTACCACTGGTATGCAACTAGGAGGTGGTTTATGGGTATAAGAGATAGCATTGAAGCATTGGAGCAACAGATATACATCGCATGCTCTGAAGGCGACTACGATACTGTCAATATGCTTGAAAATCAGCTTGAGATGCTAAGGGATCGGGCTGAACACCCGTTTGACGACGACCCAAACGCGCCAGACATCGGTATTCAGTTTGATCAGAAGTGGTAGTATCCAATTCGTTTAATTTAAACGAACGCCAGAAACAAAAAAGCGCCGAACTTCGGCGCTTTTTCTTATCAATAAATCACGATTACTTAGTGATTTTAGGCTGAACAAACTTCTTGCTGACATCGACAACCGCGACATCGTTGAAGAAGCTACGGCCCATTAGAAGTGGGTACGTAAGATGCGTGCGATCAGCCAGTGTGAACTCTGTTTTTTCTTTCAGATCACCCACTTGAACCCAAGCGATAATCACAGGGCGTTTGTCCGATTCGTCGCTGTTCGCTTGCTTAATCTTCACCCAGCGTTGAACTGGTAGAGCGATTTCTTTGCTCTGCTTGCCGTCGTGATCAATCTTGAACTTAACCCAATCTTTTCCATCACGCTCAAACGGAACGATTTCTGTCGCACTGATTGAAGATGTTGTCGCACCGGTATCGATACGCGCTTTGAAGCTTTGTTTTAAACCCGGAATGAAAACCCACTCTTCCTCACCCAGAATCAGTTTGCCGTCTTCAGTTTTGGTCGGCTGAGGCTTTGGTTTTGGCTTCGGCTCAGGTTTAGGCTCTGGCTTAACTTCCGGCTTCTCTTCTGGTTTGACTTCAGGCTTAGTTTCCGGTGTTTCTACCTGTGGTTCTTCAATCTGTGGCTTGTCTTGAGGCTCTGTTGGCGCTTGCCCAGTTGTCGAACAGGCTACCAAACCACCACTTAACATTAACGGAAGCAATACTTTCCATGGTTTATTCATATAATCACCCAGTCAAACTTATTATTTTGCTACTTTTACGATGGCTTCTGCAACGTAAGGAATGTGCTGTTCAGACAGGCCAGCGATGTTGATTCGGCCATCGCCAACGCCATAAATTCCATATTCTTCACGTAGTTGCGCCATTTGTTCTTGTGTAAAGCCTAGCACAGTAAACATGCCTTTGTGACTTTCGATAAAGTCGAACTGTGACGTTTTGTGCGTATTTCTCAAATCGTTACACAATGTTTGACGCAGGTTAAGCAAACGCTGCTGCATTTCGCTCAATTCTTGTTTCCAAACGCGCGTTAGCTCTTGGTCTTGCAGAATGGTTTTCACCAAAGCCGCACCGTGATCAGGTGGCATAGTATAAGTAGCGCGAGCAAGGGTAAGCAGCTTACCTTTCGCGTTAGCCACATCTTGTACGTTTTTACCCACTACAATCGCTGCGCCAGTACGCTCACGGTACAAACCAAAGTTCTTTGAACATGACGTAGTAATCAGCATTTCTTCAACGTTATCAGCCATAAACTTCAGGCCTTTCGCGTCTTCTTCTAGCCCATCACCAAAGCCTTGGTAAGCAATGTCGACAAACGGTGTGAAACCATTCTTCTGAGCCAGTTTCGTGATTTCTTGCCATGCGGCGAAATCGATGTCTGCCCCTGTTGGGTTATGACAACAGCCGTGAAGCAATACCACATCGTTAGGGCCTGCTAGTGACAGTTCTTCTAGCATTCTTGCGGTATCGACCTGTTTTGTCGCTGGGCTAAAGTAAGTGTACTTTTTCACTTTTAGGCCAGCCGCTTCCATCACAGGCTGGTGGTTAACGTAGCTTGGGTTTGAAATCCAAACCGTGGTATCTGGTTGTGCGACTTTCATTAAATCGCCCAGCATGCGCAGTGCTCCACTCGCACCTGGTGTTTGTATAGCGGCAACACGGTCGGTTGCTGAAGTGCCATCGAGAAGCAAATCAACCATGCCTTGGTTGAATTCTTCACAGCCAGCAAGGCCTACATACGCCTTTGTTTTTTGCGTTTCAACGACAACATCTTGCGCCATTTGAACCGCTTTCATAACCGGCGTTTGGCCTTGGCTATCTTTGTATACGCCAATCCCTAAATCGACTTTGTTTTCGCGAGAATCGTTACGGTAAGCAACAGAAAGAGAAAGAATAGGATCCAGTGTTGGTGTTGGTAAGTGTGAGAACATGAAAGTCACAACCCTTTGAAATTCAAGTAATGGCGTTCAAGTTAACACTAGATGTGAAAAAATCGAAGATAAATTTGGTAATCGATGGTCAAAATTAGAATTGAGTAAAGTGATGAATGGTTTGGGGGTGGTGCGTTGAACAAATAGCACTCGATATTGAGTCATGGCGCCATGCCGAATGAAAGCATAAGCAATCGACGCTATAGTCTCATGTTAGCCGCTCATTTCCAAAGGTTACTGCTTACTCAACAGGAACTTACGCAAATCTCTCTCTACACGCATAACAAACAGAATAAACACTTTGTCACCATCTTGTTTATAGAAAATACGACATGGATTAGCGACAATTTCACGATAACTTAGATGTTCTAGCTCGGGTGGAATACGACCTGACTCAGGGAAAGTTTGTAGGCGTTCGACTTTGGAGAAGATCGTTTGCACTAACTGCTTTGCAGCTACGATATTTTCAAGTGCGATGTATTCAGCGATATCGTTGAGGTCAGATAACGCTGGTTCAGTCCAGATTATTTTAGCCATTTTGACATTTTGTCCTTGGCTTCATCATGGCTTATCATTTTACCGTCAGCTAGCGCACGCTCACCTCGTGCAATACCCTCAAGAATAGCTAAACGATTTTGCATAAACTCGTAGTCATCAACATCAACGAGATAAGCGGATGGCTTACCATGCTCAGTAATTAACACTGGCTCTTTGGTGTCGTGGAGATCGGCGAGGATCTTAGTTGCTTGACGTTTGAGTGATGTAACTAGTTCTACTTTCATGAGAGCTGCTCCAAAGGAATACTAAAGTGATACTATTCTATCACTTTGAGCATATCAAGCTCCATGACGGCTAACGCCTTGCTAAGAATTGCTAGTTTAACCTTCACACAAATCGCACGATTTAATTAAATTGAACATTTCGCACAAACGATTATATTCTTACTAGCAACTCAAGTTTGGACCTTTAACATGCATACATTAACAGCAAATGACGCTAAACGTAATTTTGGCGAACTACTTCTTAGTGCTCAACGAGAGCCTGTAAAAATTAGCAAAAACAACAAAGATGCTGTCGTTGTTATGTCTATTCAGGACTACGAAGAACTTGAAGCCATGAAAGCTGATTACATTAAACATTGCTTTGAGGTAGCAAACGAAGACCTAGCACAAGGTAATGCCGTTGATGGCGACACATTCTTGAAGAGTCTGTAACTTAGAGTATGCAAACGAACAAATATAAGCTAAGCAAATTAGCACAAAGCCATTTACGCAAAATTAAAAGCTACACCGTTACGAACTTTTCTGAACTCCAATGGAATAGCTATAGAGACAACCTACTAACTGCTTTTCAAATGCTCGCTGACAATCCAGCAGTTGGAAGAAACTGTGATGAGTTGTACCTTGGTGGCTTCTACTTCCCTGTTGGTAAGCACACTGCCTACTTTACCAAAGAAGACGGCTTTATTCTGATCGTTGCTGTCTTGGTCAATCGCAACTGCCTCAGAATCATTTGAAATAATATTCACACCCTAACAATCACAGTTAGGGTGCGTAGATTATGCGTAACGGAAAGAACCCGTTTGATTAATCAAGTTCGAGGCCTTATTGCCGAATACGGTATTGTTCTTCCCAAAGGGAAACCCTCGTTCAGACAAACTATTCCCCAAGTGCTAGAGGACGCCGAAAATCAGCTATCGCCCATATTGCGAGAACTTCTGTCACGCCAGTACGAACGCTATCTATATATCGATGAACAAATCCAGTGGTTTGAAGACAAGCTCAACCAAACCATCAAACAATTCGATAATGCCAAGCGATTGATGTCTATTCCTGGCTTTGGGCCACTCACTAGCCAAGCTGTTGCGGTATGGCTTGGTTCAGGGCAACAGTTTAAAACGGGCAGAGATGCATCCGCTGCGATGGGGCTTGTTCCAAGGCAAGATACAACGGGTGGCAATGTGATGCTTCTCGGTATTACGAAACGCGGTAATACTTACATTCGGTCCTTACTTGTGCATGGAGCGAGGGCCGCCTTGAGACGAGCCAAGTTTAAATCCGACAAACTCAGTAAATGGATGCTTGATTTACAAGAACGACGAGGACCCAACCGCGCTGCGGTCGCACTCGCGAACAAACTCATGCGGATAGCATGGGCCGTCACAACAAAAAACGAAGAGTACCAACCAACATAAAACAGCAAACACCACCCTTTGCAAAGTACGTAGTGAGATGAATAACAGGAGAAATACTACACGTTGAAAACCTTCTGCTCACTCTGGCTTTTAAAGTCGATAAGGTGATTAGGACTTCGTGTTCGACTTCCTCATCTTGGCCAAGGCAATAACCGTTAAAACAGGCCGTATATATGGAAGTTAACCTGCGCTTTTAATCACGCTACTGACTTGCAAAACAGGGGGAGACCATATATGTGAGCAACGTCATACTGAAGCTCCCGCATACCACTTAAAACACAAAACGCAACGCATAGCAAAAATGCCAAGCGTTGCGAATCACTCTTAAATGCTTTGTTAAGTGAATTCAGAGCCCTTTTAAGAATGCCCACAATATGCCGAAACCAGTAACCAGCCCAGCAACTAAAGCAGTAAACAAAACTTGGAAAAAATCATTTGATGCATAAAACTCGTCCCAGCCTCTCCTCAGAGTTTTCTTTTCTGATATCAAAACTGACGAAGCTAGCTCGATTTTTTTAGTTAAATCAGACAATCGGCTTTCAAGGTGAAAGTCTTTGGAATATTGCTTTATTGTTCTTTGGGCAGTATAGCTTTTCACTATATCTTCAGGTTTTTCAACCAAACTCTTGAGTGCTGATAGGAACACATTATTTGAATCTAAATGACCATCTTTAATAGATTGTTCTATGACAAGCATTAGCTCCAGTAAGTTACAACAGCTAGAATATTTTTGCAGTGCATCCTTGGTCAATTTAGGCTTATTAGGAATAAATTGAATAACACCTTGCTTATCGATCAATGTAATTATGGGACCACTAGTCTGATGCCCACTATTCCTAGCCAAAACATCGTCAATAATTCGTTGAGTTGGTTCAATATGACCCGTTAAAGCTTCAACTAGCTCCATATTTGAAAACTGATTATCATCAAGACTTTGAATGCTAAAACACCTTATAGTAGGAATAGAAGTTAGAGGCGAGTATGACTGTTGATTCCCTGAAACAATGAGACCAGCGATAGCAAGCACTAAGCTCTCAATTTCTGGGTAGCTGCTTAATCGAGACTTTTGTAGAAGAGAAATATCTCCAAAAGATATCCTCTGCTTGAAAACCACATCTAAGACTATATATTTTTCAAAATAATAATGGATATTTACATTTAATGTTCCATTAGCTGTTTCGTAAGGCATTCTTTTGCCTTTCAAGCCTAAAGCGCGTGCAACTTTATTTATTTCATTATCAAAAACAATAGTCGGTCTTAATATTTCAGGGCTTATTGGAAACTTATCCATTCCGCCGCCAATTTTTCGCAAAAATGACTTACCCGTTTGGCGTTGAAATAGTTGATGTTCATGAAGATAATTTGGAGACAGATGGCTCAGCGGTAGCAGTATCTTCCAAGATTGATTCACCGTGTAATTCATGAGGATACTCCAGAGATTTAGGCGGTGGCCGAGAGATTCGAACTCCCCAGATTACAAAAGTAATCTTGCGCCCAACTGCGCCACCACCAAATCAACACGGCGTACCTTATCGCATTTTCGTTAAATATGCAACAGGTGGTCATCGATTCACTTAACGCCGCATTAAGGTGTGAGCAACGCTACCACGAAACCTAACATTACCATTGTAAACACAAAACCCAACGAAGGAATGAAAAATGCCAAGCGTTGGGAATCACTCTTAAATGCTTTGTTAGCTAGCTTTTTGATACCTACGCACCAAAAATACTATTATGAATATGGCTACCCATGAGAATGCTATATGAGTATCGGTGACCCATGTACCTGGTTGCCTGCCGAACTCCACAAGGCAAGAGGACTCCCAAACCATACCAATAAACGGACTACAATAAAAAATAGCCTCCAAAATCGTTGCAACAAATGGTAATGCAACCAATGCAAACACCATCGAATATACAACCTGCTTTTCTTTTGTGTCAGCAGCATGCCACGAGTAAGTTTTAAGAAACACCATCAGCGTTAAACTAATAATAGCGCTGATAACGCCATATGAGCCACTACCCATAAAAACTGAAACAGTACCGGCAATTGCTGCGCCAGAAAGAGCAGGAACATCTGTATTTTGAGACATTTCAAGGTTCTAGATATTAAAACGTAATTATCTCACTTAGAGCTGCGAAGTAAATGAGAAATAGCAGGCAAGCTAACGCCGCATTAAGGTGTGAGCAGCGCTACCACGAAACTTAACCATACCACCGTAAACACAAAACCCAACGATGGAATGAAAAATGCCAAGCGTTGGGAATCACTCTTAAATGCCTTGTTAGCTTACGAGCTAGGAGGCACTCTGATCGTTTTTATGGTTAAAACCATTGCTTCCGCTGCTTCTTGTAACTTGCTCCTTTTAGCTACGTAATTAGGTTCATCATCGGTTGATGCTTTTAGTTCAGTAAACATTAAATGTTTAGTTGTTTCATAGGTTTCAGGAAACAACTCTCTATTAGCTTCCAAAAATGCCATACCAGAAAGCACGATCCCTCTAAACTCACCACCAGACACAAAATTGAAATCATCAGGATCCGGCCAACTTGTGTACAACATTTCGGCTTGGTAGCGAGCAGCCTTTAATTTCTGGTTTTCTATATCGAGTGACCTACTCTCTGCCCAAAGAACTCCTGAAACAATTGAAGTAACTAAGGCAACAGATAACAATGCATACGTTAAGGGTTTTTCTTTATGCTGATAGAGCTGAAATGCCAACCCGACGATGCTTGCCAATGACGCTACCGATGTGATTATTGCCCAGACCAAAATGTCTCCTTTTTCATAATTGTTAATTTGATACTTAGTAAGCTAACGCCGCATTAAGGTGTGAGCAACGCTTGGCTATACTTGAGCGAAGCAAAAATGCCAAGCGTTGCGAATCATTCTTAAATGCTTTGTTATGCCTGTGCCAACTTAAATTCCGGACTATTTAAAAATGCTGTAGCACCTTGAACAAAATCAGTAATACCAAACAATAAGTCCTCATTATTTTCTGAACGACGAGCTAACTCCTGAAGAATCATGCCATTTCGTTGAGCTTCCATTCTACTAGGATCTATATGGTCAAAATCAGGGAATACACTTCCATAAGTCACGACATCTTCAATTAAACCACGCCATTTAATAGCAAATTCATCTTGATTGTCACGATTACATGCATACGAAAACGCAGCTGCTACAGCGTCTGCGAGTTGAACTCCTGCGTAATCTAATGAGTCAACAAGGATGATTGGTTCAGTAAGGTTGAAGGTTATAGGGAAGCTTTGATCACCAAATGTCGAATAAACTCTGTCTTCTCTACCAACCATAGCATCTAGAACCTCATGATCTGACTCTAGAGGTTTAGATTTGTCACAATATGCCGTTAGAGTGTCGTAGGTCTGCCCCCAATCTGCCAGCAAGGTATGTAAGCTAGTATTGGTTAGATCCAAACTCCATTTACCAGCCCCCTCACCGATATAACCATCGAGTTCTTTTTCCACATTTGCTTTGTTGTTCACAGCAAATGTAAGTATGTACTCCATGGTTTGTGTAAGCCTGTCACCAGTGTGCCCCCCAAACAGCAATTTCAAGTTAGTGAAATCACCGCTCCGCATTAGCTCTTCAAATTCTTCGAACAGGTCTTCTGCTGCAGTTTGGTTACTAACAAGTTCAATGTAGAGCATAGTGCTAACAAACTTGTGAAAATCTAGTTGATAGAAAACTGAGTTTATACGAGCAAGGGAAGGCTCAAAGATATACTCAAAAAACTTTCCTGCTAATGCATATTTTTTATCTGATACTGATACTTTCATTTTTCCATGCAATGCAGTAAGTATCTCGTCAATTGCACGACGTCCTTTAACTTTCTTTACAAGCTTTCCACCTTTTATCTCACCATTTTGAATTTTATACTTTTTAATTATGTGCTCTACTAGCGACTTTGCTTCTTCGTCTTCTGTGATTACAGATGCATAACAAAAAACAGGTTGCTGAGCATCTAACAGTTTATTCCCCGTGAAACCTGATTCGTCGAAATAAACATTTGCATGATTTTTCAATTTACCTCCTAAGGCATAACGCCGCATTAAGGTGTGAGCGACGTTTGGCTATACTTGAGCGAAGCGAAAATGCCAAACGTTGCGAATCACTCTTAAATGCTTTGTTAACCCTCATCTATCATTGTATGTGCAGCACTACCTACAAGAAAAAACACCAATGAGGCTAAGCCAAACAGGCTAAGTTGCATTCTAACCAAGAACTCTGACACACCACCGTCAATAAGTATCAACGCTAAAACAATCAAGCTAGGCACTAACCCAAGAACTAGGATAAACGATAGTAATACCACGACCCTTTGCCACTGAGCATTTTTATGAATAACAGAGCCCGAAACAAGTTTTACAATCACCTGACCAAACAAAATTGATGCGGCAAAACTCCAATCGGCTGCTTGAAAGAATGTTGAAAAGTCAGACTTATAAATTTTAATAATACCGATAACTAAAAACGGCAAGAAAATAAACAAATACTCTGAAAGCAGAATTAACCACGCATTTTGATTGGACTTACTAGCTGTCATATTTTAACTCTTGCTGTACGTTAAGTACGTCAACTTTCTTGTGAACGAGTATGATTTCATACTTTGTGTCGATCAAATTATCACTTTTATCAAAGTAAGCCGTTGTAACGAGATCACACAATAAACCATCACCAGGGGCAACGATCTCTTGACGGGAATGAAACTTATCCAGCCATTCTTGGTGTGTTATTCGGGCAGAAATAGTCGACTTTTTACGTAAAAAGTCCCACATAGATTTGCCGATAAAATCAGCTTTCTTAATAACCAAAGTTTCTGTTGTAGTGTTCTTTTCTACCTTTTCAATCAAGATAGCTTCGACATCTTCTTTGGTTAAATGGAACTTTTTATTAATTTTCTTAATTTTGCCTTGAGAGTCTAAGTAAACCTGATCGACACTGTTCAAGCCAGATGTTGACTGGGAAAGTTCAGTATAACCTTTCAATAGCCTATGGCGATCTAGTGAAAAGACATTTGGGAATTCTTCAACATCGAATTCTTCAGCAGCTGTCGCGATTTCATCTTCAAGTTTTGCCAATACATCTAAGGATTCAATCGTATTTTTATCTGAGATAAACGATATAACTAAGTCCGTACAGTACGTCAGAAAGCTTGTTAAACGACCTTTTTGATCTTCCGTAACATCGCCTTCAATTTCTGGGCATAGCCAAGATTTAATCGAGCCTTCGTTAATGTCGGATAGGAGAAAGTTTGATTTGGTTTCGGCAGAAACAGAGCTAAGCAAGCAAGAGTGAAACTCTTCAACCGATGATATAAGGTGACTCATCGAGTTAAACACTCGTTGAGGGTTTCGGGAGTTTCTTTCAAAATCAATCTTGATGCAAAGTTCGTTTTCTTTTCTCTGTACTTCTGACATCTGCTTACTCTTCAATAACATACAGATATGTATAATATCCCATTTAACAATAGGTAATTAGTTGAGTATTTATACAGTGCTCAGTGAGGGTTAACGCCCTGCTAAGTGGCTAGCAACGCATTTCACGACACTTAAACTAACCGCCGTAAACACTTTACCAAAGTAGAACCAAAATTGCCGAGCGTTGATAGTCCGTCTTAAGCAGTTTGTTAGTTGCGTTTCAAATGCGGACGAAGGTAGTTTTCCAATTCTTCTACAGCTAAGCTTATAGAGTCAGTAATCTCATCACTGTCACCGAGAGCGGGTTTCCATACACGATTTCTCATTTGTGTAGCTAAGTCAGGATTACAAGTAAAGTTTTCATGCTCGTGCATTTCATTATCAACCACCGCCTGCATTCCAACGCGCAATAATCTAGCATTTTTCCTTAAATTTTGTACAAGTTGTTTTATTTCCGTTCCCCATAGCGCTTCGGCTTCTAAGCCTTGAGCTTCTAGTTCCTGAACTGCCTCGACAACTGGCTTCCACCGATTTGAAAACACATATGACCATGATTTTGCTTGGTATTCAGACTCTTTGTTCGTTGGGTCATAATCTGAAGGAAACTCATGAGCTAAAGTCATAGGAGACCGTGAATATTCCATTTCATCTCGAAATTTATATACGGCACGAATTAGCTGCCTAGAAACCTCAAAATCAGCTTTTCCTGTTAGCTCTCTTGCCCAACTTTTTAAGCCATAGACTGCTAATGACAAAGTTCCAATTGCACATAGGGCCAATACAATATCTTTTACCAAAGTTACTATTTCGTTAATACTCAATCTAACTCTCCAAAGCAACTAACGCCTTGCTAACGGGCGATAACGCTATACCACCCAACTTAAAATTTGTGCCCTAAACACCGAGGCTGATTTGCATGAAAGTGGCCAAGCGTTAGGAGTCCCTGTTAAGCGATTTGTTAGCAATATTGCCTCAGTTTACCGTGGTATTGTTTAAGGCGTAATTCCATACTTTATAGAAGTAGAAGATGTAGCCAATACCAAGCGTAATAAGTGAAATAATTGCCCACAGAATCACATGCCCCAAATCACCAAATAGGTCTATGTTGCAACTTAGCCTCCGTTCGACACCATACTCGTCAATAACTGAGGCTCTGTTGATAATGAACTTACAAAATGAATAGGGGAAAAAGAACAAAGCGATCCCAAAAGTTACAATTGAAAGAACAAGCCAGATCAGTAGATGCCCAAGAATATCTAACACCGTTATATCTGCTTTTAGTTTCATGTGTTTTTTTCCTTATTTGTATTGCTAACGCCCAATTAAGGTGTGAGCCACGCTACCACGACACTATAATTGAAAACCGTAAACACTAAACTAAACCCAAACCAAAAATGCCAAGCGTGGGGAATCACTCTTAAATTGTTTGTTAAGTGTTGATTCTCATAACCCAAACTTTTTGTTTTGACTTTAGTTTCATTTCATTTTTGAACATAGCTCTCAGTAACCCTAGTCTACGATGCCCCTCAATTAGTTGATTATCAGTCATGAACTCATTTAAGTGAGCGCCTTTAGGGTGAAGAATTGCTGATGCCCCTCTAGCCACAATAATAGGTTGCGGAAATTTGCCATGTTGTAGCATGTAATTTGATAAAAAATCTCGATCATTTACCTGCCTAATGTAACGATTGCCAACGTCTTCATAATGTTCAATCTCTCTTGGCAGATGCGTAATGCCCAGACACTCTTTGACTGAGAAATTCTTTCTTTGAAATGACCACTTATGTGGTCTTAATTCAGACCACATTTCTAAAAATGTTTCGTTATGCCTATATACCCATTGTTCAACAATATTTTTAGGGATATTTCTTAGATTTTTTGGCCAACGAGAGTAATACGACTTAAATGATTCTAAGGTGAAGTCATTTATATGCTGAACTACAGGCACCTCTATTTTTACAAATTGATGAGCTTGGTTTTTTCTTTGTTTTCTAGCTAGTTTACGTTTTAGCCTACGAGCTGATTTAACTTTGTTCTTATTTTTATTACTCATAATTACCTCGAAACTCAAACAGACACTTAACGCCGCGTTAAGTGGTGAACAACGCGACCACCCAACCTAACCCTTTGTGCCGTATACACTAAAGCTGATTTAAACCGAAACTGCCAAGCGTTGTGAATCCGTCTTAAACGCTTTGTTAACTGGCTTTGTTTATATTTCTATACTATCCAGTTTTTTATTTAGTATTTTCATCGCTAACTGTTTAGAGATGTCGAACACAGCAGACAAGCCTTCGTTCTTAAATTTGTCTTGAATAACTTCTAGTACTTTAGGCTCGTTTAGAGACTGTAAAAACTCAACACCGATAGTCGTCAAACGAATTGGCTTGCCATTGATCATGAAGTGCATTGGATTTTGAGGACTAGGGATTAATCCGCTTTCTTTAAGATCATAAATTGAGCTTGTATTGGTAGATATAAAGCCATTTTCAACAATCAAGTGCCAATGAAATACAAACTTCTTAGAATAATTCTCATCAACGTTCAGGTGTTTCTTAAACAAGTCTCCTGATTGAACATAAGGTGACTGTCCCCGTTTTATTTCTTCCAACACTTCTTTGATATAGCCGTAATCAATATCCAAAATGATCTCCTTTATGCTCACCAAGCCAGTTAACAGTTATTAGACAGAAAAATTCTGCATTTAAATACAGAATAATTCTGTCTAATATCTCCACTTCGTTTATCGTACTCCGTTTTAACCCATCTTTACAGTGACTTATGCGACCTTGCTTTCAGTGTGCCTCACAAAATATAGAATTTTTCTGTATAACATGACGAGCCCTACTTTTGGGCGATAAGTGGACGTTTAACCAGTGGTTAGCGGGCTAGTTTTAGAGTGTTTTAATTACAATTAATAGCTTTTAGAAAGCTAGGAACTGCTCGCCACAGGTTGGTGAGCGCGTGATGAGTATTGGCGTTTAGCTTAGTGTAAAGGTATGGATAATTTGGTTGTCGCTACCACGCCATTTTAAGCTTGGGTCGGCTCTTTCTTGGATGAATTTGCCGTCGATTAGAGTATCAACGTAGCTAAGCAGTTCGCGCTGTGCGCCGTCTAGTTCTGCCAATGTGTAACCTGTCCACATCCAAATGTCTTTGCCTGGGCACTCTTCTTTTACTCGCTTAGCAAGCTTGAGCACATCGGCAACATTGGCTGGATGCATTGGGTCGCCGCCAGACAGCGACAACCCTCTACGTTTGATACGTGTGTCGTTAAGATCCGCAATGATGTGGTCTTCCAGTTCTTGAGTGAACAAGTGACCAGAATCCAAACGCTGCGTCGATTGGTTGTAACAGCCTCGGCATTGGTGCACGCAGCCAGACACAAACAGTGTGCAGCGCGTTCCTGGGCCGTTAACCACATCAACAGGATGGTACTGGTGGTAGTTCATCTTAAACCTTACTTACAATCACAACCAATCAACTAACAACGAGCGAGCACATTAAAGGTGCTTAACACGGCGCTTCACTTCTTCTTGTTTACCGAAGTTAAACGGGCGTGCGTCTGGGCTGCCTAGGTAGCCACATACTCGGCGTGTTACCGACACTTTAGTTGAGTCGTGATTGCCACACTTAGGGCAAGTAAAGCCCTTACTGGTACAGTCGAACTCGCCGTTGTAGCCACACTCGTAACACTCATCGATTGGTGTATTTGTGCCGTAGTAAGGCACTCGTGTATAGCTGTAGTCCCACACGTTTTCTAGCGCTTCAATGTTCTGCTGCATGTTCGGGAACTCACCATAACAGATGAAGCCACCGCTAGAGATCGGCGGGTACGGCATTTCAAAGTCGATCTTATCGTACGGGTTTACTTTCTTCTGCACATCTAGGTGGAAGCTGTTGGTGTAGTAACCACGATCCGTTACGCCTTCAATCACACCAAACTCTTTAGTGTCGATTCGGCAGAAACGGCTACACAAGTTTTCACTTGGCGTACCGTATAGGCTAAACGCGTAACCTGTTTCTTCCGCCCATTGGTTCACTTTGTCTTTTAGGTGCTTAACAATATCCAGCGCTTTTTGGCGCAGTTCTTCAATGTCGTACACATGGTCTTCATGGCCAAACAGTGCAGTAATGGTTTCGTGAATACCAATGTAGCCCAAAGAGATCGATGCACGGCCGTTCTTAAAGATATCGGCGATAGAGTCATTGGCATTCAAGCGAACACCACACGCCCCTTCCATGTATAGGATTGGCGCAACGCGTGCTTTCACGTTTTCTAAACGGCTAATGCGCGTTTCTAGTGCGCGGCGCGCCACCACCAGTTTTTCATCTAGCAATTGGTAGAATGCTTTCTCATCGCCACCCGCTTTTAGTGCAATACGCGGCAGGTTTAGGCTCACTACACCTAAGTTGTTACGGCCTTCGTGGATCAGTTCGCCATTTTCTTCATAAGTATTTAGGAAGCTACGGCAACCCATCGGCGTTTTGAATGAACCGGTGACTTCAACCACTTTGTCGTAGTTCAAGATATCTGGGTACATACGCTTAGATGCACACTCAAGTGCCAACTGTTTGATGTCGTAGTTTGGATCTTCTTGCTTGTGGTTCAAACCATCTTTGATCGCGAAAACCAGTTTAGGGAATACCGCTGTTTTGCGGTTTTTGCCTAACCCCGCAATGCGGTTTTTCAAAATTGATTGCTGAATCAGTTTCGATGCCCAGCTCGTACCCAAACCGAAGCCAAACGTAACAAATGGCGTTTGGCCGTTCGCAGTATGCAGTGTGTTTACTTCATACTCGAGCGATTGGAATGCGTCGTAACACTCTTTCTCGGTACGCGAAGTTGCAAACGCTTGTGGATCTGGAATGTCCCACTCTTTTGCAATCGCTAAGTGTTTTTCATAGCTCGCGTCTACATACGGCTCTAACACTTCGTCGATACGGTTAATGGTAGTACCGCCGTATATGTGGCTCGCCACTTGCGCGATGATTTGCGCAGTAACCGCTGTCGCAGTAGAGATGGATTTCGGCGTATCAATTTCTGCGTTACCCATTTTAAAACCATGCGTTAACATGCCTTTAAGATCGATAAGCATACAGTTAAACATTGGGAAGAACGGTGCGTAGTCTAAATCGTGGTAGTGAATGTCCCCTTCTTCATGTGCCTGCACTACGTCACGAGGAAGAATGTGCGTTTTAGCGTAGTGCTTAGCGACAATACCCGCTAATAAGTCACGCTGCGTTGGGATCACTTTGCCATCTTTGTTTGCGTTCTCGTTGATTAGGTCAACGTTGCTCTCTTCGATTAAACCCTCGATTTCACGAGTTAACGCGCTTTGTTTTTCACGGGCGATATCGCGGTCGTGGCGGTATTCGATGTACGAGCGTGCGAGTGCCTTATATGGGCCTTGCATTAGCTCATTTTCGACTAGGGTTTGGATTTCTGAAATGTGGACTTCATCGTAGTCTTTTAGCTGCAGCTCGACTGCTAATGCAACGTTCAACGCATGAATTGCGACTTCGCTTGTCACATTGTCCGCTGCGCTTTCCACTGCTGCTTGAATACGATCCCTGCTGAACGGAGCTCTTGAGCCGTCACGTTTGATTACGATTGGTTTCACCATTTCTCCTTACCCTTAGCATACTCACAGAGTTATCCACAAACACACTATATAGGGCGATTTTTTATTAGACTGACACTATATGTTGTGGCGGTATTTAACGGGAAGCACTATCAAAAAGTATTGATTTGGATCAACAAAAACTGGAAGCTGACTAAGAAGGATCCGATCTTTTGGCGATTGATCGAAATTGAAAAGAAACGATGAAATTTTAATAAATTGCGAGAATTACGCTTGCTTTTTTTTGACGTCTGATGAGATAAAGGGTCAGCCGATTTCTTCCATTTATCAGACACAATGAAAAAGCATTTTCGTAAATTTCTCACCTTTTTTCTTGCAACTGCAACGCCATCCATTTTTGCCGCGCAACCTGTCACTTTATCCACATGGAACATCGAATGGCTGACTTTATCGCCAAGCCAGCAGTTTCCACAAAGTGAGCGTAGTAACCAAGATTTTCGCCAATTGCAGCATTACTTTTCAAAGCAAAATGCCGACATATTGGCCTTTCAAGAAGTCGACAGCCCAGATGCAATCAAGCAAGTCGTTGGTGATGGATACAAGGTGTTTATTTCCGACCGCGCAGATTCAAGTAATAAAGCGCTGCAGTTTGACGACATCAACCAATACACAGGCTTTGCGATCAGCAAAGGGATTGAAATCGATAACCAGCCGGATATTAACCTGTTGGCCGATGAAAGAAGAAAGCTAAGGTTTGCCAGCTATGTTGTGCTTTCACCAAATAGTGAGCAGCCAATTCACATGCTTTCAGTGCATTTGAAAGCGCGCTGTAGCGGGCGCTACAACAATAATCAGCACTGCCAAACATTGAAAGAGCAAGGCGAAAGCCTAAATCAGTGGGTACGAGAGCGAGAAAGGAACCAACAAGCCTATGTGATTCTAGGCGACTTCAACCATAACATGGGGTATTCCGGTGACTGGCTTTGGGCAACGATTGCAAAAGGCACTGATGCTGTTCTGGCAACCAAGTCGACACCCGCCGAATGTAAAGTGCGATCACGTAAGAACCCACAACGTGTGCACCAGTTTCGATCGCTTATCGACCACATTATTGTCAGTGACGGCCTTTCGTCCTCCGAACCATCACAGCAAGTCTTCAACAGCCAAGATGTTCTAAACTACCAACTCAGCGATCACTGCCCTGTGTTAACCACAGTGAATTAATCGAAGCTTGCGCTTAATCCCAAACTAAAACGGCCTGTTACTTGTTAGTAACAGGCCGTTTCATTTATAGCGTTCGACTGCTTAGTAGCAAATCGCGATAACGCCGCATACCATTAAAGCGATAGTGGCGTACCAGAAATATTGCGTTGTGTTGTCGGCAACGTAGGCTTTGATGTAGCTGATCTCTTCATTCGCCATTGTCACGAATTCATTGTGGTTTAAGCTCAAGTCACTCCCCGCCTCTTTCAGCTTTTGCTGAAGCGTGCTGAATGACACGTCGACAAACTTAGCCACGTCATTAACAGAGTTGGCAGCGGTCGAAATTCCATCCCAAATCGCCATTCTCGATTCAAATTCGCCTTCGCTTACTTGGTTGAGAATACGTAAGTCATATTCACGCTTGATGCGTTCCTTAATCACTTTCGCCGAAGACAGATTTTTTAAGTCGTTCAAGACATATACTCCAATGGATTTTTATAGATGTAGTATCGCGCTTAACTGCGCGCAAACTGTTGTTGAGCCTAAAGCTCGAAAAGTCGATCTATCAATCCAAACTGGTATGAACAAAGTTAAAGAGTGAATCGGATGGTAATGTGGCAAACAAACGCCAGCAACACAGACATTTTGTCTAGACGATAAAGAAAGGTAGTTGTAACGCGGATTCAATTCAGCGGTTTATCGAAAGCAAGTTAATTATCCATTGGGACATCATCTAACTGCCACATTTCAAGCACATGAGCGATGGTTGGGCAGCGCCCCATAAGAATTTGATATTTAGGCGTGTACGAATCGCCAAGGTAAGTGGTACGAATCAACTCGTTGGTTTTGACATCGACTTGCGTGACCACGCGGCCTTTGAAATTATGAAAAATCGCAAACTGTTCGCTTTGGTAAACCATCTGCTCACGGTAGAACCAAAACTGATCTGCTGTTTCTAACAGCTCGCATTTCAGCGGCAGAGACTCTCCCGCCTTTACAGGTAATGCCAGCATCAATGCTGAAAACAATAGAGCGATTAGCCTCATCTTCGATCCCACACAATTTCACAAGCCCTGTAGTTACTATAGGTGATCTCACAATCGCGGGAGTAAAATAACTAGCAGTCATTGTTACCAAAAAGGCCCAGCAATCGCTGGGCCTTTTCATTTCATCATTGTTCAGTTTTGAGGAATTGATGGTGAGGGTTGTTTAGGTTCCAGTACCAGCTGGCCAATTAAAGAGCCGACAATCAACGACAAAAGAAACAACACTATGCCTTTATCACCCAATGCCAAACTGGCGACTGCCGGCCCAGGGCAAATGCCTGCAATACCCCATCCAAGGCCAAAAATCGCCGCCCCTGAAAGCAACCTTGAATCTAACGTCTTTTTGGTTGGCAAACAGATTGCTTCGCCAGTGACCGATGCTTTTCTTGGTTTAATGAGTAGGAAATAGCTCGGCATAAACACCAGTAACGCGCCTCCCATCACAAACGCTAGGCTCGGATCCCACGCGCCTGCAACATCGAGAAAGCCAATCACCTTTTCTGGTTGAATCATGCCTGAAATTGCCATTCCAGCACCAAACAATAACCCACTCAGTAAGGCTGTAATTCTAAATAACCACATTGTCTTATCCCTATCGTTAAAGCACATGTAGGCGAATGAAAACGGTAAGCGCTGCCACGGCCATAAAGACACAGGTCGCTACGATTGAGCGCTTCGATAGACGGCCAATCCCGCAGATACCGTGTCCACTTGTACAGCCATTACCCATTCGAGTACCGAACCCCACGAGTAAACCCGCTAACGACAGAACCAATAAAGAACTGCTTTGTGTACTTGGCGCTTCAATTCCTAACATCATAACGCTAAGCACTCCACCGGATACCATGCCCAGCACAAACAATAGCCGCCAAGCATAATCACCGGACTTAGGCGCTAACAAGCCATTAATAACGCCGCTGATACCTGCCACTTTACCGTTCACTAATAAGAGCAATACCGCCGATACGCCAAGCAAAATGCCGCCAAATAGTGATTCCCAAGGTAATGCTTGCATCATGATGATGTTTCCTCTTTGCAGAACACGCTGTGTAGGCTGCCAATAAGTGTTTCCACTCTTGGATCCGCCAACGAATAGAACACTTGTTGTGACTCTTTTCGTGCTGTTATCAGCTTATGATTACGCAGTACCGTGAGATGCTGAGAGAACGCTGATTGGCTCAACGTTGATGTTTGCTGTAGCGCACCTGCCCCCACTTCCCCTTGCGTTAATTGGCAAAGCACGAGCAACCGTTCTGGATGCGCCATTACTTTCAGTAAATCGGCAGCCTCGGCAACTTTTTCCTGCATGCTTTTTATGTCTAGCTGTTCTTCAACCACAACTGACTCCTCAATGAAAACCTTAATTAGATATTACTTATACAAGTATATTCAGTCAACACTAAATTAGCATTTGTGAATTTAGTGAAATTAACATTAGACTTTTCTAATTTATAAGTTTAACGTAATAGAAAATTTGCCTAGCAAGCCATGAATAATTACGTAATCGGTATTCACGTAATGAGTGCAGCTGGGTTTCGATATAGCCTGAGAACGCTGATGTCAGGGCGTTGGTAAGTTGGAGTTCTAAATGACTAAAATTGTTATTGTTGGTGGAGTCGCTGGTGGTGCATCAGCCGCTGCACGTGCACGTAGATTAAGCGAAGATGCAGAGATCATCATGTTCGAACGCGGGCCCTTTGTCTCGTTTGCCAACTGTGGCTTGCCCTACCATATTGGTGGCGACATTCAGGAACGAAGCAAGCTATTGCTACAAACCCCTGAAAGCTTTCTAGCCCGTTTTAACGTCGATGTTCGTGTGATGAACGAAGTGGTCGCGATTAATCGCCACGAGAAAACAGTCACCATTAAGAACCTACTCGACGGCTCTGAATACACAGAAAACTATGACTTTTTACTGCTAAGTCCAGGCGCGGGCCCAGTGGTTCCACCAATTCCGGGCGTTGATAATCCGTTAACGCACTCACTGCGTAACATCCCTGATATGGATCGCATCATTCAAACCATTCAAATGAACAAACCAGAGCACGCCACTGTTGTGGGCGGCGGATTCATTGGCTTGGAAATGATGGAAGCCTTCCACCAACTTGGCATCAAAACTACGCTGATCGAAATGGCCGATCAGGTCATGACTCCAGTAGATAGAGAAATGGCGGGGTTTGCTCATCAAGACATTCGCTCAAAAGGTATCGACCTAAAACTTGGTGTCGCCCTTGAAAGCATCGAGTTTGTACCAAATCAGCAAGTCGCAAATGCAGACAGCGGAGAAAGCACTGCACATCAACATATCAATGGCGAGCTAAACCTGACTTTAAATAGCGGTGAGACACTACGTACCGATATCCTCATCATGGCGATTGGTGTTCGACCAGAAACCAAGCTTGCCCGAGAGGCAGGGCTTCAGATTGGGCAGCTAGGTGGTATTTACACCAACGAAATGATGCAGACCAGCGATCCAAGTATCTACGCTGTTGGTGATGCTATTGAAGAGAAAGACTTTGTCACTGGCGCGCAAACTTTGGTTCCTCTTGCGGGCCCTGCTAATCGTCAGGGGCGCATGGCGGCAGACAATATGTTAGGCCGCAGCGAAACCTATCAAGGTACGCAAGGCACTGCGATTTGTAAGATCTTTGATTTGGCGGTTGCATCTACTGGCAAAAACGAAAAGCAACTGAAGCGCGAAGGCATTGAATACGAAAAGGTGTATGTCCACACAGCCAGTCACGCGAGCTACTACCCTGGCGCAGAGATCGTCTCATTCAAAATGTTGTTCGATCCTGAAACGGGCAAAATCCTAGGTGCGCAAGCGGCTGGTAAAGACGGCGTCGATAAGCGTATCGATGTCATGGCAGTCGCGCAGCGTGCGGGTATGACAGTGGAACAGCTTCAACACCTTGAGCTTACTTATGCGCCGCCGTATGGCTCAGCAAAAGATGTGATAAATCAAGCTGCGTTTGTTGCAAGCAACATTATGGCGGGAGATGCCACCCCGATTCATTACGACCAGATCGATTCTCTGACAAATGACCAAGTGCTGCTTGATGTTCGTAATCCGGGAGAGCTAGAGAATGCCGGCTTCATTGAAGGTGCGATTAACATTCCTGTCGATCAATTACGCCATCGTATGGACGAACTACCAAAAGACAAAGAGATTGTAATTTATTGCCAGGTTGGGTTACGCGGTAACGTAGCGTATCGCCAATTGGTCAACAACGGCTTTAAAGCGCGCAATCTGATTGGTGGTTACAGAACCTATAAAATGGCACAGGCGTAACCAGCCATATTTAACTTCGTAACGATGGAGCCTTAGCCAGCCGCTAAGGCTCTCAATCACCTAATTTAACCAAGACACCAACTGATTTTCGACCACCGGAGTGATGTTGAATCCAATCATAAAATCTGGTCTGGTTTTATCGTCTTTCTCGATGTAGTAATTCGCCTCTAAACCGAATTTCCAAGGCCGACCACCAATAACGGTTGTTTTGGTGACACTGATATTCAGCGGTATCTCGGCTTGATTGGTATTCCAATCGTAGGAAATAGTCGGCGCTGTGCCTAACGTCCATCCGCCTCCTAACATTTCTACCCAAAACAGCTGCGAAGACGTTTTGTTAATGCGTTTGCCTTCATCAATGCCTGAGCCTGCTACGCCATACAAGTGGTTAGGAAACAAGCCTACTACTCGCTCTGAACTAAGCTTACCAAACAATACTTCGGGCCCCACAGCGAACTGATCCGAAGATAATTCATCACTGCCGGTCGGGAGCGATGCTATTACACCAAACGCGACAATCATATCTGGCGCAATGTTTGGCGCATACGCTAAGTCGAATGAAATGTCGGATACACCTGATTGATTCATGTGCACACTGCCGACATTGAAGTCGTTATCTATGGCCGACACCGCTGGCCTAAAAATGATCTTGTCACCACCATCCAAAGGAAACGGCAATGTTGGTTGAAACACCGTGGTGAAGTTGCTTCCTCCGTCTTTGTATCCACCGTTGTACTGAAACTTAAAATTTAAACTTGCGTAGGCAGTGTTTGGGTTAGCTAACTCTTTCGCTGCTTTCTCAGCTAACGATTTATCATTTATCACTTCGGATTCAGCCCATACAGGTGATGCGAGTAGCGTTAACATTAGGGTCGAAACCAGTGTCTTTTTCACTTTGATTGCCTCATTAAAAAAGGAGCTAACCCTTGTGGGTTCAGCTCCTTGCATGTCGTTGGGGCAATCATAAATGATGTGAATCAATATCAATAGCCATTTGATGACATCGCATAAGGCTTACTTGGTGGCAACTGCCAGAGTCTGCCTGCGAAACCAGTACCAGCCAAGCCACAAGATCCCTGTCATTAAAGCCGCAGCGATCAATGCTGGCTTCGGGTTATTCATGCTACTTATGGAACCAGCGTAAGCAGCAATCAAGCAATACGGGACTGTGCTAATAGTCCATGCAAGCATGAACTTAGACAATTTCATGCCCGATGCGCCCGCTAAACAGGCCGTGACTTCCGGCAAAATTGGGGTAGCCCGAGATAGCAGTATCATGGTGAAACCATGCTGGTTAAATGCCTGTTTTGCTTCTGCAATCTTTGTCTTTTCCTTCAGTAATTTGAGTAGCAGTTTTTCGCCGTATCGAAACGATATTCCATACCCGACTAACCCAGCGAGCATCATCCCACTTGTTGCCGCCAGTGCACCAAACCATTGCCCTAAGAAGAACCCAGCCAACAAAGTGATGGTGAGTGTGGGCATTGCGACGAACAAGTCTGCGGTCAGCAGTAATACTGCAATTGCAAAAATGTATAACGGTGAAATCGACTGAGCCAATTCAAACCAGCGTTCAATTTTTTCAACGTTCAATACCCCAATCGCGTTGAGTAGGATGAACGTAGAGGCGAATGCGAGCGCCAATACCAGTAGCACTTTAATCATTGAAGACATAGCCAGCTCCTTACGGGTAAAGAATGGCAATCTGAAGCCGAGCACTTTGCTCATTCAGGTTCACCACGCTATTTCGATAAGTAGGAGCACCAAGAAGCGTCACTTTCTGATCATTGGAAAATCCAAGCCCTTCCGATGGGTAAACGCCAGTCCAGTTTTTGCTAACCTTGCCTGTGCCATCTTCGTCGTGTAGCACTTTTATCGCTAGGTTCGATTGCTGAACATTAAATTCAAAGTGTTGCGTGTCTCCATTAACCGGCATTACTTTAGATTGCAGCGCTTTATCATGCTGCTTGGGAAAGCCTTCTTCGGCGAAAACAAACACGATCACATCTCCTCCCCGTGCCACATCAACCCCAGTCACTTCAACTTCGACGGTCAGGCTGTCCGTTGCTGCAGCGACAGTGTTTTCAGATGCAGCGGCCTGAGTAACAAATGCCGAAAAAACCATAAACCATTTATGCAGCTTCATTACGCATTCCTCATGATTCGGTATGCCATTGCAGGGAAAAAACGCAGAAGCCATCGAAGCAGCTTAACTTTGCCTATGTCGTTTGCTTTTTGCTCTGCTTTTATTCCGTGTATGATTTTTTGTGCAGCGCGCTCAGCTGACATCTTGCTTTTACCTCTGCCATACGTCATGGGCGTGTCGACCACAGGAAGAAAGGCTTGTAGCACCTTGATATTGAGCTCGGCTAATTGATAACTGAGTGAGGTAGAGAAAGTACTCAATGCACTCTTGGTGGCACAGTAAACCGCAGAGCCTTTTTTCGGCGTTAACGCTAGCCCTGAGTTCACATTGAGTACGGTAGCTGAATCAGACTTTCTTAGCAGAGGCAGCAGTAGATAGGTTAAACAGCACACCGACGTGAAATTAGTCGTAATTTCCCGAACAATGGTTTGGTAGTGGAAGTCGTCACTGTCGAACGTCGGCGTGTATTGAACCGCAGCGTTATTAATGAGCACATCGATGTGGGAATGTTGGCTTTCGATGGTTTGGGCAAGCTTTTCTACCGATTCAATCACCGCTAAATCTACCCAACAGGTTTCGACGCCATAGTTGAGCTCAAGCTGTCGTAGCTTTTCGACATCGCGCCCAGCGATAACAACTCGATTACCAGCACAAAGCTGCTCTACCAAGTGCAAACCAATACCAGACGTCCCACCGGTGATGAGTATTGTCTTATTTGTTAATTCCATTCTTCACCATTCCTTTTGCTTGTATTAGGCTGATTGGTAATCAATCTAAGCAACAGAGCTGGTGTTGGCGTTAACCTGGGTTAAAAGTGATGGAATTTTCTGAATACGTAAAGAAATACGGAAAGCGAGTATGCACAAAGCAAGGAGAGTATATTTTCCATCAAGGAGAAAGTAACCCCCACCTATACTCGATTCAACGCGGAATTCTAAAAGCGGTGTATGTCACCGAAGACGGCAAAGAGCTTATAAAATCGTTTTTGCAGGAAGGAGACGTGATCGGCAGCATGACTGCAGCCTATGCACAGAAAAAAACGACTTTTGGCTTAGTTGCACTCAGTGACACAGAGTTACTTCAGATTGATTTTCAGAATTTGTATCAAACCACACAACAAGATGAACAACTCGCTCAGCAAATGATCCAGCTGTTGCTCAGTTTTGCGATGAAAAAAGAACAGCGTGAACGCGACCTATTATGCTTATCCGCTGAGCAACGATTTACGCAGCTAGTCGATACCGCTCCGGGATTATTAGAACGTGTGACTCAGAACGACATTGCACGCTATCTTGGCATCACTCCAGTTGGATTAAGCCGAATAAAACACAGAGTGATGCCTTAAGCCTACTCGGTCAATTCATTGGGCTAAGTGCGGCTGAATAACCCCTTTAGATCACTCCAGTAGTCTTCAATCGGTGACTGTTGGTCAAGCTGTGATTCCGATTGTTTCACCCAGCTATCGAGCAATTTCTTGGCGTACATCATTCCCAACACATTCGCTATTGCAATCCCGCCCCAGATAAATTCAATGTCCAGTTGCGCTCCAATAAAAACTAGTGGAATAGTCAGCATTAGCGATTTCACTAAGGTAAGTTTGAGTGATGAACTGGCTTGTTGCACGCCATTCAGAAATGCACTCGTGAGTAAAACTAGCCCATAAGCAGGAAAGGTGATCCCCACTACGTAAAAATAAAGCGCGCCGTGCTCAACGACCTGTGGTTCATGTGTAAACAACCCCATGATTTCTCGGTTGAAAAGCGCAATCAATACAAACGTCGCTAGCCCCCAATACACCGTCATTCTCCCTGAATACGCTACGATAGCATCTAAGCGATGCGTCGCTCGAGCACCAAAGTTTTGCGCGACTAAAGGAGTGACAATCACGCTAAGCGATAGAATACCGGTCAATAATAACGATTCTAATCGCGTTGCAATTCCGAATGCCGCAATTGCTGACTCCCCATAGCTTGAAACCATGCGAGTAACAAATGCGATAGCTATTGGCCCGAGTATTTGCGCGGCGATCGCTGGCGTAGAGATTCGTAAGATTTCTTCGACTTGTGCTTTAACGTCATGGATAGCTTGAAACGACAATATGTCTTGTTCGAACAGTAGCACCAACATCAACACGGCGATGACAGCCCATGAAATCAACGTCGCAATCGCAGCACCTTGGAGTCCGAGCTCGGGGAAAATACCGAAGCCAAAGATCAAGAAATAGTCGAACACTACATTAGTGACACCACCAATCGCCATGATGATGGTTGTTTTCACCATTACGCCTTTTGCCATCAGGGCAGCGTTGGCGATTAACCCAATCACCAATAGTGCCATACCTAAGTACAAAGGCGCCATATACTCGCCAACTAACGCGGCCGTCTGAGCATCTGCCCCTAGCAAGCTAAATGTCACACCTATGGTGCTATACCCTAACCCGCCAAGCAGCAGGGTAAAGAAAGCAAATAGGAGGATAGAAATTGTGCCGAGCGATTGCGCTTTGCGTTTGTTATTTTCTCCAAGTGCTTTACCAACTGTGGCAGAAACACCGGCGGCGATACCCATAAAAAGGCCTACCACAAGAATATACACTGGGTAGGCAAAGCTTATTGCGGCTAGTGGTTGAGTGCCCAGCTTGCCGACAAAATAGCTGTCGACAAGTTGAAACAAGAAAGTCATTAGCATGCCAAACGCTGCTGGCGCTGCCATTGAAAGCAGCGCGGACTTTACAGGCTTGGTTAGGAGTGGCTGTTCCATAGCGCTACCTTTTGGTGATTATAGTGTTTCGATCGCGTCCAACAGCTGCTGGTTGAACTCTTCGCTGGTGACCGTGCCCGATTCAAAGTCGAAGTTGTCGTAAAAGCTCGCAAGTGAAATTCCCGCTTTTACATCCGCTGCAAAGTACGGTGCTGACCCTTTCGCGGCTGCTAATACGGTACTAGCACCGCCTGGACCCGGCGACGTTGCGAGCATCAGAACAGGTTTACTTTGAAATACTTGCATGTTGATACGCGACGTCCAATCAAACAAATTCTTGTACGCAGCGGTATAAGAACCATTGTGCTCTGCAAAAGAGATAACAAGCACATCCGCTTCACCAATAGCTTTAAAGAAGCGCTGCGCTTGTTCAGGAGAGCCTAATTCTTTTTCACGATCTTCACTAAAAATCGGCATTTCGAAATCGTTAATGTCGATCAGGTTGATATCGGCGTCTTTAATCTGTTTCGCTGCGTAGTGTGCCAGTTGTTGGTTGATTGAGTTTTTGCTGCTGCTTGCGCCAAATGCTAATACTTTCATTGTCTCTTCCTTAGAAATCGGTGGATGAAATTAATATAATTAAAATCCAATCAGCGATTAATAGCCCAATGGTTAAAGGTTTATTTCCATATGACTAGCAATTAAATTAGCTTCTACTCTCGTAGATTTAAGACGTTTAAAGTGAGTGCGATATCGGCGAGTTATTGATCTGTAGATGATGCAGAGCTGTACTCAAGCCGAAAGCATGAATCGGCTAAAGTGCACAGGAGTCTTGGTTTAAGGAGGGTGAACAGGCTTGCTACACCCTATTTGAATCGGATAAGTGTTATTACCATAGGGTCTGTTGATCTTTCGTGGTTAAATTTTGTTCGAGATAAAATCGTTTTAGGCAAGGCGAAGACTGTGTAGCCTAGTCACTCTACGCAAATAGTCTTTAACAAAGCGTAAAACGATTTTAGTCCGGGGCGCGTAGCCGAACCCTTTGGGCAGCCTTTGTGGTTCATTTCTACTGCGTTATCGGCTTCTCATGTAGGCTAGCTACACATCAAAGCCTCTGCCTTGTAGAAATTTCCCACAAAGTGCTGCAAAAATCAGCTCGAAAGGTCAACAGACCCTAATAACGCTTTCACTTCATCGATGGTGGAGTCGGCATTTTGGTAGTCGATTCGAAGCTCAGTAATACGACCTTCTCGCTCGACAAACAGCGACGGGAAGCTGTTACCACCAATCGAACGTGCGAGCGAAAGTTCGTTCTGTAGCTCGGTTTCAATCTCGCTCGATTCAAGGTCTGCCTTAAACTGCGCTTGATCTAAACCGGCCTCTTTAGCAACCTCAATCAATACCGAATTATCACTGGGGTTACGCGCTTGAAGGTAATAGGCATGTTGAATGGCAGTGAGCATGGTTTGCTCTTTACCTTGCTTACGGGCAGCCAATGTTGCCCGACACGATGGGTACGTTGAACGACGAGGTGTATTCTTTTCCCAAAAATCGTAATTAAATTGAGTGCCTAAATAGTCTTCAATACGTTTCCAGTATGACGCTATCTGAGTTTGCATCTCTAGCGGCATAGGCACATCTGAGTCGGGTGCGAGTCCACCCACAACGTAGACAACGTCTAGGTCCTTTGAGATTGCTTGTTCAATTTTGCTCCAAGTTGGTTTGTAGCCCCAGCACCAAGAGCACATTGGGTCGTATACGTAGTAGAGTTTGTTGGCTGTCATATCCATAGTCACTGAGCTGTAGTCCGTTTTATTACTCTACTACAACTCTGTAACCCTCTAACTTACAGACTTCTCAATTTGAGCGATTAGCTGTCGGGAAGCGTATTCAGGATCATCGGCATGACAGATTGCAGAAACCAGAGCGATACCCTCAACTTGAGTCGCTACTATGTCATCTAGGTTTGAGCTGTTAATACCACCGATTGCTACGATTGGCAGCTGGCTTTGAGCAACCGCTGCTCTTAATCCTTCGATGCCCCACTCTTTCTTGATGTTGGTTTTGGTTGGTGTCGCAAAGATTGCGCTCAACCCGAGGTAGTCCACATTGAGCTTTAATGCTTCGCTAAGCTGCTGCTCGTTTTCTACCGATAAACCCAAGATTTTATCTGGACCAATTAGAGATCTCGCCATTTCCGCTGGCATATCCGACTGCCCTAAGTGAACACCATCGGCATCAACACCTAATGCTACATCGACTCTATCATTGATGATAAGAGGTACACCTGAGCCTTTCAATACGGCTTTCACCGCTAACGCACGTTCTATAAAAGCACGAACATCACCATGTTTCTCTCGTACCTGAACCATGGTCACGCCACCAGCAACGGCCTGTTTTACGACATTAACCAGTGTTGATAAGTCTTGTTGATCATCTGTAACCAGATACAAACGGTAAGGGTTCATAGGACTTCCTATTTAATGCAGAGCCTGCATACTGGAGACTCTGCATAGGTTTTACAAAATGGACTACGATAGCTTCAAACGCGCTGCAAGTGTGTCCGCATCAAGTTGGTACAGAGCATCCAGTAAGTTAACTTGCAAGCTGCCCGGCCCTTTTGATTGCTGAGCGGCAATTTCACCAGCTACCCCTAAAACAGCGGCAGCAGCTAAACCTGTCGTATCCCCTACTGCCGCAAATGCGCCAGTCAGAGCCGTCAGTGTACAGCCCATTCCCGTCACGTACGGCATCATTTCGTGACCATTATTTAGCGTGTACACGTCATGTTCAGTCACTACGTAATCGGTCGCACCTGAAATTACGACGCTACACTTGTAGTGTTCGACAAGATAACGCGCGGCACCCAGTGCGGCTTCACTGCTATCCAGTGCGTCTACGCCCTTAGATTGCCCTTGTTCACCGGCTAAACTAATGATTTCAGAAGCGTTACCGCGAATGATCAGTTTTTCCGCCAAAGACGCAATTTTTCTCGACGTCTCAGTTCGTAGTGAACTTGCTCCGCAACCAACAGGGTCTAGAACCACCACTTTGCCGTTTGAATTCGCCTGCTCAACAGCAAACGCCATTCTAGGTGTCCAAACGCTATCAAGCGTGCCAATGTTAATCACCAACGCGCCAGAGAACGACATCATCTCCGCCATTTCTTGCTGAGAGTGCGCCATAATTGGTGACGCGCCAATCGCTAACAGGGCATTAGCTGTGTTATTCATCACCACGTAATTGGTGATATTCACAACCAATGGTTTTTGATCACGTACTGCATTAAGCGCGTTATTAATTGTTTCAATGTTCATATACGCCTCCGGTTACTTTGCCGCTTGCAGGGCGTCTAAGCCTTGCTGCCAAAAAGCAATTTCCATACGAGTTGCCGTTTTGAACACTTGAATCAAGTGTTGACCTCGTTGGCTATTAACATTAATCTCGGCCAATAATTGATCTATACGTTCAATACTGTGACCAACGCCGTTTTGGAATTCTTCACCGCTGTATAGATCAATCCAGCTCGCATATGGGTTCCCTTCACGAACGGTGTTCTCATCACTGCCAAGGTTACGGCCAATTTCTGCATAACCGATTGAACAAGGTGCTAACGCTGCGTATAGGTCAACCAAATCGCCTGTCATGCCTGCATCCAGCACGTAACGTGTATATGCGACGGTACCAAAATCCTCTGGCTCCGCTTCCATATCGCGCTCGGTTAAACCCCATTCCTCGCAGTAAGTCACGTGGTGTTTGATCTCGGAGTCTAGCAATGCATGAACACTTGGTAGTGCAAAGCGCATTTCTTCCAGAGTGCGCGCCTTGTAGATCGCTAGCGCATAAGCACGTGCATACTGCTTAAGGAACAAGAAATCTTGTTTTAAATAATGCAAGTAACAAGGCTGAGCAAGTTCGCCCTTCGCCAGTTGGGTAACAAAATCATGTTTGGTATACGCTTCCCAATCTTCACGGCAAGCGTTAATTAAATCTTGATGGTTCATTGTGATAACTCTAAGTCGTTATTATTGAAAACTGCGTACGTAATCTTTTGCTTCAGGTAGCGATTCGATGATGTCTTGCGCGTACATGAACTGCGCGTAATCGTCGTAGCGCTTAAGGTCGACAGCAGAAGGACGTAGCGCAAATCGAGTTAGCGTATCGTTCCATGCACGCTCATTCAGTTCGTTGTTTAATGTATCCGGTGCATAGGCAACAAACTCTTTCCACGATTCTTGTGGATGGTTGACAATATAAGTTGTCGCCTGCTCTAAGGCCTTGTTAAACGCAACAATAGCTTGCTCGTCGTATTTGTTAGCGTTAGCAACAAAAATAAGCTCGTCGTAGGCAGGAACACCATTTTCTTCTGGGAAGAACGCTTTCGCTTTGTAACCCTCAAGCTCAAGTTGGTTGGTTTCGAAGTTACGCAGTCCGCCCCAAATTGCGTCCACTTTGCCAGATGCAAGTGAAGACGATAGCGCCCAGCCAACATTGATGATTTGTACGTCTTCGTAGTTCACGCCGCCTTTATCTAACATAGTACCGATGGTCGCTTCTTCGTTACCAGCAATAGCGATACCGATTTTCTTACCTTTAAGGTCACTCAGGCTTTGAATTTTTTTATTGTCTAGCACCATTAAGGTGTTCAGAGGCGTCGCGATCAGGGTGGCTGAGCGAACAAGCGGCAGGCCGGCTGCAACGTCAATGGTTAAGCTCGGTTGGTAAGACACCGCCAAATCGACTTTATTTGCAGCCACTAATTTAGCTGGCGTGCTTGGGTCGGCAGGCTCTTGAATATCGACTTCGATACCTTGTTCTTTAAAGTACCCACGCTCTTTAGCGATAACAATCGGGCCGTGGTTTGGGTTTACAAACCAATCCAACATAAGTGTCAGCTTCTTCGTTTCAGCTGCTACGCTGGTAGATAGGCTCAGAGCAGCAAGCGCAACTGCGCTTAAAATTGTTTTGTTTTTCACTAGATAGTCCTTTTGTTTTCTTTATATGCTTGAGGGAGATTCAAGCTTCCCATGGAATGAGTTTCTTAAGCCCTTTGTCTGCGATGAAGTACAGCGCAACGGAAAGTGCAGAAAGAATAAATAGAGCGGCGAACATTTCATCGATCATCATGCGAGCATTGGCTTGAAGCATTAAATACCCAAGACCTTCACTCGAGCCAACCCACTCACCTGCAACGGCACCAATTGGCGCGATAACAACCGCGACACGAATACCAGACGCCAGTGTTGGTAGTGCGGCTGGAAGCTGAACACGCCTTAGCAATTGCCAACGAGTCGCCCCCATCGTTTTGACAAGATCGATATAGCCAACGGGGGTATTTCTAAGGCCGTCGTAGCAACAAGTTGTGACAGGGAAGAAGATAATCAGCGCAGCCATGACGACTTTCGAGGTGATGCCATAACCAAACCAAAGCATCAGCACAGGTGCAATCGCAAAGACTGGAATCGCTTGGCTGGCAATAAGCATAGGCAACAGCCAACGTTTTACCGGTTTGAACAGCAGCATCTGCAGAGCAAATGTCATCCCCATGGTTAAGCCAAGAAATAGCCCTAGAACGATTTCTTGCCCGGTAACCCAGGTATGCTTTAGCAATACGTCGTGGCGCTGTATCAGGCGTTCAAACACATCCAAAGGCGCTGGCAAAATGAAAGACGGCATATCAAACACCACCACAACCAACTGCCAAATTGCGACAATCACAGAACATGAAATCGCTACGCGCAGAGCTGGGTGAGAAACTCGTTCTTTCTTTTCCAATTTATTTGAAATGGCGGTTACACGGGTCATGCTACTCATAATCACGCTCCAAACTGTCTAGGATGCTTTGCTGGATCTGAGCACATTCGGCATCGAGCTTTCTTGGTGTCGGAGATTTAGGAACATCCAAACATACCGCCCGCGCTGGAGAGCCACTCATAATGTATAACTGCCCGGCTAGCCTGATCGCTTCTTGCGGATCGTGTGTGATCAACACTACCGTTTTCTCTTTTAACAGTTCACACGCCAAATTCTGTAAGCGGTGGCGTGTTACAGCATCAAGCGCAGAAAATGGTTCATCCATTAATACAATCGGTTTGTCTTGCATTAAGGTACGCGCAAGCGCGGCTCGTTGACGCATACCGCCCGATAACTGTTGTGGCAAGCTCTGAGCGTGGTCTCGCAAACCTACTTGCTCTAGCAATTCTAATGCTTTGGAGGTTAGCTGCTCCTTAGATAATGAACTCGCTTCACCAAATTGGCTGCTAAGTAGTACGTTATCTAGCACCGACAGCCATGGCATTAACAAATCCTGTTGTGCCATGTAAGCGATTTGCGAGTGCACTTCTGCCGATAGCGAATGCTGATTTTGGATTGAAACTGCGCCACGCCATTCGACTTTATCGCCGAGCAAACCGGCTAAATACCGCAGCAACGAGCTTTTACCACAGCCGCTCTTACCTAGTATGCAGGTCCAGTTTTTCGCTGGGATCTGCATAGTCAGTTTTTCGATCGTTGGTTGCGCGTTATCTAGATAGCGCAAGTAACCACCACGAATGTCGATGCATTCATCTAGGTTTTCCATCGCCTCACAATGACTCTGGTGACTGGCAGGCTGCTTTGTTGAATCAAGCTTCGTTGAATCAAACATGGTATTAGCGATTGCCTGCTTGGATTGCATAAAAGTGGTTAACCGGCCCATGGCCAGAACCGATATCCAGCTCATCGGCGTGAGCGATGGCTTCAGAGATGTACTTCTTGCCCAAAGCCGTCGCTGAGCTAAGGTCATTACCCTGCGCAAGGTACGATGCAATCGCTGAAGATAAAGTACAACCTGTGCCGTGAGTATTACGTGTTTCCACACGTTTTGCCGATAGTTGCTCGACTTCGTTCGCGGTAATCAAGAGATCATTACTGTTTTGATCTTTTTCTAGGTGACCACCTTTTAGCAATACAGCTTTAGCCCCAAGATTACGTAGCTCCGTAATCATATCTGTCATTGCTTGCTCAGTTTCAGGGACGTCACAACCAATTAACGCTGCACCTTCCGGTAGGTTTGGCGTAATAACATCAGCCAAAGGAAGTAACTCACTTTTTAGTGTCGTGATGGCCGATTGCTCTAAAAGAAGATCTCCACTCGTCGCAACCATCACTGGGTCTACCACTAAGAATTTCGGTGAGTATTGCTTAATCTTTTCTGCCACCACTTTAATGATGGAAGAGTCTGCAAGCATGCCAACTTTTACAGCGATTACGTTGAGATCGGTAAATACCGCGTCGAGCTGCTTCTCTACGTGCTCGAGTGGAATTGGAAAGATCGCGGATACGCCAAGTGTGTTCTGCGCTGTAATCGCAGTGATCGCGGAGCACGCATAGCTGCCTGTTGCTGAGATAGCTTTAATGTCAGCTTGAATACCGGCACCACCACCACTGTCTGAACCCGCAATGGTTAAAACAATCGGTGTGTTTACAGTATCGTTAGATGAAGAGTGCGGCATATAAGCTCCTAAGCAAGCGTGCAGGAACTTCTAGCCCTAGATCACGTGGCTATCGCCACAAGTGAGACAAGAGTGATAGTTCCCTACGCCAGTGTTAACTGAATCAGGTTCAACGGGTCTCGCTTTTGCGATCTCAGCCATTTGGCCCCCCGACTATGTTTCGCGATAATATCAATTTTGCGGCAAAGGGCAATGATTTAACCCAAATAAAAGAGCAGTTAATCATTAAATATTGCCTTAAGCCTGCTAAGTCCAACTTACATCGACTTACTGTGCTCGGATGTCGTGGCTCCATTGCTCGGCGATAAAGTCGATGAATTGCCTAACCACAGGTAATTGATAGCTACGGGATAGATACACGGCCCAAATCGCACTGCTCTGTAACGTGTATTCCGGTAGAATCCTGACGAGTTTTCCTTGCGCGATTAGCGGATTTGCTAAGTCACAAGGTAAACGAGCGATACCCTTTCCACGTAGGGCTGCCAACGAAATCATCATGGTATCGTTGGCAAACAAATTACCCTGTACTTTCACACTGACTGGCTGGTTGTCTTTTACGAAGTCCCAATGTGTTGCACCTAAATGACCAAAACAGTTATGAGCTTCGAGATCTTGGAGCTGAGTTGGTTCACCCTGTAATTGCAGGTATTGTGGTGATGCACATACGATGGAGTCGACATGCATAAGCCGACGTGCAATAAGAGTGTCATCAGGTTCAGCGGTATAGCGCAGTGCAATATCTAGCCTTTCTTCAACAAGCTGAGAAAACTGATCGCTGGCAACCACTTCAATAATCACGTCAGGGTGTCGTTCAGTGAATTCGGAAATCACATCCAGCAACATGGTTTGCGCGAGACCGATTGGCGCTGAAATGCGGATCTTCCCCTCTAAACGGTCGGAATGACTCAGCGCTTTTACTTCGAGCTCTGCAACTTCGTTCAATATGCTCTCGCAGTGTCGCAGAGCTTGCTCGCCAACCGAGGTTAAGCTGACCTTTCTTGTGGTCCTATGCAGCAGGCGCTGTTTTAACCAAGTTTCAATCTCTTGGACATGACGAGACACCTGCAATCGACTTAGATCGAGGTTCTCTGCTGCTTTGGTAAAACTGGCGCAGTTTGCTACCTCAACAAAGCTACGCATGGCGATCAACCTATCCATTTCTCACCCTAATTAGATAACCATTAAGATACAATATACATCTATTTTTGATATTTATTGCAAATAACTTAACCAATAAACTTTCTCCATCGTCAAAACACAACAACACATGGAGAACGACGTTATGAACATTGCAGTATTAGGCGCAACTGGATGGATTGGTGGTGAGATCGTAAAAGAGGCGGCTTCACGTGGTCACAACGTCATCTCACTAGTTAGAGATAAGAGCAAGGTTGACGGCTTATCAAACGTAGTTCGCACACTTGATATTGAATCTGAAGATTTTGATCTTGAGCAGGCTCTCACTGATGTAGACACACTAGTCGTATCCATTGGCGGACGTGCAGCGAACAACCATGGAATCGTGGCTAAATCGGCAAACCGACTGCTTGCCTCACTTGCAGAAACAAAGACACAACGCATAGTCTGGGTTGGCGGTGCCGGTTCACTGGAAGTCGCTCCAAACACACCATTAGTGACGATTCCAGAGTTTCCTGAAGAGTACAAACCAGAAGCCATCGCTCAAGGCGAAGCACTGAAAGTATTCCGCCAATATCAGGGACCAACAACGTGGACTTATATTAGTCCAGCGGCTGAGATTTTCCCTGGTGACAAACAAGGAAACTATAGAGTTGGTGGGGAACAATTACTTACGGACGAGCAAGGTAACAGCCGTATTTCGGTGACCGATTATGCTCATGCTTTGGTCGATGAATTGGAATCGGCTAAACATCTAAACCAAAGAATTGGTATTGCCTACTAAGCACTAACCTGACACTAAAGCCACTCCCTTACACTGGTTAGAGTGGCTTTATTATTGTGGCGCGACGTTATTGCGCAGCCATACGAGAACGGTACACGTTAACACTAAATATCACCATTACAGCGATGACAAATGGTAATACGTAAACGTTAAGCTTTTCCCAACCCACTGTCGCTTCCAGCCAGCCAGAAAGTAGCGCGGTGATGGTCACACAACCAAACACCACAAACTCATTAAAGGCCTGCGCTTTAGGTTTATTGTGTGCCGCGTATGATTGACTACACAAACTGGTTGCCGCGATAAACATGAAGTTCCACCCAACACCTAATAGCACAAGTGCCGAACGGAAATGCCAAATGCTTTGTCCATTAATGTTAATCATCACACACAGCACAAACAGCAACCCACCGGTCAATATCATCTTACGAGCACCAAACAACTCAATCAGCTTTCCGGTGAAAAATGCTGGGACAAACATCCCCAGTACATGCCATTCAATGACACCAGCTGCTTTATGAAAATCGAAACCGCATCCGATCATTGCTAACGGTGTCGCTGTCATCAGTATATTCATTACCGCGTACGCAACCATTGCAGCAAATACGGCGATGAGAAAGTTAGGCTGCTTAGCGATCATCATTAGCGAGTCGGAGCTTAGCTGGGTGTGCTTTTTAGGTGCAGGAGGAAACTGGATGAATTGCAAAATCGCTAACGCGATAACATTGAGCACCACCAATGCAAGAAATGCCGTGGTATATAGGCCATCCGACGACCACTCAACAGATAAAATAGCCAAGTTAGGCCCTAGAAAAGCCGCAAAAACACCACCAGCCATAGAAACTGAAATCGCACGATGACGCACTTCTTCACTGCACACTTCAATCGCTGCAAAACGATATAAAGTACCAAAACCGATTCCTATACCCAGTAAAAAAGCGCCTGCACAAAACAGGTAGAATTGCTGATTGGATAAGGCATAAGCAACCGTGCTTGCGCCAGTAATCCCAATAATGTTTCCGATACTAAAGCCTTTCTTGCGCCCTAGTTTCCCCATAATCAGCGAAGCCGGTATGGTCGCGCACATTAGGCCCAGGAACTGCAACGCCACCGGCAAGGTGATCATATTGTCTGACGGAGCAAGCTGTTTCCCGACCAATCCAATTACGGAAATTAGCAATATATTTCCCGTCATCAGCAGTGCCTGACACACTGACAGCATCCATACGTTTCTGTTCATCCTGATCCTACGAGTTACGATTCAATCTGATGGCATCATAGCTACACGGTAACCATGTCTTAGTAGATTTGTTGTATCGCAACCAACAAGTTAAGTCCAGCGCGCACTTAGCCTGGGCTTAACTCGTTATTTAAATAGCTAATGATTTGCGGCGCTAGAGACTAGAATTTATAAGACGCACTAACATACCAAGAAGACAACGTCAGATTATCACTAGAGTTTTCGAAGCCATCCCCACCCTGTTCTTCACTGAAAACATCTGCCTCATAGCCAAGTCTAAGTGCCAAGTGATTCAGTGCAAGTGATGTATATTCCCCACCAAATCCAATGCGATAGCCGCCCGCCTGACCGCCAGTTTTAGCGCCAACTCTTGTTAAGCCGACCGTTGCAAATGGCCTCCACCCACTATCGAATGTATAACCTAAGTTGGCGGCAATAGAAATTGAGCTATATTCGATATCTGCATCGACATCAGGAGCATCAGAAAATCCTAATTTTACATCACCATATTTAGTGTATTGCAATTCAGTAGCGACGATTCGGTTAAACGCGTAACCTCCTATCAACTTTAGAGCTGGTCCATCAGTCTTCATCGTCACATCATGCTCGTTGTCAGCTGTAGATCCTCCGTCAAACCCCGAAGTACCAATACCACCACCTAAATAAAAGCCGCTAATATCGCTGGCGTAAGTTGAACAAGAAAATGCAGATGTCAAAAGTGTGCATATCAATAGTGTTTTTTTCATGATTAAACTTCTCGTTTGTATGAGTTGCCAAAAGAGGCAGCACACTAACGACTCGGTTCACAAAAGAACAAACAATCACCACACCATTTTCAAACAACGGTACATAAACATAAAAAGTTATAAATTCACCACATAATGAAATCTATAACTGCTTGATAACAAAACGGCAGTGAAACAAAACAATGAAAAATTGATTTGGCAACATTGTCTGTTATGATCGTCACAATTATTTACACTTATACATCTCGTATCTGAGATCAGACAAACTTAGTGATCGCGTAGTTGCAATGGACGATATTCGTTTTTCCAATTTGAAAGTAGATTGTACTTCTCGTGCATTGCATAACATGAGAGGTGACACTGTAGTCCTACGCCCATTGCCATTCCAAGTTCTCATGCTTCTGTATGAAAACCGTGGTAAGCCCGTTTCGAGAGATATGCTATTCAGCCAATGCTGGGATGGTTCTTACGTCACCGATCAGGCTTTAACTAATGTAATTTCTGGGATTAGAAGCTGTTTGGACAAACTGCAAGCTGTCGGTGTGGAAGTTAAAACGATCACCAAAGTAGGCTACTTACTGGATATTCCGGCAGATAAAGCCGATACATCACTTTCTGAAGATTCAGAAAAGCCTAAGCAACCGTTGAGGTCCAAACCTAATTCTAATTTGGCAACCAAACTCACTTTTCCATTGCGTACATGGACAGCGAGTAAATGGACAACACTCGTGCTATGCGCCGCAATCACCCTTTTAGCAACTAAGCTATTAATGACTTCTCAAAGCACCTTTTTAGAAGACGTTCAATTCAAAGAACTGCAAGTAGATGAAACCAGCATATTGGTTTCAGACAACTACGGGCTAATTTCTGACTATGACAACTTCCGAGATAAGCTGAAGTCACAACTGCCTGCCGACTGCAAAATGAACGTTTATCTAAGAGTCTACGAGTCCATCTACAATGTAGATGAGCCAGCAATGCAAGTATTCCTGCAACAAAAGTTAGGGCATAAGAATAGTACCGTCTCACTATTCTCACTTAATCAAGATTCAATAGAAGCATCTTTAGCCAACATCATTCGGCAAGAGGCTCAATTGTGCGAATAGTTAATGCCTTATTAGCGCTTTGTTTCCTTGCTTTGATCGCACTGTACTCTGCTATGACACCGCCCTCTTTATCGGGGAGTCACTGGAGTTGTCGTAATGTCGAACGAGGTTTTACCTCTAAGGCGTTTGACGATTATTTTCAGATCACCGAACATTTGATTTTGCATTTTGCTTCTGACAAAAGCTTAACCATATTCCAAGAAGGTGAGGTGCAAAAAACATCTGAAAGCTCACAGGCGTACGAGTTTGGGATAGATGCTGAGTACGTACAAAAGGATAACAACCTCGCGATCACATTCGAACGTATCCGTTGGAGTGAAAAGCCAGAAAATGCTCGCTTTTTCGTCAATGATATCGAGTCTTTAAAAGGCTATAGCATTAACTACAATTATTACATCAAGAACAAACAGTTATACATTTATAGTGCTGACCACGCAGAGAACCTTAATTATTTATGTTATTCATCTCAGCCGTGATGACTCTTGTCATTTGATTAAAAAAGAACCCAGCGGTTCGCTGGGCTCTTTTTATCTACGACTTTAAGCTAGCTTGTCGTTTCTTCAGGTACACTTACCTTTACTGGCAATACCTGCTTAACGTAGTTCCCCGGTGCAGGGCCAATAATTGGGAACTGCTCAGAGCCTTGAGTAAACGGCTCTACTTGTTCCTCAGCATTGAAACTCAGTAGCCATTGATGCCAGTGTGTCCACCAAGATCCTTCTTTGTGACTTGCATTCGCTAGCCATTCTTCAGCAGAATCATCGAGGTTATCATTCAACCAGTAGCCATATTTGTTTTTGGCTGGATGATTCACAATGCCTGCGATGTGGCCAGACTCGCCAAGTACAAACGTCTTGTTTCCACCTGACTTTAACGCTCCGCGATAGGTACCTTGCCAAAGAGCGATGTGGTCTTCTTTGGTCGACACAAAATAGCTTGGGATTTTAATCTTGTTTAGATCAATCCATACACCACCGATTTTAACGCCTTTGTCTTGCACAAGCTTGTTCTCTAAGTAAAGCTCTCGAAGCAAGAAGTTGTGGCACTTAGCGACGACATTGGTGCTATCGCTATTCCAGTACAGTAAATCAAAATCAACTGGGCTGTTGCCTTTGAGGTAGTTGTCGACGTAGTAATTCCAGTACAGACTGTTCTCACGTAACAAACTGAATGTCACACTCAATGAGCGTCCATCCATATAACCTTTGGCATTGTTCTGCATTTCAATAGCACTAACGATAGTGTCATTTACGTAAGCCCCAACTTCTCCTGGCTGGGAGAAATCAAGTAACGTAGTAAAGAAAGTCGCAGACTTAATGCGCTTCTTCATACGTTTAGCAGCGTAATAAGCCACCGTTGATGCCAATACCGTACCACCGATACAATAACCAGCGGCATTGATTTGCTCTTGGCCAGTAATGTCTTCGATAGCTGACACTGCTTTAACAACGCCCTCTGTGACATAATCGCCAAACTCAACCTGCGCCTGTTCTTTACCCGGATTGCGCCAAGACATCATGAAGACACTATGCCCTTGCTCAAGCAGCCAGCGCACCATCGAATTCTTTTCACGCAAGTCCAAGATGTAGTACTTGTTAATGAAAGGAGGAACAATTAATAGTGGCGTTGAATTGACTTTTTCTGTGAGTGGCTTGTATTGAATCAGCTCAAAAAGCTCGTTCTTAAACACAACATCACCACCTGTGTTTGCGACATCCTCGCCTACACGGAAAGCATTATTGTTCGTCATGCGAATTTTAAGAATGTCCGCGCTTGACTCTACGTCTTCTTTTAGCTGTTCCAAACCCGATAACAGGTTCTCGCCATTTTGCTCTAACGTCAGCTTAAGTAGCTCTGGGTTAGTCGCAATAAAATTGCTTGGCGACATAGCGTTGATCGCTTGACGTGAGAAAAACGAAAGGCGTTCCTTCGTTTTTTCGTCTAGCCCTTCAATGCTATTGATGGTGTCTAGGTAAGTTTTACTGAATAAAAGGTAAGATTGTTTAATAAAGTTATAAAACGCATCGGATTTCCATGCGTCGTCACTGAAACGCTTATCGCCTTTTTCAGCTTCAATTAAACTCTCGGTATTCCCTGCTAATGCGACGTTTTGCCAGATTTGAAGCTGTTGTTCCCACCACTGTGTTTGCAGCTTTAAAAGCGCAGCGGGCTGATTGGCAGCTTGTTCGAAGAGCTTTGCTGTATCTTCAAAGTTCACTTCTTGCATCGCTTTATTTAGAGGAGAGTTAACGGCTGCCTTGCTGAATTCAAGATCGTGCCACCACTGTTGATTGGTTTCTTGGAGCTTTACAAGGTAGTCCGAAAAGAAGTGCTGAAACATAATTTATACTCCTGTATTCGGAAAAAAGCCGCCTTAGAAAGGCGGCAAGCGGATACTGTGCTTATGCAGGAGTCACAGTCTTAAGGTTTTCCGAAGTAAGAGAATCTACGTCTTCTTTAAACTCTTTTGCGATAGCTTGTAGCTTGTTGCTGTCGTCCATCATTTGCTGAGAAAGCTTTGTAAGAACAGATAGTTGCTGGCTGTTAAACGCAGTTAAAGATGTCACATCTTTAATTTCGCTAGCCGCTTTCATCTGAGTTAAACCCATTTCGCTGTAAGTGCGAATTGCGTTAAGTTGCAGCTCAGTTAGGACTTCAACATTCTTGGTCACAAGCTTGTTGAATTTTAGGTAAGGCTGTAGGTTCTGTTCAGTTTGGTCTGTGAAAGTTTTGAAGAAATCAGTGTACATAGTGTTGCTCCTAATAAATTTCTGGAAATTCCATTGATGATTAAACTAATTTGACGACAACTGCCGTACCCATACCGCCACCTACACACAGTGAAGCGACGCCATATTGGCCGTTACGTCGGGTTAATTCATGAATAAGAGTGACTAAGATGCGATTTCCTGAAGCACCTAGAGGATGCCCAAGTGCAATTGCACCACCATTAACATTGGCTTTATCCAAAATGGATGAAACCGATACTTCGTGCTCTTCCGCGAGCTTATGAATCACGCCGAGTGCCTGAGCAGCAAAAGCTTCATTAAGCTCGTAAAGATCCATATCCGCTGTAGTTAACTCAGCCTTAGCTAGCGCTTTTGTTACCGCTTCTACCGGGCCTAACCCCATCACTTTTGGATCTAACCCCGATTGAGCGTAACTCTCGATTTCAGCGATAGGCGTTAACCCATGTAGCTTAACTGCGCTTTCAGATGCTAGAATTATTGCGCTCGCTCCATCGTTAATGCCTGAAGCATTCCCCGCCGTTACAGAGCCTTCGCGGTCAAAGGCTGGACGCAGTTTTTCTAGACCACTTAATGTTGCAGAAGACTTTGGATACTCATCCGTATCAAACACGATTGTTTCACGACGCTGTTTGACATCAACGGCAACAATTTCATCCTGAAACTTGCCTGCTTCAATCGCGGCAACCGCTTTCATTTGGCTACCCAGTGCGTATTCGTCTTGCTGCTGACGTGAAATATTCACCTCTTTGGCGACGTTTTCGGCCGTTACACCCATGTGGTATTGGTTGTAAACATCCGTTAGACCATCTGACACGAGTAAGTCAGTCAGCCCCATGTTGCCCATTTTGTGGCCGTCGCGAATGCTAGCTGGTACCGTGAATGGAATTTGCGACATCACTTCAACACCCGCTGCGACAACGATGTCTGCATCGCCGCTTTTAATATGGGAAGCCGCATCCATTACGGTTTTCATTCCGCTGCCACAGACCATATTTAGGCTGTATGCTGGCACTGATTCTGGAATGCCCGCGTACAATGAAGCCTGACGACCTACTCCCATTCCTTGGCCTGCACTCACAACATGGCCAACAATGACTTCATCCACAATCTCTGGATTTACATTTCCAGACGCCAAGGCCCCTTTAATGGCAACAGACGCTAAATTACCTGCCGACATATCTTTCAGTGTTCCACCGAAAGCACCAATAGGCGTTCGTTTTGCTGCAACAATAAATACTTTTTCCATAGCTCTCACCCTCTTAATGCATGTATAGGCCGCCGTTCACCGACAGTGTTTCGCCAGTGATGTACGCGCCGTCTTCGCTAGCCAAGAAACTCACCGCTTTGGCAATTTCTTCAGGTGTCGCTAAGCGTTTCATAGGGATTTGAGCTTTGATGGATTCAAGCACTTCAGGTTTCATTTGCTCTACCATTGGAGTCGCTGTGTAGCCAGGAGCAACTACATTAACGGTGACACCTGCGCGTGCCCCTTCTGCAGCCAAAGCCTTGGAGAAACCAATCATGCCAGCTTTCGCCGCTGAGTAGTTTGCTTGACCAAATTGGCCTTTCAGTCCATTTACCGATGAGATGTTGATAACGCGACCACCACCTTTTTCACACATTGCTGCGAATAAAGGTTGAGTCACATTAAACACACTATTGAGGTTAGTCTCGATGACATCTTTCCATGCACTAGCCGTCATCTTTTTAAATAGACCGTCGCGAGTGATACCCGCATTATTAACGATCGTATCCACCGTGCCTTCTTCTTCAAGAAGTTGGGCTAAACGTTGTGCACATTCTTCTGTATTGGTTACATCCAATTCGAACAAGCGTACTTGGTCTTGAGTAAACTGCTTTTCATTAAACCAATCCAGCGCACACTGATAATTACCGGTAAAATAAGTAGCAATCACACGATAACCATCGTTGACGAGTTGAGTTGAAATAGCAGAACCAATTCCGCCTTTTGATCCAGTGATCAAAGCGACTTTTTTCATTAAGAGACTCCATTCTTAACAGCAATAAAATAAGTGCATCTGAGTGGTGCCGCCAAATAAGCACCAACTGACATTATTAGTATTATTCTCAGTATAAAAACTAAGAACTTGTTGTTATTTAAATTAAAGCCTAAATGTTACATTTCAAATACTATTTCGTTTTATATTCGTAAAGTTGAGGATGATCCCATAAGGGATGAAATGTTATATAGTTGTTAAACCTATTATAACTCTCTGTTTTAACTAAATTATTCCTTATTATTGAACATTATCAATAATTCATAAGTTACTGTATATTAAGAAAATAGATCCAATCAAACACTTGTTACATAGAGTATTCACCCATTCATTATAATTGCACCAAAATGTATCACTCTTGTAATTATTGTTAGATATAACAGCCCTATTTTGGTGCTCCTAATGATGAATGGTTATTATTAACCTAGTGATATTTAATATATATCACTAGGTTAATAATTTTATGCTTAAAACAGCGAATAGTTAGACTTTAACAAAGACCATTAATGACAAATATATAAAAAAGCCCTAACCGAAGTTAGGGCTGGCAAACGAATCGTTAATCTTTCCGTGATTTATCCGGCAGTGGATGGTTTGATTCGATAGAAAATGACGAACAATACAGGTACGACAATTAGCGTCAGCACCGTAGCAAAGCCTAAGCCTGCCATTATTGTTATTGCCATTGAGCCAAAGAAAGCATCAAATACGAGCGGAATCATGCCTAATATCGTGGTTAACGCCGCCATACTTACCGGCCTAACACGGCTGATTGCACTATCTAGTACTGCTAAATACGGGTCTTTGCCTGATTCCAATTCAATATTGATTTGGTCGAGTAGTACAATGCCATTTTTTAAAATCATCCCACTTAAACTTAATAAGCCAAGAAAAGCGGTAAAACTAAATGGCATGTTGCTACTTAATAAACCAATTGAAACACCGATGATGCTTAGAGGGACGGTAAACCAGATAACCAGTGGTTTTCTCACTGAGTTAAACAGCAACATCGTGATGATGAACATCAACAAGTACCCCATTGGTAATGAACCAAATAACGACTCCTGTGCATCTTTCGATGATTCGTATTCTCCCCCCCAAGAAATCGAGTAACCAGCGGGAAGGTGCAGAGCTTCAACTTTAGGCTGAACACGTGCAAACAAACTTGCTGGTGTTTCATCACCTAGAACATCATGGTCTGCCAGTACTGTTAATGTACGTTTTCTATCTCGACGCTGAATCAGCGGTTCTTGCCACTCCAATGTCACTCCATCGATTACTTGTTCGACAGGAATATACGTCTGAAGTGATGGGCTCCAAATCTTAACGTTAGCTAACGATTCAAAATCAACACGTTCGTTCTCCGGCAAGCGCGCAATAATCGGCAGCATGTGAGTACCATCACGCAGCAGACCAATCGCACTGCCGCCAAACGCCATTTGTAGGGTTTCAGACAACTCTTGCTTTGAGATCCCTAAACGTCTTGCTTTAGATTCATTAAATAGCGGGACGAGCTCTTTGGTTCGCTCACGCCAGTCATGGCGAACATTGCGGGCACCAGGGTCTGCGAGGAAGACATCTTCCACTTGCTGAGCGATATTACGCAAAACTTGTGGATCTGGCCCCGAAATACGCGCTTCTATTTTAGAGGCCGGTGACGGACCAAATTCGATCAACTTGAACTGGAACGTTGGTTGATTGAACTTAACTGGAAGTTGCTCGTCCAACTTTGCCAACAATTCAAACATCGCATCACGATCAGTCGCGCGAACTTGCAGCTGCGTGTACGCTTCGTAGCTTTTCTCTGGCTGATACGTTAACGCAAAACGTTGTAAGCCCTGCCCCGTGGTTGTGGTAACAAACTCAACGTTATCTTTGCTACGAATATAGCTTTCTACTTCGTTAGCTTGCTTAGCTGTTTCGCGTATATCAGTACCTTCCGGCATCCACATGTCTACATAGAACATTGGTGTATTAGATGCTGGGAAGAAAGACTGCTTAACTGAACCAAACCCAATAACAGCAGCGACAAGTAACGCGACCATACTCGCGACCGTTAACCACCTGAAGCGCATTGCAAAGCGAAGTAGCGTACCGAACACCGTAAACAAAACACCTTTGTAAGGGTCAACATCTTCCTGTGCACTATCCGAGTTGTCTTCTTTTAGCAGCAAGTTAGCTAAGAATGGCGTTAAAGTGAGTGCCGTAATCCAGCTCAAGAACAAGGAGTAGCAAAGAACCCAGAACAAGGACTCCATAAACTCGCCTGTTGCGTCCTGCGATAAACCAATCGGAGCAAACGCCGTGATCGCAATGATTGTCGCACCAAGCAACGGCCACTGAGTCTGTTTAACAATATCAACCGAGGCTTGTAGTTTACTCTTACCCTGCTTTAAGCCGACAAGAATACCTTCTACCACGACGATGGCGTTGTCGACCAACATACCTAGCGCGATAATCAATGCCCCTAATGAAATACGATGTAATTCCACATCGTTGTAACTCATTAGAATAAAGGTACCAAATACCGTTAACAGAAGTACTGCACCAATGATGATGCCGCTGCGTAACCCCATCGCAAACAGAAGAACAATAATTACGATTGCCACCGCTTGGCCTAAGCTGACAACGAAATCTTGCACTGATTTATCCACTTCCGCTGACTGGTTATAGAAGTAGTTAAGCTCCACACCCGCCGGTTTGATACTTTCAAGTGCAGCTAACTCTTGTTCAAGCGCTTTACCCACCTCAACAACGTTAACACCAGCATTAAATGAGATTGCAAGGTTGATTGCCGGTTTGCCGTTGTAAGTGATTAGGTTAGAAGGCTTTTCTTGAATACCACGCGTTACGTCCGCCACATCTTTCAAGCGAATTAAATTGCCCGTGTCTCGGCCATGAATGACGAGATCTTCAAGCTCTTCTACCGACGTTAATGTGCCGTTAGGTCTAATCGTGAGGGCTTGGCCATTCACCATCACTTCGCCAGCCGCTTGAACACTGTTCTGCTGACTCAACAATCCAACGACGGTATTCATATCGAGGTTAAATGCAGCAAGTCTTTCCAGCGAGATTTCAACAAATAACTGCTCTTGTTGGTCTCCCGCAATCGCAACTTTGCCTACACCGTCGACCAGCTCCAACTCTCGAGTAAGATGATCGGCATAACGTTTTAGCTCGATATAATCAAAGCCATCGCCCGTGAGCATAATCATGATGCCGTACACATCACCGAAGTCATCGATGATTTGGACCGAATTCACCCCACTAGGCAGCGTTGGTGATAAATCGTTAATCTTACGACGCATTTCGTCCCAAATTTGCGGTAGTTCATCCGGGCCATATTCCATCTGCATGCTGACCATAATCTGAGACATGCCGTTGGAAGACGTCGAGGTAATTTTATCGATATAAGGGAGTTTCCGAATTTCCTTTTCCAACGGATAGGTAAGCTCTTCTTCTACTTCCTGAGACGTCGCACCTGGATAGGTGGATATGATCATTGCATCTTTAATCGTAAACGCTGGGTCTTCGAGGCGCCCTAAATCCATAAAGGATGTAACACCACCAACCGCAAGGATCACAAGGAAAAGCCAACTAATGACCTTGTTCTTTATTGAGTATTCAGCAATGCTCATTGTTGCGCTCCTTGAACAGCCATACCTTCGCGTAACTTACGCAAGTTTGAGTTGATCAGTACATCTCCGCTCTGAACGCCAGATGCGACAACTGCACCTTCACTATTAATCTGTTCAACCTCAACCGGCGCACGCGTTGCAACGCCATCTTGTAGCTTCCATACGAAAAACTCTTTTCTTACAAGACCACTGTCGATCGCCGTCATTGGCACCTCAAAGCCTTGCACCGTGCTCAAACCCGCTGCCACCATATCCACTGTGACATTCACACTGGTGCCCGGCAGTATCTCTGGATCTACTTGTGGCATTGAAAGCCAGAATTCATAAGTTTGGCTCTGAGGGTGCAACTCACTAGTGTGTTCCAGGTAGTTCAATGTGTAACTCCCCTCATGACCAGAAAACGTCGCACTTGGTTGGTATTTCTTTGCGTTACGATTTGGGTTAAGCATCGCAATCACCGAATCCGACAAACTGATGCGGACATACACTTGGTCATCTTGATAAATGCTCAATACACTTTCACCCGGAGAGGTGTTCTCAAACCGCTTCTTATCGACACCAGCTACCGTGCCAGCGGCCGGAGAACGCAAGCGAGTGTATTCGATTTGAGATTTAGCCAAGCCAAGATTAGCCTGTGCCAGCTTAAAGTTAGCGGTTAACTCGTCATGCTCCGCTTTGGAAATCATCTTGTTGCTGAATAAATCTTTGCCGCGCTGGAACTGCTTTAACGCCAATTCCATTTTCGCCTGTGCATCAAACAAGGTTTGTTTTTGCTTAGAATCATCAAGAATGGCAACCACTTCACCTTTCTTTACTCGATCCCCTTCTTGCACCAAGATACCTGAAATCTCACCGTCCAAGCGAAAAGAGAGAGGGGTAAGCTCAGCTGGCACAACTTGACCGTTGAAGCTTCGGTACTGGCTAACAATAGGCTGCGTCAGTGTGACGGTGTTTACTTGCAATTCGGGGCGCGGACGATGTTCAGTCTGTTGTTCACAGCCTTGAATTGAAGTCAGTGTAACCACGGCCAGTCCAGCCAAAGCTAGCTTAGAAATTACTTTGCGTTTCATTTAGATACCCGCTTCTCTCGTCCATGCTTTCACTTGCTGACCATCCATTAGGTTGGCCACACCGGCTTCCACTAACAAATCACCCTTCTCAATGCCTGAAACCACATTGCCATGCTCGTCTATCGCTACCTCTACGCGGTTAACTAACTGAGTTTGTGGGTCAAAGCGCATCACTACGCCCGATTGCACCTGTTTTTCTACCCAAGCACTGTCAGCCAGACGGTAGTGATTCGGTTCTTGGGTATTAACGAGTTTTACCTGTCCACTCATTCCTGAGAGTAAGTTCAGTTCTTCAGGCCTTTGAATCGTGACGCTCGCGGTATAGCTATTGGTGTCCATATCAGGTTGGGTCGACACTTCTTTAAACTGAGCTGGTATGACATATTGGCGATGGCTGTCCATAGATACAGAAAGCTGACCATTGCGAATCATATCCAGACCATAAATCTCGGTGTAGCTCACTGGAATGGTAAAAGTCACATCCATTACTGAATTATCAATTACGTTTAGAACAGGCTGATTAGCTGCAACCACTTCATGAGCTTTCGCAAATGACAAAGACACCACTCCATCAAACGGTGCGGTAATTACCGTGTACTGAAGATCTGTTTTAGCTTGGTGCAACGCCACTTTTGCAGCTTTGTAACTGGTTTCCGCTTGGTCGAAACTGTCGCGACTGATCAGTTTTTTCTTCATCAACTGTTGTGCACGCTTCAACTGCGTTTCCGCCAAATCGTATTCCGCTTGTCTAGCATCAACGGCTAATTGGTAATCTGTTGGATCAAGTTTCGCGAGAACCATGCCTTTGCTGACAGGCTCTCCCATTTGAACTTCTATTGTTTCTATTTCACCTGGTACCTGAAATGACAACGCCGCTCTTTCGGTCGCATCTATCTTGGCGATAAAACTATCTAATTGCTGCGCCTGAAGATCCGGTACTTCGACCAGTTTGACGGGCTTGATGACCGGGTTTGTCATTTCTGAATTCGCTTTATTACACCCAGCCAAAACAAGGCTGAAAGCAGCCACTGTGAGCAATCGTCCGGGTATTGATTTTGAGTTTAAGCTGAGCATAATTGTTCTCGATTGTTGTTATTGCACACCTGTGCAGTATAATTACCGCACTCACAAGATCAATATATATTTTCCACTTGGACAATATTTTTTACCGTGAAAAATCGGACGAGATCTGGTAAAAATAGAGCGTTCGAACAGGGGCAATAGAAATGACTGAAAGAAAACAAGGGCGTAGAAGCGCACAGGATGCTGAAAAAACAAAATGCGATATCATGTGCGTGGCAGCCGAGTTATTTTGCGAACTGGGGTACGAACGCGTCTCTTTACGAAATATTAGTGAAAAGGCGGGAGTATCACACAGCTTGATTCGCCACCATTTTGGCAGCAAAGACAAGATTTGGTATGCCATCAGTGACGGCCTCCATGAGTACATGGAGAAATATATGGGTACCATCATTGAGCACATGCCGAAGTCAGCGAATGCCAATGAGAAGCTCTACTTCTTCGTCGTTCATTTGCTGGCACACATGCTGATTGCTAAGCAACCGATCCAGCTCATTGCTGATGCTGTAAGGCAAGAAGACGCACTGTTCGATTACTTTATCGACCGCTCAGGAGAGCTGCAGAAAATCGTTTTTGCCATCGCTGATGAGTACAATGAAAAGCACCCAGAGACGCCCGTTAAAATCTGGGAAATCAAATGGCAGATGATCATGTTCGCTCATGGCGCAGCAAGCATGAGTCCGTTCTTGAAACAGACATGGTCGGACGAAACAACCGATTACGACCAATGCCTGCTCAAACACTGGGATATGTTTAATCAGATGATGATTTGCCGATTTGGCATTACCGAATCTCAGCAGGTGAAGCCCGCTTCTGTTGCAGACTTAATTTACGATGTACCATGTGAATTCAAATCAGAATAATAAAAAACGCCTCCTAATTGGAGGCGTTTTTATTTATGTCGTTAAAGCCATACAAGATTAATGGATGAATGCAACGGCTACCTACGTTTACCACGCCCTGCGTGAATTTTTAGTTTGGCTTTCATTTTACGTTTTTCCGCAGAGCGACTCTTTTTACGTGGCGATCTATCGGGTTCAATCTCTTCAATCAAACTAGGTTCAAAACCTTGCAACCACTCTTGAGGTAAACGCTTGTCCAGTAGGGTTTCTATGGCCTCAAGTAAGTACTCTTCATCGCGACTCATTAAAGATATCGCAAAACCTTCCTGTCCCGCTCTGCCCGTACGACCAATACGGTGCACATAGTCTTCAGCTTTGTATGGCATATCGTAGTTAACCACTTGCTCTAGCTGCTGAATATCGATGCCTCGAGCAGCCACATCCGTTGCAATCAAGGCTCTTACTTTGCCCTCTTTGAAGTCATCAAGCGCCTTTTGGCGAGCACCTTGGCTCTTATCTCCATTGATTGAAGCCGCTTTAATACCATCAAGTTTTAATTCTTTGACTAATGCATCTGTGCCTTGCTTAGTTTTAGTGAAGACTAACACTTGCTGCCAATTGCGAGAGCCAATTAGGTATGCAAGCAGCTCGCTCTTTCGCTTCTTATCCACTGGGTAAACAATTTGTTTAACCGTCTCAGCGGTACTATTTGAAGGCGTGACCTGGATTTCGACCGGATCATTCATCATCTTATGCGCGATGGCTTTGATTTTCTTATCGAAAGTCGCTGAGAAGAACAGGGTCTGACGGACTTCATTCATTCGCTTCAGAATGCGCTGAATATCCGGCATAAAGCCCATATCCAACATGCGATCTGCTTCATCTAAAACCAGTACTTCTGTTTGAGTCAGAATGATGTTTTTGCAGAACAAATGGTCCAGTAATCGCCCTGGCGTGGCGATAAGCACGTCAGCACCACCTTTCAAATTTGCGGTTTGCACATTCATACTCGTGCCACCATACGCCGTGACAACTTTAAGCTCAGTGCCGCTTGCATAGCTGACTAAGCTATCGTAAACCTGTTGCGCCAGTTCACGAGTCGGCACCAATACCAAAGCTCGTATCACTCGGCTATTTTCTTCTCGTTGCTGTGGCTCATCTAGGAAACGTTGCAATATAGGTAAGCCGAACGCCGCTGTTTTTCCTGTACCGGTCTGAGCGCCCGCCAACACGTCATTTTTCTCTAAAACTTTTGGAATTGCCTGCTGCTGAACTTCTGTTGGCTGCGAGAAACCAAGCTCTTTTACAACCTCAACCAACTGGGGATTTAGACCTAATTCTAGAAATGGATGTGACATGTGATTTACCAATAAAGAAAGCAGGCGCGGATTCTATCAGAATGACGCTCGTTTTGCTGCGTTTAATACATCTGGGTAAAGCGTATCAAATAACAACTGCAGCTCAGCGTAATTTGCCTCTATATGCTGAAAGCAAGACGCAAGCCCCGCCATTCTCGGGCTACGTTTCGACATACGCTGCAGAGCATATTCAATATTGTCTAATTCTTGGTACGACTCTAGCCACTTCCCCTTCCACATATGGCCAGTGGTAATTTTAAACCTTTCTGGCAATGGGAAATCGGCCTCGCTTTGTGATACAGCTTCACCTCGAGTTAACGCTTCACTGTGTTTACAAAACTGGGCCAGAGATTCGGAGTGATAACTTTGCCATTTTGAGGCCAAACAATGATCCCAAAAGACATCTAAAGCAATAGGAGCAAATCGGCGTGATGTTCCTGAAAACATCTGCTTTGCCGGTTTCATCACTTCATGATGGTCAGTATAGGAGTCCACCAGCCGATGCAGCTTTATACCGTCGACAATATGAGGTTGGAACTTTCCTGCTGGATCCCCTTTAACAAAATCACCCAGCAAGTTCCCTAGCAGGCTCGAATCACAATGATCAGCAATATGAAGATGAGCTAGAAAGTTCATAACAACTCGTTCAGTATCCTTAATGATTTGGGGCGTTCGATTTACTTCAAACAGTGATTTCAGTGTAGCGAAAAATGTGCGTATCGCTTGGATCTAACCAACTCGACCAAACCATACGGTTAGAGCAAGGTTCAGAAACCGCAAACCTTAAACCTTAAACCTTAGCCCCTAGAAACAGAGTGCCTAAAAGCACAAAGCCAGTGCAAAGGCACTGGCTTAACTGGTTTCGCGGGCAGATTATTTGAATGTCTCTTCCGCAAGTTCTTCGATCGACTGTTCGTAGTCTGATAAGTCGATACCGATTTCCATCGCATCTAGTAGTTCTAGACACTCATCGTTCGCATATTGGTCACTCATTTGGAGACCTCCTTAAATACAAGACTTGTACGACATACTCCTATATGGAGTCTGTTGTTCCTTTTTAAAGCATTTATATGACACTTTTTTGAAAGCGGGAAGAAAAAACGTACCCCGATTTGATTCTGCGCACAAGTAATCGTTTGCCACTGCATTGAAGCGTCACTATCGGCTTGCTGTAAATTTAACATTACACCTATGGATAAAAAACATTACATTTAGCTTGATCTTTAGTGTGTAATTCCACAAAATCCCCAACAAAGCAGTTATATTGAGCGAAATAAACATATCCACCGCTACATATGACAACCACCAACAAATGTACCGAATATTTTACAGATGACAAAATCACGAATCTTTGGAAGCACGCTCATTATTGCTGGCACCACAATTGGAGCAGGCATGCTTGCGTTACCCCTTGCGTCTGCAGGGATTGGTTTTTCGACTTCACTTGCGATCATGCTGGGCTTGTGGGCATTAATGGCCTTCACTGCTCTACTCATGTTGGAGCTACACCAGTACGCAGACAGCAGTGCAACACTGCACACTCTTGCCAAACAAATCCTAGGCCAGAAAGGTAAATGGCTCGCGAGCTTTGCGATGCTGTTTTTGTTCTATGCACTATGTGCTGCATACATTGCTGGAGGCGGCGCTCAGTTTGGTGAGCGCATCAGCCAGTGGTCTGGATTTGAAATATCAGGCTCATCGGCCACTGTGCTATTTACGGTAATCGTTGCAGCAATTGTTGCTGTGGGTACAGGTGCGGTAGACAAAGTAAACCGAGTTTTGTTTATCAGTAAGCTGGTAGCGATGGTTTTGGTGCTCGCCTTCCTAGCACCAAATGTCACAGAGTCGTACTTACTCAGCATGCCACTGCAACAAGGATTAGTGGTGGCTGCCATTCCGGTGATTTTTACCTCATTTGGCTTTCACGGCAGTATACCTGCCATTGTTAACTACCTAGATGGCGATACCCGCTCTCTGCGCAAAGCCATCTTGATTGGTTCTTCAATTCCACTGGTTATTTACATTTTCTGGCAAGTAGTGACGCTTGGTGTTGTTAGCCAAAGCCAGTTAGTCGACAACTCTGGGCTATCTGGGTTGATTTCAACACTCGCGCAAACTGTTCACCGTTCAGACCTTGGACAAATTGTCGGTGTGTTTGCTGACTTGGCTCTACTGACTTCATTCCTTGGAGTCAGCTTGGGCTTGTTCGAGTTCCTTGGCGACACAATGAAAAAAGAAGGCCAAGGCTTTAATCGAGTCGTCGCTGCACTCGTCACGTTTACTCCGCCACTGGGTTTCGCTCTGTTCTACCCACAAGGCTTTATTATGGCATTGGGCTATGCGGCTATTGCGTTGGTTATTTTGGCGATTTTCTTGCCGGTCATCATGGTACATAAAGTACGTAAATCTGAAGACTACCAAGGCCAGTACCAAGTGTTGGGTGGACATGCTGCTCTTTATCTAACTGGCGGTATCGGTGTGTTGATAATCTCAGCTCAGATCCTGATTACGTTAGGCTTACTACCTGCTCTAGGTTAATGAGCCTTGAAGTATTTGAGGGGACAGGCACTGCCTGTCCCCTTTTTCGTCATAATAATAATGTGATACATATCTCTTATATGTAACTTTCATATCATTACATTTCACAATAAGTCGATCTAAATCTCATACGATTCTCTCCAAGATTAATACACTAATCGCTTACAAATTGCTGTTATGGAGTAACCATGAAAGAAGTTGATTTCAGGACGATAGATCGATTGTTTATCAAGATGTCGGTCAATGACAAAATGTGGGCCATTTTTGTTCTCTTTTTAGCTGCCTTAACATTCGTCGCTGGTGCACGATACTTTTCTACAATCGAACAAGCACAACAACATGCAACAATAGCGGTGGAATACAAGCTGCAAGGTATTCTTACCGGCAGTGATAGCCCTGCAGATAACGTCAACAATCTCAGTCAGCGTAGCGTTCTTGCGGCGACCACATTTGAGAATGGCTCTGTGACTGCAACAGCGAAAGGTCGTGATGGTCAGGTTTATGCGCTAACTGAAGACATGTCTCAACAGTATAGTGCTGCGCGTCAAGACGCACTGACTTCGATGCTGCTTAGTTACTTGTGGGCGCTTCCATTCGGTTTGTTGCTTTACTGGATCGCGACATTCTTAGGTGGTGCACTTTGGGTGCTTTACACCACGACTCAAAAGATTGCTGAAGGTGATTTAACGTCACGCCTTGGATTTCATCCGGGTCGTGATGAATTCGGTACTATTGGCTGTGCGCTCGACAATGCGATGGACACACTGACTGAATTGGTTGTTTCAGTAAAAGACAACGCAACAACGCTAAGCACGACTTCGTCTTCATTCGAACAAAACATGAAACACAGTGAATCACAGATCGTAAGCCAGTATTCTTCTCTAGATTCAGTTGCGACCGCTATGGAGCAGATGACCGCATCGGCTCAGGAAGTCTCTAATATCGCGCATCAAGCAACAGAACAGAGTGAACAAGATTCTGCACAAGTTGAAGAAAGTCGCCAGCGTGTTGAGCAGGCTATTCAGGAAATTGCCCACCTATCTTCCTATATTGAAGATGCGTCCAGCTCGGTGGCTACCCTGAACGAGAATACCACTCAAATTAGTGACGTGATCACGACTATCAACGGTATCTCGGAACAAACGAACCTACTGGCATTAAATGCCGCAATTGAAGCAGCACGAGCGGGTGAACAAGGCCGCGGCTTTGCCGTCGTTGCGGATGAAGTGCGTACATTAGCAAGCCGTACACAGCAGGCTACGGTAGAGATTCAAGCTATGATTGAAAAGCTTCAATCTGAAAGCCAAAACATCTCTAAGATTACCAACCAGACGGTAAGCCAAGCGCAAACCAGCAGCGAGCTTGTCAGTGATATTGGCGACGATGTGGCAAGAATTTCTCAGTCAGCGCGCACTATCAACGATATGAGCATTCAGATCTCTACATCAGCTCAAGAACAAAGTGCTGTCGCAAACGATATTGCTTCCGAACTGTCTGACATTCGAACTCAATCGAATGCGATTCGCGAAGTCGCTGAGCAATCTTCAGTTGGTGTGGGTAATCTAGCGAACGCATCACATAACTTGGGTGAGATTCTGTCTAGATATCGAACCAATTAACATTAAAAAGCCTGCCATTTGGCAGGCTTTTTTATTGAAAGCAGGAGTGACCTTTTAGCTATGACGCTGAATTAGCAACTGCAATGCCATGCTTGTAGAAACGTGTCGTATCTCTTCCCGCCCCTTTTGCTTCGTACATTGCTGTGTCAGCATGTTCTAACAACAACTCAAAACTAGGTTCGTTGCTAAGTGTCGCGATCCCAATACTCACTGTCATTTTGAGCCGCTGTTTATTGATGAGTAAGTCGCTGTCACGTAGGTTATCTTGAATACGCTGAGCCACTTCTAATGCTGCGTCGATATCCGCTTCAGGTAGCACCACAGCAAATTCTTCACCACCAATACGGCCGATAATGTCTGACTTTCTTAGGTTCTGCTTACACAGAGTAACAAAATGTACTAGGGCTTGATCGCCGGCTCTATGGCCGTATTGATCGTTAATGGATTTGAAGTGATCGATGTCCATCACCAGTAAACACATACCTTTTTGCCGATAGTGATGCACACGCAGCTCGTTTCTCCCTAGCTCCATGAAATAGCGTCGATTTTTTACTTTAGTCAGGGAATCCGTCGTCGCTTCTCGGTACAGTCGTTCTTCATACGCTTTTCTGTCTTGTTGCTCTTTTTTGAGTAAATGGCGAACAATACATATCGAGATAACAAGTAAGCTTAAGAACACCAGAGCAATTTTGGGTAGGATGGCTTTGCTGGGGACAAATGGAGTCCAAGTTAGTGCCCCTAGTTCCTCGCCTTTCGGTGAGTACAATAACAAGCTGTTCTTCAGAGAAGTACCCTCTGTAACAAGCGCTAAGTCATCTAATTGATAATTCAGCGATAGTTTATCAAGGTATTCTTGATCCACCTTTATCCCTAGAACCAAATAGTGCCCTGGCCTCGGCTGCTCTGTGAATTCTTCAACGAAATGCCCAGATAAAAAGTAGTACACGTCTTCATTTAGCTTCAAATACCCATTGAGTGATTCTTCTTGTTCACGCCCTTCAGCAGTAGCTGTTAACAACTGTGACAGCCCCGCATCCATGATTTGCTCGTAAGTTAAGTTAGCTTCCTGCTCATCCACCGACATCGCCCTCATCTGATCTCCCGGCGCGATAGCGATACTGATATCAAATTCGTAGTGGTCTAATAGATATTGGCCAATGTTGCGTTCAACCCACTCAGGGTCGAAGTCGACATACACTTTTTGATATGCAAAGTTCCAAAAAGCGTATTCAGATAAGATATCTTCGTGATGCTCGTTTTCGATGTATAGAGCGAGTTCTGCCCTTTGCTTAAGCTCCGACTCAGCCTGATTATCCAGTGTAGATAGAAAATAATAAACACACGCCAGCAGGGCTATCGCCATCAGTGATAGCAACCAAGATATGATGGATATTACCGACTTTGACGATACGAATTGCTGGACAATCAAACGCGTCATGACATTAACTCAAATTCACTGACTGATAAAATTATAGACGCGGAATACCAAACATACTGAAATGAAACCGCTCTTATTACAAAGCGGCTTTAACACAGAACATGAAAGTAAACCTTTGGGTGTTTAGCTACCGGCCATACCTAATGGCTTTTTGCCATCGCAGGCCCCTTTCTCAAGGTCATACACCGGGCTGCTACCATGGGCGCTCCAACGATGGTCTTCCCGAGACGCTTTTCGGTATTGAGTGGGGGTTAAGCCGATATAAGTTTGGAATGTCTCGTAAAAGCGGCTACTGGAGTTAAAACCAACCGTTAGAGAGATATCCAATATCGAACGGTCTGTATCACTCAGTAAAGCGCGGGCGTGATTAATACGCATTGCGGTGATGTACTGCTTAATCGTCATCTGCATCGTGCGCTTAAAAATGTTCATCGCATAGTTGGTGTGCAGCCCAATATGCTCCGCAATCGACTGTGACGTCAAGGGTTGATTATGGTGAGTCGCAATGAACTCTAAGATTTGGCTTACGTAGAACTGAGCATGCTTAGATACCCCTTTCTGCGTTGATTTTTCCTGTGTATTGACCAGCAGCTGCTCCCAGCCGTCTAAACATAAGCGTTTTAGCATCAAACCAATTTCATCAATAGCAAGTTGCTGGCGGCTTTCCAAAGGATGATTGACATCCTGCGCCCAGCGCGCCAATTCAAACTCACTGACTAAACGGCCCGATAGCGACTGGAGAACGCTACCATGGGTTATTTGGTTGATAAGATCGCGATTAAGCGGCCAAGACATAAAATGATGGATTGGAATATTGATGATACCCATATTGTGGCTATCACCCGGATTGGTCAGCCGGTGAGGTACGGAGGCCCAAAATAAGCCTATTGAGCCATTTTTAATCACGACCGGGCTACCATTGATGATGTATTCAATATCTCCACCAAAAGGAATATTCACTTCCACTTGGCCATGCCAATGGTAGCCGGGCATAGCATGGGGTGCTCTGAGTTCCACATCGATTTTTTCATACGACGAATACAAAGACAGCGGGCTGACCGACACCGTCTCTGGGGAGTATTCGTCTTGAGTGACTACACTCATCGTATCCAAATCCTGCGACATGATTATTCCTTAGGAATCCGTATAACAACCTTGGCATAAGAAAAGCAAGAATCTTCGCCAAACCGTACCACATTTCCAACTTGCCGAACTTAATTCTGTAAATATATGTGAGTTAAGCCCTTGAAGGCTCTATCTTTACTGACCGAATAGACAGCAGACCTCCGCTTATTCAATAAAGTTATCCCATTTCCTAAGATTTTAATTTACGGAATCGCGAATATTAGAAATCAGGACACTGATTGGGTTATCTGAGAGGAATTCTGGCTTGGCAAACGTGTAATTTGATTGCATTGCAACAAGTACAAAACAGAAGGACTCCTAACATGAACAGCCCAAAAATCACTTTCATTGGTGCCGGCTCAACGATTTTCGTCAAAAACATTCTTGGGGACGTATTCCACAAACCAGATCTGAAAGATGCTCATATCGCATTAATGGACATCGATGACCTTCGATTAGAAGAATCTCACATCGTAGTTCAAAAACTCATGGAATCATCAGGGGCGACCGGCACTATTTCCTGCCACACCAATCAAAAGGAAGCCCTACAAGGAGCGGATTTTGTTGTTATTGCTTTCCAAATTGGTGGCTATGAACCTTGCACTGTTACCGATTTTGAGGTGTGTAAACGTCATGGGTTAGAACAAACCATTGCCGATACCTTGGGTCCTGGAGGCATCATGCGTTCTTTGAGAACGATCCCGCATCTATGGAAAGTTTGCGAGGATATGACAGAAGTCTGTCCGAATGCGACCATGCTTAACTACGTGAACCCGATGGCAATGAATACTTGGGCAATGTACGAAAAGTTCCCTCATATCAAACAAGTAGGTTTATGCCATTCGGTACAAGGCACAGCAGAAGAGCTCGCACGCGACTTAGATCTGAACTACTCAGATTTACGCTATACCTGTGCGGGCATCAACCACATGGCTTACTACTTAACGCTAGAGAAGAAAAATGAGCACGGTGAATACGTCGATATCTATCCTGATCTTCTAGACGCATTTGAAAGTGGTAAGGCTCCAAAACCCGGCTTGCACCATAGTGGGCGCTGTACCAACTTAGTGCGTTATGAGATGTCCAAAAAACTGGGCTATTTCGTGACAGAATCTTCTGAGCATTTCGCTGAGTACACCCCTTACTTTATCAAACCAAATCGCCCTGATTTGATTGAACGCTACAAGGTTCCACTCGACGAATACCCTAAGCGTTGTGTTGAGCAGATTGCAGACTGGAAAAAGGATTTAGAAGAGTTTAAAAACGCTGAGAAAATTACTGTGGAAGAATCGCATGAGTACGCAAGTACCATTATGAACTCCATATGGACTGGCACGCCAAGCGTTATCTACGGCAACGTCAAGAATGAATCCCTCATCGATAACCTACCACATGGGTGCTGCGTTGAGGTCGCTTGCTTGGTCGACGCTAATGGTGTTCAGCCAATCAAAGCCGGCACTCTACCAAGCCACCTTGCCGCCCTAATGCAGACCAATATCAATGTTCAAACTTTATTAACCGAAGCGATTTTAACGGAGAATCGAGAGCGAATTTATCACGCAGCCCTACTCGATCCACATACTGCCGCAGTTCTAGGGCTCGATGAAATTTATGCCTTGGTGGATGACCTTATCGAAGCGCATGAGGGTTGGCTACCGGCTTGGGTACATCAAAAGTAATTAGAAAAAATAACGACAAAAACAACCACTATAACGTGACCTACAACTATAACGTGATCTACAAAGCGCCCCCTAAACAGGGGGCGTAAGGAGTAACAATGAGTATCTCTATGAATACCAAGCTATCTTATGGCTTTGGTGCGTTTGGCAAGGATTTCGCCATCACGATTGTTTACATGTATTTGATGTTCTACTACACCGACGTCGTCGGTATTTCGGCGGCAGCGGTAGGAACGATCTTCCTCGTTGCTCGAATCTGGGACGCCGTCAATGACCCCATCATGGGCTGGATAGTCAACAATACACGCAGTCGTTGGGGAAAATTTAAACCTTGGATTCTTATCGGTACCATTGCCAACTCCGTTGTGCTTCTTATGCTGTTTAGCGCGCACCATATCGACGGCCCTTGGCTCATTGCTTATGCGTTTGTCACTTACATTCTTTGGGGTATGACCTACACCCTGATGGACATCCCTTTTTGGTCACTAGTACCAACGTTAACGCTGGATAAACGCGAACGTGAAGAGCTAGTCCCTTACCCTAGATTCTTTGCCAGCCTTGCTTGGATTGTTACCGCTGCGATTGCGATGCCGTTAATCAACTTTATAGGCGGCGATGACAAAGGTTTCGGATTTCAAGTTTTCTCTGCGCTGCTGATTGTATGCTTCTTAATTTCAACATTTATCACGCTAAAGAATGTCAATGAGCGCTATTCAACCGACACTAGAGACTCGGCGCAACCAGAAGAAAAAGTATCACTAAAAAAACTGCTCTCTCTCATCTACAAAAATGACCAACTCACTAGCGTGCTGTGCATGGCACTCTCGTACAACTTAGCAACCAACATCATTACCGCGTTTGCCGTTTACTACTTTACTTATGTCGTCGGTAATGAAGAGCTCTTCCCTTACTACATGGCTTACGCTGGCGTTGCCAACCTCATTACTCTGGTACTGTTTCCTAAGCTTGCGCAGATGTTTTCGCGTCGCACTCTGTGGGCCTGCGCATCGAGCTTCCCAATCTTAGGCAGCGCAGTCCTCATATACGTTGGGTTATACGATAAACAAAGCATTTTGCTCATCTCAGCTGCCGGTGTCTTACTGCAAATCGGTACGGCTCTGTTCTGGGTGTTAAATGTCATTATGGTTGCGGATACCGTGGACTACGGGGAATACAAGCTAGGCACACGCTGTGAAAGTATCGCCTACTCTGTACAAACCTTAGTGGTAAAAGCCGGCTCTGCATTTGCGGCATTCTTCATCGGTATTGCGCTTACCGCCGTCGATTACGTACCGAACGTAGAACAAAGCGCAGAGACGGTGTTTGGGATGCAATGCATCATGGTCGGCTTACCTGCCTTTTTCTTTGCTATTGCTTTAGTGGTGTACTTTCGATTTTACAAACTTAACGGCGCTTACCAACAAAGCATTCAAGACCATCTCACTGCTAAATACGAGCATGTTGAAATTCAGCCAGACAGCGCTCCAATATCCGCTGAGCCTGCACGCGCGAACTAATCCTACCAACCCAATTTGAATTAAATTCAGCCATGGGAGTCATTGCTCTCATGGTTTCTCAACACAACTATAAAACTCTAATACTGATAGAGAGACGACGATGAAACACACAACACTTGCCTCTGCTATGGCTGTCGCACTGACAATATCAAGCGCTGCCTACGCGCACCAAAACGACAATATTCTGGTCAACCCTAGCTTTGAAGATCAAGGCTTAGGTTGGAGCTACTGGTTTGCCAACATTAAAGATGATCACGCATACGAAGGTGAGTTCCGTGGCCGTGTTGCACAAGGTGTAAACCATCACATCAGCCAGATCATTACTGTACCTGAGACGGGTTACTATGACTTGTCTGCCTACATAATGAGCCCAGATAACGACGCTATCTATGGCTTTGCTAGCCTAGCCGACGAAATACTGTTGAGTGAAAACGTTAAGCGTAATAACCAAGATAAACGCTACAAAACGCCATTACCATAGCTTCTAGCACATAATTACCAGCCCACACTTTTCACACATAAACTTTGCGCAATACCACCTATAGGAGTATGGTTTTTAGACTATAAGAAAAATCTGTATGCGTTGGCTAGCGAGCTTAGAGGTCGTTTATGGATATGAAGCCAAAATCCTTTAGTGAAGTCAGCAACGGAATACTGGATCTTAGCCAGCACTACACCGTGCTCAAATTCTTAAGTGTCATTAGCTTTCTCGTTTTTATCCCCTTAAGTATCAAAAACTTCCTCATCAATGAGAATGCGCTCGGTACAGTGTTGCTGCTATTTGAAATCAGTTTGCTGTTTGAAGTGTATGCCAATACAACGCGCAAAACGTTTTCTCTTGGTCACCTTATTCCGGTTACTTTGCTCATTATGTCGCTGATTTTAGCGATCTACATTTTTGGGGCGCTCGCAACCTACTGGGTGTTTCCCATTATTCTATCGGTAGTGTTTTTACTGCCTCAAACCCAAGCTTTGGTGGTGAACACTGCGATCATTTTGGGTAGCTCAGCGGCCGCAATACCTAATCTAGAGGGCAGTGTTATTGGCAGGTTTGTCACTGCCATGTTCATTACGGCGGTTGTGGCGCATATTCTTGTTCGTGGCATAAGGCTACTGCAAAGTGAGCTGCGATATTTGTCTACACGAGATCCACTCACAGGAGCGTTGAATCGTCACCAACTCGATACTCTTTTAGAGAGTGCTAGGCTCGCCTCTAAGCCAAGCAAGCAAGCCTGTATCGCCATTATTGATATCGACTTCTTTAAACAGATCAATGACCAACATGGACATGACGTTGGGGATGAAGTGATCAGCGCAGTGGTTCAAACCATCACTCACAACACCAAAGACACAGATACGCTATTTCGCTTAGGAGGTGATGAGTTTTTGCTGCTATGTAGAAACACCACTGAGCTGGATGTACAGAAAAAACTTCATTACTTGTCTCGGAAGGTTAAACAGCATCAATACCCTCAAGACGCCACAGTGACCTTAAGTATTGGCTTAGCTAAGTGCATGCCCGATGACAGTGTAGAAACCTGGTTTAAGAAAGCAGACCTTGCATTGTATGAATCCAAGCTTGCTGGACGAGATACCGTGACGATTCACAACGCTATTGACCCCAACGTACAAGCCATCAGTTCAATATCGGGGTAATACCGGTTTTAACTTGGCGAATAGCCAAGTGCGTGTGGATGTCTTTAACGGTTTCTAAGCATTGAAGCTTTCGAATAAAGGCTTCGTAACCCGTAAGGTCTTTACTCACGACTTCTAGCAAGTAGTCATACGCCCCAGACACTACATGGCAACGGGTGACTTCATCAAGGTCATTCACTTCCCTTTCGAAGTTATCAATGGAATTTGCTTGATGGTTGTTGAGGCTAACTTCGACAAACACCGTCATCCCTACTCCTACCTTAGATTTGTCTAAGTTCGCGCTATAGCCGGTTATGAACCCCTCTTCTTCCAAACGTTTTAACCGTCTGGCACAAGGCGATGCGGATAATCCTACTCGGTCAGCCAGTTCTGCGGTTGGCAGTCTACCCTGCTTTTGAATCAGCTCTAGTATGTGTCTATCAATTCTATCCATCTTGTTCACTGCGCCTCTTAAAGCTGAAAACCACCAATAAATTCACTTCTATTAGTTTATACATGCGCATTATTAGCCAATCAAAGTGAAATTTGCCAGATAAATGCGTCTAGCAACCTCCATAATTACCGTGTTGTTCACAAATCATTAACACACTACAAAGGACACGGAATGTTTTCAGGCTACCTCGCGATTATCGCGACTTTGTTACTTTGGTCGGGCTTTTTTCTTTCGCTGCGTGGCGGCGCGATTTCAGACTTAACCCCTGCCGACATCGCACTGACTCGTTTTCTGTTGCCTGCGTTAGTGTTACTGCCTTTCGCGTACAGAGCTCGAACAAGCATCTTTGCTGTCCCAAAACGTTACTTGGCAGGAATGTTAATTGGCTGCGGATTACCTTATTTGCTTGTCGCTGCAACCGCTATGCAATACGCACCCGTCGCTGATGGCAGCGCGTTAATACCGGGCACACTGCCTTTGTTTGTTTCAGGGCTGGCGGTGTTTTTCTTCGCCCAACCATTAAGTAGTCACCGTATCGTTGGGCTATCACTGGTGATAGCAGGGATCGGTATGTTCTTCGTGTCTAGTCTTAGCAACGCAGAGGCGACCGCTGGAAGCAACTCCCCTATCACGGGGCATTTGCTGTTCTTACTGGGCAGTTTAATGTGGGCGGCGTTTACCATTTGCGCTAGGGTCGCGAACCTCTCACCTTTAGTCAGCGCAGGCTTCATTTCCCTCATTTCTTCAGCGGCCTTGATATTACTGATAGCCACCGGCACGTTGGACAGCCATTTAGCTACGACTACTGTTTCTTCTTGGCCATGGAATGAGTTATTTGGCCATGTGATGCTTCAGGGTATTGGCGCAGGTCTAGTAGCATCATTCACGTATCTACATGCTATTTCCATACTCGGTGCCGAACGATCTGCAGCCTTTGGTAGTGCGACACCAGCCATTGCGACTTTACTTGCGATTCCAGTGTTTGGTGAAGTCCCAAGTTACTTTACAACCATTGCGTTGGTCACAGTCTGTGTAGGCAGCCTAATCGCCAGCAATGTATTTATGAGAAGCGATACGTCTCTCTCCTATCGCCCCCCTACGCATAAATAGCAAAAAGCTCAGCGGCTAAGCTGAGCTTTTTAATTTTGAGCGTAAGCGCGCTAATCCTGTACTCGCTACTTAAAGCAAATCTCAGCCCAACGTGCTAACCCAGCGGTCACTGAACCAAAGTAGTTTCCACTCACGACAGGGATGTTCGGCAATTGCTGCTCTACGGCATGGCGCAAAATGGGTGAGCGAGCAGAACCTCCCGTCATGAAGATGGCATCTGGCTTCGTTCCACCTTGCTCTACCGCTTCTTTAACCAACTCAGACATCTTACTTTTCGGCGATTCAATGGCCTCGATCATTTGCTGTCGTTCAATATCGATCTGAAGCGTTTCTTGTAACAGACGGATGTTGGCGGTATGAGACACAACGTCAGAAAGCGCAATCTTCGCCTCTTCGGCCTGACGGATAATGCTGTAGCCCAACGTTTCATGGAATACCTCAATGAGACGAGCCAATCGCTCAGGGTGCTGCGCTTCTTTTTGCAGCAGTTTTAGCTCTGCTAAGTTTTGTCTTGAGTAGAATGCACGCTGCGCCTCAACATTGTTGATTGCGATTGGATTCCAAAACTGAGTAAGCGGCATCTCTATCCCAGCATTCGTTTGGCTACCCATGCCAAACGGCGTCATCATCTGCTTGAACGCTAAGTAGATGTCTAGGTCATTTCCGCCAACACGCTGGCCACTATGGGCAAGTAAACTCGCACTACGGTCACTTTGCCCTTTCCAACTTGGCCCCATTTGAATTAACGAGCAGTCGGTTGTACCACCACCAATATCGACCACCAGCACGGTTTGGTCTTTATCGAGGGTCGCTTCGTACTCAAGCCCGGCAGCTACTGGCTCAAATTGAAATTCAATGTTCTTAAATCCAGCTCGTGACGCAGCCTTGCGAAGAATGCTTTCAGCCTGTTGGTTGGCGACGTCACCGCCTCGACCATGGAAGTTAATCGGACGACCAATAACGGTATCGGTGACGTCTACATTCAAACTCGCTTGAGCGTTCGACTTAATGTTAGCCATCATCGCGCATACAAGGTCTTCAAAGAAGCTAACTTGAACCTCATGTAGGCCAGAGGCACCTAAAAAAGACTTTGGTGATTTTACGTAATACACATCGCGCGGATCTTCTAAGTAGAGATCAAGGGCAGCTTTACCAAACGCTAGGTCATCAGGCTCAAGTTCTATTCCTTCGTCACGATTAAAACGAATCGCACTACGAAGCACTTGTTCACCAATCTTGTCGGATGGCGAGATATCTAAATGTCGGTATAGATATTCAGATACCGACTCTCTTGTCGGCGCGCAGAGCGTCGATGGAATATAAAAGCTCGTGTTCTCAAGTGGTAACAATCGTGGGGAGCCTTGCTCCATCACAGCTACTGAACAATTTGCTGTACCGTAGTCAAAACCTATATACACCTGCACCACCCGCTATCTGCACGTAAAAAAGGGCGGCGATCCTACCTTAACTCAGCGGCAAAAACTATATCCAAAGCCATTTTGTGCAACCAAGCCAAGCTTTCAGATGTATATCAGCCCAATTAGAGTTGGCAATACAACACTGGCAGCGAAATATGCGTGCAGATGGGAGGAGCGTTTAAGGCGGATCAATACTGGCGCAGCAACAAATACGAAAGCCAGGACAGGCAGCACGTTCAAGCCTAGTGCTAAGTGGGCAAAAGTCACTAAAGTCAGAAGAGGAATAAGCAAGGTAATCGGGATTGAGAGCTTTGCGCCCAGCCCCATCATAAACATCAGCGCCACAAGTAAAGTGATCATTAATTTTACACATGAGAGTAATTATCATTTTCATTTAATGATAATCATTCCCTTTCTCAAATACAATCGCTTTATCTAAACGTGTTGAGATAAGGTATAGTGACGCAAAATTGAAGAAGTATTAGGGCTCGGTTTGAAAACTCCATGTATCGCAGCATGCAAAAATAATGGTGGTATTTGCCAGGGGTGTCATCGCACTATCGATGAGATCGTTCAATGGCAGCACGTAACTGAACAAGAACGCGACGAAGTAATGGCAGAACTCACTAAACAGAAGCAAACTCACCTCTGTCAAAGTTGTGGCGAACCCGCTTGGTGTGACATTAGTGCGGGTAAGTCTACCTGCTGGTGTTTCAACGTCGAGCAACGTGATACCTCTTCGCTCGTAAACAGCGACCAATGTATTTGCCGCAAGTGTTTAAACGCCCTGCCTATCGCTTAATTCTTCAATTCAAATCGCCCTTCATTGTGGATTAGTTTTTCTAATTCAAATCATAGATTTTTATCTTGCGTGAGATCACATTTTTTGATTGCTAATCATCCCGAGCAGCAATAATATCTCGCGCCTAGGATTTCCCCTTTAAATATTCGTTATTAGCTGGTCGATAGCCCAGCTAATGGTTTCGTTCGCCTTCTTGATGGAGATTTATCATGTCTGCATCGTTTCCTTTAGTGAAACTGACATTCTTGATCGCAATTTTGACTGCGGTTGGCCAAATGACTCAAACCATGTATGTACCATCTATTGGTCATATGGCTGGCGAGTTTTCAGTCTCACCCGCTTCTTTGCAAGCCGTGATGGCGTGCTACTTAATCCCTTATGGTTTTTCGCAGTTTATTTACGGCCCACTGTCGGACAGACTCGGTCGTAAACCGATCATCGTTGCGGGGCTTGCGATTTACATTGTTGGTACTTTGGTTGCCCTATTTGCTCAAGAATACCAATGGTTCCTTGTTGGCAGCTTTATCCAAGGTTTGGGCATTGGCAGTGGCGGTGCGATGTCTCGTACCCTAACGCGTGACTGCTTCAACGGTGCTGAACTTCACCGCGCCAACAGCTTGATCAGCATGTGTGTGATCTTCTCACCACTGATAGCACCTGTGCTAGGGGGTTACCTAACCGAAACTTTAGGCTGGCGCTCAAGCTATATGTTTTTAGCTCTATTTGGTATCGCTGTTGTGATCACTATGATGACCAGCATGATGGAAACCTTGCCGAAAGCATCGCGTAAGTACGAACGAGTAACCGTCAGCTACAAGTACGTATTGTCTGACAAGCGCTTTCAGGGGTATTTGATCTGTTTGGTGGCCACGTTCTCTGGCGTTGCAGTATTCGAAGCCGCAGCCGGTGTGTTACTGGGAGGTGTATTACAACTACCAGCAACAACGGTCAGCCTGCTGTTTGTACTGCCAATCCCGGGTTACCTCATTGGTGCAGGTTTATCGAGCATCATTGCGCAAAAACGCAGTGAAAAGGCCGCACTAAATGTTGGTTTAGCGGCGATCATCCTTGGATCTTTGGTTGTGTTAATTCCAGGCTTAATGGGCATGACCACCGCAATTACTCTCATTGGTGGGGCAACAATCTATTTCCTTGGCGCAGGCATTCTGTTCCCTGCTGCGACTACAGGCGCACTTCAGCCTTTCCCTTACCATGCAGGTACTGGTGGTGCTATTTTAGGTGGAATGCAGAATTTAGGAGCGGGTTTCGCGACCCTAGGAGCATCGCTTATCCCAGCGAGCAACCAAATGCCATTGGGTGGGCTGATGTTAATCATGTCTATTTTAGCCATGATTGGGCTACGTTTAGTTAATGGCAAACAAGACCCATCAAATGAGATGCCACTCGCCGCTTAACGCCGGATCATCACCATACAAACAACAAGGGAGGCTGTTGCCTCCCTTGTTCGTACATTGAGTTTAGTATTTCGGGGCTAATGCCGCTGAATCAAACTTCACTCCACCCCAGCCGGTTTTCATGAAGTTGCGGATGTTTTGGTGGTCTGTGTTATCTGGATGCTGTAACACATCTTCGCGATAAAAATGACCAAAACACGCTAATGCTTGTTGCTCCGATAGGCCTTGCAGTTCTGCAAATGCGAAAATCTTGCATGAACCATTGTTCTGGTTCGCTTCGTTCACCGTCTCACCGTTTTCAAAGCGAGTTGGTGTGAATTCAAAATTTTGCTCAATCACTGCCATTGAGTCTTCAAATTGCACTGTTTCAGGCGCTGCGTTGAGCTTTTCGATAAAGGCTTTCAATTCCATATGAGATTTTCTTGAGTAAATTAAAAGCTAAAACAATAGCATAAATTTTCACTTCGCTTCGAACTTCTCAGGTAAGTGAGCAAATTTTTATTAAACTTAAAGGATGACTGGCAAGCTAGGTGCGCGGATATGAAGGATTCTCAGCAATGCTTATCGATGATAAGTGAAGGCCATTTCGATATTAGCAAGTGGCAAGAGTTAGTCGATTTAGTTGCGGAACTTTTTGGCTCAGACAGTGGCACCATCGTCCAGCTCAACCAAGATGAATTTCGCGTCCTTGTCACCAGCGGCAACAAAGATAACTTTTTAAAGCAAGGTGACGCTTGGCCCAGAGAAGTACAGAGCTTTTGTAAACATGCCGTAGAGACAAAACAAGGGCTCTACGTGGAAAATGCATTGGTCGACGATGTTTGGAAAAACGCGCCTGTCGTTGTGCAGGAGTCGGTTCGTTCTTACTGTGGATTACCCATTTTTTGGCCGAACGGTGACGTATTCGGCACCATTTGCATGATTGATAAACATGTGACTGACTACGATGAAAAACTTCACCGGCTACTCAATCAGATGTGTCGTTTAGTCGCGGCTGATCTTAAGCATTTGTGTAATCTCGACGAGATTCGAAGCTTAGCTCTGGTTGATGAACTGACAGAATTGCTAAATCGCCGTGGCTTCAAGTTACTCGGCGAACAAAAAATCAAAGATGCTCCCCGATACCAGCAAGCAATGGGGATGCTCTACATCGACGTTAACCGAATGAAAATGGTCAACGACCAACACGGCCACCAAGCGGGCGACGAATGCTTAAAAACACTGGCTGATGTTCTGCAAAAAGAGTGTCGTGACAACGATGTAGTCGCCCGTTTGGGTGGCGATGAGTTTGTTGTTCTGTCTCTGCTTAGCAATCGACGAGAGCTGGGCTTGCTGGCTCAACGAATTACCGACTTCTATGCCCATCAGACTCAAGGCGTAGACCACCTTTCCCTTACCAGCTTAAGTATTGGCCAAACCATTAATGATTGCTTTAGCAATATCACTCTAGACCAGCTGATAGCCGAATCCGATGAAAGCATGTATGAAGTGAAACGAAAGTCGCGTCAGTAACTCCGCAACCTTTATTCTATTGCTTGCCAACTATCCGGCGCAGTTAAGCCCCAGCGGGCCATTTCCTGCGGATGGTAAATAGCTTGGCCTTTTTGACCAACACGGATTGGGATTTCACTCGCCGATTTACCGGCTACGATCGCCGTCACCGCTTTCCCAGCCGACTCTCCCTGACTTTCCCCAAACAGCACCACTCCACCCGCTGCTTTGCCTTTCCCAACAGAGAAATCCCAAAAACCAAATAAAGGAACTTGAGAATGTTTGTTGGTCCAACTGACTATCGTGTCGGCCGTCACATTGTCGCCGTTGCGATCTACGATCGTATGGTACAACCCGATGACAATCGCCCCAATTCCGTCCTGCTTTGCGGATAGCACTTTGTCTTGCCATTGAGCTTGAGTTTCAATCGTTAGGATTTCAGCCTCCATTCCTATAGATCGGCTGAGCGCTTGATATTGACCTTCCATGTATCGCTGAGCAATAGTTGACGTCACCCCGGAATCAAACATCACGCGGATTTTTTTCCTGCCTTCAGGCAGCATAGTTTCAATTTCCCCCATAGTTTTTACAAACAGAGGCTGCTCCAAAATGCCAGTGACTTTGGCTTGCCCTTGATATTTCGCAAGCAATTTTCTTGGATTGGAGTTAATGCCTAGAAACACGATGGAAATGGGCTCATCGTACAATTTAGGCAGCATGTAACTCAGGGCGTTGTCATCACCTAAAATGACAACTTGCGGGGCAATGTCTTGGTAGGTTTGGTAAGCTCTATTCGCCGACTGCTGATATTCCGACTTCGGTATCCGCTTGGTGTCCATCTGAAACTTCACTAGTTCAATGTCGTCGGTTAACTGACTCTCTATGCCTCGAACGTAACTTTTGTCCCACGCGTACTCACTGTGATAGCTTTCAATCAGCAAAACCGTCGCAGCAAACGAGCTAACGCTCCAAGTACATAGAAACAGTAATACCTTCATAGGCGCCTCCTACCTTGAGTGTTGCCCAGCGCAAGTTAAGCATGTATGTATATTAGTCCTATACTAAACCTATGGTTTAACGGGTTGGCCTTGGTATGGGTAGATATCACAAGTTCGAAGAAGGCGTCGAGCACCCTTTATTCAGCCGAATTGGCCGAAGAATCATTTTGATCATGATTCTACTCAGCGGAGCCATCACTCTTGTTACCACACTCATGCAACTCTACTGGGACTATAACCAAGAATTCGATGATGTTGAGCAACGGCACTACGAGGTCGAGAATGTTCATGCCAGCCTACTGGCTTCATCGTTGTGGAATTTCGATTTAATTCTTCTCCAACAACGTTTAGACGGCCTGGTCAACTTACCTAAAATCGACTACCTAGAAATACGTTCCGGACGCTACACATTCAGTGCTGGAGAAAAGGTTAAAGACAATGCAGTATCAAACCTCTATCCGTTGTTTCATCAAGCGGCAGATGCAAGCGAACCAGAAGAGATTGGGGAAATTTACGTAGAGTCCAACGCCCAAGCTATCTATAGCTACCTTTTGAAGCAGTTTTTCATCACCTTATTGTTGAACGCTTTAAAAACCGCGCTGGTGTGCTATCTGATCTTAATGGTATTCCACCAAAGCGTGAATCGACGCATATTCGAAGTTGCCAAGTACTTACGTTTTTTCAACCCTCGACACCCCAAAGGCCCGCTCCAATTGCCATACAACAAGTGGATAATGGAACAAGACGACGAACTTAACTGGCTCGCGGACGAAACCAATAAAATCACTCAAAACGTCACCACACTTTACGAGAACATCAAACAAGAACAGGAGCGCTTAGCCGACTTTGCTCATACTGCCTCTGATTGGCTCTGGGAAACCGACGCTCAAGGGCGACTCATCTATTGCTCAGACCCCATGCAAGAGGCATTCAGTATCGATACTCAAACTAAGCCGAACGTCAAAGACATACCAGAATTCTCTCAACTGAATAATCTTCCAGTCCAACTTGCATTGAAACAAGACTTCTCGATGTGCGAAGAAAGCTTCACTATGGCAGGCACACACTACCACGTGATGTTTCAGGCTAAAGCGCGCTACGAGAAACAGGACTTTGTCGGTTATCGTGGTAGCGCAATAAATATTACAGCACTAAAAAATGCCCAGCATGAACTCGAATTTCTCAACCGAAACCTCGAACAGACAGTCGCTAATCGAACTCACGATTTAGAACAAAGCATGAAGCAACTTCAGGCTGCGCAAGACCAGTTGATTCAATCTGAAAAATTAGCAGCCCTTGGTGGACTAGTTGCGGGAGTTGCCCATGAAGTCAATACTCCTTTGGGCATCTCAGTGACAGCTGCCTCTGTGATTAAAGACGTTACCCAAGAACTCAACACACTGTTTGAAAATGGAACACTAACGAGCAACCAATTCTCCGATTTGATGGAACAAATCAGTGAAGGTACAAGTATGCTGGAAAGCAACCTTAGCCGTGCAGCCCAGCTCATCAAGGATTTTAAACAAACTGCTGTCGACCAAGTCTCAGAGAGCCGCAGCCAGTTTAATGTTAAACAGGTGCTTGAAGCCTTAATCGCCTCACTTCATCCTGAAACTCGCAAGGTGCCCGTAGTCCCTGCTCTAGACGGCAGTAGTAGCATCCACATGAATAGCTTACCCGGCGTGCTGACTCAAATTGTCTCAAACCTCATCATGAACAGCATCAATCATGCATTTTCAACTCAAGAACAGCCAGAAATTGCGATTGCGTTTGAAGACGATGATGACTGGGTCATATTCCACTATCAAGACAATGGCTCTGGCGTAGATAAAGCCTTGCATCAGAAGATATTTGAGCCCTTTTTTACCAGCAAACGAGGCAAAGGTGGTTCAGGGCTCGGTTTGAACCTCGTTTACAATCTTGTGAATCAGAAACTAAAAGGAGAATTGGAGTTTGAATCCAAACTGAATCAAGGCGTCCACTTTACATTACGCATTCCAAAAGACTTACCCTTGTCCGATGCAGAGCAAGGCGATACTGACTATCATATTTAACCCGTCAGCTTGATTGAACTAGATAGTTTTAATCTGGCAGAGAATCACGTATCGCAATGAAGTCGTCCCAGTTGTCGACCATAAGGTCCACCAGTTCAGGCTCAAAGTGTTTGCCACGCTGCGCGACAATCTCTTGCATAATTTCGTCATCAGGCCAAGGCTCTTTGTAGCAGCGCTTCGCGCCAAGTGCATCAAACACATCGGCCAAAGCGGTAATGCGCCCACTAATCGGAATATCTGTACCAGATAGCTGCTCTGGATACCCCGAGCCATCCCATTTCTCATGGTGAGAGCCTGCAATTTCTCTGGCGACGGTAATGAGTTTGCGATTAGAGCGACTCAGTATGTCCACGCCATATTCCACATGCTTTTGCATCACTTCCCATTCATCAGCATCCAATTTACCCGGTTTGTGTAGAATACTGTCCGGGATGGCAACTTTGCCCACATCATGCAAAGGAGAAGCAGATTTGATCAACTCAACATCGTATTCAGGTAGCCCATAGAGCTGAGCCAACCGCTCAGAAATCAACGCAACCCGTTCCACATGTGCTCCTGTTTCCTTACTTCGCGCTTCTACCGCATTCGCCAGATTATGAACCAGCTCTTTCGAGGTCTCTTTTAGATCTTCAAGCAAGTGAAGGTTTTCAAACGTAAGCCCGATGTTTTGCATGTAGATTTCAAGCAGCTGCTTATCGAGTTCCGAGAGTTCTCGATTCAAGTTGATGTACAGAAGGTTATCTAAGCCACGATCGTCATTCATAAACAGTACAAACGCATCATCGAAGCTTTGAGTTTTACGCTCTTCTAATGCTTGCTTGCACCGCTGTGAAACGCTTGCGGGTAAAACATCAAAGGAACACTCTGAATAGAAGTTAACGTAGCCGCCCGTCGCAGCGAGTGTTAGCGCACAGCTTTCTTCTCCTTCTGGCCTAGGCTGAACAATACAATAAAATGCCGATGCGTTAAGTTGAAGTAAGGATGTTAACTGACTGAGCACAGACGAAGCGTAGGCCTGCAAGGAAGAAGTATTTTGTACATTAGCCGATGCGCTAATTACACGACTAAGCCCTTTTTTCTGCTCTTCAATCAGGCATAAATCGCGATAGGAACGCAACATGGAATACAACAAAGTTTTCAGCTTTTGGGTGGTTAATTCGGTCTTTTCTTTGTAATCATCAATCTCATAATCTTTGATGATCACATCTTCGGGGGCTTGTCCTGCCTGCCCTGTTCTCAATACCAATCGAATAGAGTGATTGTTCAGCTCATCACGAATGTACTTAATGAGCTCTAGCCCGGCATGTTCGGTTTCCATGACAACATCAACCAATGCGAGTGCTATATCATCCGTTTGCGCTAAGAGCTCTTTCGCTTCAGCCGCTGAAAGCGCCGAAATCAGTTCTAACTTTCGGTGCTGAAACTCAAAGCCGCTCAGTGCCAGTTTGGTGACTTTGTGCATTTGCTCATCATCGTCCACTAGCAATACTTTCCACGCCTTTTCCAGCTTCTCGACTGCTGCTGTAGGAGGCTTTTCTTCCCCTTCATGTCGATAGTCTGCAAATAGTTCCATAGTCTCTCCCCCGTCGGGTCGGCTGCTCTTTTAGGTTTAGCACAAAACGACCGCTTTTTATCCTCCCAGAGATCGCAACAAGGTTAGGCGGTTGCCTCTCTCGCGCTCGCTGCTGGCATAGAAATAATAAAGCGCGCCCCGGCAGCAGGCTCACTCTCGACGCTTATCGAGCCATTAAACTTTTTGGTACAGATGTTGTAGACCATATAAAGCCCCAGCCCAACACCGCCATTAGCGCGAAGCGTCGTAAAGAATGGTTGAAAGATTTGCTCAATGTGCTCACCGTTAATACCGCGCCCGTTGTCTTCAACAGTCAGTTGGATAAGTTCGCCTAACGACACGACAGACACGGTTATGTGCTTGTTGCCAGCGGGCTCACCGGAAAATGCATGCTTTACGCTATTGTTGACCAGCTCTTCTAGCGCACACCGCAATGACAGTGGTGGCACATGCGCCAGCACTTCTTTGTCGCAATCAATCGTGAATTCGACACCATTAGCAGTAAGTTTTTCGTTAAGGTGAATGTAGATGTCGTTGAGTATTTCATTTAACACCACGACTTTAGGCTCTTCCGGCGACATCTCTTGATCCACCGCTTTGAACTGACTTACCAAATCGGAAGAACGATATAGATTGTCGTTGATCATCTCTAAACATTGAGTCGACACGCTAAAAAACTCAGCCATATCTTCAACTGAGATCGTATGGTCATTAAAGCGCTCTTTTAACACTTGGGAACGCTCATGGAGTAAAGAGGCTGCCGTCACTGTGATGCCAAGTGGCGTATTTAGTTCGTGCGCCATACCAACCAACATGCCCGATAGCGCTGCCATTTTCTTGGTTTCCATGAGCTGAGTTTGGGTATGTTTGAATTTTTCTATCAGCTCCATCAACGAACTTTGATTACTTTCAAGCTGGAGCGTTTTACTGCTGATTTGATCTTCTACTTCATCCAGAATAGAACGTAAACTATCAACCATAGTCACCAGAGAATTGGCCAGTACGTCTTTATCACTGTGTGGCGTGATCTCTACTTCTCGTAAGTTGCCCTGACTAATATCGTGCAAGACTTCAATGTTCTTTTCTAATTCATCCAGTAGGTGGTTAAAAGAAGTCGCCACATCTCCAGCTTCCGTACCGATTTCGACGGGAACACGGCGGGTGTAGTCTCCTTGTGCGCTAATTTTCTCGATGGTTTTGACAGCTTCAAACCAACTCATGGTCACACCATGTTCACTGATGTTCAGGCCGACTTTCTCATCATTTTCCGTCACCCGGTGCAACCCTTTGCGCTTAAGCAATGTGAATATCAAAAACCCCGTCAGGCCTGCCCATGCAAGCACCAATAACACGCCAAGCAATTGAATCAACAGCATGTGGAATAATGGCTCCCCTGTCGTTCGGCTGGCCACAAAACCTGCATACATTGTCCCGAGCACACCACAGAAAAGATGCACGGGTACTGCGCCGACGGGATCGTCAATTTCCTTTTTAATTAACCACTTATCTCCTAGCAGTACGGTGAATGCCCCTAGTGCCCCTAACACCAGCACATCATATATCGACACCAAATGAACACTGGCTGTCACCGCGACCAAACCACCCAAAATGCTGTTCATGACATAAGTGATAGGAATGTGCTTCTTATTCAGCACCAACAGCAAAGCAACCACTCCGGCGGTGGCCCCTGCAAGCAAGGTATAGAGCAAAATTGAGGAAATGCTGGAGTTAAACTGATACAAGCTCCCGCCGTTAAATCCCATCCAAGCAAACAAGAGAAAGAACACGCCCAGCGTCACTAAGGTTAGGTTATAGGAAGGGAATGCCAACGCATTCTTACCCTGATGGAAACGCAGATACCTTGGGCCGATTATACAAGTGCCAATTAAGCCAATTATCCCACCAGTTACGTGGACAATGGTGCTACCCGCAAAGTCAGTAAAATGGTTTAACACAAACCATGAGTGCGGATTCCAACCATAGTAGGCAATCACAGGGTAAGACAGCGCACCGACAAAAAATGCGACAATTACATAGCCTTTAAAGCTCATTCGCTCGGCAACACATCCGGACACAATCGTCGCAGCGGTTGTCACAAACATAATATTGAACAGTAACACTGGCGCGCTATCTGGGTTAATTGGCCAATGCTCAAACGAAAAAAGGCTTTCACCTCCCGTGAGGTGAAAGCCCCAAAACACAAATACAAAACTGACGACGACAAAGTCAGCAAGATTCTTCATTGCGACATTAACGGAGTTTTTCGCGCGAATACTCCCTGTCTCAATGAGGGTAAAACCTGCTTGCATCAGGAACGCTAGCGCAGAACACAGCAGTAACCAAAGCAAGGTTATCGGATCCATTTCCGACATGAGTAACCCCTTCTGCATACCTTAACTTTGCGCCTTACTTAGTACTTAAACTGAGCCATTTCGTGGTTCAAGTCATTCGCTTGATCAGACAAGCCCTTAAGCACATCATCCACATCATTCACCTGAGATGACACTTCAGCTGACGCGTCTGCTATCGAAGTCACACTGCTACTTATGTCTTCTGTCACTGCACGCTGCTCTTCTGTAGCAGCGGCGATCTGTACATTCATTTCATTCAACTCAGTTAACATTGAGACAATTTGAGTCAACATTTCTGTGTTTTCTGAACAAGTCTCTACCCCTTTAATCACCGTTGCATTAGCGCTTTCAATGCCTTTCGCTACAGCATTAGTCTCGCTCTGCAAAGACTCAATTTTGGCGCGAATTTCTTCCGTCGACGACTGAGTTCTGCCCGCCAATGAACGCACTTCATCCGCTACCACAGCAAAGCCGCGACCTTGCTCGCCCGCCCTTGCTGCCTCAATCGCTGCGTTCAATGCCAGTAGATTAGTTTGCTCTGCGATTCCTTGAATCACATCCAGCACTTCACCAATCGAATTACTTTCTGCGTGAAGTCGTGTAATCGCATCAACAGCGGTACGCATTTCGTCGCTCAGTTGAGAGATCTCGTCACCTAAAGATTGCCCAACCGCTACGCCTTGCGTACCCGTGTCATTAGCATTTTTCACATAGTCTGCAGCTCGATTAGCAAATTGAGCCACTTCAGAAATAGACGCACTCATTTCGTTCACCGCAGTGGCTACCGACTCGGTACGATGATTTTGCTCACCTACCGCGCTGCGAGTACTGTCCATGTTACTGGCCATGGTCTGTGTATTTACATTCAATGTGTCCGTCGCGGTTGCAAACTGTTTTATCATGTTCTGTAAGTGCTCAAACAAAGCGTTTAACGATACTGCCAGTTCCGTCATCTCATCTTTGCCATGTTCTTCGAGCCTTGCTGTCAGGTCGTTATCTCGGCTAATGGCCTGAATTTTCTCTGAAGCTAAGCGAATCGGTTTGGAAATGCTGCCCCCAACAAAGTAAGACAGCACCACGGAGACAACTACAATAATGAGAATTGCGACGATAACACTGCTCATTACGGACTTATTGAGTGTCTGAACGTCCGCTAACGCCTCGGCTTCATCAATCTCGGTGAGGATTCCCCATTTCAGGCCGGCTGCATCAATTGGCGCATAAGCAGAAAATACCCTTACTCCTCGTTCGTCAGGCACGACACTGATACCACTTTGCCCACCAAGCGCCTGAGTGGCTGTTTGCGTAGCGACTTCCTGACGCCCAATAGCAGAGCCTTTACCTTTAATTTGGCCAATGATTTCTTGGCTCACTCCCGACGAGCTCAGCGCACTGAAATAGCCTTCAGGATCCTCAATTAGGAAGCGTGATTGGCTGCGTAACAATTTGTCTGGGCCAATTAAGTAAGTTTCTCCACTTGCCCCTAAACCTGCGTAGCTCCAATTACCACTGAATGTCATGATTTCATTGATTTCATCCACTGGCATTTGGAAGATCAGCACCCCTAACTTAGTAGAGCCATCATAAATAGGTGTCGCGATAAACGATGCTGCCGCTTCATAAGATGGATAATAAGGGGCGAAGTCTTCTAGATGAAACTGCTCGACCTGCATGCCAACCGCGGCACTAAAGGCTTTAGAAATCCCGCTACCCTGATAAGGGCCACTGTTTAAGTTAGTCGCGAAGTCGAGTTCTTTAAACACCGAATACACTACGTTGCCATCGTTGTCGACTAAGAAGATATCGTAGTAACCGAATGCCTCTAAAAAGTGTTTAATTGGTGGGTGATAGATCTCGTGAGCGTTATCATAGCTATTACCTAATGTATCAGCCTTAAGCTGGTGCTTATCTCCTAACCCATTTGGATTCACCCCGATATAACGGGCTTGCAAGGCAATTCCCGTGTCCGATATACGGCTTAACCGTTGCAGTTCGTTAGCAGATTGACCGTTGTTTGCGTCGCGATAGGTCGCGCCAAACTGGGACGAATAATAGTTTGTGAGTTTCTGCTTATCGTCTTGCGATACTTGGAAAGTAGGATACTGCGCAAACGCGTCTTTGAACGCCCGCATTGCCTGCTTGGTTGACACGTCATCAGCGAGCGTCTCTAACTGATAGTGAATCTGGTCGAAGTAGCGTTCGATTTCACTTTTCTTGATTTCTCTTACAGAGATGAGCTGACTAGACGCTCTTTGGTATAGCGCGTTTTCCGATAGGCCTGATGTTTTCCACCCAACAAACCCACCACTCACAACTACGCCAATGGCACATAAAACAGTACATGCAACAATGATTTTGGTAGCAATCTTCATAATATAACCCTTAGCCCACAAGCTAGTGCATTCCTTGCCAAAGGGGCAAAGCTAAACAAGTAAGCCAACTGGTTTATATGAAATTTGTCTTATTATTTTTTATGAGTGTAGGTGCAAATGGTGGTGTTTTCACACACCATACGGCTTCCATTTTAGGCACGAGCAATAAAATCGTCATAAATCCACAACTTATCGTTCATATTCATTATGTATTTTCCTCAACGCTTCAAAGCACTATTAAATAGAATAATCAGTAAGGGAAAATTTTGTCTTTCAACTACCGCATTTTACCTGTGACAGGGCTGTCACTCTTAGCTGCTGCATGTAGCCAAACCTCAAGCACACCAAGCGCTGCGACATCAGCACTCAATATCCAATGCCAAATGCCTCAAATTGCCGAGCAAGGCGAGTCCTCCATTAGTGGTTTGACTCTCGTTGGTCGTTCAATTGCAGACGCAGAGTTCGGAACCTCGGCTGCTGAAATCGTGAGTTACGATAGTTGTACCGATAAGCTATACGTAGTGAACGCCCAAGCTAAGCAAGTCGACATTCATTCAATGAACAGTGATTCGGTTCCAACCCGTATCGCAAACATTGATTTGCAGTCAGCTGCTGTGGCCTCTGGCGTTGAAATTGGCGCAGCGAATAGCGTCTCTACGCACGATGGACTTGTGGCGGTTGCAATTGAAAACAAAGACAAACAGCAAAACGGCATTATCGCTCTGTACCGTTCAGACACATTAGCGCTTATAACCACATTCCCTACTGGCGCATTGCCAGATATGGTAAGTTTTTCAAAAGATGGCCGTTACATTGCGACAGCTAACGAAGGCGAACCGTCTGGAGACTACAGCGTAGATCCAGAAGGCAGCATTACGCTGGTTGATCTGGCTGAAGGCATAGAGAATGCAAACGTTACACAAATCCGTTTCACTGAATTCAATCAGGGTGAGAAGCGCCATTCAGAGCTAGGCCAACAGGTACGCATCTCGGCTCCTAACGCTACCGTTGCACAAGATTTAGAGCCGGAATACTTAACTTTTGATGACAAAGGCAAGTTGTTTGTGGCGCTACAAGAAAACAACGCCATGGCGAAAATCGATGTCGAAACGGCTCAAATCGACGCTATTTACGGGTTTGGTGGAAAATCTTGGCAAAGCCACCAACTCGATGCATCTAACAAAGATAAGGTCACCGGTAACCTGGTTTCCTATCCAATGCTTGAGGGGCTATACATGCCAGACTCAATCGCTAATTACGAGGTTGATGGAGTAAGTTACATTGTCACCGCAAATGAAGGCGACGGTCGTGAGTACGGACTAAAGACGACTCAAAAGCAATGTGATGAGATGGGTTACGATTGGGACGGCGATGACTACAAAGAAAGCGAACAATATGACTCTGAAGTCGATTTCTGTATCACTTACACAGATGAGGTTCGAGGCAAGAAATTGAGCTTAGCGCAAGATCACCCACTCGCAGCCGCTTTGAAAGACAAAAAACAACTTGGCCGTCTGAAAGTGATCGCAAGCGAGACACCTATTGCGGCTGATAAACCTGTGCAAGCATTCGGCACTCGTTCTTTTTCTATCTGGCGTGAAGACGGCGAACTCATGTTTGATAGCGGCGATCAATTTGCACACATTGCACTACTGTCAGAGAAAGAAAACTTTAACAGCACCAATGACAACAACATCAGTGGCGACGATCGCAGTGATGATAAGGGCGTAGAACCTGAAGCCATTGAAGTCGCTCATATTAACGGCCGCCACTACGCGTTTATTGGTTTAGAGCGCCAGGGAGGTATTATGATTTACGACGTAACTAACCCTGTTGATGCTATGTTTATCCGCTATGTGAATAATCGTGATTACAGCCAGCCAGTTTGTACTAAAGTGGACGACGGCGATTGTGATAATGGCCAATACAACCCAAAAGCAGGCGATTTAGGGCCAGAATCCATCAAGTACTTCCAACGTAACGGACAGCACTTACTTGCCGTTGGCAATGAAGTGAGTGGTACAACTTCCGTTTACCGTATCGACTTGTAATATCTATAACGATTCTCGCTTGAGTCACTAGTGTTCTGACTAGATTAAGCCGAGATCGTTCTCCTCATAAATCGCCTCTGCTAGAGGCGATTTGCGTTTTCCAACCGAACTCGAAATTCCCTTGGTGTCATTCCACCCCAACGCTTAAAGCGAGTGCTGAAGTTAGCCGCATTCGGATATCCGACAATTTCTCCAATATGTTGAATCGACCAAACTGTTGAGCCCAGCAATCGAGCGGCGTATTCCATTCGCATGCGGGTGAGGTGCACCTTAGGGCTGTGACCATAGATTTGTTGGCATAACCGGTGGAAGTGAGGTTCAGAACAGGGCAGCATGCTCGCAAGCTGAGCCACCGTCCAGTCTTTATGTAACTGACGTTGCACTTGATAAAACACATGTCTCATCCGGCTGGTGTTACGCGATTCTTCCGTTTCCATTGGGGTATTGATCATCAGCTCAATCTGCTCCACCACTTTAATTGCCACCCCGCCTCCAAGGTCAATCGGTAGTGCGATAGAACGAAGCAGCGCTAGAATAGACGCATAGATCACTTCGGCAACAGGGGTAAGCGTATACTTGATATCACTATCACAGAAGTGTTCCCAATCATGCTCAGGAGAAAGAAAAATCCAAGCGATTTGCCAATCCTCTTCACTGATACCAAACCCATTCTCAACGCCAGCAGGAACAGTAATGAGAGACCCAGGTTCGAGATGAAACTTTTGACCGTGACTCTCTAGCCAGCCTTTACCTTTTACAGTGTAAAGCAGCATGTGTTTTTGTTGATGCTTACGAAACACTGAGAAATCGTCTCGACAGGTAGCAATACCGCACTGAACAATGCCTAACTCCTCTAGCCTCAACACGTGGCTATGGTCGATAAATTCATGTTTGGTTTTATCTGAAATGGTAAATCGTTCTTGCCTGTCGAGCATAATGATAGTTTTGCAAAGGTTTTTGATAAGTTTAAACAATACATAATCACCGTAACTATTTAAACTTCTTTGCATATGCTTTAAGGAGTTTTGCGATGCTAACCACCTACCGTTCCCTAGATAAACAATATTGGCGCAAACTCATCGATATTGGATTGCCAGTCTCGATGCAGGGAATGCTGTTCTCATTGTTGGGGGTGGTAGACATTTTTATGGTCAGCCAATTAGGCGAGTCTGCCACCGCAGCAGTCGGCGTAGGCAACCGCATCTTCTTCTTTAACCTGATCATGATTGTAGGGGCCAGTGGCGCAGTTAGTGTGCTAGCTTCACAATACTTTGGTGCAAATAACTTTGATGGCATTCGACGTACATTGGCACAAACTTGGGCGGTAGCTGTCGCGTTCAGTGTCCCTTTCATTTTGCTGTATACGTTCGCGCCAACGGCCGTTGTCTCTATCGTTGCTGATGACCCTGAATATGTCGCGTTTGCAACCGATTATTTGATGGTGACTGGTGTAAGCTTGCTGGCTACAGCATTGGTAGTGCCGCTTGAAAACGCCCTTCGGTCAGTAGGTGAAGCTAAACTCCCAACCACTGTCAGCCTTGTTGCGATAGTCGTTAACGCAGCATTAAACGCTCTCTTGATCTTCGGTTTATTTGGTTTCCCTGAACTTGGGGTAATCGGTGCCGCAATTGGTACGACTATCTCCCGAGCCGTCCATACCGTGGTGCTGTTTTATATGGCTAAGCGCCATTATGGGCATCTTTTCCCACAAGCACATAACTGGGCAGAAGCACGCACAGCCGAGCACCGTAAACGCTATATTAATGTCGCGAGACCCATGATCATTCACGACACTGCTTGGGCTGGCGGCATCTTGGTCTATAACATTATCGTGGGCCAGTTGGGTGTGGGTGCCCTTGCGATTATCTCGCTACTTGCTCCGATTGAGTCGGTACTCATTTCTGCCTTTCTTGGCTTCGCCGTGGCAGCCTCGATCATACTCGGCAATGAAATTGGCGCGAAGGAGTATCAGCGTGTTTCCGACACTTCTTGGTGGTACGTTCTCACCGCTTGTGCGTTAGCCTTAGTTCTCGCGCTAATTTGTTTGGCCGCTGAGCCGTTGATTCGAGAATTGCTGGTGCGTAGCCCAATCCAAGATGCAGATAGCGCCGTTAAAGTGTGCTTGGTAATGGCCTTTGGCATGGTGCTCAGAGTGTTTAATATGGTTGGCATTGGTGGCGTGCTAAAAAGCGGTGGCGACATCAATTACAGCATCTTTATCGATTTGTTCGGCCAATGGGCAATTGGTATTCCCCTCGCCTACTACACAGGTGTGGTGTTGGGCTGGCCACTGCATATTGTTATGGCCATCATACTGGCAGAAGAAGTGGTGAAAATATTACTCACTTCTCACCGAATTCAGTCGAAAAAGTGGATCAACAATCTGGTCGATGATGCCAATACTCAACCACAAACCAGCTCGTAGCCGTCACTCAATTACAGAACTCACACCAAGGGCCTTCGCTTACTTATCAAGTAACGAGGCCCTTTTTTTGATCTCATTAAGGAGCCTGATTGCGCTCAGCATTGATAAATACATCAATATATTATTCCTGTGTCTAGAATAATGGCTGTCCTATTGAGGTACTTCTAATGAGATTCCACTCCCTGCTCACTCTTTCACTTGCGAGTGCATGTATCGCAGTTCCCGCTGTTGCTGAGGAACGAGCCAAAAAAGGTATAGATATGAGCGATCCTACCGCAGTATATTCATCAGTTGGGACCAGTTTTACTTCGGAAGGGAATGTAGATTTAAGCGCAGGATTTGCTTGGGGTAAAAACCTTTTATCTATCGAGACGAAAAATGGTGCTGATGCAATCAACGCACGTTACGCTTGGATGACCGACGGCCGAGGTGTGTACGGTGAAGCCTACTTTAACCATGAAACCGATACTGTTTCTGGTAGCGTGGGTTATATTCATACATTTAAAGTGCACGAGAAAGTTAAACTCTACCCATTAGCGATGGTTGGTTTCAATGACAACGACATCACAGACACCATGCTGACAGGCACAATTGGTATGTATACACGTGTAGATATTGGCAGCGGTTTTCACCTAGGCTTAGACCCATTCTATACCGTGGGTGAAGGCGACTACGATTCGCACTCCGTCGACACATTCGTTGGCAAACAAGTCGACAACCACCGAGTTCGTGTTGGTATCAATTCTGCGGATGAAGAGCTGTACTTCAAATGGCAGATGGCGTTCTAAATTTTGATTTGATTGTGTCTATATAATGAAAAAGCTCACTGTGAAGTGAGCTTTTCGCGTTTTGACCGGCTTAGCGCTGATACTGTTTTAGTTTCATCGATTAAACTTAGTTTATGAGGACAACTTCTCTTCAAAGACACCTAACTCACGCCCTAGCCACACGGCACGTTCCGTGTGATCCAGTAAATGTTCGTCACTGACAGGATGAATCAGTACCGACATCCCATCTCTCGCTTCATCCAACCATTCAATGAAATTGCGGCTATTATCGGCAAAATGCAGCTCCATCATCGGCATTTTATGGGGGCCCACAAGCCTGTTGACGGGCTCGAACACCTGTAACACGTCGTTCCGTTCACTTTGAATTCGGTTTCTAAGCTGCTTGATAGAATCTAAGTTTTTTAATGCAAAATATATATGGGCATGAAACATTCATAAATACCAAAAATAGCAAAACAGCGCCCATGATAGCACTGTTCTTTTGAAATTGAGCGAAATCAAACAAACTTCGAATTCACTTTGAAGAACGGTTCCCTAGCAAACTCAGAGACCTATAATTGTGACAAAACTAAGATCACAGTTTTATTGGGATTTGTAATAAATATCTCGTATCAAGGCATAATCCAGCAGCTATACTCCTTTAGGGTTATTGATGTTGTAGCACATAATAACTACTTTCATGCCCGATAATAATAACCATAAATAATATGTGACCTTTGTTAGCGCAACAGCAACATTTACTTATATTCGCATCGTCAACATGTCGCTAGGAACAAACTATGAATCTATCCGACTTTTCATTCAAACATAAAATCATCTCTTTGGTCGCTTTGCCACTGCTCGCTTTTCTATGGCTAAGTGTGTCGTCTATTTCAACCAACATCTCGACCGTAAAAGAGATGTCTACACTCAACCAACTGACAAAACTCTCTGTGGTATACAGTGAGTTAGTGCATGAGATTCAAAAAGAACGCGGTATGACAGCGGGTTTTTTGGGTTCAAAAGGAACACAGTTTAAAGATGAACTCAGAAAGCAGCGCCAAGCAGCGGATTCAAAAAGACAGCAGCGCCTCGATTACTGGCAAGACAATCAGTTTGATTCCGAACAGATCAATCAGCTGAACAACCAAATCAACCAACACCTAAACCGCATTCAACAAATCCGCGGACAAGTAGACGCTCAAACCATCGCACTTGGTGATGCCCTAGCCTATTACACTCAGTTGAACAAAATGCTGCTGAGCGTATCAGGCATCATAACGCACATCAGTAACGACGCACACATCAGCGAAGAAGTGGTTGCGTACTATAACTTCCTACAAGGTAAAGAGCGCGCGGGAATCGAACGTGCTGTATTAAGTAACACCTTTGCTAAAGATGAGTTCGGTCCTGGCATGCTAGTGAGGTTTATCTCGCTGGTTACTCAGCAGGATACCTACTTTGCGAACTTCAAAGTCTTTGCTAACGACGATAATAATCAGTTTTTTGCCCAGCAGATGAAAGCACCTTCTGTAATTGCTGTGAATGAGCTGCGTGAACTTGCTGAATCCAAAACAAGTGGTTTCAATGTGGATCCTACTCACTGGTTCAGTCAAGCAACCGGGCGAATCGGCCAACTGAAAAAGACCGAAAACCACGTAGCAAATAACTTAATCGCGTTAACAGATCAACGATTCCAATCCGCGCAGACAGCCTTAATCACCAATGTTTCATTCGGTATCGTTATCCTGCTAGTGGTATGCGTCGTCAGTGCAATGACGATCCGCGATTTGTCTACACGTGTAAAGGATCTCACCTCTGTGATGTCCAAAGTACGCGACGACAACGACTTAACCGCACGTACCCAATACGCGGGTAAGAGTGAGTTAGGCATCATTGCAATCTCGCTCAACTCCACACTCGAAAAGTTCTCAGGTGTGATTGATAATCTATCGAATTCGAGTATGACCCTTGCTTCCGCCGCAGAAGAAACCTCGCAAACTTGCCAATACAACTCTGAGTCTATGGTAGAACAGCAAGATCAAATTGGCTTGATTGCGACTGCGATTGAAGAGCTTTCCACAACCGTTAATGAAGTGGCAACCAAAACTCAAGAAACAGCGGAATCTGCGAAACTGGCCGATGACCAAGCGCAGAGTGGTGTGACAACAGTGCGTAGTTCATATCAGTCGATTGAAAGCCTAGCCACAGAAATCGATAGCCTCGCACAGAAAATTACTCACCTACATGAGAGCAGCAATAACATTAACAGCGTAATTGATGTGATTAAGTCGGTGGCAGAACAGACTAACTTGCTAGCACTAAACGCAGCGATTGAAGCCGCTCGAGCAGGCGAACAAGGACGAGGCTTTGCCGTCGTTGCCGATGAAGTTAGAACGCTGGCTCAGCGCACTCAGAACTCGACCATGGAAATCGAGGGCTTTATCAATTCACTTCAATCCGATGTCGAATCTGCATTCAATGTCATCGACAATAGCCAGAAGAAAGCGTCTGCCGCAGTGGAAGACTCTCGCTCAGTGGAAGAAGCGCTATCTGGAATTTCAGAATCTATCAGCCACATTTTCGGTATGACTGAACAAATCGCTACGGCAACAGAAGAGCAAGCCGTGGTTACTCAAGACATCGCACAAAACGTCATGAGTGTTGAAGAAAAGTCGACAGAGTCTACAACAGGAGCAAGCCAAATTGCAGCCACGGCCAGCGAGCAAGCTCAATTGGCAACCTCACTGAAAAACCTAGCGAACACTTTCAGAATTTAGCAACGCTCCCCTACCTATAAATAGTTAAGGTCTAATACTTGTACAAAGTGTTAGGCCTATATTTTTGACAGAAACATCAGTTAAACCTAACCATTTTTGGATGCAGAGCCTATTTGAAGCACAAAAAAAGCAAAAAGATCTAAATCCCTCTCATTCCCAACGCTCATACGTGTGATGTAAACCGCAAATAAAATGCAACGTTCAACATTATTTTTCAAAAAATCCAAACAACTATAAGAAAATCATAAGAAGCAAAAGCTTTCACTTAGCTTATTTATTGGTGTTATTAATTACAAATTTAATAATATTCATTTTACATAAGTATTATCAAATTTGATAATATTCATTTACATAACTATTATCAAATTTGCACTATTAACAACTTTGTAAGTCTGCACTTTTGCTTGCTCGAGGCTCTAAAATGATTAAAAAGATCATATCTATGTTCATATTGATGTCTGCGATAGTCATCTCTATAGTCGGTGCTGGTACATATCATTACCTGTCACAATGGAAAGAAGGAAACATTAAAAGAGCAGATAATGTTGTTGTTGAATCCGTGACTGTTTCCTATGAAAACATGCGTGACCAACTGGTCGAGACAACGACAGGCATATCTGCATCTATATTGTTCAACCCGAACAAGTCTTTCGATGAAAACGACGTAAAAACGAGTATTCAAAAGATTTTAAACAGCGATAGTGCTTATATAGAAGTTTTCTTCTCAGACTTATCAGGGAGAGTTTTCGCCGCAGAGAGTAACGGTGGCGGCTGGATACCCGACTTTAATGCGAAGACGATGAACAGAGAGTGGTACACTGAAGTAGTCATAAATGGTAAGCAATCCCACATTACTAGGCCTTATATTTCCCATACCGGTGATTTGACAGCTACCGTGAGCGTTCCTTTGATTTCAAACTCTAAAACGTCTGGTGTTCTCGGTATTGATGTAAATCTATCAGAGCTCATGCCCGATTTGGGCGTTAACTTTGTCATCACAGACCCTTCGGGTAAGGTGATGTTAGTAGGTGGTGTTCCTGAAAGTTGGGTAGATAAAAACATTTATGATGTTCGACCAAGTTACAAAGGATCTACACTTGAACCCACTTTATATCAAACGCCAAGCGGTCGATGGTTTAGTGTATCTCGTCATATTCTAGAAGATGGAAATGAACTCTACGCTGTATCGAGCCAAAGTGAATCGGTTGACACTGGTAACACATTTATATTGTCAACAATCCTAGTCCTTCTTGGAATGGGCGTCTTAGGGGTACTGATTACCTATATCGCCCTAAAAAGAGAGCTCAAACACCTACCTACCCTTGTGGAGTCTATTTCATCAATGGGTAACGGGCGATTTACTGAATGGTCGTTCCCGAAAGCCAACAATGAACTTGATATCATTTCTGATTCTTTACAATCTCTGCAAGGTTCAGTTTCCAAGGTAATGACAAGCGCCGATAACATCATGGCTGAGCTTGCCCATGCCCAACAGCAGATTTCGAACTCAATCAGAATGAACGCGGACAATGCGCAGAAAGAGTTTGGCGAGATTGAACAAGTGGCCTCCGCATCAACCGAACTTTCCGCTACCGCAGCAGAAGTCGCCAGCAACGCGGAGCGAGCAGAAACGTCAACAACATCAACAATGGCGTCGATTGAACAAAGCAGTATCACACTAGAGCAGTCACAAGCAATTTCTGGCCAGATTATGCTCTCCATGGATGAGTCTGCAAAAATCGTAAATGTACTACGCACCTATTCCGACAACATTAGTTCTGTCGTTGAGGTGATTAACGGCCTATCGGAACAAACCAACTTGCTGGCATTAAACGCTGCGATCGAAGCGGCTCGCGCGGGAGAGCAAGGCCGAGGATTTGCAGTGGTAGCAGATGAGGTTCGAGCACTCGCAGAGAAGACACAAAAGTCGACAGTCTCAATTCAAGAAATCATCACCCAGTTACAAGAGCAGTCAAAGCTTGCCGATGAAATCATGGTCCAGAACAGTAATCTTGTGAGTGAATCTCAGGAATTGAGTGAACAAATTGCGGTGGTGTTTAACAGTATCAAGCAAGAGATCAGCGATATTACCGACATCAACTCTATGGTAGCAACAACATCGGAAGAGCAATCTCGAGTGACTATCGATTGTTCAGAAAGATTAGAGGAAATCAATAACCTCGTTGCACATAGCTTGGAGAACACCAACGAGACGCTTTCTATCAATGAGGGCATATCTACCGCTACCGAAAAGCTAAAACATGAACTGAGCTTCTTTAAAACCAAATAAGCCGCTTATAGAAAAGTACCGCTAGGCATTCTAGCGGTACTGCAAAATAGCCCGATTTAGATTCTTCATAAAATTAGGGTGATGCTCCAAGTACTCCTTGGATACATAAATCCCAAACTCTTTCGCTTCTTGAAGCACTATCTGATAGCGGTCTGGCTCTTCAATTTCACTTAACAACACCACCTCTGCGACCATAATCGCATCCACTTCCTTGTTGTTCAGCTTTTGTACTAGCTTTCTGATATCGTTCGCTGGCGGTGCAACGTTATAGCCCTCTCGCATCAACCAATAATGAGTATTAGTGTTAAGCAAACTGGTCACCGAGCCTGTCGCACGAAATGATGGAGAACTGGGCTGAAACCCTTTGCTGTCTTGCCTTCGCACTACCCATACCCAACGGTTGGTCATTACAGATTCAGAAAAGACGGCGTAGCGGTCGCGTTCATCATTTTGCGAAGCCATAAACATGCCATCGGAGCGGCCAAGCTTCAGCTCAGAGAGAGCCCGACCATGATTAGACCCCACTTCAAGCGTATAATTGACCTCAATGGCTTCAAGTATTGGCAACACTTTGTCAATACCAATTCCGACGATATCACCGTTCGAGTCAACGGTAGTGTATGGGGGGAAATCCGGAAGGAAAAAATGCATTTCATGATCGGCAAAGCTTCTGGGGCTCAGACAAGTCATAAATAGCAATGTAATTAAGCATAACAGCTTTCTGGTCATATTAATGTTGAAGGTTGCCGTTCCAAATACAATAAGTATAGGAACCATTTAGACTTTAGCAGAATAACTACCCTTTAGTGGTAGCTTAACTCCACTATTTCGCAATCTCCCACTTTGACTAGTGGCAGCACAAAAATAATTGAAATTAACACTTTACCTCAAGTTAACTTTAGGTATTAGAGTATCTCCAGACCTAGAGAATGAAGGCTCTACTTTCGTCATTAATACAAATACTTAAAGGACTAATTATGAAAAGCTACGTAGAACACGCCAACATGGGTGTTATTAACCCAGAAAAAACCATCCGCTTTTTGACTTCTGCATTGCCTGAGTGGTCTGTTCGAGGCGGCGGCAGATACACCAATGATGCAGGCAAAGAGATCGAGTGGTGCCACATCGGGGACGAGAGCTCATACATCGCACTTTCATCCACAGGCAAAGGCGACGCGGAAGACTGGACAGCAGAGTTTACCGGTGTGAAGCACATAGGTATCGTTGTGCCAAACTTATCGGAGCTTGAGGAGCGCCTTAGTCAGGCGGGATACGAAGTTGATCACCGTGGCAACCCCCACCCACATCGCAAAAATGCCTATTACATAGAAGATCACAACATCCAATTCGAGTTTATTGAATACCTTTCGACAGCACCCGAATTAAAGAACGACTATCTACTATAGATGGGATTTATCCCCTCAGCGGCACTGACACGGTGTCGCTGTTCCCGCTTTAATCTGCGCTTTAAAATTCTTAATCGATTGCTTTCTGACTTCATCTAAATCTTTTCGGCGCACCACCACATTCATGTTACTTTTTGGTTTTGTCGAGCATGCAAACGCTTCTGTACCATCTACTTCAACGAGACAAGCCTTGCAACATCCCTGTTTGCGCTGATTCTTCAAACATGGTGCCGGAATATTCACTTTTGCATGGCGCGCCGACTCCACTAAATTAGAGTCTTCAGGTCTTAGCAATACCGGTTTACCATCCACGTTTAACACTGACGGTTTGAAACTGAACATAACGTAACTCGCTTAAACAGGGAGATTTCCCCAAACAGTGCAGAGTGTAACTCTGAGCCACGCTAACGAACATGCATTGAGATCAACAACTCGCTTTATTTATCGCACGTCGCCTAATTAACACCCACCTGATCTTAATCATAATTTAACGTACCTAGTGCGAATATACTGACGTGATACTGGGAAAACCACTTCATTATAAAACACTAATTACAAGAACGATTATGAACAGCAATGCCGGACTCACTCTCACCATCGAGATGATCAATGACGCTATCTACAAGGTAGAAAACGCTAATAAGGTACAGCTCAAAGGGCTGAGAGAATTTCTTTCACACAACCAAACTAAAGCGATCGCTACATTTACAGCTATCGCTGCTGCCGACTCGTTAGACGAACGATACCACCATATCTCGAGCAAGTTTCCTCAGTTTATGGACCACGCTCATCATCTCATCGAGACGTCCATTCTACTTGGGTAGTAGGCTTGGCGTAGTGTTACGCAATCGAATAATATCCCAAGGCATTTCATAATCGAGAGATTCTCCTGGAACCTTTCCTTCCGCCTCTATATACAAAATCTTCGTGCGTTCGAATACCGCTGTGGCTTCTTTATCGAGCTCTACCCATGGAGCAACCACCAAGGTAATTTTATCGATTTCAATCGATATTTTTTTTAGTGCATGAGTGCTATACGAGCGAAAAAGCTCAATCGAAATCTGCGATGCCATTATTGCCTCTCCTTGATTCTTCTCTACTTCACCAACATCAACTTAGCGAATAGCGTTACGCCCCTTCCTCCACCATGGCTATGATTTTATGGGCCTTTTCAAAATGGTCTAACTGGTGAGTCTGAATCCACCATGTCGCGGCTTCCATCAACAATTCTGGATCATCGTTCTTATTGGCAAAGAAAGCATAAAACGACACGCCGACGTTATCGCCCTTTTGCTCGACTTTCTTGTTGCAGATCTGCAGTATTTTTCCCGTAACGACTCTCGCACGACTTCAATTCCCTATGATTGGTTATTGAATAACGCTACACATACGCTCAAACATGCGCAAGCGTAGTGACAAGCTCACATCACAGTCCGACACCTTTTTATCGCTTTATCTCTTGGCCTACATGGGTATAATCCACCGCTCGCTCTCCTACTCACCCACAATCAGAGAACTTAGCATGTCGAAAATGTTTTTTAAGGGCCGAATCGAAACACGCCAGAACCACGTAATGTCGGGCTATAACGTTAACCGAGATGTAAAGCCAGGCTCTGAAGAAGCGCCATTAGCAATCCAAGTAGCGACTGAAGAAAGAAAAGTAGAGATTGAGCAAACGTTACAAGCTCACAGCCTGTTTGCCAATATCGTCGTTGACGCAAGTGCAGAAGAAAATATCATCGAACTTGAAACCGTATTAAATAGACCTAAAACCACGGTTTTCGAAAAGACACCTAACCGCAACGACCCATGTAGTTGCGGAAGCGGTAAGAAATTTAAGAAGTGCTGCGGATAAGTTAACGCTATGGGCTCACCGAAATTACGGTGAGCTCAAGTCACTCTATTAGCACTCTTGTTGGCTCATCAGCGTATAGTCATTTAGTGACTTCTTCGTAAAAGAGAAGGTTACATCTTTGCACACAGACTGTACATCAGAGTAAAAGTGCACTCGCCCCTCAGCAAAGACAGTGTCCCCCTCACTGGCCGTAACTTCAGCTCTTCGATGGCTAATACCATGACCACTATTTAGGTCATTCAACGCTTCCATTAAGTTAAGCCACCCTTCTTTATGGGCAATTTGAAACAGCATTCCGGTTGCTTCGATTTGATTTTGCTGTGGCTGATGGTAGAGCTTGTCGTATGCAACGTAGCCCGATACGAGAAGAGCCAGAGAGGTAACAGCGAGTATTTTCATGACATTCGTGCCTTGAGCATCTTGTAAGAAGCTCGCATCATATCTTTGGCTTTACACACACAATAGTGACATTTTGTAAGCGTGTTTTACATAGAATAACCAATCACTAGCCCTACGAAATACACTCAATAAGGTATTGATTAATATGCATTTATTTTATCTTAACACCCTCATCCCATTCGTAAGCAAAGCCTAAAATATTGTAACAATCCGTGAGCTTTGGAAAAGAGATGACGGCTAAAGCACTTCCGACGAATCCACAGCATTGAACCACCGGCTCTCACAAGAAAACTTTATAGCTTCTTGCGAAAACATATCGAGCGGTCTACCCCAACATAACGTCCATAGGGCTCGCACTCGCAATATTACTTACGTAGATAAAAGGCTATGGCTCTTGTGTTTACTCTTCTCGTAGACAAAATGGCTTCTTGGTATCCTTTCTTTTTAGCTATTCGCTCTAGTTCAGCAGAAGATAGCCACCAGCTCCTACCTGTTTTGAATACATTCTTTTTAACTCACAGATTTGCTCCGATACCAGACGAAACACACCGCAAGCAACGGGATGGCTTGAGCTGTAGACAACAATCGCAGCATCAGAATTAGAGTCGAACGCATCTTGATTAAATGAGCTATTACCAGAATCATTAGTGAGCACACTGAGCACTCCACTCAGCTCATAGGTTAGCTGTTGAAAGTCACTATCATTAATATCGACAATCCGATGGCAAAAATCGTGCATATATTTATAACGCCCCTTTAAGCCCTATCATTCAGCAGAGTTTTTCATTTCGAGTAGATCCCATTTATTACCATACAAATCCTCGAATACCACAACTATCCCGTACTCCTCTTCACGAGGCTGCTCATTGAACGTAATACCTTTCGCTTTCATTCGCTCATAATCACGCCAGAAATCGTTAGTTTGAAGAAATAGGAACACTCGCCCTCCTGTTTGGTTTCCAACCGCTTCCAATTGCTGGGGATTGCTTGCCTGAGCCAAGAGCAAGTTCGTTCCATTGGAGTTGGGTGGTGACACTTGCACCCAGCGCTTTCCGCTACCTAAATCAGTATCTTCAACCAAAGTAAATTCGAGTTTGTTCGTGTAAAAATCGATCGCGTCATCGTAGTTCTCAACCACTAGTGCAATATTACCGATTTGCTGTTGTATAGAATTGGGCATCAAGGTTTCTCAAGTCGTAAAACATTCATTCTATATCAGTCTCGGCGCAGAGATACGCCTATCTGCCAATTGGTATCAATAACCTTTCTATGCACCGTTTTGTAAGCAGGCATTTCGCGTTACTAACAAGGTAGACGGTAATAAACAGCTAGCCTTTTAACGCTGTCACACAAAGTCATTCAATGCATAAAATGTCAGTCTATATACTGCGAAAGCTATTGCTATCAACAATGCAATTTGGAACCACTACATTTATGCTCAACCAACCTGAATGGATAAGCATGCGAATTCATACTAAAATTGAACCACACTTACTTGATTGAGAGAGGAATACCACATGGATAAACTGCTTTCATCCGCATTAGAAATTAGACAACGTACTCAAATAACAACGCTGTTTGCAAGTAAGGGCTACAAGATTGCAATGACCGATTTTGATGAAGTGGTATTCGAAAAGGCGGGAGTACAAGTCAACGTGCACTTTGACCGTGCATCTAATGCGCAGTCCATTTCTGTCTTAGATGGTATAGCCAAACATAGCTTCAAATAACAGCAAGACATTAGATCACGGGCAAGCCCAACTAGGCTTGCCCGTGATTTTCTCAATAACTTGTTGCCATTGCTGGCTATTTGCAGAACGTATCAATATACAAGGCTTCAACTTTATCGCGAGCCCACTGAGTGCGGCGTAAAAACTTCAGCGACGACTTTATTGATGGGTTGTTGTAGAAGCAATTAATCTGAATTTCCGCATCCAAGCCTTCCCAACCATAGTGTTCTTGCAAACGAACTAAGATCTTCTCGAGTGTTAATCCGTGTAATGGGTTGTTAGGTTGTTCTTGGCTCATTCTTTATCCTGCATCTAAATGTATTCAGTTTGGGCGGCAGTGTAACAGATTCACCGCAGTAGAGGGCTCTTAATTGTGAAGCCATCACATTGCACCTAGATAAAAGGTCACCGAATATGAAAAGACAGTGACCCATTTTTATTAATTAACTAGGTTTCTCTAGGGATGCCCTCTGGAAAAGTAGAAAAGCTTACTTAGCCACCCCATGCTCATTAGCAAACTTCAAAAGCTGTGGAACATCTCCTTTCACTAGTATCGGCATCGATTGTTCTACGAGTTCAATGTCCCAGTCCCACCAAGCTAATTTTTTAAGCGTAGCTTGCTGCTCTTCATCGAAACGAAATTTGACTACTTTTGCAGGGTTGCCCACTGCGATACTGTACGGAGGAATGTCACCCGATACCACCGACTTAGCGCCAATGATCGCACCATCACCAATAGTGACACCTGGCATGATAGTCACGTCATAACCCACCCAAACGTCATTGCCAATGACCGTATCTTGGTAAGATTTGAATGGGTATTCCGATAATGGCAAGGCTTCTGACCAACGGTCACCAAACACGGCAAATGGAAATGTAGTCACACCAGAGGTCACGTGATTGGCATCAGGCATGATGATCTGAATCCCGTTGGCCAATGCACAAAATTTACCAATATGTAATGCGTTGCCCGATATCCCGAAGTTATACAGCACGTTCTTGGTTAAGAACTGAGTGGGATCTTCGAAGTCACTGTAATAGCTGTATTCTCCGACATGAACGTTAGTCACCTCACTCTTGTCGACTAAAGGCTTTAAGAAAACAGTGTTGGTAAAATCTTTTATAGGGAAAATGTTATTCGCATTCATTTAACGCCACTCACTCTGCTTCCAGATTTAGCTGCCACGACACACCAAACTGGTCGGTGAACCAAACGAATTTATCGCTAAATCCATAGTTGTCGAGTGGCATCATCACATTGCCGTGGGCAGACAAAATGTTGTATACCTCGACTAGGGTAGACTCTTCCGAGAAAGTAACGAATATCGACATCGCCGGAGTAAAGGTAAACTCATGCTTCACAGGACTATCAATAACGATATAGTCATTACCGTTAAGCGTGATATGAGCTTGCTCTATTGTCCCATCGGAATAATGTTTGATGCTTTTCACGTCGGAGTTAGGAATTGCGGACGTATACAAGTCAATTGCCTTTTGCGCTAACCCTTCGAACATCAAGTGAGCCTTAATATTTATCGACACAGTCTGTTTTCTCCGTAATGTCTACTTGTCGCGATAATAGCAAGCTTCGCCACAACCAATGTAAAAACTAAGTCAGAGGCATTCCCACTCCGATTCAAGCACCGCCAACACAACCGTGTCCCACCATCTTCCTTTGAAAAAGCGATGCTCTTTAAATCGTGCTTCTTGCCTCATACCCAAAGCTCGGCATAGCTTTATCGCCGCTAGGTTGTCAGCTATCGTTTCGGCATAGATCCGGTGCACTCCTAACTTACGAAAGCCAAAGTTTGCCAACTCAGAGGCGGCTTCTATGCTAAGTCCAGAACCTTGTGCTGTCCTTGCGAAAGCGCACCCCATAGAAGCCTGTCCATTTTGCTCTAGCCGTAAACAAACTGTGCCAATAAATTGCCCACTAACCTTGCTTTCTACAGCAAGTTGGTAAGAAGTACGTGGTTTTTCTATGGCCTGAGAAACAAACAATTTGGTGAGCTCTCGGTATTTAGTTGGCGCACAGTCATTCTCGTCATAAAAGCGCTGGTACTTGGCATCCTGAGACATAGCGACAAATACCTCTTCATCACTTGGCGTCATGTCGCGCAATATTAATCGACTAGTTTCCAGCTTGAACACACGGACTCCTCGCTGTATCAACACTTTTTATCGACATAGTGATGAGATCGTTACTATCGTACAAACAGGCGTTAGAAGCTGTCATACCCAGTTTTTTGAGCAGATTCAAGGAGGCTTGGTTGTCTGTCACCGCAACACCATATACCTCATCCACCAGCTTATTTTCGAACACATAATCTAACGTAGCTTTAGCCGCTTCATAAGCATAACCATGTCCCTGATACTTAGGAAGAAGGCCATATCTGATATCGCAGAGGCTTACCTGTTCGAGTATCTCTACCCCTGCATATCCGATTTTTATTTCCGGCTGGTCTGCCAGCGACACAATAAATGTTCCAAAGCCATTCTCAGCCCAATGCGAAACTTTTTTAGGTACGTAGTCTTCGATGTATTTGAGGCTAAAGGGCTCACCTCCAGGTAGATAGCGAGTCGTCTCTGCACAAGTCAACAGCTCAACATAAATATCAAGGTCATCGGCAGTAACAGGAGTAAGAAGCAACCTTTCTGTTCGAGTCATTAAAAATGTCCTTTCTAGGGAGTTGTTTAAATGCAAAAAATCAGTGCCTTTAGCCTGCTCTAGCACCATTAGGAATTTCATTCTCTGGGCACGCTAAGCAAGGCTGTAGTTTGTCTTCATAACCGATGTCAAACAGCATTCCCTGTGAGATTTCACCCGCCATTTTCCTTTCAGGTAGATTGACAACAAACAGTGCTTGCTTACCTTCGATCTCATTTGGATTTTCCCGTTCCTGCTTAATCCCAGCCAGAATAGAGCGAGTATGGTCCCCAAAGTTTACCGTCAGCTTCATTAATTTGTCGGATTTCGCCACTTCACTCACCGCGACAATAGTCCCTACACGGATATCAACCTTAGCAAATTCATCGAAGGTGATTTGCTCTTTAATCGGTGCACACTTCATATATTACTCCCCAATCCATTGATAATAATTAATTTTTTCAGGTAACCGTTGATACCACGCATGCCATTGTGCCGTAGTTAACCTGAACGGTTCAAACACATTACGGCGACACTGAGACTTAGGTGAGATCTGCTCCCTGATTAGACTGCTGACAGGTTTTGACACAGGCACTCTATATAGTGCTTGTACACTTTACGTTCATTAGAGAAGGAACATGTTCAAAATTGATTCGATTGTACTTTACGTTACTGAAGTTAAAGCCAGTTCAGCTTTTTATGCACAGCTCTTTGATTGCACCGCAGAAATGCTCTCACCAAGTTTTGCCGTGATTGAATTTGCCTCTAATGTGAAAGTTACACTCAAGCAGATTGATTCACTGACACCAACCAGTGTCGTCACGGGAGGAGGCACCGAGCTTTCAATACCAGTGGAAAGCAAAGCCGTGCTAGAAAAGATTTATCGCTCTTGGCTGCTAAAAGGTATCAAGTTCGCTCAGCTTCCAGAGGAATCTGTATTTGGGTTCAACTTCGTTGCACTAGATCCGGATGGCCACCGTATCCGAGTGTTCGCAGGTTAGTGGAAATAGAAAATGCCAAGTGTGACTCATGTTCATCACGCTTGGCATTGTCTAAGACATCACAGAAAGCACCTGAACGCTCTATTTCTCATGCGATGCTTCGCATTCAGCTGTTAGTCCTTCATCAATAACAGTAATACCCGTTAATAGGATCCTTACTAGCTTATCGCCATATTCCCAGCCATTGCCAACAAAATGGCTGCAAAGATTTTCTTGATCATCGGTACTGGTAAAGATTGGGTCGCTTTCGCTCCCATAGGTGCAGTAAACCAAGACGTGCTCACGATACCAATGAGTGCAGGCAAATATACAAAGCCTGCGAAACCATCTTCTAATGCAAAGTGACTGCTGCCTGAAGTGATGTATCCAATAGAGCCAAACAGGGCGATAACTATTCCACAGGCCGACGCGCAGCCAATGGCTTTTTTCATATCAATAGAGAAAAACGTAAGCAATGGGACTAGCAATGCACCGCCACCGATTCCAATCATCGCCGATAACCCGCCGGTGATGGTGGTAAGTATTGTAAGTAGCCCTTTGTTAGGCATGTTGCGCTCTTTTGGTGAGTCATTTTTGCTACCTATCATCATCTTCAACGCGATGAGCACCACACTTACAGCAAAAACAATGCGTATGATGTGCTCTGGTAACAATGCAGCCAGAAAGCCGCTAACCAACGCCCCCAGCGCGACTCCTGTCATTATCCAAGGCGCAAGTTCCCAAGGAACATTGCCATTTTTATGGTGAGCAATTGCCGATGAAGTCGACGTGAATAAGATTGAAGCCAATGAAGTTGCAATTGCAGAAACCACAACTTGATCGGAGGGCAGAACATCAAAATGAAGCAAAATGATGCTAAGGATAGGAACAATAACTAGCCCACCACCGATACCTAACAGCCCTGCTAGAAACCCAACGCCACTGCCTAGCATCGCGCAGTATGCAATTAAAACTAGTAATTCACTCACTCATTTCACCTTAGGTTTTTAAGGGCTAATCAGCCCAATTAAATAATCAACTTCAAATCGGTTAATTAATATAACTGTTTAAATGAGAATGAAACATGAATATTCCTCATGTTGATTGTGAAGTAATACCATTGTTATTTACGTGTAGAACAACGCTATAAATGTGTTTCAAGCGTTCAGTAACGCTGCTTGTATTCAGGTTTATTAAATACACCGCAGCAAGAATCCGACTAGAAAATAAAGAAATAAAAATACAGTCCGTAAGTAATAAATTCAGCATTCACCGTAGGAACCAACACCATGAGCCAAGACTTTACCTTTACTATAAAAAGCCTCAGCCTTGATGAGAATTATCAACCAGCAGACAGCACTCGTATTACCACCAATTTTGCGAACTTGGCTAGAGGCGAAAGTCGCCAGCAAAACCTGCGTAATGCCTTGAACATGATTGACAATAGCTTCAATGCGTTAGCGCACTGGGACAACCCTAAAGGTGATCGCTACTCAGTTGAACTAGACATCATTTCAGTAGACATGGATATTGAAGGCAGCGACGAAGCATTTCCATCTATCGAGGTATTGAAAACCAATATTGTTGACCACAAAACGGGTGAACGTATTGAAGGTATTGTTGGTAACAATTTTTCGTCTTACGTTCGAGATTATGATTTTAGCGTGCTATTACTCGACCATAATAAAGACCAACCTCAATTTAGTATTCCCGATAATTTTGGCGATCTTCACGGTAAGCTATTTCAGTATTTCGTCAACTCAAGCGCTTATCAGCAACACTTTAAAAAGCTTCCCGTTATTTGTTTAAGTGTTTCTGATAACAAAACCTACCACAGAACGGAAAATCAACACCCTGTACTAGGCTTCGAATATGAGCCGAACGAATCATCGCTAACCGAGCAATATTTCAAAAAAATGGGCTTACAAGTGCGCTATTTCATGCCGCCAAACAGCGTTGCTCCCCTAGCCTTTTATTTCTTTGGCGATCTGCTTAATGATTACACCAACCTTGAACTGATCAGTACGATTAGCACAATGGAAACGTTCCAAAAAATCTACCGCCCAGAGATATACAATGCCAACGCCGTCGCTGGAAACTGCTACCAGCCGAACTTAAAGAACCAAGACCACTCGATCACGCATATTGTTTATGACCGAGAAGAGCGCAGTAAATTAGCCATTAAACAAGGCAAGTTCGCCGAAGAGCACTTTATTAAGCCTTACCAGAATGTTCTCGAGCAATGGTCTTTGAACTACGTGTAATCGCTATTACAACGCTATCGGCTTACTCACCGTATCAGTCTATTTACTATATCGGTCCACTAACGAAATTGAAGAAAATTAAGCGGCATTGACTATGAAAACTCTACTCCCTACTTCGACAGCTGGCAGTTTACCTAAACCGTCTTGGTTAGCGCAGCCAGAAACACTTTGGTCTCCTTGGAAACTGCAAGGCGATGAACTCATCGATGGTAAACACGATGCCTTGCGGGTGTCATTACATGAGCAGCAGCAGGCTGGCGTCGACATCGTCAGCGATGGCGAGCAAACGCGCCAGCACTTTGTGACAACATTTATCGAGCACCTGAACGGTGTTGATTTCGAGAACCGAAAAACAGTCAAGATTCGCGACCGATACGACGCAAGTGTTCCTACGGTTATTGGCCCTGTTAGTCGTCAAAAGCCAGTATTCGTAGACGACGCAAAGTTCCTACGCCAACAAACGGACCAATCTATTAAATGGGCGCTTCCCGGTCCGATGACGATGATCGACACACTCTATGACGACCATTACCAAAGCCGAGAAAAGTTAGCCTGGGAGTTTGCAAAAATCCTTAACGAAGAAGCCAAAGAACTGGAGGCGGCTGGAGTCGACATAATCCAGTTTGATGAACCCGCATTTAACGTATTCTTTGACGATGTTAACGACTGGGGCATCGCCTGTCTTGAACGTGCAATTGAGGGGTTGAAATGCGAAGCAGCGGTTCACATTTGTTATGGCTACGGCATTAAAGCGAATACCGACTGGAAGAAAACCCTTGGGTCCGAATGGCGCCAGTACGAAGCGGTATTTCCTAAGCTTCAGAAATCTAACATCGATATCATCTCGCTAGAGTGCCACAATTCTCGAGTACCTATCGAGCTTTTAGAGCTTATTCGAGGCAAGAAGGTCATGGTTGGTGCCATTGATGTTGCAACTGAGAACATCGAAACCCCAGAGGAAGTTGCATCCACACTGCGTGAAGCGCTCAAATATGTCGATGCCGATAAGCTGTACCCTTGCACTAACTGTGGAATGGCACCTCTACCACGACAAATTGCTACTGCCAAACTTAACGCTTTAAGCGCAGGTGCAGAGCTAGTCCGAGCAGAACTGACTACTTAGAAGCGCGTAAAGATAAATAGGCGCTGTTAGCGCCTAATTTTCCTGATGTCTAAGCTACACTTCCGTTGCGAGTTGGCTCAAATACCCTTTCATAAAATCCGTTCTTCTTGCTGCTTCTTGCATAGCAGAAACGGTATTCATTTTGTCGGCCAATTTAAGCAGCTTGGTATAGAAGTGATCGATTGTGTTTTCACGATCATCGGGCTCACGTTCATTACAGAATGGGTCGGCTACATCATACAAACCTACGCCGAGGTTGGTGCTAACCTGAAGACATCTAGCGATACCAATCGCCCCCAGTGCATCAAGTCTATCGGCATCTTGGACAATTTTAGCTTCTAGGCTCTCTGGCTTAACATTAGCGCTGAAACTATGAGCGACAATAGCATGTGCGATTGCTTGATGGTACTGCGCTGGAAAGCCAATCTTTACGAGAAATCCGAGTGCTTTCTCCGCCGCCATCAAAGAGCTTTTAGCCCTATCTGGGTGGTTCTTTGGAAAGGAAAAACAATCATGGAGGTACGCGGCAGGCAACACGACTTCTAGCTTTGCGCCTTCAGCTGCACACAGTATCTTGGCGGTTTTCACCACTCGAAAGACATGATTCATGTCATGAGCCAAGTCCTGTTTCATTTCCGCTTGAATAAAGTCGATAAACTGACTTTCAAATTCTTCTACCACGCCTTTTCCTATCTATGTATTTGTTTCTGTGATTGTATGCCCAACCAACATCGAGATTACCAACAACCCACCTATATTAAATTGCTTCAGCAGCGGTAAAGTTGGTTTTAAAAGTAAAAGCATACGGTGTGTCGCCGCTGCTTCTAAGGTGTTCTAGACGCTCAAGTGCTTCTTCCAATGTCGGAATATGTCCGTCCTCAACCCACCACAGTACATATGTATCTTCAGAAAGGCGGTGGAACCACTCTCCTTTTCTACGCATAAAGTCGCGGTGATGGGTACGAAACATGAAATTTTTCAGTGAATCCACACTTTCCCAAACAGACATGTTGACTATCATGTTCGGGTCATCAAAAGCTTTGATATTAGTGGCGTCGCCAGACTCATCTTTAAGGCGCCAAATGAAACCTTCACTACTCTCAGCGATTCCATTCACTAACTCTAGATTGTCGACAAACTCTTGGATTTCTGGTGCATCTAAGGGATATTTTGCCAATGCTATATTTAATTGAGCCAACCTCATAACTGTTCTTCCTTGAATCAATGTGTTCTATGCGGATCTCTTTCGCCTACGAGATGTGTTTTCTTAGGACTAAAGCCAAAATGCCAAACACCACTTCTGCTACCAAATACACATACATTAAGGTGTTGGCTTGTCCATCAACGACTATTCCAATCGAGCGACCTAAAGCCATAAGCAACAAAACAAATGAGACCAGCACTAGAGCCAAATCTAAGTCGTTCTTCTGCCTGACTATCCAAAGCAATATGACTCCAATAGCAAGCTGCGCTCCCCCATAGGTTGCGCGAAAATCGATAGTTGCGCTGGTAGGTTCCGGGCTCGAATCTGTTATCAAATAAGCGATCTCGGAGGGAATGACGATGAAGAGCGCACCATAAACCAGAAAGAAGAGCGCAGTAGCGTAAACCAGTAACTTGGGCATATCTACTCCTTTAGAAAGCCTTATACTTTTGAGCTTGGTAGTTATTAGGTTTTAGGCTTTACAGCTTTGCAATTTGATTTAGCAAAGCCATGAACTTAAAAACACAAGAATGAGTGAAACAGGCTTGTTCCACAAGCCTCTGCTACGATTTAGTATCGCCACAACTCACTACTGAGATTACTGCTGGATCATCTCCGAGACTTAAAGACTCGGTATAAATGGTCACCTTAGACCCGGCATCTGCTCTCTCAATGTCAGCTAAGTGCGTTAGTACCCCATCCAAATACTGCGTGATTTCATACCCTGATGAAGACTCGTGAATATTTACTACCGGGCTGTAGAGTAAGTAATCCAAATTTTCCCATTTTTCTACCACGCAATTAGCGAAAGTAGACGCTTCAATCCGCTGATACGACTCAAACACAGGGTCAGAGTCGCGAAGCTTATTTGGCGTTGTAGTACAAGCAGATAACAAAACCGTTAAAAATATGAATGTCAGAAATCTCATTAGGGTCCCATCCAAAGCAGTGATTGGACAGAGGTATCAATAACCTCTGCAACATACAAACAATATACACCTCTGAAACTCTGATAGCAGCTGAACGACAACATTCTGGTATATACGTGCTGAAACCTTAGATTCCAACAACAGAATTGTGCATCCTAAAAATAAAGCGAGCCGAGAGGCTCGCTTATAAATTGGTCGGTTTAAATGGGTTACCTATTGAGCCCGCTATTAGTCACTTAACGCTTCCCACTCGGTTAGTAGCTGCATGATATTGTAGGAGTCTTGCCAAGTAGCACATGGGCTTGGTAGCTCTTTATAGCCAGTTTCGATGGCCTGGCGTACCTGCCTAACTTGATAAAAGAACGCATCGCCGCTACTGAAACTTCTCTTTTTGATGTTTCATATATCTCGACACTGAATTGATTACTCTCCGTTGGAAGCCATGGGTTGGTATCTAAAGCAATGCAGCCTTTACTTCCAAGAATCGAAAATTGATGCTTCAAACCATGGTCTTCCGCAGTATGTACATGCGCTGTACTTTGTTCTCCGAAGCTCATCATTAAGCTTGATTCGCAAATATTGCCGTCGAGACCACGTCTGCCCATTGCATTCATGGTTCTATTACCCAACGCCTGCTCTCCTAGCATTGTTTTAATGACTAAATACATCAACGAGATTGGGTAGCAGCCTAAGTTGTACAACGCACCTTTGCTTGCCGGATTCACAAACTGGGCAATGGAGGCGATGTAAGAGGTATGGATAGAGCGTAATTCTCCGATCTCACCAGATTCAAGTATCGATACCAACTCGCGAATAAGTGGATGATGCAAGTACATCAAACCTTCAGCAAAAAAGACTTGGTGCTCTTTCACGGCTTGCAATGCTTGCTCTGTTTTTTGCATGTCTACCGATAGCGACTTTTCACACAGAATCGCTTTTCCTTTTTGAGCAGCCTTGATGATGAATTCATGGTGTAAGTGATTTGGCAGTGCAATGTATACGATATCAATCTGATCATCGTTTAGTAGGTCATCGTAGTCTAAAAATGTGTGCTCTATTTGATACTGCTTGGCAAATGCTTCTAACGTATCCTGCGAACGCCCAGCAACGGCGTAAAGCTCGCTTCCTACATCGCCTTGGATCGCCTCCGCCATAACGCCAGAAATAAAGCTCGTTCCTAGTACTGCCCATTTCATAACACAACCTCTCCTTTCTGCTTAGTTTCAAACGCCTGCACTAGCTCAGCCACTTGTGAATCGATAAATACCTGGGTATGTGGCATGGTAAAGTGCGCTTCAATTGCCGCTCTATCTTGATAGCTCTCTAACAAAATAACGCGCTGAGGATCTTTATCATCATAGGTCGCAATGGCACTCAAGCACCCTTGTTCACTTCTCATATCGCAGCAAAACTGCTCAATCAATTCGACAACTTCGTCTCTTGGTCTATCCAAACTCATTTTTAGCTCGGCAGTGACAAAAATTACTTGGCTCATTCTCAATCTCTAGTTCTTTATGTTATGGATCATAGCCAACTTTAATTAACACCATTTGATTGATAAACTCATTAAAAGTTAATTCTTTATCAACCTACAGTGTTCAATGGACAAACTAACAAGCATGAAGGTGTTCGCCTACGTGGTAGAACAAGGAAGCTTTCGCAGTGCAGCACACCATTTCGATATTTCTCCGACGATGGTTGGTAAACACATACGCTCACTGGAAGAAAATCTCGGTACGCAGCTTATCCACCGTACCACTCGAAAACAGTCTCTGACCGAAGCGGGAAAGCTTTATTACCGAGAGTGCCACTCAATAATCGAAGATATAGCTAATGCAGATAACCTAATCCATACGCTCATCAATCGCCCACGGGGCACGGTTAAAGTGAACTGCCCTATCACTTATGGTAAAAAAGTGATCACCCCAATAGTGGCAAGCTTTCTAGCACAATATCCAGAAATCAATGTCGACTTAGTGCTAGACAACGGCCTTATCGATCCATTTCACTCAGATGCGGATGTCATCATTCGAATTGGTGAATTAGTAGACTCAGCAATGGTGGCGAGAAAATTGGGCAATTACCATATGACTTATTGCGCCGCTCCAAACTATCTGGAAAGCCACGGCAAACTTAGCTCAATCGACGATCTTAACCAACATGACTGCTTGGGTTTCCAGTATCACCAAGGAGAAAGCCAGCAAGTCGCCAATCTGCCTTCGAATATGTTTAGCCAAAGCAATACCCGCCTAACGTCCAATAATGGTGATGTCTTAAAATATGCTGCGCTACAAGGCTGCGGAGTACTGCTTCAGCCAAGAATTCAGGTTGCGCAGGAAATCGAGGATGGGTCTCTGGTTGAGGTACTGCAAAGCTTTGTACCGACCGCCAAACCAATCAATATGCTCTACCGCTCGAAACATTTATCGCTTAAAAATCGCACCTTTGTTGATTTCGTGCTTAATGCCGTAAGCCACTCAGAACAGTAATGAGAGGTTGGTAAAAGCTAAACGACAGTTTTTCAAATCGCCACATCGCTTTAGGTATTTCAGCACTGTATACTTTACCAAAACCCGCACTGTATTGAGTGAAACCACTAAAATGATGACTGACGAAGAAAGAATCGAGCTGCAACAAAACAACCCATTGCATGGACTAAAACTAGAGACGATGTTGCAAGAGTTGGTGGATTTCTATGGATGGGAGATTCTAGATACTGCTATGCGCTTTAACTGCTTTAATACCAACCCTTCAGTTGCCAGTAGCGTTAAGTATCTAAAGAAAACGGATTGGGCGAGAGAGAAGTTGGAAAACTTTTATTTGTATCGATTCAAGCGCATGCCTCGAGCTAGCGCAGAAGAGTATGACTTGCCACCGAGAGCACGTACTTTCCCTCATGGTCTTAAGCCTAAAGAGCCGATGGTACTAACCGTAGATTCTATTCTTAAATCACAGGCGAAAGCCGCTTCTGCCTTTAAGAAACGAGCACCTCGTGGACGTTCGACGCGCAGATAATTCACAATCGCGCAAATAAAAAAGAGCCCTACCTGACGATTCAAGTAGGGCTCTATAAAATGTGCAAAAAGCGATTTTCAGAGCATCGTTTGCAAGGGAACCCCCCTTCTTAAGCCTTCCCTCTCATAAACTAAACTCTACTGATTGCGCTTTTTCTTCTTTTTACCCGTACCAGCAGGCTTTGCACGTGGTTTCATTGGTGCAAAATAGGCTTCACTTTGGTCGTCTTCCACCTCAAAGCCCTCAACCTGTTCGCGCTCAAGCTGAAACTTATTTTTCTTCTCGATCACTTTAAAATGGTGATAGTCATCATAGTCGATAAGCGAAAGCCCCAAGCCGACCTCTCCTGCACGACCACTACGCCCTATTCGGTGCATATAATCAGCGGGACTGCGCGGAAGATCAAAGTTGATAACCACCGGAAGCTTTTCTATATCTAGGCCACGCGCCGCAATGTCGGTCGCAATAAGTACTTGAATCTCACCAGACTTAAAGCCATCAAGCACTCGAGTTCGAGCGCCTTGACCTTTATCACCGTGAAAAACCTCAGCGGAGATGCCTCGTTTAGACAGTTTTTGAGCTAAGTGGTTACAGGCACTCTTGGCATTAACAAAAATCAAAGTCTGTCGCCACTGGTGCTGTTTGATTAAGTGCGCAAGCACTGCGGTCTTTTGACCTTTGTTTACACTAAACACTCGCTGCACCAAAGTACTGGCTTCAGCGCTTTGTAATTGGACTTCAACCGGGTCATTGAGTAACCCCTGAGCCAAACTCGTTACCTTTTCAGGGAAGGTAGCAGAAAACAGCAATGTTTGTTTCTTGTTTGGTAGCAGTGCAAGAATCTTATTAAGTTCGTCAGTAAAGCCAAGACTTAACATACGGTCAGCTTCATCAAGGACCAGTGTTTTTACTTGGTCCAATTTGATAGCGTTGCTAGATACTAGATCTAGCAGACGCCCCGGCGTCGCGACAACAATATCACTACCACCACGAAGAGCTTGCATTTGAGGGTTCACCGAAACGCCACCGAACACTGCAACCGTTTTGATCTTATCTCTAAGATGGTACGAGTACGATTTTATGTTGTAAGCCACCTGAGATGCCAATTCACGAGTTGGAACAAGAATCAGGTGAGAAACAAAATTACCACGGCGACTCAGTGATGATTCCTGCTGAACAACTGTTTGCAGAATGGGCAATGCAAAAGCCGCAGTTTTACCCGACCCAGTATTGGCACCACCAACCATGTCACGCCCGCTAAGAACATGAGGAATAGTATGGGATTGAATTGGAGTTGGCTGGCTATACTCTAACTCTTGTAGTCTCTCGACTAGAGTTGGAATCAGACCAAGATCGGCAAAGGTCGCTTGCTGTTTTTTATCTGTCATTACGATGAGTGGCTCAATACTAGCTAAAGGCCGTGTATCTTATGCTATTTGTCACTCGGATGTTAGCGATAATGAACCAAACCGAATGTCGGCGAGAAGATAGCGACTAAAGTCAGGTAGTTCCTTTTAAGAAACACTGGGTAATAGCCCTAAGACCAGAGTACTCGTTGGTTTCAGCCTCCAACTACTGTGGCCGCAAATACTGTCAGCGATAACAGAGAACAGCTTGATTTGCCCTCCCATCGTTCTTTGGTAAAAGCACTGATATTGGAATAGTGCTCAAGCTGATGAAATAGTTGTATTCCCAACTACTAATAAAAACGCCCACAAATAGAGGTTTGTGGGCGTGACTTTTTACCTATACTGCTGTGACCGCGGGTAGCTATTTCCAAGTCTGGGCATAAACCCGCATTAAGTTGCCACCAAAGATTTTAGCGAGGTCTTCATCTGAGTATCCCATTTCCCAAAGGCTATCAACGACCCCAGCCATGTGTTTAGAAAGCTCAGCACAACCGGTAGCGCCTTGATTAAAGGCATTCACCATATAGCCGTTATCTGCTTACTTTGTTGGGTTAGCTTGGACAAAAGGCACTACTTTAGAGACAGTCATCATATCGTCTGTCGCAATACCAACATGATCTACGCCACCGATCTTAACCGCACCGTCAATCATCTCTGCAAATTGTTTAGGGGTAATATCTTCAGGCCAAATGCCATCTAACATCCATTCTGCAGCAACAACCGATACCACGCCTCCCATACTCGCGACCGTTTTTACTTGTTCGTCTGAAAGTAGTCGATAACATGCAGCTAGGCGATATTCAGGGTCACCTTTTTTGAGGTTGTTCTTAGCCATACGTTGCTGCGTTTCTTCGATCGTTTCATGTGGTTCACAGTTATACGTAGACGCTACTGGTGAGTGAGAATAAATCACCGGCACACCCTTATGGTGTTTTTGCATGTAATCAGTGATGTCTTTAGTTGTGTACGGTGATGTGTGGGACAAATCGACCGTGATGCCGTGTTTGACCATCTCATCGATCACTTCTTTACCAAAGTCAGTAAGCCCTGTGGTATCTCCATTCAACATTGAAATAACGCCAGAACCAGTAAGCTCTGTTTCGTTATAAGTTAGCTGCATCGTTTTGACACCATACTCAGCCATGACCGCGACATTTTTAGCATCGCCCTCTAACGGCATAGTGGTTTGAGCCGACCACATAACGGCATACTCACCATTGTCATGAGCGAGTTGAAAATCTTCGACTGTTTCTACATAACGGATAGGAGTCTTAGCAGTAGAAGTCGCTTTAGTCCATTTCCCATGTTCTGATTTGAAGGCAAGTAAGTTGGGTGTATTTGGAGCCGCTATTGTTGCAGAAGCGCCGGTAATTCCGCGCTCATGCGCCAAGTCGATGTAATCAGCGACTTGTGAATCCTTAATGAACCCAGTGCCGCTTGGAGAAGCGTAAAAATCTAAAACAATATTATCTTTAACAAACTGTTTGGCTTTAGGGGAAGCTTCGTCATACCAGTCTTTAGTCTCTATTGATGCATTTACAGCGGCAGATAGGGATGCAATTGTTGCTGCAAGAAGTAATTTTTTCATGACGTAGCCTCTACACTGTTTAGCGCTAAAGTGCGCTGTTGATGCAGAAGATAATAAGGGAGTACCCTGCTAAAAATATGCATTTTACGCCAAAGACGCTTCGTACTTAGGACTATGAAGCTGGTCACCTTTCCCACTTGTCTCGCTGCTGACGGCAGGTGGACAAGTCGTAACACTAATTTGCGATAGAATTGAAGAGTATGAGTGTTATAGACAACAAGGCATAAGAACGCGTTTCACGCTTGCTTCATGCATCCTAAAAATGGAGGATGATAACCGCGCTTGGCTACCAATTCTCTACTGCGTTCTTGCCTGATAGTGCTACAATCTCCGCATCAGAATTACCGAAACCTTAGGTATTTATAATTAATGTTTATCCACCATGTTAACGGCATCGACTGGCTGGTAATTACCGCTTTTGAAGAGCTGAAACCTATGTTCATCGAAGACGCAGGGTCCATCCCATCCTGCTTTTCTACCACCAGCGAGTTGAGCCTTATCGATCAAGCAAAACACACTTATGGGTATTTACCTAAGCTCAAAGGTGTAATCACCGATACTGGCACCTTTCAAAGTCAGGATATCGAAGAAGATTTGAACCCACAGCTTGCTTGTATTGTTGAGGGGCGTGGACGGGTGTTTATCTACCACGGCGGCTATGTCGCTTTTGTGGATGACGAGCAAACCTTTATTACTCGAATGGACTGAATATTGTTCAGCACGTCGAAATCGGCCAGTGGGCACTGTTAGCTAGAGTGGTGCACTGTTAGCTAGAGTGGGACATTTTGAGTTAGGGTTTCTATAAAGTAGAGAAAGTACCGACTCTCAAAGTATCTCTGTAAATGTACTGGCCGCCGTTTTATTTTTAAGAATTCTTAATCGAAACATACCGCAAATCAAATCCGTGAGATGACGGAGTTTGTCACTCAGAAGGATGTTTCTTGGTTTTTTGGTAATCACTGTATTTTTTTGCGATCCATTGATGCAAGTGCAACCCGCTATTACGCTTTAGCAGTACATCGATCACAGCCAAAATCAATAACCCAATTATTGTTCCCATGATCATCTCCAAGCTTATCTGTAGTTCATATATCTATTCGAATTAACACCAGTTTAAGTTCTAGCATTAGTCCATTGATTTCATTAACTTATCTAAATTCAGCCCGCCAAGTTGCTCTAGGTTATCTTTAATCTCTTCATCTATGGATAACTGGCGTTCCACTTTCTTTACTTCCTTCTCAAGGAATTTTTCGACTTCTTGAGATACGTTGAACATCAAACCCTGGTCACGTGCTGCTTTTCTAGCTCGTTTAAGACGAAAATCTAAGTCCGATGAAATTTTAATGTTTAGTGATACTTTGGATTGTTTTTTCTGTAATGACATATCGACTCTCAACCTTAGCCAGATAATACTACATATTTTTCTACCTTTTTAGCTAGAAAAATACACATTAAGTACAGTGGATTGTGATCTGTACTAGTTAGGGTGACTGGATACGAATAAAATATGAGGATTACTCTTTGGGACGAAGGTGAGTGAGTTCGCGAAGGACGACACGACTTTTGATTAGGGCTTAGAGCGTATTGGCCCCAGGCTTTAACAATGAAACTCGGAATATAAGTCCTTAGCCTTAGATGCTAACTACAACCCTAGCTCACTTTCCTTGGTGACATCACACGCGATTTTGCTGTGTTTCGTAACTAATTTGCTTACCTGCGTTCTTTAGTTGCACCCCAACCTTATCAAACGCCTTTTGGATGGTTGTTGCGACATGCTGCTGACCTTCTCCCGCTAGAAACTGTGCTCTATCCTGGTTCGTTTCGAATACGCAGACAATTTCTAGGCTTTGTGGAAAAGAAGAGTATTTCACCTTATGAGTCACCCAAAGAAAACCATCGTAGCTTTTTAACGTACCTTCACAAACATCGGTCAACACGTCTCTAATTAGATTCTCGACTTTCTTATCTGATTTGCGCATGAAGCTAGTTTCCTGTTTAACAACTGTAAAAACGTGTCAGTCTACACCGCATTAAACGATATTGGGTAACGCAATTTGTTCTGCTGCCTGTTGAGCAAAAGGGCCAGAAGGTGAATGTTCAGGTTCAAGCACACACAAAAACAAAAAAAGCGAGCACTAGGCTCGCTTTTTGAATGAGGTTTCGTTCGCTTAAAGCAGTTCAACCGACTGCTGCGCGATAACAAACTCTTCGTTAGTTGGGATAACCATCGCTACGGCGTCTAGAAGCTCCGACTTAGCGATGATACCTGCCGCACCAAATCGCGCATCTTCGTTGCCTTGTTTGTCTTCAACAAAGCCTAGTAGGTTTAGGTTGTTTAAGATCTCGCGGCGAATGTCTAATGAGTTCTCGCCAATACCACCCGTGAAGATTACCGCATCCAACTTGTTAAGTGGAATTAGGTACGAACCGATGTACTTAGCAACGCGGTAAGTGAAGACTTCAAACGCTAGCTTAGCGCCTTCATGGCCATTTTCCATCGCTTCTAGAATGCCACGAGCATCAGAAGTTAAGCCTGATACACCAAGGAAACCAGATTTCTTGTTTAGCGTTTCAAAAACTTTCTCTTGGCTCCAGCCTTTCTTCATTAGGAACTCGATGATACCTGGATCTAGGTCACCAGAACGCGTACCCATCATAAGGCCCGCAAGCGGAGTGAAGCCCATTGAAGTATCAACAGATTGGCCGTTTTCAATAGCACAAACAGAGGCACCGTTACCTAGGTGAACTGAAATGAAGCTCGCCTCTTCAACTGGCTTATCCAGCATTTTTGCCGCTTCACGGCTAACGAAATAATGACTAGTGCCGTGGAAACCGTATCGGCGGATACCATATTCTTTGTACAGCTCGTTCGAGATCGCACCTGTAAATGCCTTTTGCGGCATCGTTTGGTGGAAAGCAGTATCAAAAACAGCAAACTGCGGAAGGCTTGGGAAAGCTTTCATTGCCGCTTCAATACCAATTGCACCTGCTGGGTTGTGGAGCGGAGCAAGGTCAGACAAGCTTTCAATTTCAGCAAGAACTTCGTTGTCGATACGAACTGTTGATGTGAATTTCTCACCACCGTGTACGATACGGTGTCCCACGGCAACTAAATCTTGTGTAAAGCCTAATGATTCCATTAAGCCAACAATACGATTAATGGCATGCTGGTGGTGATTATCGGCTGCTGTAATTGCTTCTTCTGTTTTTTCTCCGTTGTACTTCCAGCTAATCACGGCTTCTGGTAAGCCAAAGCACTCGCCTAGGCCACTAACAACTGCATCGCCAGTGATTGAATCGATAACTGCAAACTTAAGAGATGAGCTACCAGAGTTGATGACTAGAACAAACGAGTTCGACATGAGATATGTATCCTGTTTCAGAATGATTTGTGAAGCAAAAACTTCTTTGTTTGTATGCTCACATTATTCAATAATTTTTGAATCTTTCAACTTTGTTTTAATAATTAGAGCAAAACAAACGGATTTTTCTTGATCCAACGCAAAAGCCGAATTATTTTTCGCCTTGAATTATTAATAAATAATTCTTACCAACGCGAATGTTGTAAACCTAGCCAGCAAAATTCATATGAACCTCTAAACTTAATTTGATAACTGGTATCGCAGCATGGGTGAGTTGACTCTTGGCAACCTTTTCTATTGCTTTCATTATGATTGGCATCGCTTTCTTGGTGGCGGCCTACATCCCAGCCCGGAAAATTTGTCGCGCCTCAATACAAATTGGCTGGAAAGCGTTATTGGTTCTCATCTGCGGCTTTATCGCGGGTTATACATTTGTACTGATTTCCCTGCTACACAGTCCACAAACCAGTAGCCCTGTCTTGTTCGGGCTCTCGTTGATATTGCTCAGCGGTAGCATTTTTGTATATATGGTGATTACTTTTAGTTTGGCGACCATCTTGCAGCTAAACAGCCTAGCAGGAGAGGAAAAGCACAACGCATTGCATGACTCCTTAACTGCCCTACCCAACCGAAAACACTGCATTGACGTCATTACCAGTACCTGTGAAGTTGGTGGGGATTTTTCGGTGTTGATGATCGATGTGGTCAACTTCAAGCAAATTAACGATGGTATGGGCCACTTTTGTGGTGACCAAATGCTAGTTCAAATTGGTCAACGAATTAACAGTTTGCTTGAACCTACGGACTTCCTTGCCCGTGTCGGCGGCGATGAATTTGTATTGGTCCACCAAACAACCAACCATCAGGAGATCAAAAAACTCTGTAAGCAAATTGATACTGTGCTTCGTAAGCCATTTTCTATTGATGGTTTTGAGTTAACCACTAGCGTCGTCATTGGTGTCTGCGGTTCAGATAGCGACGCCACCACTTCAGAGCTGTTTATCAATCACGCCGATTTAGCCATGTACTATGCGAAAAAATCTGGCAGGCTCAGTGCTTTCTACAATCAAGATATGTCGCTTGGTGCAAAACAGAAACTGGAAATCTCACGTCAGATCGACACAGCACTCGAGAAGTGTTCGTTCCGAATGTTCTATCAACCCATTATGTGTGGCAAAAACGACATTGTGGAGGGATATGAAGCCTTAATTCGCTGGGTCGATGATCACGGGCGCTTAATTAGCCCCGTCGACTTTATTCCAATTGCGGAACAAAGTAACAAGATATCATCCATAACAGCTTGGATATTGGAGCAAGTAGCTGAAGACTTAGTCAAATTCCAAGTCCACGATATTGAATGTGATATTCACATTAACTTGTCAGCCAAAGACTTGCTTGGCAAAAGTCTGTTCCATCATTTAGAAACCTTAGTAGAGCGAAACCCTCAGTTTGCGGAACATGTTGTATTGGAAATCACCGAAACCACCGCAATTAACCGCTTACGCAGCCCGATAGAAATGCTCAACGACATTAAGAAGTTGGGCTTTCGAATCAGCCTAGACGACTTCGGCACAGGCTATTCTTCATTGTCGCTATTACGAGACTTACCTGTCGATCAAATCAAAATTGACCGGTCTTTCCTATTTCAATTGAAATCCAACCATCGCAATGAGTCGATTGTAGCTAATGCTATTTCTCTCGCTCATGGTCTGGGTTACACGGTGGTAGCAGAGGGCGTGGAAGACAGAGATGTACTCGACCTACTCAAGAAATACGATTGTGACTACATCCAGGGCTATTATTATTGCTCAGCAAAACCTCTCGAAGAAGCAATCAGTTGGACGCTTAATCACAACCCTCCAAGAATTCCAGCACTAAGCCAAAAAGCAGGAGGGATGTCGACTTAAATTACGTTTCTGCTTGCCACACCAGTTTTAGTGTCTCTCTTCTTGCAAACATGTCCACATGGCTATTGATCACAGATTGCTGCATAGCGAGCCCCTGCTCACTGTCGCTTTTACATCGAATTCTTAGCAGGGAGCCACTGCTTTCTACCTGCATTGTTGTCACCCCCATTGGAAATTCGACCTTACCATTCTTTTCATCCCATGTAGCGGGAACTTTCCGAGCAAAATGTCGGCATAATACTGTTAAGTACTTTTCGGCATGTTTCGATTCAATCATTGTGTAAGATTGCTTCATTGCTTCTCCTTAAGATAAAAAGGCCTACCCCTAGGGGTAGGCAAATCGTTGCTAAACAAAAGATTTATGTCCGATGGACAGTTGGATTCATTAGAATTGGTATGCAGCCGACAATTTGAAATTACGACCCGGTTCGTAATCGTCGGTCGTTAAGCCACGAGCCGAACCAGAACGTGAGGCGTGATAGACATACGCTTCATCAAAGAGGTTGTCGATACCAAACGTCACAGATAAGTTATCAACGTCTTCAGGAAGCCATTGAGCGTAGATGTTGTGTACATCGTAGCCTTCTTTCACAGGGTTACCGGCTAACACGTTGTCTTCATCCAATACTACAATCGAGTTCCAACCAATGAGCGTATCCCATGAGTCCGCATAGTAGTCTAAGGTAAACGCTATGCTGTCACCGATGTCTGTACTGCGACCATTGCCATCATCGACCGCTTCTCCACTGTCACGGTACTCACTATCAGACTTCGCGTAAGAAAGTTTTGCAGCCAACTGTTCGTAACCATAACTGGTACTGAGTTCAAAGCCTTTGAGCTCGATATCACCACTATTTTCAATTGCTAGAGAGCTATAGTCTGGCGCCCAAGATTCTACGATGTAGTCGTCAATTTGGGTTTGGAATAGCGTAAAGTTCGCGCCGTAGCGGTGCTTTCCATCTTGGAGATCAAAGCTGAACCCAGCTTGAGAGTTCATCCCCGTTTCAGGCTGAATATCTTCCGATAGGTACGTAATGTCTTGGTAACGGACAAATGTTTCTAACAGCTCAGGGCCTTTAAACAAAGTTCGTGTGGATGCAAAAACACCCCAATTTTGGTTGATGTCCCAGTGGGTAGCCAACGACCATGTTACTTCGTCAAAATCGTGTGTCCCTGTTTCTGCTTTACGTTGGTAGTCATCGAAACGTATGCCTGCTGTGACTGACCAACTGTCCACTAAGTAAATTTTGTCTTCGATGAATACCGCGCTAGAGACCGCTGATTCATCCATAAACTGCACACCACCGTAAGAACTAGAGCTGGATTTATCCATGTACTCCGCACCATAAGTCAGTTCATTCGCTTTTCCTACCAACGACAAATCAGACTGAAATGTCGCATTAGCGCCTACATTTTGGTTTTTTGCGGTATTGATTGATTCACGATTCGCCCAAGACCAACCCGTTTGAGTCTCATCACGCTCAATTTCAGTCTGTGAAGAATAAACGGCTACCTTTCCGCGGTGTTTTTCCGTTTCTAGCTCGTAGCTCAATGTTGCCGTGTCGCGCTGGTATACTGTTGGGAGCAACAGGTCTCCGGTTAACCCTTCATTCGCACTACCGTTCATATCTGGACGAGGGTTGTAATCTCCCTCATCATGATAAAGATCATAAGAGAACTCAAAGCGGTGGGCTTCTGAAGGCTCATAGCCAAATTTTGCCATAACGTTATACACATCACCTTTGACACCAAAGCTTTCAACACCATTACCGTCTTCGAAATTGTCTCTGCTGACTAAATGCCCGTAAACCATAGCATCCGCTTTTTCGCCAAGAAGACCATACAACGCAACCGAGCCCTGCTGACTTGCATTGGAAGCATAACCACCGAACACTCGAGCACCGAATGTCTCATCGTAACGAAGAAGATCTTTGGCATCTTTTGTTTCAAAGTAGACAGCCCCCCCTAGCCCACTTTGGGTGACTGAGTTGTTACCCACTTGAATATCTACAGCCTTCAAGATATCTGGGTTTAAGGTGAGGTTCCCGATATGGTGGAACATGTTCGCGTGCTGAGATGCTCCATCCAATCGAATATCAAGATCAGTTTCTCCTAAACCACGAATATTGATACGTTGGTTTACGGAGTGTGTGCCACCTACATCGACACCCGGTATATCACGTAGCAAGTCCGACATATGATCTGCCTGCTTAAGTGACATATCATCCGCACCAATCGACTCTGAACTACTGGAGACTTTGGTTCCCCACACTACTACTTCATCTAAGTGTGTTGTTTCCTCTGCTACCGCAGAGGTCATTGTGCCACCAGATACGGCGCACGCCACCGCTAAACTAATCAATGTTTTGCTGTAGGGACGGCAATTTACCCTTTCCATGAAATAATTCCTAAATACAAATGATAACAATTCGCAGTTATGATAAGTTTCATTTCTATTAACGAAAAGGTGAATAGGTTATGCGAAATCGCACAACAGTTATGAGGAAGCGCCACTATGGCTAAATCGTTAAATGGAAGAACAAAGTTGCATAAAGTCGCACTAACTAAAAAGATTGAGCAAACAGAGAAGCAGCTGATTGTTAGCCAAGGTATCGGACATTCTCACCCGTTAGTCGAAGGGCATTTTGTCTCTTACGACTGCCCTGGGGCTTATACGATACATGGTGGGCAAAGCAGTGAACTGGTTGACTCTAATGTAGTATCCACAGCGCCTGCTGCCGTATTGGTAACCATTCTCTTATATGGAAAGCTTCAGTTTTCGTACGATGAATTATCGTTTGATCTTGACGCAACCCATGGCCCTCAAGGGGTAATAGTAAACCTAACTCGCCCGGCAAACTTCGTTCGTAACATTAGACACGCTAATCAATTAGCAAAAATTAACATTAGCCTACAACCAAACTGGGTAAGTCATAAGCTAGGTGAAGACTGCGAAATGCGAACCTTCACATCCGCGCACAAAAACCACCAGCACCTCCATATAACGCCGACACTCAAACTCCTGACAGAGCAGATCGTTTCGTCTAAAAAGCCGAGCAACTTTGGAGAATCATTGCAGCTTGAAACTCTTTCTCACGCAGCTCTTGCAGAAATAGTTGGGCAGTTAACGGAATCCCAGAAAGTCGCTCCTAAGACCGACCCACAAGAAAACACGCAATCCACAGCGGAAGACATCATCAGCTTTATCGAAACAAACCTAAGCAGTTCTTTGTCTCTCGAACATATCGCCGCACATTTTTCGATGAGCGTGTCGAACTTGCAACGCAAGTTCAAAGCAGCAATAGGTCTTACTATCAACGGTTATATTCGTCACCGGCGCTTAGAAGTCGCCAAACAGCATTTGGAAAAAGGGTTAGTATCCATCACTGAAGCAGCCTATGAGGCGGGTTACTACCACCCTTCCAACTTTACCAACGCCTTTAAGAAAGTATTCGGAGCACCACCGACCAACTTCTTAAGAAGCGCAGAGTAAAACCGATTTTCAGCGCAAGCTTGATGATCCTTCACGCAGATTGTGTATCGTAGCAGTGGGCGCTACACTAACGTGATTCCATATTAACACTAGGGATAAATATGAACATCGGTGCCGTTGCGAAATTAACTGGGCTATCAAATAAGTCGATACGCCTTTACGAAGACAAAGGTATTATCACTGCTCCTTCTCGCAGTGAATCAGGTTACAGAGAATACTCTGACAAACATGTTCAAGAACTTAACCTAGTGTCGCGCGCAAAGAATGCTGGCTTTTCCCTAGTAGAATGCAAAGAGTTTGTGCAACTTGCGCATAACCCAAACAGAAAAAGCAGTGAAGTGAAGGCTCGTACAGAAGAGAAGTTGTGCGAGATCGAGATTAAAATTCACGAACTCACCGAAATGAAAAAGCAGTTGCAAAGCTGGGTGACGGCTTGCCCAGGTGATTCAGAAAGCCGCTGCCCAATCATTGATGATCTTACCAAGTAGAAACATACTTAAGTCGCTGTGGATACACTAATGGTAAGTGCACATACGCTTACCTTCCAACTCGATGATATTGAAAGGCGTTTCGTAGATTGCCGACAACGTGTCAGCTTGAATCACTTCGTTGACGCCGCCTTGAGCCACAACCTTACCCTTTTTTAGCGCGATGATACGATCTGAGTAACAAGCAGCAAAATTGATATCATGGATAACGACCACAACCGCCTTACCCATTTCATGGGCTAATCTTTGAATATTGCGCATGATCTGTAGCGAATGCTTTATGTCGAGGTTATTTAACGGCTCATCAAGGAAAACATAATCCGTATCCTGCGCGATTACCATCGCAATATAAGCAAGCTGCCTCTGACCACCACTCAGCTCATCCAAATACTTATTTTCAATATCGCTTAAATCCAAATAGTGTATAGCTTTGCTAATAACCTCTTCATCTTTCGCTGATAACTTTCCTTGAGAATGAGGAAATCGACCAAACGACACCATTTCTCTAATGGTAAAACGCATCGTGACATTGTTTGACTGACGCAGTACAGCAAGCTTCTTCGCTAGCTCTTTGGTATCCCAACCGGCTAACTCTTTACAATCAATCAGCACACTCCCTTCATCTTTCGAAATTAACCTGCTCGCCATCGATAGTAAGGTACTTTTTCCCGCACCGTTTGGCCCGATAATCGACGTCACCCGGCCTTTTTCAAACTGTGCACTCGCACTCTCTACTACCGCTGACTGACCAAACCATTTAGTTAGGTTTTCTAACTTAATCATCGTTTAAACCACTTTACTGCGAAGCAACATCGACAAGAAATAGATGCCACCAACAAAATTGATAATCACGCTCAGCGTTGTCGAAAAGCTGAATATATTTTCAACAACCCATTGACCGCCAAGTAAGGAAACCACTGCAATCATCGAACAAGCAACCAAAAGCACACTGTGCTTATAGGTGTTAAGCATTTCGCGAGCTAAATTCGTTACCAGTAACCCAAAGAACATAATTGGACCGATTAACGCAGTCGAGATGGCAATCAACACCGCCGACAATGCGAGTACAATCACAGTGACTCGCCGAACATCAACACCAAGGCTCACTGCGTTATCTCGGTCTAACCAAAAGACATCCAATACTCGGTGCATCCGGTACAAAGCAATACAAATCAAAAGTAGCAATGGACCACAAAGGTAGACAAGCTCCATCTTTATCTTGTTGAAGCTGGCGAACATACTCATTTGCACTGCAGTAAAGTCACTTGGGTCAAGCAGCATAATCAAAAAAGAAGCCAAGTTAGAAAACAGCTGTCCAAGAATTACTCCCAACAAGAGCAGCACAATCAAATTCCGTTTTTCGCTACGAAAATAGAAGCTAAACAGTGCCAATGAAAACACCAACATAATGACAACTGAAATGGCAAAGTTAATGTAGTCGTTGAGTACATACACACTGAAACCGCCGAAGGTGATCACTACAATCACCTGAGTTAATAGATACAGTGCATCGAAACCCATCACACTGGGAGTTAAGATTCGATTATTAGTAATGGTTTGAAACGCTAATGAAGACTGCGCTATCGCTACACCAGCCAACACCATCGCAAGGACTTTGGGAATACGACGAGATAAAAAGTACTCGTAGTTATCCGGCGTTAAACCCACCGCTAAAAACAAACCTGCAAATAACAAACACAGGCCAGCCAGTATGAACACTTTCGTGCGATCAGACATGTTTTTGCCCCTTCAAAACGAAGGCGATAAACACCACTCCACCTAGGATGCTGATGATCATCGAAATCGGTACTTCGTAAGGGAAAATAATCAGGCGGCTCATTAAATCACTGCCAAGTACGATTAGAGCACCTAATGCCGCTGTTCTAGGAATATTTCGCCTGAGGTTGTCACCAAAGTAGTGACTCACTAAGTTAGGAACAATCAAACCAAGAAATGGAAGTTTTCCGACGATCATCACAACACTTGCCGACATCACAGACACCAGCACAACGCCAATCACTAAGACTTGTTGATAATTCAATCCCAAGTTGACCGCAAAATCTTTACCGATTCCAACCGCTGATATCCGCGCGGCGTATAAATAGCTAAAAATGGCAACCGGTACGGCGATATAAAGCAGTTCAAAATCACCCTGCATCAAGTTGGCAAAGTTTGCGACAGCCCAACCAGAGAGGTTTTGTACAGCATCGTATTTATAGGCAATAAAGTCTGCGGTCGACTCAATCACATTACCGAAAATTAGGCCAATCAGCGGGACAAAAATTGCGTTCTTAAACTGGATACGCTGAATAAATTGAACAAAAATCAGTGTCCCTACCATTGACGTAGCGAAGATAAGCCATAGCTGATCTCCATCTCCAAATATCACCAAACTCAATACAAATCCCAACATAGCGCTTTCAATCGTGCCAGCGGTTGAAGGGGCAGCAAATCGGTTTTGGCTCACCTGCTGCATGACTAGGCCTGCAATGCTCAAGCCAGCTCCCGCAAGCAAAATAGCGAGCAACCTTGGCACCCTACTCAACAAAAACAGCTCCCACGCTTTAGGGTCACCTTGCAAGAGAGCATTGATGTTTAAGTCACCCACACCAACAAACAGTGAAAGGGCACTAAGAACACCAAGAGCAATAATTAAATACTTCACAATAACTCTAGTTCTTTGCAGTTTGTACTAGTTCAAGCCAACCGAACTCTTCACGTCTGAAATCATTTGTTCTGTTGCTCTCACACCTGAGATTGATAGATACCAAGCGTTTAAGTCGAGAAAAGCCACATGCTTGTTTTTGTAGGCAGGCGTTGCTTTCACAAGGTCATTTTCAAAGTCGAGGTGAGTGTTACTTTCCCCCCTACCTGTAAGTTTATCTTTATCAATGATGAGTAACGTAGAAGGGTTAGATTCACGGATAAATTCATAGGAAATCAAATCACCATGACGGCTCTCTTTGATATTTTTTACGGTTTCATTAAACCCAAAGTCGCGATAAATCGCAGAAAAGCGTGATTGCGCACCAAATGTTGTGATGTTTCCACCCGAGCTCATCACTGTCAGCGCATCGACACTATTACTCTGGTTGTAATCGCGTATGGCCTTAAACTCTTGGTCGAGTGTTGAGATTTTTTCCTCGACTTGCTGCTCGGCGTTAAATACTTTGCCAAGATTGCGCCACTGCTCTTGTGTACTTTCCCAGTAGCCTTGCTTAGCGTCGGCAGCAAACACAATGGTAGGCGCGATTTTCGACAGTTCGTCGTAGTTGCCTGCCGCACGTGGGCCAACAATGATAACGTCTGGTTTCTGGGTATAAATGGCTTCAAAATCAGGCTCAAACAAACTGCCCGCAGACACATATTGTTTGCCATTGTATTTATTCAGGTAGTCGGGATACTGGGAAACTGCTGGAACCGCTACAGGTTCTACACCTAAGCTATCAAGAGCATCTAAAGCCCCTAGCCCTAACACAACTACGCGCTTAGGTTCGGCTTCTAACGTTGTGCTGCCGAGCCTGTGCTGTATCTCTACCATATCAGCCATCACCGTGAATGACGCAACTGTACCCACAGTCAATAAAAGCGCACGACCTGTCATTTCAAATCACCTTAATACGAATCATTGTCATTTTCAGTCGCAATATAAGCATAAGTTATGGTGTTATCAACAATTGAGATGCTAAATGTATGGATTCACGAAAATACACAGGAGTCAGCCCACCATAAGCTGAAACGCCGATTGAAGAGAGAATTTGAGGCTAGGCAGAGAATATTAGCCTTTCGAGCTATTTTTTGGGACGTTAGACACGAAAGCACAACTCACCCTAGTTACAAAAACGCCAGACTAAAGCCTGGCGTTTTTCAGCTAGAGAAGCTGAGTTAGAAGAAGTCGATAGAGTTACGACCGCTATCTTTGTCTCGTGTCGGTTTACTGGCCGACTCTTTTTTCTTATTAGTTTTTTTAGTCGAACCTTGCCCCGACTTTTTGGAAGAAGATTTAGCAGAAGGCTTGTTGTCTTTCCCTTTAGGCGCTTTTTTCTTAGGTTCAGGTAACGGCTGGGTAAGTTCCGGCTCTTCTGTCACTGGAGCATCGCACACAACAACATAGTACTCTTGGTTGAACTCAAAGAAATCGCCATCGTACATCTTACGTCGTTTACGTGTTTCCAGCTCACCATTAACCGCTACATACCCTTCTGAGATAATGTGCTTTGCTTCGCCACCACCGCCAACCAAGTTTGCAATTTTAAACACTTTGTATAATTCAATGGGCTGAGATGAGACTTCGATGCCAATCGCTTCAATCTCAATTTCTTCGCCATCGTACTGCTGTTCTTCGTATTCTTCTTGGTTCATAAGGGTTCTATCAATCAACTTGGGAGGTGGAGTGTATACCCTACCCACTCTTAAATAAACTCATCTTCAGTGCTAAATATAGACACCAGCCCATAGTTAAAAGATATGTTGCTTGATCTTCTTAATCAATAATCGGTGCAATGGGTTATCACGATTAGCCAGTTTGTAATTCGCCACTACGACCGGCAGCTCATCAAAATCCAGCTCTGCAGGTAACTCAACACAACGGTAACCATCAAATGGTTTATCGATTTGCGGTAGTAGCGTCGCCCCATTGATTTCGCGAATAACTTTCAACAAGCAAGTGATGTTATCCACCACCGCACGTTTGTTGATTTTCAATCCTTTCGATTCGAGAAGCCTTTTGGCTATTGGTTTGTTATCGACCCAGCCTTTCATTTCCATCAGTACAAACGGCATCTTAAGCAGCTCGTCAAATGACGTTTCTTCACACTGGTCGGAAACAACAATCGCAGGCCTAAACTTGCCAATATGATGTTGATACACAGCTTTTGTTTGTTCTTCATTGAAATACTGCACGCCAACATCAACATCATTGGCTAGGATATCCCCTACAGAACTGTGAGACCACGTGGTGATTTTGACAACTGCGTTTGGAAAAGTTTCCATGAGATCCATTAGCAAGGTATCCCCTACTAAATATTGCCCCAAGCTAGGCAAAGCGATCACGATGTCTTTCTGGTAAGTTTTCGGGTCGAACTCATCTTGAACAACAGCAGTATTGATCATTTCCAACCCAGAGGAGATTTTTGGTAGCAGCTCGAGCGTAAAATCGGTCGGCTCAAACTCGTGGGCTCCCCGAACAAACAGAGGGTCGCCGAGTTGTTCGCGCAATTTAGACAAATGCTTACTAACAGCACTTTCTGTTTTACCGAGCACCTTCGCGACCGGTTTCAGTTGGCGGTGCTTATCGAGCAGGATAAGAACGATCAGTAAGTTTAAGTCCAGCTGAGATTTCATGCGTAATCCTTCCTGAATGGAACAACAATCATCGAATGTAGACCTAAGTGGCGCAGCTAAGCTCGGTATTGAACCTGTGCTTGGCACGCTTCGCAGCTTCTAAACCAATTTGTCTCTCTTGAGCAGTCAAACTGGCCGAATAAGCGATCAAACCTTCACAATTAAAGATTAAATCTCGAACCTGCTCTGCTTCCAAGTTTCTCGGTAACGCTCTACCAATCAAATCTATCAGTGCTACGGCAGCGTGTGCCGACAGTGGCCTTGCCTTGAAAAAGTTCATTGCGACGTTCAGCGCCCGCTCTATATCGGACTCTTTCGCCTCGTCGATAGACAACAAAACCTTCTGTTGCTGACGATGTTTCTTTCGTTGCCACTGTGCAATGAAGTCAAACTTAGCGCGACAACACAAGCTCATCAGGTTACTGTCCGTCGATTCAGGTAAATGCATTTTCACATGCTGGAAAATGCGATTAAACCATTGATGATTATGAGTTATATACAGAAGATATAGTAAATACCAACTGCTGTCCAAATCCAGTTCAGTATAGTTCTTTAGCAAGTTGTTGAGTTTAATTCGAGCCACTTTGGGGTTGTTGTCGACGATTTCCAAATGACAATCGACAATGCTCAATGCCAACAGCTTGTTGTCATCATTGATGCGTTTCGACATTTGGTATAGATCGTTACGAATCTCTTGAGTTTTCAAACTATGATTCGACGTTGACATCTGTATCTTCATACGGAACACGTCCAACTGGACGGCGAGCACGTCGCGGAAAGTGTATCGCACCAGCTTAGCGTGGAGTAAGCGATCAACAAATGCCCGTTCAAAAAGCCCAAGCGCTTCATTTAGTATCGCCCGACCAGCAATACGGTCCGCATTGTTATGAGTGAGCGCCAGCGATTTAGATAGCTGTAAGTGCGCATCATCAATTCGCTTTTGCTTTAAGTAGATGCGTGCGTAGGCTTCCATGACTCGCGGCGTTGTGCCATCGCGTTTCTCAACCCATTGATTAAGATAATGCTCTGCCTTTTTCGGTTGCCCAAGCGCTAACAACGCATCTACCGCTCCGAGTATTGCCCAGTGGCTGGCATTACGGCGCAAACATTTTTTATACAGATCTAAAGCAAATTCAAAATGCTGATTCTTGATGTAATAATCGCCGCGAAGACGTAAGATGCTTTTCTCGTACTCCGGTGTTTGTTTTAGCGCACTTTCAAAGACTTGTTCTACATCTTCGATCGGCATTTCGCTATCTAGCTCTGACAAGTACGCTAGGTCTTGTTTTCGAGCGCATACGTTCGCAAGGCGACGCTTTAATTCAAACCCGGAGTAAGGCTTTAACACATATTCATCAGGTTCTGATTCTAATATTGTCCTAACTGCGCTCGGCTGCGTTTCACCTGAAAGCATTACAAACGCGCCATGCGGAGGAAGTAACTTTTCCGCTCGAAACTCGTCGAGTATTTGCTTACCGTTTATCTGAGAGCAGAAGTTGTAGTCGCAGATGACAACATCAACTTGTTGAGTTCTCGCCATCGTCAGCATCGTACGCACGTCTTTAGCGGACACAATAAGGCGAGCACTGAAACCCATTTCTCTCAACACGAGCTTAAGGTTGGAGAGAACCAATGGGGAATTATCAGCAATCAGCACTCTAGACTTGCTAAAGTTTCTAACAACACCGGACATACGACTTAGGAATTTGGGCAAAAATTGCCGCTAGAGTATAGAAAAGAAACAAGGATCAAAATGGTGCTTTTTTAAGAGTTTTGTCAGGATTTACGTACCCATTCATTCAGCAAATTATTGAACCAAAAGGCATTTACACAGCATCTATAAAACTCGCATCAGAACACTCCTAAAGAGGTAGTTTGACAATTTATAAGTCAAGTCTATCGATATTCACTTATTGTTCTGGAGCGGCTTAAGATATTATCCATCACATCAAGCACACTAAGCTCAAGAAGAACTATGATTTCTCCTATTGCTATTCGGCTAGAAAGAGGAACCGACCTCAAACAAGCGATTCAAAAACTGGTTCACGATCGTAAAGTTACGGCTGGAACCGTTGCTTCTTGTGTCGGTTGCTTGTCGCAGCTTCAGGTGAGACTAGCCGGAGCGCAGCAATCGCTAACACTTGAAGAGCCGCTCGAAATTGTCTCGCTAATGGGAACGTTAACGCCTGCGCATCAGCACATACACATTTCCGTTTCTAAACAGAATGGTGAGGTTATTGGCGGGCATCTGCTGAACGGTAGCATCATCGACACCACCGCCGAGTTAGTCATACACAGTTACACTGATTTACAGTTTGATCGCGCGTTTGATCCGGCCACGGGGTACACTGAGCTCACGGTTTCATCAATTGATGACACAAATCCCACCAGAAAGTGATCTAACCTCAAACCTGATGAGATGAACTGTTGATTCATCTATCGGTTATGATATTACTGGTAACAATAGTTTCATCGAATGTTGGTATTCTGCGTTAAGAATCTGCAGCTTACCTAGCTATTCACTAACAGGCCTGCCAAAGGATTTGGCCGATAAACCGAAGGAGCTTGCCTATAAACTGGCAAGATAGAATGACAATACATGCCTACTTACCTAACACCTTTACTCGTATTGTCTCTCCTCAACGCCCACTGTTAGTTTCTTGATGCTGCCTCTTTCTAAAGTCGACACATTATCGCAAGCACCTCTAACAGGTGCAGACTTCGATGCGTTCATGGATAACCACTTTATTCATATGTTCGACGTGTTTGTTGAAGGTGTTTTTTACTTATCCCATAAGGGCGATGTGTTCTTTTACAACCCGTCGTTTTATGCCCAATTTGGTATCACTTCCGGCCATATTCACTTCGATGATTGGCTGGAGCTAGTACACCCTCTCGATAAGGCGATTTTCCAACAAAAAGTCGATGACCATATGCAGACTGATGAGTGTAAAGTCACGACTCAGTATCGTGTCCGCATGTTAAACGGGCAGTATCTTTGGATTGAAGGCTCTTCGATCACGAAAGTCAAAGACGGCAAAACCTTTATGATCGGATGCCATCGCGATGTATCCGATCAAAAACTCATGGAATCTTACATTCAACAGGCCGCTTTTCGAGATAGCGCCTCTGGTTTATCCAATAGAAGTAAGCTGCTGATCGATATCGAGGAAATTGTTCACACCAACGACAGTGAGTATTCGCTGGTTTATATCCAAGTCGATGATATTAAGTCTTACATCAACCAGTACGGCCCCGAAATATTAAAGGAGCTGCTTGATCACCTTATTGCAGCGTTGCAAGATCTACCCGATGACTTTGCCGATTACTATCGGATACGTTCTGATGATTTTGCAGTACTAGTTAAAGGCCATTACGAAGGTGATGAACTGAGACACCTCGGAGAGCGAATTATGGAGCAGTACCATAACTCGTTGTCTGACAATGAACATCTGTATGGCAAGGATATTAGCTTAGGTATCTACCCTAATATCGATAAGAACCTTCCTGCTGAAGAGATTGTAAAAATCGCTTGTCGCACCTGCCAATTTACTGGTTCAACAACTGGACCTAAGCTAGCGATATACAGTGGCGACACGCAACGCAAAGTAGAACGCCACTTTTTTATTGAGCAGAGCCTGAAGAAAGCCATTAAAAACGACATTATCAGTGTTAAGTTTCAGCCAATCATTTGTGCGCAAACAGACCGCATTGCAAGCTTTGAAGCGTTAGTACGTTGGCGAAGCAAAGAATTTGGCGAAATTTATCCAGACGAGTTCATTCCGGTAGCAGAAAAGAAGCGCTTGATTGTCGACCTAGGGTACTTAGTTTTTGAAAAGGCCTGCCAGTTTATTCATCAGTACCACCAAAAGCACTCTCGAGAGGTTAGAGTCAACGTTAACGTGTCGGTGCTGCAACTGCTTAACAGCCACTTCCCTGAAAGGGTAAAAACTATTGCAGAATTGGCAAACGTCCCAGCCAAGAATATTGTACTTGAACTCACTGAAACCTTTATTCTGGACGGCAACAAACACGCTTTAGAGCAACTGAACAAGTTAAGTGGTTACGGGTTTAAGCTGTCACTTGATGACTTCGGTGCAGGCTACAGCTCACTAAATAGCTTCTTCGATTTACCACTCGATCAAATCAAAATTGATAAGTCGATGGCGTGGCGTTCATTAGATAATGTCGCTTCACGCGAATACCTCCGTTTTGTCACCCAGCTTTGCCGTTCGAACAACGTTGATATCGTTGTTGAAGGTATAGAAAATGCTGAAATGCAGCGTAGTTTCATAGAGATGGGAGTTTCCTACTTGCAAGGCTACTGGCTATCAAAGCCCCTCTCACTGGCAAGTGCGAGCCGCTACACACTTAATCAATATAAGTAGCTACAACCGCTTTCGAACGACACTTTGTCACAAAACCGTCACCGTCAAACTCTAGAATAGAAATGCTTACCCAGCTATGAACAACGGATTGTTTAGCAAGTGCGGTTTTGAGGTTTGGTTTTCTAACTATGGTTTTGTATTACACGCGAGCACTCAGCAGCTCTTCTGGTATCGAACTCCGCTGTTTTCTCATCATGCTACTCGCGATCTTTGTCATTAATACTCCTGTCAGTTATCTCAAACGGGATAAACAAAATGACATCGCGTTTCAGCTTCAGACCATCAACGATACTCTTATCCAAAGAAAGCATCATATCGAAAGCTTAAACTCATTGCGTAGCACCCAACTTGCCAAACAATACTTCGAGTCGCCTCTGGCATTCGATGACCTAATTGACAATTTGCTGGCCGGCCAAAACCTGATATCTGATATTCATATCGTGTCTACTAACCCAAGTTCAAGCTATCGTCATCAAGGTCTGATCCACTCCTTTAACCCGTTTTTCGCATCACCTCAAAACAGCCACAGCTCACAGGCTTTTATCGAGCCGAGCAAGCTCAGTTATACTCAGTTTTCCCCTATCTATGCCAACACTCAACACATTGGCTACTTGGTGGTTGAAGTCGCGCTCGATGAGTTTGCCAAGTCGACTAGGAATAACATTCTTTTGGTTGGCCCTAGTGGCTTTGTCTATGCAAGTAGTGCCCCGTCTCATCGTAGCTCTTCTTCCATCAGCAATACCGAAGTGGATTTATGGGAACAACTTAGCCGCAGTAGACGCTACACGGGGATGCTTGAAAACAGCGATGACTACTTTATTTATCGTAAAGTAGAAATGCTCAACGATAGTACTGCGTATCTGATTAAAGTGGTCGATAAGACAGAATTCATTCCCAAGTACTTTTACCTGATTCTAGGCTTGATTACGTTAGCGTCAGGCTGTGGCTACTACTTGTATAAATACCGCCGTGAGCATCAAGCATTGAGTAAGATCAGCTACCAAGATGAACTTTCTGGGTTGTATAACCGACACTATCTACGTAAGTTGGAGCAACGCTCAACTTTGCGCTATCAAAGTTACGTCGGGATTTTTGATATCGACCACTTTAAGCAAGTGAACGACAAATATGGACACGACATTGGCGATCAAGTGATTAAACGCGTCGCCCAAGCGATAAAAGTAAGAATTCGCGACAGCGACTACGCATTTCGATTTGGCGGAGAGGAATTTGTTGTCATCATACATACCGATTCCAAGTCAATCGCAGCGCAAATTTTCGAGCGTATACGAACTGATATCGCTTCAATGAATCAGGCACCGAATGTCACCATCTCTGGAGGGTTTAGCCCAGTGGTGAGTTCTTTGCCTCAATCTTTAAAACAAGCCGATCAAATGCTGTATAAAGCCAAGCAAGGTGGGCGCAATAAACTTGAAGCCTATTGCGACAAAGCAGCGTAATATTCACCGTCATATTTTTCAAAACACAACGGCCCCGAAACATTCGGGGCCGTTATTCTGTAAGAAAGCTAGAAAGATGACAGCGAAACTAGCTCCCTAGTGTATTCGTGATTGGGTTGTGTAAATAGCGACTGAGTTTCTCCTTGCTCGATTATTTCTCCTTGCCTCATCACAATCGTGTAGTGACACAGAGATTTCACGACATTTAAATCATGACTAATGAACAAGTAAGTCAGGCCATATTTGCTTTGTAATGACTTGAGAAGATCCAAAACCTGAGCTTGAACGGTTCTATCAAGAGAAGACGTAGGCTCATCCAATAAGATAAACTCCGGTTTCAAAATAAGCGCTCTAGCAATCGCAATACGTTGCCTCTGCCCGCCGGAAAACTCATTTGGATAACGATGACGAGCACTTGGGTCTAGGTCCACCTCGTTCATTACATCGCAGATGAGCGCATCCAGCTGTTCTTCATCATATTCGGCATGAACACGTAGCCCTTCTCCTATCACCTGTGCAACCGACATTCTAGGGTTAAGCGCTGAAAACGGGTCTTGGAATACCACCTGCATCTTACTGCGATACGGCAGCATACCTTTACGATCTAAATTTTGTAGCTCCTGCCCTAAGTACGCAATAGAACCTTCAGAACTCACCAGTTTTAAGATCGCCATTCCTGTGGTCGATTTGCCCGAGCCACTCTCTCCCACCAAACCAATCGAATGCCCTTTCTTCAACTCAAAAGCCATATTGGTTACCGCTTTCACATGGGATACCACACGCTTAAATATCCCGCCTGTAATAGGAAACCAGACTTTCAGATCTTGAACATTAAGTAAGGTTTCAGAGCCTGTTTTGACCTCAACAGGCAAGCCACGCGGGTCGGAATCGATCAGTTTTTGCGTGTACGGGTGGCTAGGTGAGCTAAAGAGCTTCTTACATTCATCCACTTCCACCAGCTCACCGTTTTGCATCACAGCGACGCGATCGGCGATACGACGGACAATGCTCAAGTCGTGTGTAATAAACAGCATCGCCATGCCAAGTTCTTTCTGTAAGTCCTTCAATAGGTCAAGAATTTGCGCTTGAACAGACACATCTAGCGCCGTAGTAGGTTCATCTGCAATCAGAAGTTCAGGTTCATTAATCAGCGCCATCGCGATCATAACGCGCTGCCTCTCCCCACCAGACAGTTCATGAGGGTATGCATTGATCTTTATTTCCGGATGGCGGATACCCACTTTCTCTAACCAGCTGATAGCTAATTGCTCTGCTTTTTTAGTTCGCATCCCTCGATGAATGGCGAGGGTTTCAACCAACTGCTTACCGACTTTGTGGAGTGGGTTGAGTGATACCATTGGCTCTTGGAAAATCATGCCAATCCGCCCACCACGGATACCTCGTAACTTGCGCTCCGAGCAAGAGAGCATGTCGGTACCATCAAACTTGATGTTGCCTTCAAGATAATGAGCTGAGCCTGTAGGAAGCAGCTTGAGTACTGAATTAGCCGTAACAGACTTTCCTGAACCACTCTCTCCTACTAATGCTAACGTCTCGCCTTTTTTGATCGACAGCGACACTTTGTTGGTCACCTGCTCCACTTTTCCGCCACGGCCAAAACCAACAGACAAGTTTTCAATACTCAGTACAGTGTCATTCGACGGAATGTTATCCAATACGGTTTGTCCCATGATTATCTTCCTTGTTGGTGCGGATCGAAGGCGTCACGTACCGCTTCACCAATAAACACCAGCAAAGTCAGCATCAGTGAAAGTACCATGAAAGCAGAGATCCCGAGCCAAGGGGCTTGCAAGTTCGCTTTACCTTGCGCCAAGAGTTCACCTAAAGACGGAGAACCTGCAGGTAAACCAAAACCAAGGAAGTCTAGTGAAGTGAGAGTGGTAACAGAACCAGACAGAATGAATGGCATCATGGTCAACGACGCGACCATCGCATTTGGCAGCATATGGCGCAACATAATACGTTTATCATCGACACCCATCGCTTGAGCTGCACGCACATAGTCGAAGTTACGACAGCGCAAGAATTCAGCCCGCACAACCCCAACTAAGCTCATCCAACTAAACAGCACCATTATGCCGAGTAGCCACCAAAAATTAGGCTCTACAAAGCTCGATAGAATAATCAGTAGGAACAAAGTTGGCATCCCAGACCACACCTCTATGAAACGCTGCCCTAGTAGATCTAGCCAGCCACCGTAGTAGCCTTGAGTCGCACCGACCACCACGCCAATCACGCTTGATACTATGGTCAGAACAAAACCAAACAGTACCGAGATTCGAAAACCGTAGATGATCCGAGCTAACACATCTCGGCCTTTGTCATCCGTCCCCAGCCAGTTAACGGCATCAGGGGCAGAGGGAACCGAGCCTACAATATTGAAATTAATTGTGTCGTAACTAAATCGAATCAGAGGCCAGATGATGAAACCTTTCTCTTCAATTAAATCCGTCACATAGGGATCGGTGTAATCCGCTTCGGTTTCAAACTCACCGCCAAATTCCGTTTCCGCATATGGCTTAAGAACCGGAAAGTACCAAGCTTGGTCATACTCGACCAACAGGGGTTTATCATTCGCAATCAGCTCAGCAAACAAGCTAAGCACGAACAAAATCCCAAAAATCCACAGCGACCAAAGCCCTCGTTTGTTGGCACGAAAACGCTGCCAGCGGGCTTCGTTAATTGGGTTTTTATGTTTCTTTTTTAACACCATTAACGCGCCTCAAAATCAATACGAGGATCAACCCATGTATAGGTTAAATCGGAAATAATACTCAAAATCAATCCTAGTAACGTCATGATATATAGGGAACTAAATACAACGGGATAATCACGTTGTATGGTTGACTCGAATCCAAGCAAGCCAATGCCTTCAAGTGAGAACATCACTTCAATAAGCATTGAGCCAGTAAAGAAAATACTAATGAATGCACTTGGGAAGCCGGCAATAATAATCAGCATTGCGTTACGAAATACGTGTTTGTACAAGATGCTACTTTCATCCAAACCTTTGGCACGCGCAGTAACAACGTATTGCTTGTTAATCTCATCAAGGAAGGAGTTTTTGGTTAGCATGCTCAGCGTCGCAAAGCCACCAATCACCATCGCCAGTGTTGGCAACGCTAAGTGCCAGAAATAGTCGATAACTTGCTGATACCACGTCATCTGGTCGAAGTTCGCTGAAACTAGTCCGCGCAATGGGAACCAACTGAAATAGTTTCCACTCGCAAAAAGAATGATCAGAATAATCGCAAATAGGAATCCCGGAATTGCGTAACCAACAATGACAACAGCACTGGACCAAATATCAAAACGTGAGCCATGGTGAATCGCTTTCATGATCCCCAAAGGAATGGAGATCAGGTAGATAATCAACGTACTCCACAAACCCAGCGATATTGAAACGGGTAAACGCTCTACAATCAGATCGATTACGTTACCGCCTTTAAACAAACTTTCACCGAAATTGAAGGTAGCGTAATTTTTCAGCATTTCGAAGTAGCGTTCATGGATAGGTTTATCGAAACCAAACTGCTTTTTTATTTCCTCCACTACTTCGGGATCAAGCCCTCTAGAGCCCTTGTAGCCCGAACCAGAGACATCCTCAAATGCCGCTGTGTCAGCTGAGCTTCCTCCACCAGTGATTCGGCTCATTAAACCAGACTCAAGCCCCTGCATTTGAGCAATCGCTTGTTCAACTGGCCCTCCTGGGGCCACTTGAATAATAAAGAAGTTAATCGTGATGATTGCCCATAAGGTGGGCACGACCAGTAACAGTCGTCTAAAAATATACGCGGCCATTACTACCTCGGTTAGCGTCTTTTCTTAGGTAGCTTGGCTGCTTTCTCTTTAGAGACCCACCAAGTATCAAGACCTAACTGGTAATCAGGGCGAATTTCGGGACGTTCAAATTTATCCCACATTGCCACACGGTATTTACTAAAGTGCCACTGAGGCACCATGTAAAAGTTCCATTGCAGCACACGGTCAAAAGCACGCCCTAGTGCAAGTAGCTTTTCTGGGTCTTGCTGATTTTTCGCAATCTGCTCGGTCAAATAATCCACCGCAGGATCGATCACCCCAGCCGTATTATAAGTTGAATCGATAAACTTAGAGTTCCATACAATCATCAAATCAGAGCTAGGGTATGGGTTGGCAAAGTAGCCCGATGAAACCATATCGAAATCCCGATCACGCAAACGCTTAATGTACTGAGTGCGATCGACTGTTCGAATTTTCATGTCGATTCCCATCAGTCTTAGGTTCTTTTGAAATGGGATTGCGTAAGTTTCAACATTTGGGTTGTAGATAAGCAGTTCAAAGCTCATCGCCTCCCCTGTTTTGGTGTTAGTCATCACCTTATTTTTGAGTTCCCACCCTGCCTCTTTAAACAGCTTGAACGCAGTGCGCATTTGGCTGCGAATGCGGCCTGAGCCATCCGTTTTTGGCGGCTGATATTCTTGGGTATACACACGTGGAGGGATTTTGTCTTTGATCGGTTCTAGTACTGCTTTTTCTGCCTCAGACGGCAAACCAACAGACGCATAGTCCGTGTTTTGGAAGTAACTGCGAGTACGGCTGTTTTCGCCGTAGAACAGGTTTTTGTTCATCCACTCGAAATCGAGCGCATAATTAATTGCTTCCCGAACCTTAGGATCTTTGAACACTTCAGTTTGAATGTTGAATACAAAGCCTTGAGCTGATTGAGGTTGCTGGTGTGGAATTTCTTCTTTCTTGATGTAGCCTTTATCAAAGTTTACTCCCGTATAGGAGTTCTCCCAGAACTTAGGCTCACTTTCGGTTCGAATATCAAACTCACCCGCTTTGAAGGCTTCCAGCATCACCGTATCGTCGCGGTAGTAATCGTACTGCACTGTCTCAAAGTTGTTACGTCCGACATTCACTGGTAAATCTTTTGCCCAGTAATCTTTCACAAGCCCATAAGTCACACTTTGCCCAGGCTTGTAATCAATCACTTTGTACGCGCTGCTTCCTACTGGTGGCTCGTTCAAAGGTTCAGAGAATTTTTTATCCTGCCAAAAGTGTTTTGGCAACACACGGGTAGACTGCGCAAAACTAAACAGCTTCTCACGATCTGGCTCCGACATTTCAATACGAACAACAAGATCAGACTTTGCGGTCACAGACTTAATCGAACTGTAATAAGCGCGATACTGCGGTACCCCCTCGGTCATAAACTTATCGAAAGTAAAGGCTACATCATGGGCTGTAATTGGCTTGCCATCGTGGAAACGAGCGTTAGGGTTAATATCTAGCTCAAGCCACATGTAATCGTCTGAGTAACGAACATTGCTGGCAATCAGTGGATAATAAGCGTCTATTTCATCACTTGGTGAGAACATCAACATGTCATAGATATTGCCACTACCTGCCGCAGCAACACCGCGAGACGCATAACGGTTGAAGTTGTCGTATGTCCCCATTTGGCCATAAACGACTTTGCCATATTTAGGTGCATCAGGGTTAACGTAATCAAAATGGGTAAAATCCGCGGGATACTTCGCCTCGCCAAATCCAACCAGTGTGGTGGTCTCTATTACCTTAGCGTGCAAGCTTGCACTTAACATCAGTAAGGTAAAACCCAAAATATTGCGCTGCTTTCGCTTCATGCACCTCTCCCTTTAACCCTTTGTGCCCACCCCTAAGTGGCTTCAGCCATTGGTACTGAAATGACACAGTAAATATCAATTAATTACTATTAATAATTCAAATACTTGGATAAGTATATACCCAAACAACACCATGATGCTCAGTTCGACGTGAGTTACCCTATCTAAATCCGAAAACTTTGCTCTAGTCCAGCGTAATGGGTATAGACATTAAAAGCGGCTTCAAATTCCGATTAATCCCACACGAGTTGGATAAGTTTCAAACAACTCGAATTCCACGCCCAACATGTTGGAATTGAGATCACATGTTGAAGTGAAACTAATTTCATTTCACTCAATAAATTTGAGCAATTTTAATGCAGCGACTAAATTTGATGAGTCGTCGAACAAAACTCGTTTGCCTACAACGTCAGCTTTCATAAAAACTATTGGCATAAAAATATTGGCTCTAAATGCTTCCATCCGCCTCATCACTTTGATGAGGCGTTTTTCATTCCATCAATTGACCGCGAGGTCAGTAAATCCCATGGCTCGCACATATTGAGCGCATTCGCCAAAATTCTGGCTATTGAGTCACACTTCTTAGTTTGTATAGCCACATGTATACAAAGTGAAGTAATATTGTTTTATGAAATGTCAGATATTTTTGAGGATTATCGACACCAATGGGAAACCTGAAAAACTCGGTAAGTAAGAACATCAAAACTAAGGTCGCAGGGCAAACACAAGATGACGTTGTGTATTGCCATATCTTCGACGCGATCCTTGAGCAACGCTTACCACCTGCCACAAAACTGAGTGAAGAAGCATTAGCAGAAATTTTCAGCGTCAGCCGAACGATTATTCGCCGTGCATTATTACGCCTTTCGCTAGAGCAAGTTGTCGTTATTCGTCCTAATCGCGGAGCAATGGTGGCAGCGCCTACCGTGGAAGAAGCGAAACAGATCTTTAAAGCACGTGAAGTGATGGAGCTCGCGATCACTGAATTAGCGGTTCAGAATGCGACTAAAGCACAAATTGATGAATGCCGAAAGTTAGTTGTTAAAGAAAACGAAGCGTTTGACCAAGGTGATTACGGTAGTGGATTACGTTTATCTGGTGAGTTTCACATCAAGCTAGCCGAGATGGCAGAAAACGCGCCTTTACTGGCATTCCAGCGCAGCTTGGTATCGCAAACGTCTCTATTGATTGCACAATACGAGACTGGCAGTCACTCTAACTGTTCTTTAGATGAACACACCGTACTACTTGATGCGATTGAGGCTGGTGATGAGGAGCGCGCACTTGATCTTATGCAAGAGCACTTAGGGCATATTCGCTCTAAACTGAACCTTGATAGTACCTCTGCGTCCAACGATCTCCACGTTGTGTTCTCAAACGTATTAAAAAGCAACAAAGCTTAAAACCATAATAACTGAAGAGCCCCCGAACGTTCGGGGGCTTTTTTGTTCTAGGCTGCGCTAAGGAGATAACTAACTGCGCGGTAGATAAAGTGGCTTTTTAACTGTCTTTTCAGAGCTTAGCAGCTCCTTAAAATTCCATTCACTGTGATTCCAGTCTTCACCCGTATACTTGAACACCACGTCGCCGGACTCTAAGTTGTAGGTAATCGTGTATTCCGTAGCGTAAGTATCCATGCCATCTTGAGGGCGATAAGCCGCTTGCTGAGGCACCTTGAATGCCGTGCCTTCTACCGCCATCATTGCTTGCAATGGTGAATTGGCACTACGAAGCTGTGACACAAAATACTTTGCGAATACAAACCGTTGTTCAGAGTCGGTATTACCCGCATTGAGCTGAAACTGACTACCGTAGCCACCAAAACCTTCCAACTGTTCTGATTTCTTCTCCCATGCCGCCAGCAGCTCGTTCTGACTCGAGTTAGTCACTACCTGAGCATCTTCGCCGCGATACACCTTAACGCCGTTTTCATCATACTGAATCACCGCGCGATCGCCTGACTCATCAGAAATAATATAATGCCAACGCGGCGGCTCTTGCATACCCGGAATGGAAGTTAAACCAATTCGAATGTCCTTAATGTTGTCGACGACTTGCTGTACGTCATCGTAATTTGCAAGCAGGTACCCTGCGAGTTCATTCTGGCTTAAAGTCGTTTCATTCCCTTCTGCCAATTGCATTCCACGATAATATTGCACGCTGGCCTGCAGTCCATGTTCATTCACCCCTTCTCCTATCAAGTTTCCATACGCAGCAATGGCAACAAAAGCATTTTTCACTACATATTCGCGGTCAGCGGTATCGTATCCGTGGTAGTTACGTTTTTCTCCTGCGGCTACTTTAAGCAACAATGGGTGAGTCGACTCCATCCAATCCATTGTTCGAGTGACAACCACACCCTGCGGGCTATCCCAAAATACATTTGAACATGCACTGGCGATAGTAGAAGCGCCTAACGCCGATAAAACGCAACTGGCAATGGCTGCTTTCTTCATCAAACTTTTCATCACTGTCCCCTATTTAGGTTTTGGTCAATTAATCTTGATGAATTCAACATAGACCACGATCTGGGACTTTTTCTTGAGCTGTTCTAGCTGTAACGCACGTTGACGCATTGAGTTAAACACTTGGCGTGTTGAGTCAAGCAGATTGATAACTAACTCCAGTAGCCAACCCCAGAAGTTTGATCTAACTTTTATTCGACACGTATCCTTTGCTGACAACGTTTGGCATAAATTCAAAACATTAGTGGTTTAAAAACTAGCTAAATCGACAAAACCTCTCTTAAAACCGCTGTACTTAATGTGTTGATGTTTTTATATTTATGACAAACACAACAGCAATCATGGCTTAATTAGACAATAAAAAAGCTGCAAAGAGGCCACAATGCGCGCTACCTCAGAGTACAACGATCATCGTTATTATCTGCATTCGGGTTGGGTAGATCTGTTGATACAAGCAGGTCGGAACTATCAAGTCGAGTTAGAGTCATTGAATAGCTACCAAGAGTTGCTGGAGTCGAGCCTAAAGCACCCCGATATTCGAGTAGTACAAAAGTTTCATCAAGAGTTGATCGAAAACAGCCAGTTTGACTTAAGTATTGAAGCGGCAAAGTGTGCAACGCCATTAACGTTTGATAGTTTCTCCGTTGCTCTGTGGTCTTCACAAACATTGCATCAATGCTTACAAAACCTTTGTGATTACTTCATTGTGCTCGCTCCACAAGCGCATCTTTCACTCGTTGAAGACGGAGATAACACTGAGTTGTGGATCATCAACAATCGAACCCCTGACTCATACACCGTCACTCAGACAGGTATTTCATTAGTCGTATGCCTAATCTTGGAAATGCTACGGACTCTCAATCAAGGTCAATCGGTTCCTTGCCGACTGTATGCCCCCTTCCATCACTATCCCCAAGCCCTAGTTGATAAGTTTTGCCAACGTTATCGAGTGCCGGATATCGAGAAAGGTCCGATACGGAAGATTGTTTTTCACCGCGAAGCGCTCAAGGCGGTTTCCCCATTCGCTCATGAACAGCTTATGGAGCACAATTTACTTAGAGTAAAGGAACAAGCGGCCAAGCTAAGTAAAAATGACATTAGACTGCAAGTTTGTCGCGTACTAGACGAGTTAGAAACTCTGAGAGGCATCAATGTGGACTTGGTGGCAAAAAGGCTATTAACCAGTTCGAGAACTCTAAACCGTCGCTTGGCTGATGCTCAGACAACATTCAAAACGTTATTGAACAACTACCGCCTAGAGAAAGCACTCACGCTGCTAAAAAATCCAAATAACAACATGACAGAAATAGCCTTTCAGCTTGGTTTTTCTGAACTCAGTTCATTCACACGCGCATTCAAGCGTTGGACGGGAGAATCGCCAAGTGAAGTGTCACCTTAGATATACAAATGACATTGTCACTTAATATGTAGCAGTTTAGATACCAACTCACTTCCTAAAAAGTGAGTTGGTTATTTATGGTAGGCCGTTACGCTTCAACCAGTTCTTCAATAGTTGCAGGGCTAATCCACTCAATCATGCCTTTACCCGAATCAATATCATAAAGTGGCTTGCCCGCTAATCGGTTGATGATTCTAGCGCTACGCCATGCCATCAAGCTTAACTGTGGCTCAGCAATCCCGTGGCTATGCATACCAGCGTTGACGGCGAAGATCTTATTGCTACTTGCGCCCTGCCATTTCAATTCGAAATCTGGCGTCATTTGGTAACGGTTATGCTCATCCAAATCGAGTAGTGGCAGAATGGAGTCTAGACAAGCAGGATAAGGCGCTTTGAAACCGGTCGCGAGTATCACAATATCGGCTTGATGCAGCTCGTTTTGGCGACTTAACGCGTTACCAATTGTCATGTGATATTGACCGCCCACATCTTTCATTCCCTCTAACGTACGGTGTGGTAATAGGCGAACCCATTTATCTTCCTTAAGCACATCAAATCGATGGTAAAGCTCTTGATAAATCTCTAGCAACGCCTTTTGCGTCACGCCGTCAGAGGTAAGTTTTTGCGCCGTGACTTCAGCACTTTTCACTGAAGCTGGCAGTCCAACAAATGCGTTCACGTAATCAGGTGTAAAGAACTCGTTGGTAAACGATGCTTCATCTAGCGGTTGGAAGTTTGAACGGCGTGAAATCCAATCAAGAGACGCCACTTTACCCCATTTGCTTCGAAGCACATTGAGAAAGATGTCCGCCCCACTTTGACCACCACCAATAATTGCAACTCGCTTGCCAGTAAAGTCACGCTCTCGCAAACCAACCTCTGCCGCATGAAAGACTCGGTCGCCGATAAAAGGTGTTGCACAATCTGGCATCGACGGAACTTTCCCCGTACCAATGCAAAGGTTGTTTGCATGGTAAACACCTTGATTGGTCTCCAGCTCAAAGTGGTCACCTTTATATTCTACGTGCTCGACTCTGGTAGAAAATTGAACGTTATTCAACTGATGCGCAGCCCATGCCAAGTAGTCCGAGAATTCATGTCGACTGATACAGTTCAGCTCCGCCGATAAGAATCGGTAGAATTTTTTGTTCTTTACCAAGTAAGACAAAAACGAATATGGGTTTTCAGGGCAGACAGCGCTGACGAGATCTTTTAAAAACATCGTCTGCATGTTGGTATTGTCGAGCAAAAGGCCTGGGTGCCAAGCAAAGCTGTCTCGGCTTTCAAAAAACGTTGCATTCATTTGCTGCTTTGGCGCTAATAAAGCTGCGATGCTGAGGTTAAATGGGCCAACTCCGATACCCGCCAAATCTAATTTAACGTTGTTAGTGCGTTCCATGGGAAACGATCCTTATTAGTTGATTTAAGCGCTTAACACCCCGTTAAGCGCCATTTCAGCTCTTCGGCTGTTTAGTTTGAATTGATTGATAAATACAGTGGGTTGTCGAGCATGTCGTCCGTGTCAGGTAACATGCGCGAAGCGCTAGAATCAGTACTGTGTCGAAACTTTGCTAGATTCAATCCAATACGTAGAATCCTCGGTTTGAACAAATCAAATGCTTGATAACGACTTTGGTAGTCGGGATGAGCATCGATATAAGCCTTCACTCTTTCGCCCAATAAGGCATAGAACTCGGGTTCGCTGAAGCCCAGTTTTTCTACCAATGGTGAAATGAAGCGCAGCACCGTAACAAAGTGACCTGTTTGCAGATCATGGATAATGAGATCTTCTGGAAGCCTTGTCGTCACTTGCTTAACTGAGTCACAAAGAGTGGATTGTTCAGGATAATCCGACTCAACCAATCGCATATCGCCTTGAAAATCTTTAAGCAATATTCTCTTAGGCTGGCTGTTTTCCAGCACTAGAGTGACATTTTGACCATGGGCAATCAGCGACACACCGTATTTACAGAGCAAGTGATAGTAAGGGACAACAACGGCATCAAACAGTCGCGTTAACCAACCATGCATCGAGAGGCCAGAGGCTTTAACATATTGCTCTATCAGTGGGTTACCGTCATTATCGCTTTCCATCAAGGCGGCCATTAGAATGGCACTTTCACCCTGCTTTAGCTTCGATTGAGCCGACTCACGCCAAATGACACCAAGCAGCTCATGGTAGCGATAAGGCGCTTCCTCAAGCTTTGCATAATCTTGCTGTGCAGCAAATGCCGCTGCTGGCTCTTGCAACACTTCCGCTTGTTTAGAACGAAGTAGTTCATCTTGCTCAAATACTGAGTGAATCCAATCCGATGCCGTTGGCCCCGCCAAAATATATCGGCCCGGAATACCTCGGTAGCAAGAGGTGTTCATCACAGTAAGCGGCAGTTTAATATCAAAGTTATTTGGCCTTGTTTGATTGCTTAACGTGCGAAGCGATAGCTGCGGTAAGAAATCATCACCGTGAGCCCCGAGGTAAATCAATTGCTTTTCCGCTAGCTCTTTTACAAATAAAAGGGATAGCTTTTTCTCCCACTGCCACGGATGCACTGGGATGAAACAATATTCCGCAGGCTCGACATCTAGAGCGGCCAACTGAGAGTTCATCATGTCAAGATCGGCTGCTCTTACTGCACTGCTGACTAACTGCTGCCAGTTCACATCTGCATTCGTCGCGCGTTGGACAATCTCGTTCTGGACCGCTACCCAATCGAGTTTAAAGGCTCGCTGAGACTCTGGAGCATAGCGATGTAAATCATCGCTTCCCCACCCTCTTCGGCCTTTGTTGAACGCAAACTTTGGATGGCCATCAAAGTAGGTTTGCTGTACTTCGCAAGAGAGAAAAGCGAAAGCCTCAGCAGTTAAGCCTTCCTTGCGACGCATTAGCTTACAATCACCAAGCAGTGTTGCATTCAGGTCTGCTAAATGTTCTGCCATAGCCTCATCAGGCATGTTCAACATTGGTTGAATGTCCCTCATGAAGTGCGCGGAAGAAAGAGACGTCGGTGTTCCATCTGCGTCGAGCCGAATCAGTGATTGAGGCTCAATGACAACTTGCCCCCAAATATTAGGTTTGCCCATGAACTGATAAACCACACCTGAATCGAGTGTGAGAGAGTAACCCTTCCCAAGAGGCACAAGCTTAAATGCTTGCTCATAAGCAAACTCACTGATCATTTTTGCCACCAGCTTGTGATTGGCAATCGACCAGTATTGATGAAGCGCAGTTTGATCCATTACCACTGCTCCTCGAAGAATGCCCCACGCTCAAGCATCAATAACGCAGAACGCTTGTGCGGAAAGTTAAACTCAAAGCACTTGTTGTAGCCCATTGGCACGATTCGGTTGAATAGGCGTTGGTTGTCATGGCGCGGCTCCAACACAATTCTCTGTGTTCTGGCGTCGTCAATAAACAAATAATGGCTAATTGCTCTCATCCAACAGTTAAAGAACTTAGGTCCGCGAAAAGCGTCTTCACCAACCAACAAATGAATTCCGCGATCGAATGCCGCCACATCGTAATATGGGCTCAATCTGTCTTCCGCTACCCAATAGGCTTCAATGTAGCCAAATGGTTGCCCATTAAACTCACCAATTAATGGCACAATATGAGAATCGGCTAATCGCTCTTGGGCAAATTCCAATAACTTTTCTTGGCTCCATGCCTGCTCCCAGAAGTGGGCAACACGTGGATCGTTCATCCATTTGGTGAAGCGTTCCATGTCTTTATTGACATCAAATACGCGAAACGAAACGTTCAGTTCTGCTTGGCCGTCGAATCGCTGATAAACCGTACCTTCTGGCATTGATGGACGCAGAGGATGATGGCGATACCGAGCATCAGATTGTACCTCTACAAGCGGAAACAAGTCAGAGCGCTTATGTTTGATCCAGTTGAAACCACTTTGATAGAACGCAGACTTATGAAGTTCATGACCAGAAAAAATAGGTAGCTCCGCTTTCAATTTCTGGCTTACGTTGGGCGCATCACACTCTACTACTACCGTTCGCAATTCTGGGTTATGGATAAACAGCTGATCGATATCTTCAACCACACCTTCAAGTATCCCATCAAGGTTGATGTCTCCATCCTGAAGAGTGACGACAATACGAGGCTGTGGTGTTTGCTCAAAAACAAAGGTACTGAAATCATGCATGGCTCAACTCCTTAACTGTGGCGAGAGGGTTATCTAAATCGAAATAGATCACCGATGGATCTGGGATGGAGTTTTCGTTGAAGTTTTGCAGATAACAGAAGAAATTCCCCTTACAGCACAGAGCGTCGCTATTCAGTACATAACGCAAGCACTTGTCGTCTTTCACACCTGAATCCAGCAATTGGGCTAAATGGTCGTGCAGAATTTCAATCAGTTTCGCCTCTGATATGTCACATCCCGCAGACAAGCTACTAATCACATTAAATGTCGAGTTGATGATCAGGTAGTAAGCGAAATAGCGCCTTACTTTGTCTTCATTCCAGTAGTTTTCAACATCCTGCTTAGCATCTGACAATTGCTCACTAAACAACTCAAACGCTAGGTCGGTGTAGCCCGTCCCTTGGCAATCACGGTAATACATCCCAACTGGCAAGCCCTGTTCCAGTTGCATCACTATGTTCTGTTGATGAGCAAGAAAAACGACGCCATAGTTTGCTTGCAGGTTAAACAATGGCACGACAGTGTGTTGGCAGTAAGCACTGAACCAATGCTCAGCGCAATCCTGTATCGAGGTCGATGTTTGCGCTGCAAGATGAGCAACTCTCGAAGCCAGAAGACTGGAACCTCCATAAGGGTTTTGCTGGGTTAAAGTAGCAAGCACCACCGCTTCCTGCTCTGGTGATTGCTTTAATGGGTTATCACGAAATGCCACAAAACTTTCGTCAACAGCGTTGCCTTGTAGATCAACTAACCCCAGATAGGCAGGTTCTTGCATAAGCTGGAACCCTTCACCATTGCCCAGATTTTCGCTTAGCGAAGTACTCTCAAACAAGTTATTGAGCCGAGTACCACGGATCACCTCTTTCAGCGAAAGGTTGCGAATAGAGTTAGTCAGTTTGACACTTAAAGAGAACTTCAGCATGTATGGAAGGTTTGGTGCGTAAAGGGACCGTGTCGACGAAGTAGGATACCACTCAGCGCCAAACTCACCCAAAACACGAAGCTTGCCTTGTTCTAGGTACGTTTGTATCGATTCTAGCTCAGACATCACCTGCCACTGCCATGGGTGTGCTGGCAGTAATACTTCATCACGTTCAAGAACATTCTCGACAGCTTGCTGCAAGGCATGGTCGTGGCATAGTAGCTCTTCAATTCGGCTATCTACCGACACGCCAGCTGAACTTCCAGCCAAAGTAATATCGCGAGAAGCGGCCAACCAAACAAGTGGGAAACACGCACCAAACTCAGGCGTATACTTCTGAGCGTCTTGCTGACTGAATTGTTCTCGGCTTTTCGGTGCAGGGTGAAAAGAGTGGCCAATCAGTAGTCCTTGTTCGGCGGTAGAAAAGTTGAGCGGCCCCTGAAACAGAGCCTCACCGTAGGGGCTGCCCTCGGCCGCAAGGCAAGTGTTGGTATAACTTTCTCTCACTCGGTCGATGAATATTTGTTTTTGCTGATCGGAAATAACACCGACTAACGCAGGCTCTTCAAGAATGAGTTCAATCAGCTGATGAAATGTAATCAGTTCAGAATCTTCTCCTTGAGCAGTCGTTACCTGCGCTGGAAACTCATATTCGTGCCCTCCTAGCAAGGAATAATGAGCAAGTGGAATATTAATCGTACGTCCTTGGGACAAAGGTATTTGATACTGAGTACCAGTCGTTCCATGCTGATAACTGATATGGTTGCATTCCCTCGCTAACGCGTTGAGAAAACAGGCCGCAGGGGCATCGTTGCTAGCCAACATCCGATTGAGCTGATCGTTATGACGATTCATTATCTTTCTCCGTTTTAAATTACGCAAAAGATAATCATTCTCATTATTATAAGCAATCAGTTTATGTGCTACATATGTGACATTCTACCCATTTTTGTTACTTTACTCGTCCATCAATTGTCCAACAGTCAATATTGCCTCCCGACACATTCACCATCAAAAACAGTACGTTAAGTAATCATTTAAAGAAGCTATCGATGAGTGATGAGCCCAATCTTTACCTACAGCGTCAAATGATACAGGCCGCCAATCTGCCTAAAACGTCAATGTTCAAAAACTCCACCTAACATGCTTCGAAGGTTTTCATTCACCTATTTTTTAAATTTTCCTTCCTAAATTCAGGGTTGTTTTAAGTCCAGCAAACCGTTAGTTTGTCGACGCAAGCAAATGAGAATCATTTTCATAGAGATCATTAATAGCAAGTTGCTTTGCTCATTCACCCTGTTAATCAATATACAACCACTCGGTTTCGGTTATGTCTGACATAAAAAGCTCATCCACTCAACTCAGTATCATCGGGCTCATTGCCGCATTAATGGGGATCGGACAAAATGGTTTATTGGTTTCGTTACCTTTCTTGGTAGAGCATTCGGCTTTTTCTCTGCCTACTTGGTCGATTCTGATTGCGATCGGCAGTCTATTGTTTTTGCCTGCCGCTCCCTATTGGGGAAGGCAGAGCGACCAATCCGGCCCCAAACGAGTCGTGATACAAGCGTTATTTGGAATGACAATCAGTTTCTTAATGTTGGTAAGCTTTACCATGTTGAGCCACCTAGAGTCGCAGTGGGTAGCGCTATGTCTTGCAGGCCTTGTCATAGCTAGGGTTATATACGGTTGTACGGTAGCTGGCATGGTGCCAGCCAGTCAGCACTGGGCCATTTTGCTTTGTGGTGAAGGGAATCGAGTTCAAGCTATTACCAGCGTCAGTATAGGCTTAAGTACTGGTCGATTAGTTGGACCGATTTTGTCGATATTTCTATTGAAGATCTCCCCTTTCGCGCCACTAATAATGATGGTGATCCTTCCTGCTATCGCGCTGTTGGCGGCATTCTGGCTGCCCTCTCCCACCTTCGAGAAAAAGGAGCCAACAGACACCCACACTAAACCCTCATGGCTATCGATGCCCGAACGTTCTTTGCTGCCTTACCTCACATCAGGACTGCTGCTGTGTACTGTGGTTGCGCTGCTTCAGTACAACTTCTCACCTTTGATTGGTAGCGTAACCGAATGGCCAACCAGCAAAATCAGTGACTGGATTGGGGTACTCTTAACCGTTGGGGCGGCATTCACACTTGGCACTCAAGTTTTGGTGATCAAGAAAAAACGTGTTTCGTTAAAAACCATGTATCAGTTCGGTGCTGGCGCTATGGTATTGGGGCTAACCCTGTTTTTATCGGCCAACGTCTGGGTATTTGTTGCGGCGATGGCTATTGCGTTTAGTGGAGCGGCGTTACTTGTACCCGCCTATACTGCTGGAGCGACCGAACAAAACCCCGATGCTCCGGGGGCAACGTCTGGATTCATTTCTATGTCTCACACCCTTGGTTACGGGTTAGCGTCGCTCCTTGCGGTCACATCCACTTATTCTCCAAACTTCCCTATCTTTATTGGTATCTCGCTTTCTACCATTGTGTTGGTAATCTCACTCGTGGTTTACCGTTCAAAAAGCACGTAGCCCTATCGACAATACTCTTAATTCTTACGCTTAAATTTGAGTTTTTACTCAAGTTTGAGCATCTGCAAACCCTCCAAAAATTGCATACAATTATGTAAACATGGTTAAATTTTTTGCAATTATTTAAACATGGAAGATTTAACAAAAAGTTAATATATTACATAAAGTTATGTAGACACTAGAGCAAAACAAAAAAGTAATACAATCTTCGTTGTTGCATTTTTGTAAATAAATAGTTGACCTTCAGGTCAAATTATCCAATTATTGACCCAAAGGTCAGAAAAATAATATTGGAATCATAGTGTCAATGTACAAGGAGGTCTCTTGATTACTTTCCTACTCAATCAAGAAATCAGACAAGAAGAGAACTTGTCGCCCAATATGACGGTGTTGAACTACCTTCGCACCAAGATAAATAAAACAGGTACCAAGGAAGGCTGTGGTTCAGGCGACTGTGGTGCATGTACCGTAGTATTGGGTGAACTGGTTGACGGTCAATTAGAGTACCGCTCAGTGAACTCTTGTCTTACGTTTGTTTCAGCCCTTCACGGTAAACAGTTAATCACCGTAGAAGATCTACAAAACAAAGACAAATCACTGCACCCAGTTCAGCAAGCCGTTGTCGACTTCCACGGCTCTCAGTGTGGTTACTGTACTCCGGGCTTCATCATGTCGATGTTTGCGCTTGGCAAGAATAAGCCAAACGCGGACAAAGAAGATGTAATGGAATCTCTGGCAGGTAACTTATGTCGCTGTACCGGCTACCGCCCTATCGTAGATGCGGCGCTGTCTCTTTCGACTGAAAAACCACTGCTAGACCAATTTGCAGAACTTGAACGCCGCACCATTGAAAAGCTGGAAAGCATTCAAGATAAAGAGGCAAGCCTTCGCTACGGCCACCTAACCGCATTCTCACCGAAATCTACTGATGAGTTAGCGAAACTATTCAAAGCGCACCCAAGTGCGAAATTGGTTGCCGGTGGTACAGACTTGGCACTAGAAGTGACTCAATTCCATCGTGAGATTGAAACGCTGATCAGCGTCAACCTTGTAGAAGATATGAAGATCTGTGAGGAAACAGAAGACAGCCTAGTGATCGGTGCAAACCTACCAATCAGTGATGCTTACTCGCTATTGAAAAAGCATTACCCAGATTTTGGTGAGCTGTTGCACCGCTTTGCGTCTTTGCAAGTACGTAACCAAGGCACAATTGGTGGGAACGTTGCGAACGCATCACCAATCGGGGATACCCCACCGCTACTGATTGCGCTTGATGCACAGATCAAACTGCGCTGTGGTGACGAGTCGCGCACAATGCCAATCGAAGATTACTTCATTAGCTACAAAGTGACCGCACAACAAGAGAGCGAATTCATCGAGCAAATCATCATTCCGAAACCTACGCAGGATACGTTCAAAGCGTACAAGCTGTCTAAGCGTCTGGATGATGACATTTCAGCAGTATGTGGTGCTTTCGACATCCAAATTGATAATGGCGTGGTAACACAAGCGCGCATCGCCTTTGGCGGTATGGCGGCTACACCGAAACGTGCCAATGGCTGTGAAGCTGCACTGGTAGGCCAAGCTTGGAACGACGAAACGATTCAAAAAGCCATGGCTGAATTGTACAACGACTTCGAGCCGCTTTCTGATTTCCGTGCGAGCCAAGAGTACCGTTCACTTACGGCTGCGAACATGCTGCGTCGCTACTACATCGAAACGCAGAACAAGAACAACCAAATCGAAACAAGGGTAACGTCTTATGTCTAATGCACACCACAACTCGATGAGCCACGAGGAAATGGTGGCTGTCGCTAAACAAGACTTGAAAACCGGCGTAGGTAAAAGCGTTAAGCACGACAGTGCACCTAAGCAGGTAACAGGTGAAGCGGTTTACATTGACGACCGCCTAGAGTTTCCAAACCAATTACACGTATACGCTCGCCTATCAACACAAGCGCACGCGAAGATCACTAAGATCGACCTAGAGCCTTGTTACGAGTTTGAAGGCGTCGCGATTGCGATTACCGCTGAAGACGTACCTGGCCAACTAGACATTGGTGCAATCTTGCCGGGCGACCCTCTACTGGCTGATGGCAAAGTAGAATACTACGGCCAACCTGTCATTGCGGTAGCCGCAAACGATTTAGAAACGGCTCGAAAAGCCGCACATGCAGCAATCATCGAATATGAAGCACTACCAGCAATTCTTGATGTTAAAGAAGCTCTGGCTAAAAAGCACTTCGTGACCGAAAGCCACCAGCAAAAGCGCGGTGATTCAGCCAAAGCACTGGCGAATGCAAAACACGTTATCGAAGGTGACCTAGAGGTTGGTGGTCAAGAACACTTCTACTTAGAGACACAAACCAGTAGCGTTATGCCAACAGAAGACGGCGGCATGATTGTTTACACCTCAACTCAGAACCCAACGGAAGTTCAAAAGCTGGTGTCTGAAGTTCTAGGCGTACCAATGCACAAAGTCGTGATCGATATGCGCCGTATGGGTGGTGGTTTCGGTGGTAAAGAGACCCAAGCAGCCTCTCCAGCTTGTATGGCTGCCGTGATTGCTCGCTTAACCGGTCGACCAACCAAAATGCGCCTACTTCGTAACGAAGACATGCAGCAAACAGGTAAACGTCACCCGTTCTACAACCAATACAAAGTAGGTTTTGATGACAATGGTGTGATTCAAGGTGCGGACATTGTGGTGTCAGGTAACTGTGGTTACTCACCAGACTTATCGAGCTCAATTGTAGACCGTGCAATGTTCCACTCTGACAATGCTTACTACCTTGGTGATGCAACAGTAACTGGTCACCGTTGTAAGACAAACACAGCGTCTAACACCGCTTACCGTGGTTTTGGTGGCCCACAAGGCATGATGACTATTGAACACATCATGGACGAAATTGCTCGCTACCTGAAAAAAGATCCGTTGGAAGTACGTAAAGCGAACTATTATGGTGAAGAAGGCCGCAATGTTACGCACTACTACCAAACCGTTGAAGACAACTTTCTTCCTGAGATCACCGAAAAACTTGAACAAAGCAGTGACTACCACGCTCGCCGTAAAGAAATTGCTGAGTTCAACAAGCAAAGCCCTATTCTGAAGAAAGGCCTTGCAATCACACCTGTGAAATTCGGTATCTCGTTTACTGCGACTTTCTTGAACCAGGCAGGTGCTCTAATCCATATCTACACCGATGGCAGTATTCATTTGAATCACGGCGGTACGGAAATGGGCCAAGGCTTGAACATCAAAGTGGCACAAATTGTTGCAGAGGAGTTCCAAGTCGATGTCGAACGTATCCAGATCACCGCTACAAACACAGACAAAGTTCCGAACACATCACCGACCGCAGCCTCATCGGGCGCCGACCTCAACGGTAAGGCCGCGCAAAACGCAGCCCTAACCATTAAGCAGCGCTTGATTGACTTCGCGTCTGCGCACTTCAAAGTGTCGCCAGAAGAAGTTGTGTTCAAGAACGGTATGATTCAAATTCGCGATGAAATCATGACATTCGAAGCGTTCGTTCAACTCGCTTGGTTTAACCAGATTTCACTGTCGAGCACCGGTTTCTACCGTACACCTAAGATTTACTACGATCACGAAAAAGCACGTGGACGCCCATTCTACTATTACGCGTATGGAGCATCTTGTTCTGAAGTGATCATAGACACCCTCACTGGTGAGTACAAAATCTTGCGCGTTGATATCCTGCACGATGTAGGCGCATCACTAAACCCAGCGATCGATATCGGTCAGGTTGAAGGTGGCTTTGTGCAAGGTGCAGGTTGGCTAACGACCGAAGAGCTAGTTTGGAACGAGCAAGGCCGCTTAATGACGAACGGCCCTGCAAGTTACAAGATTCCAGCCATTGCGGATATGCCTATCGACTTTAGAACGCATCTACTAGAAAACCGCAGCAACCCTGAAGACACCGTCTTCAACTCGAAAGCGGTTGGTGAGCCTCCGTTCATGCTTGGCATGTCGGTTTGGAGCGCACTGAAAGATGCAGTGGCCTCTGTAGCCGTTGATGGCGCAATCCCTAAATTGAACACCCCTGCGACTCCTGAGCGTGTGCTTATGGCAGTACAGGAAGTGAGCCAAGGTGCTAAAAACACCACTGGCGCACAATCAGAAACAGCGTAGAAACTCGAAATCCCGCGCCAGAGCTTTCTGGCGCATAACGTCAAAACAGAGACAAGAATAACAAGGGATGAGAAGTCGGAATCTCAAGGAGACAATGATGTTTAAGGACAACTGGATTCATGAACTTGCCAAACTAGAAGAGAACTATGAACCGTGTGTAATGGTCACAGTGTTGGAAGACCGCGGTTCAGTTCCTAGAGACGCTGGAACCAAAATGCTGGTCACTCGCGACCGACTTATCGCCACGATTGGCGGTGGTCATTTAGAGCATATCGCCACCAAAATGGCGCGCGAGATGCTAATCGCAGGTGAGAAAGCATTAAAAGTTGAACGTTTTAATCTCGGCGCACGTCTTGGTCAGTGTTGCGGCGGAATGGCAACGTTAAGCTTCGAGCCAATTGGTACCCAGCAAAATCATCTCGTTCTATTTGGTGCAGGTCATGTCGCTAAAGCCCTTTTGCACATTGTCTCTACCCTTCCTTTCCGAGTCACTTGGATTGACGAACGCGACGAAGTGTTCCCAGAAGAATTGCCACAGGGAGTAAAGAAGTTGGTCAGCGACGACCCTGTAGGCGAAGTCAAACACATGCCACCGAATAGCTACTATCTGGTGATGACCCACAATCATCAGCTCGATTTTGATTTAGCCAAAGCCATTATCGACCGTGAAGATAGCTGCTATTTCGGCATGATTGGCTCACTCACTAAGCGTAAGAAATTCGACATGCGTTTAGAGCAGCGTGGTTATTCCCAACAGCAAATCGACACTATGATTTGCCCAATAGGAATCAGTTCTGTGAATGGTAAGCACCCAGCAGAAATTGCGGTATCGGTTGCGGGTGAACTAATCGCACACTATCAAGGCCACGCGCTTGAACAAAAGCGCCCTACGCCGCACAGTAAAACAGCTTAAGCGACATCAAAACTACAACAGTCGCTTCACTCCCACGCCATACTGTGTTGGGAGTAGGAAAAAGGAAGTAAAGCATGACAACGCAACGCAAAGCTTATCGAGCAAGCATTCTACATAGCGTAGCTGACCCGAAGGATGTCGGAATTGAAGACTCTTACCAATATTTCGAAGACGGAATTTTGGTGGTCGAAAATGGTCACGTCGTTGACCTTGGTGAAGCCGATGATGTTCTAGCTCGCCAACCTAAAACTCTCGAAGTGAAAGAATACAAAGATAAACTGATTACGTCTGGTTTTATCGATACTCACATTCACTACCCACAAACCGGTATGATCGCTTCTTACGGCGAACAGCTACTGGATTGGTTAGAAAACTACACCTTCCCAGAAGAACGTCGCTTCAAGAACCCAGTCTACGCTCATAAAGTGGCGAAACTGTTCCTAGACGAACTGGCTAGCAACGGTACGACTACTGCACTAGTGTTCGGTACGGTTCACAAAGAGTCGGTAGATGTGTTCTTCGAAGAAGCAGAAAAGCGCAACGTTCGTATGATCGCAGGTAAGGTCCTGATGGATCGTAACGCGCCAGACTACCTGACAGACACGCCTGAGTCTGGTTACCAGGAATCAAAAGAGCTGATTGAAAAGTGGCACAACAAAGGTCGTCTGCTTTATGCGGTTACGCCACGTTTCGCTCCAACCAGCACACCTGAACAGTTGGCGAAAGTCGGCCAACTGTTAGAAGAATACCCAGATGTGTATATGCACACTCACCTTTCTGAAAACAAGAAAGAGATCGAATGGGTACTTGACCTATTCCCAGAGCGCGACAGCTACCTAGATGCGTATGACCACTACGGCCTACTGCACAAACGTTCGGTGTTCGCGCACGGTATCCACCTTTCAGATTGCGAGTGTAAACGCTTGGCAGAAACCGAATCTGCCATCGCATTCTGCCCTACTTCAAACCTATTCCTAGGCTCTGGCCTATTCAAACTGCCAAAGCTGGAAGAGCATGGCGTTCGAGTCGGTATGGGGACAGATGTAGGTGCAGGTACCAGCTTCTCAATCTTGCAAACTATGAGTGAAGCGTACAAAGTTATGCAGCTTCAACAAGAGAAACTGCACCCAGCGAAGTCATTGTTCTTAGCAACGCTTGGCGGCGCACGCTCTCTTCACCTTGAAGATAAAATTGGTAACTTAGAAGTCGGCAAAGAAGCAGATTTCGTGGTACTCGACCTGCATGCCACTCAGCTTATGCGCTTTAGAATGATGCAAGCGAAAACGCTTGAAGAAAAACTCTTCGTGCTAATGAGCCTTGGTGACGACCGCACCGTAAGCGAAACTTACGTGTTCGGCGAAAAAGCCTACGACGTCCACGTTGAAGACCAAAAGAAGTTAGTAAGCTAAATGATAAAGCGCCCTCTGATTGAGGGCGTTTTCTTTGAAATCAGCACATAATTCCCCCCTACCATATCGCGATTCTCATTTTTGAGAAAACTCCCAATCCGACACTACTCAGACTTTATCCTAACACTGCACTGACACGAATTTTTACTGTCTCCCAGCCGGTAAGAACAATTCTCGTCACTTTGTCAGCGCTTTCTGATTCATATTAGAACCAGAAAATTCCTATATAAAACATTTCACCACTCAATATTATCTGCATTTTTCAACGTCAGTAATATATGAGGTACAGCCAATGTTTAGGCTCTCACTATTAGCGAGTTTGTTTATTGCAGGATGCGCAAATGGATTGCCTACTCCAGATTTCAACGGAAACATCACCCACGAATTGGAAGTTGGGAATGAGAAAATTTTTGTTGGTATTCCGTTGCTACTCGCACTGGAAGGATCCTCAGCAAGATTAGACGACGACTGGGTAGTCACCGCTGCACACAACAAGCCTATTCTAGCGTTAACGAGAGCCGAAGTGTACTACCACCCTGTCTGTGATATTGCGCTAGTGTATAACAAGCACGATGTCGACGATCCTCATGTTGGCGTTGTACATAGTGGAGAAAAAGTCACGCATGTCGGGTACCCAATCGGCTTCCCTCTTTCCTCAAGCCAAGGGAAATACATTGGGGACATTTACGTTAATGGCTGGGAGAAATGCCAAATGTCTGGCACAACCGGCATCATTATGTCGGGCATGTCTGGCGGTGGTGTATACAACGGGAAGGGTGAGTTGATTGGCGTGAATCACGGCTTTACCAACTCAGATGTCACATGGGCGGATAAAAGCTATGAAAGCCCGGCAGTGTTTGTATCCCTTTTCTTCGTTCGTGATTGGTTGGAAACAGTAACTGGGCATCAATACTTTCCAGCAAACAACCAGCCTTTAACATCTTAATCCACTATCTAATGTTGTACGACACTCAAGTTAGGCGCGCATTAAAAAGCCCCTATAAAAGGGGCTTTTCACTAAAGCTATCAACCATTGAGATCGCTGTTTTTCAACGTCAGTAATGGGTTCCACTGTCCTGATTTCACTTTGTAGCTCGAACCATAAGTGCGCCAAGTTACAGACCACTCATCAACTCCATCAGTCGTGATGTTATTAATAGCATCTTTACCACAGTTAATGCTCAGCGTGTAACTACCATTTTCATTCGCAACAGCATCGCGGCTATTCAACACATTGTCGCCTAGTGGCAGCAGCCAACCTTCCGCATCGTACAACGTGAATGACCAAAACTCGTCGACACGTGGGTCTTCAAATGTCGTCTGCATACATTGAGTACCTTTAATGTTATTCGACATTTGATAGTTGTTTACGCTAAATGCCATTCCTCCCCAGCCAGCAGCATTCGACAGCGAACGCGTGAGCGGATCGATGGTGTCTGCATCAAACGCGTATTCTAAAAATATGCCAGAACCAATAGCTTGCTTGTTCAGCTTAGACCAAAGCTCATCGCGGCCTTGTTTGTCGTACTTTGGAGTGACGTAGTGGTTAGAACCAAAGTTAGTCACAGATAGTGTCTTCTGTGCTTCACGGGCCGTTTCAATACCCTCTTCAAGTCCGATTCGGAAAATAATCAGTACAAAGCCGTCTGTCGGTTTGACATCAATCCCGCCAGGAGTCCAAACGTAATCCAACGCGAACCCGTTTTCATCAAGAATCAAAGCCGACTGGAAAATATCATTATCAGGCTGTTCTATGTGGATCCCCTTTGAGTTGTCGTACAAACCAACTGTGTAAAGGGTGTCTCGGTTAGCACGAATAGTTGGTGCAGGCCCTGCTGGGTAATAGTCTGTTAGGTGAACGAAGCTATTGTTGATCCCTTTGCTAGCCCATTTATTGAAGTTAACCGCTGCCTCTACACGATCAAAGTTTTCCATTGTTACTGGAATTGTCGATTCGTATTCCTTGCCATCAATAGCGACGGCTGCCTGAGCAGAATGGAGTGTCATTGCAGAAAGAAGGAGTGTTGGAATTAGATGCTTCATTAGAGTTTCCTAAGTCGATGAGTAACAACTACGTAGCCAGCAAAGTCCCATTTTCGTACAGGAAGATTCCGCTTTGATGGTCAGATTTTAGCGTTGTTAACTATGTTTATACCTATCATTTATAACTGCTCACGTACCTATCTCAAGCAGCACAAAAATAGTAAATTTAATTGCATTTCTCGTCTAATCACCAATAATTACATACCATTATAACCACAGAGAATAATGGTATGAGCAGCAAGCAGAAAACATCCTTGGCACGAGTGGACCTCAACTTACTTATTGTGTTGGATTTGCTGCTTAAGGAGAGGCATGTATCTAGAGTTGCCGATAAGATGTTTGTTTCTCAGCCAGCCATAAGCCGTTCACTGAAAAAACTAAGAGAGATATTCGACGACCCGCTTTTTACCCGCAGCGCCACAGGCCTTAGCCCCACGAGTAAGGCATTACAGCTAGAAAAAGAGTTAGACGGCGTACTTCCTTTGTTATCTCGTATGCTAAACAGAGAAGAATTTATAGAAAGCAAATGTGAGGATACGTTTAGCTTATCTGTGCCTCCTTTTATCGGCGCCGTACTCATTCCTGATCTTTATCAGTACATACAAACCCGTGCACCGAATGTCAGTATTAAAGAGATCACCACTCGTAGCAATGCACTCCAGTTACTCGATAACAATCAACTGGATTTCGCATTCCATTATGAAAAGCTAAAGTCTGCAAAATACGAATCTTGCTACATTGGTGATCTTTACCCAATGCTGTTTGTACGCAAAGGTCACCCTCTACTTTCTGTTGATTCACCACAACTAAGCCAAATCCTTAGCTACCCCGTTATCGGCAACTTAATTGAAGATGATTCCAACCAATCAATTCGAATGCCTATTTTGGAAGTGCTTCAAGACTTAATTCATCAGCACCAAAAACCTCGTTTAAGAACAGTGCAAACAGGGAATATTTTTAGGGCGCTAAGAGATTCCGACAGCGTGCTGTTTGGCTCGAATGGCCTGCACTTGCTGCCAGAGTTCGAAGAAGATTTTGTAGAGATATATTCGCTTCGTGATGAACCCAAATACATACTGCCGATATACTTGGTTCTTCACTCACGCAATAAAGACAATGAAGCGCACAAATGGTTGTTTGAGATTATCAAAGATAAATCAACGAGCATTCTTGCTACCAGTTCAACCTAGATGTGCGCACAAAAAGAAAGTGAATAATTAGTGGTCAACGTAGATAAGCTGTTCAACGTCAAAGCCGTTGGCTTTAGACATGGCTTCAAACTTATCCAGTACCTCTTGGCTTACTTCAGGCGTTCGAGATAATAGCCACAAGTAATCGTTGTTCGGGCCTGATACAAACGCATAGTCGTAGTTATTTTTCTCGAGTTCGAACACAACATAAGAGCCATAAAACGGCCCAAAGAACGACACTTTTAGGTAGCCTTTCGTTTCTTCATCAACGAAATACGCTTTTCCTTCCGCCTCTTTCCACTCTTGTTTTTCTTCATCGAAGCCACGATTAATGACCACGACACCGCCATCTTCTCGTAGTGAGTATTCAGCGGATACTTGCGTCAACCCGCGCTCAAAAGAATGATCTAATCGAACGACCTCATACCATTTACCAAGATAGCGATTCAACTCAAAGTCACTTACCGGCTGAACAGATTGAGGCATCCCCAAACAACCTGTTAACGCTAACACCAACATTGCAATGAACAGCTTTTTCATACTACACCTCACCTAACTAACTGTATTTTAAACTCTCGCTCCAGACACCAAAGAGAAAGCAATCACCAACATAATTACACCAACCAGCACTTCCAGAACTTTCCATGCTTTGGGACTTTTGAAAAACGGAGCGAGGAATCGAGCGCCGTACCCAAGTGAGAAGAAGAACACAAACGATGCCGTTATCGCCCCTACGGCAAACTCGACTTGATTAGGTTGGTATTGAGTAGAAATTGAACCAAGCAGAACCACGGTATCAAGGTACACATGTGGGTTTAGCCAAGTGAAAGCCAAACACATCAATACCGACTTGAGCCACGAACTCGGCGCATCCGTTCCATTTTCAAGCGCATGATCGGTGGTGAGAGCAGACTTAAAGCTTAGAACGGCATAAACGGAACGGATAGAAATATCGCCCCACCATACCGAGCAAGGGTTTCTATCTGTGGGAACTGGTTAACAATCACACCGAATCCGGCAACGCCCAAGCTAATAAGTATCGCATCAGAAATGGCGCAAACAGCACAAATGACGAGTACATTCTGGTTTTTTAACCCTTGCTTTAGGACGAATGCATTTTGAGAACCTATCGCTAAGATCAGCGATAATCCCAATGAAAAACCAGCAAAATAACTCACCATAACGCTATCTTCTATTTCCTTATTGGCCTTCCACTAATCCATTAGTCAACTCGAGAGCCACCTTTCAACTACTACGAGAATCACGATTAAGAAGCGCTTCTAACTAAGCTCATCGGCACAAAGCGAATCCCGTTAAAATCACTTTCTTCGGACGTTGCCACAAAACCGTGGTGCTGATAAAAGCCGACTGCGTTCACCGAGGAGCGAAGACTAATCTCACTCTCCTTTGTCGATTCAAGAATACGCTTTAGTAGCTTACTACCCAGCCCCGAGCCTTGGACCTTATTGGACACAAACAAATGAGTCAGGTAATCACCATTTCGAAGCGCTGCATAACCCACCATTTGCCCATCTAAGACGGCCTTTAGGCTCACAAAATTGTCGCCCTCTAGCGTCGTCTTTAGATCGGGTAACACGCGCTGCTGATACTCTTGTTGACCTTGCTCATTAAGCAATGGCAATACATCGTGTTTTGATACTTCAGCAACCAGTGCCGTTATTGCGTCTACATCCGTTTTTTGGGCTTTCAGAATATCCATACTCTTTCCAAGTGTCCTATTCGTTTTTCACGTTGGTTAATCACCAGCGTTGATATCTTCTTTTACTATTCTTGCTGGATTCCCGACGACAATCGTATCGGCAGGAACATCTTTTGTGACCACACTTCCCGCTCCAACCACAGCACGCTCACCGATGGTCACACCGGGCAAGACAATCACGTTAGCGCCAATCCAAACTTTGTCCGAAATATGAATCGGCTTGGCGAATTCTTCATAGGTATAACGTGTTTTTGCATCAAGCGGGTGCCCAGCAGTACAAAGTGTCACATTTGGCCCTATCATCACGAAATCGCCAATCGTTACCTTACCGCAATCCAGAATAACGCCGTTGGTATTCATGTAGAAGTTTTTGCCAACTTCAATGTTATAGCCGTAATCGCAAAAGAACTGCCCATTTAAACTGGTCGTTTCGTCCGACTTGCCAAACAAGTCTTGTATTAGAAGGTTCTTTTCCTTGGGCTCAAAGCAAGTACTGATTTGGTGACAAAGTTTAGCGGCTTTTATTCGATCTTCTGGTAAACCTTCAGTATCTGGGTTGTATAACATTCCACTTATGTGGCTTTTTTCTCGATTGCTTATTTGTAAACGGCTTTCTTCTTGGCTAACGGATTCACTCATCTTCTAACACTCAATGCATTGGGTACAACGTTAAAATCATGGCTCTAACATACAAGATTTAGCTATTGGCAGGGAACCATTCTAACCATTATTTTCTGAGACTTTTATCCGATAGAGTCCATTGATAGGTGTTTCTACAAAATATTGCCACACATGCTTGAATGCTGCGAATTGATTAAGGGGAAGGCACGCTTAAACAGCTAAGAACAAACTCAGCTCTTTCCTCTACCGATACTTTTGGTACTTCAATCAGATCATAGCCATACTCTTCGTATGCTCTCGTAATGTGATCGTAGGTTTCTACAGCCTCTCTAAAACTCTGTTTGCGTTCTAAATCATTTCGATAAATAGCTTCCCAAGGAGGGAATACGAATACCTCGTTGTGATATTTCAAATCATCGCAATACATCAACAAGCTTTCTGACAATGATATATTTTCAAGCCGGCTATAACCGTAGCAATCAATAATACTTCTATCGAAAAAAGTAAGCTCCGAACAACCGTATTGGAGGTAGTTGTTGTGCTCCTCTGCAACCATTTCATCTCGAAATTCAGCTTTATTTTTCCATGGTAATGCTCTGCCGTCAGTGGCCACTTGAGTTTGGATGACCTTGCGCCCAACTTCCGGAGCACTGGGAAAGCCCAATTGCTTTAAGTATTCGATCACCGACGTCTTTCCAGCACCTGGGCCACCAGTAAAAACAACTTTATTATTCAACCTTGTTTCCTTCGTCTTTTAGAAAATCCACGCTAATTAAACCTTCGGCGAAACTGAGTCGGGGTCATCGCTTTTAACCCTTTAAACTGGCGATTAAAGTTAGACAAATTATTGAAACCCGTTTTCTCTGCCACCAGCGCGATTGGGTATTCCGTGCTTGCCAACAACTCACAGGCTTTGCCCACGCGGTACTGCTTCAAGTGATCGGAAAAACTCATTCCGTAGTGCTTTTCAAACAAACGGTAAGCCGAGCTTTCGCTAATGTGTAATAGCTTACACACATCAACAATCTTAATGGGTTCACCATAATGCTTTTCGATGTAGCGCGAAGCTCGTTCTATACGCTGGTTGTATTCGGAATCTTCCGATAGCGGCTTAAGGTAGTATGGTGAAGAGGAAAGCTTGTTAGCTTCGTGATCATTAGATAACGCAATCAGCACTTCAATCACTTTCGCCGCTTGATACTGCCTATCCATGTGCCGCATTTCTTGCATCGTCGTCGCCACTGCGTTCGCTGCCTCTGGGCTAAACGATAAACCATAGGCAGATCGGTCCAACAACCTTTTCAACTGCCTTGCTTCAGGGATCAATGCTTGTAGCCGCACTAACCATTGATGAGAAAACCAGATGATGATGGTGTGATGATCTTTCACAACTTCAGAATCTTTGGAGCCAAAACTGCCAGCCAACATATGAGGCAAACCAGGACCATAAAGAAGCAGAGATTTGTGGTTGATTGGCCCTATTGCATCTCCCGCATAGAAGTTACCTTTGAACTCTTGGTTAGGATCTAAATATAGAACCAATTCATACTCGGCGTGATAGTGCCAAGAGCACGCAAACTCGTCTTTTCGAACCGTGCAGGTAAATTCTCGATACAACCAATCGAAGCTCGGTTCAGCGACAACATTCTCTTTAAATGGCTTCATATCGGCTCCAAGGCTGACTTAAACAATACTTTACAGGCTCTCTACTTAACTGGCTTTCCACTTAGCTGTCAAAAACCAATGTCGACATTGACTGAATAGTACCAGAAGTATGCGGAATATCATTAATGTACGCAGAATAGATTCTTTAAGATACCCGCTATCAAACAGGTCTATGTAAATTCTGGAGGCGTCGCTTGTTTAAAGATAAAACTGCACTGCTATTTGTGTGCATTTCGTTTATTTGTGGTCTGTGTGGCGCGTTCTTTTATCCGTTGTCGAGCCTGTTCATTGTGCAAGAGCTTGGTGCTAGCCCTATGATGCTGAGCGTCTATATGGTTGCTGCAGTAGGGAGTTCTGTCGCCGTTTCTCACTATATCGCGAAACGTTCCGACAAGAACTGGAACAGAAAAAGTATCCTAGTAGTGTCTTTATCGAGTTATTTCATCACTGTCACTAGCTTTGTGTTTATCCGTGATTATTGGACAGCCGTTGCCGTCGTCATTCTGTTTGGCAGTGTCAGTGGCGCTTCGTTTGGCCAATTGTTCGCTTTAGGCAGAGAATACGGCGATCGCTATGTCAGCAACAGTACCAACTTTTTGGCTGTAATGCGCGCAGGGCTCGCCATTGCTTGGGTATTTGGCCCACCTATTGCGTTTATGCTTAACGCTAAGTTTGGCTTCAGCGCTGCATTCGCAGTATCTTCTGTGACCGTGCTTATCGGTATCATACTGGCCGCTAAGTTTGTTCCGGGGCAAGTTGTATCCAAACAAGAGAAAACCGAGTCGCCTGAAATCAATAAACCGTTAGGCGGTATGGTCGTGCTGTACTGCTTGATATTGGTCTGTGCGTTTGGCGCAAATAACCTCTACATCACAAGTATGCCGCTGTATTTGTCGCAAGAGTTGATGGTGAACCCAAGTTGGCTAGGGCTACTTTTTGGTATGGCTGCAGCGTGTGAGATACCTGTGATGCTCACTGCAGGTTCTCTGGCCAATCGATTAGGCGCAGTTCGATTGATGATTATTGCAGCATTAAGTGGGGTTGGGTTCTACCTAGTGATGCTTTCGCAGACCAGCTTCATCGCTATGTTAATCGCGCAAGTGTTTAATGGCTTCTTCATCGGCGTATGGGCGACCATCGGCATGGTTGCCCTGCAAGACATGATGAAAGACAGACTTGGTACTGCATCCACGCTGTTCTCGAATATGCTAAGCGTAAGCACCTTAGTGTCGAGCTTAGCGGTCGGTGTGATTGGTGAACTGTACGACTACTACAGTGCCCTTTATGTCAGCCTTGCAGGGTTAGTTGTTGCCGTAGGCTTATTGGCGTTGTTCGAGCTAAAAAGCAAACCGGTATGCGAAGCTATGCAATATCAAGCCTCTAAAGGCTAGCAAAGCCAACGCCCCCTCTCACTGAAAGCAACGCATGGCGAAAGTGCCATGCGTTGCACTAAATGGCTAGACATCAGTAATTTTAACTCGGTACTTTACCCTAACCGTGTACCTCGAGGCTGTCTTTAGGGGCTTCAGTACGCTCCGACATGCCGTAATCTCTAATTACCCCCGCGACTCTCAATCGATAAGTTTCAAAAACACCGTTTCGGCCTATAGTTTGAGCAAGCCTGTGCCCTTCTAAACGACGCCACTCTTGAATCGACTCTTCATCTCGCCAGAAAGACAGAGACAACACTTTGCTTTCATTCGTCAGGCTCTGGAAGCGCTCAATAGAAATAAAGCCGTCTATTTCTGCAAGTAATGGCCTAATTTCATTGGCAATATCAAGGTATTCAGATGTTTTACCGTCTGCGACTTGAACTTCAAAAATTACAGCAATCATGAGTTACCCAATTATTGATTAATACTCTGCGCAGTTTAGCGAATGCAAGATTGATTGATATGACCCACAGTAGGAAAACGACATTCTAATTGCTTGTTTGAACCGCAGTCACGATTGCGCCGTATATACCTCTCTTACTAGTAACGAAAGGAGTGGTCAGATCTATGAAAAAAGCGCATTTACCCACTAAGTGTTGCCCAGTATGCCAACGGCCATTTATATGGCGTAAAAAATGGGAAAAACACTGGGATGAAGTGAAATACTGTTCAGAGCGATGCCGTCGAAATCGTCACCATGGAATTTCACTACCATCATAAGCAATAAATTTTCCATTCAACGTTTCCTCTCCCGGCTTACAACTCTGGTTAAGCACGCCAATCAAGGCCTGAGCGACGTATTCGGCAGTAAACAACTTTCCACTTGGTACATTGGCTTGGAAAGGCTTGGACAGATCCGTATCAGTGGTTCCCGGATGAAAAGCAAATACCGACGCATGCTTAAGCGTTCTCCCCCACTCAATACTGAGGGTTTTAATGATCATATTTAGCGCTGCCTTCGACGCTCGGTAGCTGTACCAACCACCCAGCCTGTTGTCTTCGATGCTTCCAACTCGCGCTGAGATGGTAACTAACCTAGGCGATGCGCTACGTTTTAGGTTTGCTTCAAAATACTTGGCAATCAGAAGTGTCGGCAACGCATTGGTTTGTATCGACTCCATCAGTTGCTCAGTGCTTGTTTGCTTGAGGCGTTTTTCCGGGCTAAAGATGCCCCAGTGGAGTACGCCAACGGTGTTGATAATCCAATCTACCTCCCCAACCTGTGAGGCTAGCTGTTTCACTTGCACCTCGCAGCCGACATCAACTTGGTGCCAACTAACCGACGTATTGCTAACAAAGCAGGAGGCACTCCGGCAGGTCGCGTGCACCTCCCAATTGCCATTGCTACTGGTGAGCTCACGAACAATTGCGCCACCAATCCCCCCACTCGCTCCAACTACCAAAACTCGCATAAAACCTCCTAACGCCACCGGTAGAAATCAAAACGAACTCAGTGAATGAATCGATCACTTATCTTCATGTTTCAGTTCCCTATTTCTCTCCTATGTGACCCAAAGCGACAGTTGCGCCGTATAGCTATGTGATATACAAAATAGGAAGAGAATAAATGGTTAGAGGGTTATTTCTATTTGGCAAGGATCTACGGCTGCATGACGATCCAGCGCTAGACCGTTTTAATGAAGTCGTGACACTCAAGCTACAGCCAATACAGGTTGATTCCCTTACTTTCAAAAATTTAGGGTTCGCAATAACAACGATTGCGAACCCCAAAACTAACTTACTGATTTCGGCTTAGAGATAACAAGCTGTAAATTGAGCTAGCAGGTTAGTCATTTCACTAGTTTGGACACGTATGGCACATTCCTAAGCTTGTCTTGCCAAGGTAACCCATAGCCAACCAGTAAATCATCCGTGGTCATTTCATAAGCGTAATATTGCGTGACAGGAATATCGACTCGGTTCGGTTTCACAAACAACGTAGCAATTGAAAGCGATTTGACGTCGTAGTGCTCTTGAATGTGAGCCACTAACCTTTTCATCGTGCCGCCAGATTCAATCGCATCGTCTATCATAATGACGTCTTTCCCTTGCAGCGCGATGTTTTCATGAAACACAATCTCAGATTGGTTATTGCTGTCTCCGGGTGTATGCGGGCAAGAAATATAGTCCATTTTGATGTCGAAATTTAACTTACGCACTAAGTCCGCTGTAAACAAAATACCACCCGGCACTACACTAATGATCACCGCGTCACTGAACTGGTCGTTAAGTTTTTCAGCGACTATTTCAACACCCTGCTGGATTTGTTGCTCGCTCAAAACTAGCTCGCCAATATGTTGAGATTTCATATCTTGCTCCTAAATTGGATTGGGTCACAACGCCTCGTTTGCATCTGGCTACCGCTGCTTCATAAATGCTACCGCGAGCCCAGAAGAAACAAACGTTACGCCTGCCCCAATATTTAACCCTGTTACTAGCTTAGGTTTGTTTCTAAACCATTCAGACAGTTGAGATGAGAACACGCCCATCAAACTAAAACCTACTGCGGTCAACACTGCAAACCAGACACCATAGCCTATCATTTGCGTGGTGACAGAACCTAAACTTGGATTAACAAATTGAGGAACAAAAGCTAGAACAAACATACCTGGTTTAGGGTTGAGTGCCGCAGAAAGAAAACCGGTAGAAAAAATGACTTTAAGTGACTGCTTTTTCGCTGGCTCTAATGAGAATAGATTTCGAGAACGGAGCACTTTCACCCCCAACCAAATCAGGTAAGCCGCACCCACCAATTTGACTACATAAAACGCAAACTCGGAAGTTTGAATAAGCAAAGTTAGGCCAAAAGTAGCGGCGACAACATGAAATAAAATCCCAGCCCCAGATGACATTCCAGACATAACAGCGGCTAGCTTGCCTTGACTCAGCCCCCGCCCAATCGCCAGTAGATTGTCCGGCCCCGGCGAGATGACCAACAGCAAACACGCCAATGTGTACGTGGCGAATACCTCGAGTGGAAACATAAAACCTCCTTGTTAAATGGTTAAGGGTAACCGCCAAGCATTGGGGGTTCTCTTAACTAGACTGCACGCAGTACGTTACGGTACTTTCGTTTCGATGTTTAACTGCCCTGCTAATCCGGCTTCACGGTGGACACTTAACGCTTTAAATTCTTCTGAAGACGTCATTTCAAGAAGTGCTTGGCGAGACGGGTATTTCACAATCACAAATGAATCCCAAAGCTCATCCACTTGGCCAAGAATTAAGCCAGTCACATCGGAATAGAAAACAACTTCAGCGCCGTATTTTTCAAGCACTTTGAGCATTGGCTGGCCATACAGTTCATAGGCTTGTTTGCCAGTTAAGTTGGTTTTCCGCCCATCCGCGTACTCGGCCTTATCTTTGAATTTGAAAAGATTTAGAAGGTGGATTTCACCAGACTCTGGCGCGGACTTGAGCCTGTCCATTTGGCTATCGGATGGGTAAAGTTGATTAAGGACTTCCATATTCTCTCCTGCAATTTAACGCTGTGCTAAGTGGTCAGAAATGCGGTGGCCTAATATGGATATAGTGCCTTAAAAGCAGAGCCCAACCTTTAATCTAAATGCCATAAGTGAAAAGTCACGTTGAGCTATTTATTTATCGCACATTTCCCAGCGGAAGTATGGCCGCAGGCCATCCATACGTTCAACATCTGCGCCCAGCTTTTTGTAGAATTCGTGCACACGCGTATTATGCGGGCTCGCTGTCCATGAAATATGGGAAGCCAGCGATTGCTTAGCCTGCGCTTTCAACGCGTGCATTAACTCGCTGCCGTACCCCTTGGAGCGACTTTCACCAACAACGAGTAGATCATCAAGCCAAATAGATGGATCGCCGCTAAAAGAAGAATAACGATAGTGGAACAGAGCGAAACCCAACACTTCACCACCAGCCTCCAATAACAACGCATGAGCAAATGGATGCTCACCAAACAAGGTACGTTCTATTTTCTCAGTTGAGGTAGAGATTTCGCCGTCGAAACCTTTCATGCTGCGGTCGAACTCAGCTTTTTGCTTAATCAGTTCTAGCAACTGACTAGAATCTTGTTTGGACGCTTTCCTTACGTGCACGGTGTTCTCCATGAATCTTTATTTTGGCGGTATTCAGAATCGTTTAAACCATATCTAATAGCAAAAACTCTAACGAATTAGACTGAGCACCTGCTTGAATTCCGGCTCTCGACAATCTTTTACCAGCTCATAGAGGCACATTTCTAGGCCAGTGATTTGAACGCCGTTGTCCCTCATTCGGTTTATACCCAATTGGACATTTGATAACGTTCGGGAGGAAACACAATCGCTGACTAGCTCCACATTGAAGCCTCGTTCAGCTAAGCCCGTTGCTGTTTGGTAGACACATATATGCGCTTCAATGCCACACACCAGCCACGAATCCACATCCGTATCTTTGATGGTTGCTAGAAACTCGGAAGACTCACAGGCATTAAAAGTAAACTTTGTGATTGGATTGATGTCACCAAGTTCAGCTCTTAGCTCCTCGACGGTACTACCCAACTTTTCAGGGTTTTGTTCAAGCAGCACAATAGGTAATCCTAGGGCTTTAGCGCCAGCGATCAATTTCGCGCAGTTAGCAATAAGTGTGTCGCTATCATGAACTAAGCGAGCCAACTTACCCTGTACATCAACTACAACAAGCCCTGTTTTATCTCGTGACAACATGTTCACCATCCTTAGTTTGGTGTGGGTTTATAACATCGTGTTAGTGTGGGATATACACTAAGACTTAACCTAAACCCTAGCTATTAACGCCATAGCCTCTTGTTAGGTGCATTCCTTCTAACCTACATATACACTCTTGAAGTATTCCACTCGTTCTAACGTCATTCTTAACTTACATTCTTCAATTTGGACACCTTGCCAAGGTGAAGGCGTGGAAGAAAGACCTGAAAACTCGCACTCAGCGTCTCTATATTTTAACCAAGCTCTTTGGGCTTTTCGAAACGGCTCCACCAGCTCGGTTTGAGACCAGATATTCCTTAGCGCTGCTTCTTCCTCGCTTATTCTAGCGATTGCTTCCTGATAACTTTCGTTAAGTTCTTTGTCTGCGGATTCCATCTTCTGTTCCACACACTGATAACCGGCCATAACCCCACCACCTTTTACATTGCAGGGGTCTTCAATATCATCAGAAGCGAAGCTGGGTACAGAAACCAATGCCAATATCACGAGTAATTTTTTCAAGTTTGCCTCCTAGCACCTAACGCCGCATTAAGGTGTGAGCAGCGCTTGGCTATACTTGAGCGAAAACGCCAAGCGTTGCGAATCACTCTTAAATGCTTTGTTATGTTCACATTGCTCACACATATGCATACTAAATTTATTCCTAGCCCTTATAATATCCATCGATTGGCTTAGAGGTATGATTTGAATGAAGAAACTGCGAGTTCCATACGACATTATCGGTGATAGGGAGGCTGCAATGGACTCGGTCCGTGACGAAATGCAGACATTCAGCTTTACTGCCGAATATGACAAATTGAAAAAAACACTACTAAGCTTGTCTACATTCTCTATTTTCATGGTCTCATTCAATATCACGACCCCATTAACAATCTCAACAGGGGTGGCTTCAGTTAGTGTAGGAAACCTTACCCTTTTCTTCGTGCTTCTTTTTATCTATCAACTGTATACTTTGAAGTGCTTACGAGATGAGTTCGACTTACTCTCTGAAAACTCAGTCGCTTCACTGAAGCAGACTTATTACTTTTATTTGCTCTGTCGAAGAGCCGCTTTAAAGTTCAAAGAACAGGATTTAGTCAAAAATAATGCTGACTTTGAGTTCACAATGCACGGTATTCAGATTGGTAGAGTCATGCATCATGCCCCTGCATTAATGCATGAGTTTCAAAATGAAAACCAATTAGACCTTTGGCAAGAAAAGCTCAGTGCTGATTTCAGTTTCCACAAGCTCAGACACTGTAATAAATGGCAAATTTTCTTGAGTGATGCAAAAACTTCAGATAAAGATATCGAGTTTTGGCACAAGAACAAAAAACGACTGCTCACAAAGCGTAAAACAGTACACAACAACTACTACATACCTTTGGTTTACTCTGCTTTGGGACTGATTACGACATTAATGATGATTTTCCCAAAATTTCGAGAATGGATCGTCGCATTATTCTAAGATCTGCCTCGTGAACATAACGCCTTGCTAACGTGCGGCTAATCCAATGAACTCAAGCAAAGCCACCGTAATCACTGAACTCAACCTTACCAAAAATGCCAAAGGTTAGCCGTCACTCTTAAGCAATTTGTTAGTTGCTTGGGTTCACTCTCGATTTTCTTAAACTTGCCGTATGATAATAACCACCACCGTATGAGCGTCCTAGGAATAAAAACAGACCACACGTAACTATACTAATACCGACCACCACCACGTAAAACCAATCAATAGGCTTAGCGAAAGAAAATTCGGGAAGTGAATATATTAGTAAAGCACACCATAACACTGTTACATACAAGCTAATTAATTGATTGATTGATTTTTGAAACCGACAGTGGAGAAGGACCGGTTAATAAGTTCCGAACTTTATCAGCCTTAGCCCCATGAGGGTTCCTTGACAAAACCACTTTGTACAAAGGACCTGTGACTTCATCTTCTAAAACATCAACGTGTTTTTCCCAGTTCTCTTGCCAATATTTGCTTCCTCGATTTACGCAAAACCAAGCAAAGGAAAAGACTACACCAAGACAACTCAAAATTACTGACATGTCAGTTTTATTTACCGAAGATGAGGATTGTATAGCTATAAAACCAGCAAAAGTCGCCGCAATAAATGCCCAAAAATAAGTTGCCCGCTTCCAATAGAGATCAATTTCAAACTTTCGTATATCCAAAGCTTGAGCTAATGCCTCTTGCTCTTTCCCTTTAAACAATTGCTTGTGTCTATCTGGGCTTAAAGTCTCTGTAGTACTGCTATTAGTCAAATTTCACCTTTCAAACTCGATATCAAATTAGAGCAACTAACGCCGCGTTAAGTGGTGAGCAACGCCAACCACCCTACCTAAACCATTGTGCCGTAAACATTAAAGCTGAATCAAACTGAAAATGCCAAGCGTTGGGAATCCGCCTTAAACGCTTTGTTAGCATGATTTTTTGAAGCGATCATGAAAGTGACTCAGATGAGCTCTAGCAATGGTTATGTCATTTAAGATGCCTTGTAATTTTTGAGCATCAAATTGCTTATAATTTTTTGAAAGTCCCTTATTGTTTGACTTTAGTGATACTGGGGTGCCCTTATTTGGGCTAGAGTGCAGCCAACTACCATGCGTAACACTATTCCTCTGACTCGCAGCACCTTTTAATTTCTTATCTAGATCGTTGAGAACATCTTCGAAATCCAAATCTCTGCTGCGGCACTCAATGTGGTAAAGCTGAAGTAGCTTCAAAGCTTTTTTCTTAAACATCATTTCACCGATAAACGCATATACTTTTTCAGCATCATCGGCAGAAAACAAGTCACAGATGTAGTATGAAATCTCATCTTCTAACGCATTGAACTCCATAATGACGCGTGACAAGTTAATTCCAACACTATCTAAATATTTGATGAGTTCATCACTTGAACCGTATGACTCAGGAGCCCCAAAAATTGGACTTTGTTTTATTGTGTAATCGCTCATTTTTGCTCCATCATGCTAACGCCCTGCTAAGTGGCTAGCAACGCATCACACAATACTTAAACTAGCCGCCGTAAACACTTTACCAAACTAGAACCAAAATTGCCGAGTGTTGATAGTCCGTCTTGAGCAATTTGTTAGGCAAATTGCTCCGTGATTTTCAAATCAACCTTGCGAGTTTGTTCAGCAACATGAGCATACAACTCATTGATTAAACTAAATAGCTCCTCGAAACTATGCGACCATGGCGCTGAGTATTTGCTGGTTGGGACAAACACTTCTGAAATGTTTTCGTATTTGACAAAATAGACCTCTGCCTGCTCACAAGCTGAATTATCTGCATGAGCGATGTAAGTATTTCTCATTTTGTACACGTGGTCATGAAGCTTCAGTAGATCAGGAGCATATTTGTATACTCGCTTTGAATCTAAGATAACCCTCACACAGCACCACTAGCAAAACATTTACTGTAGGTAATCACAAAGGCTTTATATAAATGACTGGACAAGTCTTCATGATTTCTCATTGAGTTAAGTATTTCGTGACATTCTCTTATATCGGCAAGTATTAGTTGGAGTGACGCTCTTCGTTTCGCAATATGGCCTGAAACTTCAGATAAATCACAAGCTTTACCATCAAAATATGCTCTGTAATCTATCTCTGTTGAGCCCTCTAGAGCAATAATTTCGTACTTAAATTCTGACATAGTTCGTCCATTTGCCTAACAGTTATTAGACAGAAAAATTCTGCATTTAAATATAGAAACTTTCTGTCTAACCTTTTGCTAGTCGCTATTGTACGCCTTCCTACCCTTTAATAACAATCACTTAGAATGTTCAGTAACGTGCGATCGGGCGAAATACAGAATATTTCTATCTAACACACTTCATCCTTAAAACTCTCCGCTATGGGTAAATGAACAGTAGAGCTTAATTCATGATGAACGCTCAAAACCACCAATTGTGGCCAAGTCCACATCAGCCCTGACTCAATCTCATCACAACTTGTAATCTGCTTTGTTCGGCACTTAACTTTAATTAGTTAATACCAACGTCTGTTAGAGCCATGAATGTAAAGCTTCCTCTTCTAGTTTATTGCGCGGTTAACCTTGCTCCACCTGCTCTAGGTGCCGAGCCCGTGAAGCTATTGTCTTTAGATTGGTCGAGCCAGCAGGTTCTAACTAAAGTGCTTGGAAACCTATTAACCGAGGTAGAAGTGCCAGTGGAGTATGTGTATACCGATGCCGATTCACAGTGGTACAAGTTGGCTCAGTCTCAGGGGGATGTTCAGGTAGAGGTATGGGAAGGCTCAATGGCGGCCAAGTTCCAACAGTTGCTGGCGTCAGACAGTATTAGAGAAGGTGGCACCCACCTAGCGAAAACACGCGAAGATTGGTGGTATCCCGATTATGTTGAGCCACTTTGCCCGGGGCTGCCTAACTGGCGAGCGCTGAAGCATTGCTCTAAGATTTTTGCCGAACAAGGCGAACTCGGCGTGTATTACAGTGGCCCTTGGGAAAAGCCCGATGCAGCTCGAATTCGGGCACTTGAAATCCCTTATGAGATTCGCGTTCTGAAGGACGGTGACGAGATTAACCAAAAAATCGAAGAACATTTATCCACTCAAAAGCCGCTGCTGATATTCAATTGGTCACCCAACTGGGTGGAAGCAAAATACCAAGGGAAATTTGTCGAGTTTCCCAAATATGATCCGGCCTGTGAAAATGATGCAGCATGGGGAGTGAACCCTAAATTCAACTGGGACTGCGGCAACCCTGTTGGTGGTTGGTTGAAAATCGCTACATCCAAAAGGCTTAACCTACTTTCGCCTTGCGCGTGGGATGTGGTTCATTCTTTCTCGCTTAATAATCACCAAATCGCCCTCGCTGCTGCTTTAGTCGACGACCAAAAGCTATCGGTTGATGATGCCGCTGCACAGTGGCTCGAGCGTAACCAACTACACATCGCACATTGGATCAGCCACGATTCGTGTATGTAACTTCGCCCGCTTCATTTGGGTATAAGGAATTATTGGGTATACTCAAAGCAACCCATGTTTTTAAGGTATATGAATGACTTACTTATCGCGAGTTGCAGCGCTTACCTGCTGCCTTGCTAGCCCAGCTTTTGCCGTCCAACCTCTTTTCGAAACTACGCCTTCTGAGACGACAAAAAAACTGGATGACATCCTAGCGATTTTCGGCGCGGAAGAAGAATACGATCCAAGTAAAGGCATCGATTCTAGCTATATTCCGGCTTTGTTCTACACACCTGAACAAGGCTTTGGTGTTGGCCTGCTGTACGTTGGCCTTTATGGCGACACGCACGGCGGTACAACCCAGCCATCTTCCATGGTAATTAACCCTTATATTTCGACTAATGGGTCTAAAGGGATCACGTTCGAGAATCGTCATTTCTTTGCTGGCGACCAAAACCGCTTTTATGTCGATTTCGAGTTATTCGATGATGCTGGTGTGTACTACGGTGTCGGGCACGATGCAGGCAGCGTTGATGAAAACAAGGTCAACTACTCTGAAAAAATCGCCTTGTTTGAGCCAACCTTGCTAACCAAAGTCGCCGATGATTTCTACTTAGGCCTAGGGGCAAACATCACCTACGCCAAAGCCAGCGATTTTGAATTGGATGACGGCCAAGGCTCGTTAGATAAATCCGCCGATTTAGAAGAGAACACCAGTTACGGCGCAAAAGTAAGTGCGGTTTATGACTCGCGCGACAACGTATTGAACGCCTCTGAAGGTGTGTTATTTGATGTCACCGCTGGTTATTACCACTCTTCCATCACCAACGATTGGTTTGGAAAATACAATTTTGAGCTCGCCAACTACATCGATTTAGGCGAGTTCCCCGGTTTAATTGCGTGGCAGGTTCAGGGGGATTTCACCAGTGGTGATGTACCTTGGAACCGCTTGCCAGATATTGGCGGCTCTCACGGCCTACGCGGGCATGTGGAAGGCCGCTATCGCGATAACCATATGGCAATGGGACAAGTGGAATATCGCTTACCGATTTTCTGGCGTGTAGGCGCGGTGTTCTGGGGCGGTGTCGGCTCTGTCGCACCAGAAGTGAATCAACTGAATGAAGATTTACTCACCAGCGTAGGCGCAGGCCTGCGATTCAAAATCAAAGACAAAGTGAATGTGCGCGCGGATATCGGGATTGGTAACGATGAAACGGCATTCTACTTTCACGTAAACGAAGTCTTCTAGCCAACACTTACGGTTAGGAAGAAATCAAAAAAGCGCAGACCCATTGGCTCTGCGCTTTTTGTTTTTCATCATAGCGGCTGCGATTAAACCGCTGCAAAATAGGACTTCAATTTGCTTCTTAGCCACTTGTTTGAGGGGCTATTTTTCTCGCGGTTGTGCACTAACAAACGGTGCTTCACCGGAATTACAGTGTATGGATGTGGGAACACTTGGATGCCTAATTTGTCTGCAAACAAATTCGCCATGCTCCCCGTCATAGTGGCGATGCAATCTGTGGTTGCAATCATCGACATCTGAGAAAGTAGCGAAGTACATTCGGCTGCGACAATACGCTGTGGCAAGCGTTCTTCCGTAAAGTAATCAGCCAAATACGCGTCTTCTCGGCGCAACTTCAGCGTGACGTGCTTTTCTTGGTAGAACTCCGCTTGAGTGATGCTGCCAGACAATCGCGGGTGATCTTTTCTGGCGATAACACACACGCTGTCTTCAAACAGTTCTTCGGTAAAGAACGACACAGTCGAGTGATTGGAAAACTCAATCGCCAAGTCGGCTTGGTTTTGGGTCAGATCGTCGATTAATTTCTCTTCGTTAGAATGCGTAGGCTGCAGTTCTATCGAGATATTACCTAACGTGTCGTCGGCCTCAATCATAGGCAGCAACATGAGCATGACTGGCTCAGAGGCATACACCACGAATTTACGTGCCTGCGAGGTGTTAAAGCCTTCTAAGCTCTCTAGAGCATTGTTAATTTGTATCAGCGCAGGTTCAACGTGCCGAACAAGCTCTTGGGCATGGTGGGTAGGCGCAATACCGCGACCAGAGCGCACAAACAGCGGGCAGCCGACTTGCTGCTGCAAGCGCTTCAACAGCCCGCTGACTCCAGGCTGGGTCATGCCCATTTCTTCTGCTGCCAACGTAATAGAACTGTGGCGATACACAGTGACAAATACTTTGAGTAAGTTTAAGTCCAGATTTTCTAACACACGGCCTCACTAGGTAGTAGCCAATTTCGACGCTCTAATCATAAAGCTAGAGCCATTCAAACATCACAATCTGTAATTGATGCATCTCACAATAACACATAACAAACTGCTATGTATAAAATACAATCTCATGCATGTATTGCTATGTATTCACCCGCTAAATTAACGGCATACCTAGTTCCCATACCAAGAGGTTCGTTATGAAAGCTCGTTTTACCCCTACTCTATTATCTATTGCTGTGGCTGTTTCGTTCGGTGCATCCGCTAATGATTATGCGTCTATCGACACTTACCAAGGTAAGCCAGCATCGGAGCACACCGTTAGCGCCAATGCCGCTGTAGCCAAAATACTTCCGTGGGAAGACACCACGGCATTTGACCGCACAAAGCGCGGCCTAATCGCAGAGTTTGGCACTCACGAGGCGGGAGAGCTCAAGAATCGCTTTGAATACATGGCAGATATGTCGGTTCAAGATCTACCATCTACCGTCAACCCATCGATTTGGCGTCAAGGCATGCTGAACTACGCAGCTGGCGGTTTGTATGAAGTGACAGACGGTATCTATCAAATCCGTGGCGCAGACTTGTCGAATATGACCATTTACCGCACCGACAATGGCTTCGTGATCCACGATCCACTGCTTTCAAAAGAAGCAGCAGCGGCTTCGTGGGATTTTGCTAAGAAGCATCTTCCTGCTATCAATGGTGAACACAAAATCACTGGCATGATTTACTCGCACATGCACGCCGACCACTTTGGTGGCTCTCGCGGTATCTTTGAATCTGGCGACTTCGACAGCAACGCAAAGATCTACGCACCAAAAGATTTCATTAAAGAACTAGCGGATGAAAACGTTGTTGCGGGCACCGCTATGGGCCGCCGCGCAAACTACCAATACGGCACAACGCTGGATAACAATGCCAAAGGCATCGTAGACAACGCTCTTGGCCTTGGCACTTCAAGAGGTGAAGTGACATTGGTTGCGCCAACCATTGAAATTCAAGAGCGTGAAAAAGTCATTACCATCGATGGGCTAGACTTCCACGCGATCAATATGCCGGGCGCAGAAGCACCAGCGGAAATCGTGCTTTATGTGCCTCAGTACCGCTCACTAAACACGGCAGAGCTGACCTACGATGGTATGCACAACATCTACACTTTCCGCGGCGCCAAAGTACGTGATTCACTGGTTTGGACCAAATACCTCACTGAGCTGAAATTGCGTTATGTCGATAGCGGCCTAGTAGATAACATTCACGCAGCGCACTCTGCACCTGTGTGGAACGAAGCCGATACCGATATCAACGAGATCTCTGAGTACATGACGCTTCAACGCGACAACTACGGTTTCATTCACAACCAAGCGATGCGTTTGGCTAACCACGGTGTCACGATTCATGATGTGGGCAGAGAGATTGAAACCATCATTCCTCAGTCTCAAATCGACACTTGGCACACCAATGGCTACCACGGCTCATACAGCCACAACGCGCGTGCGGTCGTAAACTTGTACTTGGGTTATCACGATATGAACCCAGTCAACACGAATCCATTGCAAACCACTGAAAAGTCGTGTGTTTACGTGAACGCTGCGGGCGCAGATACCCTATACAAAGCGGGTATGGAGCACTTCAACAAAGGCGAATATCAGGAAGCATCTCAACTGTTTAACGATTTAGTACAGTGTGACCCAAACAATATCGACTACCGCTTTGCACTGGCAGACAGCTTTGAGCAGCAAGGCTACCAATCAGAAACCATGGCGTGGCGTAACTCTTACCTACAAGGTGCTGTTGAGCTACGTACTGGCGAGATTCAAGAGTCTATCAAGCTGGCCTCTTCTGATGTAATTGCCAACACTCCGACAGGTATGTTCTTAGACTTTGTCGCGGTGAGCCTAAATGCACCAAAAGCTGAAGCGGCAGAGCTAAACTTCAACTTCGGTGTGTACCACCCGGACATTGAAGAGCGTTACTACGGTGAAGTGTCGAACGCGAACATGTCTAACATTCAAGTTGATGAACTACCAAAAGTGGACTTCGAGCTCATTATTCATAAGTCTGACTTCACTAAAGTGGTACTGGGTGAAACAACGCTAGAAGCCTTGTTCGAATCTGGCCAAGCTGGAATCAATGGCGATGCGGCTCTGCTAGGACAACTGGCTGGCACGCTAGATAAGTTCGACGGTATGTTCGAAATCCTACCTATGCCAACTAAATGAGTAGGCTTTAGCCCTCATTCATTAGGTTGAAAAAGAAAAGCGCAGAACGGAACCGTTCTGCGTTTTGTTTATTAGGGGAAACTCTATTGTGTTACTCCTGCTATCACGGCTGGGTCATCGGTCACTTCTGGCATATCGCCAATGTCAGCATCACCTTGTACTGATGTCGGAACATCGACCGCTGGGTCTTGCAACACAAGTGCACTGCATTCACCGGTTGCGGATTGCATGGTCTGTTCTATCTCAATTGCTTTCACCACATATTGATTGGAAGAACCGAGTAACACACCATCTGCCAGTGAGAACGCTGGGCGGTAGCGAGTCGAGTTTTCGTCCATCGGAATCCCCCACAAATCACCATTACCGCCGTAGTTGATTAGAAAGGTTTGACCGTCATAATCGCCAGCATCACCGCTTCTATCATTGGCTGAAGAGTGCTGGTAACTCACTTGGAGTGGCCTTTCAAAACTGACCACGTCACCATTGCCATCGGCAACCGTAGACAGCTGGTTCCAAGATTGAATACCGGTTTCCCACACGTAGAATTCGGTTACCACACTTGGGTCGTAAATATCGTAAGAGTTACTGACCGAACCAATAATCATCGGCCCACTACGTACCCCCCAGTTATGTGGTGTGTTATCGATATCGCTTTGAGTGAGTGACGACTGGTATTGCACTGCTTCACTGCTCGACACGCTCACCAGAGTCAGCGAATTACTTCCACTTGTGGCAAAGGTGTAAGTGTAAGGCCCGCTGCCTGTTTCGAATGGACTGTTGGTGCCTGAAAACTCACTCAAATCGCTCAGCTCGAAAGTACCAATCGGACAGTTGTCGTGACAGGTTAACGTAACCGAGCCTGATTCAAGTAATTCACCGCTGCCCGTTTCACTGCCGTTAATAAAGGTTTGTTCATAGTAAGTCAGTGCGCTTTGCCCTTCTAAATACTTCACTTCACCACCGAGTTGATCCGAGAACATGTAAAGTGAATCGTAAGAAGCAAGGCTGATTAGACTGGGCGTTTGGGAAGTAATTTCAGGGCCGTTGTTGCCCCATTTAAGCTTACCGGTTTTGTAGAATCCATCGGCACCCACCGAGTCATCGGCAACCGTTAAGTAGTTCACCACCCATTGGTCATAGTCAAAGATATCGTCGTCCCAATAAGAGAAATCGACACCGCGAGCATTGGCTAGAGTGAGTGTTTTGACACTGTTTTTAATCAATCGTCCTGGCGCATTCACGTAGGTGTAAGAGGTTTCAGTACCACCATTATCCGACACAAGGGTATCGCCGTCGGAAATCGCGCCGTCTTGTTCGGTCCATAGCCCCCAATAGCCTATGAAGCCATAGCTGTCATAGTTACCATCGCTGTCACTGTCGTACTTAATCGGAAAGCCGCTGTTTAGCTCGATTTGAGCCCCTGTCGATGCGTTAAACAAATCATAGCGATGCACATAGCTGTCGAACTCGGTTCGGCTTAGGCACGTACCACTGTTCACGCCATTTTTGTATGGCAAACTGCTGAATCCACCATTTACACTTTGCATGAGTACATGAGTCGTATTGAACGCGAGGGCAAAAGACTGCTGACCATTCGAACCTTGGTCGAAGCCTGTCAGGGCAATACCACTCGAACGGTCGCTGGCCATCACTACGCTGGCGCTTTGTTCGTAGGTTTCACTGCCACGCGTACTCGATTCATACAAGGTAAAGCCTATTGAGCCGTCAACGGTATCGACAGTGATCACTTCGCCACCCCCCGCTTGATTACCAGCGCTGAATGAGTCGTAGAAGTCGAAATTGAACGTAAAGCTGCCGAACGGATTAGAGTTACTGGCCCCTTCTGAAATCTCAGCTTTAAATTTGATTGCTTGGTCGTCGTCACCTGCTTCCATTTCAGGTAACCAAACATTCACTATGAGCGGTGAGCTGTCATCCGCGCGGGTAACGTTGCTGATCGCTTTCATATAGCTAACGGCATTGCTCGCCCCAGACGATTGACCCGACGAGCCATCGTCTTCGTCGTCAAAACAGGCTGCTTCATCCGCTAACACAGCATAAGGGCCAGCATTGGCAAACTCGACGCTATTAAACTGAGCGGTAAAACAGAGGATACTATTGACCAATTCAATTGGCTCGAGCGCTTCGTTCCATACATGAGAGCGTACCTCAGCGTTGGAGTAATCGGTGCCAGCATCATTAAAAGCGGCATAGCCTGTCACAGGGAAAAGGAGGCTGATTGCAAGGGTGAGTTTATTCATTTTCATTGGTCACTACCTCCAGTTGTTCGGGTAATTGCAATGAAGAAGTCGACACCGACGAGCTCGAAGCTCCGTCACTATCACTGCATGCGACCATGCCCATTAGGCACAACGCGGCAAGCATCGGTTTGAGTATTCGTACAGTCATAAAGCCTCCTAGCCCTGAGTTCTATATCCATTGACGTCACTGACATCCAATAAAACTGTTGATATCAATTAACCACACTTATTGTGGCTTTATTTAACAGTAGGAAACTCATAACCAAATGGTTTATATGTAAATCGAATAAAAGCCTCACCAAACAACATAAGCAACTACACACCTATGGATAAAATTCAATTTATCAATAAATTAGTTTTAAGCACCGCTGTATCTAGTCCCGCTAATTTTTTGGATAAAAAAAGAGCCGCTTATTAGCGACTCTTTTATGTCCTATACTTAGGGTTTGAGCTCCCCTAAGTTAACGGCTCATGTGCCACAACCTAGCAACGTTTTCTGCTAAGTCAGCCATGTTAAAATCCGCTTCTTTAAATGCGTCTTCCACCGCCATAGGCCTTGGTACAGCTGAAAAAACGCTGTCGATACCGTGTTCGTATACCGCCTGATACCCAGCGCCAGTACAACCTGCCAATGCAATGACTGGAAGATTGTAATTCTTTGCCACTTTTGCGACTCCGACAGGAGTTTTACCAAAAATGGTTTGGCTATCGATGCGGCCTTCGCCAGTGATAACCAAATCGGCATCCGCGACTATACTGGACAAGTTAACCGTATCGAGAACAATCTCGATGCCCGGCTTAAGTTGAGCATTCACAAAGCCAAGCAGTGCAGCTCCCATACCACCCGCGGCTCCAGCTCCAGGAATATTGAGCACCTCAACGCCTGTCGCTTGTTCGGTCAGTTCACCAAACACATGCAGTGCTTGGTCAAGTAGCTCGATATCATCCTGTGTTGCACCTTTTTGGGGGCCAAACACCGCCGTTGCACCACGCTCTCCGCACATCGGGTTGTCAACATCGCACGCCACCAAGATCTCGCAGTCTTTCAATCGAGCATCCAGCTTGCTGGTATCGATAGCCGCAAGCTTGGTTAGGCCGCCGCCGTTGAGTGCAATTGAATCACCATTTTGCTGAGTGAATGTCGCGCCCAACGCCGCTAGCATGCCGACACCTGCATCGTTAGTCGCACTGCCCCCTAAACCGATGATGAGTCGACTCATCCCTTGGTCTAGAGCATGGCGGATCAACTCGCCCGTACCGTAGCTAGTAGTCATTTTAGGGTCACGGTGATGAACGGGCACATGGTGTAAACCACTCGCTGCAGCCATTTCAATCACCGCGGTTTTGTTATCACCCAAGATACCGTAAAACGCTTCTACTGGTTTGTTCTCTGGGCCTTTTACCTGCACATGCACTAGTCGACCTTTGGTTGCATCGATAAGTGATTGAACAGTGCCTTCGCCACCATCCGCGACAGGGACTCTTACAAACTCAGCTGTTGGCCAAACACGTTGCATACCACTTTGGATGGCATCGCTAACTTGCTTGGCGGTTAAACTTTCTTTAAATGAATCAGGGGCGATAACAACTTTCATATCTATTTCCTATTAATTCTGTTTACAGCAATACAAGGCTTAAGATGTAAACCAGCGCCATTGCTGTTACACCCTGAACAAGTGTCGCCATCGTTTGTGCACGATATGCTAAGCCTACCGACATGCGGCTAAACTGAGACACAACCCAGAAGAAGCTGTCGTTTGCATGTGACACTGTCATCGCACCTGCACCAATCGCCATTACTGTTAGAACGCGGCCCATTTCAGAGTCTAGACCTAATTGACCCAACATTGGCGCAACCAGTGCTGAGGTGGTTACCAATGCGACTGTCGAAGAACCCTGAGCAGATTTCAGTGCTGCCGCTACGATAAATGGCATGAAGATACCGACACCCAGTGCTGATAACGTTGTGCCTAAGTAATCCCCCAGTGGTGTTGCTTTTAGAACCGCACCGAAAGCACCACCAGCACCAGTGATCAGTAGAATTGGGGCTGCAGCAGTAATGCCTTGGCTGATTCGCTCACCAAACTCTTCAACTTTGTTGTCGCCTTTAAGCAGACGAACAGACAGGAACAAACCAATGATCAATGCAGTAAGTGGCTGACCTAGGAAAGACAGAATCTCGAATAGTGTTCCATCGCCAAGCGGAAGGCTTGGGAATTTTGCAATTGAGCCGAAACAGATCAGTAAGATTGGCACAAAGATAGGCGCAAATGCTTGGCTTGCCGTTGGTAGCTCACCGTAAGACGCTTTTAGCTCTTTCCAGTCTTGCTTCGCTTCTTGCATTTTGCCGTCTTGCTGCTGCTCTTCGCCGTCTGGTTCAACGTCTTTAAAGCGGTTCGCCCACAACATACCTGCAATCGCTGCTGTAGCGGCAACGAACACACCCACGCCAATGACAAGGCCAAGGTTAGATTCCAAACCTAAGTTACCTGCTGCCGCAATTGGGCCCGGTGTTGGTGGAACGAAGGTATGAGTTGCGTATAGGCCAGTCGCTAATGCCACACTCATTGCAACGCTTGACGTTTTCAAACGGTTCGCCAGAGATTCTTTTAACGAGTTTAGGATTACGAAGCCAGAGTCACAGAACACCGGTACAGAAACGATGTAACCAATGATGCTCATTGTTAGAGTTGGGAATCGCTCACCCAGTACCTTGATGACGGTGTCCGCCATGGTGATAGCAGCGCCGCTCTTTTCTAAGATCACACCAATGATAGTACCTAGTACAATCACAAGCCCGATGTAACCGAGAATGCCACCAAAGCCTGATGCGATGGTTTTAGCAATGCTGTCTGCAGGTAGGCCATACGCGAATGCCGCTAGGAAAGCAGCGACGATCAAGGCCAAGAAAGGATGTAACTTAAATTTGGTGGTTGCGAGGACGATAAAAGCTATCACCCCCAGCAGTATTAGAATAAGACTCATGATAACTCCGTTTATTATACTGTTCGCTCTTAGCCTGCCTGTTCATGGCAAATGTTAAGAGGTCTGTAGGGACGGCGTTATTATTCAGTGAACGTGGTGTTATTCCTTTAGGCAAGTTGACAAATATTGGTGCTGAAACGGCCTTAAATTTATCAACTTGCACAATTTTATGGTTTTAGTTAGATACATTTAAGCGCCAAATAGAGTTGCACCTTATGGTCTAACTTATTGATTTCCAACCCAGTAAACTCATTTATTTTATCCAACCGGTAACGTAGGGTGTTACGGTGAATATGTATTGCCGCACAAGTTTGAGCAAGGTCGCAATCTTGTTCAAAAAATGCTTCTAACGTTTTCAATAACACTCCTTTTGGGTCGTGTTCGATCAATTTCACCAACGGCTGCTTAATTTGGTCAGTTCGCCACACGTCTTGTTTGAGTGAGCTTAGCAACAAAGAAAGCTTCTGCTCTTGGTAAAAGAGGATGGACTCACCACTTCCTTGGCAGCACGCGAGCGTTGCTTGTGCGGTTTCGTAAGAACGCGCTAAGCCCGACAGCCCTTCAAAGTAATCACCCAACGCAATCTGAATCGAAAATTCTCCTGCTTGTTTTACCCTTTGCAAAAGCTTAGTCACGCGCCTTTTTTCTTCCGACTTGCACCAAGATTGCTCGTTCAGCGTCACCGGTTTGAGTACCACAATTTCGTTCATCGATACTGACACTATGCCGACGATGTTGTCTCGCTCCGGGTACTCCAGCAAGTGAACCATCTTCTGCAAGTGTTCTAGCGTTAGGGTTTGCCCTGTTTTTGGGATCACCTTAATTACTGCCGCGATGCGTGGTTGAGCTAAATCGAGGTTGAGCCGCTCCGCGATAGAAAGCAGCTGATTGTCACTCAGTGTCGAACCTTGAATTAGCTGTAGAAGAAGTTCTTCACGGTGGCGCTTGTCCCACTGAATTTGAGCCATCAACGCGGCTTGCTCAACGATCAGCTCGGCGGTCATCTTCATTAACTCACCGAATCGCCGCACCTCTTCTGGTTCACCGGAAATCCCCACCACACCAATCACTGTTTCCTGATAGACAATTGGCAGATTAACGCCCTCTTTTACTCCAATCAGAGTGCTGGCGACGGTCTTGTTGATTTCAATAATACGGTTATCGTGAATCGCCAATAACGCACCTTCATGGGTTCGATGTAAGCGAGAAGGATCGCTGGACCCGATGATCTGGCCATTTTCATCCATCACATTCACTGGGTATTGAATGATCTTAGTGGCGCGTTCAACGATTTGCTTCGCGATGAGGTTGTTGAGCTGCATTAGCTAGTCCTTTACTACTCACTGAGGTGTTGGAACTCGTGTAAGTTCCCAATCCGGCAATTAGCAGCAGAATATACACCTAACCACCATCAATTGCGTAGACCGAGTCGATGCATTTTAACTTGCAAGCTCATTCTCAAACTGACATTTCCTCGTTATCAAATGAGCACCCCCTACTAACTCTATGATACTTAAGGGATGGATTTCGCTCTCTTGTGGTTCAAATGTTGCTTTAGTGGTTCTAATTAACCCTTCGCCCCAATATGCGCTTAGGTATTGGAGCACTAGGTATAGGAGTATTCCATGTTTGCATCACTGCGATTGTTAGAGCCTAGCCAAATTGAACGAGACAACATCGACTATATCGACAGCGACATGTTTAAACTGGTGGCCAACACCATTGAAAAGCACTTCGTAACCGACGAAACGTTACGCGTGCTCGATGTAGGTGGCGGAAGCGGCTACTTTGCCGACAAACTGCTTCATCGCTTTGCTAAGTCACAGGTTACGGTACTCGACCCTGCACTTTCAGTACTCAAACAAAATCGTCCAAACCCGAGAAAACACTTACTGCACAAAACTTTCCAAAGCCTCGATACCTTTCCTGAACAAGATCTGATTCACTTTAACTGGACACTGCAACATTTGGTAAGTAACAGTTATGAAGAATCGTGCGAACTGCAGCTAGACAGTTTACGCAGAGCGTACCGATTGCTCAGGCCTGGCGGTGTTGTCGCTATCTTTGAGAACTGCTATGAGGGACAACCTGTCAGTAATCTACCGGGCCAAATCATCTACGAGTTTACCGCTTCCAAAACACTCGCTCCCCTTGCCAAAATGCTGGGCGCGAATACCGCTGGAGTGGGTGTCGGCTTTCACTCTGAAATGGCTTGGCGACAAATGCTCACTTTGGCAGGCTTTCCACGTATTGTTTCCAGTGATTGCTACTACTATGGCGAAATGCCTAAATGGATGAAGTTCGCGCTACGGCTTAAGCAGCAAAAAGTCACCTTTATCATCGCTCAGAAGCCACTTACCTGTTAAGCAACGCGGTAACATGAGTCCGCGCCTAAACGCAAAAAACCCCGGAACAGGGGCCGGGGGAGCATTACGCTAGTTTTGCATCGGATTCACTGCATTCAGCAATGCTTAAAATCGAGAGATTGTTGCAGCGATAGCGCGATTTGAGGACTCGTGAAATCGCTGCAACTTGCTTACCTTGAAATTGGAGTCAGGCAAGCAAGCCGTGTTGCAAGGGCCTACTGGATAACGGCGCCTTGCTCGACCCAAGTACCGATAAGCGTGCGCTCTTCATCGGTCATTTGAGTTAGGTTACCTAAAGGCATCACTTTAGTTGTTACTGTTTGAGCAACAATCCTAGGCACATTGGCCTTGATTTCTTCAGGTGTATCCAGAATCACGCCAGCTGGTGCTGCAGCAAAGGCCGCGTGCGTTGGCGTCGCTGAGTGACATACCGAGCAGCGCTCTTGAATCACATCATTGATCTTCTGGAATGGGATCATGCTCGTGTCAGCGTGTGCTTCCTGAGCTGGTGCCGATGCAACTTCAGACGATGCTGAGTCAGCTGCAGGTTGTACTTGTTCAACCGCTGGCTTCGCTGCAACCGGTGCCATTGATTTCTTCGCATACGGTGATGTTACGAATGCCAAGGTGATCATACCGAGTGCTGCAACAGGAATAGTCCACGCAAACTTGTTGCTGCCGTGGCGAGTATTGAAGTAGTGGCGAACCAAAATACTGAATACTGCTAGGCCAGCAAGAATCAACCAGTTGTACTCCGACCCGTAAGTGCTTGGGAAGTGGTTACTGATCATAATGAACAGCACTGGCAACGTTAGGTAGTTGTTGTGACGTGAACGCAGCAGACCTTTCGCTGGTAACGCTGGATCAGGTTCGCGGTTTTCTTCAATTGCACTCACAAGGTTACGCTGTGCTGGCATGATGACGCGGAATACGTTACCCACCATGATAGTACCGATGATCGCACCAACGTGAATGTATGCGCCGCGGCCACTGAATACTTGAGCCAAACCGTAAGCTGCGCCTACTAGGCCAACGAATAGCACGATACCAAGTAGCAGAGGCGTTTTACCCAACGGTGAATCACATAGGAAATCGTAGATAAACCAACCTGCAACAAGCGAACCGATACCGATAGCAATAGCGGTTGACGCATCTAGGCCAGAACCTGGTGCAATTAGGTAGATTTCAGCATTTAGGTAGTACACCACACCGAGTAGTAGCACACCCGTGATCCACGTAAAGTACGCTTCCCACTTGAACCAGTGCAGGTGCTCTGGCATTTCTGGCGGTGCCAGTTTGTACTTCTCTAGGTGGTAGATACCACCACCGTGAATTGCCCATAAATCACCGGACAAGCCAGTTTTAGGGTTAACTCGATTAAGGTTGTTTTCCAACCATACAAAATAGAAGGATGCGCCAATCCATGCGATACCTACTATCATGTGAACCCAGCGAATTGCTAAGTTCAGCCATTCAGTCATATGTGGATCCATAATATACTCCTGTATCACAACGCCGCTTCAGCGCGTTGCTCTTCATCCTTGTTTGTTGCTGCATCAACATGGCTGCTTGGGATGTCTTCCAAGTGCAGCGATACTAGATCAGTGTCGAAATAGACTTCATCACAGTTATGTCCCTCACCTGCGCGGTCTACAATCAAGAACTTATCTTGATCGGTCAGCGCAAGAACCGGGTGGTGCCACACCCCTTTGTGGTAGTTCACACCTTGCTTACCGTTGCTTAAAAAAGCACGGCAGTCAGCCAGTGATGGGTTGTCTCCTTTTGGTGCAACAACAATCAAATAAGGTTGTCCAAGCAATGGAACGAACGCTTGTGAACCCAGTGGATGCCTTTCCAGCATCTTGACCGTCAGTGGGTATTCCAGCGGTGTGGCTTGGAAAATACTGATGATCGCGTTTCCACCTTGCTCTTCCACATCGGCCTCAGCCAGTTTGTGGTAGCGTCTTGTCGAACCATTGTTGATCATAAAGTAGTCACTGTTTTCTACTTCAATCACATCACCAAACTCAGCGAAAGCTTGCTTGGTAAGTGGTTCTATTACTAATTTGCGAATTCCATTGCTCATCGTCGTTCCCTCTTCGTATTAATCAGCTTTTGTGCCGAATAAACGTAAGCGGCTGATACCACCATCTGGGAAGATATTCAGACGAACGTGCGTGATTGCACCTAGGTCTTCCACTTCAGAGATGAACTCATGAATGTCGTGCGCTTTCAGCTTCTGTGCTGGAAGCAGTTCACGCCAGAACAAGCTTTGTGTTGCAACTTGGTCATCAGTACCGCCCTTAACGTAAGCCGCTTGAATTGAGCAGCTGTCTGGGAAGTTACCTTTAAAGTGAGCCGTATCGACAACAACGCGATCCACTTTACCTGCGTGACCTAGTGCCACGATAACCCAGTCGTTACCTGGAGTACGACGACGTGCTGTTTCCCAACCGTCACCCATGTTCTCACCGCGGCCAGGGCCAAGGATGTTTGATTTATTACCGTAGTGCTCATCACTACATGCTAGTGCACGACCACCATTCTCAACTGCCGCAAGATCGACTTGTTGCAATGCGTCCATGCTGTCCCAATCAACACTTGGGCGTCCATAAACGCGTAGGCGAGCAACACCGCCATCTGGGTAAATGTTAAGGCGAACGTGTGTGTACACTTTGTCGCTGTCGATTTCACTTAGGTGATGCTTGTCGCCTTCTAGGCTCGTCGATGGGATGATTTCTTCCCATTCTGTTGAGTCTGTTGGTGCGCCTTCTGGGCTGTAACATGCATCTAGAGAAGCAGATGGTGGGAAGTTACCAGTAAAGAATGAAGTATCGATATCTACACCAGCAATTACGCCAGCTAAGCCTAGTTTAACGATGCAGTAGTCGTAACCTTCACCACGCTTACGGCGGCTTTCCCAACCGTCCATCCACTTACCGTTATCATCGTATAGATCATCTTTCCATACTGGCGCTTCACGGCGAAGCAGACGGCTTTTATCAGCGAAGAAGTCATCTGTTGCGAATAGCGCTTCAGCGCCTAGTTTTTCATCAGCGAGGTTTACGTATTGTTCAAAATCTAAGGACATTGCTGTCATCCTATCCAATTAATCAATTAATAATAAAATGAGTACCGACGTGCTGTTCTTTTGCTGTTTACTGTGTTTCAACACTCTTGTTTTCGTATCAGTAGCGTTGGAGGTAAACCAAGGCTTGTGCACGCGCTCGACATACTTTTCCGAAATAGTTGCCGTTTCTCGACTTACATATCTCGAAGACGGAATAAAGCGATCTTGTTGATCTCTTTAATCGCTGTAGCAAACTCAGTTTCACTATCATTGCCTAATCGCATCTCGAACGATTCAAGAATTTGGTAACGATTGGCCCCTTTAACAGCCATGATAAAGGGAAAGTTGAAGCGACTTTTGTAGCTGTTGTTATAAGTGGTAAATTTCGCGAACTCTTCTTCACTACATTGATCAATGCCCGCGCCCGCTTGCTCGGAAGTTGATGCTGCAGTCAGTTCACCGTTAATGGCTGCTCGGCCGGCTAAATCCGGGTGAGCATTGATAAGTGCTAACTGTTTTTCTTGGTTAGCATTAAGCAGAGTCGACGCCATTTTTAGATGTAGATTTTCAATGTGGTCATCTTCTGCGTTTAAGCCTTCTTCAAACACAGCTTCTGCTACCCATGGGCTGTGTTCATACACGTCTGCAAAGTGAGCAACGAATTCGCCACGACTCATCTCGGTTGGTTTACAAAATCTAAATTGAGTCATGCTTATGCTCCCTGCTTCGTGTTAGTTGAATCTTCTTTATAAGGATGGTTTTCGTGCCAGTGCTTAGCAATGTCGATGCGGCGACACAGCCACACATCATCATGCTGTTTTACGTAATCTAGGAATCGGCGTAGTGATGCGATTCGGCCTGGCTTACCAATAAGGCGACAGTGCAATCCGACCGACATCATTTTCGGTGCGGTTTCACCCTCTGCGTATAAGGTATCGAACGTGTCTTTCAGGTATTGGAAGAACTGTTCACCTGAGTTGAAACCTTGAGCGGTCGCGAAACGCATGTCGTTAACATCTAGCGTGTACGGAATCACCAACTGAGGTTTACCCGTTTCAGTGTGCCAGTATGGTAGGTCATCGTCGTACGCATCTGAGTCGTAAAGGAAACCACCTTCTTCTGCCACAATGCGGCGAGTATTTGGACCAGTACGTCCTGTATACCAACCTAATGGGCGCTCACCTGTTACCTGTTTGATGATTTCGATCGCTTTGTACATGTGATCGCGCTCTTGCGATTCGTCCATGTATTGATAATCGATCCAACGGTAACCGTGGCTACAAATTTCGTGGCCCGCTTCCGCCATCGCTTGCGCAACTTCAGGGTAACGCTCTACCGCCATTGCTACTGCAAAGATGGTAAGAGGAATATCGTACTCCTCGAACAAACGCAGAATTCGCCATACACCAGCTCGGCTGCCGTATTCGTAGATGGATTCCATGCTGATATGGCGTTCGCCTTTGATTGGCTGCGCAGCTGGGATCTCTGATAGGAATGCTTCTGACTCATCATCGCCATGTAACAAGCAACGCTCTCCACCTTCTTCATAGTTCAATACGAAAGAGACGGCGACCTTTGCATTGTTCGGCCACTTCGGATGAGGAGGATTTGGCCCATACCCGACAAGATTTCTTGAATAATCCTTATTCATCCAAGTGCTCCTTACTTTCTTCAATTCTATGCACTTTGAATGTGCATACTTAATATCGCTGTTACATTCATTGTATACAATTTTTTATTTTAATGTAAAGATTTTGTTTATTAAACTACATTTTTTCAACATATCGCTATTTTTCAATAACTTAATTACAAGCACACTTCTTAACCCTATCAATTACAGTTCACAATTCCGTAATATTGCACTATTTACAAGTAACATTTTTATAACAATAGGCTTTACTAATTGTATCCAATGTGTACATATTAGTATCAGACAACACGAAATAGAGGCGTCTTTGTATACAAGATTTTCTGTTTCGCTGGTGATGATTTACCAGATTTTGAAATACCAGAGTAACTAGTAAGGAGAGCGCTAAGCGCTGCAATAGTATGGGAAAACTCACAACACACGTTTTGGATACCATGGCCGGTCTTCCAGGTTCAGAGATTAAAGTGGAACTCTTTCGCTATGACGGCGAGCAGTATCAGCCTGTCACCACTGTTGTGACCAATTTTGATGGTAGGACTGATGCCCCTTTACTCGAAGGCAACGATTTTAAAGCAGGCAAATACCAATTGGTGTTTCACGTCGCTGACTACTTTAAAGGCAAAGGTGTAAAGCTTGATGACGTCGCGTTCTTAGATGACGTGGTTATCCGCTTTGGCCTTAACGACGAAGATTCACACTACCACGTACCACTACTGGTATCGCCTTACAGTTTTTCAACTTACCGCGGGAGCTAATACGTATTGCCAAGCGCTAATTAGTCGTTAGCAATCGAGCAATACCACGGCATACAAGATGTATCGCCAAGAAATAGGAAATACAAATTGAGCTGTATCTAAGTGACCTTAAGGCGCTGGAGTCAATTTAAGGAAATCATAATTAAAAGGACTTGCTGAAATGAATGAAAGCAAAGCAGAAGTGCTCAACGAATCGAACTCTGGTGGTTTACTAGAGCGCTTCTTTAAACTCAAAGCACATGGAACCAGTGTAAAGAATGAATTGCTAGGTGGTGTAACAACCTTCGCTACTATGGCATACATCATTTTTGTTAACCCACAAATTATGGCGGCTTCAGGCATGGACATGGGCGCGGTGTTCGTCGCGACCTGTATTGGTGCTGCAATCGGCTGTTTGTTGATGGGTCTATTTGCTAATTGGCCAGTCGGCTTGGCACCAGGCATGGGCCTCAACGCGTTTTTCTCGTTCACTGTTGTCAGTGAAATGGGTTACAGCTGGGAGGTTGCACTCGGTGCAGTATTCCTTTCTGGTATCCTCTTTGTAGGGATGAGCTTCTACAAGATCCGTCAATGGATCATCGAGAGTATTCCAGAAAGTTTACGTTTTTCAATGACTGCAGGTGTTGGTCTGTTCCTAGGTCTTATCGGCCTTAAAACAGCAGGCATCGTTGTTGAAAACCCTGCGACTTTGGTCTCTTTAGGTGACTTTACTCGTCCAGAAGCACTTCTGGCAGCAGTTGCGTTCTTAATCATCGCAGTACTGAGTGAGCGTAAAGTCTTTGGTGCGGTTCTGATCGGTATCCTAAGTGTTACTCTGATCGGTATGGGCCTTGGCTTAGTTGAATACAATGGTTTCTTCTCTGCGCCACCAAGCATCGCACCAACCTTCATGGCAATGGACATTTCAGGTGCACTAAACATCTCGATGGTGAGCGTTATTCTTGCCTTCCTATTTGTGAACATGTTCGATACAGCGGGCACACTAATGGGTGTCGCTGAGCGTGCGAACCTGATCAACAAAGAAACAGGTAAAATTGAAGGTCTTAGCAAGGCGTTAAAAGCCGACAGTATCTCAAGTGTTGCTGGTGCGTGTGTGGGTTGTCCTCCAGTAACAAGTTACGTTGAGAGTGCGGCAGGTGTTGCTGCAGGTGCTCGTACTGGTCTATCTGCTATCGTGGTTGCGGCTCTATTCCTTGCTGCTATTTTCCTATCGCCATTGGCAGGTATGATTCCAGCGTACGCGACATCTGGCGCTCTAATTTACGTAGCATTCGTAATGATGAGCAGCATGCAGCACGTTGATTGGAAAGACTTCACTAACGGTGCTCCAGCGGCGATTACTGCTCTGATGATGCCACTAACGTTCTCAATCGCGAACGGTATCGCGCTTGGCTTTATCACTTACACGGTGCTTAAAGTCGCGACAGGCAAAACAAAAGATGTATCAATCTCTATGTACCTTCTAACGGCTATCTTCATTGCCAAACTGATTTACATCTAATTCAACACCGTATTTACGTAACACAAATCAACACTTAATGAAGTCGGCGGGGGCTTGCCCCCTGCCACTTTATCCCTACAACTAACTTGAATCTATCTGGTCAGCAACTTTTCAAGTTAGCAACGTTGACCCTACGCAGTTTGTAGAAGTCACTGTTTTTCAACCAAACGAGAGCCATAAAGGACAGCTCTTAGAGGAACAGCACATGAAACTTCTGTACACCTTGAACCAACGACCGCCTCACGGTCTTACCCTTTTACTCGCACTTCAACACATGCTGGCCTCAATTGGCGGTATTGTCGCCGTTCCACTGATTGTGGGTGCATCCATCGGCTTACCTAGCGAAGAGATTGTCTCACTGATCAACGCAGCGCTGCTTGCGTCAGGTATTGTCACCATTGCTCAATGTATCGGTATTGGCCCTGTCGGGATCCGCTTACCTGTTGTAATGGGGTCGAGTTTTGCTTTCTTAGGCGTAGCCATTGCCATCGGTAAAGATGGCGGCGTATCCAGCATCATGGGCTCAGCTTTAGTCGGCTCGTTCGTTGTGATTGCAGCTAGTTTCTACATGGACAAAGTTCGTAAGCTTTTCCCTACCGTAGTCAGTGGCGTAGTCGTGACTTTAATCGGCCTCACCATTTTGCCTGTTGCAATGAACTGGGTCGGCGATGCTCCAGCAGTCAGTGAAGAGTTCGCAACACTGCCAAAGCTGTTTCTAGCCATAGTTTCACTGGGTATCGTGATTGGTGTATCGGTTTACTGTAAAGGCGCGGTGGCGGCTTCAGCTATCGTGATTGGCCTTGCTGGCGGTTACATTGTTGCCTTGTCTCTTGGCATGGTGGACTTAGAACAAATCAGCTCTGCAGCATGGGTAGGTGGTCCTGAACCTTTGAAATACGGCCTAACCTTTGAAGCCTCTGCCATTGTGAGTATGAGCTTGGTTTATATTGTCGTGATTGCCGAAGCCACTGGCGACTTCATGGCGCTAGCCAACAACTGTCACACCAAAGTGGACGGTAAAGACCTTAAACGCGGCCTACTCGGCGACGGTATCGGCAGTACTCTATCTTCAATCCTAACAGCAATGCCACTGGCGTCATTTAGCCAAAACGTTGGTATTGTGGGCATTACAGGCGTTGCAAGCCGTTACGTTGTGGCAGCAACAGGTGGCCTACTGATTCTAGGTGGCTTATTTCCAAAACTGGCGGCACTGGCTGTAACCATTCCTAAACCGGTACTCGGCGGCGTTGGTTTTGTTATGTTTGGTATGATTGCGTACGCAGGTATTCGCATGCTGATCAAAGCCGCAGACACCAAACGTAACGCACTGGTTATCTGTGTAGGTTTGGCATCGGGATTAGCGGTGACATTTGAGCCACGCCTATTGCAGCACTTACCACACGACATTGCTAACTTCCTTCACTCGGGCATTACCACAGGTACGATTGTGACCGTGCTACTTCATCAACTATTGCCAAAATCGAGCAGTAAAGAAGAGCAAGAAGCACTGGCAGAAAGCCAAGCTCAGGTTGAACAAGAGCTGGTTGAAAAAAATGAGAGTGCAGAAGCGGAAGACACTGTTGCACCCGCTACACTTAAAGCACAGCAAGATTAATCGAATTCCTGTCCGTGCATAATGCACGGACGTTAACTCACTAAAAAACGACAAAGACCCTCTTCCCTGAAAAGGCTGAGATGGCTAAGGATACTTATGAATGGAAACCATTTGGATTAAACATCCTCTTGCAATCTACACTGGCACACAGCAAGACGCCCGCGGTGGCATTGTTATTCAAGGCAATACCATCGTAGAACTTGTCGCGCTTAATCAAGAACCGAGTGTCACCGTCGACTACAGTGTCGATGCATCACGTCACGTGGTCACACCGGGGCTGATTAACGCTCACCACCACTTCTACCAAACTCTCACTCGCGCCTATCCAGACGCCCTCAACAAAGAGCTGTTCCATTGGCTACAAAGCCTGTACCCAGTTTGGGCAAACCTCGACGAAGAAATGATGAGTGTGGCAACCGAGCTTGCACTGGTTGAGTTGATGATGTCCGGGTGTACTACCGCTTCCGACCACCACTATTTGCTGCACACTGGCCTAGAGCATGCTATCGACTTACAAGTTGAAGCGGCACAGAAATTGGGAGTCCGAGCGATATTTACCCGTGGTTCAATGAGCCTAGGTGTCGATGACGGCGGTTTACCACCGCAACATACCATTCAATCTGAACAAGTGATCGTCGATGATAGCCAGCGCTTAATCCGCGATTACCACCAGCATCATGAAGGTGCGATGATTCAAATCGCCCTTGCGCCTTGTTCTCCATTTTCTGTCACCACAGAACTCATGAAAGAAACAGCGCGTATCGCCAAGCAAGAGCAAGTGATGATGCACACTCACTTATGTGAAACTCTCGACGAAGAAGATTTCTGTGTGGAACGTTTTGGCATGCGCCCAGTGGACTACCTAGAAGACGTCGGCTGGCTTAACGACCGAACATGGCTAGCACACGGCATTCACTTCAATGTTGAAGAGATCAAACGCCTAGGCAAAGCGGGTGTGGGCATCAGCCACTGCCCAACTTCTAACATGATGTTGGCATCGGGTATTTGTAAGAACAACGACCTAGAAGCCGCGGGCGTGAAGGTCGGTTTAGGCGTTGATGGTTCAGCCTCTAACGACGGCTCAAATATGATTGCCGAAGTACGCATGGCGATGTATTTGCAGCGCCTCCAATACGGCTCTGCTAATGTCACCCATACCGACGCCCTACGCTGGGCAACAGCAGGTTCTGCAGCCGCGATGGGGCGCAGTGATATTGGTGTGCTCGATATTGGTAAACAAGCCGACGTTGCAATGTTCAAGCTCGACGATATTCGCTTCTCTGGTAGCCACGATCCACTCGCTGCATTACTACTGTGTGGCGCGCAACAAGCCGACCGAGTGATGATCGCAGGTAAATGGCGTGTCCTTGATGGACAAGTCGTTGGCGTGGATATGAAAGATCTGCTTCATCGCCATAGAGCCGCCGCTGCGAAGCTGGGTAAGAAAGCAGTTTCTGCTTAAACGTGTTTGAATCGGCATGTAAACATAAAAAGGGCGACTGATTGTCGCCCTTTAATTTTTCGCCTTGTTTATTGCTCACAAAACTAGCAGTTGGTATCTGTATCGTTTGGTACCAGCCCTAAACTTTCACTGGGGATGGTCGTCTCAAAGCTTGGCAGTGCCATTAATCCGTTCTCGCCCAAGAACGTGAGTAAAGCGACAAATTGGTAATCAAGGTTCACCGCTCTCGCCCTCACAAACCGCACATCCTCAGGGCTAGGCCCAACGAGTACATTGCTGCTGCCATCTAGGTATTCAATCTCGATATTGTCACTACCCAAAGCGGAAATATAGCTGTAACCCGCCACATAATTCTTCACAGCCACATCGCCTACTTGGCAAACTGCCGCCATTCTAGCTGCAGCACGGACCGCTTCATTTACGGCCTGCATTGAATACATAAAGTGCCCTATCGAGACCACCGCAAGGAGAACAAGCATTAAAAATGGTGAGGTGAGTGCAAACTCAACAACCGTAATACCGGATACCTTTTTCATTGGCTGATCCTCATTACCGTAGACGCGTTCATTGGTATTGCTAAAGAAAATTCGGTACTAGGAATGGTATCGGCGAAGATTGGTTCAAACGTATGTACTGCGGAGACAGTCACAAATAGGTTGTTTTCACAAGAGACGGTCACATCCGTAGTTTCCCAATCGGTCAGCAATGCGTTAGTACTCGAATTGAGCGTGCCATAAACCACCAGTTGTTTAATATCTCCTTGTTCCGCCATGATTGGACCACAACCGGATGCTTCAGATTGTGAAGAGGCATACCTCGCCCCCACCCTCACAGCTTTATTTAGCGTATTCATCTCAACAAAAATACGGGCGATTTCGACTACCCCAACTAACAGTAGCATCAGCACCGGCAAGCCAATGACCAACTCAACGGCCGCTAAACCTTTCTGACGTTGTTGGCTCAAGAGCCACCTCCTACAGAGGTGGGATCTTTAAACAGCACCATCCTGCTCACTCCGGTATCAGTATCAGTTGCCCCACCATCGACTACCGAACAAGTTTCAATAAATTCTCCAAACAGACTTTGTTGGCCTTTTTTACCTTTTGACGTTGAAGACTCATAGCGTTGAATCATGAAAAAGCACCCAATACTGTTTACGGTAAACTCAATTTTACCACCCGACTTTGAGGCAGAATCACAGTCTAAAATAGGAACGGGGAGCACTCTTCGCCAAGCAGAGCTATTTTCTGAAATGCAGTCAGAATCATTAAGACAATCGTTGGTATCATCGACATATTCTAAATACGTCCACTTATCCAATGCGGTAGAATCATTGTAATCCGCTACATTATCAGTGGTAATCGCTGGGCTAGGCTCGGTAGTAATCAAATCTGGTGGGTAGTACACGCCATCTAGCGTTTCGCCATCGAAGCGGCTATCAATGCTGCCAGTAGGGCCAACCGCATTGCCCGGTTCCGAATCAATTTCATCGCCAATTGATACCACGACGGTGTTTTTACCTACTAAAGCATCGGTTACATCAGATTTACCGCTACCCACATCGAGTAAATGGAAATTACCAGACCCTAAGCCATCTGGATCATCTGATTGGCTACCCGTTTTAATTTCATAAACCTTACCCACTTCATAACCTGATGGGCCGATATCACTCCCTTCACACATGCCAATTGGCAATATGTTGGAAGTACCATCAATAAAAACAGGACCGGCCACTGCACTCGCAGATACCGATTTAGACAAGCCAAACGCCTGCAAAAAGAATTCATTTAGGTCAACACCACTCACTTGAACTCGAACATAGACCATGTCGGTGCTAGCGGGAAACGTGGAAGAAAAGCCGCTGTTAGGAGAATCCGAGTATTCAACGGTAAGAAGATCAAAACTACTGCCGTCATCAGTTGCAGTTAGCGTAATTTCATCGTTACCGGGAGCTGCAAGTATCTTGTTGTAAGCATCGACAATAACCGCTTGCGTGTCAGATGCTTCATAGGTTCTATTGGCAATGGTGGCCCCCGCCAATGCTATAGTATCAACCGCATTTTGGAGTCGTGTTTTATTCACCACCATGTGGGATACATCTATTGAGAGCGCAGAAATACCAATGAGGAATAACATACTCATCGTCATCAACACTAAGGTAAGCCCAGTCTGCTTTTTCTTCCGTGTGTAGGAGTTACATTGCTTCATGCTATGTACCCTATTGTCAGCCGCTTAATATTTTCTTAATCCACGAAGAAGCGTAGCGCATTTTCGTGTCTTCCCGCCTCATTACAATATAGACCAAATTATCAGTAACAGCTGAGTATTTGCGGGTCGTCCGGGAAAATTAGAGTAAACTAATTGAAACTAAAGCATTACCCAAGCAAACATATTTTCTAATGCTTTTTAACTAGAAAATAAGCCGTTCTCCTGATACTGATTGGCGCTTAGCGCAAACACTTTTCGCTCAGCATACGAAAAAGGCCTATCGAGACTTCGATAGGCCTTTTTTATATACTGGGAGGATGAATCGTTAACTCTTAACGCCACATCCTTTGATCACCAATTGAACTAAGAACTTCGCTGCTTGTTCGTAGTCTTGTTCATCAAGCTTTTCTTTGTTCATCACGCTACAGATCTGCCAGCTAAAGTCAGCGTAGGTTTGGGTCGCCGCCCAAATGGTAAACATCAAATGACGCGGTGGAACACTGTCCATCAAACCTTGCTCAGACCAGGTTGCGAACTTGTCGATGATCATCTGAGACTGCTGTTTCAGCTCTCGACCAATATCATCCGGCAGGGCTTTACAGCCCGACATCACTTCGTTGGCAAACACTTTCGATGCGTGTGGGTGATCACGCGAAATGGTCAGTTTGGTTTGAATATATTGAGTCAACGCTTCAACAGGGTCGTCTAGCTGCTCAATTGGCTTTGATGCTTCCAATAACGGCTCTGTGACCGTTTCCAGCACCGCATAGTACAGTTTGTCTTTGGTGCTGAAATAGTAAAACACGTTTGGTTTGGGAATATCTGCTGCTTTGGCGATATCGACCATCTTAGTGGCCGCATAACCGTGAGTAGCAAATTGTTCACAAGCCACTTCAATAATTAAGTCCTGATTCTTTTGTCTGATCCTAGACATACCGCTTTCCCTAAAGACTTATTCCATTATCCATAACCCTTAAAATAACATTTAAATACAGATATATAAAAAGCAGATAGCTGTAAATTCAGCCTAGGCCTCATTTATGTGCCACAAGCACCTTAAATGCTTTACATGGCAGAGGTGACCAATAGACAAATACGCGCCAGTTAAATCGGTTTAATTGAAGTAGACATAGAAATACACACCGGCTTCACCATAAATCATGTCGCAATACAGCGCAAAGGCTTCTTTATTTTCAAGCGTGACGACATCCATTGTGCTTCGCTGGATGCCCTCTCGTTCACTGTTCAGCAGACCAAAAAAGTTAGCATCGGTTTGAGACACGCTACCATCCGGGTTAAGCCTGCCGTAGTGAAACGCACCCGTTGCTTCTATGAGGAAAGCAATGCCTTGTGCTCTAGCCGGAGTAATGCTGGCAACAAATTGATCTCTAGTTAGGGCGAATGTCCGTTGGAATGCTCTTGGTGACACGCAGTTTAATGGTGAAACACTGTTATCGAGCGCGACCGTTCCCACAAAGTAAGCGCCGCCATTGCTTCCTGATGCGTGCTGACCACAGTCGGCAAGCCCTCTTCCCATAGGCAGTGTTGGTAGGCTGCTACTGTCTTGAGAATAATTTGCGGCGGTATTCGGAGCTGAAGGAAAGTATTTATTTCTGTGCGCAATCATGTCCGCTTCAGAAAACGACAGCACATTGACGACCTCTTCGATGACCTCTACATCAGGTGATATGGCCGCTAACAGCTCATCAGCTACATTCGCCAGCACTTCCATATCCGCTTCGCTAAACATAAAGTCGGTGTCTTCTGGCACAGGGGCGGCAGCTACAGTGTTTTCAGTGGTATCCATATCGTCAACAAGGCTGTCTAAGAAGTTCAGTTCATCTTCAGTTAGATTGACGAATGGATCATAACTTGGCGCTTGGGAAAAACTTTGGGGGACCAATCGCGGTAAAGACTCCTCGGCAGGAACAGCACTTGGCCCCGCAACAGGCTCCATGACTTCCATATCTGTTGTCGCCTGATAGTATCTAACATTTTCCTGCGCAGATTGCTCGGTAGCACTTCTTTGCCACCATTCAGCCGGATTTTCTTTAGGCATGAGTTCACCCTAACTACGTTTAAGCACACGTAGCAATATGCAATTTAATTATTATTAATTTTTAACATCCAGCGCGAAAAAGACCGCCTAAAAAGATCCAAAGTTTTATCAGTAAACCGCAAGTCCCAGATGGATAAAGCCATAGAGGGATATAATCTCTCTACTGGTACCAACCTGCCCTAGCATACTCAACATCACTTTTGTTGGTCGCTTCCTACTGAAGACCATCCAATAAAAAACCAGCCGATAAAGGCTGGTTTTTACTGGTTAAGTGATGACTACAGTGATTCGATTAGTCTTCACTTACTAACAATACACTGGCTTCAAGGGCGCTTACCCCATACGAGCCCACCTCTGCATTTCGTACATCAAACACCAAAATCTCCGATGCTTCAGCCACTAGCGTGTTGCTCCACACATAGGCGCGAACATCGCCATCCGTCGTTTGATACGGGAATGCTTCGTTGAACGCTTTGCCATTCAACGCTGGTTTACGGCAGCTATGTTCAGCCAGCGACACGAGCTCTTTGATATTCGGCAGTCGCCAAGTAGATTTGCCTGCAAATTGGTACAAATTATGACTCGTGCTTTGATTAATGGACTGCACTTCGTTTAGAGCCGATTGCCAAAACATGCCCGTACCGTCTCCTTCACAGGTTTGGTTGGTGCTGCTCCACGTTTTACCAATGGGACAGCGCATCCAAGTTAAACCTGTTTTACGGTCTGTAATGGTGCCATTGTCATTAAAATCGTAACGCACATTTGGCGCTGTTTTTGCCATGTCGATGGAGCACTCTTGAACAGCAGCCATCGCTACAGTCGGCAATAGTAGAAGTAGGCAGCTTACAAATAACGTTTTCATTAGTTTGACTCCATGTTAGCAACTAAACGAATTGGCAGTTGGTAGGAGGTTCCCCAATCGGCTTCGACTTGGTCGCTGTATATCTCAACGGCGTAAGTCGTGCCCCTTGTCGTACCTCTGGTTTGAATGACTTCGACGTACATCGCCCCATCAGTTTTGTACTCTTCGTACTCAGTAAAGAACTCTGTCGATGTCCACACTTCGCCTTCCGCAAAATCGCTCACAACGGTTTGTCGTGGGAAGTAAGTGCGATTTAAGCCATAGACTCGATCGTCTTCATCTTTCTCCGTTTCACCGAAATCGATAAGGTTGTAGAACTCACTAAATGTCGGCAATCTCCACGAGGTAACACCACACACTTGCTGTGTGTTCACGTATTCAACGTATTCCTCAGTGCTACAGATACCATCCCCTGATTTGCAATTAAGCGCATCGATATCTTCGCTATAAGGTTCGAATTTGCCAGAAACTTGATACACGAATAAGCGATCTTTGTACTGAGGTGAGTCGGCGTCATCGACTTTGGTTTCCCAAACCAACCCTGAACGCTCATCTTTCACACATGACCATTCTGTTGCATCATCCGCTAACGCTTCTCCTTGGCTATCAAGTTTTACAAACTTAAAGCCACTATCAGTATTATCGAAACCAAACTCGGCATCTTGGCCAGGGTAATCCGCCGGCGAGTCATTACTGTCTCCGCTATCTGAGAAATATTGAGTCACACCGGTATCATTTAGAGGTGCGACTTTACTCACAAGGTTAATGTCCGAGACCATTAAACTGACCATTTCATCGGTTAACGCATCGCTAAGCAGTGTTGCTTGATACTCGGAAAGGTTGCTAGCGATAGTGACCAATGACAAATCAGTGTTGGCTTTGTCCATTGCACCAATAATTGTCAGCAGGTTTTTTTCTAGCGTTCGGTAGTCGTTGTCACCACCTTCAGACATTAGATCGTCAGTGGCCGGAAGCCCTATTGCTTGCAGCTGGGTTTTGACCGCTTCAATCGCACTACTGATGCTCGCGCCACCCGCAACTTGGCTCGCAACCAACGTAGTGATTACATTGATGTCGTTACCCGTTTCTTGGTTCTGAGCAGGTGCAACTAGGAGTGAATCCGAAACGCTGCTGTAGCTACTTACATTGCGTGAAGCCGTTGCTGAGCCCGACGCTAACTCAGCAACAATCGGTGACTGCAGTATCGACTTATTGGTACTGGTGATGGTGTATTCGCCATTGTTTGCCGTAGTCGAAGGCTCGTCCGATGAACAAGCAAAGTCGCCGTTCAAATCAGCACAGACTTTTTCGTCACCTTGTGCAGAGAGAGCTGTTATCGTGCCGGACACAGAGTAAGTTGGTGCACTGGTATCTGCAGAACTGTCAGACCCGGAGCCATTACACCCAGCCAGCAAAAGCGCTGCTGCGATTATGGATAGTTGGTATTTCATGATCTTCACTTTTAATGATTATGTTTTGCGTTGCGCTCACGACGCCAGAAAAGTAGCCCAGCTAAACACAGGCTAAGCAAAGATATCGCTCCACCACCTGTTCCTGAGTCATTGTTATTAGTGTTGTTGTCTTTGCTTGGAGTACAGCTATAGCTTTCCACTCGGCCGATCGTCCAGTCTTGCAGTGTCCCATTATCGTCTGGTGTATAGTCTGTTACCTCTAGTCTCCATGTCCCTTGCATCGTTTCGCCATTAAAAGGTTCAATAACCTCGTCGTGAGATGAAACCCACGTAAGCTCGCGATGGGTTTGCGAGTATGTTTCGTTGGCAAGCAAAGTGACACGTGTGCCTGTTGGGCTGACCAGTACCACCTGAAGATCAGATAGCTCAGAATGTTCGAAGCTCACCACCACACCAAGGTCACCATCGATGACTGCACTGTCATCATTGATAATGAAATTGAAGCTTTTGAAGCCATAGTTCACGCCACCTGAATTCGAGACTTGCGCATCAGGAATCAACGAGTTTTGCTCGATAGGTGATTGGTTAAGCTGCGGCACCCCATAAACAAACTGTGATTCATTCACCCAGTTCAAAGTCTGTAGATCGTCTTCGTACTGATAATTTAAGTCCGTGTTAACTGAAAACGACTCTCCACACGTAGCTGATGTGGGAATAGATACACTGCGGCTAATGGCATCAAACTTCTCAGAAGTCACGCTGCTTCTGCTACCACTCACGGCAGTCACTGCGCCCTCTATTTTAGCTTGTCGACCATTAGCCAAAATACGAATCTGTGGCTCTGTATCTAGGTCTACAAATCGTGAGTCCAATTCAACTTTAAATGGTTCTTTAACTAGCCCATGAACAGCAAAATTCTGTTTGAGTAAAGCTTGATAGTCTCTGCTTGGGTAAAGCGCATTCGCGGTATACAGCATGCTTTCAACTAAGTCGTGCATTTTCATACCACGGCCAAGGCCATAAATCGATTCAAGCACTAGCGTATCGATTTCAGCGAATGCAGGTTCACCGTATAGCTCCACGGCTTGCTTTAGGGTTTGGAACAGAGGAGTCGACCAAAGCTCATCGCCAAGTTCGCCGGCCACGCTGACATGGGCGCGATACTCACTGCCTTCAAAATACCTTGCTCTTTGATTCCACAAACTTCGTGTTGAGATGCGTGTGCCGAAATAACCATCCCAGTTAAAGACGGTATCTATTTCAAACTCACTACCCTCTTCATAGAGTTTTCGGTAGCTATACGATCCAGCCCAATAATCGGCAAACCCTTCTCCCATGGCACCCGTGTGTCCGTAGCCCCAGTCAGGAACGATTTGGTAATGGATACCATGTGCCAACTCATGGATAACAATATCTGCATCGATAGCGTCGGGAGAGCCTCCAATACCAAACATAGCTGCACTTGGGCCATAAAAGTAACTGGAGTTATCGTTCGCTAGCCCTCTCGCATCGAATACCACGGGTTCAGAGAACAAGTTGTATCCTAACGACTCAAGATACCTAATCGATTGGTCTAGATGGTAAAAGGCCATGACTTGGGTGAAGTCTTCGCTTGCAAAGGTCAAGTTGTTTAGGTCTGACAGTTGGTCAAACTCCGCTATTCCCTCTTGAGCAAGAAAAGAAGCACTGCCACTTTGCGACCATAAACCTGTATTTGGGTCCTGTTCTTCCAAATATTCAGCATCAACCTGAGTGACTCGACTATTGGACAGATAGAACTTCCCTCCACTGCTTAGCACCTCTACTTCAGCGTCATTAAATTGCGCGGCATTGGGGTAGTCCGATACGTCTGTCCATGGCGAATCAGGCGCATCCATCTTATCCATGGTGCGCAAGTCTGGGTCGACGATATTTACGGTCGCAGTCACCAAAGTTCCAGAAGACAGCTCAGGTGGTACTTCTGCTTTCAACCTTCTCGGCGCTTCCAGCTCAGCGGATGTGGAAGGCTCGCCATTAATGAGAATGGTGTCGGCGAAACTTTTATAAATTCGCTGCACCAGCCCCGACTTATCGGTATGTACGACAATGGTGCGTTGGTGTTTGTACTCTCCATCGTCTGTAATATCGAAGTTATACTGAAAGCCTAAATGACTCTCTGTAGTGTAACGATGAGACACTCCCTCTAGCTCTGGGTAATGGATCTCAACGTAGTTTTCTGCTGCTGCGCTATCAGAAACGTTTTCATTACCTGCTGGATAATCCCACTCACCGCAAAGAGCAGGAAGAGAGACAATACTAAGCGCAATTGCAGAGCATAGTTTACTCATACTCATGACCTTAGAATGCATAATGTGCATTCACTGTGAAATAGCGACCAGGCTCGGTCGAGAAACGAGTTTGCGAATCAATGAGACCAGCAACATCCTGATAACGCACATATTCTTTGTCGAACACATTGATTAGATTCGCGTTGACATAGAAGTCCTTACTGAAGTCGTAACCGATGCCGAGATCAACCGTCGCCCAACCCGCAGTTTGCGCACAATCCGTTTGAATTCCTAAGGTATCGGCACAGCTTGGCGTACGGTCCATCGCATCAGCCCAGTTCAGGCGCAGATAGCCATTGAACTTACTGTCGTCGTAATCCAATCCCACGTTACCTTCTAGTGGTGTGATGGAGCGGATATACTCACCATTTGCATCTTTACCATCTACCCAGCCAACTTTGCTCGACACGGTCCAATCACGAGCAATTAGGTATTCAATGGTCGCCTCTGCACCATACGATTCCACATCACTTAGGTTTTCGTAACGTTTTTCAAATAGCCCAGTTGATTGGTTAAACCCAGTGTCGACGACATCGATGAAGTTCTCGAACATGTTGTAGAACACAGCGCCATACACCCGCAATGAGCCATCGTCGTATTTCGCGCCAAGTTCAAAGCTGTCGCTAGTTTCCGCTTCTAACTGATAGTTAGGCAAAATAACGAACGGAGTAATTGGTACAAAGTCGTGGTTCGCATAGCCATACACTTTGTCGTATTCAGGCGCGCGGTAACCGTGCTTGTAGCTCAGGTAGCTATTGAAATTAGGCGTGAACTGATACGCAATTGATCCACTTGGAGACAGTTCACTGCTGCTGTTGTCTTCTAGCCCATCAACGCCAATTGCGTCTTCTTTATCCGCAGTCAGTTGGTGAGCATCAAACCGTAGCCCTAGCATCACCGTCCAGTTTTGAATGGTCATGGCATCTTGAACAAACATACCCATTGAGTACGTACGCGCTGGTGCAAATGGATAGGAGTTTGTTTCAGAAGTACCATTCCAATCTGACACGGTCTTATTAACGGGCCTTTCATGAAAAGCGGTTTCAATCACCGCTCCGTAAACCAAGGTGTGGTAGATATCACCCGCATCGATCTCTTTATCAAAATCGGCAGACCAACCAATCAGTTCATCTCGGAATGAACGATTTTGCTGTTCTCGTCGTTGCTCCGTGATACCTAGGTTCTCTCGTGACATGAGACGATTGTTGTATTCTTCAAACTCGGTGCTGCGGTAATAGATTTTGCTATCAAGCTTGTCCATCCATACGTGTTCCGCTTGATACTCACCACCTACCCAAAATAGGTAAGACTCCGTGGTATTTTCTTGATAGAAGTCTTGGATGCTCCAAATGCCGTCTGGTTGAATAGAAGCCGTTCCCTCTACTCTTTCCATCGCTTCTGAGTACATCTCTGCCTTGGCTTTCATCAACCACTGATCATTGACTTGGTGATGAATCGCATACTCTGCACTAACTCCGTCTACTTCTCGATTGTACAAATCTTGCTGATAGTTGCGGGTTTCTTCCCCGGTCCAGTATGCCGCGCTCAGAAGGCTGCTAGTGTTGCCGGAACGGAATGCAAGATTAGAACTGCCACGGTATTTGTTGCTGATCCCCGTATAGGTGCCGTTCACATCCGCATAGAAGTTTTCTCCATCAAGAAAATCTTCAGGTGTATTGGATTGTAAAATCACTACCCCACCGATTGCGCCTGAACCGTAGCTTGTTGAGCTCGCTCCCTTAACCACCTGAATTTGCTTCAAAGATGACACATCAAAAGAATTTCTTCCGGCGCTGTCATTGAGATCGCTTGCTCCGAAACCATCTGACAGCGAGATACCATCTTTTACGATGACAATTCGGTTGCCCGTCATACCACGAATAGTAATGTTCTGTGGTCTACCTGCTCCTCCCGTTACACTCACGCCTGGTTCTTTGTCTAATGAATCATAAAGCTCCGTCGCACCTTCTTTTTGCAAGGTTTTACCTTCAATCACAGCCACAGACCCTGCCGTTTCAGATAGCGATTCTTCATATTTGTTGGCTGTAACGACCACTTCTTCAAAAGTAATTACGTCAGATTCAGCATGCACTTGGCCTGCCGCCAGTGCAGTCAGCACAGCAGCATTCACGAGAGAGAGTTTCATTAATGACTCCGATTAGTCAGCTTGTTGTAGTTGTTTGATTAAGAAGGCGTAATCCATAGCCTGTTGCTCTAGAGCGTGCCGAGAATCCGTTCTATGACCACCGTTAAAATTGGTAACCAGTAATTGAGTACGACTTTTCGTCGTTGCGTCTTTGACTAATGAAAGGTACTTAGCGCCTTCCCAGTAAGGGACTCGCTTATCGTTCCAGCCAATACGAACCAAAAGAGACGGGTAAGCTTGTGGCTTTACGTTGTGGATTGGATCGTAAGCTAACATGGCTTGGCGCTGACTCGGTTCATTTGGGTTTCCCCATTCCCGGTATTGCTGCGCCGTCAGTGGCAATAATGCGTCAGACATACTGGCAACCACATCAACGAACGGAACATTGAGTACCGCAGTGGTAAACACTTCTGGAGACTGGTTAATCGCCGCCGCAATCATGGTCCCACCCGCACTCGACCCCACCGCAGCGATTGGGCGCATCCCACCTTTAAATTGTGTCAGCGCTCTAGCTACAGCAAGATAATCTGAGATTCCATTTTGCTTATGAATCCCCACTCCCGATTCATGCCATTGATCGCCCAAATAGCCGCCACCACGAACGTGGGCTACAGCATAGATTACCCCTTTATCCAACAGTGAAATTGTCTGGCGCATAAAATAAGGTTTCATCGTGAAACCGTACGCCCCATAACCGTAGAGAAGTACCCCAGATTTTTTGCTAAGCGCTGATGGCTTATAAGCTAATGTAACTGGAATATCTAACTCTCCGGAGCGAACCGTGATCTGTTGAGTGCGATAATCGAGCTGGCTGTAGTTTGGGTAAAGGTCTTGGCTTGTCAAAGAAACAACCCCAGTTACAACGTCAAGCTTGCGCCATGTAGGAGGCTCTATCATTGACATACTGCGAATGTAAAGAGTATTGCTGCTAAAGTCTCCTACTTGCCCTACCCAACCAACGCGTCCTGACTCCACAAGTTCAACATGATTTTTCACCTTCCCGTCAAACTCAGAGATGACAAGTGTTTCACGTCCTAGATTTTGGATAACTTGTACTACGCCGCCATCAAACAAGTAAAAGTTTCTCAACGCCCCTTGCACGCCTAAATTAGAAAACGGTCGCCATTCAGCAGTCAAATCCAACTGATTTGGCTGTGCATTCTCATATAAACCGGCGCGATAGAGTGCAAATGTCCCTTGATGATTGCTGTTCACAAACAGGGTGTCTTGAGCTACGTCTAGGTAGTACTCTGCACCTTCTGTACGTGTCCGAACTGGTGAAGAAAGTTCACCAGTGCTCAAGTTTAGTAGTCGCTGCTCACTGGTATTCTCATTGTTGGCTTGAACCACCGCATAGCTTTGATTGCAGGCTTGATACGCAGACAATAACCAGCCGGGATCTTTTTCAATTAGTCGCTCACTGTGCTTACCGCTCGGCAAGTGATATTGGACTAGTCGTGATGGCCGTGCGTCAGTTCCAGTTAGCACCACGCTATATAGACTTGCGCTATCCGAACCCCAAATCAGCGTTGCATCATGGCCTGTCGCCACTGCGGTTTCCGAGCCGTCCTGAAGATTAATGAGCGAGATTCGGTAAGATTCACTGCCTGTGATGTCTTCCGCCACAGCAAGTAGACGTTTATTAGGTGATAGGCTCCATGCCCCAAGTTGATAGTAACTGTGCAACGTAGCTCTAGCTTCGATGTCGAGTAATGAACGTTCGGCGCCCGTCGATAACTCGCGTTGTAACAAGGTTCGTTGACCATTTACTTTTTGAATTGCGAATTCGAATTGACCTTTGATAATCCAAGGACGACGAGCTTTTGTGATGCTGCCAATTTTCCATTCTCTTAGCAGCTGTTCAGAGAGCCCTCGAACAGGTTCAAGGTTTTGTTTTGCATAAGCATTTTGCTCAACTAGAAATTGCTTTACGCGAGCATCACTGCGAGTATCATCCCTAAGCCAATCGTAATCACCCAGTGCGAACACAGGCAATACGATCATGGAAAGCGACAGATAAACAGCATTCATCAATTTCATAAAACGCGCCAAAATATGCAAAATCCCAATAAGGCGCGCATGTTGCACTCAAATACGAATGAGATCAATTATCAATTACACTTATACGTGACCGCAATCACATTACGTACTCGAATTTATTTAGAAACACCTCACTATATAATGCTGAAAGTGGATTATTCAGGACAATAATCCATAAAAAAAGGCGCTCGCACAACATTGTGCAAGCGCCTTTAAAATCTATGTAACGGGACTTTAGTTAAAGCACCAAAATTGCCCTAAAGTCATTGACGTTAGTAAGCGTTGGGCCAGTAAAAATTAATGAGTTTGTCTGACCAAAGAAATCATAGCTATTGTTGTCGGCTAAGTAGTCTTCCGCCTTCAAGTTTTTGCTTTGTGCATCTTGCCAGGTTTGCGGCGTAATCCACGCTCCAGCGTTGTCTTCGACGCCATCAATGCCATCCGTGTCGGCCGCCAGTGCGTAGATGTTTTCGACGCCTTTTAACTCATTGTATAGGCTGAGCAAGAACTCACAGTTACGCCCCCCTCGACCATTGCCTTTAACCGTTACCGTAGTTTCACCGCCAGAGATAATGACACATGGCTTTTCGAAGGGCTGCCCTTGTTGCGCGACTTGCTTAGCCAAGGCAGAGTGCACTTTCGCTACTTCACGAGCTTCACCTTCTATGCAATCACTCAGTACATAGGCGCGAACACCAAGCCCTTCTGATTCTGCAGCCGCCGCATCGAGCGACATTTGTGGTGTTGCGATTAAGTGATTGACGCAGCGAGACCAACATTCATCTTGTGGTTTCACCGTTTCCGACTCTTCGCTATTAAGCCAGTTAAATGCCGATGTAGGTATATCAATTTCGTAACGCTCTAGAATCGCTAAAGCATCAAAGCGTGTCGTGCTATCTGGTACCGTTGGTCCAGACGCAATCACACTAAAATCATCGCCCGGTACATCGGAGATGGCGAGCGTAATTACTTGCGCTGGATACGCGAGTTTTGCTAATTGACCGCCTTTAATCGCAGAAAGATGCTTACGTACACAGTTCATTTCATCGATCGCAGCACCCGACTTCAACAGGGCTTTGTTAATCGCTTGCTTCTCAGCTAATGAAATTCCCGGTGCAGGTAGGCTCAGTAGCGCGGAACCCCCGCCAGAAATCAGACAAATAACCGTATCTTCTTCATTCAAGCTTTTTGCCAACTCAACCACGCGTTGGCCAACTTCTAGCCCCATGGCATCAGGAACTGGGTGCGCCGCTTCAATGACTTCAATTTGTTCACAGGGTGCTGTATGGCCGTAACGAGTCACTACTAACCCTTCCAGTTCGCCCATGGCTAAGTCTTGCTGTTTGCGGCGCTGCCATACCTGTTCTAGCTCCAGAGCCATGGAAGCCGCGGCTTTACCTGCACCAATCACTACGGTTCTGCCACCATGATTGGCTGAGTTGTAAAACAGAGATTCAGGAAGGTACTGCTCGATATGACCAGTAGGTAATGCTTGGTTGACTGCGCTTTGAAAAAGGGTGTGTAGAAACTGTTTAGCGTCGATGTCCATCAGCCACTCCTTAGTTGATAGATTCCGAATTGAGAAAGAAAAAATCCCGATGTGAAAACAAAAGCGCCTGCTAAGAATGAAGTGGAGGAAGGCCCGACTTCAACTTTTGTCTTTACAACGGGAACGCGCATAAAAGGAGACGAAACTACGCGATTTATGAGGAAAAAATGATACTTAAACCGCCCGGTGAGGCTGCTCAAAACCTAGTTAAGCGGTTTAAGTACCGGCAAAGAAACGGAATAACTTCTCTGCCTTACCCTACCTTTGTAACACTTGCTTTGTGTAGGCGAACCTACTTGCGAATAGAGTGACCAGAACGTTTCTCAATCGCTTTAATTAGCGCAGAGTGGTCCCAGTTCTCACCGCCCATTGCTGCACAATCTTCAAACAGTTCTTGTGCATTGGCTGTATTTGGTAATGCCACTTCTAGTTGCTCTGCACCAGTCAGTGCTAAGTTAAGATCTTTCTGGTGTAGTGCAATCTTAAAGCCTGGGTCGAACGTACCTTCAACCATACGCTCACCGTGTACTTCAAGAATCTTAGAGCTAGCAAAACCGCCTAGTAGTGCTTGACGAACGCGTGCTGGATCAGCACCTGCTTTAGAAGCAAATACTAGCGCTTCCGATACCGCTTCAATGTTCAGTGCAACGATAATTTGGTTAGCCACTTTACACGTTTGGCCTGCACCGCTTTCACCAACGAGTGTGATGTTTTTACCCATCACTTCGAATAGTGGACGAGCTTGGTCGAATGCTGCTTGGTCGCCACCTACCATGATGCTTAACGTCGCGTTAACTGCGCCCACTTCACCGCCAGATACTGGTGCATCTAGGTATTGAGCACCGCTTTCTTTCACGCGTGCCGCAATCGCTTTTGTCGCGATAGGCGAGATTGAGCTCATATCGATGATGAGTTTGCTTGCTGGGTTTGAACCTAGACCTTGCTCAACACCGTTTTCACCAAATAGTACGTCTTCAACTTGCGGTGTGTTCGGTACCATTAGAATGGTCACATCTGCCAGTTCTGTCGCTTCTTTAGGTGAGTGAGTCACGATTGCGCCTGCAGCAACAAGATCTGCTGGTGGCGGGTTAAAGTGGTCTGTGAATACTAGCTGGTGACCCGCTTTTTGTAGGTTCGCCGCCATAGGCTTACCCATGATACCTGTACCGATAAATGCAATTTTCATTTTAAGTTCTCCATAACATGATGTTTAGCTGTATTGATGCAGCTAATGCCACCGCAATTAGCGGTACTGAGTAAGCCAGCCAAGGCCTTCTGACGTTGTTGTCTTTGGTTTGTACTCACACCCCACCCAACCTTGGTAACCAAGATCGTCTAGGTGCTTAAGCACAAACGGGTAGTTAATTTCGCCGGTACCCGGCTCGTGGCGTCCTGGGTTATCCGCTAACTGAACGTGTGCGATTTGACCAATGTTTGCGCTCATGGTTGGGGCTAAATCGCCTTCCATGATCTGCATGTGGTAGATATCGTACTGAACAGAAATGTTGTCGCTGCCGACTTCCTTGATAACCGCTTTCGCTTGCTCGGTTGTGTTAAGGAAGAAGCCTGGAATATCGCGTGTGTTGATTGCTTCAATCACAAGTGCAATACCTTCCGCTTTTAGGGCTTGAGCCGCAAAGCGCAGGTTAATCACAAACGCGTTGTGCGCATCTTGTTCTGTCACACCATCTGGCACGATACCCGCCAAACAGTTCACTTGAGAGCAACCTAGCGCTTTTGCGTATTCAATCGCTTTAGGCACGCCTGCTTGAAACTCTTCAATACGGTTTGGGTCGACAGCGATTCCGCGATCACCAGCATCCCAATCACCTGCTGGTAGGTTAAACAACACTTGCTCTAAGTTGTTTTGTTCCAGCTTTTGTTTAATCTCTTGTGCGCTAAACGCGTATGGGAAAAGGTACTCTACCCCTTGGAACCCAGCATCAGCGGCAGCATCAAAGCGGTCTAAGAAGTCCACTTCGGTAAATAACATCGACAAATTTGCAGCAAATTTCGGCATGTTTTTGTCCTTTCTTTTGAGGCTCTTTAACAGAGTCTTGTTGGTTCTTTTTGGCTGTTCTTCTTGTTGCTTAGTAGAGTCAGCCTGTTCCGTGCAGTGAATAGCTGAGAATTGGTGGCTCACGCTGGGTGAGCCACGAAATCCAGCAACCCCTATGTTTCCATGTGCACTAAGATTGGTTCGACAAGGCTGTCGGTGCATCATCGCCACTCTCGGCAAGCGGCTCGAATTCGTTGATCGCATTAATCTCCACACCCATTGCTATGTTGGTTACTCGCTCTAGGATCACCTCTACAACAACTGGAACCTTGTGCTTGTTCATTAGCTCACGCGCTTGGGCGAAAGCTTCTTGCATCTGCTCTGGGTCGGTTACACGAATCGCTTTACAACCAAGGCCTTCAACAACTGTTACGTGGTCAACACCGTAGCCATTTAGCTCTGGCGCGTTTTGGTTTTCAAACGCAAGTTGTACACAGTAATCAATGTCGAACTGGCGCTGCGCTTGACGGATTAGGCCCAGGTAAGAGTTGTTCACCAATACGTGGATGTATGGCAGGTTAAACTGCGCACCTACCGCCAATTCTTCGATCATGAATTGGAAGTCGTAGTCACCCGAGATTGCAACAACGTCACGGCTTGGATCAGCAGCTTTCACACCTAGAGCAGCTGGCGTTGTCCAACCTAATGGGCCCGCCTGACCACAGTTAATCCAGTGACGTGGCTTGTACACATGTAGGAACTGAGCCGCAGCAATTTGCGATAGACCAATCGTACTTACGTAACACGTCTCTCGGCCAAAGGCTTTGTTCATTTCTTCATAAACACGCATTGGCTTAATTGGTGCTTCCGTGAAGTGCGTCTTACGTAGCATGGTTGCCTTGCGTTGCTGACACTCACCTACCCACTCGCTGCGATTAGGAAGCTTGCCTGCATCGCGCCACTCACGCGCAACTTCAACCATAAGTTCAAGGGCCGCTTTAGCATCCGACACTATGCCTAAATCTGGACAGAACACTCGACCAATCTGTGTTGGCTCGATGTCTACATGAACAAACTTGCGGCCCTTGGTATATACATCTAGCGAACCTGTGTGGCGGTTTGCAAATCGGTTACCAACACCGAATACGAAATCCGAATTCAATAGGGTTTCGTTACCGTAACGGTGTGCAGTTTGCAGACCAACCATACCTGCCATTAGCTCGTGGTCGTCTGGGATAGAACCCCAGCCCATAAGCGTTGGAATAACAGGTACTCCGGTAATTTCAGCAAATTGCTGCAGTAACTCTGGCGCACCTGCGTTGATGACACCACCACCAGCAACGATGACTGGGTTTGCAGACTCACACATCATTTGCATTGCTTTTTCTACTTGCTCACGGCTCGCCGTTGGCTTGTAGGGTTCAAGCGGTTGATACGTATCGATGTCGAATTCGATTTCAGTTAACTGAACATCCAATGGCAAATCAATCAGTACAGGACCAGGGCGACCAGAACGCATTAGGTGGAATGCTTTTTGGAAAGCACGTGGCACCTGAGCTGGCTCTAGTACAGTGGTTGCCCACTTAGTCACTGGTTTTGCAATAGACTCAATATCTACGGCTTGGAAATCTTCTTTATGTAGTCGAGCACGCGGCGCCTGACCTGTGATACAAAGGATTGGAATCGAGTCCGCCGACGCAGAGTAAAGACCAGTAATCATATCCGTACCCGCTGGGCCCGAAGTACCTATACATACGCCGATGTTGCCATCATTAGTACGTGTATAGCCTTCCGCCATATGCGATGCACCTTCTACGTGACGCGCAAGGACGTGGTCGATGCCACCCAGTTTTTTCATTGCTGCGTACATAGGGTTAATTGCTGCACCTGGAACACCAAAAGCGATATCTACTCCTTCTCGCTTTAGTACTTCAACCGCTGCTTCGATTGCTTTCATTCTTGCCATTCGAACCTCCAGTTTCGATTGTATACAATTCAAACTTGTTTTGTGTACTATGAAAGCATATCGGCAATTACGCAACCCCAAAATCAACATTTTTACAACATAGAGCATTAACCCTAAGTGCTTACTAACCCCATAAAACCTAGCCACATTGACTTTACATAAAATATCTTTACGTAAAAATAATTTTGAAATTTTACGAATGAAAAATAAATGTTAAATACCCTTTGATTGTTTACACAATTTCCAATATAAGTATTCCTGTAACTTATTTTTTGTATACAAAATCGAAAGGTATTGTTTAAAGGAGACGAGCAATGATTTTGAACGATGTTACGGACAGAGAAGCAGACGCTGGCCAAAATGCCTGTATGCAGGTACTCGGTGACACTGCGAATGCCGAGTACGATCAAATCCTTTCCGAAGAGGCATTAGCCTTCTTAGAAACCCTAGTAAATAAGTTTGGTGCACGCCGTGATGCGTTGCTTCAAACGCGCGATGAAAAGCAAGCTCAATTTGATGCGGGAGCCCTACCGGATTTCCGCGCGGATACAAAAGCGATCCGTGATGATAAGTCATGGAAAGTCGCAACGCCGCCAAAAGAGTTGCTTGACCGTCGTGTTGAAATCACAGGTCCAGTAGACCGTAAAATGGTGATTAACGCTCTTAACTCTGGCGCAAAAGTCTTTATGTGCTGCTTTGAAGATGCGTCTTCACCAACGTGGGAAAATATGGTGGAGGGCCAGATTAACCTACGTGACGCAAACCTTGGAACCATCAGCTACTACGATGATAAAAAAGACAAACACTACAAGCTGAATTCCGATCCTGCACTTTTGATTGCTCGACCACGAGGCCTGCACCTGCCAGAGCAATCTATCCAATTCAATGGCCAACCTATTGCGGGTTGTCTTATGGACTTCGCACTGTATTTCTTCCACAACTACCAAGCCCGCGCTAAGCAAGGATTAGGTGTGTACTACTACATCCCTAAACTAGAAAGCATGGAAGAAGCACAATGGTGGGACGATGTCTTTAGTTTCACTGAAGATCATTTTGGCGTAGAGCGCGGCACAATCCGTGCGACAGTGCTGATTGAAACCCTGCCAGCTGTATTCCAGATGGAAGAAATGTTGTATGCAATGCGTGACCACATCGTTGCAATGAACTGTGGACGCTGGGACTACATCTTTAGCTACATTAAAACACTCAAAAATCACAAAGATCGTATTCTGCCAGATCGCCATGGCATCGGTATGGATAAAGAGTTCCTTAACGCTTACAGCCAACTATTAGTGCGCACTTGCCATGAGCGCGGCGCGTTAGCGATGGGTGGTATGTCGGCATTCATTCCTGCCAAAGACCCAGCAGAGATGGAGCGCGTTACAGCGAAAGTAATTGAAGATAAAGAACGTGAGTCACGCAATGGTCACGACGGTACTTGGGTAGCGCACCCGGCACTGGTTGATCTGGCGATGTCTATCTTCGACAAGAACCTTGGCGGTAAGCCAAACCAAATGGACTTCGAAAGCCCGACTCACACCATCGACGCTTCTTTGCTACTAAAACCATGTAGCGGAACACGAGATGAAGCGGGTGTGCGTAAAAATATTCGTATTGCTCTGTACTACATCGAAGCTTGGATTCGTGGTTATGGCTGTGTGCCAATCTACGGCCTAATGGAAGACGCGGCGACAGCGGAAATCTCACGAGCCAACATTTGGCAGTGGATTCACCATGGCGTATCGCTCGATGACGGTCAGAACTTTACCGCAGAACTATTTCATAAATGGCTCTATCAAGAGCTAGACACTATCCAACAGGAAGTTGGCGATACTCGTTATGCCGCAGGTCGCTTTAAAGAAACTGCTGACCTTTTTTATGAGCTATCTACGGCAGACACCTTTGCCAACTTCCTGACCTTACCAAGCTATGAGTTGCTAAAGGGAGCAGCCAAAGCATAGGTCAACTCAAAGATTAGGAGATAACATGGGAAGTTTGACACTACAACAGGCGTTAACCATCATCGATGGTACTTTTCAGGCGGGACAGAAAACCAACAGTGCTCCACTCACAGTGGCCGTGCTCGACAGTGGAGGGAAACTCATCTCTCTACAGAGACAAGATGGCTCCAGCATGATGCGACCAGACATCGCGGTCGCAAAAGCTTGGGGTGCATTGGCACTAGGGTGTTCTTCACGCAAACTCGCACAGGATGCAGACAATCGACCTGCGTTTATCTCCGCAGTGAACGTACTCGCTCACGGTAATATGGTTCCAGTTCCAGGAGGGCTGCTGATACGAGATTCGGAAAACACAGTGCTAGGTGCCGTTGGCGTCAGCGGTGATGTCTCTGATGTCGACGAAAGCTGCGCTCTTAATGGCATTGGCCATGCCCAATTGTTCAGCGATGAAATGGTCGCCTAACCGCTCACCATTAACTATGTTCACATACTCTTTCTAAGCCCTCATTCGAGGGCTTTTTCGTTCCTGCAAGTTAAGCAACATCGGCATTAGTATTTGTGAGCAGCCTCTCGAGCGGATTATTGATAGTCTTATGCCAAGTTTGTAGCACATAAAAATATCAAGTATTCATAAGGTTATGATTTTGAATTCAATAAATATCGACATAAAAATCAGTAACAAATCGAACTGATTTTTACTGTCATTCTCAGTTGCCATTCAGTAAAAATTAATTTCACATCTCATTTGCGAGACGAATAAAACCCACCCATGGTATTCAAGCTATAACGAGAGGTTGGCACGCTAAATCGCCCCATTCTCCCCAGTTAGCAAAGGAAATTACAAATAACACCATTGGGATATAACAATGAAAATAAGACAACGTCAGACTTACACCCTACTCGCACTTGCAGTAGCAGCTTCTTTACCAGTCACCGCTGCAGAGATGGTTCCTGTCACCGATGCATCACTGATTCAAAACGCTCTTACCATGCAAAGATTCAGCGTCGCACCCGTAGAAAATGGCTTTGAAGCAGTGAAAGAAGTACGTTTGCCAAACGGTAAGATCAAAGTCCGCTACCAACAAACGTACCAAGGGCTCCCGGTATTCGACACCGCGGTGGTTGCCACTCAAGTGCAGCAGATCGTCTCCGAGGTTCAGGGCTTTATGGCACAAGGGATCAGTGATGATATACCGACAATCACTCCTCGCTTAGCTGACAAGCAGGCAATTGACATCGCAAAGCAAACCTTTCAGTCTCAATCCTTTGCTGGGCAAGCGTTTAAATCCGAGAACGTTAGCGCGAAGCTGATGGTGAGGCTGGATGAAAACAGCCAAGCGCAAGTCGTCTACTTAGTGAGCTTTTTCGTAGCAGAATCCGACCCAGCTCGTCCGTTCTTTTTCATCGATGCCAACACAGGTGAAGTTCTATCAAGTTGGGATGGACTAAACCACGCCAGCGCTTCGGGTACAGGCCCTGGCGGCAACATAAAAACCGGTCAGTATCACTATGGATCTGACTACCCGTCGTTTTCCGTCGAGAAAGTGGGCAATACCTGTACGATGAACAATGCCGCGGTAAAAACCGTTAACCTTAATCACGGCACGACGGGAACCACCGCATTCAGTTACACCTGTAACGACAGCAGCAATTACAATGACCATAAAACGGTCAACGGCGCATACTCCCCTCTTAACGACGCGCACTATTTTGGCGGTGTCGTATTCGACATGTTCCAAGACTGGATGAACACAGCTCCTTTGACTTTCCAGTTGACGATGCGCGTGCACTACAGCAGTAATTACGAAAACGCTTTTTGGGATGGCTCAGCCATGACATTTGGTGATGGCCAAAATACGTTCTACCCACTGGTAGACATCAATGTCAGTGCGCACGAAGTCAGCCACGGCTTCACTGAGCAAAACTCTGGCTTGGTATACAAAAACATGTCTGGCGGTATGAACGAGGCCTATTCAGATATTGCGGGCGAAGCGGCTGAATACTACATGAAAGGCAGCGTAGACTGGATTGTCGGTGCTGACATCTTCAAAGGAAATGGAGGTTTGCGCTACTTCGACCAACCTTCGAAAGATGGCAAGTCAATCGACCATGCGTCCCAGTACTACGACGGTCTTAACGTCCATTACTCAAGTGGCGTATTTAATCGAGCCTACTATCTATTGGCGAACAAATCGGGTTGGGATGTACGTAAAGGGTTCGAAGTATTCACTCTAGCAAACCAACTTTACTGGACGGCAAACAGTACCTTTGATGCGGGCGCCTGTGGTGTAGCCAAAGCCGCGCAAGATATGAACTACTCAGTTGCAGACGTTGTTGATGCCTTTAGCCAAGTGGGAGTCAACGCAGACTGTGTCACTCAACCGCCTACGGATGGTGAACTGCAAAACAACACTCCGATTACTCAGCTAACAGGCAATCGCTTAGCAGAAGACTTCTATACCTTTACGGTTGATCGCGCTGCTACCGCGAACGTCTCTGTCTCAGGCGGAACGGGTGATGTCGACCTTTATCTAAAAGCGGGAAGCAAACCAACCACGAGCTCTTGGGATTGTCGCCCATATCGCTATGGCAATAACGAGCAGTGCACAGTTTCAGCCGTGCCGGGCACGACCTATCACGTCATGCTCAAAGGTTACAGCGCTTACTCGGGTGTTTCGCTCGAACTAAGCTACTAAGTGTATGTTCTGCAAAGTGATTAGTTTGCAAACTAATAAGCGACTAATTAATGATTTACTGAGCTAATCATGCCACTTCCACATTGAAGTATCTTCATACTAAAAAGCCCTCATCTAGAGGGCTTTATTCTTCACGACGGTTTAATCGGTGATGGCATCAACAATGAGATCGAAACCAGTACCATCATCTATCGCGATAGCTTGATAAACCACACCGTCATCAAGCGTTACCATCGCAGGTCCAATTGCAGCAGTTGTGGTACCAGTAGGCGTTACCGTGACGTAGTAGTCACCTGCTGCGACATAAATCCCCTGAACATCCGCTTTGTATTCAAACCCTTCAATCGCTGGAGAACTTGAGGCGAAATCCGTGCTAGCAGTCAGATATACATCCACAGTAGAAGCGCTCGGAGCTGCATGAATCACACTCAACTTAGCACTAGTCGCCACACTTCGTCTGTCGGTTTCAACCACTAGAGCTTCAATAGTTGCCAACTCATCAATAGCGAAAATACCGTAATCCATACCCGCATTCAGCTCCACATCTTGAGCGTCGATGACCAAACTTCCCGGAGTGTTGTCAGGGTAAACCCCAATATCATATGTCCCTGCATCAACCGCGGTGTAATCTTCAACTTCCTTGAAATCAAGATCCGAGATAGCCTCACTACCATTTAAGGACACGTCTACACGCGGTGCATCATCCACTAAGTGGCCGACTTGTATTTCTGCTTTTTCAGATGAATTGTAAAGAGTGGAGTAAGAAGAGCCATCCATCACTAAAAGCTTAACGAGTGAACTCCCGTCGCTGTCTTGATTGGGAATCGCTGCAATGGTTAGTTCAGAGTTTGCATTGAGCGTCACGCTACCTGAATCGAATGCAACGGTTTTGGTACCCGCCAACGCTAAGCGTATCTGGTATGTCGCTGCTGCAAGATTTAGCACTCCGGTGTCGTCTTTATAAGCGAGTGTATCGACAGCACTTGCACTGTTAATATCGGCTCCTGGCTCGGTCACATACAGGTCAACATCAGGCACGCCGGCCGCTGCATGCACAACTTGAACATCAAAAGTGCTGGCGTTGGCACTACCGTTCGCAGGACGGCTTAGAACCAATGCTTCTACACTGTTTGAGCTGCTAGAGTCAGCCTCCCCGACTACCATAACGGTATACTTAAGTGCCTCTGCTAAAAATAAGGTCGTCTCTGGAATCACTGTCGTTGTCGCGCCATCGGGTAGCTGTACTTCAACCTCAACCGTATTGTTGCCCGTTGGGACACTGAGATACCCAGAAGCCACGCCAAAATCGACGCCAGTCAGCGTCGCGTCACCGTTTATCCAAACATTAGCTAGAGGTGCGTCCACTGAAGAGTGAACAGCTTGCAGAGAGGAGTTAGAGTCGTCACTTCCACAAGCCGTAATTGCAAGAGCCAGCGTTGCGACTGAAAGAGTTTTCTTCATACACATAATGTTATTCCTAAACCTTAGGATCAATTTCCATTAAACCCACCAAGACAACGTCTTGAAGTTTTCAAAATAAATCTGCGTACGTACGGATTTCTCATAATGCTTTAGTAGTAAAAGCAATAATCACTTGTGTTTTACGCGTCACCGACACAATGGATCACACTCTCTACAAAATTATCATTTTGAGGATCACCTTTTCCTCTAACTGATTGTTATTTATGGATTTAATTTGTTCAACTTAGCACAGAGCAAAACAAGCGGGAAATGTGGCGCAAAATGGTAATTAAATTGACACATATTACGGTACAAAACGAACGAGAAAATTCACCTAAAAGACACTAACCGCCAATGTCAGAACAGCCGTTAAAAGAACAACTTATCTTGGAGTCTCTGCTCCACCGGTCGAAAGCCTATGTCATCGAAATGTTTCAAGAGGGGCACTACAATTTGGGGTTAGTTGTAGATGCTTCGTTAGGTTGGGAAGCGCTCAGAGTAGCGAGCCTACCAGGTGTAAATTTGTCTGAGGTGAACCCATGCTCAAAGTCGGACGAAGAGTGCTTTCAAGATTACCATTATCATCAAAACGATCTATTTTGTGTGTTTAAGTTCGAGCATCATTCATTCAGCAGTGGGCGTAAAACACTAGAACAATTGATAAAAGACTTGAGCTTAGAGGTCGTTAATACATAAAAATACACATGCACAATTTGGCCTCGCAAAGCATACATTCACACTCGGTGTAGAGAGTTATGTTCCGCACAAACTGTTTGCATCCACTCAATTTTATAAAATCCACCCCAACAGAAAGTGATCTCGAGATGAACTAGAAATATTTCAAAACAAAATCAACGAAGCCCTACATATAATCCACAAAAATAAATAATAGTAGGGGCACCTCATGAACATCAAACCAATAACACCTGTACTCATTTCCATAGCTGCTGCATGCACACTAAGTACTACAGCTAATGCCGACACCATTTTGCACGCCTTTAATTGGAAGTATGCCGATGTCACAACCCACGCAGACGACATTGCTCAAGCTGGCTATAAAAAGGTACTCATCTCACCGGCAATGAAGTCGAGCGGTACACAATGGTGGGCACGTTACCAGCCACAAGACTTGCGTGTGATTGATTCTCCCTTAGGAAACAAGCAAGACTTAGCGAGTATGATCGCCGCTCTAAGCAACGTAGGTATCGATGTTTATGCTGATGTCGTGTTGAATCACATGGCAAATGAGAGTTGGAAACGCAGTGACCTTAATTACCCTGGTGATGAGGTTCTGGCCGATTACGCCGAGCGTTCTTCTTACTACGCCAACCAAACCTTATTTGGCAGCCTTCAACAAGGTCTTTTCTCCGCTAACGACTTCCACCCTGCTGGATGTATTTACGACTGGAACAACCCAGGCCACGTACAATATTGGCGTTTATGTGGCGGTAACGGTGACTCTGGTTTACCAGATCTTGATCCAAACAACTGGGTGGTATCGCAGCAGCGGTCGTATTTGCAAGCATTGAAAGACATGGGAGTAAAAGGCTTTCGTATCGATGCAGTTAAGCACATGAGCCAGTATCAAATCGAGCAAATATTTACTGCCGAAATTATCAGAAATATGCATGTCTTCGGTGAAGTCATCACCAGCGGTGGCGCCGGAGACAGTGGTTACGAAGCATTTTTAGCGCCTTACTTAAATAACACTAACCATGCAGCCTATGACTTCCCTTTATTTGCTTCGATTCGTTCTGCATTTTCAATGAGCGGTAGCCTAAGTCAACTACACGACCCTAAAGCATATGGGCAGGCCCTTGATGATTCGCGCTCAATAACCTTTACCATCACCCACGATATTCCGACCAATGAAGGCTTCCGCTATCAAATCATGGACCCAAAAGACGAGCAGCTAGCATATGCTTATATCCTTGGGAAAGACGGTGGAACCCCTCTCATATACAGCGACGAATTGCCTGATGATGAAGATAAGGATAATGGTCGCTGGGCAAACGTTTGGAATAGTACGTTGATGAAGAATATGCTGGCTTTCCACAATGCAATGCAAGGCAAACCAATGACGATGCTGGCCAGCGACCAATGTACGCTGCTCTTTAAGCGGGCAAAAGATGGTATTGTGGGCATTAACAAGTGTGGGGAAGCACGCAGTATTACTGTCGACACCTATCAACATGAATTTAATTGGTACGTGGAGTACAAAGATGTGTTAAGCGACACAAAGCAGGTGATCACTTCTCGTTACCACACCTTTAATTTACCCGCTCGCAGCGCACAAATGCTCAAGCTATAACTAAATAAGAGACTCACCAAAAACTTGGTGAGTCTTCCTTTCCCACAGTACATCGCGGTTCATAGTAGTGGGCATTTATAGGTTCCTAGTCTTTACCGTATTGAGTAATCTTATTGGAACTCTAAGTCGCCACGTAGCAACGCTAAAAGCCGTTACTCACACCCCAGTCCCGCTAAATTGAGCTTTATCATCCCCTTCATTTTTTCGATTTCTTGAGCTTTATGATCCAGCTCTTCTAGCTTTTGAATCAAGAACGGCCGTAACTCTGCGATAGATAGCTCGTCTGAAGCCGCGCTATCAAAAATCGTTTTAATCTCTTTCAAGGTGAACCCACACGACTTACCACACTGAATCATATCGATACGCAACAATGAACTATCCGCGTAATCTTGGTAGTAACGAGAGCCTGCCGGTTTACGTTCTGAGTAAATTAAACCAAGCTGTTCATAGTGACGAATTCCATCCTTACTTAGCCCTGTTTGCTTACAAAGTTCGCTAATTTTCATCTTATTAAAAAATCTCTCTTGACTGTAGGGTATACCCAACAGTTTATCATCAGTTCGTAACTTGTCATATCTAGGGAGAAACACATGACCAATAAAGAACTGACCATCATCGGAGCCACTGGTTTTCTATCAACTACAATCACCCAACAGCTATCGAGCAGCGGAGTTTCGATACGAGTCATCGCTCGAAATCCAGAAAATGCGAGGAAAACCCTTCCAAGTAATGTAGAGATCGTCAAAGGAGATGTGAGTGATCCACAGAGTTTAACTAAGGCATTAAAGGGAACAGAAACGTTATATATTCACCTAAACACAGAAACAACTGACATGAGCTTACCTTTCTACACCGAGCGAGAAGGTATTCAAAATATTGTTGAAGCAGCAAAACTCAATAACGTAAAGCACATTCTCCAAATAGCAGGCTTAGAATCACTCCATGAAGAACTGTTTCATAACGGCACTATTGAAACACGCAGAATTCGGGAAGCAGGAATGAAGTTCATTGAGGATTCCGGCATCCCTTATACATTCTTTTACTGCTCTTTTTTTGCTGACTCGTTTGTACGGTTTGTCGACAACAATGCTGTCTACTTATTTGGTGAACTACCTAACCCTGTGTATTTCACCAATAGTCACCAACTAGCTGAGTATGTTTTTCAGGCAATCAGCAACCCCGTAGCCTATAACCAAAAATATTCAGTACAAGGCAGCAAGGGGTTAACCTTTCAAGAAGCAGCGGAACAGTTCTTTGAACACTATAATCCAGACGTAACAGTAAACCAGATGCCATTAGATGCTGTACAGCAACTCGGCTTACCTTCAGAAGAAGCAATGTTTATTGAGCGTATATGGGACGTTTGCGCGGGTTTAAATGAGCATTTTGTTTCGGACAAAACCTACAAGCATTTAGGAAACCCTAAGGCTGGGCTAGAACATTTTGCACAACAGTTAAGAGACGCAATGTAAGTCTAAAGAGTAAAACAGACTAAATTAGGCAAGCACGAAGTGATTCAGCACACTTCGCACTTGCCATCAACTCAGGTATTGGATCAACTAAGTGCGGTACAACACTTTAGTAAAGTGCTCATTCTAACACGATAATCAAAAAATCACAGCAAGCTCATCTTTGACAAATCACTCACTAACCCTATGAAATAAAGTGACTTTGTTTTTAGTCCCCCGCATAATCTTGATATTGGTAAAGCAATTTAAAGAATGGATGACATGAGCAACTTTGATGACAAAGCGATAATTAGTTGGATTGAAAATCAAGAATTTTCAGAGCTAACTTTTCTAGACAACTGTTGGCAGTCTCATGAGAATGAGTGGTATCTAGGTTTTTATTATTTCATCCAGTATTTAAAGGAAGAAAACTTAGATGACATTCTTACCGAAGCGACGTCACGACATGGTGATGAATCATCCGCCTACCGCTACCTTGGAGATACCGCCAGTAAGATTTACCGCTCATTTAACGAAAAGCACATACCTGCATGTTTCTATAGACATGCTATCACCCTAAATCCTAACAATGTCGATGCACACTGGGGTTTATTCCAAACGGATGGCGCTACTGATTCATGCATAAAGTCACTAAGCAGCGATTACGAAAGCGGTCAACTTGAGCGGTTGGAGTATAAAATACGTAACTTATCTTTTCGTGTGCGTAAACTGGCAGAGTTCTCCCACCAAGACTGGCATGCAATCAAAACATTTGTCCAAGACGATAGAATCACATGTAAAAAAGATATTCTTGCATTTGCTCATTTCTATCTAGATGAAGTAGAAGATACCTTATCCCTAATAAAAACAATGGATAAGGTAAACATCGAAATCATCAAGGCATATTTCGACCGCGAGCTTATAACTAAAGAGTTTGCACTTTCAAAGTTGCACTACTCAAGTGTTCACGAATTTTTAGGCGAAGACCATAAGAGCATTTATCAAGCACACGTAAGCGAGGCGCAAAAAGGGAAACCTAACCCCACTCGAACAGTTTTAATGCAGAAGGCTTTTCGAGCAAAAGAATATAAAGACGTAGTGACCTATTATGAAGAAGCGCCTGAGGGCGACATTATGTTACGACACGAGGTTAGCCCACGATTATACTACCTACTAGCCCTATCTTACCTAAACCAGAATCCAAACAAGCAAGCTTTAGAGCTTGTTAACAGCAAAGCTAGCACTTTACGAGACGAATCTCTGGCGCTATACAATGCTGTACGATGCAAACATGATATTGAGAAACTTGAACACATTTTTTTGGAAGGTAAGGATTTCGACCACCCCATTAGCGTTATGGGTCTATATCAAGATGCTAACAGCGCGCTCGATAACCCCTCCCTAATCAATCACTATCTGCATGAACCACTTAGTAAGGAGCTAGACTCCTTTAAAAGTAAATGGAATCACGCCTTTCACCATCAACAACTGACCGAAATGAAAGCAAAGCTTGCAAATGGTGATATGAATAGTGAAGACTACCAACGCCTATACAGCTTGGGTATAGAGTGTAACGAGTTTGACTTTGTAATTGAAAGCGTCACTGAATTTCACAAAAGCAATACACCAACGATGTCGTCGTATAATTGCATAGGAGTCTGCCATGACTTTAAAGAAGAATTTAGTATCGCTCTTGAATACTATAAACTTGCCCTAGATTTAATGGCTTTATCTAAGGACTATAATCATACCATTATCAGCAACTACCTTAACTGCGCGGAAAAGGTGCCGGATGTAGAGATATCGGAAAACGATTTTTACACACTACGCAACCGATTCAACATTGAGTTAACCAACCGTTTCAAGTGGCACGTATTTACCGCCGAAAAAGGCACTTTATTCAAGTACTCTCCTTTTAACATTAACACTATCGACGCACTTACAAACCAGTACCTATATCTAGCTTCCAAAGAGCAACTAAATGACCCAATTGAACTACCCGCTCTAAGCAAACTTGACTCTGACAGTCTGGTTGACCCTGCAAACTATAGGATTTGCTCTCTTTCCAATAACCAAAACTCCATGTTGATGTGGTCACATTACGCACAAGAACATCAAGGCATCATGGTTGAATATTGGTTTGGCGGTGAATTTCCTAGCGGTATTGGTGTAGCAAAAGTTGATTATGCCGACCACTTTAAAAGGAACAGGGAACAAGACCTTTATGTGTTTAATCAATACCTTCTTACTAAAAACAAAGAATGGGAGTACGAAAGCGAGGTTAGAATATTTTCCAATCAAAGAGAAACCGTAAGCTTCTACAACTACGACTATCCGAACAACGATAGAGATAAAATAAACGCTCAAATTTGCAGTATAACCTTGGGCTGCAAATTCCCGAGCAACAAAAAACGACTTATTGCCAACATAGTGAGTTCGCTCAATGCTAATAGACAACCTCACGAACCGAAAGTTGCCCTACGTGAGGCTTTCATCCCAAAAGATAACAGCTTTGCATTAGAATATCGCGATTTAGATATTTCAAAAATCTAACAAAAAGCCGACCTTTTCAATGGGTCGGCTTACTCTTTTCACACTGTTTTTCATCTTCAACCACATAACAAATCGGCTTCACTTCAAAAGAACTATCATTTTGGAGTAAGCCCATTTCCCATCGTTGATTTGTCGTAGATATAACGCCCATCTAAGATAATGAGACTTACACCTAAGCCAACCAACTTGTTCACTAACTCTAGCGCATGAGCATAACCACGACGTGTAAGGCGGTCTGCGTTTTCAAATAAGCAGTAATCGACACTTAATTTTCCAGTTTCTATGACATCAATTAGGTCAGCTAAAGCAGGACGTTTGCCTCCCTCCTTGAATGCAGATACACCCAAGTCGTGAAATCGATTATCAAGCAATTCGACATTGTTATCCTTACACCAACTTTCTGCCTTTTCCGTCTGTCGTTCAACACTGTCGCCAAGCTCTTGTTTTGCAGTGGAGAAACGGACATATAAAAGTGCTTTTTTCATGTGAGATTAGCCTTAGTACTGGTGTTATGTAACACACTATATTGAGTAGGAAGTACTATCAACGAAACTCGCATACAGAAAGCAAAAACCCTCGCATACGCAAGGGTTTTGGATGGTAAACACACAAATAAAAGTATGTCAGTTTCGCCAAAGCACTTTCACAACGTGCCAGCCAAACTTGGTTTTCACTAGGTGAGGGACCAGTGTTTCTCCGCTAAAGCACACTTTGTCGAACTGAGGAACCATTTGGCCTCGGCGGAATTCACCTAAATCGCCACCTTTTTTACCTGATGGACAAGTCGAGTATTTTTTTGCAAGCGTTTGAAACTTCGCACCTTTCTTAAGCTGCTTAATGATGTCTTCTGCTTGTTCTTTGTGCTTAACAAGGATGTGAAGCGCTGCTGCGGTATTCGCCATGGTATGTCTCTGCTGATACGGTTCTTAAAATCCGCGCTATTCTACCGTAACGAAATACGATATTCATCAAACCTTCGCTTCAGTTTATGGCTAATAATGAAGTAAGTATTTATAAATTTTTACCGTACCCATTGTCGTTATATTTAGATGGGGTACTATACGCGCAGATGTTCCAAGTTTGAGACAAGTTATGGCAAAGACAATCAGTAAAGCGAATCAATCGCAAGGCATGTTGATGTTCACCCTCAATACGCAGCAACAACTTTTTGCGATCGGTACGCTTAAAGTAAGGGAAATCGTTCCTTACATGCCAACGACTCAGATCCCATACTCTCACCACCATGTGGTGGGCACGGTGACTATTCGTGACCTCACTGTTCCTGTGATTGATATGGCGGCCGCAATTGGCTTTAGGCCGATTCAGCCAGAAGAATACGAGAGCTGCTACCTTATTGTGACTGACTGTTTACGCACGATTGTGGCGTTTATGGTGCGTTCGATTGAGAAGATCATTGAATGTGATTGGCGCTCGATTGAGCCGTCTCCTGAAACGGCAGGTAAGAATGTATTCGTTACGGGCATTACCCACTTCGACGATCAAATCGTTCAAATGCTAGATGTTGAGCTGTTGCTATCCAAAATATACCCGCAGTACGAGTCAGCCAATATTCCAATTCTGACTGATGTTGAACGTGAACGTTTGAAAGTAATGAATATTCTATTAGTTGATGACTCATCAATTGCCCGTAAGCAACTTTCTGATGCGCTAGATCGCATCAATATTCCATACCAAATCTGCAAAAACGGAATGGATGCGTTGGAACTGATGAAGTCAGAGGCCGCAGAAGGCCGAGCGATCGATTTGTTAGTCAGTGACATTGAGATGCCAGGCTTAGATGGGTACGAGCTTGCATTTGAAGTTCAAAATACACCAGAACTCAGCAAAGCCTACACGATTTTGCATACCTCCCTATCGAGTGAAATTTCAGTCGACCGTGCTCATCAAGTTGGCGCGCAAGATGCCCTTGAAAAGTTCAACGCAGGGGAATTGGTTGAGGCAATGTTGAAAGGTGCCAAGTCAGTAGAGAAAGCAAAAGAAGCGGCTTAATACACTCGCAGCATCCCCCTCCCCCAAAAAAATAAAAACAAAAACGCTGAGCGATAAGCTCAGCGTTTTTCTATCTAGACTTCAGCGGATTATTTTTCAGCAGGTACGTAAATAAGTCGGCCATCATCAAGCATATAAGTTTGGCCAGCTAAACTTCCCGTGCCCTCTCCAATCTCATCAGAAGTTTCGTAACGCGTCATCTTCTCGCCATCTTTAATAGTAATCTTCATGTTTTCTTGTCCCGGGTTTTCGATGAGGACTGAATCTTCTGGCAATTGACTTCCCGTCACATTCAAAATCATCAAGAATGCCATCACCACCGCAAACAAGTCCACCATATTGACGACCGATAGAATTGGATCATCAAGTTCATCAGATTCTAGAAAACGCATTATTGAGGCTCCTTAACTTCAATTACGCACATGTCTTCAAGCATCCAGCGACGACGTACTGTCATTATACTGAAAGTAATACTAGCGGCGATAAGAGCGAGAATGGAGGCAGAAAAAGCAACGATCATCTCTTGAGCGACTTTATCAATCTCACCTTCTCCCATTGCTACTAAAGCAGGGCCGATAGCGATCATTGTCGTGACCAAGCCAAGCATTGGACCTGAACGACTCACAATGCGTAGCGGCTCCAACTGCTTAATGATCCACAGCTCCAACAGATCACTCTGATACACATTTTTTTCCTTGGCGTAACGGTGCAGTACAGGAACATGACTTTTCCCTTGCCTTTGCACGAGTTCCATCCCGAATCGGCCTAGCGCATAAAGTGAATAAACAACGGTGATTACTACCAATGCCATGACTGGTTGCATAAACAATGTCGCAAATTGATAAATTAAAGTTTCTAGTTGATTCATGGGGTTACTTCTCGATAGATAAGGTGTTGTCGTATCGCACCTACGGCGATACAAATCAAAATTAAAACAATGAGGAACATCATTTGTTTATCGCTAACAGATGGCTCTTCATAAGCGGGAACTTCTTGCATCACATTGCCAGAAATTGTCGGGGGATTTGCTGCTTGGCCTGCATTACCTGCTAAACCAAAGCCAGCAGCGGTGTGTTCGATAAATTGCTCTGTAACGTCATGTGTTTGGTGATACTCCACCATCGGCTTCAGCTCTTCATGACGTTCCAACAGTGCCTGAAGCCTCGCTTCATCGGCTTCCCAGTACCCTTTGCGCACCGCTTCCAGCATACGCTCGATGATCTGCATTTGTGCCGCTGGCTGATGGCGCTCGAACCATTCATTAATGCCTAAGTCATGCTTATCATCAATGTAGACTTCACTTAATGCCTCCCATTGATAATCACTCACCGTCTCTGGTGCAGTCACTTGCCAGCCAAATAGGTTGTTAGTAATGTCGAGCATATTGAGTGCCCCTGAGTACCCTTCGTTTTGCATCGCAGTGATCCAAACAGGGTTCATATAGCGGGAGTTCAGTTCCTCCGCGATAAATTTACCAGCAGAAACCGTTCGACTCTTCGACTCTCTTAAGTCATTCACGTACAAAGAAGGATCACTACCAGATGCCCTTCTAACCGCCGCTGCGAGACCACCTAGATACTCAAAGGGATGATCAGTGGATAGAAGCCCATGCAGTCGACTAGTGCGTGTCATAACAGCGGCATCGACCGAGGAAAGCTGAGATTCGAACAAGTTGGTATCACCTAGCTTCTCTCCCCAAACTTGCGTGCCATAGGCATACTGAAGTCGGTTGGTAAACTGAGCACCTAACGCGTCGTCGTCTTCCCAGTCTTGGGACTGAACGGCAAGATCATTAACACCACTTCCGTAGTCACCCGGTTCGTTACTAAAAATACGCAAAGCGGCTAGCATACTTGCTCGTTCGCGGCTGTAGCCTAGATCTCTTAGCTCATCGCTAAGACTCTGGCTATTTTCCGCAATAACGTTACCGTCATCGAGCTGGCTCAAAGCTTCGATTGCCGCGCTAAGTTTTAGCATAAAGCCATCAAACTGGTCTCGGTACACCGATGTTGCTTGAATCACTACATCGATGCGCGGGCGGCCTAACTCTTTCTCAGGAATAATTTCTAGAGACACTAAGTTACCGCCTCTATCCCAAACGGGTTGTAGCCCCAAAGCACGGAGCACTTGCGCTTCCAACATCCCAAAATGACGCTGGGTTTCACCAGCCCACAGCGAAAAAGCTATTTTCTCAGGGTATTCCCCGTGTTCTGACAAGTGCGCATCCAAAAGGTTTTGTAACTCTTGCTCGGCCGCGCTGTAAGCCGCAGCACTTGGAACTTTAGCAGGGTCAAAACCATACAAATTAGTGCCACTCGTGGTTGAAGGGCTGCGTAGAGGATCTCCCCCACTCCCCGCTTGAATAAAACCGCCGTTCATTCCATTGATGAGCGCTTCGATCTCATTCGGTTGCAACAGCGATTTGTATGCCAACTTTACTGCTTCCGCGATAGATTCCAGTTCAGGTTCTACCTTCGATGAGCCTTCCAATACAGACACAACCCATTGATACGGCTCTGTGGTTTCGAGCGACTCTATGTTGCCTTCAAACTGTTTCCAAAAACTGGTTGGATTTGAAACAAAATGCTCAATGAGATCGTCACCCTGTTGCTGCAAAATGGTGTAGATAATCTCGTTTTGAGATTTTGCTTTACCAAATACGTGCAAGCCCAAAGGCACGGATGAAGCAGCAAGACGATCGATATGCTCTTCGAGTGCTTCTAGCACCCCATCAAAATCGACTTCTAACTGAGATGCCTGAAGCCCCATGTCTTCGAGTACATTGAGTGCTTGTATTTTCTGGATTAACGCAGCCTTGAGTTCATCTTTTACTGAACCGGGTAAAGCAGACTGGTAATCCCCTAGCAATCCATTCAACTCAACATATTCACCATAAAGCCCCGCAGGGCCAAAAGTCGGCGTTTGATGACTGATGATCGTAGCGCGGCCACGACGCTTCGCTTGAATAGCTTCGGCGATATTGTCCTGAATGTATGGATAATAAACAGGCATATCACCTAATGTTAGATATGGGAAGTCAGTGCTCGAAAGCCCACGCGCTTTGCCTGGAGTCCACTCTTGAGAGCCGTGTGTACCAAGATGAACGAGTGCGTCAAGTTGATTGCTCTGGTGTTGATTTTGTAGCCATAGGTATGCTGCCAAATAAAGGTGATTTGGTGGCTCTTTCACGGCATGGATGGCATCCCCGACTTTGCCAGATCTTGGCGGCTGTGGGAGAAGCCATAGGTTCCCTTTTTTCAATAAAGGAAACACAAAAGCAGGCTCACCATTCACTTGCAACAAACCGTTATAACGCAATGGGTGGCCCCACCAGCGATTGATAAAATGGCGCGTTTCCATCGGTACATGACGGTACCAACGCATATAGTCACGTAAAGATAGAGAAACGGCGTAACCATTATCCAACAACGTTTGTAGCGTTTCAGGTTGATAGTATCCAGAGAGAAGCTCTTTTGCATCAGCGATCATGTTGTCTTCGTTCACCTCAGGAATGTCGTAACCTTGGTTACGCAGCCCATCAGCGATGCTGGCGATACTTCGTGGCACATTGAGGTTAGATGCAGAAATATTTTCCGCCCCTGCAGGGGCATTCCAAAACATGACAGCCAGCGTCTTCTCATCCGTCGGCTTAGTTTTTAAACGATGATATGAATGTGCTCGACCAAACAGCAGTTCAAGTTGCTCTGGAATATAGGTTTTCTGCTCATCGACATCAGCAGAGATGATTAGCGGATCGGTTAGTCCCCAAGTTTCTGTCGTCGCCAATGTGACAGACGCGCTGCGCTGTTCAATGCCGACTTCACTTGCTCGCCAGTGATCAATATCTCCTTCACGAAAATGGATAGCTTGTATCATTGGCACATTCAAACGCTTCAATTCACTTTTACGTTTTTCACCTTGCTGGAGGTGAGTCATGTTAACAAGAGCGGTCGGTTGTATATCACCCCATGGCCAATCCAAGCCATGTTCATCATCCAAATAATAAACCACTGGCGTAACACCAGCCGATTTAGAAGCGGCTATCAGATGTTCTAATGGTTCAAACTCTTGATTAATGATCTGGTTGCGAGCAATTACAAACCCCAAAACGGGTTCGTTCTCATTATGCTCAATAGCGCTTAAGTATGCATTAAGGCCGATGCCAGCCTCTTCATTATAATAAATGCCGTGACTTGGTACCTTTTCCGGACGAGGCAATTCACTTAATGAATGCCCATTGTTTTTCAGGTCAATGGCTTTAAAAAAGGCATGGTAGTTGTTCACCGTTCCATTGAGAAAGTAACCCATGAGCAAACGGTGAAAGTGAGGATCAACCTGATTACTTGCGCTTGGTGGGCCTCCGCCTAACATAACCCAATCGAGTTCTTCAGGAATCGTTTCGATAATATCAGCCAGTCTCTGGCGATCGGGCATTCGTGGCGTATCCGCTACAACAAAGTCAACGCCTTCTAGTATCGAAGGGCTAAACTGTGAGGGCGTATAACTAAGCAATTCTACGTGCTGCTTTTTCGCATATCCTTTAAGACGCTCAATCTTGGTTTGAGGAACAAAATCAGTATGAATAATGGCGACTGTCGTCGCCATTACCTGCAATGGTAATATCAATAAAAAGCAGCCACAGATTTTGGCTGCTCTGCTCATTATTCGACGCATCAATTAAAACCTATATGTGCCATTTAGGTATACTTGACGCGGCAATATCGCATAACTGAAGTTCTCTGACTCATCTTCTAGGTAGAGGTCGAATAGGTTGGATACACCCATTGAAATATCGAAGCTTTTCATCTTGTAGTTAGCCGCTAAGTCATAGGTTTGGTAAGAAGGTAAATCGTGAGATGTCCCTCTTGATTCGTAGCTCTGTTCACCTACATGACGCATACTCACTTTGGTAGTCAAAGCGTCTGTTGCTTGCCAGTTCAACGCAACATAAGCCTGAGACTCAGGTTTATTCTCTAGTGCCTTACCTGTCGATTTGTCTTCAGTATCAAGTAGTGTCAGATTCATGTTCACGAACCAAGCTGGAGACAGTGTCACATTACCCGACCACTCTAGGCCTTTAATCCGCGCTTCATCAACATTGACATACTCTCGAACTTCTCTGCCATCCACTGTATCGGCATAGGCTAGGTCAATAAGGTTTTCGACATTGTTGTCAAATAAAGTAATCGTTGTGTCCCAACGGTCAGACATATACTGAGCGGAAAGCTCATAAGATTTATTCACTTCCGGTTTTAGATCCGCATTACCTCGAATATCAAAACTTCTGCCCGGTACCGTATTGTAGTAATCAGGAGCAAGCTCTTTTATGGTTGGGGCTTTAAAACCTTCACCGTAGCCCCCTTTAAGCGTCCAGTTTTTAGTAGGCGTATACACTAAGTACGCACGTGGAGACGTATGGCCACCGAACTCGGAATGGTCGTCATGACGGAGGCCCAGCAATAACGAAAGGTCGTTACGCAGTTCAATATCGTCCTGGATAAACAACGCCGTTTGATCGATGGAATCACCGCCCGATGTTAGATCTGTACTCTTCAAGCGCTGTTCGCTCCACTGACCACCGATCGTCATATGGTGCGCATCATGAGCGTAGAATTGCAGATAACCATCGACAATATCTTCATCAACATCATTACCTGAATTTGGTTCACCGATGTTCTTTTCGTTACTCTGAGTGACACGAGTGCCATACACTCGAATTTGACTGTCACCAAAATCCCAAAAGCCATTGTGAGCCAATGAGTAGTCTAAAGTGTCGTAAGTTGTTGTGCTTCGTACAACGTTTGAACTTCTATCCACACTGTCGTACCACGTTTCACTCTGACCAACTTTCACGCCGAGATCGACTTCTTGTCTATCATCGATGATTCCTTTGAGTTCGACGTCAACAAACTTATTTTTGCTACCAGCAATGTCAGTTTCACCTGCTTGATAACGATTTTCGATCAAATCTTGTTGAGTTTGTCCCGCGGCAATTTTCATCAGTAGTTTGTCATCGATTAACGCGCCTGAGGCACGCGCTTCAATGTTCGTTGCATTGCCATCTTCGTCAACGGTCATAGCACCGCCGCCACGTACACTGCCAGACCACTCATTGGCCGTTGGTTTAGTGATCACATTGACTACACCACCTAACGCATCTGAACCATAGAGGGCAGACATTGGGCCTTTAATAATTTCAATACGCTCAATGTCAGAAACTGGGATATTTTGTAGTTCAAAGTTAGAGTGACCCATCATGTCTGATGCACCGCTTAATCTACGACCATTCACTAGAATTAAGCTTTGTGATACATCCATACCCCGGATTTCAATCCCCTTTTTGCCCTGACCTAAGTCGGCGATATTCACACCTGAAGTAGTAACCAATGCATCTGCTAGGTTGTTATAGGGCAACAATGCAAGCTCTTCTTCCGTTATAACAGAGACACTTGCCGGAGCTTCAGATACACGCTTTTGATACGAAGTGGCCGTCACCACCATAACCTCATCGGTTTCATCATTGGCTGAAACCGATGCAGCCCCGAAACTAAGAAAAAAAACGCCCAAAGGCGCTAAGCGAAAGCAATTCATAAACCACCGAAATAGTTTCATAGAAAACAATACATACAGAGACTGGCGTTCTGTAAAACAAGAGGGAGCGTATGTTATAACATAACAATTTAATTTCAACTCTTCGGATAGATTATTTTTCGTACTACCAAACCAACTTTAATCGGCTATTGAATGTATATAGATTACATATGAAACAAGCCCGTCTAATTGGGAGTTTTCATTGCGTTAGGAGTTTAAAGAACAAATTGGCACTGGATGGAACATCTAGCCAAACTGTCTTCAATACACTAATGGCAGGCATTTGAAAGCGACACTCCTTGTTGCTTTATTGGTATCATAGGAACAACAGATTTATCGCTTTCAAGTGAGACAGTATCAATGATGTTTTTTCGCTGTTTAGTGCTGCTTTGCGTGGTACTAATAAGTGCCTGTTCCACACCACCAACTTCGTATTCAAACGACGACGACGCAGAGCTAGTCGTCGTCATTCATGGATTAACCAAAAGTGGGCGCTCAATGAGTGCACTCAACCAAGGTCTGCTCGATGCAGGCTATCGTACCTGTGTCCTCGATTATTCTTCTGTCAGAGTCAGCATTGACGCTATGCTCGACGAAACGAGCAACCAACTGAACCAATGCACTGAAAATGCCCAAGTGGTGCACCTTGTAGGGCACTCTCTGGGTGGCTTACTGATCCGTTATCACCTTCAAGCCGACGATAGCCTACAAGTGCAAAATCGATTAGGCAAAGTGGTAATGCTCGGTACACCAAATCATGGCAGTGAAGTGGCAGACCACTACTCAACAAGGTTTTGGGCGAACTGGTTTGGCGAAGTGCCAATCTCTCTCGTAACAAGCAAGAAAGGGTTTGCACAGTCATTGAACGAGCCAAATTACGAATTTGCAATCATCGCAGGAATCAAGCCTTTTAAGACCACTGATTCACTGTTCCAAAAACCCAATGATGGGCTTGTCAGTGTCGAGTCAGCCAAATTAAGTAATATGCAAGATTTCATCGAATTGCCGATCAATCACATGAGGTTACGTGACGACCCCGAGGCCATCCACCAAGTCGTTTACTATCTACAAAAAGGAAGGTTTGATCATCCGACTTCAATCACATCGGCCGATGATTGAGGTTGATTTGAAGAGTATTGCCGAGAATAAAAAAACGCTGAGCTATAAGCTCAGCGTTTCTCTATCTGCTTTTCGCAACGTTTTAACCACCAGCCGATACGATTGTTCGCATAGGTCGTCCAACATGCCTTTTTCTACATCACCATCTAAATACACGGTGACCCAGTGGCGCTTGTTCATGTGATAGCCAGGTGTAATGGCATCAAACTGCGCAGTGAGCACTTCCCCATCTTCTGGCTGGCATTTAAGGTTAATGTACTTTCTGCCTTCGCGTTCAGACAATAGAGCAAACATCTTACCTTTAACTTTGTACACCAATACTTCAGGGCCGAATGGAAAATCGGTTTCAGCCGCAACAAACTCGTTTAGGCGACGCTCCAAACTTTGATGGGTATGGTTGTTCTCAGGGTTCATTCCTTTCACACCAATTCAGTTAGCTTCAACATTGCTTGGCTACCACCCTATGAATGCACTCAGTGTTTATTCAAATTGATTTAGCCAAGTTTTCAGTAGTTGATTCACTTGTTTTTGCTGGGCTGTCGAAAGAGAGCGAACTAAGTGCTTTTGAATATCGACGTGCTTGGTGATCAACTCTTCAATCAATACTAACCCAACTTGGGTGAGTTGGACCGTCACACTTCTGCGATCTTCCTTACTGTGCGCACGCACGATAAGGCCTTTTGACTCAAGCTTGTCTAGGCGGTTAGTCATCGCTCCCGATGTGAGCATCATCGATTCAATTAATTCAGACGGCGTGAGTTTATGAGGCTTACCGCTACGTCTTAACGTTGCTAATACATCAAACTCACCCATTTTAAGGTCATACTGTTTATGAAGGTCTGCTACTTGAGCCTCCATATATTTGGCGATACGAAGAATTCTTCCCATCATTGCCATTGGTTGTGTTTCTAGTTCGGGCTTCTCCTTAGCCCATTGATCTACAACACGATCTACCGCATCCATTGTCTGCCTATCTCCATTAGAATAGTTAACTGCCTAAATATCTTAACATAAAGATACTTTACAAATAGTGATTTTACACGTACATTTACCAAAAATTATCTCGACGTAAAGATATTTTAAATGAACATATTACTGGCAATGGTCCCAGCCTTCTTTTGGGGTACTACATACGCGGTCACGCAATTCACACTAGCAGAGTGGCCACCACTGCTGCTTGGTGCAATGCGTGCACTGCCTGCAGGCTTACTTCTGCTGCTTGTTCGACCAAGCTTGCCAAAGAAAGGCGAATGGCAAATTCTTTTCAGCTTAGGCCTGATTAACATTGCGACCTTCTTTGGATTGATCTTCGTCATGGCATTAACACTGCCATCAGCGATTTCGGGCGTAGGGATGGTGTCGGTACCGGTTTTTGCGATGCTATACCACTGGTTGGTGAGTAAACGTGTACCTAACGTGATTCAAGCCAGCTGCGGCGCCGTGTTGGTTGTATTAGCGTGGTTCCTGTTCGATCCTGGTTCTATCAACCTTAACCCTATTGGCCTTGGCGCTATGCTTGCCGCAATCATGTGTATTGTAGTAGGCAGTAGCTTAACTAAATCTTTGGGTAGCAAAATGCACTGGTGGACGGTGCTTACTTGGCAGCTGATCTTAGGCGGTGTGATCTTGTCTATTGCAGCAACCGTCCATGCAGTTTCTGATCCGGCACCTTACTTAAATGTGTACAACAATTTTGATGCACGCAATTTGGCTGGCCTCGCTTGGGTAATCGGTTTAAATACGGCATTGGGTTATGGCATGTACGTATGGTTGCTACAACGTATGTCGGTCGTCGATTTCACATTCGGTGGCATTGCTAACCCTGTTGCTGGCATCGTGAGTGGCTTGCTATTGATGGGCGAGAGCTTCACCGTATTCCAGTACTCGCTCATGATTGGCATGATTGTTATGTCGCTGCTACCACAAGCAATACTGGCATTAAGACAAAATAAGCCAGCCCAGCCTGCAACAACCAGCTAAGCTGCGCAAATTGATTTAAAACACGAACGTTTTAAACGTGAGCCCAAGTAAACTCCCCCGGTTTCTTGGGCTTTTTCTTTGTGTGTGACTTAACCTGTCAATCTAGCCAACTGATCTCGCTAGCCTATTTACGCGCAGTAGTGATGAGAGTTTAACCATTTACTGAAGGAATTTATCAGTAATAAATAGAAGTTGAGCGAATCATTGGTATTCGATGATTTTATTGAGGAAAACTCAAACAAAATCCGCTAATCTTATCGGTATATGTATAGATTAAGCTTTTGGCAGCGCACATAATAATGACAAGTGACGACTTTAAAAAATCGACTCTCAATCTAAAGAAAGCTGTACCACTCATGATGAAAAATCATGTTGCCGCGACGCCCGCGAATTACGCTTTGTGGTACACCTACGTCTATAACGCCATCCCTCAGCTCAACCAAGAAATGGATATGGTGCTGGAAAACTTTGGTCTATGTCCACCCGCTTCTGCAGAGCAGCTGTATAACAGCTACGTCGCCTCGAAAGCGGAGACCAATGTCAATGAGCTAAGAACCAGCATGGAAGTGTTGGTGACTGAGGTTGCTAGCTCAATGACAGACACTCTTTCTGATACCAGTGACTTTTCCAAGTTAATCGATAAAAGCTTTAGCGACTTAGCTCGCGTAGAAGATGAAGGCCTGTCGATTGAAGAAGTCATGGGAGTGATTCGCCAACTCGTCACTGAATCACGTGAAATTCGTCATTCGACCCAGTTTCTAAATAGTCAGCTCAGCACCGCAAGTGAAGAAATCTCTCGCCTAAAAAGCCAGTTAGCCGAAGTGCAACAAGACGCTCTATTTGACAGCTTATCAAGCCTATATAACCGCAAGTCGTTCGACAGAGATTTACAAGCGCTGTGCGCCGCTTCTCAACCAATGTCGCTTATCCTGCTGGATATCGACCACTTCAAATCATTTAACGATAACTATGGCCACTTATTTGGCGATACCGTCATCCGTGGCCTAGCGAAAAGGCTACAAACGAGCTGCCGTGAAGGCATTACTGCCTATCGTTTCGGTGGTGAAGAGTTCGCTCTGATTGTACCTAATAAGCAGCTCCGTATTGCCCGCCAGTTTGCGGAAACTGTACGCAGAGCGATTGAGAAGCTGTCCATTAAAGACCGTCGCTCAGGCAAGCAAGTGGGCAACATTACCGCCTCATTCGGTGTAGCAGAGTTTATAGAAGGTGATACACCAGAGGCTCTGATAGAGAAAGCCGACAAGTTGCTATACGAAGCAAAACAATTAGGCCGTAACCGTGTGATGCCTATTTAAGCGAATACAGTAGCGATACACGAAGCTCAAATTGCATACCAAACAGAAAAGGCCGGTACATTTGTACTGGCCTTTTCTTTGAATACGATCCTAGGGTCTGATTTAACCTCGGTTATCTGCTTATCCATCAGCTACTATTTCATTGATCAGCTCTTGCTGCACCGCATCCGCTTTTTCTATTGCTATCTGGCAAGTACCTGCGGCTTTGTGCCCGCCACCGCCATGCTTTAGCATCAACTCACCGACATTGGTTTTTGAGCTTCGATCAAAAATAGATTTCCCAGTAGCAAACACGATGTTTTGCTTTTGAAACCCCCACATTTTGTGGATCGAGATATTACACTGCGGAAACAAGGCATAAATAATGAAGCGGTTACCTGCATAGATGACGTCTTCACCGGTAAGATCTAACAGCACAAGGTTGTCATGAATGCTCGCACAGCGCTGGATCTGCTCTTTGAACATATTCTCATGCTCTCGGTATAGCGCGACACGTTCTTGCACATCAGGTAATGCCAAAATTTCTTCGATGGTGTGATTTTCACAGTAATCAATCAAATCCATCATCAAGTTGTAGTTAGAGATTCGAAACTCTCTAAAGCGCCCTAGCCCAGTTCGTGCATCCATTAAGAAATTGAGCAAGTTCCAGCCGGTGGAATCCAATACCTCATCACGATTAAATTGCGCCGAATCGCCTTTGTCTACGGCGTCCATCATATCGGTCCAAGAAGCTGGGAATTTGTCTAGCCCTCCATAATAGTCCCATACTACGCGCGCAGCAGAAGGGGTGTCAGGCTCGATAATGTGATTCGGGTGATGACCAGGATTTCGCAGCTTTTCAGATAAATGATGGTCGAATACCAGATGCGCTTCGGCAACATAAGGTAAGTTGGTGACAATATCGTTCTCGGTAATCGTCACAATGCCATCTTGCATATCTTTAGGGTGAACGAACTTTATTTCATCGATTAAATCTAGGTGCTTCAACAATACCGCACAAACAAGTCCATCAAAATCGCTGCGGGTAACAAGGCGGTATTTACTGTGTGACATATCCAATTCCTTATGATTTTAAGCATCTTGTTCGGTATGTGGCGTTATTATCGATACTATCAATAAATTAACTTTTGTTATAATTTTAGACATCATCGATCTTTTAACAAACTTAAGACAATGTTTTTTCGAACATCTTCTATAATCGCTTTTATGCTACTCATTGAGTTTATTGGAGAAAGTAATGAAAAAGTCCTATCTATTTGCAAGCGTAGCCGCGGTAACGGTACTAGCTGGCTGTGCAAGTGAGCCGGATGAATACGAAGTAAAAGAATACACTTCAGTGGCTAACCCAGCGGCAGTTTACTGTGTGCAGCAAGACGGTGAGCTAGAAACTGTCACTGAAAACAACAAGCGTGTTACCTACTGTGTACTTTCTGAAGAAGAACGCGTTGAGCAGTGGGAGTACTACCGCAACTCTCAAGAGAAAAACAACGAGAGCTAATTGCAAAGATTCAACTTTGAATCAGGATATAGAAAAGGAGCGAATAGAGCTCCTTTTTTAGTTTCTGTTTCTCGCCACTACAATGGTTTAGGAGATAAGGATTCAGGGTCGAGATAGCGATTAAGCGCAGTTAAATGACGGTGAAACTCTTCCAACCCGCTTTCAATATTCGCGACGCTTGAGAGATCCTTTGTTTCTCTGACTACTGTCTCGAGTTGAGGTAATCGCTCATCAAGCAACGTGAAAACCTGCCCACTAACCAGTGCCTTTTCCGACAACAACTTCGCATCGTGAATGGCCTGCTCTGCCAAACGCAGTGGCAAACATTGGACAGATTCTATGTCCCGCTTGAAAGCCCCGCGCACCACTCCTTCCAAGAACACCCGATACGTGGTGAGAACATCCATCAATAGGAACAACTGACTCCGCAACGAAGTATGCGGATATGGCACAGCTATGTGGTCATCAATCTGATAGCTAATCGCAAGCTTGATACCTTGCTGCACCGTTTTGTCACGCAGCACTTTGAGTAGCCCCTGCTCATCCATTAACTGCTGGATTTCGAAAATGCGCTCTAGGTGGTAGTCGTTAGATACAAACGCCACCTCGAGTTCATCTCCTTTGCTAATCAAACCACTATTAAGCAGCTCGTGCGAAGCGTTTTGAATGTTCTCGACTGTGCTTACCGAGCGGTTTTCCAGCAATATTTGCTCATCAGGAAAGGTAAGATTTCTCTGCTTCATCATGGAGATAAACGCTTGGAACATAACCTCCGCTTCCGAGCATGTATTCCCAGCAGTAATACCACCGCAAAACAGTAGCACGGTTTCTCGTTGCTTCAGGTTAGGCAACGCCTCCACCAACCCAGCGACCCGAGAGTGCCCTTCCTCAGTCAATCGGTCACCGACCAATCTTTTGCCTAGTAAGATAACTACCTTACGAATGCTCATCTTTTGCTCATGTCTCATTTTATTCGCCTATGAGGACGAAGATCTGTACAACTCTGTGCTAAGCCGTTACTTTGCAGTTGTTAACATTAAGTTAATGCCCTTTAAGCAGCCTAGGGCAACTCAACTATATTTATATAAGAGTTTGTTTTATCAAACCTCAAGTATCGCAGGAAGTACTTATGCTATCTATCTTTGATATCTACAAAATCGGGGTCGGGCCTTCTAGCTCACATACGAATGGCCCAATGATCGCTGGCCACCATTTTACTCGCTTAGTTGCGCCACATATTAGTAAAGTCAGCCGCGTTCAAGTCGATTTATACGGTTCACTATCGCTAACTGGTAAAGGCCACCATACCGACAGAGCCGTAATTCTGGGCTTGCTCGGCAACAAGCCCGACACGATTAAAGTAAGCAGCGCCAATCAAGCAATGAAAACCGCTATTGATGAAGGCAAGCTGCAATTAGCCGACGCTCACACGGTTAGCTTTAGCTACGAATCAGACATTCTTTTCCATAGCGATAATCTGCCATTGCATGAAAATGGCATGACCATCACTGCGTACGATTCTCTCGGGTCTCAACTGGCTTTTGAAACCTATTATTCAATCGGTGGTGGCTTTATTGCGACAGCCAAAGAGCTAGAAAATGGCAGTGATGAAGCGGAAACCCAAGTTGAGTACCCATTCACTTCAGCCGACGAAATGCTGCTACAAGCCGAGAAACATGGCTACAGCCTAGGTGGCATGATCCTTCGTAATGAACTGGCTTTCCAATCAAGTGACGCTATCGACCAAAAAGCTGAACAGATTTGGAAAGTGATGTCTTTGTGCATGGAACGCGGCTTCGAAACAGAAGGCATCTTAGAGGGTGGCTTAAATGTTACCCGCCGTGCACCCAACCTTTTAAAGAAACTGGAAGCGAATGCAGCCGTTGAAAACGATCCAATGGAAATCATGGATTGGATCAACTTGTTCGCCTTTGCTGTCAGTGAAGAAAATGCGGCAGGTGGCCAAGTTGTTACCTCTCCGACAAACGGCGCTGCTGGGGTCATTCCTGCTGTTTTGATGTATTACCACAAATTCATCAAAGAGCTCGATACTCGCCAGTTAAAAGACTTCTTGGCTGTCTCCGGTGCCATTGGCATCTTGTACAAGACTAACGCCTCGATAAGCGGCGCAGAAGTGGGTTGCCAAGGAGAAGTCGGTGTATCGTCTTCTATGGCTGCGGCTGGGTTAACAGCGCTTCGTGGTGGAAGTAACGAACAAATTTGTATGGCGGCTGAAATTGCAATGGAGCACTCTCTTGGAATGACCTGTGACCCAATAGGCGGATTGGTTCAAGTTCCTTGTATCGAGCGAAATGCAATGGGCGCAATGAAAGCCATTAACGCCTCTCGTATGGCATTAAAACGTACCAGTAAATGTTTGATCTCGTTAGATAAGGTTATCGAAACCATGTACCAAACGGGTAAAGACATGAACAAGAAATACCGTGAGACGTCACTCGGTGGCCTAGCAACCATTCACCTTGCTCCGCCTTGCGAATAGTCACAAATCAAGTAACACCCACACACTGGCTAACGGAGCGACTCCTTTAGCCAGTGAGTAAAATGTTTCGAGTACAGATTGCTTTGGCTATTTGAAATCAAGTAGTGGCCACTTTGGCTCGGCATTTCATGATCGGAGACTTTTACTAACGTCCCTTGTGTTAATTGCTCTTCCACCAGCAAATCCCTAACCAGCAACACCCCTAACCCATTCTCGGCCGCTTCAATCGATAGGAGTGAATGTTCAAATTGCCATTCTGCTTGCGCATTAACGTGTCCATCGCAATTAGGCGTAGCCGACTTGAACCAGTCGCCCCATCCTTCTCGATAACCAAACGTCGCAATTTTCGGAGCTGATGAAATCCCTTCAATCTCGTGTAGCGAGTAGCTTTTCGTCAACTCCGGGCTGGCCACTACGATCCACTTTTCTTGAGTGAGTGGCACTGCCGATTTGTCTAGCCAGTTTCCATAGCCATTAATAATCTCAAGGTCAGCCACCTTACTGCCATTCGGATAGGCATTCGACGTCGTCGACACCTTGATTTTCACTTTCGGGAAACGACGCTTAAAGTCGGCTAAACGAGGCATTAGCCATTGATAACAAAAACTCTGCGCGACATGTAACGTGAGTTGATGGGATTTTTTTCGCTCAAACAGGTGATGTGTTGACACCGACAGCGACTCAAACATTTCGCTGAGTACCGGTAAGTAATACTCAGCATCTTCGGTTAGCGTTAGTTTAGCGCCTTGGCGCTCAAATAGCTGAGCATCTAAATAAAGCTCTAGCTGCTTAACTTGTTGGCTCACAGCCGCTCGTGTGACGTTCAGCTCTTCCGCCGCCTTAGTGAGGCTTTGATGGCGCGCGGCTGCTTCAAATGCTCTTAGCCCATTAAGCGGCGGTAAATAACGCATAACAATCGATCATCAATAGCAAAACTGTCATTTTGACCAGCCAAAATGACAGTTCGATGACGTTAAACTTTATCTGTTTTACCCGCAGCCCCCGCCAGCTTGGATAGCCAGACATCCCAAGGCTTTGGTTTCAACTCATTGTCTTCCGCGTCTTCCTTGCGCCTCACCGCATTGCGAACCATCATCGCACCAAGCCAGCGTACTGGTTCCGGTGGAAACTGACCGAGAGGCCCCTTTGCCAAACCACATCGACTCCAATCATTGTCTAGTCCTAGCACCAAAGACGATAAGATTTTACCGCCAAGATGAGTTTGCACCACACCACTGCCGGAGTATCCAAAGCCATAATAGATATTGCTTTGTCCCTCTAGGCTGCCGAAAAAAGGTAACCCTGTCACTGAGCGATCTGATCCGCCAGTCCAACTATACGCAAAATCCGACTGCTCTAATTGAGGAAACAAATTCTGGAATGAGCGTTTCAACAGCGGTTGATACTTGGTCGGGTGATTAAACATCTCATCAACCCTATTTGCAAAGGAGAACTGGTTACCCCCTTTACCCAGCATTAACCTGCCCTCTTTGGTATCTCGGTAGTAGTGGACAAAGATTCTTGAGTCGACCACTGTGGCTCCTTGTTCTGGGCCATGCTGGCGCAACTTGTCGCTAATCGGGTGGGTCACCACCATATCCGACGACACCACGACGATGCTGCGCTTAAACTGGCGAAAGTGTTTCACCATCCATGCATTAAGAGCCAACACCACTTTATTCGCTGTCACGCTGCCATTAGGCGTGTTGACACGTGCAGGCTGGCCAAAATCGAGCGTATTCATTGGGCTGTTTTCATAAATCTCGATGCCCAGCTCTAACGCTACTCGGCGCAGCCCTCTCACCAATAACGCAGGTTGAACACTGGCCGCAGCAGGAGAGTAGAATCCATCGATGTGTCGATGGGAGCCGGCTTTTTTGGCCAATTGGTCGTCACATTTTTGCCAACTGTTAATCCCCAGCGAATCCAGTGCATCCACCACTGGCTCCATACTTCCTTGCTGGGCGCTATTCGTCGCAGTGTAGTAAGTCCCCTTTAGGTATAACTCTGCATCAATATTGTGCTGATTACAGAACGCTTCGATGTCATAAACCGCTTGCTCAGACTGAGCAACCAACCATTTGGCTTGTTCTTCTCCAAACAAACGTTGTAGTGTCGGGAACTTGGTCGACCACGTCAGCATACAACCGCCGTTAGCACCTGAAGCGCCGCTTCCACACAACCCTTTCTCAATAATGACGACTTTATGATTCGGTTGCTGCTGTTTGAGCATAATTCCAGTCCAAAGCCCAGTATAGCCCCCGCCAACAATGACCACATCAGCGTCGATGTGCTGTTCGAGTGTTTGAGTCTGTGTATCTTGTTCGCGTTCTAACGCTTGTTTAAACCAAAATGAAGGATGGTTCATAGCTGACCTTTTTAATGATTTCCGTTGTCATTACTCTATGTGGTCAAAGCAAAGTGCACGAGCTAGATTATCTAACGTCAACCGTTAGGAATGGTGACGCCAGCAATGACGTTTTCATCCGTAATTTACTCTCTCTTAAAAAGAAAAGCCCCGCATAACGCGGGGCTCATTATTATTTTAAGTTTTAGTGCTAGCAAAAACTTAATAATCACACTTTAGATTAATTCTTAACCTAATTAATCACGATCACGCGCACGATACTCGTAGCTGACATTCACAATAGGTTGATACGCCATACCTTGCTCGGTGATCAACTCATGCACAGTAACGTTTGAGTTGGTGACCGAAAATGATTTCACGTCGACTAACTCATTACCTGAGTGGCGAAGAGTTTGGTGCAACTCTGTTGATGACATGTTGCTGAGATCCATAAGCATTGTTTTGCCTTGCTCAATCGCCGCTTCTTTAGACGCGACGGCATCACCGTTGATGCGCTCTGAACTCACTTTAGAATTGTAAGCACCACTCAAACCCGCCATAGCACTTACGCTGAACATTAGAATTGTTGTTAAACCGATTACCTTGATCATAACTGACTCCTTTTCTTACCTAAAAGTGAACTCGATGTTTGCTCTCGAGTTCTTGTTAAGTACCGATAAAGACCCACAGCAGATCAGATATATTTCATTAAAAATTTCACCCATTCATAATTATTTTCCACGAAAGCTCGCAGTTAATAATTGGCGCTAAAAATGCTAATTCAATTAGTTTCAATGAATACAGGCAGTTATTGCTTCAACACTTAAAATAAGGCTCAAATTAACACGCCATTCTTTAGAATGTTTGGCAATATGCCGCACGAAAAGGTCATAAAGGCGCTCTAGCTAAGGGATAAAACCAGCCCGACTAAAATCAGCAGAACACCTACTCCACGGGTGAGGTACCATTTTTCTTTCAAGAAAATTACCCCCATGATAAGTCCGAATACAATGCTGATTTGACGCAACGCGACCACAAAGCTGACGTTTTCTGTCATTGTCATCGCAAACAGAACCAGTCCGTACGTTGCTGCCATCATACTCCCCGCAATAAGTGCAGAGCGGCGTATGTTCCATGCTACACCGAATTGCTCTCTTTGCTTGGTCGCCAGCAAATACACACTGATTGGCATTGCAATCGCCCAGAACTGAATACCAAGGTAAAACACAGAGGAGTATTGATCGGCAATAAGCTCACCCACCGATTGATTAATCAAAAGCAACGCTTCTTTGTCAATGATGGAATACCCAGTTGTACCCACCGCAGCAACCAATGCCCAAAGTACCCCAAGGTTAAGGTAAGAGGAAAAGTTGAGCTGCTTAAAACTGTCGAGAGGAACAACTAAACAACCCAATGTAATGAGAGCAAAACCAAACCAGTGCAGTGGCTCCAGTTGATGCCCAAGTACCACAGTGCCCACACCAACCATGAGCACTGGTAAGGCTCTTGCCATTGGGTAAACCACGCCTATATCCGCATGTTTATAGGCTAGGCCTAAACCCAGCAGATAAACCATTTGGCTTATTCCGCTCACTAACAAAAGTTTCCAGAAGACTGGCGGTAACGACTCAAGGCCGATGGTGTTCAAATACCAAATCAAGTAGGGGGTGAGCAAAGTAGCAGCAGCACTACTGGTTGCTAAAAAAAACGCAGCACCAGAGACCTGGTTACTTTTCCCTAGAATATTCCAACCGGCATGAAGAAGCGCAGAAAAGACGACTAACGCAACCGCGAAAAGAGTCATACTAATTCCTTGAATAAAGCCATTTAAAGAAAAGCTCCTGCAGCGGATGCCGTAGGAGCTAATTATAGGATGAGTTAACGTTCGAGCTGAGCCAATGACTCTATGCTGATAGCATCGTGGCGCCAATACTCAATATCGCAATCAATCAACTCACCGCTTTGGTTGTAATTGATTCGCTCAACCACCATCGCAGGAGTGCCCGACGTCGCTCTTAACGCCTGAGCGGTTTCCCCAAGTAAAGAGCTGGTGCTAATACGGTAACGTATTTTTTGATATACAACGCCAAAGTGCTCGCGGTAGATATCCGTCAGCGAGTTAGACAAGTCGAAGTCCAGTAAGTTAGGGAATAGCTCCGGGCGAATATAGTTAGTGACATACACCACCGGTCGGTCTTCTAAATAACGAACTCTATCGACTCGGTACACATCCGAGAAAGGCTGAAGATCGAGTAAGCTGGCCGCTTGTTTATTAGCAAGAATGCCTTTTGCCGCCACCAACTCTGTTCTTGGCTGTCTGTTTTGCCCTAGCGCCATGTTGGTGAAGTTCAACGTTTGAGTAGGATCGTAGCGCAGCGGTGCAGGTGAAATAAACCAACCTCGACGGTCTTCTCGGTAGATTTTCCCCTCAGCTTCTAGCAGCGAAAGAGCTTCGCGCAGTGTGACTCTCGTGGTATCAAACGATTCGGCTAGCTTACGCTCTGCTGGGAGCTTTTGACGAGGTGCTAACATGCCCGAATCGATCTGCTCTACGATGGCATCCTTAATTTTTACGTACTGCACAAATTGTCCTTATCTCTTACGCCAAGCTTGGGTTTTATTTTCTAACGCTTTACCAACTGTCATGTGAACGAGTTTGGCGAGTGCGGCTGAAATCATTATCATCACAGCCATCGCAGCGGCTGCGCCAGTTTGCCCTGCATCATCCATGTTCAATACAGATACAGAAGCTGGAATCGTGTCGGTCGAATATAAGAATACTACCGCAGAAGTGGTGGTTAATGCATTAATAAACAAATAGGTAGCAATATCCAAAATAGCCGGCAAACAAACTGGCAAGGTTACCTTAAAGAACAGTTTGTACTGCGGCAGCTTAACCGATGCCGCCGTGGCTTCGATTTCACCGGGTAGTTGCTTCAAAGCAGTTAGCGCTGTCATATGACCAACAGTGTAGTAATGCACTACGGTATTAATGACCAGAAATGCCATCGTTCCGTAGAGGATGCTTAGCGGGTTATTGGCATCATTAAAGTAGAATATATAACCCAAGCCCAGCACCATACCAGGAACCGCCATTGGTACCACACTCAGCATTTGCATCACTTGGCGAATTGGGGCAAATGAGCGACCTTTCTCAATACAGTAGGCACCCACAAAGATCACCGCTGTACCAATTACCGCTGTCCAACCTGCAAGAGTGAGTGAGTTAAAATACGGGCTCCAGCCATAGGTGCTCATTTCAGCAAAATTATAGTTGTTCAGCGTTAGTGCTTTATTCCAAGGCCAGAATGTCACCAAAGACCCATACACTGCCATGCCCAATACAACCAATACGGCAATCGAAATAAGCGAACAGTAGACCAAACACAATCCATCTCTAAGCCTATTAGGCTCTGGCTGATACGGTACCGAACGAGTGTCGAACATACTTTTCTGTTTTTTCTGCACCCATCTGTCAGCAACGAACGCAAGTAAAGCAGGCAATAACAGAATCAAACTGGTTACTGCACCCATCGAGAAATTCTGTTGCCCTACAACTTGCTTAAAGATATCGGTTGCCAGAACGTTGTAACTGCCACCGATGACTTTCGGCACACCGAAGTCGGTAATCACTAGGGTAAACACCACTATCAGTGTACTTATCAAGCCGAACTTTGCCGCAGGTAAAGTAACGACAAAAAAGGTTTTGATTGGCGACGTTTTCAGCGCTCGCGCAGCTTCATACAAGCGCGCATCTGAAGTACGTAAAGAAGTCGTCAGTATCATTAAAGCATGAGGAAACGTCCAAAAAATCAGTCCCAAAGAAATACCAATCAGGCCGTAAACGGAATTTCCGGCTAATACTTCTTTCGCGATTCCCTGATTACCAAACAGGAAAATCAAACTGATCGCAGGGAGCAAAGAAGGTGCGAGAATGGGTGCCGTACCTAATACTTGGAACAGCCCTTTCATTGGCATACAAGAGCGTGTTAAAGCATAAGCGTAACCAAAGGCGAGAACCCCAACCACTGAAGTCACAATGAGGCCAACAGTGAACGTATTGCCCAGAGAGTGCCAAAGACTTGATGAGGCGAAATAGGTCGCAAAGTTCTCAAAGCCAACATATTCCCCATCGCTGTTTTGCACGCTTTTGGTCAACATCGCCCACAGCGGCATCACGATGAACAATACCATCAAGGTTGATAGGGTAAGTAGAATGGCAAACAGCACGATGTTATCTTTGCTCACACGAGCAGCCATCGAGTCCAACATCGACGGCTTACGGCTGTTCGAAGAGTTGGTCGTCATGGTATCAAAATCCATTTATTTACCCTTAAGCAGCCAGTGACTTGTGCGAAGTGACGGAGCGCTTTGAATACGCTCTTAACCCACTTTGTGCAAACGTAATGTAGCGAATGTCGCCTCGGCGTAACTTGTTTTCCGTTACCCACTCTACTGGGATGTCCACCAAAATTGGCTTAGCTTGGCTGTCATGCTGCAACTGGCACTCCGCTCGATAGAAAGCCCCTAGGAACTCAACATCCGTCACTCGTACAGGTAAGCCATCATTAAAGCTAGACGTAAACTTAATACTTTCAGGGCGCACCGCAAGCTCGAAGCTGTCACCACGGGCAATCGGCATATTTTCTATCACAGGGAGTGGGATCAGCGATTCTGCAATGCGCAGCTTGGTATCTGTCGCCACCGAGGATTGAATGAAGTTCATACTGCCAACAAATTCCGCCACAAATCGAGTTGCCGGCTGTTGGTAAATCTCTTGAGGCGTCCCTACCTGTTCAATCACTCCGTGGTTCATAACCACGATACGATCGGCCATTGTCAACGCTTCATCTTGGTCGTGCGTGACCATAATGGTGGTAATGCCTAACTTTCGCTGTAACTGACAAATCTCGTCACGCAGGTGAGTACGAACTTTCGCGTCCAGTGCCGATAAAGGTTCATCTAGCAACAGTAACCCCGGTGACAGCGCCAGAGCACGACCAAGTGCGACGCGCTGCTGCTGACCTCCGGAAAGTTGGTTCGGGTATTTTTGAGCCGATGCCGGCAACCCGATGGTTTCTAGCCAGCCATCGACTTTTTCCAATGCATCTTTGGTCGACATACCTTGATTTTTAAGGCCAATGGCAATGTTCTCTTGCACAGTAAGGTTTGGGAATAAAGCGTAAGATTGAAACACAATGCCAAAGTCGCGTTTCTCTGGAGGAAGAAAAGTGGTGTCTTGACCGTTTTGATAAATAGATCCAGAAGTCGGCAAATCTAGGCCTGCAATCGCGCGCAATAATGTCGTTTTACCGCAGCCTGATGGTCCAAGAAAGCACACAAACTCACCCTGCTCTATAGCAAGTGAAATCTGTTTTAATGCTGTGAACTGACCGAATTGCTTCACAACATTTTCAATGGTTAAGTAAGGTTGGTTGGTCATCATCAGATACTCTCCAATTGGTATACACCAACCTTAGTTCTGGTTTATTTCAATTCAATGACGAATTTATAGAGAGAAGATGACACTTGTATTGCAGTTTCAATATAGATTGAAGCTAGCTCGAAAAACGCATTTTAGAAACAACAAAGGAGAGCCGAAGCTCTCCCAATACCGCCTTAGTTTTAGGCTAAGATTTTGGCTCTGACTTTCCGTCGAATTTCTCAGACCACTTTGCTAGCACTTTCGAGCGGTCACTACCCATTTTCGCGAAGTCCATTTTCGCCATTGATGCTTCAACATCAGGGAAGTTAGAAACCGTTGCCGTCACTTCTTTATGAGCAACGACTGGGTACATTTCAACGTACAATTCGTTAGCGGCTTTAGAAATCGACCAATCCACAACGCGTTTCGCTGCTTCTGACTCTTTGACTAAGCCAACCGCTTCTGATTCCCAGCCAATCCCTTTTGGTGTAATCACAGCAAGTGGAGCGCCTTGAGTTTTCAGCTTCGCACCACGGCTTGCCATGGAAATACCGATAGCAACTTCACCCATGCCAGCCTGAACACAAGGCTTGGAACCAGAGTGTGTGTAGTGAGCAATGTTGTTATCAAGTTTCTTCATGTAGTTCCAGGCTTGATCTTCGCCCATGTTTTGCAACCAAGCCGATACTTGCATATAACCTGTACCAGAAGACGCAGGGTTAGGCATCGCAATGTGGCCTTTATAGACAGGTTTCGTTAAGTCTTCCCACGACGTTGGTTTTGGTAAATCTAGCTGTTTCGCAACCGCTTCGTTGAAACAAACCGCGTTGAAGAAAGCATCGTTACCAAACCAAGCTTGAGCTGATTGAGGATCGTTTAGGTCACTCTTCAGCATATCTAGACCTTGCGGTGTGTATGGTTGCAAAATGCCTTCTTCTTTTAGCAACGCCATTGACGATCCCGCTAGACCCCATACGACTTCAGCACGAGGGTTGTTTTTCTCTGCCAGCAATTTAGCCGTCATGATTCCCGTTGAATCACGCACCCATTTGATCTTAACGTCTGGGTTTTCTTTTTCGAATGCCGATTTATATTTCGCAAGAATATCGGTTTCAAAAGCAGTGTAAACCGTCACTTCCTGCGCTGCATATGCATTTGTGGCCAACAGTGATACAAGTGCAGCCAGTGATCCTTTCATCAAACGGTTTTTCATCATTTTCTCCAATTATGGCGTTGTTTGGGTATAAAACAGTCTGTTCAAATTCAGTCTAATTCGCTTTTGCGCTATCAATTGGTCTGCACCAGTTGACTATATACACCCTAATTTTTGTTTATTACGTTTAAATGAACAAAAAATGGCAGTTTTGAGAAATATAAACCGCAAAATGTTCGGTTAAGATCGATTCATCAGAGCCATATTAAAGTTTTATGAAATTGGTAATCTTGCTATTTACGGGCTCTAAATCCGCTTGCTAAGGTAACCTCAACTTTTGGTATAGTCCAATAATCGAGAACTGAGATGAAAAACGAATATCTACTACTGACACCTGGCCCACTATCTACCACTGAAACTGTACGTGAAGCTATGTTGAAAGACTGGTGTACTTGGGACGATGACTACAACAAAGAGATTGTTGAAGTCATAAGAGCTAAGCTGGTTGCTTTAGCGACAACTTCGTCACAATACTCTTGTGTGCTAATGCAAGGCAGTGGCACTGCATCTGTTGAAGCGACGATTGGCAGTGCTATCGGCCAAGAAGGTAAGTTGCTGGTAGTAGATAATGGCGCTTACGGGGCACGCATCGCCCAAATAGCACAATACCTCAATATTCCGTGCCATGTGGTTTCACCAGGAGAAACATCACAGCCTAACTTGAACGAAGTTGAAGCCGCATTGGCATCGGATCCCGCGATAAGCCATGTCGCCATTGTGCACTGCGAAACAACGACGGGTATGCTAAACCCAATCGAACCGGTTGCTGCTCTTGCCAAGCAATACAATAAGACCGTAATCCTAGATGCTATGTCGAGCTTTGGTGGCATCCCAATGGATATCGCAGACTTAGCGATCGACTTCATGATCAGCTCTGCGAACAAATGTATTCAAGGTGTACCAGGCTTTGGTTTTGTTATCGCGAAACAAAGTGAGCTGGAAAAATGCCAAGGACAGGCTCGCTCTCTTAGCCTAGACCTCTACGACCAATGGCACTGCATGGAAGTCAATCAGGGCAAGTGGCGCTTCACCTCACCAACCCATACTGTGCGCGCTTTTTACCAAGCCTTAATTGAACTGGAGCAGGAAGGAGGCATCGAAGCGCGACACCAACGCTATCGCACCAATCAAACGACCCTTGTACAGGGAATGCGCTCACTCGGGTTTGAACCGCTGCTAAGCGATGAATTGCACTCCCCAATCATCACTTCGTTTTATTCTCCTACTCACAGCGACTACCAGTTTAAAGAGTTCTATGAGCGCTTGAAGCAACAAGGTTTTGTGATTTATCCGGGTAAAGTCTCTAATGCTGATTGCTTCCGTATTGGTAACATCGGCGACGTTTATCCTGAAGATATCGCGTTGTTAATCGTAGCGGTCGAAAAGGCCATGTACTGGAACATTCAATAAGGCCGGAATCATGACTGATACTTTAAATCCGACCCATTTCCGCAGCGAAGGCGACATTAACACTACGCCCGCACGCCAGAAATGGAATGAATCACTGCAGGACCAACGAACTCAGGCTCTACTTAAGCGCGACAGCGACGTGTTCTTGCATCAAGCCATGTCGACACCTTGTTTGGATACGCTTGAGCATGCTGAAGGGATTTTCATTCAAGACAGCACCGGTAAACGCTACATGGACTTTCACGGTAATAACATCCATCAGCTCGGTTATGGGCATCCAGATGTTGTGGCAAAAGTCGCGGAGCAGATGGCATCTTTACCGTTCTCCCCTCGCCGATTCACCAATGAAACCGCGGTGAAATGTGCAGAGAAACTGACTGATATCTGCGGTGGTGAGTTAAACCGAGTGTTGTTTGCTCCCGGCGGCACGTCCGTCGTTGGTATGGCACTGAAGTTGGCTCGTCACGTCACAGGCAACTTTAAGGTCGTCTCTTTATGGGACTCTTTCCACGGGGCATCCCTTGATGCTATTTCGGTTGGCGGAGAAGCCTGTTTCCGTGAAGGAATGGGGCCTTTGATGGCTGGCGTTGAGCGTATTCCACCCGCGGTCAGCTATCGCGGTGCTTTCCCATTACATAACCAAGCGTCTGAAGGTGCCAGCGATGTTCATTACGCCGATTACCTAGAGTATGTGATTGAGAAAGAAGGTGGGATCGGAGCGTTTATCGCTGAAGCCGTACGTAACACCGATGTTCAAGTACCAAGTAAAGCGTACTGGAAACGAATCCGAGAAATCTGCGACAAACACAATGTCATGCTGATTATTGATGACATTCCAAATGGAATGGGCCGCAGCGGCGAATGGTTCACTCATCAAGCTTACGACATTGAGCCAGATATTCTTTGTATCGGCAAAGGCTTTGGTGGTGGCTTAGTACCACTGGCTGCCATGGTCACAAAAGATAAGTACAACACGGCGGCCAACGTATCTCTGGGACACTACACCCATGAAAAGAGCCCGATTGGCTGCGCTGCAGCACTGGCAACCATGGAAGTAATCGAACGCGATAACTTGCTCGATAAAGTGCAGCAAGACAGCGGGTTTGTACGCACAAGTTTGCTCGCTATGAAGGAAAAATACCCGTTAATTGGGGATGTACGTGGCATCGGTTTGCTATGGGGGGTAGAACTCGTCACCGACCCGATTAGCAAGACTCGCGCATTTGAAGAAGCGGAAGCCGTGCTCTACCAATGTCTAAACAACGGATTGAGCTTTAAAGTTTCTCAAGGAAACGTCATTCAGCTTAGCCCACCACTGATCATTACACGCGAAGAATTGACTCGCGCGCTCACGATTTTTGAGCAAGCAATCGCCCACGTATCTCAAGCATTTAATTACTAGGACAACATCATGACTCAAACGACTACTACACCTATTCAAGCTGTTATCTTTGATTGGGCCGGCACTATTGTCGACTTTGGTTCATTTGCGCCAACCAGCATCTTCGTTGAAGCGTTTAAGCAGGGTTTTGACTTCGGCATCACGCTAGATGAAGCGCGTGAACCAATGGGGCTGGGTAAATGGGATCACATTCAGGCGGTCGGCCGTCTACCTAGCGTCGATGCGCGATGGAACAGCCAATTTGGCCGTTCGATGACCAGTGAAGACATCGACACCATTTACGCGGCATTCATGCCGTTACAAAAAGCTAAGGTTGCCGACCACGCAGAACCAATCCTAAATGCCATTGAAGTTGTTAACGACCTTAAGCAGCAAGGCATTAAGATCGGTTCGTGCTCAGGTTATCCACGTGAAGTGATGGATGTTTTAATGCCGGTTGCAGCAGATTACGGCTATCGCCCAGATTGTGTGGTCGCTACAGACGACCTACCTCAAGGCGGTCGCCCAGCTCCTTATATGGCGCTGAAAAATGTTATCGACTTAGCCGTCACCGATGTTAATGCTTGTATTAAGGTCGACGATGCTGCTCCAGGTATCGACGAAGGACACAACGCGGGAATGTGGACAGTTGGTCTACTGCTTTCAGGCAATGAAGCAGGTCTTACTTTTGAACAGTACCAAACAGCAGATAAAGCCACTCTCGACGCTGCTCGTGAAAAAGCGCGCGCTAAGTTGTCGAAGTCGACACCACATTACCTTATCGACACCATTGCCGATTTACCGCAAGTTCTTAAGGACATCGAAAAACGCCTACTCGCTGGTGAGCGCCCATAGCTAAGTTCCTCAGCAAGCATCTGCCAACAAAAAAGCCGAGACTGTGTCTCAGCTTTTTTGTTAGCTATGACGCGAATGGCTACTTAATCAGTCTCACGATCAAAGATCCTGGTGCTCGAAGCGCTTCAACGTTGTGGCTAAGGACCGTGGCGTCACAAGGCGCAAAATACTCTTCTACCCTGTCGCCGAAACTGTCTAACTGAGTAGCTAAGAGTTCGCCCTGACGAACGGTTTGCAGCAACTCGACATGCGCTTCCACAAACCCACCTTGAGTCGCTTTAACACTGACAATATCTCGACCTTCTACACACGGTTTTAAATTGCTCGGTTCTCCGCTAATGACGTGGTGCGCAGTGAGAATATTCATCACACCATCAACTGTACGAGCTATCAAAGCAGCATCCGTGTAACGACCGGCCCCCACTTCAACAGTAATACTCGGCACACCATGTTCGTTCCAAGTGGTTTCTAACACCCCAGTTTCACCTGGATCGTCTAAAATTGCATCCGGGTTAAGTAAGCGCGCCATCTCTTTCGCCTCACTGACTCGGTAATCAGCAAAGACATACAGCGGGTATGTGGTGCCTGTAGTTTGAGTGTGAAGGTCTATGGCTAAATCCGCATTCGGCAGCAGCAGTTTCGACCAGAGAGTATGAATATATCGCTCTACTTCGTTCCCTTCAGCTTTACCAGGGAAAAAACGGTTCATGTTTGATGGTGATGTATCTGGATCAACAGGGTAAAAGTTTCGGCTATGATGCAAAATTCCTGTTGGGTTCAGAGTCGGCACTATGGTCACACACCCAGCCAACTCTTGGTCCACCAATCGATTGGCTATTTTCAAAGCCGAAACCACACCACTCTGTTCGTCACCGTGTACTCCAGAAGTAATCACCACTCTTTTTCCAGGCTTTTCACCCTTAAATACGCGTACGGGTAACATTTGCCATTGGCCAAGCGCGTTAGTCGCAACGGCAAAATTAAATTTATGTTCGCCACTGGTTAAGGTATTCACATCCAGAGAATCAATTAGGGGCAGTGTTGAGTTTGTATGCGTCAGTCTATTCATTGTTCTTCTTTCTCAATCAATACAGGCCAAAATCAACTAGTGGCCTGATTGGCAAACAAAAACGAGCCCAAAATTGGGCTCGTACTTGGCTTTTCGATGAGAGTATACCCAACGAAAGCAATCTTTCTCAGATATTCATCAGGTTATGCAAAACCGGTTACATGTGCGCCGATCACTACCGCACTCGACAGCACGAACAGCAATCCAATGAATCGACCACAGAACTTAATCCATACACCCCAATCAATGCGACACACACCTAATGTTGCCATCAAAGACGCAGAGGTTGGGACCACAATGTTGGTAAAGCCATCACCCAATTGGAAAGCAAGAACGGCAACCTGACGGCTAACGCCTGCGATATCTGCAAGTGGTGCTAACAGAGGCATAGTTAGTGCAGCTTGGCCAGAACCTGAAGTGACGAAGAAATTGAATACCGATTGGAAAACGTACATCAGCCATGCAGCCATCACATCAGGCAAGCCGCTAATAAAGCCACCAGCGCTGTTGAGGATGCTGTTAAGTACGCTTGCTTCACCGCTAGCACCGCCGCCGAGGATCAAAAGTACCCCCTTCGCACAACCCACAAGTAGAGCTGGCGCTAACATCATGCCAGCTCCTTCTTTAAACGCATCTGCCGCATCGTTTAACGTCATGCCGTTAAGACGGAAAACTGCACCGATAATCGCAACGATAAAGCCCATAGTGAAGAACTGTGAAGCAATTTCCGGGATGTACCACGCATGCGCAACTACCCCGTAGATAACCCAAATGGTGGTTGCAAACACCGTCAGCATGACGAGTGTGTCACCTAGTGTCCATTGCTTAACTTGCTCGTCGGCAGTGTCTTCTTGTGCTCTAAAGTGGGCATCGGTGTTGTAAGTTAGAGATGAGTGTGGATTCGCTTTGATTCTCGCCGCATACGTCATCGTAAAAATAATGCCGACAAGAGTGAAACCTACCCACATAACAATACGAAAACTCATGCCAGAAAGCACTGGGATACCCGCGATGCCTTGGGCAATCGCAACAGAGAATGGATTCATCCAAGATGCAGCAAAACCGATCTGGGTGGCAACGTAGGTCACCATGACCGTTGTAATGCTGTCGTAGCCTAACCGTACCATTAGCGGAGCAATGATGATGGCAAACGCCACCGCCTCTTCACCCATACCAAACACAGCACCACCAAGAGAGAACAGAGCGAAAAGAACAGGTACAAAGAGTGCTTCACTGCCCTTGGTTCGATTGATCAAGTGCAAGATACCGCTGTCGATACTGCCCGTACGAATTACCACACCAAATGAGCCGCCAATAAGAAGCATGAACATGATGACGCCAATCGCACTGCCCCATTTAGAACCAGAAACTAGCCCCTCAAACGGAAAGTTCATTAGGCCAATACCGCCACCTGATGAGAAGAACCCAACAGTGTTGTACACCAATTCACCAGCCTCATCGGTTGCATACGCAAACGAAGCAGGGTCGATAACAGTACGTGTTTTTTCCACCCCATCGGCTAGATAAGTGACATCTTGGCTATCAAAGGTACCGGCAGGAATAAAATAGGTAAGAATAGTGGCAAGGATACCAATAAAGAAAATAAGAATTAGGGTATCGGGCATTTGCCAATTTTTGGCTTTCTCTACCCCTGAGATTGGTTGAGTTTGTTCCATGATTTTTATTTATATTCACTAAAAGTGAATAAATTATCACAACCATTTTTGGTTAATTCAACTAAAAATTCACACCAGAACGAACTTTAACTCCTACAAAATAAATAATTAAAGTATTAATTACCAACTTTATACATTTTTGCAGCATTGAAATTCACTAAAATTAATAGTTCAGTCCATCCAATATTCCATACATATGAATCACTGATTAATAAAAGTGGCTAAAAGCGATCGCCTTTTGAATAAACACCTGCAGTTCCAATTCGCCTTGCGGTGTTAGCGTCCAACAAAACAGTAAAAAATTAATTAGCAGCGTAAGCCAGAAAATAAACATAAAAACCGGCACTCGGCTTTTATGCTGCAAGATAGATTGAGCAAGAATAGCACCCGGCCATCCTCCCATTACGGAAATCACGTGTAGCAGCGTCTCAGGGACTCGCCATCCCCCAGTCGCTTCTGCCGTTTTATCATAACCATACAGTGAATAAGTTACTGCACTCGCCATGAGATAATAAAGAAGTATGATCACTGGGTAGTCGAACAACCAAACGCTAGAAACCATGATGGTGCTAAACCAAATCACAATCGCCATAGAAAAATTAAATACAATTGGTCGCTCAACCTTAACCGCTCTCAGTCCACCGGAAGAATCTTTGGCGAGGGAAAATTGGACTCGCTCATTTATTCTCGGCCGCTGAGCACGACCCGAAACATCGGTGATGTGGAAGAAAATACGTGTTGCTTGGTTCTCAACAGTAATAAAGCCGTACCCTTTCAGGTCATTCCATTCAGCGACTTTTCCTACGATTGCCATGGTGTCGTCCTTTATTCAGCCAATTAAGTAGCTGAATCCTCTAGCCAAATTTGTCGTCGTCTTCGTAATACACTCGTTATTCGATTCGAGTGCGATCACTTCTCGCCTTAAAAGTGTAGTTGCATATAAAACGAAAGGCATGCAATCGGTCACATTTTAATCAATACAATTGCATATGAAGAGATAATAAATTCTGCACTACTGACAAGAACTGACACTCCCTTTGGTTAGTCTTATTTCGAACTCAACAACACAGAAAGGAGAACGTCATGAGTCAAATCGTTGAAATGGTAAAGTTTTCACTACTCGATACAGCGAATGAGCAAGAATTCATTACTGCGGCGGAGCGCAGCCAACAGTTTGTGAAAAGTCTGCCGGGCTTTTTATACCGCTCACTTAGCCATAATGAAGAAACCAACGTTTGGACTGACACTGTATATTGGCAATCAATGGAAGAAGCAAAATCGGCTGGCGAGCAGTTTATGGCGTGCGAAGATTGCCAACCACTGATGTCACTAATCAACCCAGAGTCGGTAGATATGACACACCAAGTCATTAAAATGAATTCATGTGAAGGCTAGGAATACGCTGCTAGTCGCCTAGAGGGATTGATATGAGCAAATCAGAGCGGTTGTTTGAACTTCTGACATTACTACGAGCCAAGCGCTACGCTGTCACAGCAGCAGAGTTGGCTAGCGTAATGGAAGTCAGTGAACGAACCATCTATCGTGATATTCAATCCCTGCTCAACTCCGGTGTCCCTATTCAAGGGGAAGCCGGAGTTGGCTATATGCTCCAAGCGGGCTCTCACCTGCCGCCACTTATGTTTACCGAGAAAGAGATGATGGCCCTTGAACTTGGCATGCGTATGGTTCGAGCTTGGTCAGATGAAGAACTTGCAAAAGCATCACAAAGCGCGTCGACAAAAATACAATCCGTATTGCCAGACAAACTGAAACAGCAAATCGAATCGTTTCCTATTATTGTGCCCGACTACCACATTCAGTCCGACACCGCGAAGCGAGGCCAGCTTTTACGGCATGCAACAGACATGCAGCACAAAGTGTCGGTTCATTATATTGCAGAGAATGGCTCGATGACCGAACGCATCTTGCAGCCATTAGGGCAAATTTTCTGGGGAAAAAACTGGACGCTGGTTGCGTGGTGCGAGTTAAGAGATGAATACCGCCATTTCCGTCTCGATCGAATTCAGAAATTAGCGGTATTAGAAGAAGCGTTTAGCCTATCGGAAACAAAGTCGTTACCACACTACATTTCGTTGTATAAACCGCCAGAATAACGGTCTAGACGTTTCTAGAACGTGCAATAACGACATATGTTTATGCCGTTAAGATGTTTTGTAGCTCAGTCAGCGAGATCACCGTGTAATGAGGTTCAATACCCTCAACTTCGCTAGCTCCGGTAGTGTTAAGCCAACACGTCTCGATACCAAAGTTTAGGCCGCCGAGAATATCAGAATGCGGGTTATCGCCAACCATCAGGACTTTCGATTTACACGGGTTACCCATTCTTTCCAGCGCGTGAGCGAAGATACCGAGATCCGGCTTCGCAATGCCAACTTCTTCTGAAATCACAACATGATCAAAATAATCTGTCATACCGGTGCGCTCTAAGCGAATCGCCTGTAGCTCAGTAAATCCATTGGTGATGATGCCCATCTTCGCTTTTCCAGACAGCGACTCCATTAACTCTTTGGCTCCAGGCAATAAAGTACAGATGTCCGCCATGGCTTCTAGAAACGCAGAATTAAGCTCAGCGGTTGTTGTATCGAGCTTCTTAGCCCAAGCATCGAAACGCGTGTGCTTTAATTGCTCTGCGGTGATCACACCATCTTGATAATCGGCCCAAAGCGGTTTGTTTACTTCTTGGTAAACAGCAAAATCTTGCTCGGTGAAATCTACCCCTTTGCGTGAGAACATCAGCTGCATACCTTTGAAAGCATCAAAATGAAACAAGGTTTCGTCAGCATCAAATAGAATCCAATCGTACTTCATGATTACTCCTTTTAAGACCGAGCTAGTGTACTCCTTTTCCCTCATCAAGAAAGCACAATTTTGCTTTATAACTTGGCTTCGATTCATCAATTTCACGGGTAGGTTATTGTCTGTGAACCGTGACCTTCAGCTCAACTTGAGAATATGAAATCAATTTAGTTTCGTTCAATGAGCAAGCTCAACTTTTCTACAGCAACAACTGGTTATAAAGAGGTGGAATCCGTCCGAGCAGTGGTGATGTTATGAAACGATTTTTTCCATCCAGCGTGATGCTCACGCCTTTCCTCGTCAAATACTATGACGAGACAAACGACGACCAACCAGCAGCCGAAAACGAACAAACACAACAAGAATCGCTGGTTAATCCCGAACAAAAGGACGCTACGCTAGAACAAGAATTGTCCTAAAATCAGCAATAACTCAATAAATACAATAACGTCAGAAAAAAGGAAGAAATAATGAAGAAAATTGCGGTGATCCTCAGTGGCTCAGGGGTATTTGATGGTGCTGAAATTCACGAGTCTGTGCTGGCATTGCATGCGGTAGAAAAAAATGGTGCGAGCTGGCACTGTTTTGCGCCAGACATTGACCAACTGCACGTGATTAACCATAAGACAGGCGAAGAGATGGCCGAAAGCCGTAATGTACTGGTTGAAGCGGCGCGAATCGCGCGTGGCAACATTGAAGACGTCGCGACGCTTAACGCAGACGACTTTGATGCGCTACTCGTTCCTGGAGGGTTTGGTGCGGCGAAAAACTTAACCGACTTTGCGGTCAATGGCGCCGAATGCAGTATCAATACTCACGTCGCATCAGCTTGCCGAGCGTTCGCTCAAGCTCGCAAGCCAGCAGGTTATTTATGCATTGCTCCTGCTATTATCCCTATGATTTACGGTGACAATGTACAAGGCACTATTGGCAACGATCAAGCAACCGCTGCAGCCTTTAATCAGTTAGGGGGAAATCATATTGATTGCCCTGTAGATGATTACATTTTCGATGAGAATCATCTGGTTCTTTCTACTCCTGCTTACATGCTGGCGGGGAATATTTCTGACGCGGCGGCTGGAATAGAGAAACTCGTCAACAAGTTGATTTCGCTGTCGTAACCTTGCGATACAATCCAAGTCACTCCCAAAGCGCGATACTCAGTCGCGCTTTTTTACGTTATCTGTTGAGCAAACGATACCGTTAACTTATTAAATTTATTGATAATTTTTACAGCTATGTAGCAAGAAGATCCAATTCACATTTATCTATAGAAAGCTCCGACCAGTGCTCCTGTGATTGTTTTAGATCAAATAATACCTACTAAGGGTTATGCCAACCTGTTTGCAGTTTAAAATAATCAACTTACAACGGAATAGATCTATGACAACTGCATTTTTCATCCCAACCGTAAACTTCATGGGTGCTGGCTGTTTAAAGGACGCCGCAGACAGTATTCAGTCTCAAGGTTTCAAGAAAGGCCTAATCGTTACCGACTCTGTGTTGAATCAGATCGGCGTAGTAAAGCAAGTTCAAGCGCTTCTTAGTGAGCGTGATGTTGAAACAGTAGTGTTTGATGGCACCCAACCTAACCCAACTATCGGCAACGTAAACGCGGGCCTGGAACTATTAGCAGACAACGATTGTGACTTCGTTATATCTCTTGGTGGTGGCTCTCCGCACGATTGTGCAAAAGGCATTGCTCTTGTTGCTGCTAACGGAGGAAAAATCGCTGATTACGAAGGTGTCGACCAATCAGCAAAACCAATGCTGCCTCTTATTGCTATCAATACGACAGCAGGCACGGCTTCAGAAATGACGCGTTTCTGCATCATTACTGACGAAGAGCGCCACATTAAAATGGCCATTGTAGATAAACACACCACTCCACTGATTTCAGTGAATGACCCAGAGTTAATGCTGGCAAAACCTGCTTCATTAACGGCTGCAACAGGTATGGATGCATTGACTCACGCGGTAGAAGCTTACGTCTCTATCGCTGCGACTCCGATTACCGACGCTGTTGCGATTAAAGCGATAGAGCTTATCCAAGCCCATCTACGTACTGCCGTTGATAACGGCGAAGACATCGAAGCACGCGAGCAGATGGCCTACGCTCAGTTCATGGCAGGCATGGCATTTAACAACGCTTCCCTAGGTTACGTACACGCAATGGCTCACCAATTAGGCGGTTTCTACGACCTTCCTCACGGTGTGTGCAATGCTGTTCTACTACCACACGTTCAGCGTTACAACGCACAAGTATGCCCTGAGCGTCTACGTGACGTTGCAAATGCCATGGGTGTCGATGTAGAGAACATGAACGCAGAGCAAGGGGCAGAAGCGGCGCTAGAAGCCATCATGCAACTGTCGAAAGATGTAGGCATTCCTGCTGGCCTTAAAGAGCTGGGAGCAAAAGCAGAAGACATTTCAATCTTGGCTGACAATGCTCTAAAAGACGCATGTGGATTTACTAACCCTAAACAGGCGACGCACGAAGAAATCTCTGCAATTTTCTCTGCTGCAATGTAATTTCTGACTCACCACTGGCCCCACTTGAATTCGTGGGGCTTTTTTGATCTTCAAACCTCCTAAAACCGTACTAGACTTTCAATGTCTAAAAAGGAGGTTCTATGAAATTCTTGTTAACGTTATCTTTTTCCCTGTTTGCGGGCTTAGCCATCGCCGGGCAAGACACTACCTACTCCGTTGGCGATCTAGAGTATGAAGGTTACTGGTCAAAAGTCAGTGATGATGCACCATTAGTCGTTCTTGTTCATGACTGGGATGGCCTCACCGACTACGAGAAAAAGCGAGCTCAAATGCTCAATGACCTAGGCTACAACGTATTCGCCGCCGACCTGTTTGGGAAAGGAATTCGCCCTACTGAAGTAAAAGACAAAAAGCAGCACACTGGCGAACTGTACAAAGACAGAGACAAGCTACGAACGTTGATGCAAGCAAGTGTTGACCATGCTGCAAGCCTCGGAGGCAACAAGAGCAATCTTGTTGTTATGGGTTACTGTTTTGGTGGAGCCGCTGTGCTGGAATCGGCGAGAGCAGGAATGGATGCAAAAGGTTTCGTGACCTTCCATGGTGGGCTAAAAACACCAGAAGGACAGTCGTACTCTGACACACAAACTCCTATTTTGGTACTGCATGGCACAGCAGACACCGCCATCCCAATGGAGCAATTCGCTCAGTTAGCGGTTGAGTTGGAAGCTGCCAATGTCCCACATGAAATGATCACTTATAGCGGAGCACCGCATGCGTTCACCGTGTTTGGTTCATCACGCTACCAAGAGGAAGCTGACCGTAAGTCATGGAATGCATTTACTGATTTCTTAACCCAATATACACAGTAACCCCACTTTCTAGGCCGAAATTGCACGAAAAGGCAGGGAATCCCCCTGCCTTTTGTTCGGTTCCTGTCATATCTATACTCTCACGTGTAAAAACACTTGCTAGTTCGCCTGCTCCCAAGGTAAAACAATACTTTCTGAGTATGAATGCACTTAGCGTTCATCACTGCCAATGAGTTTAGGGAGCCGAACATGAAAACACTTATCGATCAAGAAGTCGCATTACATCATTACGACGTTCGTCAAGATCGCTCTATGGTTTCGCGTTTGCTGCACCCTGATTTCAAAGAAGTCGGTGAATCTGGCAATAGCTATGATTTCACCAGCATCAATGAGTTAATGAAAACTGAGAAACCATCTCGCGGTTTTCTGCACTCTCAAGACTATGAATGTGTAGTACTGGGCACCAATACACAAATGCTTCTGTACAAGACGGCTTGGAACGACGGACTAGGACACGTTCGTCACTATGCTAAGCGCTCTTCAATCTGGGTCTTCAACGGCTCACACTGGCAAATGCAATATCATCAAGGCACGGCTTGTTCACCATTCAAACTTGCAGAGAACATCTCCGCTCGCCGAAACGAACTATCGCCTGCGTAATGACTTCTTAAATACCGTGACTTTTTAAACATAACGACCTCTCAAACACGGTAACATCGCCACCAACCATTTGATGGGCGAGTCAAAAGCCCATTCGTTAGAATCTCATCCTTAAGACTTGAATCTCTGCCTGTGCGCCCAAACTCCTTATGAAAGGACACAAGGAGCACATATGGAATATCTCTACGCCGTCGTACTATTCGCCGTTTCTTCCTCCGTTACGCCGGGGCCAAACAACATTATGGTGATGACTTCCGGAGTCAACTTTGGTGTAAGGCGCACATTGCCACTGTTGGCGGGTATTTGTGTTGGTTTCACAGTGATGCTTTTGGTGGTGGGCTTTGGGTTCGGACAACTGTTTCAAGTGTTCCCCGCCTTACATTTCATCATTAAATGTTTAGGGACGGGTTACTTGCTGTATCTTGCATGGTTGATTGCTAAAGCAGGCAGCATCTCAAACAGCAAACAACAGGCAAAACCGTTAACCTTTATGAAAGGCGCTTTATTTCAATGGGTGAATGGTAAGGCATGGGTTGTGGCAACAGGAGCGATTGCGGCGTTTACCACATCTGGTGCTGGCTTCTACACGCAAAATCTAATTATCGCCGTGACGTTTTTTATTGCATCTTTTCCAGCTGTCGGGCTGTGGCTATTTTTCGGCACGCTGCTAAAGAGATGGCTCACCAAAGACAGCCATCGCCGATGGTTTAATTACTCAATGTCGGCTTTATTAATCGTATCCGTTTTACCCGTTATCAAAGAGATCTTTATCCAGTCCCCAACTTTCCTGTCGATTTAATTTACAATGTAAACACATTTACTATCAAGTAGTTAAAGGAACGCCCGAGAATCTATTTACAAGGAACTGTTGCGTTAGTAGTTTACTCGGGCGTTATTTTATTGCTGGTTTGAATGTTTTATGGTGCGGTATCCACCTCTACAGGTAAATAATGTTTAGGCTCTAGCTTTAACCACTCAGGTAATACCGTACCAATCGAAATCGAAGACCACGTACCCGACAAAATACCTATGAACATCGCTGTCGCGAAGCCTTGTAGAGCGCTGCCTCCCATAATCCAAAGTGCCGCTACCGTGATCAAGGTGGTACCGGATGTCACCATGGTACGAGAGAAAGTCGCAATCACCGCCTGATCGTTGATGTCTGGCGTTGGTGTGGTTTGCTTGGCTACCAACAGTTCACGAATACGGTCCGCAATGATAATCGAGTCATTGAGCGAGTAGCCCAGAATCGCTAGTATCGCGGCGAATACCGTTAAGTTGAACTCCATTTGAGTGGCTGCGAAAAAGCCAAGAACCAGCACTACATCGTGTAGTAGAGCCAACAATGAGCCACTTGCTAAACGCCATTCAAAACGGAAACAAAGATAACCAAGAATAGTCAGCATAGAGATAAGCAGCGCCAAACCACCTTGATCAACAAGATCGTCCCCCACTTGTGAGCCCACCATGCTATTACTCACGATATCTACGTTATGTGAAATCGTTTCTAACGACGCTTTGATGTCTGGTGTCTCTTGGCCTTGCTCTGGAATTGAGTAGCGAATCACCCAACGCCCTTCTTCTCCAGAATGCGTGACGCCTGCTGACTCACCAAGCTCTGGCGACAATGCTTTCAATAGATCTTTGTTTGTTAGGCTTGAATCCACTTTCACTTCGGTCACCATACCGCCAGTGAAGTCTAAGCCCATGTTCAAGCCTTTGAAACCCAGTGCCACCAGTGAAATTACCATCAATGCAACAGACACGTAGCTGGTTAGGTAACGAATCTTACGAATGTTTTTCTTTAATGTATTAACCATGATTTAAACCCTTACATCGCGACGACTATCTCGTCCCCAAACCGCATTGATGATGGCACGTGAAGCAAACACACCGGTAAACATACTGGTCAACAGACCAAGTCCTAGAGTGAGTGCAAAGCCTTGAATTGGACCGTTACCGATCGAATACAGGATCACGGCGGTTATCATGGTTGTAATGTTGGCATCTAGAATCGTACTGATCGCACTGCTAAAGCCAAGATCAATTGACTGGGCAAACGTGCGGCCCTCAGCCAGTTTGTCGCGAATACGTTCAAATATCAGTACGTTGGTATCAACAGCCATACCAACAGTCAGAACTAGGCCCGCGATACCAGGCAGGGTTAAAACAGCGCCCGGGAGCAACGCAATCAAGCCAAGTAAACAGGTCATATTAGCCAGCAAAGCCACATTGGCAACCCAGCCTAAACGGCGATACCACAGGGCCATAAAGGTAAGCGTTAGCCCCATCCCCAATGCCAGCGCAGCGAAGCCATTTTGAATGTTTTCAGCTCCTAGAGAAGCGCCAATCGTGCGTTCCTCTACAATGGTGACTGGTGCGGTCAGTGAGCCAGCACGCAACAATAGCGCAAGCTGCTGAGCTTCATCCATAGAGCCTGCTCCAGTGATACGGAACTGGCTACCAAGTTGAGATTGAATGGTCGCAACTGAGATAACTTTTTCGCTACGTTCCGTTTCGCCTCTCGCGTTGGTTGTATACTCACGATATACGGTCGCCATCGGCTTACCGATATGCTTACCAGAGAAGTCACTCATTAGCTTGCCACCTGCGTGGTCAAGAGAGATATTCACTTCCGAGAAGCCCATTTTGTCTACGCCAGCACGAGCATTGACGATGTGCTCACCAGTTAGCACCGGACGACGTGTCAACACAACGTTTTGACCGTTGTTATCCTTTAGCACCATATCGGCGCCAGACATGCCCTCAGATTCCATTTTCGCTTCGTGGAACGCAAGACTTGCCGTTGCACCAATCACGTTCTTTGCTTGCGATGGGTCTTGCACCCCAGGTAACTCAATGCGGATACTGTGCTCACCCTGACGCTGCACGAGTGCCTCAGTGATACCAAGTTCTTCAATACGGCCACGCATAATCTTCAAGTTTTGCTGAAGGGTGATTGACTGAAACTCGGATTTATTTTGTGGTGAAGGCTGAATCGTTAGACTATCGGAGTGACGCTTTACGTCCCAACCAGCGTAATTGGATTTAATGAAGGTCGACGCCGCAGACAATGCTTCTGGGCTTTTACTTGATAGCTCAAAGCCATCCACGCCTACTTTATTGAATTTCACACCGCGAATACGATCTTGGCGAAGCGCATCACGTACTTCATCGACGATGGTATTACGCTGCTCTTCAAACGCTTTGTCTACATCAACATTAAGCAAGAACTGTACGCCGCCACGTAAATCTAAGCCGAGTTTAATCGGATTGAAGCCAAAATCAGTAAACCATTTAGGTGCTACAGAAACATAGGAGAATGTGATGCTGTCGCCTTCACGAATTAGCTCATCCAGCGCTTCACGAGCTTTGGTTTGTGACGACTCACTGTCGAACACCAATGTCATTTTGTCACCCGTTTGAGTGATTTCTTCAACATCAATATTTTGGTGTTCCAAGTATCGATTAAGCTCTACAACTGAGTTTAAAGATGGGTTGCTGGCAGTCGTCAACTGGATAGATGGCTGCTCACCATACCATGTTGGAATGGCGCTCAATGCCAAAATGATCAGCGTAGTCACAAGCACCACGTACTTCCACGCAGGGTAATGGTTCATAAGGCGATTCGACTTCGCTTTACGAGTAGAATGATTCTTCATATGTGTGTCTTCCCTCGATCACGAGACCGAGTTACAAAATTAATTTAATTGTGTTGTGTGTTATGGGAAGAACGACTAAAACTGGCTGTTGAGCGCTACGTAGAGAGCATTGCTCTCTTTCCAACCGGAGATGCGGTGATCGGAAGAAAAGACATCACCTGCCCAGAAGTCAATTTCATACTGAGCAAGTTGGTAGAGCTTATGTGGGGGTAGATGAGCGTTAAACTGCTCGAAGTCCGCTCCTGACTGCGTATCGTTGCTCTCTGAATTACGCGAAGAGTATGACCAACGATTGGCGTTAATAATGCCAACAGCTCCAACATCAATATTCGATTCTGATACAGGAACCGAGCCTGTGCTGACTTCATCTTGCCCTTCTAGCTCAATGAATATCTGCTCTACATTTAATGAGGAGTAAGCGGGTAAATACTTGTAGCTAGACAGTCTGTTACCGGCATCTGCTTCACTTTGTGCTAAATACGCGAACGCTTGCGACGGTAAGAGTGTCGCAAGTAGGGTAAACCATACGTATTTAAAAAAGCGAAGATGCATGAGCCGTAATAATAGAGTGACTGTTCTATTCTGGATAGTATGCCTGTTCACTGCGAGCAGCAACTAAAAAAAACTAAAACCGATTTTAAGCAAGCGTAATCTAACATTGCACTTTTACGCTTGGGTTATTTCTGCGGAAAATACGCTAATCAGGCCTCACTGGGGCCAATTTGAGGTAAGAATGCAGTTCGCCATTCTTATATTCTATGGCGGAGTAGATTCGCGGCGCTTTTCGGCCTACGACGTGGAACTCGTAGCGGTTTTCTCCTTTGGTGATCGACACTTTCAACATGCCATCCACCAAGCTCCATGTCCCTTGAGTATGAAGGCGGTCAAACAGCTTATGTTCATTCAGCGACCCATCCTGATTAAACACAAGTTCAGTGATGTAGCCCTCGGTACAGGTCTTTATCCAATGTGATTCTAGAACTTGCTGTTTGGTTATCTCTGCTTTTTCAGCTAACCACTGTTGGTATTCGGTGGTATTGGCGGCTTCTGGGTCGATTCCATCCACCTCAACGGCTGGCGCACCATATTGCTCACGAAAAAAGAGTTGTAAGAACACTTGTTGTTTGGTCGTTGGCTGCATGTTGTACCAATTCCTTCAGCGATATAAATTATGGTTTGATTAACAGAACCCCAATGCGACCTTTATCTCGCATTCCGTCAGGTTCGTTTACCCATACCCACTCTACCACTCGAAAGCCTATTTGCTGGCATATCTCAATGAACTGTGGAATCGGGTACGCATCGTAATAAAACTCTACTTCAAACATATAGTCGGTAAAAGGCGGAATATCGACCTCACTCCCCCCGCTAGACAAAATACATGCCCCGCCACTGCGCAAAGATTGGTAAACCGATTCCAGTAACCGCTTTTGCTCCACTCTTGGCAGATGGAAAAGTGAATCCCACAGCACGACACCATCATAAGTTTGATCAATTTCATACTCTTCTAGCTCGCTTAGCACCCATTGTTGATTAGGTAAACGTTCTTTAGCCATAGCCAACAGCTTCTTGGAGCGATCGACACCCACCAACGTGTGACCCAATCCAGCCAAAAACTCGCCAATAGGTGTGGTATGACCACAGCCCAAATCTAGAATTTTGCTGGGTTCATCAAACAGCCCAACGAACTGTTTAAACAGCTCCATATCTTTAGCAGGAAGCTGAGTACGAACCTCCAACCATTGTTGAGAGATACGATCATATTCCGCCTTCAATGGCTCAGTCATATTCCTTTCCTATTCTTCACGTATAGTACCTAAAGCTCCAAAGGCACCAGTGGGTCAGCTGTTATTTTAGTAGTATCGGTAGTTGGTTCATCGAGCTCGGAACGATAATTTTGTGCATTGGAGCAACAAAGAGCATGTACACCTTACCAAGCATGTTGTGAACATGAACCACCGTACTGGCATAGACTTTCGCGCGATCGCCATCGGGTTCGAGATAGAAAGACACCTTAACATCCAAATGCTTATCTCTGTCTTCCAGAACAATTTCCTTTTCCGAGATAGAGTAGATCGTGAAAACCCCCAGCCTATCGCCTACTCGGTAATCTAGATGTGGCTTGTTAAAGTCGATATCGGCCATTTTGCCAAGATTTTTAAGGCCAAAGTAGCCCACGATGTGGTTTCTCAACGCCATCAATCGATTTACCCAGCTGGGCGTTTGCTGAACCAGCATAAAGTACACATCCAGTACCGACTCATTTGAATAGCGAACATCACGAGAAAAGCTATCAAAAAAATAAGCATCGTGGGTATATGTCGCTAGCACAGATTGGGGTGGAAAGTTCATCTCTATCTCCTTGAGTGACTTCCTAAAGAGGGGGATATAAACGCAGCCTACTCAGGCCAAATAATTTCCGTAGTAACTCGTGTTTTCACCGAGTTAGCAATGAAGCAATTCTGATGAGCAACGTGGTGTAATTTCTCTAATTGAGAATGCGTCGGCTGCTTGTCACCAGAGAATTTAATTTTCGGTCGTAAAGTCACTTCGGTTATAGAGGAGTAGCCGTTTTTATCTTCCTCCAATAAGCCTACCGCTTCATCGATATACTCTTCAATGACATACTTTCGTTTAGCGGCAACCGACAAAAAGACCAACATATGGCAACTGGACAACGCGGCGATAAACGCCTCTTCCGGATCAACGTTTTCTTCTATTGAGTATGGCAGTGGAACCACATGAGGAGACGGCGAAGCCTGGACAGTTGCGCCTCCATCAAACTCCCACTGATGGGCGCGATTATAATCGCCATCACTAAACACTTCATTTGGGTGCTTGAACCACTTAATCACTGCTGAGTGTTGAGACATGTTTTTCCCTCAATTCAAAACCTTATTTATTGCACACTTAGGCGATGGACTCAAAGTGTTCAAGTCTGAGTTTTCGCTTAAAATTCATCGACTCACCAGAAAATCCACTTACGTTTTTTTCCCCTGCATAATGGTGTGAAGTCTCTCGAAGAACATTTTGAAACTCAGTGCGAATAGGATTCGAATGAAAAATAATAACTCGCCTTTGCATTTTCAAGAGCAATACTTTTAGCCCTTACTATCGGACCAAGTCCCAATTGAGACTTCACTCCTATCAAACAAGAATGCTCAGCATTAGGCCTTTTTTATTACTCTACTCTTTGGATGGAACCATCATGTTAAGAAGCCTTATTACTCTCAGTTCTGCATTCGTCCTCGCAGGTTGTGCTACCGAGCCCTTTGGACAACTTTCCCAACAATATACTCCGACCAATATGCCGACAGTAGCGATGAAAGTGTTCCCGAATAACTTTCAGCTTGGGGTTTATAGTGGATATGAAAAGGACGGTCATTTTGTCCCAGAAAAATTGATTTACGATGACCAACCAAATGGTGATTTTGGCGTGTTTGAAGCACAACCTGGGCAACTCGTCGCAATCCTTGATGTAAAACCAGCCACCAGTAAAGGCGAACGTGAAAAGTTCTCAATATGTTATCAAGGCGGGAATGTGTTGGCATTTACGATTCCAGAACAGAGTGAAGCGAACACTTACTATACCGCTAATTTCCACTACCGATATGGGTCTGGGAAACTATCGTCTAAGGTATATGACGACTATCAAATGTCTAAACCAGAGCTAGAAACTCAGTACCCAACGCTTGGAGAACTGGTTAAGCTTGAACCTAAAACTCTCGCGGTTGAAGAAGGTTGTTAGATCAAACCTTCAAAATCAAGTACTGGGTTCTATAGTTGAATCCAGTACCTTGCCAAAGGTCCGGCAAACACTTTACCCGTGACAACATTCTCAAATACGCCGCCATTGGCTTCAATGACTCTTCTGCTCGCCACATTGCCTTCATCAGCAGTAATCAGTACTCGCTCTAGTCCTAGTGCTTTTGCTTGTGCTAACACTAAGCCCAACATGGTTTTGCCATACCCTTTGCGACGATAAGAAGGCGCAACATCGTAACCAATATGCCCTGCTTCTTGTGCCAGAAATTCATTATCAATGTTATGGCGAATTCGGATAGCACCAAGGATTTGCTGCTCGTTGGTCAGCCAAAAATGACTGCAAGGCACATAGCCGTGGCGTAAGTTGACACCATTCGCTTCGTCACATAACCGCTGAACATACTGTTGGAAGTCATCCAGACCTTGCCGATAATAATCTGCGTTATCAGGGTCTAAGCGAGCGAAGTCAAGATAGAAACGGCTAAACGCTTGTTGCCAATCCTTATTCGGTACAACAAGCTCCATTAACGACCACCTGCGATATCAATGAAAGACCCCGTTACGTAGGAGGCTTGTTCTGACAACAGCCACGCGATAGATTCTGCAACTTCTTCCGGAGTTCCACCTCTCTTTAAAGGAATATTTTCAGCCAAGCGCTCTACGCGGTTGGGTTCTCCTCCATCGGCGTGCATGTCGGTATGGATAAAGCCTGGCCTTACTCCATTAACACGAATATTGTCCGCTGCTAGCTCGAGAGACAGCCCTTTGGTCAATGAATCCATCGCGCCTTTTGAGGCCGCATAGTCCACGTATTCAAACGGCGCACCAGTACGACTTGCGGCCGACGAAACATTTACTATGGCACGCTTGGTGCCCGTTTGATTGATAAAAGCTTTACAGCAAAGGAAGCAACTCAATACATTGGTTTGCATGATTTGGTTAAAGCGTTCAGCGCTGATGTCAGCAAGACGAGACTGAGTAAACAACCGCCCTGCATTATTCACTAGGTGCGAGACTACGCCGTAACGTCGATTCACTTCCTCGAACATCGCGTGCACTTGTTGTTCATTAGAAACATCCGCTTGGAAGGCAAATGCTTCACCACCTGAGCGTTTGATTTCATCAACCAGAGCCAAAGCAGGCTGTTGGCTTTGACGATAGTTGATGCACACCGCATAACCCTGACGGGCAAGGAGCTTAGATGTCGCCGCACCTATGCCGCGGCTCCCACCTGTTATTATGACAACTTTATCCACTATGATTCCTTCTACTTTCGATCCGCTGGATGGTTTACACCATCATTGGTGACGACGTCACCGAGTTCAAAAGGGTTAACGCCTTCCAAACAGCCAACATTAAAGCCATATTCATTTGGCTGAGAGCGGCGTTGATGATGAGTATAAATACCACAGTTTGAACAGAAATAGTGCTTCGCTGTATTGGTGTTAAATTGATATAGCTTTAAGGCATCGCTACCTTTTAGGATTTTAATACCGTCTAGATCTACCGACGCCACGATGGCACCCTTTCTTCTGCAAATCGAGCAGTCACATCGACGTGGTTTCTCTATCCCATTAGGTAAAGTAAGCTCTAACTCCACTGAACCACAGTGACACGTCGCTTTATGTTTCAATCGTATTTCTGTGTTACCGACTTGCTTAATCATGCTCTACTCCTTTGCTCTCGATGCTCGCGAATCACTTGTTAGGCCAGCGTAATTTCTACTCGCTCTTTGCCTTTCCCTACGTTTTTACGCTTCAGTTTTATTGCCCCAACTTCCCCAGTGCGCTTTAAGTGAGTACCACCACAAGGGACTTTGGCGAAACCATTGACTTGCCAGTAGCGACGCTCACTGCTGACGTCAGAAAATGCGCTTTCGATATTGGCATTGCCGTCAATTATCGCCTGCGCTTGTTCCTGAATATCCGGTAAAAGTGTGTTGATGTTTTCCGGCCAAACAAAATCAATCCTGCTTTTATCCGCTGAAATATGCGCTCCCACTTTGTCTATTTGTGGGTAGTTCTGGGTAAAGATCTCGAGAACAACCTCAGCAGCAAAATGAAGCTTCATTAATGCATAGCGCCTAGGCCAATCAATGTTGGTTTCTACTTGATCACCGACGTCAAAACGAGGACGCTCTGCCAAGGTATAAACGATTTGTTTGCCTTGCTTCGTCGCTTTCACCACTGAAATACCACCAATTGTCCCGGCATCACTTTCCTGCCCTCCAGATTCAGCGTAGAAAATGGTTTCTTGCAAGGTGATATCGCAGCCTTCGACCGATGAGACAATCGAGGATAATTCGGTTTGATAAGGGTTAACCCAAAAAACTTTGCTGGTCATTATGGCTCCCTGCCAACAGAAAAATAGTGCGCCTCTATTAGGCAGAGACGCACCTTAAATATGACTAGATTGAATGGTTAGGCTATGGCTGTTTAGGAAAGGTTTTTACCCCTTCAGGAATATCTACCCAGCTTAACTTTTCACTGACCCATACATGAGCTTGTGGTTCAAACAGGCTGGCATCTTCCAAATGAACGGGCTTGAGCTTTAATTTGAGGGTAGACATATCATCTGGGTTGTAATGATAGACTCTATTTCCACACTCAGGACAGAATGCTGCGCAGTTCTTGTTACCGCTTTCAGCCATTCTCTGCCACTCTTTTAGCTCCCCAGTGAACTCAATACTGTCTGTGGCCACAATGGCCGTCACACTGTATGGGCTGGTTGCCAGCTTTTGACACTCCGTACAATGACAAGCGATGACCATTTTCGGTTCAGCTTTTAGCTGGTAGCTCACCTGCCCACATTGGCAAGCACCTTGAATTGGGTATTCCATAGTGTTCTTTCCTTGTAAGCAATAGTCAGTGGCGTCCGTAGAGCTTCATTGCTCTATAAACTGCCAAGCAATACTCAATGTACCAGCGAATAATAGAATGCCAACTTTCTAAATTGATTGCTGAATCTTGGTCACTTTTCTGTTTTGAGGCTAAGGCCGGATATTAAGCGCCTAACATCGGCAGATATTTACGCTTGTGATACGTCAGGGCAAGCTCAATACAGTGGCTGAGTTCAGTGCTAGAAAGTGGTTCAGAAGAGTGGAACTCAAGAGCTCTATTGCCGTGATAAGTACACAAGTTGGGGTACAGTTCTCGGAATGTGTCCACAAGCTTAGTCTGACAATGAAAATAAACAAAAAAACTTTCTGGTGAAGACACTTTGCAATCCATTCGTATCGGACTACCTCCCGCGACTGAAAAGCTAATCTCACCCCATTTAAGAGACTCTTCTATCGGCCCCAGATGGTTTTGCTCAGCAATAGAGCTAATAAGACGTCGTAACTCTTTTGCCCTACTTCGCCCTTGTGGTGGTAGCTGGTCGAATCTATCTTGAACATCCTTATTCATGATTGTTTCTCCTTTAATTGAAATTCACGGATAGATCCGTCATATTGTAATGCTGCGTTAATTTTACCGCACTAACTGCACCATGCAGTTTTCATCATCGAATTCGATATAAAGGTAAAATATGATTTATCCCGCTATCCAATACCCAGCAACTCTTCCAGAAGCTCATAAAGCGCTTCTCACTCAAATTATCGACACATTGTCGCGTGACACTCGCATTGTCGGTATCGGGGCGAGTGGCTCTTATGCTTCCGACGCCATGGACAAATACAGTGACCTCGACTTAGTCATTGCCGTTGAGCCAAGCCACTTTGAAGCCATTATGGGCGAACGCTTTGAAATCATCGACCAAATCGACGGGAAAGTCGCTTCATTTACTGGTGAACACGTTGGTGAGCCAAGGCTAGTCATCGCGCTTTACGCTCCACATTCAATCCACGTGGACTACAAGTTCGTTGCCTTACCCGATGCTGCAACACGAGTCGACGATACTCAAGTGCTATGGGAAAGAGAACGGCAGTTGTCGCAGATATTTGAAAGCTCAACCCACCAGTACCCACAACCCGACCCACAATGGATTGAAGACCGATTCTGGATTTGGCTGCATTACGGCGCCGCTAAAATCGCTCGTGGTGAATACTTTGAAGCGATGGAGTTTCTCTCGTTTTTGCGCAGCGTTGTTTTGTCACCACTAGCGTTAAAGCAACAACAACTTACGCCGTCTGGGGTCAGAAAAATTGAAACGCGCCTACCAGAGTTTTCCGAGCAGCTTAAGCTCACCGTTGCTCAACCGGAAAAACAATCACTCATCGACGCTTTTGAGAAAAGCATTGAGCTTTACCTATCACTGCGCGAAAAAGAGAGTGTAGTAATCAATCCAGCTGCTCAATCACTGTGTATTGATTACTTCAAAGCAGAGCTCAAGCAACAATAGATGCTCCAGTCAGGGGAGAATTGGCTCCCCTGAACGTTCAGGGCTCTCTACTGAGGGAAGCCCGGCAGTTTCTCTACGCTTAAACCCGCTTTGTGCCAATCCGCTTGCTCAGTACAGAAAATTTGGGCATCTGGCGTTTTCGACGGCTCTTGATCTAAGCTCCCAGCAGGTACAATCAAAAACTTACCGCTTTTATTCACATACGGCATCCCAGAACCACATTGAGAACAAAACGCTCGAGCAAATGCCCTTTCTGGGTGCTCATATCTCTGCAACAAACTTTGCCCAGTTTTCCACGTAATGTTGTCTGGCAAGGTAAACAAATTCGATGCATGAGCCGACCCTGTGAGCTTCCGACATTGATCGCAATGGCAGAAGAAGAATCGTTTAAAATCATCTTCCACTTCAAAACTCACCGCTCCACAACAGCAGCTTCCAGATAGTTTACTCATCACTCCTCCCTGTTTTGTGTTTATGCCACCGGCGATTGTTCGCTGATCTCGGCCTTTCGTTAACAAACCCACTATCACTGCTTATTTGATGACACCGCAAGGTGAAATCCTACAAACGTGAACTCAACACCATTTATTCTTGTAAATAGCGAACTTTTGAAAAGAGCCCTAATTTAGACTGCCAAATAGAAAATTAGGAAACTTGTTTTATATTTAATTAAGGAGTTTTGAATTGGAGAGCACAATGAGCTTAGTCCGACTTATCTATGTGAGTAAAATTACCAATCAGTTTGCCCTTTCGAGCTTAGAAGACATCCTTCAGATCGCGCGCAAAAACAATGAAAAAAACAACATCACCGGAATGTTATGCTTCAATCGGAATTTCTTTTTACAAAGTATTGAAGGAACGAGAGATAGAGTAAATGCTACTTACCACAAGATCCTCAATGACGAACGGCATCACAATGCCATTATCTTGGAATACAGCGAGATAAGTGCTCGCGACTTCGCTGATTGGTCGATGGGTTACGTTCCGAGCTCAAGCCTTACCGCACCATTAAATCTACAGTTTTCCGGAACCACAGAATTTGACCCATATTCACTATCAGGACAAAGTGCTTACCAGATTTTGCTGAAGCTAAAAGGGACACTACCAAATATATAAGAGGATTTAACGACGCTTGATTGCCATCACCGAAAACGTATGCCAACGTTTTTGCTTGCCAATAGCGGTGGTGCCAATCTCGTTGCGTTGGTTAAACGAGGCAATTTCAAAACGGTCAAAAAGGCTCAATACTTGTTGCTCCGTCAAAGGGGTAGTAGGTGTTCGATAATGGGATGCTCAGCTATCCTCGCCCCCCATAAAATCACCAGAAAACACGCCTCCAACTTCAAGGCTTGCTACTAATTTCTGCCACGTTTTTTCAAATCGACTTGGGTCTGCAAAATATAAACTCGAGTGCGCTAAGATAAGCCCAGCATTCGGGTAGTCATAGTCTTCAAAAGTAGCTTGGGTGATGTCGACTAACGCACTTTGATTGAATCGCTCTCGACAAAGCGCTACTGCATCTTGGTTACAATCAAAACCATGGACTTGTAAGCCTTGTTCGACCAAATAAGCAATATCACTTCCTGTTCCACAACCACAATCTAGCGCTACATTAGAAACCGTTTCACGTAACGAAATTGCTTTCTCAGTTCTCGGAGAATGTTTACGAGTTAATGCCTTTTGATAGTATTGGCGCCATATATCCGAGTGTACTTTGATGTCCATTTAACCTTTTACCTCAGAGCATCCTCGCTTTTCCATAACGAAGTTGGTCAGGCGCTGCCCTCTTACTTCAATTATTTGCTCTCGGACTACTGAGAACCCTAGCCGCAAATAAAAGGGCTTGGCAGTGAGGCTAACTTCAGAGTACAGCCGTTCTATTCCTCGAATTTCAGCCTGTTCAAAAACATGATTCATCAACGCTTTACCAATACCGATACCTTGGTACTGGTGATGGCAAAAGAAGTGGTCGATCAAACCGCAGTCTTGCAGGTCAGTGTATCCGACAATGACATCATCTAACTCTGCAACAAACGGCTGCAGCGCATCCATTTTCTTTTGCCAAACTGCAGGTTCAAACCCATCAGGAGCCCATGCCTCCACCTGCTTATCGGTGTAATCTTGTCTGTTAACTTCTCGAACAGTCTGATAAAAAAGCTGCCACAAAGCTGGAGCATCGGAGGGCTGGTAAGGTCTAATCGTGATCATGACTTAGCCTCATTGAGGTCAGGAAGCAATTCCATCAAATGATGAACCTGATAAGCGCCTTTGCTTTCAAGATTGTAGGTCTCTGCATAGTGAGGTAGTGAAGAGTCACTTGAGCTAGGGTTAAACCAAATCGCAGAAATACCCGCTTCAATAGCAGGCGTAATATCTTTTTCCAAGGTATCCCCAACCATTATCACTTGGTTAGCTTCTACGTTTAGTCTCTCGACAATCGCTCGATAAAATTCAGCTGAACCCTTCAAGATGCCAAGGTTCTGCTTACAAAAATAACCAGCAATATACTCAGACAATCCAACACGTTCAAAAGCACGTTGAATATCTTGTTCGCTCGATTCCACCGCGCTGGTCGCGATAAACACCTGATTGGTTTTCGATAACTCAGACAACATTTGGTCAGCGCCATCTACCGCTTCCACCTTGGGCCAATCGCACATTTTCCCTGGGAGCGGAAAATCCACCATTAGAGTGTTGCCCCAATCGAACAGGTATACTTTTGCCATTGTTCCTCCTTGCCTGGCAATTGTGCTAGTACGGTAACTCGTCAGCTGAAACACCAACATAATCTGGCTCAACTGGCTGAGTGAAACGAACTGCTTTAATCGTCTCACTCCCTAGCATCACAGCTTTACATACACGGTGCATTCCATCCATCACTCTTCCCTGATGGCATAGGATTATCGGATACGACAAATCCGCGTTTTGGATCAGCGCAGCATGTTCTGCAATGTTTCTACACGTTGGTTTAGCGCCACCCAGTTCATACCAGAACTCTTGATCCAATTCGGTTATTTCATCAAGGGCTATTTCTGTTACTGGTAAGCTTTTGGACAGCTCAATAAGACGGAAGACATCCCAAGACTGAAGCCCCAACTCTGATGGGCGAAAATGATATTGCTGACGCATAGTTTCTCTCTACTCTTATTAGTCGTCCGATACCAACCAAACCATAATTTGAGTCTCGACTCCGTTATGTATTGCATTGTGGAGTATCGTGAAACCGTATTTTTTGTATAAATCGATGTTGTGCTGCTCGCATTGAAGATACAAACGCTCAATGCCGAGTTGGCGGACATGCTGCTTGGCTTTTTCAATCAATGCGGCGGCATACCCCTTACCTCTACCTTGCTCGGCAACATAGACACCTCCCAGCCAATGTTCATACTCTGGGTAATCGACATGTTCACGAATTTTGAGTTCAGCAACCGCGACTAGCTGCTGATCATCATGCGCGACCAGTGCTAAGGGAAAGGCCTCTACGTTTTGTGCTTTTTGAGTGACTTTTTCCAACACTCTATCAATAGTAATGTTCGGAACGGTATAGCCCCACTCATCGAAATACCATCGGGCAATTTTTTCACATTCATGGGGGTGCTGTGCTAAATAGGTTATGTCCATTTTTTCCCTTTTATCGCAGATGAGTATATGACGCTACTTGAGCCTTACCGCCGTTCCATAGGCCATGACTTCAGAGGCACCATCGGTGATCGCACTTGTCGTGAACCTCACTCCAACCACCGCATTAGCGCCAAGTTGCCTAGCCTCATCAAGCAACCTTTCCACTGCTTTGCTACGGGCTTCTGTTAACATTTCTGTGTAACCTTTGAGCTCTCCGCCGACAATGCCTTTTAGGTTCGCCATAATATCTCGACCTACATGCTTTGACTGCACAACGTTGCCAGTAACAACGCCAAGCACAATATCAATTTCGGCGCCCGCTATCGTTTCAGTGGTAGTGTAAATCATCCTGATCTCCTAAAAGTTGCTATTATCATTACCGTAAGCGCTCACCTCGAAAGTTTCGCGCAGATAAGTGCATAGGCTATGGGTTATAGAACATACTGCCATAGCCTGAGTTTGAAACAACAATCAACTGTAGGTTATTGTTTGAATAAGTGTTTCTTTAACCCATTTGTACTAAATTTTATGCATTAAAGAGTTATGTTTTATGTGTTGAAGACCTATGTTTTATGTATTGAACAAAGAGTTTTTTAAAGCCAGAAACGGAAATGCCCAAGGTTATTAGCCTTGGGCATTTCTTCTAACTGTTTGGGTAACGACTAACCGAGCTTATAAAGCCATATGCAGAATTGGGAATGGTTTTCCCATATCATCAACGGGTGAACGTGAAACAACGTGAAAGCCCATATGCTGATAGAAACCAACCGCTTGAGGGTTTTGCTCATTTACATCAACTTTCGTTGCATTCAATGACTCTAACGCATGTTGCAATAACGTTTTTCCCACTCCTTGACCGCGAATTTCATCAAGCACAAACAGCATTTCAATTTTAGCTTCGTGGACTCCCACAAAACCTACAATGCTTCCGCTTTCAGCTCTGACACACTTCAACGTTACAGCAGGGAATGCCTGCTCAATAATGATAGGTTTAAAAAACTCAATATCTTCATCAGTGATAAAGTCATGAGTGGCTCGGACCGAGTTTTCCCAAACATTCAACATTTCTGCGTAATCCTTGGGAAGCACATTTTCAACAATCATAGTAAAGACTCTCTAAAAAGACTGGGAGATATGTGCAGCCGCGACGCAAGCTTAGCAAACCATTCAAACTAGGTAAATGTGGATTAATCTTATTAAATTGGCGTTACAGGTACTTCTCTCCTGCCGCTGCCACAAACGCCATTTCCACTAATAAGTCTGGGTTAACAAGCTCGGCTTTTACGCATGCTCGACTTGGTGCGCAGCCTTTAGGAAACCATTTGTCCCACACACGATTCAAGGCATCAAAATTCGCAAAATCGGTTAAGTAAATGGTAACCGAAAGGATACGAGATTTATCGCTATCGACTAATTCAAGCATAGACTCTGCTTGCTCAAAAATTTGTTCAATTTGGCTCTCAATACCTGCTGAGGTATCGGATTCTGCCACTTCTACAAAATGAGCGATGCCATTAAAAACGGTGACATCGCACCAACGTTCACAAGGGTTAATTCTATGAATTTTCACGGTTTACTTCGCCAACTAAAGGAAAAGCTCAGTGTACCAAGCCACCTAGATCGTGCAAAACAGTAAATTGTGTTCGGGCATGTCTAACGCAGCAAGCAAAGTAGCGCATGTGTCTTGAGTTCTTGTTATTTGTAGAACACTGCTAGCCACACTGTAATTTCATCTTTCGCTGTCCCAGCGACTTTATGCTTTTCCCGAGCTTTAATATTGATATGGTCACCAGAATTAAGCGTCACTGTTCGGCCACCTTCAAACTCAATGATGCCTTGACCCTGCAAAACGATAACCCATTCATTTTCGTCTTGATCGTACCAACCCGAATCTGGAGAACTTTGACCGTGAGATAATATGCGCTCGATTCTCACGTTATCTGTCGCGACAAGATCCTCAAATATTTCTTCAGGTAAGTTGCCGGGTAAATTGGAGAATACATTGCTCATAGTGTTCCTAGCTCTTTGATTTGTTTATTGTTTATTGTTTATTGTTTATTGTTTATTGTTTAGCTACTTTCAGGCATTTAGCCCTGTGCTCCAAACACCACCTGACTGAAATGTGGGTTATCGGTTAAAACATCCAGTTTCACAATATCATCCAGTACAACCAATCGAACTGAGCCAGACTCATTAACTTCGATGCATTCTTGCTTCTCTTGATTACGTTTTGTATCCAGCGCAACACACTCGATTTTCTCACCGGATTGACATGTTAAGAGAATTGGATAGCGGTAAAGACAGACAATCTCAATGTAGTCATAATCACTGCAACTAATCATGCCTTCCTCCTACAGTTCAAGGTTCAAGATGTAAATACAGCCTCAACATGTCTTTATGTTGGATACCATTTTCGTAAATAGGGTCTGGGTAGTTATCCAAGAAATGATCTTTTACTACCGTTCCAACTCGAAAACCTAATCGTTGATAATAAGTCAACTGATAGCCAAACGTGCCAGTACCAAGCTCTACTGTCTGCACTCCCTTCTTAGCAAGGTGACTCAAGGTAAATTGCATCAACACACTACCAACGCCTTGCTTTTGAAACTCAGGAGAAACAGAAACATTAAACACTTCAGCGGTGTTTTGCCTAGTCATCTTCACAATGCAAGCCGCAATAACCTGCTGCTTGGATTTCGCAACAAAACACCAACCACCGTCAAGGTAACTTAATATTGATTGCTCTGAAGGGTCTGCTTCTAGTAGCAACGACATTGGAACTTGGCTGGAGTCGGTTTCTAAATATTCCATTGTTTATTCCCCATATTAGCAACGCACCAAGCGCTATAACTCAATGCGGCGATCTTTATAGTAATACTCTTTATCGTGTTCGCTGATCTCACGGAGCACTCGACACGGGTTGCCAACCGCTACCACATTAGCTGGAATATCTTTGGTCACAATACTGCCAGCTCCAATCACAGTGTTTTCACCAATTGTAATGCCTGGTAACACTACCGAATTTGCCCCAATCCAAACATTACTACCAATCGTCACAGGGATGTTGAACTGTGCCACCTTTCGGCGTAACTCAGGGTCAATTGGGTGACCCGCTGTTGCTATGGTTACATTTGGCCCAATCATGACTGAGTCGCCGATATAGATATCGGTATCGTCCACCAAAGTTAGGTTAAAATTGGCATAAACGTTGTTACCGAGATGCGTATTGATCCCCCAGTTCGCCTGAAGAGGAGGCTCGATATAGCAGTTTTCTCCAACCTCGGCGAATAGCTTTTGCATGATCTCGTTGCGCTTGTCTCCCTCACTAGGCCGAGTATGGTTAAAGTCATAGAGGACTTCCAAACATTGGGTTTGTTGGTTGATTAACTCTTCATCATCGCAGAAATAGACTTTCTGACTATGTACTTTGGTTTTAATATCCATACTGGTTTACCTAAAAAGAAAAATAACGAACAGACTACGAAAGATGATCGGGGCGAATTCTCGACATTAAATACATATCGACATATCGACCCGCTTTAAATGTGCTTAAACGTTTAGTCCCTTCAACTTCAAAGCCAGTCGCTAAATACAGAGCTTTAGCCACCTCGTTGTCAGCATGCACTTCTAATTCTATACGGACTAGATTAAGCCAATTATCAGCTTGATTGATGATTTCTTTTATCAGCGCTTTGCCAATACCTTTACCGTGAGAGTCAGGATGAATCGCGATTGCCAAGCCTGCGCTATGCTTATCGCGCACTTTGTGAGACATAAAAAGAGTCACGTGGCCAACCACTTTATCGCCACATTGAGCCACTAAAGTGTAGTTGTTCGGGTTGTCGAATAACCCCGCAACGTAGTCGGAGCTTAAGAAAGGTTTTTGCGATGTGTTAGCGGTGACAGATGTAAAGCGGTATAACTCAGCTAAATCGTGATTATCTGACAGTTCTAAGTGTCTAATTTTCAAATCCAAAACATGCCTCAGAGAATTCCATTTTTCTTTACTATGCATGTTTTAAGCGTGAATCTCTATGACGTTTTACTTAAGCCGTTAATCATGCCCCAATTGCTCGACTGTTGGATGACGCTGTGTTGCCATTTCATGATAAATATCATCGAGATAACGACCTAATTCATCACTAGATAATTCCGCAGGGATCGCGACGTCATAAACTCTCGTTCGCATCCCAACATCTGATTCTAGGTACAGCTCCCACGCCTCATCTTTACGAACAACGACCATTGGTTTACCAAACACGTTAAATCGATATTTCATACACCCCCTACCACTCGACTGGTTTGCCACTTTCCACCACTAGCCCGGATTCTATGACAGACGTAACAACAATGATGTGGTCCACGCTTACACCAAGAGTCTCAGATAATGTATTGGCCAAGCCAAGTTGAATAGCCTTCACCGATGATATTGACCAGAGCGAAGGCAAAATTAACTGTGCAACGACCGCGTAGGGCTTGCCGGATTGAGCTTCGGCTTGAACAAAGTTGATTGTCATTTCGTCTGCATTCGTTCCCGCAAGCTCCGCCCAGCATCGAGTAAAACCGCTAAGGTTACAATCAGATAACTCCACACTTGGTGAAACCGTACAATGGGCTATCGGCATTACAGCCTCCTCGCTCTATATCATCAAACGATTTGCTTCGTGTAACTGGCTCTGTCGATATCGACCACTTCAACCGTTAGCGAAGCATCCGCTAAACCCAACTCAAGCAGCTGCTTAAGGATACATTGAGAGAGCAAACACTTATCCGCTTCGCTTCGCCCAGAGAGTATCTTAGCCGAGACATGAACAAACTCTTGTTTACGCCCACCCGATTGATAGCTCTGATAAACCAAGCTGCGAACCTTAATATCACTGCCGTCGGGCGCGAATAGTTTTGAAGCCATAGCCCCCTTAAACACCAATTGGTTCAAAGCGTTGCTATCAATAGAAGGAGAATGTTCAATAATACAGTGTGGCAATGTCGATCCTTTGGTTTTGTCGTTGTTGATCAATCGATGACAAGGCTGCCATCGTCATTAAACTCCCAACAGTCACCATATGCGATTTCCCACAGGTGGCCATCGGGATCAGAGAAGTAACCACTGTAACCGCCCCAAAATACATCTTGTGCTGGTTTTACAATCGTTCCACCAGCGCGTTCCGCCATTGCTAAGATTTCATCTACCTCAGCTTGACTACGAGTATTGTGGGCAAGCGTTACACCAGAGAACTGGCTTCGATTAGGAGAGAGGTGTGGCGAAACATCGTCCGCCAACGCTTGATTTGGGTACAGTGCTAAACAAACGCCACCTGTTTTAAAGAAAATGATGCCATCTTCTGGGGTTTTGGAACTTTCAAACCCCAGCGTTGAATAGAACTTAAATGCAACTTCGAGGCTTTCTACCCCTAATGTGATGATACTGACTCTTGGTTCCATGGAGATATCCTTTCTGGCGAGACTATTTATAGAATATCTCACCCGAGTGAACATCCAAGTATATTTTGTTCGCTTGCTTCATTCCGCCGCAATAAACGAAATACACGTCACGTTCACTGTAGCGCACTGAACGTACCCAGCCACCTAGCTCTTCAAAATCCAATGGCGAACATGTCCCTTCATCGATTAGCTGGCCTGTAGTCTCAATAAACTTATCTTGAAACATTTTGAAGTCGTCTGAATTTTCAACGTACCCCATAAGGGTTTTGGTCCGTTCTGCTTTAGTGATAACTGGCTTTTCTTCAACCAATGCATCCATTGGAACCCACTCTGCCACCTCATCCCCACCTTCTTCGTAGACGTAGTACACCGAGATTCGTCCCCACCCTTCTTTCTTTTCCAGAATGGTTAGCTTATCTCCACGGTATAAAACACTTTCAACAAACGCATCATAGTCTGGGTATTCTCGCACACCCAACTTGGGCGGGCTGACATAGTATTCAGTCACTTCCGGTTTAGGGGCTTCCTCTTCCTCAACCATTACCGGGGCTTCTTCTTCCTCTTCAGGCATTGGCTCAGGTGCCATAACTTCGTTTTCTGGTTTCCACACAAACAAGTAGTAACCTGCTCCTGCTCCGGCAAGCCCTAAAACGAGTAATAAAACCATCAGCACTTTCTTCATGCTTGTCGGGGTTCCTATATTGGGTAGTTGCATCAATGCGACCTATACTCAAGTCAGGTCACACTTTTAGTTGTTCTTATGCGATGGCGCACAGTTTCTTTAACTATAACGGCAATTATACTCATCACTTTATCGAGTTTGGTAAAAAGTGCCCATTGCCAAGAAGAACAATGGAATAAAGCTCTAATCAAACAGCAGGCGCTCGACTCTTGGTATAACCAGCAAGCCCGTTGGTTTAACAGTGCCTTACTGGTCTTTCATCAGCAAGTATTCCTGCATAAAGAGTTTAGCAAGACCGAATTAACATCCCTTTGGCACCCGAGCAAACAAGGTTTTCAAGACAAAATGGATCAGCAGATTGTTGCTTCCTCTCAGGCTAGCCTGTTGCTGGATGAACAGATAGAAAAGCTAGGCCAAGGCCAACTTCAGATTGAGGAAATGCAGTCGATGTGGAGTGCGATGAGTGTGCACTGCGATATTGCCGACCTGAAAGTGAATGCACTTTCCAGTGCGAGGTATGTGATAACCAACCAAGAACTGCAACAAGAGCTCACTTTACTTATAAGGAAAGTGAGCTTCTTGAAAAACACCTATTCGGCAGAAGCTCAGGTGTTGCGGGACACTAAAGCACGAGCCAAGTCAGTGCCTTAGTGCGTTGTGTGTTGCTCCACCGCCACCGCTAACGCTACCGTGGCCCCGACCATTGGATTGTTACCCATGCCAATGAAGCCCATCATCGCTACATGAGCCGGAACCGAAGAGCTGCCAGCAAACTGAGCGTCGGCATGCATTCTACCCATAGTATCTGTTAGTCCGTAAGAAGCTGGGCCTGCCGCAACGTTGTCTGGGTGTAATGTACGCCCAGTACCACCACCTGAAGCCACAGAGAAATACGCTTTCTGTTGCTGAGTTCGCTCAAGCTTATAAGTACCAGCTACCGGATGTTGGAAACGAGTTGGGTTGGTTGAGTTACCCGTGATACTCACATCGACTTGCTCGCGATGCATAATCGCGACACCTTCACGAACATCATCTGCGCCGTAACAGAGAATCTCTCCGCGCTCCCCTTGTGAGAAGCGTTTACGACTCACTTCATGTAACTCCCCTGTTTGGTAATCGAACTCTGTGCGCACATAGGTAAACCCGTTAATACGCGAGATAAGATAGGCAGCATCTTTACCTAACCCATTGAGGATCACTTTGAGTGGTGAACGGCGAGACTTATTGGCGTTCAATGCAATTTTGATTGCACCTTCAGCAGCGGCAAAGGATTCATGCCCAGCCAAGAAAGCAAAACACTGAGTGTCTTCATTCAATAGGCGAGCGGCCAACGCACCATGGCCTAAACCGACTTTACGCTGCTCTGCCACACTGCCTGGTTTGCAAAATGCCTGTAACCCTTCACCAATCGCTAGCGCCGCACTCTCTGCACTGTCAGTGTGGCGATACAAAGCCATCGCAGTGCCCAGTGTGTATGCATCGCAAGCGTTATCGAACGCAATAGGCTGGGTTTCTATCACCATTTGTTTCGCATCGATACCGTGAGATAAACAGTACTGATGGGCTTCTTGGATAGATGATAGGTTCATGTCTTTTAGTAATTGAATAACGTGATTGTTCATGGCGAAACCTCGGCTTATGCGTGACGTGGGTTGATAGTAGAGACTGCTTCATCGAAACGGCCATAAGTACCTGTGGCTTCTAGCATGGCTTGTTCAGCTGCTACGCCTTGTTCGATAGAAGCCATCATCTTGCCTAAGTTAAGGTATTGGTAGCCAATGATTTCCTTGTCTTCATCGAGCGCGAGTTTGGTGACGTAACCTTCTGCCAATTCCATATAACGAGCACCTTTTGCGCGTGTTGAGTAACTGGTCCCCACTTGACTGCGCTGAGTTTTGCCTAAGTCTTCCATTGCCGCTCCAATCTCCAATCCGCCTTCAGAAAACGCCGACTGAGTACGACCATATACAAACTGCAAAAATATCTCGCGCATCGCTACATTTATCGCATCACACACCAAGTCGGTGTTTAAGGCTTCTAGAATGGTTTTTCCCGTTAAGATTTCTGCGGCCATTGCAGCTGAGTGGGTCATACCAGAGCAGCCTACCGTTTCGATGAGCGCTTCCTCGATGACACCATCTTTAACGTTTAATGTGAGTTTTGCTGCGCCTTGCTGTGGTGCACATGAACCAACGCCATGGCTTAAACCAGATATCGCGATGACATCGGTTGGACGGATCATTCGGCCTTCAACGGGAATCGGTGCAGAAGGATGCAAATCGCCACGTTGAATCGGGCACATGGATTGAATATCAGAAGAATATTGCATGTTGTTTTCCTTGGTTAAGGAAAACAAGTGTGAAGTGGCACGATACCTACAGAAGCTCATGGAGACACGTAGAACGCGCCCCTCATACCAACAGTTACACCTGTTTTCGATTCTGTAGGAGTCATCAGCCAATATGGCGGTTAAGTAGGTGGAACCCCATCACCTGTGGCAACAATTGTAGATCTACATCACATTTAGATGCAACGAGCAAGTTAGAGCGTTTTTACATAAAACCGCACGCCGTAATGCTCAATTGAATATATAAGGTTAAATTATTATTGATAACAATTACCATTTGCATTCATATAAAAAATCATTAACATCCCGATATCGTTCTTTAAGTGATATACGGTCTAGTGAAATTACCTCTGCGCTCTAGAAACTCTATTTTCATTTGGTTGATTGGTATCATCGTCGCGTTAGGAAGCTTTCAAACCGTACAGTATTATGAATCTAGGAGGCACAGCGATCAGCTACAGGCCCAGTTTGATTCTAAGTTTCGCTCCCTTGAGCAATCATTAGGCTCGATAGAAAACCTGCTTTATTCGACACGCTCGTTTCTCCTAAACGCCAACTCCCCCAGCCAACAACAATTTGAGCAGTACTTAACGCAGCGCACGGGAATCGGCTCCATTGTTCATTCAGTTCTTTGGCTTCCGACCATTCCTGCGTCACAAGTTGAACAATTGAGAAAGTCCGCAAAAGACAATGGTTTTCTTGCCTACAGCCTCTCTCCAAGCCTAGAGGAACAACCACAGTGCGACCAAGTCATGCCCGATACCACATTTCCGGTTCTGTATGTGTCGTCTATCTTTGAGGCCAGCGATTACTTGGGAATACGTTTTGATACGCATCCTAGCGATGCTAAAGCAATGAATTTGGCTTACCAAAATAACGCAGCGACAGTCTCGACAATCAGCATGGATGGCCAAGATGCAGCAAGAGTCTTCCTACCCGTAATTCAAAATGATCGTCTTCAGGGCTTTGTCGCGGCCAATATCATTTTGCACGAATTACTAGGCGTCACTTGGAGTGAACAAATTAACTCCAACAAGTTAAATATCACGGTTCGCGCTAAAGAGACTCAACACACTCTGTTTCAATCCCACCTCAATATTAAACTGAGTGATTCCGAGCTTTTTGAGCAGATATTTTCTATGTCAAAGCTCGCACCGATTCCACTACTCAATCAACAATGGTGGTTCGAGATTTCCATGGTAGACCGTTCTGGATCCATTGTTCTTTACGGTGGCTCAGCGGTGTTTTTAGTATTGTTACTCACCGTTGTTGCCTCACTGGCAGAAAATTTTTACCGAACCCGCCTACAAGTTTCAGATCAAGTCATTCAAGAAAAAACCCATACGCTAGCGCTTCAAGCACTGCAAGATAACCTGACGGGTATGTACAACCGACAAGCTCTCAATAACGAAGTCGATCAACGCCTGACTCAGCTGCGCACAGACCAAATCAGAGGCTTTTCGATTCTATTTATCGACCTTGATCGTTTTAAACTCATCAACGATTCAATGGGACACCTGCTTGGCGATGAAGTGCTGATTCAAGTTGCTCAGCGTCTTAGCAATAACTGCCGCAATGGCGATCTGTGCTTTCGATTTGGCGGCGATGAATTTGTGATTTGTTTACCAGAACAAATCGATTCCCAAGCACTTAGCCAAATTAGCCACCGCTATGCTTCAGTATTATCCCTGCCATACTTGGTTCAAGATCAGCGTTGCCATATCGGAGCGAGTATTGGTATCTCTGTGGTAACAGACCACCAGCAGAATCTCGCCAGCATATTGCGTGAAGCCGATACCGCGATGTACCACGCCAAGAACTCGACTCAAGACAAGGTGATGTTTTTCCACGATGGGATGTTTAAACGAGCAAAACAAAGATTCGAACTAGAGCAAGACCTAGCCGTTGCCATCGACCTCAACCAACTCAGTATTGTCTATCAGCCCATTTACGCTACCGATACGGATCGGGTCACTGGCTTTGAAGCCTTACTTAGATGGAATCATCCAGAAAAGGGCATGATCTCTCCAGACGAGTTCATTCCTATGGCTGAAGAAACCGGACTTATCATTAAAGTGGGCGACTGGGTGTTAAAAAAGACCTGCCAAACCTTAAATAAGCTATGGAAAAGCAACCAGCTAGAACTGCTACCACGCTTTAATATTAATGTGTCGGCCAAGCAGTTTGAATCAGAGCATATCTACCACAGCTTACTCACCATGTTAGATCAGTATGACTTCCCGGCTCGTTTCATTGGTATTGAAATCACAGAATCTTTACTGCTCAGCCACGCAGAATCCAGCCGGCAAGTACTCGACAAGATTAAAGCGCTAGGCTGCGTAATCTACTTAGATGATTTTGGAACCGGTTACTCCTCACTTTCAGTACTCAACGATTATCCTGTTGACGTAGTCAAAGTTGATCGAAGCTTTGTTCAAGGGATTGCGAGAGGCAACAGCACCGCCGATAACTTATGCAAAGCCATCATCGATATGTCTCACACCATCGACATGGCGGTCGTCGCAGAAGGGGTTGAAAGCCATGAACAACTGGCTCAGTTAGCAGAGTATGGCTGTAACTATGTGCAAGGGTATTTAAAGTCTAAGCCAGTCTCCGCTTGTCAGTTGCTGCCTGTTATTCACGGCGCTCATAGCCGCCAGCCCGTTCAGTGTAAGCAGCAGCCGAAAGCCAAAAAACAAATAGCCTGAGCATCGTGCTCAGGCTATTGGCTGTTATACGTTATTGACTACTCAATCACTCGACAACCGAGTCACATTTGGCTGCGCAGATAAAATCATTCTTGTGCAGCCCCTTGATGGAATGGCTCCACCACGTAACCGTCACTTTCCCCCACTCCAATAGAATCGAAGGGTGATGAAACTCTTCCTCGGCAATCTCGGAAACTTTATTGGCAAATGACCAAGCCTGTAGGTAGTTCTTGAATTTATACTCTTTTTCCAATTGAGGAATACCCTCTCTGTCTAGCAACTGCCAACCATCCAGTTCTAGCAACAAGCGTTGGCGCTCTTCAAGAGTTAAAGCTACTGCATCAATACTGCAAGCTTCGCAGCGTAGTTCATCAAGCATGTGTCATTTCCTTTGGTTCAAATAGAGGGGGAAGAAGTTCCAGTTCCATGGCTTGTGCCACTTGTTCCATTAAATCTAGCTCACTGAGCTGATAGAGAGACTTAATATCGTGAATTTTGTAGTAAACCGGCTGCATGATATCAATCCGATAAGGCGTCCTTAGTACCGTTTGAATATCAAAGCGGTGACGAAGAGGATCTTGGCTGTCTAAGGCATACAGCGTCTCTCCTGGAGAAGAAAGAATACCGCCACCATAGATTTTAGTGCTGCCAGACTCTTCGACTAAACCAAACTCCACCGTAAACCAGTACAATCGAGCCAGGTACACGCGTTGCTTGGCGTCGGCTTGCATGCCTAACTTACCATACACGTGGGTGAAATGAGCGAAGTCTGGGTCGGTCAGCATTGCACAGTGACCAAACACCTCGTGAAAAAAATCCGGTTCTTGTAAGTATTCAAATTCCTCTCGGCTGCGCAAAAACGTCGCCACAGGAAAGCGCTTATTCGCCAGCAGTTCAAAGAACTTATCGAAGCTTATCAATGCCGCAACGGGTTCTACCTGCCAACCTGTTTTCTCTACTAAAACCTGATTAATTTCCGGTAACTGTGGAACACGATCTGTGGGCAAATTCAGCATTGCTAACCCGTCAGAATACGCTTTGCATGCGCGCTCTTTTACCAGCGGTAATTGACGAGTGATCAAGTCGTGCCAAATACTGTCTTCTTCGCTGCTCCACTCGACAAATCCTTTGTCATTCACGGGCTTGGACTTATAGTGTGTCACCGCCTTTCTCCTTTCTTGCGTTCACATATTAAGCCTATCGCCTGCCAATATCGCTGCCAATTCCCTGCGCTACATTTAAAGATACAAACCCGTAACAAATAATTTACATTTGACAGTTTTTTGCTTATTTTTCAGGGATATGATTATTGGCGAATGTTTGACACCTACCGGAAAACCAACAAGACTTAATATCGAGCACATTGGACGTACAATAACGAGGAAACCATGCCAAATTCATCCCCTCTTTGGACCCCATGCACGGAACGCATTGAGGGTTCAAACTTGTATCAATTCATGCAGCACATCAACATGCAAGGTGAAGCACTCGACAACTACCAAGACCTGCACGCTTGGTCGGTCGTTGAGAAAAAACGCTTCTGGATGGAAATCTGGCAATATTGCGATGTGATTGGCTATCGCGGGGATTGTATCCATGGCGAAGGCGTAGCTAAGTGGGGAGAATTCCAGCCAAGTCGCGACACGATCTGGTTTCCTCAAGCACAACTCAACTATGCTGAAAACCTACTCTCATATGCCTTTCAACAACCCGAAGGTATCGCGGTATGGTTTAAGAATGAACGAGGTCAAAGCCGAAAACTAACCTGGCAAGAATTGTGTGACCAAGTTTCTGTCGTCCAGCAATGGCTAAAACAAAACGGTGTAGAAAAAGGCGATGTCGTCGCTGGTTATCTACCTTACCTACCGGAAACCTTGGTTGCGATGCTCGCCACAACCAGCTTAGGTGCAATCTGGACTTCCACCTCACCAGACTTTGGTGTGGAAAGTGTGATTGAGCGCTTTGGGCAAGTACAGCCAAAGATCCTGTTCTGCTGCAACGGCTATACGTTTAATGGCAAAACATTCTCAATGATTGAGAAGAACACCGCCATTGTCGATGCAATCGACAGCATCACCAATACCTGCCAAATCGAGTACCTCCATACCGCCGAAAATAATTCCACTTCCAATGAGTACTTCTCCGACTGGAAAGCGGTTTTAGCCAGTTACCTGCCAAGAGGCCTGCGTTATGAACGCGTAGCGTTTAACGATCCACTGTTTGTTTTGTATTCGTCTGGCACGACCGGTAAGCCGAAATGCATTGTGCACTCGGTGGGAGGCACCACACTCAACCATATTAAAGAGCATCAACTACACTGCGATATTCAGCCCGAAGATCGCGTGTTCTATTACACCACCTGTGGTTGGATGATGTGGAACTGGCATGTCTCTGCGCTTGCTAGTGGCGCAACCTTAGTAATTTATGATGGTAACCCAATGCACCCAATGCCAAGTACATTGTGGGAACTGGCTGAAGAAGCCAAAGTGACGTTGTTCGGCACTTCGGCCAAATACTTAGAAGCTTTGCAAAAACAAGAATTTAACCCTAGCTATTACTATCCGCTCAGCCATTTAAAAACACTTTGCTCAACGGGCTCGGTACTTTATCCAGAACAATTTGATTACGTCTACGCCAATATCAACGCCGATGTCCACTTAGCCTCAATTTCCGGAGGTACCGACATCTGTGGGTGCTTTGTATTGGGCAACCCAATTTCTCCGGTATACCGTGGTGAGTGCCAAGCCGCCGCTTTAGGAATGGACGTTGCAGTGCTTAATGAGCAGGGAGAAGCTATTACCGAGCAACGTGGTGAACTGGTTTGCAGAAACAGTTTCCCCAACCAACCCATTGGTTTTTGGCACGACAACGGCGAGCGTTACCACAATGCGTATTGGTCAAAGTACGCCAATGTTTGGCATCACGGTGATGATGTGGAGCTATCAAAGTGGCAGGGAATGCGCTTCTTTGGTCGCAGTGATACCACGCTTAACCCTGGTGGAATTCGTATTGGTACAGGAGAGATTTATCAGCAGGTCAATAAGATAAGTGGCATTCTCGATTCAATTGCCGTGGGCCAACGTTGGGAGAATGACGAACGCATTGTGCTACTTGTACAGCTTGAACCCAATCAACAGCTCGACGAAACACTAGTCAGCGCCATTCGTAGCCAATTACGCAGCCAATGTTCACCGCGGCACGTGCCAGCTTTAGTCCACGCAATCAGTGACATCCCTAGAACGAAATCAGGGAAGTTAGTTGAGTTAGCGGTTAAGCAAGTCATTCATGGAGAAGAGGTCAAAAACAAAGGGGCAATTGCAAACCCACAGGTGCTAGACGAGATTGCCGCCTTGTTCCGCTAATTGCTCAATTCAATTGGCTTCAAAAGTCAGCTCAAAAGATCAACAACCCCTAGAAACGGATGCTACAAAAACAAAAAAGCCGCTAATTCCAGCGGCTTTTCAAATTCTTTTTAATCACGAGTTACTTGCGTCCAACACCCATGACAACTTTTTTAGTACCGGAATCGGTCGCGATTTCAAAAGGTACGCTAATTGATACTTCTGAGAACCCTACACTCGACAATACTTGGTTGACTCGTGCTTCGGTAAAGCCAACCTGTTCGCCTTCACTTTCCGCTAACCAATCCCAATGAACGAACACGCCGCCGTCATCAAGAATCGAGTAGATAACATCTACCGTGTCGGAAAAGTTTGGTAGAAAGCCGCAGACAGACGAAGCAACGACGACATCAAACTGGCCTCTGAAAGCTGGGTGCTGTGCCACCAAACCGCGGGAAAGCATATCCACAACGGGTTCTACGTTATCGAGCTCTTTTTTGTCGAGCTGTTCAATCATGGCTTCCGAACCATCAAGAGCAACGATATCCTTCGCCAGTGGTGAAAGCTTCTGACACAACAAGCCTGTGCCACAACCAAAATCCAAAACATGCTTGCCTTTTAGGTCCACAAGCTCTGAAAGACAATCAAATACATGCTGCGCATAAATAGAGGTCGCTTGGTCTTGTTCCCAATTTTCCGCGTACTCATCCCATTCGTTCGCCATCATGATCTCCCTATAACATCTTCATTCGGCATCTGCCCCCAAGAGTAAACCAAAACAGGGGCTTGTGGGTAGTCTTATATCCCTTTCTCACGATACCAGACAAATAAAGAAAAATTGGTTATGATTCAACGAGTCAACTTTTTAGAGCACCTTATGAACCTGTCCCAAATCGAAGCTTTTTGCACTGTTGCTGACACAGGCTCCGTTTCAGAAGCTGCAAGGCAACTTGAATGTAACCGCACAAAGCTCAGCATGGCGATTAAGGCGCTAGAAAAAGAACTCGATACTCAACTCTTTGTTCGAAGTGGAAATAACGTCACGCTGTCTGAAGCAGGTAAAGCCATTTACAAAGATTGCGAGAACCTTTTGGTCACCTCTTCGCGCATTAAGCAGACCTGTGCTCAAGTCTCCGGTGAATTTAACGCCGAGATCTGGATTGCACGTGATGATTCTCTTCCTGATGATATGTGGCAAGACTTGGCTCATACCATGAACAATCAGTTCCCTGCTACCTCGTTCAACATTGTCCTCGCTTCCAGTGGCGATCTTGCCAATTTGGTCGAAACCCATCAGGTCGACTTCGCGTTTGGTGTCGATTACGAACGCATCGACGACCCACGTATTACCTACCAGCCATTGGGTAAAATACGTATGATGTCTGTGTGTAAAAGCGATCATGCTTTGAGCAAACTGCGCCGGGTAAATGACGAAGAACTGCGGAACTCCATGCAAGCGGTCATGGTTTACCTCAATGAAAAAGATAATCCCGAACTTCAGCCTTTCTCGCTTCGCTACATTGGCTTTTCCAGCTTCGATTACATGCTCAGCACCATTCTGACTGAAAATGCTTGGGGTGTATTGCCTGAGCCTTTGATTCGTCACCACCTGAGAAAACAGGAACTTGCCGTCATCAAGCACACCTATGGGCTAACCCAAGAAGACTACTGTATGTTCACCTCTGCAGGCATGTCTGAGCACCCTGGAATGAGCTGGCTTGCCGACAAACTCAGTGACTACCTGTTCGATTTCTAACCAACTGTAAGCCTATTTTTTCATTGATACTTTGATTAACAATCAGCCACCGTCAATATTAGTGACAGCAAATAAAATCATAACTTATTGTTATTTAATAAATTAACCAAGAACACTTCTATACCCATCGTTTACCGAACAGATAAACATTGTAAATTCTCACCCTGTGGCAAAGAATGAAATTGTGTTTTTACTCGGTATGATTTTATGTGTGACAGGACAAGCTTAAACGAAAAACGAATTCTTACTTTCTCAGCCCTTTTAGCATCAGGGTTTGCGGGAGGTGGTCTCGTTCTAGGCTGGCTTGTTGGCTCACTGGTAATCATGTTCGATGGCGTTTACTCGCTGGTTAGCTTACTGCTAACTTTATTGTCACTGGGTGTTTCACGCTACATTCAAACGCCTTCTCAATCCCAATTCCCTATGGGCAAAGCCGTACTCGAGCCAGTGGTTATCGCGATCAAAGGTAGCGTAATTTTGGCTGTGGTTAGCTTCTCTCTCTACTCTGCACTAATTGCGATGTTTAACGGAGGCCGCGAAGTCGACGCTTCTATCGCAACCCTATTCGGTGTAGTTAATGTTCTTGGCTGTGGCTACGCATGGTGGTTCATTGCACGGAAAAGTAAACGTTTCAGCTCTGGTTTGATCGTTGCGGAATCGAAGCAGTGGCAAATGGATACTTTATTGAGTGTCGCGGTAACGGCTGGTTTTGTGGTCGCATGGCTGATTACATTCTCACCATGGGCAGCTTACGCGGTATACGCCGATCCTATGATGATGTTGCTAATGTCTTTCTACTTCATCAAAGTACCATTTGAAATGCTACGTGACGCCGTGAAAGAACTTCTCATGATGGCACCAAGTAAAGAGATCTGTAAAACCGTCGATCAAGGTGTTGCGGCTGTAGACAAAGAAACCGATTTGGATATCGATATTGAGTTAGCAGGTGTCACCAAGGTCGGTAACGAGCTAAGAGTGAATATCGATGTATATGCAAATAGCTCCAATGTACAAGTTGCAGAGCTCGAAACTACTCGCTCGGCGCTGAAGAACAAACTGTCTAAACTGCCGCTCGATTTACAGCTCACAATGAACATCGCGAGGTAGTGTTCGCCTGATAAAATAAAAAAGCCCGAGTTTATCCGGGCTTTTTTATTTAGTGTTTGCTTTATTAAAACTGCGCTCGCAACTTATCGCGGCGTAACATCCGCTCTACGTTTTCGGCTCAGTAATACTGATTCCGCTAGCGTTACCGCAAGGCCAATCCATATTAAACCGAAGCTGACCGCTTTCACTTCATCGAATATTTCACCGAATAGTGCGACTGCCAAAATAAACTGTAGGCTTGGCTCTATATACTGCATTAAGCCAACCATCGTCATAGACGTGTAACGCACGGCATAGGAATAGAACACCAGTGGTAACAAAGTCACAGGAGCAGCGCCTAAGTACAGAAGCAGCTCTGCCGTGCCAACAGTCAGCGCTTCACTACCTACAGTGACATGCTTGTAGGCAATATACGCTATTGCAAATGGAGCAACGAGGAGCGACTCCATCAGCAAACTGGTATAGGAATCAAACTTGATGTGCTTTTTACACAGGCCGTACAGGGCGAAAAAGGTCGCCATAACCAGAGCCACAATAGGCAGCTCCCCATATTGCCAGACCTGATAACTAAGTCCAACCACAGCAAGCGCTACACCTATTCGCTTGCCAATACTGAGTGTCTCCTTCATGAACACCACACCCAGTGCGATCATCACTAGCGGCCCAATGAAGAACCCTAAGCTCGCTTCCATTACTCGCCCGTTGGTGAGTGCCCAAGTAAATGCATACCAAGAAATACTCATTAAGCAAGAACCCACAAAGGCATAACCGAGCGAAGCTTTATCTGCCCATATCGCTTGCCAGTCTGGCCATTTTCTACGTATACAAAAAATAATCAGCAGGCATACAGGCACCGAAGCGATAATGCGCAGCGCTAGCAGCTCATCCATTGCAGCGTTAGGAAGAAATTGGTAATACAGCGGCATAATGCCCCATAGCGCAAACGCAATGGCTGCCATAATATTGCCGAAAGCAATCGGGCTGACTGACATCTTAGATTCTCAAATGTGGGATTTTTCGCGATTGTACGCAAAAACCTTGTTATGTAAATAGTTTTATAAAGCGCAAAAGCCCACCGCTATTTTTCGGCGGTGACTTGTTCTAACACTTTGCTATTGTTTGATTTTTCTCGCGTACACCACCAACAAATTAGAGAGCCAATTGTCACCATAGCGACCCCTTGCCAAAACGGTAGGCTCAACGAAATCCCTAAAATGATGGAAGAGAAAACGGTAGAAAACACGGGGGTAAAATATGAAAGTGTTGCTAGAAGAACCATATTGCCGCGCAAAATAGCCACGTTCCACAAGGCGTAACCACTGCCCATTACGATGCCTGTTAATAACAGCGTCAATGTGCTTTCTAGGGTAAACGTCATCTCTCGTTCGCTGCTTAGCGCATACTGAATCCAAAGCGTGGAAGCCGTGGCAATAAAAAACAGCACAATGGCATTCTGGCCTTTGGCTAAAACCTTAGTGACATTGCAATATATCGCCCAAATGAACGCACCGATAAACGCCATGCTGTAGACCGCTGGATTGGTCGCAACATTATTCATCAGTTGCTCAAGCGATAAGCCCGAATCGCCTGTAATGGTCCAAGCAACGCCCACCAGCGCTAACAATATGCTCGGGTACACCAACCAATGTGTTGGTTTTTTGCTAGCGATAACTGCAATCAGTACGGTAAGCGCCGGCCAGAGGTAATTGATCACGGCCATTTCTAAGGCTTGATGTCGATCATTAGCCATTCCAAGCGCCAGCGCCAAGCAGATCTCGTAGCTCACAAACAAAGCCCCGCCGACAAGCAAATAGCGTGGAGTAAACTCGCTTAACTTCGGCTTGCCCATAACAAGCACAAGGAATAGTGACGCGACGGTGTACACCAGCGCAGCACCTCCAATCGCTCCAAAGCTTTCAGCGACACTACGAGCTAAACCAATAAGACAGCTCCAAAGGAAAATCGCGGCGATACCGCAGAGTGTATTTTTATTGACCACGCTGACCTTCTAAATTGTTCTTATTGGTGTACCGATATCTTTACTACAAAAATCCTCAATATAAAACGAGTTTCGATAGTTTATCTATAATCAATTCATAACACTCACATCTCTATCTCGCTAGAGCAACGCTTAATGAGCATAAAAGGAACGATCACCGAAAAATACTTAGATAAAGGCTACGGGTACATTACCCCAGCCAAAGGCTCTCTGCGGATTCGATTTGAGTTTTCAGACATAAAAGGCAGTAAAGAACAACTCGAACTCAATGAAGAAGTGATTTTCGTTATCGCCAAGGATGACAAAGGCCATAGTCAAGCGATTGAGATAGAACGCCTAAGGCATTTTCATATTTCGTTGATTGTCGCTATTTGGTTCGCTTTCGCGTTGGCCGGCTGCGTATGGTATTTCAACTACCCCTCTCAGGTACTCGTTTATTACTCAGTGCTCAACAGCCTAGTATTGTTAGTATGCTGGCTAGATAAACGGGCAATTCAGAAAGAAAAACCTACCACCAGCGACAGCAGCTACCTATTTCTTTCCTTTCTTGGTGGTTGGGTGAGTGCGATCTTGTTCCATCACATATGGCGCCTGAAGAAGAAAAGTGTCGTCTACAAATTGTTGTTTTTTATCGTTGTTTCAATTCAAATCATCATCGTTGGCTGGACCCTTACTCCCAGAGGCGAAGCGTGGCTAGTCGCATTTATCGAAACACTTCCACCTCTACCATTTTGATCAAAAAAGGCGAGCTTGCACTCACCTTCTCGATATTACTTATTGAGCAAAGCGCCTTAGCAATGGCAATAGGATTAACGTTAGCCAACCTATCGAACCGCCGCCAGAAGAACTACTTGTTCCACTTGTCCCTAAATAACTGTTGCGCTTCGCATCTGTTGCAACGTAATTGGCGGTTTCATTGCCAGCCAACACACTATCAATCCAACTTTGGTAGTCATAAATCTCAGTGAAAACTGAAGTCACGTCTGCGTTCGTCGTACCGTTGCCACACGTTGTTGGGCCAAAACTGGTAATACCAACTTGTACCCATTCGCCGCTGTTGTTCCAGTAGACAGGGCCGCCTGAATCCCCTTGGCAGGTACTGTTGTCTAGGCCACTAAAGATACTAAAGTCACCAGAAAAACAAGCTGGGTATCTGTCACATTGTAATCACTTTGGCAGCTCGCTGTGGAGACATAAGTCAGCGTGGTATATAGAAGTTCAGTGCTGGTATCAACATTAGTTCGAGTATTACCATGACCTACCGCGTGAAAGGTATTAGCCGCATTTTGGTACGTCTCGTTGGTTGGACGGTTCACGACGTCATTCACTGTATCGATGTTCATTGCCGATGACAGCTTAATGATCGCAATATCGTTTGCCCATAGATCATTACTAGAGTCTGAATAACTCGGGTGGTAGTAAAACTCACTCGCCATAATGCGTTGAATATTGCCATCTGGATAATCAGATTCATCTTGAAGCTGAGGGACTATGGCAGTAAACAGCACCGTTTCTTCACTCAAATTACCCTCACCATCAAAAATACAGTGAGCGGCGGTTAATACATGCTGAGCATCGAGAATCGTCGCGCCACAATAGGGAGCAACAGAATACACACCATCGTAGTCGATGCGATCATAAACCAAGCTAGCAAAAGAAGGGTAAGTCGATACAGAGGCACTTGAGCCATTGACGATATAAGGGCTAATATCTGCGGCAAAAGAGGTAGCGCTGACTGAGCAGGCCGCAATAAGTAAGGCTTTTTTGTTCATAATGGATTCCTTTCTCTAGAACGCCTATCGTACCGTTTGAAAGAATGATAGGAAACAATAATACATTGTCTCCTATCATTGATCACATTATGTAATTATAACTTAACCGCGGTAGTAACGCTGAGGAACAAACGGCATTTTTTCTACTGTCATTGGTAGCTGTTTACCACGTACTTCAGCGAATAGCTCTGTGCCGATAGCAGCCAAGTCAGCACGTACATACGCCATCGAAACTGGCTTACCTGCGTTCGGGCCAGCAGTACCACTCGTAACAACACCTACTTTGTTACCTTCCGCATCGAATAGCTCTGCACCTTCACGTACTGGCGCTTTAGTTTGACCAACTAAACCAACACGCTTACGAGACACATCTTTTGTTTCAATCTGAGTAAGGATGATATCTGCACCAGGGAAACCTCCCGCACGCTCACCACCATTACGACGAATTTTTTGAATGCCCCATAGTAAGCTTGCTTCTACTGGCGTTGTTGTTGTGTCCAGATCGTGACCATATAGACACAGGCCACACTCTAAGCGCAGTGAATCACGAGCACCCAAACCAATCCACTCTACTTCTTCTTCAGCGGTTAGTTTACGCGCTAACGCTTCTGCGTGAGTTGCTGGTACTGAGATTTCGTAGCCATCTTCACCAGTGTAACCACTACGGCTTACGATGCACTCTACACCGTCAACTTCTAGTGTTTTCACATCCATGAAGATCATATCAGCAACTGCTGGCTGAAGGCGTGCAAATACTTGTGATGCTTTAGGGCCTTGAAGCGCTAGCAACGCACGATCTTCAATGATTTCTAACTCTACGCCTTCTGGAAGATGTGCTTGAAGGTGAGTAATGTCCTGATCTTTACAAGCTGCGTTTACAACAACAAATAGGTGGTCACCTAAGTTCGCCACCATTAGGTCATCCATAATGCCGCCTTGCTCATTAGTAAAGAAAGCATAACGTTGGTTACCTGATGGAAGATCGATAATATCGACAGGAACAAGCGTTTCTAGGAATGCAGCTGCGCCTTCACCGTGTAAACGAAGTTGGCCCATGTGTGACACATCAAAAAGACCAGCAGCATCACGAGTGTGTAGATGCTCTTTCTTAACACCCAGAGGGTATTGCACTGGCATATCATAACCTGCGAACGGTACCATTTTTGCGCCTACTTCTACGTGTAGTGCGTGTAATGGGGTTTTCAGTAGTTCTTGGCTCACGTTTTCTTGAGTCATTTTCTTCTCCATTGGGCCGACTCATAGATTCGGCTGGCAGCTTACTTATGGGTAAGTCGTTTTAAAGCGCACGTGAATATTGTTCATTCAATACACAACCGTACTAAAGACCTACCTGTGAATTTTCCATACTGGAAACTGTGTTTCCTATAATAAACAAGCTTGCGCTTCTTTTTCACTATTAACAAGATTCAAACAGCTCAAAATGTGACATTTAACAAGCCGATTACAATCTAGAAGCTAAAAGAAAAGCGCCGATTTGATGTATTTAGCATCAAATCGGCGCTCGTTTATTCATGTTAGCAACAAAAGCAAACGTTTGCTTTCACTATAGGAAATTTCAAAAAATTGTTTCTATTTCGCTGTGACCCATAAAATGTGCGCATCTTCTTCGCTGGTCGACACCAACATATGCCCCATATTGGCATCGTAATACACGCTATCGCCTTCGCTCATCGCAACCGGTTCATAGAATTCTGAGTAGAACAAAACATCACCGGAAAGAATCAGTAAAAACTCTTCACCATCATGGCGAACCCAGTCGTTGTACTCTTCAAAATTGCGCGCGTGAACACGACTTTTGAACGGCATCATTTTCTTATTGGAAAGTTGAGTCGCCAGTAATTCGTGCTCGTAAGTTGGCGTAGGATGTGGTTTTCCTTGCCCTGCCCTAGAAATATCACGGCGGCCTGTCGCTACTTTTTTTCTAGGTGGCTCAAAGAGTTGCGGCATATCTATCTGCAAACCAACCGCCAATTTCTGCATCGCTTGGAAAGTTGGAGAGATCTGTTCGTTCTCTATTTTACTTAGAGTAGAACGCGCTAATCCTGTGCGTTGGCTCGCCTCTTCTAGAGTGAGCCCCATCTTGGCTCGCAGGTCTTTAATTCGTTGGCCAAGCTTAAGCGGTTCGATGTTCTGATCCGTTGACTCTTTCGCCAACGTTAAGGATGGGTACTCGTCGTAGATGTCTTCAGACATACATGTCCCTCTTTTATTTTTCTACTTCCTGTTTATGAATTTCATTGTTGCATGAAGCGACTTGTTGATTAAAGACCACACAACAAAATAAAGCGTGCTCTCGGTAACAGAAATGGAAACTAGGTTTCCTATAGGAAATTTTTGATTGATTGTTCGTTACTCAGGGGGTATGTTATCGACTTGTTAGATGAAGAGATGCTATTGCTGGTTTGACTAACTGCTTAATTTAACCTTTGGTCAGGCCTGTTTTTACCCATATTTAGGGACATATTCGCCCTGCTTTGAAAGAGAGTTTTTGAGGCAGTAATAAACGAAAGACCTAGCGAGCAACAACAAGAAAGCCAGCTTGCTACGAAATTGGAAGGTCATCTACCATGAACAAAGCATATCAAAACCATAGCTTAGATAGTTTTTTCACCACCAACCTTGCTGCTACAGATGACGCTGTATTCGCTGGAATCCAAGCGGAAAACGCACGTCAAAACGAACAAATCGAATTAATCGCTTCTGAGAACATCGTTTCTAAAGCGGTTATGCAAGCCCAAGGCACTTGCCTAACGAACAAATACGCAGAAGGCTACCCAGGCCGTCGCTACTACGGTGGTTGTGAACACGTAGATACCGTTGAAGCCATTGCTATCGAGCGTGCTAAAAAGCTATTTGACTGCGAATTTGCTAACGTACAGCCTCACTCTGGCGCTCAGGCAAACGGCGCAGTAAAACTGGCACTTCTTCAGCCAGGTGACACAATTCTTGGTATGTCTTTGGATGCAGGTGGCCACCTAACACACGGTGCGCGCCCAGCGCTTTCTGGCAAATGGTTTAATGCCGTTCAATATGGTGTAGACCGCGATACTCTAGAAATCGACTACGATGCGGTTTTAGAGCTTGCTAAAGAACACCAACCTAAAATGATCATTGCAGGTGGTAGTGCAATTCCTCGTACTATCGATTTTGCTAAGTTCCGTGCAATTGCTGATGAAGTTGGCGCAATCCTAATGGTTGATATGGCGCACATTGCTGGCCTTATCGCGACAGGTGCTCACCCTAGCCCACTTCCACACGCACACGTTGTTACGACAACAACACATAAAACACTTCGTGGCCCTCGCGGCGGTATGATTCTGACTAACCACGAAGACATCATCAAAAAGATCAACTCAGCAGTATTCCCAGGCCTACAAGGTGGCCCACTGATGCACGTTATCGCAGCAAAAGCCGTGGCTTTTGGTGAAGCATTGGGACCTGAGTTTAAGACTTATATTGATTCAGTGATCAATAACGCAAAAGTTCTGGCTGAAGTGTTGCAAACTCGCGGTTGTGACATTGTGACTGGCGGAACTGACACGCACCTAATGCTGGTTGACCTTCGCCCTAAAGGCCTGAAAGGTAACAAGGCAGAAGAAGCGCTAGAGCGTGCAGGGATCACATGTAACAAAAATGGCATCCCATTTGACACAGAGAAACCTATGATTACATCGGGTATCCGTTTGGGTACGCCAGCAGGAACCAGCCGTGGTTTCGGCAGTGAAGAATTCAAACTCATCGGTGAGTGGATTGGCGATGTACTAGACGGGCTAGTTGAAAGCCCAGAAGGTAATCCAGAAGTAGAGCAACGCGTTCGCAAACAAGTGAAAGAGCTTTGCAACCGCTTCCCACTTTACCAATAAACAATTTATTGAAAGTTAAAACCTTAAAGTTATTTTTGGAGATTAAGCAATGGATAACACACTGAAGTTTGCAGACAGCCACGAGTGGGTAAAAGACAACGGTGACGGTACTGTAACTATCGGTATTTCTGAGCATGCGCAAGAAATGCTAGGCGACGTAGTGTTCGTTGACCTACCAGAAGTTGAAGACGAAGTTGAAGCAGGCGAAAGCTTTTCTTTAGTAGAGTCTGTAAAAGCAGCGTCTGACATCTACGCTCCTGTAACTGGTGAAATCGTTGAAATCAACGAAGAACTAGAAGACAGCCCAGAGCTAATCAACGAAGAGCCATACGAAGGTGGTTGGATCGTTAAAGTGAAACTTTCTGACGCTGATGAGCTAAACAACTTAAAAGACGCAGAAGAATACCTAAACTCAATCGAAGACGAGTAATTAGGACGTAAATTAAGCTGCTCAGCTATTCTTAATAGTGAGCAGCTTTTTTTTAAGGTTCACTTCAGGATGTCCTCAACGCACTACCTGAAACCGTTTCAAACCATAACCACACTATGACTGATACGAGAATCTTAGCGAGAAGGTAAAAGAAATGACTGAATTACTTCACAGCCCTCTACTAGCTGAGCTGGGCACCAAAAACGAATTCGTTGCACGCCACAACGGTCCAAACAAAGCCGATCAACAGAAAATGCTTGAAGCGATCAACGCCACAAGCTTAGAAGCACTGATCGACGAAACCGTTCCATCACAAATTCGCCTAGAGCAGCCAATGACATTGGCCGAGCCAAAAAGCGAAGTCGACATGCTTGCAGCAATGCGCGAGTTTGCCGATCAAAACCAAGTAAAACGCACATTCATCGGCCAAGGTTACTACAACACCTACACGCCACACGTGATCCTGCGTAACGTATTAGAAAACCCAGGTTGGTACACAGCATACACGCCATACCAGCCTGAGATTTCACAAGGCCGCCTAGAAGCGCTACTGAACTACCAGCAAATGGTTATGGACCTAACTGGTATGGAAATCGCGAATGCTTCTCTACTTGACGAAGCAACAGCAGCCGCTGAAGCGATGACGCTATGTAAGCGTGCAGGTAAGAGCAAGAGCAAAGTCTTCTTCGTTGCCGACGATGTACACCCACAGACGCTGGAAGTTGTAAAAACTCGCGCTGAGTACATCGGCTTTGAAGTGATGGTTGGTGCTTTAGAAACGCTACCAGAGCAAGACGTGTTCGGCGCACTGGTTCAGTACCCAGGCACAACCGGTGAAGTTCGCGATCTAACCGACATCATCGCAAAAGCTCAAGCAAACAAAACTCTTGTTGCTGTAGCGGCAGACCTACTTTCTTGCGCACTGCTTAAGCCAGCTGGCGAAATGGGCGCAGACGTAGTAATCGGTAGTGCGCAACGTTTCGGCGTACCTATGGGTTACGGCGGTCCGCACGCAGCATTCATGGCAACAAGCGATAAACACAAGCGTACTATGCCAGGTCGTGTCATCGGCGTATCTATCGATACTCACGGTAACCAAGCACTTCGCATGGCAATGCAAACTCGTGAGCAGCACATCCGCCGCGAGAAAGCGACATCAAACATCTGTACAGCTCAGGCTCTACTAGCCAACATGGCTTCTTTCTTCGCTGTTTACCACGGTGCTGAAGGTCTACGTACTATTGCACGTCGCACGCACCACATGACAGCAATTCTAGCCGCTGGCCTAACTAAATCTGGTTACGAACTAGCGCACAACAGCTTCTTCGACACCATCACCATCAATACTGGTGACAAAACAGAAGCGCTTTACGCAAAAGCACAAGCTGCTGATATCAACCTACGTAAACTACCAAGCCAAATTGGTATCAGTTTCGATGAAACAACGACAACAGGTGATGTAGAAGCGCTATTTGCCATCTTCAACGTAGAAGAGAGCGTTGCACAGCTTTCAACCGAAATTGCAGGCAACGAGTTTGCAGCGATTCCAGAAAACTGTCGTCGTGAGTCTAAGTACCTAACTCACCCTGTTTTCAATACGCACCACAGCGAAACGCAAATGATGCGTTACCTGAAGCAGCTAGAAAACAAAGACTTCTCTCTAACGCACGGCATGATCCCGCTGGGCAGCTGTACAATGAAGCTAAACGCTGCAGCAGAAATGATCCCAGTAACATGGCCAGAATTCGGTTCAATTCACCCATTCGCGCCATTAAAGCAAGCAGCCGGCTATACAGCACTTGCAAAAGATCTAAAAGAGAAGCTATGTGAAATCACAGGCTACGACGACTTCTCACTACAGCCAAACTCTGGCGCATCTGGTGAGTATGCTGGTCTAATCGCAATTCAGCGTTACCACGCAAGCCGCGGCGAAGGTCACCGTAACGTATGTTTGATCCCGAGCTCTGCGCACGGTACTAACCCTGCTACAGCATCAATGGTTTCAATGAAAGTTGTTGTGGTGAAATGTGATGACGATGGCAATATCGACATGGCGGATCTAGAAGCGAAGATCGAGAAGCACAAAGACAACCTATCAAGCATCATGATCACTTACCCATCGACGCACGGCGTATACGAAGAGCAAGTGAAAGAAGTATGTGAAATGGTTCATGCGGCTGGCGGTCAGGTTTACCTAGACGGTGCAAACATGAACGCACAGGTTGGTCTAACGTCTCCAGGCTTCATCGGTTCAGACGTTTCTCACCTAAACCTACACAAAACATTCTGTATTCCACACGGTGGTGGCGGTCCTGGTATGGGACCTATTGGTGTGAAATCACACCTAGCACCATTCCTACCTGGCCACATCGAAAACGGTGTTCAAGGTAGCGATTACGCAGTATCTGCGGCAGATCTTGGTAGCGCATCAATCCTACCAATTTCTTGGGCTTACATTGCAATGATGGGCGAACCTGGCCTAACTGAAGCAACGAAAGTAGCAATCCTAAACGCGAACTACGTAATGGAAATGCTTCGCCCTCACTACCCTGTTCTATACCGTGGTAACAACGGTCGTGTGGCACACGAATGTATTATCGACATTCGCCCACTGAAAGAAGAAACAGGCATCAGCGAAGAAGACATTGCGAAGCGTCTAATGGACTATGGTTTCCACGCGCCAACTATGTCGTTCCCTGTTGCTGGCACACTAATGGTAGAGCCAACTGAGTCAGAAGACTTAGAAGAGCTAGACCGTTTCTGTGAAGCAATGATCGCGATCCGCCACGAAATGACAGCAGTGAAAGAAGGCGCTTGGCCACTAGACAACAACCCTCTTGTGAACGCTCCACACACGCAAGTAGACCTGTCTAGCGAAGAATGGGACCGCCCGTACCCACGTGAGCTAGGTTGTTTCCCAACAGCAGCAACTAAGCTTTCTAAGTACTGGCCAACAGTTAACCGTGTAGACAACGTATACGGTGACCGTAACCTAATCTGCTCGTGCCCAAGCATCGATAACTACGAAGATTAATTTGTAGTATGTGTCTGAGTATTAAAAATTTAGACAAAGTAATTAAAAAGTAGACAAACCTCGCTTTTTAGACGAAATCTGAGAGTGGTGGATTTAAAAAATAGACAAACTTCGGTTTGTCTATTTTTTTAGGTGGTGCGCTGGTGTCGAGTCGTCGATTTAATGAGGCTTGTGGCTCACCGCTCTATAATTTACGAACCATACAAGGCAAGTCCCATACTGAAACGATGGAGTATTTATCAAATCCCGTAATAGTTAAGCTCATTCCCTTTGCCTAGCGGATTGCGTGTGAAAATATACGCATGCAATGTTGCTAGTGTGTATAGGGACTCTGCCCCTGTCCAGGATATTTTTCAAAGATATGCATATACACCTCACTACAAGTTTTGGGCCATAGGTCATCGTCATAAGACTCAGGTAAGCTATCCAATACTTCCTCAATCATATTTTTAACTCTAGCTTTGGTACGTTGTTTTTTGCGCCAGTCAATCACCAAAAGTTCTTTCATTTTTTCGGTAAGAACTTTGGCTATCTCTTTGACTTGATTACGTTCCTTGTCGGTCAAAGGAGCCTCTTGAACCATCAAGTCGTATACTGCCAATTCTTCTTCCGTTAAGCCTTCGCGTACAGTACGTTTTTCTTCATGTTCCAATTCAGTTATGAACTCTCTTAAACGATTGAAAAACTCTTCTGCGGTGTAGGCTCCTAGGTTATACGCTTCGATTAGCTCTTGAAACTTCTGCTGTAAATCTTGACGCGTTTTATTTTTAAGCACCATAGGCTGCAACTTACGCTCAATGAGGTTCTTTAGTTTTTCTGCATCAGATTGCTTCGGCTTTTCAACCTTGGCTACCATTGTCGCTAACGCATCAAAGTCGATATTCGCTATGTTCACCGGCTCAGGTAAGTTGCTTTGAATCTTGATTGTAGATATCGATTCATCTAGCAACTCGTTGACCTGATTACGAACAACATCTAAGACATCCTCATCATCAATGGACAAGCCAGACTTCAAACGCATTTGAGAATAGATGATATTGATAGCAATTCGGTATGGCACATACTGGTTAGCACTATCATCAGGCATGATCGCTTTAAAAATACGATTTATCTGTCTCAAGAAGGATGTAAACTCTTCTTTATTCTTAGGCTCTAGAAGAATTTCACTAGCATTATCCAGTAGTGATAATTTGGTAAATCCATCGGCTGGAGCTGATACGATCTGGTTTAGGTCAATATCAACGCCCTTTAAGAATACGATTAGCTCATTGATAGCTACGCCTAAAGCTGCTACCAGTTCAGACTTATCTTTTGCTGGACTATCGACTTTATAAGTAGCCCCACCTTCTGCTACCCCACCGCCATATAATCCTAAGGCTTGTTGCAACGCACTGAATATGTTTATGTAATCGACTATCTGCCCTGCCGATTTTCCTTCATATACACGGTTTGCTCGTGCGATAGTTTGCATCAGCGTATGGCTTTTTAAGGGCTTATCTAAGTAAAGCGTTGAAACTGATGGTGCATCAAACCCGGTTAACCACATTGCACATACAAAGACGATTCTTAAGTTATCTTCAGGGTCTTTGAATTTTTCGTCAATTTTTTCCTTTAGGAAGCGTTCTCTGTGAGGTTTGTAATCTAGACCTTTCTTAGCAAGACGTTCATCGTCATTTTGACCACCAGAAACGACCACTGCCATATCGGTCGTTTCCATGTGCTCAATTTGGAACTTAAGTTTGTTTAGCCTACTACCTGAGGCATATTTTGCCTGTGTCTTAAGGCTATTGAGTTTTGTCTTCCACGCTGATTGAACTTTGTCATACATCTTGATGGTGGTTGCTTTATCAATCGAAACCACCATAGCTTTACCTAACATGCCATCACTAAACACATCTCGGTTTATGTAATGATCGACCAAGTCAGAAGCAATGGTTTCCAATCGGTCATCGCGTGTAATAATATGATAAGCCTTGGAAAATTCATTTTCTAAACGAGTTTCCTGTTCATCGGTAAGATCAGCTTGCTCAAGAATCTCTGCAATATCCTCACCGATAGTATCACTCGATACTGATACTTCAGGTACACGGTTTTCATAATAGAGTGGTAATGTTGCGCCATCATCCACAGCATCGGCAAAGTTATAAATACTGATGTAGTCACCAAACACTTCTTGTGTTTTTGCTTCACCAGCTAACAACGGCGTACCCGTAAATGCCATGAATGAGGCATTTGGCATAGCATTGCGCATGTTCATCGCCAATGAGTCATATTGGCTACGGTGTGCTTCGTCGGTAATCACGATGATGTCATCACGCTCTGAAAGTACAGGAAAATTGCCTTTCTCATCGCCTTTAAACTTTTGGATCAAGGTAAACACAAATCGATGATCTTCACCGAGTAGGGCTTTTAACTCTGCACCGGAGTCTGCCTGGCAGTTTTCAGTCACAATGCCAGCTGAGTTGAAAGTTTTGTATATTTGGTCGTCTAAATCCGTTCTATCTGTGACTAATACGAACGTCCAGTTACCAGTGTATTTGCGAAATGCTTTTTTACAGAAAAATACCATTGAAAAGCTTTTGCCACTGCCTTGGGTGTGCCAAAAAACACCCAACTGACCAGCTCGTTCCTTAACGTTAGTTAGGCCGGACAAAGCTTGATTAACACCTAAATACTGATGATATTTCGCAATAATTTTTACAGTATGTTTAGTTTTGACAAATAGGGTGTAGTTTTCAATAAGGTCTAAAAGACGATTTTGTTCACATACACCACGGATCACTACTTCTAGGCTGACCCTACGCTGTTCATTTTCATTCTCAATCTTCTTCCATTCAGCAAAGTGCTCCCATTGGCTAGATATTGAACCAACCTTAGACTGCACACCATTAGATAGAATAATGATCTGGTTGTAAGTAAACAGCTGAGGAATCGTATTTTTATAGTCAGAAAGGTTGTTTTTATATGCCGTTAACAGATTTTTATGACTTGCTTTAAGCTCGATAAAAACAAGAGGTATTCCATTAACAAAACCGATCAAGTCAGGACGACGAGTTTCAATTTCGCCGGTAATGCTCATTTGGCTACAAAGCAGAAAGTCATTGTTACTTGCATTGGACCAATCGATATACTGTACAACGCAGTCTTCTTCATCTTCAGCGTTTGTGGTGTATACATAGCCATTAGTTAACAGCTCATAAACCTCTTCATTCGCTGAAATAGCCGTCATTGCACTTCTATCTCGTGATATTTGGTCAATCGCCTCTTGAATTACAAGCGTATTCACATCTGGATTCAGCTTTAGAAGTGCAATTTTTAACCTTGAAAATAAAACGACATCATTACGAGTTTCTCTGCCCAAAAATTGCGGATTCTTGGCAAGGCTATCGTCTCCTAGCGACCCAAAAACCTCATCCCAACAAGTCACCGTATTCCAAGCTAGCTCAGAAAAAAGGTTAATCGCTGGTTGCTCTACTAAAGCGTCTTCCGTGTATGTCATAGTTTATCTAACAACCCTAAATTATGCTTCTTATTGAATGAAGAAGAGCCACTAATGTAGTCTTGCGCAATATTAGAAATAGTATCTATCAATTTTAAATTCGTTGTTATGAAACCAACTGGAATACTGACCGGGTGCGTTTCTGGCCTTGACACGTGGTAGCATACAACGGCGAAAGTTCCCTCTAGCACAATGACCTCTACACTTCCCCCAAGAAAGCCCTCAATTAGTCCATAGAGGTTATTTGAGCCCTTCCTAAATTCATTTTTCCAGGTACCAATCGCTCGTCTATCCGATATATCTGACAACGGAAGAAAAATGGAGGGGGTATATATACGTTGAGGATTCTTTTCTTGTGTAAGCTGCGCGTGTTCTATTTCATTGAAACAATACTCTAGCTTTTTACTTTTTCCCCAAAAAACATCAGAAGGAGCAATCCACGTTAGTTGCTTTACAGCTTTTTCCTTTGACTTCATGAAAGATGTTGGAAGGTTCTTCAAGATCTTTCGAATATGTTCCCAGTTATTGCCAGCATAAATAGGGCCCACAAATGGGATTTCTTTTTTATCATCAAGCAAAGCTTCTGCATAACGATGTCCCAATGCCGCAATATCTATCGAGTTGCTATTGAATATATCTTTTGTCCAAGTATCACCAAAAGATTTCATAGCTAAACCGATCTCTTGGATGTTCTGGCCCTTCTGAGATTGATTTAAGGCAATAGTTATTGCTTCATGCACTTCAGAGGAGTCATCTAAACTGTCAAAGTCATCTCGTTCAATAGCTTTACCTTCTTGATCAATTGCAAAGTAAGTCGTTAAACGCATTGGATCTTGTGTTAGTTTACTAACAGAATCAATCGTATAAATGCTAGGCCGTTCATTTCCTTCTGCACGAACACCTTTTAAGTATTCATTATCTAATAATTGATAGAAACTCTTTTGAAAGTTTGACTTTGCTAACCCTTCTGTTTCGGATAGTTTCTTATTATCAACGGATAACTTGATGCCAGCATGCCACCCACCCGAACTGCGTTTATTCCCTATGCAGTTAAAGCCGCAAAGCTCAAATGAAAGCGCAGCACCGGTTTCTTGGATCGAGTTGGTTTTAGGCGGTTTACCAATACCCTCGAAATAGCCCGCTGATTGCTGGGTGAGTTGAACTAGGCCTTGCTCGTTGAAAACAAGGTCTCCTTTATCCATCAAATCACCAATAGCTTCATTAACTTCAAGCTTATTTAAACCCAAATATGTTGCAATTTGAGATGGTTTCATAGGTGCTAGTTGCACCAATCTCAGCACAAACTCCCTTATGAACGAAAGTCCCTGCTTAGTCACGTAAGAAAAGCGGAAGTTAAAACGCTGAGCAGGCACTATAAAATCAACTTCATGATAATTTAATCTAATTTCTTCAGTCATTATTTAACTCCATTGAGATCGCAATTGATTTTGTGGATACGATAGTCAGACGAGTCCTTAGCTTGCCCAGATATGTAACTTAGTACTTTACCTAACGGCAGCTTACTATTGTTTCCCTGCCACATATGGGTTGAACCAACAATCATCAACCGATCCATTGCCCTAGAAATTGCAACATTAATACGATTCGGAGTTCTCAAAAATTTTGGTTTCTTATCGCGACTTGAGCGAGTCACAGAGAGGATAATGACCCTATTTTCTTTACCTTGATAACTATCAACAGTATCAATCTTAATAAGATCCTTGAAATCATCGCTCCACTCTATTTCTTTGAACTTTTGGCGAATTAGCCTTTTTTGTTCGCCATACATACAAATAACACCAATGGCCGCTTCACCTTTTTTCACCACACCCTTTAGCTCCGAGACAAACTCAGGTTTATTAGCGATATCTTTTAATAGGTTAATAATAATATCTGCTTCTGTTCGGTTATATATACTGACACCACGATCCCCTCGATGGTATGCCTTGTCACCCAAATGCGATGTATCGACCCAAGAAACCACACTTTGAAGCATTTCTGGCGCAGTACCATAGATGTCAGGAACTTTACGCTCACCATTTTGTAGTTCACCTTTATAAAAGGTATCCGAAACGATGTTTCCAATAGGTGGTGCCATACGGTACTGAGTCAACAAGGATGCGCCAGCTTGCTTACCGTAGGGTGATTCGAACGCTCTCGCGAAATCACTTTGCAAGACTGCATCGAGGTCAATCTCTTTGTCGGCCAAGCCAAGTTTAAGAGCCAATGCTTTTTTATGCGCATCAGAATACAAAGGCGGTAATTGTTGATGGTCACCGACGAGTAAAATTCTTTTGCCCGATTGCATCGCTATAGCTAGCTCACTCGCTATAGAACGAGCTGCTTCATCGATAATAACCCAGTCGTATTGATTATCAGCGATACCTAAATGACGTTGTCCTATACCGACACAAGTACCAGTCACTAATTGTCTAGAACGAGCAAAAAACTCATCATAATTGACACGCTCAGTTTCAAGTACGTCTAACATATCGCCTGAGATATTGGCTAATGCGATAGCTTTTTTTGCTTCGTCAGGCCGAACTGAATATCTCGAACATAAGTACTGAATCACCTTGGTTTTTGCATTCCGAACATCTAAATTTTCATCGTAACTAATGCCATATTTGTTACTTAATGCCTCGCGGATAGTCGCATCTAATTCAACTACATTTTTCTTAATGATGTGCAGCTCATCTTTTTCAAGCCCCCCATCCTTGATCGACTCCAATGATTTATGCAAAGTATCAATCTGCTTAAACAAAGTGAACTCAGCTTCCACCAAATCAGTCAAAAAATCAGCCTGTAAGCCAAGAGCTTGAGACAATGATGCAACTCGATACTTCGCTTCAGCTCTAAACAACTCTCTTTTTTCTGCAACTATCGCATTTGAGTAAACATCTTTAAGTCCCGTTGAAACTGCACCTTCTCGGTTACTAAATCGAACAACATCCAGTTCCGTGTCAAGACGAGAACAGTGCTTGCGAATCCTTTCTGCTGCCGTATTAACGGCTTCATGCGATTGACTAACTAGAAGAATATTTTTTACATTCTGCTTTTCTATCAAGTGGTGTACAAAGGCCGCAATGAATTCCGTCTTACCTGTCCCAGGGGGGCCTTGTAACATTGAAAGAGGCCCGTTACTTAATAGTTGCTGGAATGCTTTTCTCTGTTGCTGATTCAGGCTAATTTTATTGCTGTGCTCATCGGTACGATCGTAACGAGCAAAGTCGTCAGATGTCACTGGCTTATCATATTGTACCGTCGGAGAGCTGCAATCTGGATCAAAATACTGAGCCAGGTTACTAACAACACTTTCATGTTCCAAAATGCGCTCTAAAGCTGCCTTACGTTTAACGTAAGAAGCTTTATCTTGCTTTGTACGGAAGAAAACTTGGTCTCCATCCTCTAGATTCCTTGCTTTGAAACCGACGCGATGTAATCTAATCTCATCTCATTGAGAGCACTTTGTTTAAGCTTAACTTCACCAAGGCGAACTTCATCCTCGCCTACAATTCTTAAAGCTTCAATAACATCATTTTTATTAAATTGCCCTAGTACATCAACGTCAGAAGCGTATGGAAGAATAAGTTCGTCATCGGAATCTTTTACTTCGTTTGCCCCCCCAATTACCTCAATATATGGATAGGCTTGGGTTTCAGTCTCCAGAACTGCTTTCCATAATTTATCAGTTGATATTACAAGATGATCTGGAGACGTATTTTTAGCTTCAATGTTTTTAAATACTTGAGCTAGTTGATTAGTAAGCCCATCAACTTTCTCCTCATCTTCAACTGGTTTAAGTACCGTTTCCACCGTTCTATTAAATGACTCATTGCCCATCAACTTTTTAGTTAATTGGCTGAACTCCATAACAGAACCAGACTTAATCGTGATGGCAAAGTCTAAAACCAGTTGGCACCTTTCAATATCTTTCGGGTGAATAGAGTCTCTTGCACGAGGTGGGAAAGAAACAATAAAGCCTTTTTCATTCGTTGTGTAAATGACACGAGCACTACCGCCAAGCCCATAAAATGTAACCATTACATCAGTACTGTTTTGATTACTTTTCTCGACATGGACATACAATTTTCCGTTATCGGGATAAATTGTAATCGTTTCAAAATCTTTGTTGCTACTAATAGTAACTGGGGCAATGTTTACAGCTTTTTTAGGTTTTAAAGCTGCTTTAAATCGAACAAGATCTTTGAATCCTGCGCTAGGGTCGCTCACCTCAACCTTTAAGGCCTCACTTAGCTCTGGGAATTCACTTAAATCGACTCCCCACTCACCACCTAATAGCTCGAACGACAATCTCATGACTGCAAAATTATCTCGCTCAAAAGGTGTACAGTTATCTATATTTTCGGGGCTATAACGATGATTTTTCGGTTCATCCCCATCAGTGGAGAAATCAGGTACATCGATAAACGTTATGTCAAAACCGTCAACTGTCTTAGTTAGAATAATGTTCTCTGGGTGTAAATCGCCATGGTAGATGCCTAGCCCGTGTAAATGCTCTACAGACTCAACCAACTTATCAATCACCGCCAAGCGTTGCTTGCTGCCAATTGATGCCCTATTCCAAGTTAACCCTTCAACCTTATCTGTTACCATAAATAGGCTTGAAGACTTAGTGGCAATCCCAAACTCTCTAACACATGGCAGGTATGGTGGATTTATCGATCTAATTTTCTCAAGGCGTTGTAAAAAGTGCAGTACTTTATAGCTTAGTGCTGGGTCATCAACTGATGGATTAACATTAAGCCATGCTTTTACCATTAACCCATCTGATACATAAACTTCCTTCTCGTCAGTTTCTACAATGAGATCATCATCTTCACGATATTGACGGGAGTGGCTAATGTTTCTTCTGAATGGCTCAAGTTCACTATCATCAAATTCAAATGTGCATGCATCGCTCGGCTCAGCTTCTTTTAACGCATCAAACAATTCTTCAGCATCACGATAACGCCCTCCAGCAATTGCGTATTCTAGGACCAAGCCGTACCACTCTGAACAAGAAGCTAGCTTCCCAGCTAGTTTTTCTAAACTAACCGGCGAAATTCGCTCATCATTCAAAATATGCCAACACAAAATGCCAAGTGTTTTTACATCACTTTGAAATGGAGACAGCTCATCATCTGCGTTTTTACCTGATATAGATAACTGCGAGCGATAATCACCAACAGTGCCAATGGGTTGGTGGTAGGCAGAGATAAAGTTAGATAATGCAATCTCTTTACCAGGAGAAATCCAAAGGCTATGGTCTCCTAAATCACGATGAGCAACTTTCATCCTATGCAAGTCAGCAAACTTGGCTACTAGCAACTTAACTAAGTTTGAGCGGTCAACATCAGAGAAGTTTTTACCAAACTTACCGATGAACTCGTTAAATCGACTATGGTTTGGTGGTAATTCGAATACTTCGTTAAATTCGGTCGTTACGTCATCAGGCTGTACATTGGTTAAAGAACGTAAACAGTGTTTATATAAGTCTAAGTTCTGGTGCTTGATATAGCTGAGCACCTCACGCTCCCGAGAAACGATGCTATATCGACCTTCAGGTGTCCCGCCTTTCACCCCATCAAAATTTTTAAAATTCCATACACGCAGTAACGCTTCATCCTGTTTGGATGATTCTGATTTCGCTAGAAATTCCTTGTACAACTTGGTTGGGTGTTCATCAAATATCAGTGATTCAGCTTTGTAGCCATTTACACTTATCTGTTTAGGTGCGGTTGAGTTGCCTAAGAACAGTTCATCGAAAATAGCGAAATCTTGGTTCAGAACTTGCGCATTTGGGTGAGGACGGAATTTATCATTGAATGTTTTTTGATCGGCGTAAGTTAAGAACTCATCTAGGCTGATCGTGTGATGTAATTCTGTATCTGGGAGTTTGCTAAAATCAGCGTTGCCTGACATCACAACGAAAAAATGTACAAACGGTGCGAAACCTTTATTGCTAAATCGGTGTTTCTCACGTTTAAGCTTGTTGTCCAACAAGAACTTTTTGTTTCGCGTGACACTCACAGGAGAGCGTCCCATCAGCTGATTATTCTTGTACCACTTATCCTGATTACAGGTAATCTCACCATGATTCCAATCTTTCAACTCAACAATGAAAACATTACAGTGAGTCACGATGACAAGGTCAAACTCGCCTTCGTAGCCGCGATCGGAATCCACGAACCTAAACCCAGCATAACCTTTCCATGGGAACATTGATGAACCACCGATACTGCGCAGTTGATCTTGAAAAGAACCACCACGTGATGGTTTGTTTTTCTTCAATTTAGGTTGAGAAAATGCAGCTTTAATTTTATCAATGGCTTTAATTTCTTGGGCTTGAAGCCCTCCTTCCCACAGTTCTATTTCCAAGGTTTACCTCGTTCTTAAATGATTTTCGCCAACATCCATATAACGCTAAAGTTTTAGTTTAATGTTGCTCTAGAAATCGTTAAATGACCTAAAACAATTTGTAAATAGGAATTGCTCAAGAAGTCCTAATGAGCAACGTAGGTGAAAACTTATCTTCTTTTATTTAAATCAGTTACTAAGCCGATAATTAAGTCCAAATCAGCTTTGATTTCAGTTATGCTTCTAGGTCGCTGCTGTAGCCCTGTCGCCGTATCATGCCCCTGAAAGAACGTACTGCAATTCGACATTCCTAAGTTAATCGCATCGTAATCTGCTTGGGTTATGTCTTCTATTAATTTAGTGATGCGTTGCGTTTGGATCGAGCGTCCGAATCTAGTTACAACATTATTGAACAACTTCTCTTCAACCAACCTTTCCCAGGCTTCACGAAGTAGATTATAAAAGCCGTAGCAATGTTGTGAGTATTCGAGCTCGGTTCCTGTCCGGTCTACTTTTTCTAATGCTTGATATGCCGCATTTAGTTGTCCAATTCTTGCTTTTATCGGTAAGGCATCCCAAGGCGGTGTATGGTCAACAAGGCCGGTATGTTTACGACTACGGTCTAAACGAACCTGTGTAACGGAAACTCCATCTACTTTATCCACACATTCAAGCAAATACTTATAGAATACAATATCATGTGTAAACACAACCACTTGCCTTTCAAGTGACTCGTCTACAAGACGTTTACCGATGTCTTCACGCCATCGATGGTCAAGTGAGTTAACAGGATCATCAAAAATAACAGCGGAACGTCTACCATCTGAGATGATTTCCGCCATGAAACAAGCAATCGCTATACACCGTTGCTCACCTTCACTAGCAATTTCAGCAACGACATTCTTGCTACCGTCGGTAATTTCCAATTTTGAAAGTTGCTGACTTGCAGATCCTCTTGTTTTTACTTCTACATTGAACCTATCAAACCCAAACTTTTTCAATTCTTCGCCAAAGCACTTCACTAATGGCTCAATTATCGTCGATTTGCTCAGTTCATTAGAGAGAAGCGTTACTTGTCTAGTTGTAGTAACTTCCTCAATCGCTTTTAGCTTATTTTCAAGAACATACCGAGATATGTTTTTGATGATACTGTCCTTATTTTCTGCCACTAACTGCCGCGATTTTAGCTCTGCCAGAACTTCTTCCTTTTCAGAAACTAATGCGCTATGAGACTCATCATCATTTTTTTCTAGCTCCTGAATTTCCGCATTCAGCGCTGCTAAAGTTTCCTCACAATAAGTAATTGGCCGTTTATCGATATCGGACAAACCTATTTCTGAATCTTGAGTTAAAAACTCCGATTGACGCAACTTTAGCGACTTAACAAACGTAGCTACATCAGCCTTAAATGAACTACCTTCAGGTGTCAGCTCATCAATAACGGCATCGTAATCACTGATATCTATTACAAGTTCGTCAATTTTCTTAATGGCATCTTTGTGTTTTTTACTGGCTGTTTCTGCTTCTTGAACAGCTTGGTCTGCAACGAATTCTTTGAATGACGTCAATTTGTCTGCGCTATCACTACTGACAGGTTGTAAACACAACGGGCATGTATCTGACTCTGCTGGCGGAAAAGAAACTTCATTCGTTTGAGATTTAATAAATGATTCGGCTGCCTTCCATAGGGTTAACCACTTAGCGTCACCAATACCTTCAAATGGCAAACCGGATAGAACACGCTCTCTGAGTTCTTTTGCAAGCTCTGCCTTTTCATCAGTATCATGCTTAAGAGCTATCAACTCTGTATAGGCTTTCGTTGTTAAAGAACCATCTAACTCGTTAAGTTTGCGTAAAAACGGCTTAATACGTGCGACCTTTGTACTCATCCCTCTCTTTAGACTAGCGACCGATTGAGACTTGAGCTCAAAAATACGTTGCTCGAGTGGTTCTATTTGACCAATTTCATCATCACTTCCACAATGCTTCTCGACATCTTGCACCGAAGAAAGGTGGCTTAATCCGTTAACAAACTTTCCACTTAACGTCTCATCAGAAAACGTTGGAAGAGTTTGCATACCATTACCTGGCATCAACTCTTCAGCGATTTGTCTTTTTACATAGTCCAGTGCAACCGCTAAACACTCTAATACTTTCAGAGCGAATGGTTTGTAGCCCAGCGTTCCTTCTTTTTTACTCACATAGTGTGAGGCGGTATCTGTATCGAACACTCTGATGGACTTCAGCTTTTCATCAGCTTCAGCCTTTTTTGTCCAATCAACCGTTAAGGTATCACTGTCATCGCAAACGGTTAATTTAGCAGAAGAGGCTTCATCCGATTTATCAAACACATTACCGAGAATTGGGGCAACATCCCCCCGAGTTAAACAAGCGTGTTTTAAAATACGCGCGTAAGTTGACTTTCCCGTACCGTTGTCGCCATAAACAATGTTTAAACCGTTAGAATTTAAAGCTAGAGTTTGATTTGGTGCCAAAGAACCTACATTAACGACATCAGTAATCGAAGATAGCTTTACCTCAGACACCTCTGAAACTAACCCTGCTGCGGTAACTGGCGTTTCATAGAGAGTGTAAAGCTCATTTTTCTCAATAACGCCATATTCCATCTGTGCTATTGACCAAATCAAACGGTGCTGTTTCTCTGTCAATTCCCCTTTGGTAAGCGCCAGCCTAACAGCATGACGCCAAAAGACGGGCTTATCTTTCACCCAGTCAACGAGCTTTTCAATCGGCTGCATAATCATCCTTATAACTCAATTTGACCAGAGATCAGCTTTGGCAATAACATATCGCGTTGCAGCTTTAAGTTCCTATTTTTAAGGCTAAGGGCTCTTATTTGTTCGATAGCTGGAGTAACAACACGGTTAAAACTTTCAAGTGCTTTCGATTCTGGTACGCATACAGCAAACTCTTGCAAAACGTCCCAGCTAGCTCTCGGCATTTTACTGCCTTGTGCTGTTTGCACCGCTTGAGCAACAAACTCAGTAGAAAAAGTAACCATGGCGATTAATGAATGGTGTGTGCGTTCCTTTGGAGAAAGAACGAATGTATCAGAAGAGCAAAGACCATCAACTTGCGCAACACCAACTTTATGAAAGTTTGGTCGTATCTTGCCAAACAATATATCGCCACGACAGAAAGCCAGCTTGTTACTACCTATTTCAGATACTTCCTCCCAATTAGATAGCGCTATCGACTTTCTAGGGAAGTGCTCTAAACCCATGTATGGTGTATTTTCAGACACTATACCTTTTTTTATAGTTTTCCTTTTAAACTCTACTAGCTCACCCAACAGTTTAACTTCCCACCCCTCAGGGATTTGACCTATCGGAGATTCGACGAGTTTTGGATTGCCAGAAGCATCAAAGCTATCTTCATGACCTGGATAGCGGAACTTAACAAACCACTCTCGATAAAGTGATTGCGCCATGTCTTCTAAGATAACGATACGACGGTTGTTGTTTTCGATTAAGTCATCATATTTGCGAACTAAACGCGAAAGTTTTTGTTGCTGTTGTAATGGCAATACGTTTAATTCAATTTGTTCAAACGTGCTCTTTTTAACGTGCTCTCGGCCTGAAGCTGATCCTCCTTCTACAACTTTGACTCTATCAATACTCTGTGTCATTAAGTAATAAACGTAGTCTTCGTCAAAGTTTTCCTTATCAACCACTATTGAGTTTATTTGTTGATTTGTTGCGGCAGCCTCACTTAATTGGCACAACTTGCCAATAGTCCCAATAGTTACAACACAAGTTGTGCCTTTCGGTAATAGTCTACCTTTAGCAGTTTTTGTTGCTGCCTCTGAAAGCATCATCTCGGTTTTAGGTACTCGTCGCGAGCCACCTACTAAATCTGACGGTTTTACAAATGGGTATATCCCTCCCCACATTTTTTCGTCTTTAGTTGAAGGTGTGCTTCCTGTATAAATCTTTCCCAGATCCTTAATTTTAACTTTGCGTAGAGTGTTCATAGTATTAAAGCCCTAATATTTGAGCTGCATTTTTTGATATATCAGCTTCAAGTTGATGAGCTTCGGAATTCAATGACTCCAACTCTTCTATCAATAATTCAAACTTCGATTTAAACTCCACATCATCTAGTACCTCTCCATCAGCAACCCCCACATAGCGACCAGGATTTAAGCTATAACCTTGCTCAATAATGTCTGCTTTAGATGCCACTTTACATAAGCCAGCGATATCTTGATAAGCCAGTTCACCACGATCATTGGTAAAGAAGTCTTCTAGTTTAAACTTACCAACGTTGCCATCATCTGGATGGGTTTCAAGGTAAGTATTATCAATATCTTGCCCACGGTATAAACGCACAATATTGGCGATAAAATTAAGTTGCTCGCTAGTGTAATCACGCACTGAACGGGTAACTTGGCGGAAGATATGGCGAGCATCGATAAACAATACTTTGTCTTTGTTATGCGCAGGTTTGTTTTTATCTAAAAACCACAGCGCACATGGCAACGTTACGGTGTAGAAGAAGTTGGTCGATACGGCCACCATGACATCAACTGCATCATCTTCAATCAGTTGTTGACGGATGTCTTGCTCTGAACCTCGGGCATCACTTGCTGAGTTTGCCATCACAAAGCCAGCACGACCTGTTTGGTTAAGTGCTGAGTAAAACATTTGCACCCAGATATAGTTGCCGTTGTCGTTACGCGGCATACCATATGGGAAACGATGTTTATCACCTTCTAAACGGTCTTTTTGAATTTCATTCACATTGAATGGAGGGTTAGCCATGACATAGTCAAACTGGCCGTGTTGTTTACCATCGACAACGCCGCCTTTAGCAAGTTCAAATGGGTCTTCATAGTAGGAGTTGCCTTCGCGGATGTCGCCTTGCAATCCGTGAACCGCCAAGTTCATTTTTGATAGACGAACCGTATCACCAGTTTTTTCTTGCCCAAACACAGAAAGTTCATCTGAAGCTGATTTGTTGTGGCTAGATACAAAATCAGCTGAGCTGACAAACATACCACCGCTGCCACAGGCTGGATCGAACACTTTGCCGTGATAAGGCTCGATAATTTCCGTGATGAGCTTGACCAGTGCTGAAGGTGTGAAGAACTCGCCACCGCCTTGCCCCTCGGTTTTGGCGAACTCATTGAGGAAGTACTCATAGATTCGACCAAAGATATCTGAGCCAAGGCTAAAATCGATGTCGTTAAAGTTTTTCAGCAGGCTTTTTAGTATGTCATTTTCAAAGCGAGTAAAGGTCTTAGGCAGTGCATCTTTGATCGCTTCATTTTCGGCCTCTAGAGCTTTCATAGCATCATTAACTTTAACGCCGATGTTTGCACCTTCTGGAAGCGCTAATAGCTTGGTGTAAAGCGCCTCATCTGGTACATACATTGCGCCCTCTGCTTGGATCTTGGATTTAATGTCACCGCTTCCACGACGACGCGAACTGGTTTGTTCTTCAATTTTACTCTTTGCCAACGTGAAACGATATTCAGCGTACTTTAGGAATATCAAACCCAGAATTGGGCGAGAGTATTCTTGTGCCGTTAAGCCTGTGTTCGCACGCAATGAGTCAGCGGCTGACCATAGACGTTTCTCTAGTTCTTCTATCTTTTTAAAATCTGCCACTTTCGCTTTTCCTTCATTTTGATGCTTAACGGTTCGTTTTACTGACAACCACACAACTATCTAGCAGTGCAGCGGTCTTTTGCAGTTCATCTAAACGACGAATAAACAGTAGGTAAGAGATTTGATCGATAACTGAAATTGGGTTAACGACACCACCAGTCCAGAACATTCCCAAGCTTGGTTGATCTGATTACGAACTTTGCCCGTTAGCATGGTGATTCTCTTTGATTAAACTGTGACTAAAGACCTAGCCAAAATTGCGGTTATTTTATCGAATTACAGCGGGTTAGACACTTATTTTTGCTGGTTTTCGAGGAGTTAACTCTCAGCAGCGCGTAAAGTATGCTTTCATATTAAGAGTTGAGCCACTAGAAGGACAAGAGCTATACAAACCTCCTCTGCATCTGACTACTGATATCACCCGAACCTATCATCGAAAATCTTGGAGTAAAATCGCCCTGAACTCTGCATTGTATGGTTTAAGCTGAGCTAGCATCCGTTTGTATCTCTTCCGATATTTATCCGGCGACTCAGTGATTGATTCATCAAGCTCAGACATCTCAACAAACGTGAACCCAGTCAACCTTAACCAAAAGCAGTCAATTTTATCTTGATTCAACCCTACGATGTGCTTAAAGAATGCATCTAAATCCGCTAGCGTCTCTGGTTGTAAGCTGTCCAAACTCAAACTAGACGTCATTAGAGAGTCTAACCATTGATCTAAAGTCTGATCACTATTTGGTTCAAATATTCTGGCTGCTGCTCCGGCTTTTTTCGCTTTATGGGTTTCCCCTCTGTTGGGGTCGCCTTTTCTGCGGCCGTGGGTCCAATAATTTTGCTTTTTGCGACAAAATGATTTGGTCGCTTCAAGCACGTATCTTTCCACATAACTCTTATCTTTCTCAAACTCGGAAAGCTTTCGTGCGCCCTCTACAAGGTTAAAGTGACCGCTAGGGCTCAAGAGTTGCTGCTGCAATATGCGCTCAATGTCAGCAATACAACTTGACGTTATGTAATCGATATCGCTTGCCTCTTCAAACTTGCTTAGTTTGCGATACACACGACCATGAATTTTGTTGCGTTTTGTGAGCGTAACTCGATTAAATTCTTCAAAGAACTCTGCTACCAGATCGCTTTTTCTGCCATCAGTCATATCTTCTCCAAAAAAAATTTCAAATATTGTCCGGTTAACCTCAAAAAATCCCCCTTATATTTCACAAGAAGTGAATTCAAATCAAGACATTATCAATTTCGCAAGGAGATATTATTTCAATAACAATCAAATAATGTCAATAAATACAACAACTTAAAGCAACCTTACACTTGTATTATTCATAGATAATAACCATACTAATTTAGCCAGTAAGAGAATAAGCTGGATACGGAGATAGAATGAAACCTAGAAAAAAAATCACACACACAGTACGCGACAAATGGATAGAAGATTGGAAACGCGAAAACCAACTAAGCCCGCACTACGTTTCATTTATCAAAACTCAAGATATTAAGTCTTATGGTAGTAAGTCACGAACTCCTGATTTTGCTGAGTCAAGGCAAGACCGAGATTTGCTGTCGACAAACGAGCGCCACTTTTTCTATCGGCTGCGTTTTAGTATGAAGTACGCTCTAATTTTTGAGCAGTACCCACTCTTATCTGTTGAGCGTGCAATGGCGATTGCCAAAAAGTTAGGTGTTCGTTACCCCACATATCCATTCTCAAACAATGTGCCTATTGTAATGACGAGCGATTTTTACTGCGTCGTGTAATTAGTAACAAGAAATAAAAAAGAATGAGATTATCGAGGATTCCCGAAGATTTGAAGAGAACGCTTGAAAGTGAGATGGGATGGGCTTTCGCGGCTTGATCGTATTTTACCGCGAAAACCAGAGAATCATTTGTTAGTAAAAATTAGTGTTGAGGTGCAAAGATAAAATAAAAATAGAGCTTGTCTGATTTACTCTAGTTCCACTTCTCTTTCTGTCTTCCTTTTCGTTTCGTATAAACCACACTCGCCATTATTGTAGATCTCACAAGAGAAGCCCTCTGTGCCACTCATTAGGCAGACTCCGTCTGGTTGCATGTATTCACATCTCTTGACAGGTGGTGCAGGAGCCTTACGCTTTCTTGGCTGGCTGGCTGGCTGGCTGGCTGGCTGGCTGGCTGGCTGGCTGGCTGGCTGGCTTACCTATTACCATAACCACCTCGCCTATAACGCGCATACGATCTAGATTGGTGCGTGGAACAAACTCCTCTTTATATGAGGGATTATCGCTAATAATGCGATAGCCATCATTCATTATGTCGTATTCCAGGCGTTTCACGCGAAGTTCCCCACCTAAGTTGATTACATGAATCCCTTGTAACGCCTTGTGTGTATTGTTATCACAGCTTGCAATCACAATGTCGTCTCCACTTTCGAGTGTAGGTTCCATGCTGTCACCCCTCGCTTCAATAATGGATAGATCGCAATGCGATATACGGTTCTTCTTCAAAAACTCTTTAGAGAAGGGGTAACGGTCAATAATACTTTCTGTATCAACCTGCATTCCGCCTCCAGCTGATGCTGTAACGTTATGTTTGTCTACATAGACTATATCTTGAATTTGAGGGGTTGGAGCCTTCTCTTTATTAGTTTCATTACTTGTATCCTCCCCTGTAGCAAGCCATTGAAGAGAAACACCTTCCTTGTTAGATATTTCAATCGCACGATCTAAAGATGGCATTCCACCTTTATTCAAATAATGACTCACTGTTGCGGTGGATATCCCCCACAACTTAGCTGTCTCTCTGATAGTTTTATCTTTTGATAGAAAATTCAGACGCTCTGTTATTGATCCTTTTCTCTCGGCTGGAAAAGGATCGGATGTGTCATTAATTTCTTCTCGATCCGATTCTTTGTAAGTCATTGTTTTATATCGCCATATCGTTATTTACCCATGAAATCAGCAAAAAACAGAAAAGGATCGAAAAATATAACTTGAAGTGTCATATATTTAGATCAATACTAATACCCATGTTAAGACAAGTATTAATTCACTGATTAGTCATTGAACTAGTCAGTGTACTCAAAATCACAAAGGAGATCACTATGTCGAATCAAAGCTGTGATTGGCACCCAGCCGATATAAAGGCGGCATTGATAAAGCGAGGTTGGACTGTGACTGGCTTATCTAAAGCTTCGGGAATGGCTCGAACTACTCTAAGTAACGTATTCATGCGCCCATATCCACGAGCAGAGCGAATCATTGCTAAAGCTCTAGATATGGAGCCTAACCAAATATGGCCTAGCCGTTACCAAGATAAAGTGAATGGTGAGGTGGCTTGATGTTTTATACGGTCAAAGAGTTAACTGGATTGCCAGGGATGCGAGAGCTAGAACGTAACACTCGAATTCTTATGGCAAAGATAGGGGCTGATAGTAGAAGAAAGCGTGAAAAATCTAAAGCTTTCGAATATCACATCTCATGCCTTCCAGCAGAAACCCAAGCGCATCTACGCAAGGTAGAAGCCAAAAAGTCGCTGGAAAAGGTTGTAAGCAACTTCAACCTTGAAGAGGTATTAGAGCAACGCGCCGCCCAAGCCGAACAAAAGAAGCAAGACGATCATAAAGCGTTATCTGAGCTTTGTTCTGAGCACCGTGAAAAAGCGTTGATTCGTGCTGGCCTAGTACGAGAGTACGAAGTATTCAGAGAAAGCAGCAAGCTTGGCCGTGGCTCTAGTGCTATGGAAATGTTTGTCGAGTCTATCCGTAACCTGAAACACCCTTATGCGATTGAGCACCAAGAGATGATCAATATGCAGAAAGTGAGTACGCAAGTTCTTTACCGTTGGACGCGTGAGCTTAACAAAACCGGCATCATCGCCTTGGCGTTAGAGCACAATAAATCCAAGCCTAAGCTGGGTAAATCCTTGATACGTGATCAACCTGAACTGGAAGAGTTCATTGTCGCGGTGATGACGAAATACCCAACGACCACACCACGTAAAATGCGTACGGCAATGGAAACGTACTTTGGGGATAAATTCAAACTACCAGAGCGCACCACCATTCGTAACTTTATGACGGATTGGAAAGAGCACAACGCTCATCACTACACCTACATGACCAACCCTGACAAGTGGCGCAATGAGTTTATGTCGGCCTTTGGTAGCGCAAGTGAGCGCGTCAATGACCTGAATGACTTATGGGAGCTGGATGCAACCCCAGCCGATATCGAGTGTGTATGGGAAGGCAATCGTAAGCGCGTTCACTTGTCAGGTGTGATTGATGTGTACTCTCGCCGTCTGCACTTGCTGGTAACAGAAACTCCACGCACCGAAGCGAACGCGCACTTAATGCGTAAAGCGCTACTGGATTGGGGTAAGCCTGTGGTGTGCAAAACGGATAACGGCTCAGATTACGTGTCACTTCGTATGAAGCAGACATTTATCTCACTCTCGATTCAACAAGAACTGTGTACACCGTTTCACCCACAAGAAAAGCCGCATATTGAACGAGCGTTTCGCACATTTAGCCATGACTGGCTAGAAATGATGCCTGGTTATGTGGGCCACAACGTCACAGAGCGCAAGGCCATTGAGTCCCGTCGTTCATTCGCTAAGCGTTTGATGACAAGGGGTGACATCATTGAAGCCAGAATTTCGCCACAAGAGCTGCAAGAGTTTTGTGATAAGTGGGTGGAGATATACCACCACCGTGAACATAGCGCATTAGGGTGTAGCCCTTTCGAGAAAGCGACCCATTGGAATGGTGTGGTTGAGCGTATTACTGATGAGCGAGCACTCGATATGCTGCTGTCTGAGCCTGCGGGTGGTAACGGCAAGCGTAAGGTGGCGAAAAAAGGTCTTAAGGTGGAGAACATTTGGTATATCGCACCTGAACTGGTGGTGGGCAGCTGGGTGTACGTCTACTGCGATGAAACCGATATTGGCCGCTTGGTTGTGTACAACGATGACCATGAATTTTTATGCATTGCTGAAGCACCAGAGTTTACGGGTGTCTCTCGCCAACAAATCGCCGAGCTGGCGAAGCGTAAACAGATACGCCAAGCCGCTAGAGCAGAAAAAGAGCATCGTAAGGCGGCGAAGAAATTTAACCTTGCAAACCTAGCTGAAGAAATCATGGAGTATGAAAGCAAGACGGGACAAAACATTACCGCTTTCCCTCAGCGTGAAGAGGTGTTCACCAGTCCAACGCTCGAAGCCGGAAGCCAAGCCCATGATGCTTTGGCGGCGTTTGATAAACCTGTGAAGGGCTCAGAGATGAGTCAGGAAGAAAAAGAGCTTCTGGAGAGACAGATCTTGGAATTCCAAAACGAGTCCCGTACAGCGCAGCTTGAAGAAGAAACAGAAGAAGGTGAGTTCAGACGCTGGATCACGCTTGATGAGGCAGAGCAAGCGGGTGAAGAGTTAGATGAGATGAGTCTCCGCTGGAAAGCCAACTACGAGACTAAGCCTGCATTCAGAAGTCGCAAGTTGATTTATGACGACTGGGGTAAGAAGTTCTTTTTCAATGAACCAAAATAAAGCCCTGAGCAATTAGGGCGTCAGGGCAATCAATTACAAAAGTTATCAGGAGTAAATATGAAACAAACCATCGTACCCGTCAAGAATGTATTGAGATTAGTCGGTGCGGGCCAAGCTCTTTTAGAGCGCCCAATGGGCACGCCTGGCATCGGTTTGATTTACGGTCAGGCAGGTCTGGGGAAGACTACCGCAGCCACGTGGTTCATCAACAAATGTAATGGTGTGTATGTTCGCGCTAAGAAGTTATGGACACCACTCTCGATGATGCAGTCTATCTGTGACGAGCTGGGTATTGACCGCCACCGTAGTGCCGTGGCCTGTCAAGACGCCATTATTGAAGCGCTCGTGCTTGAGAATCGCCCGCTGTTTATCGATGAAGCGGATTATGTGGTGGAGTCAGCGGCCATGGTAGAAGCGATTCGTGATATTCACGATATGTCGACCGTTCCTGTGATTCTGATTGGCATGAAGAACTTTGCGAAGAAGATTAAGCGTTTCCCTCAGTTCGATAACCGCATCATGCAATGGGTAGAGTTCGCGCACTGTGACCTCGATGACGCACGCAACATCGTGAATGAAATGTCCGACAAGGTGAAAATCTCAGATGACTTGTTGGAGCTGCTTGTAAAAGAGAGTAAAGGAGAAGTGCGTCGTGTGGTCGTAGGCTTGTATCAGATTGAGCAGTTTGCACTGAACCAGGGCAAGTCGGAAATGACGCTAAAAGAGTTTAAAGGTCAGTTCCACTTAGGTCACGTGGGGGTGTGAGATGGCTTTTAAGAACACCGCCCCACGCCGCAAGGTATGGACATCGATGCGCATTCTTCGCACCTTCTCGCAAGCGGATTTGCTCATCACAACCGAAACCAGTTATCGCACCGTGCGTCGCTATTTAAGCGCACTAACGAAAGCCGGTTACGTAAGACAGCAAGGAAAAGGCCATGAAGCGAAATATCAATTGCTACGTAATACAGGCCCTAAACCGCCTGCGGTTAAAGGTGACCAACTCATTGACCAAAACACAGGAGCAACCTATGAGCTGGCTTGAAGTGTTGCAAGTACGTGCCTCTCGTGTGCCTTTGGGTGTCATTGCAAAGGAAATAGGTTACTCCAAAAGCACAGTAAGCCGTGTATTGAATGGCTCATACGGTGGGGATATCGAAGCGGTTAAGCACGCAGTGCAACAAAAATATCAATCTAATTTGGTGGAATGTCCACTATTGGGTGATATCGAGCGTGAACAATGCCTGCATCATCAAAACCGCCCATTTGCGGCAACGAACCCAATGCGAGTACAGCTTCACCATGCTTGCAAGACATGCCCAAACAAATGCGAAGGAGAATCGTCATGTCATTAGTTGAACAGATAGCCTGGCTTGCAGGCACTCGCGTGACGGCATCACGTCAAGTCGGCCGCTCCCGTGTATTTGAGTGTGAATACGCCCCCCTCCTCACTAGCGAGCGAGTCAAGCAGTTTATTGGGGAGGTAAACCCAACCGTGATGCGCACCAGTTTGGGTGTGGTCGAATCCATCCGCATTGGCCGTGATGTCATGTGCTGGAAAACAGGCGCTTAGAGAGGTCGCTATGGAAACACAGGAATACTTAACCGAGGCGCGCATTGCGGTATTGCTGGAGAAAAAAAAGCAATACCACGCAGCGATGCACCAATGGCACAAGGCGAGACTTTATGCCTTAGTGCGAGCCAATCAATTATGGGCTCATGCCCGTGCAGACTTTTGTAATAAACAACATGAAGAGGAAAAAATATGTCACAAGAACTGAAGTACGCCAAGGTCACCATTGAGATTGCGTTTGACGAGCAAGCGGATGAGTTTTGTGTCAAAGGCACGGTAAACGGAGATGGCGCATCAAAGCTTTCTAACTTAGCGGCCAGTGCCGTCTCTGGTGCAGTGATTCCAACGGTCAATGATGTCACTAGCAAGATTGCGCACTTGTACGGTGAAGTGGGTGAAGATATTTACCACTACATCGAGAAAGAGATGGATGCGATTGAAGACGACAAGGAAGCCAAATGAGCAACCAAAAAATTATCGAGCGCATCAAAAAGCTCTTACGTTTAGCGGCGCGCTCAACCAGTGAAGGTGAAGCGGCCAATGCGCTATCACAAGCGCAAAAACTTATGGCTCAACACGGACTCAAGGATAGTGCACCAGAATTAAGCGATGTATCTGAAGCCTTTGTGAAGTCAAAAAGCCAGGCCGTGACTCTTCCTGTGTACCTTCACAGGCTGATAGGAATGATTTCAAGTGCGTTTGGGTGCAAACCTGTTCGTACCCAGGACGCACAATACCAGTTAGGTCTCACCTTTATTGGTCATGATGAGCGTCCAGACATTGCTAAATACGCTTATGAAGTGTTAGAGCGCCAGCTTGCTAAAGCCCGAAAGGAATATCTGAAAACACAAAGCAAGCGCCTAAAGAAATCAACAAAGGTGGCTCGTGCGGATTTGTTTTGTGGAGCATGGGTCATGGCGGTACATGAAAAAATTCAAGCCCTCGCCCTGACAGATGAAGAAAGCACGCAAATTACAGAGTATATGCACTCAATGCATCCTGACCTACAAACCACTAAAGCGCGAGATGTCTCACTCGCTAAAGCGCGTGGTGGTGACATGGCCGCTATCAACGCAGGCTATAAAGCGGGGCAAGACGTTAACTTAAACCACGGCGTCAATGGTCGTGAAACTGAAAAACTCACACAACAATAAGGAGTCAGAGATGACTAAGCAAACTGAAACACAAACCGTACTCGTTCCTGAAGGATACATGATGGATCGCAAAGGTCGCCTTGTTCCTGAGAACTTAGTCGACAAGCACGATTTAGAAATGAATGACTTTGTGCAACGTATGGTTGGCAAAGCAAAGGAGCAGCAAGAATTGCTTCGTGCATTCAAAGTTGAATCGTTTGGTGAATGCCATGCTTTTCTCGATCTACTTGCTGAAAAGTATGGCCGCAAGCTTGGTGGCGAAAAGGGCAATGTAACGTTCTCAAGCTATGATGGCTCAAAACAGGTCCAAATTAGCGTGCAAAGTTCACTGGCTTTTGGTCCAGAGCTTCAGGTCGCTAAAGAACTCATTGATGAGTGCCTGAATGATTGGTCTGAAGGTGCAGATGATAACTTGAAGGTTGTTATCACAGATGCATTCGATGTGGATAAGGAAGGTAACCTTAACACTGGCCGTATCCTGTCACTACGCCGCATCGCTATTGAAGACGAGCGCTGGCAAAAAGCGATGAAAGCAATTGGTGACTCTATTCTTATTTCATCAACTAAGCCTTACATCCGCTTTAAAGAGCGCGACGCAGACAAGAAGATGGTCAATATCTCTCTCGATATTGCTGCGCTATAACGGTTATTCCAAACCGATAACTCACCACCCTTAACGCATTAAATACAGGCAAGCAGAGACAGAGCGCCCACTGCTTTGGCTTCGCTCTGCCTGAATTTAAGCAAACTGAAGAAATAAGGACTGATTATGTTGGATTGTAGAACAGGCCGTTTAGTTGAAATTGTAGGCACACAAGCAGAGCGTGAAGCCTTGATGTGTGCTTTTGAAAAGCACAACCGTCATCCCTTACTTGAGCTCACCCAAGAGCAATTAGAAGAGCTGACACCTTTAGAAGGTTATAAGCGCAAAGGTCGTATGCGCAATAAGCCTTGTGTTTGTGGGAGTGATAAACAATTCAAAGACTGTTGCTGGGGTAATTTCCTATGAAAACTCAGCAACTCAGACAACTAGTTGAGCAGTCCTGTTGCGGTACGCTCTTGGATAAGTCCACTGCATTGGCATTAATCAACGAGATTGAAGCAACACTGGAGACCCGCGAGCAACTGCTGGTTGAAACGCTGCATATTCTGGAAAGCTCTAACAAGGCTGTTCGTATGGGGGCTGTTAACTCAAGTGTTATCGAGAACCAAAGCGCAGCAATACGAGCGATTCGAAATCACTTTGAATGCAAGTCAATAGAAGGACTGAAGCATGACACGATACAAGCGGATCATTCGAACCTACAACAAACAAAGGCGCAGAGGTTGGTACCATCTCCAGCGCAAGGAGAAGTTGACGACCACTACCAACGCCTCAGTCATGTAATGGTCAACCAAGCTTATAAAGGCCGTAAAGTTTGGGATGCGAAGCAAAGCATTAAAAGTATCGAGCGCCGCATCAAAGCCGCCATCAATCATCGAGACTTTCGTCGTGCAGGACGCCTCAATGCTGTACAAGAAGCGCTGGAGCTCATCAACTATGACTTGGAGGTGGCCCGTGACACATTTTGAACAGCAACGTCCATTTATTGCCGTTCATTCACGCTCAGTCATTGAGCATGAGATTGATATGGCCGAAGCCATCATCGAGAGCGAAGGCACTGCGTTCCCAGATGACACCTTCGAAGATGGGTACATTGCTGCCCTTAAATTTATGCTTAACCAACAAGGCTCAAATGTTCGTGAGGACTATGAGGCGATTATGGAGAAAAACTGATGAATATAATGATGTATGTAATTACGGTATTGGTTGTTATTTTGTGTTGGAAGTCTATCCAGAAAGTTATCTCTGCCGTTAACCATTTTTTAATGGGCTCTATTCAGGATTGGCGACATAAAGAGGATCGTCTGTATAATTTATTCATTGGCGCTAAAATTGATCTAGAAAGCTTTAGAGAAGAAGTTAGCCAGCGCATAATGAAAGGCTTTTGTTATGGTATTGGCTTCTGTCTAGGTGTGTGGTGGCTTTTCCCCTGGCTTTATCGATAACCCTCTAAATTAATGTGATCTTATCCCGCCTTATGGCGGGATTTTCATTGCGCAAGAACAAATTAAAAATAACAATGCATGCGCAATTAATCACCTAACAAGAGGCCGTAATGAGCACTATTTGGGACATAACATTACGAGAATGGCTAACGTTCATATGTAATGGTTTTATTGATAATGCAGGTAATTTTTGTAAAGTAAAAGAACGGGCAATGAGTATACATTGCCCAGAGCAAACTATTCTGACTGACCCTCATCTTATCAGAGATTGCCTTGAGGAATTAAAAGGGCTCAAAGTTACTGGCGATGCACACTTAGTTTCAAAATACGGACCTTATCGTATTTACACAGCACTGTCGGTTTTGAAATCTTTGAATCGCTACAACTGCCCAATTCCCAGCAAGACTAAAGAATTTTTTCAATTGCACGCAGACCTATATAAAAATGGAGCGTTCGATAGTGAAAAACTCGCAGAAGCCAAAAGCATCAATCATATGTACATCGTAGAAGTGGACGTTTCAGAATCAACTGATACTGACAGCACGCTGTCCGACGCTAAACTGCGTTTTCTCATTGATGGTGTAAACCGATTGACCCTTGTTCAAGAACGTTTAACTCATATATATGGTCGTTTTGAACGGGAAACCATAGAATAACAGCACTTACAATAAAGTACTTTGAACCAGTTTAGTAAAAATCTGTATTAACGTAAGGAGTAGAGCGTGACAAAAGACAATAGCCGTATCCCACAACGTCCAGGCGGTGGCCGAGTGATCACAACTGACAGTGATGACACTGCCTTAAATCGCAAAGGTAAGACTGAAACATTTAATGATGAAGCGCCGCAGAGCATCACTCAGTCATTGAGAACGCCTAAGCGTCCAACTGGAAACGGTGGTACACCAACCAAAGAGTAACGGAGACAAGATGAGTAACCCGACTGAAGCCGATTATGATAGACACTGGGATGTGCTGTGGAATGCTCAATTGGGCATTCGTTACCACATGCATCTTCAGAACCACTATACGCGCCTGGGTAAGTTCATCACGGCTTTTACTCTATTGATGAGCTCTGCGGCCTTTGCTGTGATTTATCAACCCAATGCAGAACTTTCTAAGTGGCTCATGTGCATTGCCGCCATGCTTCAAGTGGCGGAGCTGGTGATTGACACCAAGTCTAACGCCACACTTCATGCCTCGCTTCGTCAGCGCTATCTGCAGCTAGAGCTTGCGCTCTCAGGTAAGGCATACATTTTAGAAGAAGATGAACAGGCGTTTAAACAGCAGCGCATCGCCATTGAGGTCGATGAGCCCCCCGTCATTCGAGCACTCACGGATAAATGTCATAATGAGCTAGTTGCGGTGTACGGCATGAATGAAGATTTGCATAAAATGCGTTGGCACCAAAGCATGAAAGCTTGGTGGTTTAGTTAAAAAGGGCTTTTAAGCCCTTTTTTATTGATTTGAAACCCGTCTGTTAACGACGACTTTTAAGAAACTTATCAAGTTCGTATTCCATTTCTTCCCAATGTGGAAGTCTCATGTGCGCATCTCTCGATCGAGTAGGAGAACTTGAACGGGCCTCTCGTGTTAATTGAGAAATCGTATTCGTAATTAATGCTCGGTATTCATCAAGCTCTTCTTTAGTAAGCTCTTGAAGCGGTTTGCCTCTGTAAGTCATTGCTTTCTCTTTATGGCTGCAAAAATCAATATTGTAAAGCAGAGTTGATTACTTTGCTTTCGAAAGCTGCTCGATATAATCCATCGCTTTCAGTTGAGTATCACTGCCACACACCGGCAGCGCTATCAGCTCGCCCTGTCTTGGTTTACACCGACCGTCTCGTCTATCTTTCACCGCACCTTCGCTGATTCCCAAGTAGCGCCCACATTCAAAGTTTGAGAACCCCGCTGCGCGCTGCAGTTCGATAAATACATCTTTCATAACTTTCTATTTTTAAGTGGACATTCCACCACTATAAATTATTTTTTGTCCATTTCATTGCTTTTTCTTAGGGCTAGTGATCTACTTTATCTATGAAGAGGTTTTGTGAGAGTGTCACTATGTCGTATTTGAGAAAAACACGTAACCAGTTGATTGCGCTCATTCATGTGGGAAAGACTCAGCTTGGCATGGATGAGGACTGCTACCGCGCCATGCTCAGTCATGTGGTCGGTGTATCCAGCGCAAAAGAGGCCTCATGGCTGCAGCTTGAAACCGTCCTCAAACACATGAATCAGCTTGGCTTTAAGCCCGTGCGTAAGCGCTCCCCGAAAAGCGGAAAAGCGCGAAGTTCGATTACCGATGCGCTGCGAGCGCTTTGGATAACCATGTACAAGCAAGGCTTTATCCAGGATGGCAGTGAGCATGCGCTGCGCCTTTGGGTCATGCGCATGCAAAAAGTTGGCTCGCCACAATGGCTTGATGATAAAGACGCTGCCAAAGCGTTAGAGTCGCTCAAGCAGTGGCACAAACGCATGATGATAGTGAAACTTGAAAAGCCGCACTTCAAATCCTGCTCTTACCAAGAAGTGCTGGATGCATACCACCAACACACGGGAGGTCACCATGTCACAGCAATTTGAACTCATCGATGAGGAAGGTGTGGATGCAACCATCATCGAGAACGCCGATAAACTTGAAGACATCGCCCAGCACTGGCCACAAGACGCGCAGGCACTCTTTGCGCACATGAAAGCTGAGTTTGAGAAAGACTTTGATGAGGTGAAGGCTTCAGAGCTTGCTATGCGCTCACTGCTGGAGATGTCCAAATACGGCGGTGGGATGCAGTTTTATCTGCCGAAGAAAGAAGCCTTCTTTGCGCCGCTGCGAGATATCCAAATTTGGAGCCTGTTTAATGGACGTAATGTACGTGAGCTGGCTAAGCACTTTGATCTCACTCCGGCTCGTGTCTATTCTATTATTGCTCACCAACGCAAAATTGAACTGCAGCGAAATCAGTTCCAGCTATTTTAGGAAAGGACTTTAATCTCACCCTCCTCATACGCTCCGTTAGTCTGACAGCAACCTTTCTGCTTCACTAACGGAGTTTTTTTATGTCTAAAGTTGCCCTTGTCATTGGTCATCGCGCAGGCTCACCTGGCGCGGTTCATGTGGCCTCTGGCGTCACTGAATTTGAATACAATGAAGACGTCGCAAAGCGTGTCGCTGACCTGCTTATCGAGCGCGGCCTGGAGCCAGTCATTGTGTATCGCACTACTTATTCCGCACTACCTGAAGACATTAACGCGTTAAGCCCCGATTTTATCCTCTCTTTGCACTGCAACAGCTTTTCAGTGCCTTCAGCAACAGGAAGCGAAACCTTGTATTACCACACCAGCTCACGAAGCCGTGCGCTGGCCGAGCGTGTGCAATCAAACATCGTCACTGCATTAGGCCTGGCTGACCGTGGCATCAAGCCCAAGCAATCGGAAGACCGAGGCGGTTATCTGCTGCGCTACACTAATGCGCCTTGTGTGATTGTTGAACCTGGCTTTTTCAGTAATGACGGCGATTTTTATGTGCTGGATAACAAGCTGGATGCGTACTGCCATGCGTTAGCGGATGCAGCAATGCATTACGCACACACTAGTTAAGTATGACGCTATGCGCGGGCAACGTTTGGCGTATCAATCGGGTCGTAAACAGCGACTCGCTCATGAAGTGGCCTGTTTCGAAGGTCACCAAACGCCTATGCCTGCACCTCTTTATTCTCACGACGCCACTTGGCAAGCTGCATTTGAGCGAGGGTGGCAGAGCGTGAGTGACTGGGATATTTACCATGCGACGCATCAAAGTCGTCAGCATGGTCTAGAGCGGGCGAAAGCCCTATTTCGGAGACAATCATGAGTTTCTTTTCCAAGGTAGCCGATACCTTAACGGGTGGATTGGCAAGCACAGTGATGAACACCATCAAAGCTTACTTTCCCCCTGACATGACTCCAGAGCAACAATCACAGATGCAGCTCGCCCTTGAAAACCTCGAACTGAAAAAGAAAGCGCAAGCCGCTGAGATTGAGCGTAAAGCTGAAGAGCAAGTGACGAAACGTATAGCTGAGCTAGAAGGCACCGCAAGCGAGCTCAAGTCCATCCCAATTTTGGGCCCCATCATGTTGTTTTTACGGGGCTGTCAGCGTCCAGTTTGGGGCTTTCTAACGCTCTATATGGACATGATGTGGTTCAGTGGCTCTTGGGGAACCCTGACTGCAACACAAGAGCGCGCCTTAATGATGGTGAACTTTTTAGTCTTGGCGTTCTTGTTTGGTGAGCGTGCGATTAAAAACGCATTGCCAGCCATCAAAGCCTTCACCGCCAAAGGGGAACAGAGTGCACAAGAAAAACCATAAACGGGGTAAGCAGCGCCTGCCTAAGCCTAGCAAGATCCAAATGCTGCCCCCTGACATCAAAAAGCAAGTCGATAAGTTGCTACTCGATGGCAAGTTGCAGCAAGTCGATATCGTCAATCAAATCAAAGCGCTCTTATCGGAGCGCGGTTTGCTCGATGAGCATGACTTCTCTTATCAAACCTTTAATCGCTACGCCAACCGCTTTCACGACTCGATGCAGGTCATGCGAGAAGCCAGAGAGTTATCTGAGCAGCTGGCGCAAAAGTTGGGGGATGAGCCCGACACCGACATCAACACGGCGTTGATTGAGCTGGTGAAAGCGGAAGTGTTTAAGCTTCTGGCAACATCTCGTAAAAACGAGGACGGCAGCGAAGCCACCATTGCGGTGGAAGATTTAAACAAAATCATGTTAGCCATTCGCCGTATTACCGAGTCGCAGCGCACACAAAGACGCATGGAAAAAGAAGTGCGCCGCGCTTTTGCTGAAGAGGCGGCGAAGAAGTTACCTAGAGAGATTGCGAAAGCCAAAGGTATGGATGGCACCAGTGAAGAAATGGAAGAAATCATTCGCCGAGCATTAACGGGGATAGCGGATGGCTAAGAAAAGTGCACCCCAGTACAGCGAACGTGAAATCGACCTACAAGCCGAGTGTGATGCGGCAGGCGTTGACTTAGAGCGCATTGAGCTTGGCACCGCGTCTATTCTCAAAGAAGCGTTTTTTCTTCCCTATCAATCGGCCTGGTTTAACGAAGAAGCGCCATTAGCCCTGCATGAAAAAAGCCGCCGAACCGGTATCACCTTTGCGCAAGCAGGCAAAGATGCACTGACCGCTTCAAAGCCTCGCGTTCGTGGCGGTCGCAATACGTTTTACATCGGCACTAAGAAAGAGATGGCACTGGAATACATAGCCGCCGTTGCGCTGTTTGCGAAAGCCTACAACGCTGGGGCGAAAGCGAATGTGTATGAAGTGCCGTTTTGGGATGACGACAATGAACGTGAAATCCTTGCGTACATGATACGTTTCCCAAACTCTGGCTTTAAAGTGCAGGCCCTTTCTTCGAATCCAGCCAACATTCGTGGTTTACAAGGGGACGTCACCATCGATGAAGCCGCGCACCAGCCAGAGCTCGATGAAATGCTCAAGGCCGTGCAGGCGGTGCTGATGTGGGGTGGCCGCGTACGAATGATCTCGACGCACAATGGCGCAGACAGCCTCTTTAATAAAACCATCATCGATGCATTGGCTGGGCGCAATGACTGGGTCATTCATCGTACCCCACTTAAGGAAGCGTGCCGTCAAGGGCTCTATCGCCGCATTTGCGCGGTCACGCATCAAGAATGGAGCATCGAAGCGGAAGAAGCCTGGATTGAACAGCTCTATCGCAATGCGCCCAGCAAGGAAGACGCCGAAGAAGAGTATGGCTGTATCCCGAAACTTGGCGGCGGCACATACATTCCTCGTACGCTGCTTGAACTTGCCAAGCGCAAAGTGCGAGTGGTGCGATTTAACGGCTCCTCTGCGTTCAATAAAGCCAAAGAGCCACACAGGCGCAAGGAAATGAAACAGTGGCTAGAAGAGCACGTTGAGCCACTGCTGGAGCGCTTACCTCCAAGACCTCATGCGTTTGGGGAGGATTTTGCACGCAGTGGTCACTTGTCCGTGTTCTGTCCTATGACGATAAACCAGGACTCAACCAGGCATGTGCCGTTCTTAGTGGAGATGCACAATGTCCCACACAAACAGCAAGAGCAAGCCATTAAGTTCATTTGTGACCGATTGCCGAAGCTGTGCAAACTCAAGCTTGATGGCGGCGGCAATGGTCACTATGTGGCGGAAGCGGCGCAAGACGAATATGGCAGCTTAGCCGACATCATCATGCTGGGTGAGTCATTTTATCGAGAGCAGATGCCCAAGTTTAAAGCGGCCTTTGAAGATCAACAATTAACTATCCCAGCAGATGAAGACGTTATCACCGATTTAACCGCCATTAAAGTCATCAATGGCGTACCGAAAGTCGATCGCGAAAGGAAAGTCAAAGGCGATAAGAAAAAGCGCCACGGGGATGCGGCCATTGCGATTTGGTTTGCCTATCTGGCGAGCCTTGACAACATGAAGTCAGTCTATGGTTCGCACTCTATCAAAAAGAAAGCCGGTCAAAAGCCAAGGCGTAACGTCAAATGCACGCTCGGTTTGCGTAACCGAGGAGGATTATTGTGAATAAAATTATCGATCCCAAAACCGGACAGCCTTTTGCACTGAAGCAAAGCGAAGCCACCAAGCGGCAAACCGAAGCGTCGGTGTATTCCGTTAGACCACCGACGCCGGGCTACTCGATGGCTACCAATATCACGCCAGAGCGCTGCGCCCGTGCTCTGCGTGAAGCGGAGACCTTTTTTATCGAACCTTTTATGGTTCTCGCCGAAGAAATTGAAGAGCGAGACATGCACTATTCTAGTGTGCTGCGTACTCGTAAGCTCAAAGCTGCCAGCCTTCCTATGACCATTACCCCGGGTGGGGAAAGTGATAAAGATCTGATGCTGGCTGATGAAGTACGAAAACTCATGAATCGTCCTTTCGTCAAGATGCTCAAAATGGATTTACTCGATGGTTTAGGTAAAGGCTTTTCCGTGTGTGAGCTGATGTATCACACCAGTAAAACCAAGTGGGATATTATCTCTGCGCCCTGGGTAGACCAACGCTTTTTTGAATTTGACCAAGAGACGCGTCAAGAGCTGCTACTCAAAGACAAACAACACCCAAACGGGGGCACCAAGTTATCACCAGGCAAGTACATGGTGCACAAGCCCCGCATTAAATCAGGACTGCCCATTCGTAATGGTCTAGCACGTCTGCAGGTGGTGATGTTTATGCTCAAGTCCTTTTCGATTCGTGATTGGTGGGCCTTTTCAGAAATCTACGGCATGCCGGTTCGTTTGGGTAAGTACCACCCCAATGCCACCCAAAAGCAAATCGATACCCTTGTGGATGCGGTGCGCAACCTCGCCTCAGATGCGGGGGCCGTGGTTCCGGAAGGCATGGACATCGATATCAAAGAAGCCAAACGAGGAGAATCAGGCACCGTCATGTTTGAGTCCATGGCCCGTTGGTGTGATGAACAAACCTCAAAAGCCGTGCTTGGGCAGACGATGACCACCGAAAACGGCAGCTCTTACTCTCAGGCTAGCGTCCATAATGAAGTGCGTCTGGACATCGCCAACTGGGACGGGATGCAGCTCGCATCAACCTTCAATGAGCAATTGATTAAGCCTTACATTGAGCTGAACTACGGCATTCAAGATGCGTATCCCATGGTGTCCTTTGAGGAAGAAGACGCCATGGACACGGAAAAGTGGGTGCAAAACGTCGGTGAAATGGTCGACCGTGGCCTGAAGGTGTGTACGTCGGATGTGTATGACCGCCTTAAGCTCAAAGTGCCCGATGACAAAACGCAATCAGTACTGCTTCCAAAAGATGTCGTCAGTGGTGTGGGCGCTCTGCCAGTGAGCTCTGGCGAGCTGGCGACCAATCACCGATTAGCCATGAACCGCAAAGAAGTCGTCAGTGTGGTACCTGATGACGAGGAGTGGACCCGCATTATCGATCCAGTGGCTGCGCCCATTCTAGAGGCGGCAGACAAAGCCAATAGCTACGCGGAGCTTGTGGCGATGCTGAGCGAACTCAAAGCCACGACAGAGGATGAGCATCTGCAGGCGCTGATTGAGAGCTTGACCAAGGCGACCACTTCGGCGCGGATGAGTACGGAGCTGGGCAATGGATGAACTCGTTAAAACGCTTCGCCAGTACCTTTTAAGTAAAGGGCTAAGCCCTACGTTTGATTGGGAAGAGATGCTGCAAGAAGAGCATGACTTTAACTTCACCGTCGCCAAGATGACCGAGACTGACATGCTCACCGACACCCAGCTCCTTATTGCGCGAGCACTCGATGAAGGCATGCCTTATCGTGAGTTTAGCCAGTTGCTCAAACCTATGCTGGTTGAGAAAGGATGGTGGGGGAAACAAGTCATGCGTGACCCTTGGTCTGGTGAGGAGCGTGAAGTCCAGCTCGGCAGCGACAAGCGTATGCGCACCATCTATGAGACCAACATGCGAACCGCTCGCGCTTATGGTCAATACCAGCGCACACTCCAAACCAGTGACGTGTTGCCTTACTACGTCTACGAGCTGGGCCCTTCACGTGTCCATCGTAAAGAGCATTTAGCTTGGGCGGGATTGATGTTACCTGTTGACGATCCTTTTTGGGAAACGCACTACCCACCTAACGGCTGGGGATGTAAGTGCCGCCTTCGTCAAGTCTCTCGGTATGAATATGAACGTTTGCAGCGTGATGGTTTGACCGAACGAGTGCAAGAGCTCGATGAGCACGGTATGCCAACAGGGCGCTTCACTACTGAAACCGTTGCGGTCAAAACAACCGCGCCTGTCATTGACGAGTATCAATACGTGAATAAGCGCACAGGGGAAGTGTCCTATGTGCCAAATGGTATCGACCCAGGCTGGGCGTATCACCCTAAATACCGTCGCCAAGCACTCGATAATGAGATGGCAGAAAAAGAAGCGGCCTATGAGAACGCCGCCAGAGGAAACCAATAATGCGCTTTACCGACTTTGATAAGGAGCTCAGTGAATGGAGTGTGTATTTCATCTTAATTTTGCTGGGCTCAACCTGGCGAACCATCAGCGATAAAAACTTAACCGTCTGGCAGCGTTTGTCCATTTGGCTGGCGCGCGTGTTTGCCGGAGGGTTGATTGCGCTGCTCGTGCAATATGGCGGCAATGCGTTGGCTTGGTCTGACGATACCAAATTTTTTATTGCCGGTGCCCTTGCGGTCGCAGGCCCTGAGCTGCTCAGCGTAATTGTGGTGATGGCGACCGAACTAAAACACGACCCATTAGGTACGCTGTCTAAACTGAAAAAATGGTGGAAACAATGAATCTAGTCATGACCGTTATTATGATTGCAATAACGTTAGCGCTCATTGTGCAACTTATCCTTACCCCCGTCGTCATCAAAAAATGGAGTCTCATTACGCTCTTGGGTCTGTCCATTTTCTTGCGACTGATGGGCTACTCTGACACTCCAACCGACGCTGAGCGCTTTTTGTGGTTCATCTATGACACTGGAGTCATGTTGTGGCTCTTTTTTGCTGTCGAGAGAAAAAAGCGCTCAAACGACTCCTAAGCGTATTCTTTCTCTTGATGGCTACAATGACATAAAACATACACTAAAACCTCGCTACGGAATTTTGCAACGGCTTTGCAACGCATCCTTAGTGCGGTTTTAGTTTTCCTTTCCGCTCCCCTCCTATTTTTCTGTCCAATTATAGGAAAACCCATTAATCACACTCACTCCTTCACGCTCTTACACTGGCGACAAGAAACGAAGGAGAAATGACGTGCCCAAGCCACTGACCGAGCGCCGACCAAGGCAACATCCAGCCATGCTCGATAACGAGCAAAACAGCAATCTGGCGATGAACTTTTATTACGGCCTGACCGAGCGCTCTATGCCAGCGGCTCAAAGTGCCAGTGATACGCCTGATGACAACGCCAATGTCAAACCCATTCCTGAATGGCTGATGCTCATTCCTGCTGGCGTCGTTCAGGGATTGGATGGCCGCACCTGGCAAAACACTCAACCTCAAGCTGTCGTGGATGCTTTTAATGATGATGGTTTAGATTTGCCCTGGGACGTGGAGCACGCCACACACATTAAAGGTCCTCAAGGTGAATACGCTGGTGCGGCGGGCTGGATTGATGCACTGGAAGTGCGAGACGGCGAAATCTGGGGACACCTGGATTGGAATGACCGTGGCCGTTGGATCATTGAAGACAAAGATTACAAGTATTACTCCCCTGCGTTTTTGTATGACGACACAGGCGTCATCACCAAAGTCCGCTCTTGCGGTTTCACAAACGATCCTAACCTTGCAGATTTACCTGCCCTGAACCATAAAGGAGGCGCTATGCCTATTCCTAAAGCCATTGCTGTCGCGCTGGGTGTTACTGAAAACGCTGATGAAACCAGTGCAGTCGCAGCCATCAATACGATGCGATTGGCGATGAACAGCCGAGACACGGTTGACCTCTCCAAATATGTGCCTCGTGCTGATTACCAGTTAGCACTCAACCGCGCCGAAACCGCTGAACAAAGCCTATCGCAACGTGAAGGCTTAGAAGCAGAGTCGCTCGTTGATAAAGCCATTGAAGATGGCAAGGTCGCGCCATCAAGCCGTGATATGTACCTCGCCACCTGCCGAACGCAGGAAGGCCGAGAGCAATTTAAGCAGTTTGTTGGCTCAGCTCAATCCATTTCTGAGCAGCAAGCGCCAACTAACCACTCTGGTGGTGAACAAGGGGCGTTAACCGACGATGAATTGGCGATGTGTCGCCAGCTCAATCTGAGTGAAGACGAATTTAAAAAATCCAAAGAGAGCTTAGCGCTCAAGTAAGCGCTTGGACTCACTCATCCTACTGTAGGTAAGACGTCTTATGAACGAAACAACGATTATCCGCAATCTCTACACCGCTTTGAATGCGGCGTTTAATAAAGCCTTTGGTGCTGCGCAGCCTCAATGGCAAAAGATTGCAACTGAAGTGCCATCCAGCGCCTCCGCAACCGATTACGGTTGGCTAGGCGATTGGCCATCCATTGAAGAGTGGGTTGGTGAGCGTCAATTGGCTGAGCTCAAAGAGCATGGCTACAGCATCACCAACAAAACCTGGGAATCGTCCATCAAGGTTCGCCGTGAAAAAGTGGAAGATGACCAACTGGGTATGTACTCGATTCAGGCGCAGCAAATCGGTTATGACGCCGCGATGCACCCTGATAGCTTGGTGTTCCCACTGCTCATGAAAGGCTTTACTGAACTGTGTTACGACGGTCAGTACTTCTTTGATGAAGACCACCCAATGGGCGACACTACGCACTCGAATGTTCAACTGGAAACGCCGGCGTCTCCTGTGCCGACCGACTACGCCAGTGTCTCTGCAGGCGATCCGGTCGATAACTCTGGCGAGCTGACCATCACGCTATCAAGTACAGAGCTTGACCGTGATGTGACAGAAGAGACTGCGACAGACGAAGGTTGGACGATTGATGTGGGTGGTAAGACGGCGGATGTGGTGTCTTATACCAATGCCACCGACACGCTGATTGTTACTGGAGGCGACTTAGTGGCTTCGGATGTCACCACTGACACTAGTATCACTATCAAAGGGTTTGAAACTGCGCCTTCCGTTGTTCGTGAGCCTTGGTTTGTTCTCGATAACTCCAAGCCGCTACGCGGTCTTATCTTCCAACCTCGCCGCCCATTTAAGTTCACGCAGCTCAACGATCCAAACCAGACGTTTGTGTTTATGAACAATGAATATGCCATGGGTGTGGATGGCCGCTCGAACTCTGGTTATGGGCTATGGCAGTTTGCTTTTGCCTCTCAACTACCGCTTACCGCTGACAACTTCAAAGCGGCGCGTGCTCAGATGCGCAAAGTGACCAAATCCAATGGCACGCCCCTTGGCGTTCGTCCAACCACGATTGTGGTGGGCTCTGAAAACCAGTCGGCGGCAGAAGAGCTGTTTGATGCAATGACGGGACCGAACGGTTCAAGCAACACGCTGTACAAAGCGGTCGAAATCATCGTCAGCGAGTACATCGTCAAACCAGGTGCGTAGGTATGGCTCACACTCACGATCAACCTTTACTTCCCTATCAAAGCCAGGAGAGCAAAGTGACTAAGGCGAAACAAAACAATCAACCGGAAAAGCCGGCGCGTAAAAACGCAACTAAAAAGCTGATCATTCGCTCTGCGATGAAGTCTGGCTTTTACCGTTGCGGGCTGCATTTCAAATACGATGAAGACACAGTATTGGTCGTTACCGCTCATCCAGTGACGCGCAACCAAGTGTCCATTGCCGTGGGCAACAAGCTCAAAGCTGAGCGCATGTTGATCGTTAAAGAAGGGTAAAGCGATGACGGCAGCGTATGCAACCAAAGAAGACTTGCTAAGACGTGATGAAGCCTACCTTCGTACATGCGCTTACAGTGCCATGGACGATACCTGGGATGATGACGGTATTGATCAAGCGCTGATTGATGCAACCGACGAAATTAATACGTATTTATCGGTGCGCTATACGCTGCCTCTTGAATCGATCCCCAACATTTTAACCAGCTTGACCATTCCAGTGACCTTTTATTGGCTGGGTGACAGCAACAGCCAGGTCACGAAATTGGTGGAAGAGCGCTATAAAAACGCCATCGCTAGGCTGAAAGACATTTCATCGGGTAAGGCGGACTTAGGTTTACCCGAAAAAGAAAAGCCTAATGAGAATGCACTCGGTGAAGTGACCTGGCACAGCGAGAAGCGAAAGCTTACTCGATCCAAATTGGGCACATGTCTATGAGCGGCGCACTGCAAGTGGAAGGTTTGGAGCAGGTCCTCTCCAATCTCAATCAGACGATGGATAACCTCACCAATATCAATACTGAGCAGATGATGCTCAAGGTTGCAGGATTGATGGAGAGCCAGACGCGCCATCGCTTAGCCAATGAGAAACGCGCCCCTGACGGCAGCGCATGGCCTGCCTGGTCAAGTAAATATGCGAAAACCCGACAAGGTGGTCAGTCTCTGCTCGATGACACCGGTGCATTGATTGACTCTTTGTCTCACTACGCAACCAAGACAGAAGCTGTGACGGGGTCGAACCTTGCGTATGCCTCCGTACATCAGGATGGCTTTACTGGCGTGGTCAATGTGGATACGCACACTCGTACCATCCGTCAAGCGTTTGGCAAAGTTTTGGACACGCCAGTGCAAGTGAATGTCGCCGCGCACGCTCGACAAATGACCATGCCCCAGCGTCAATACTTGGGGCTCAGTGAAGACAATCAGCAGGAAATCATTCAGACCATGAAGCAATTTATTTCGGGAGAGTTGCATGGCTAAAGTCGTAGTAACAGGCTCGCTGCGCGCGACACAAGCCGTCGTCAAGACGCTGCAAGAAAAGCTCATTACGGGTGAATTTCTCGATGCGCAGCATGTGAGCCGCCACTCTGGCCGCTTTGACACCAAGGAAGAGATAGAGCGCTTTGCTAAGAAAAACAACTCGGTGTTGGTGGCTGCGCTGCAAACGTCTAACCATGAGACGCGCGTTGGACATACTGCAGATGTCTCGATGGTGGCGTTCTTAGTCTGCCGAGCTCAATCGAGAGACACCGACGCGGGTATGGTGTGCGAGCTGCTCAGCACCAAAGTCACCAAGTTGGTCAGGCAAGAGCGCTGGGGTATTAATGAGGCGAAGCAATCGACCAATATCAAATCCAATAATCTCTACAGTGCAACACTGGATGGCCTCGGCGTCAGCATTTGGGCAGTCAGCTGGACGCAAAACATGAGTATGGAAGAAGAAGCCTTTGCCGAGCTCGATGACTTCAAACTCTTTACTCAAACGAACCACATTGCAGAAGGCGCGCCCACGCTCGATGCTCATGTTGAATTAGAAGGAGCCTCTGATGGCGACAGTGATACTGAAACCGAAAGCGGGATTGACAGTGCGTCACCCCAAAACGTTGAAGCCTCTGAATAAAGAAGGCACTCGCGTTGAGATGAGTGCCTACTGGCAGCGAAGACTGCGTGATGGGGATGTGGTCGTCGTACGAGACCAGACAACCCAATCTGACGCTGATAAGGCAAAAGCAGATTCAAATCAAAAAAACGATAAGACGAAATCAAAAGGAACACGCCGATGAGCATTCCAAACGATATCCGAACGCCCCTGTGCTTTATTGAGTTTGACAACTCAAAAGCGGTGACGGGCACGACCGCCATGACCCATAAAGTGCTACTGATGGGGCAAATGCTGAGCTCTGGCACGGCAGAGACCGCCAAGCTCTACCCGTTTAATTCGGGTGATGAGGCGGGCGCACTTTGGGGGCGCGGCTCTCTCATGCATGCGATTGCTGCGTGGTTTAAAGAGTCGAATGCACATACCGAAGTCATGGGGGTGGCGCTGCCTGAAGCATTTAACCAGGTGGACAAAGATTACAACGCGGCGGTTAAGACTGATGCGGTCGATACGTCACCGACCATCACTGTGGAATACAAAGATGCCGACCTTGATTTCAATGTCGATGAAAATACGGCAGCCATTGAGGGTTGGACCGTAACGGCTGGCGGCAAAACCAGTAATTTGGTGAGCTTTGATGTCGATACCGGCTTCATGGTGATTGTTGGAGATGGGGACTTAGCCATTTCTGATCTTGTGGCAGACACCGCTATGACCATTGGCGGAAAAGAGTCCGTGCCTGCAGGTGTCGCGGCGTCAGGTCCTCAAACCATTATCGGCACAGCTCAAGAAGATGCATTAATGAACCTGATTGTTGCAGGTGTTGATGTATCCGTATTGGTCTCTAAAGGGGATGATGCGGCAGCAATTGCCTCGGCCATTGTAGACGTCATCAATGGTAATGATGACTTACCCGTCACCGCTACAGCTGCCAGTGCGGTTATTACCTACACGGCTAAAAATACAGGCGAAACGGGTAACGAAATCAAGGTCGTGTGTAATTACTACGCTGGGCAGTCCTTTCCTTTGGGCGTTACTACCCAAAACATTCAGCTTTCCGGTGGTGCAGGCAACCCTGATGTCACTTTCGCCATCAGTGCGATGGCCGATGAATGGTTTAACCACATTGTGATGCCTTACAAAGATAAGACAAATCTCGATGCGCTGCGTGATGAGCTTCTTGAGCGTTGGGGCCCAATGAAAATGGAAGAAGGCACTGCCTATCTTGCGTTTTCGGGGACGCATGCCGAGACGAGTACCTTTGGGGAAAGTCGCAATGATTTCCTATACAGCTGTATGGGCGCGAATGACTCACCGACACCGGCTTACTTGTGGGCAACCGATTATGCCGCGCAGGCGTCGTATGAGCTGGCGATTGACCCCGCCCGACCATTGCAAACGTTGGTCATGCCTCGCTTACTGCCTGTGGAGGTCAGCAAGCGTTGGGACCAAAATGAGCGTAACTTGCATTTGTATGATGGCGTGGCCACACACAAAGTCGATGCAGGCGGCAATGTTCAGATTGAACGTGAAATCACGATGTACCGATTGAATGACTTTGGTCGACCTGACCCAAGTTACTTGGATTTAACCACGCCGCATACGCTCGGATACATTCGTTATGCCACTGTGAATCGAATCACTCAGAAGTTCCCTCGTCATAAACTGGCTGATGATGGGCAGTCATTCGATCCAACTCAGCCAGTGGTCACTCCTAGTATCCTGAATATAGAACTGGTTTCGCTTTATCAGGAGATGCTAGAGCAAGCCATCGTTGAAAACGTCGACAACTACAAAGAAGCCTTGTATTGCGAGCGTGATAAAAACGATAAGAACCGCGTCAATGTCTTCGCCTCTCCAGACTTAGTGAATCAGTTCCGAGTCTTTGCGATGACCAACCAATTTATTTTGTAAGGAGCGATTATGTCCATTTTAGGAGAAGCGAAAATTCGCACGAACGGCAAAGAGCTTCGCAGTATGGGCGGGGCGGAGCTCAGTTTAGGCGGCATGACCCGAGAAGTCGTGAAAGGCAGTGGTCGCGTTCATGGTTTTCGTGAGGTGTACACCGAGCCGACACTCTCATTGAAAATTGCGGCGCACGCAGATACAGACTGGAATGAGTTACAAAACCTGAAAGATGCTACCGTCGATTTCGATGGTGGCCCAGGTCTGCGTTTTTTGCTTAACCGCGCTTTTCGAACCGAAACCATTAATGTCACGGAAAGCGATGGCTCATTTTCTCTCAATATTTCGGCCTTCACAGCGGAGCAAGTGTAATGTCTAAAACTCAATTTAAACTCGACCATGGTATCAAGACCGATAAAGCCACGCACTTTGAGGTAGAGCTGCGTGAGCTCACGGCTGGTGACATTATTGAAGCGGAAGAAGAGGCCGAAAAGCTGGTCAATGCAGGCTCAAAGACCCAGCCTCAATATGTACTTGTGCGCAGTGACATAAAAGCAAGCATGGCGATTTTACGCAGACAAATTGCGCGCATTGGTGACATCCAGGGCCCTATCTCTGAGTACGAGCTCAAAAAGCTGCACCCAGAAGACTTGTTCATCATCCAAAAACACGCGGATGCCATGGATAAAGCGGCGGCTCAGGTCAGCACTCAGGATGTCGGTCAGTCGGTCGCGGCGCGGGGAAAGAGCTCATAGAGCATGCCTCGCTCATTAATGAGGCCGCGCTGATACTGGCGCGGTTTTACCACGGCAACATCCAACACTTCCTCGATAAACCCATCGGGCGATTTTTAAAAGAATGCGAGAGGTTAAAAAAGCTTCATGAGCAGCGAACTTAACGCCAGTATTCGTCTGAACCTGACGGGTAACCTCACCGAAAAATCCAGAGCCTACCAGCGAGAAATGAAAGGTATGGCGCGCCAAACGCGCCTGTCCTTTCAAATCATGAATCAAGCTTCCAAGCAAGCCATGACAGGCATTAATGCTGGCTTAGATAGCATGACCTCTCGATATGGCCTATTTGCTGCTTCTTTAGCAGGTGGCGTCAGTTTCAAAAACGCCATCTCACTAGAGCGCCGCATGAATCGTATTGGTGTTCAGGCTGAAATCAGTGCCGAGCAAGTCAAAAAGCTCCAGGATGAAATCTTTGAGACCGCAATGGATAACAACATTGCCATTGACCCTTCAGAGCTTATCAGTGCTATTGAGGAGATCGTCACGCGCACCGGTGATTTGGAGTACGCGCGTAAAAACATCGAGGCGCTGGGTCAAACCATCCAAGCCACAGGGGCGATGGGCGCAGATATTGGTGGTTTGGTGGCTGAGCTGCAAAAACTTGAAGTCGATGATGTCTCCCGTGGCATGAACATTCTTGTGGCGCAAGGCAAAGCCGGTGCCGTCGAGGCCAAAGATTTGGCGAAACTCGGTCCGCGTATTTTGTCGGCTTACGCAGGTTCGACCAAACGAACCGGTGAAAGTGCACTTGCTGAGCTTGGCGCATCGATGCAGGTGCTACAGATGGCTACTGGCTCACCGGATGTTGCGGCCACCACGTTAGAAGCGCTGCTTCGAGACTTACAAAGCCCAGACAAAATGCGCAAGCTGGCGATGATGGGCATTGAGCTTAACGAAACCGATGATAAAGGCCGCACCGTCATGCGCGATCTCCCTTCCATCATGACAGATATCGTCACCAAACTTGATGGCAACATGGCGCGTATCGGCATGATATTTGGCGACGAAGCGAGACGTGGCTTTAACAATATCACCGCTGAATTGATCCGAAACGAAAAAGTCGAGAGCTTTGATAAGTTCAAAAACCTCGATGTCAACTTCAGTCAAATTGCCGAAGATTCAAAGCGGATCGCTTCAGATGCGACAGGTGGACTGCAGCGCCTATCTACTTCATGGAATCACTTCATCAACAACCAGCTCAGTGAGCCTCTCACCGAACTGGCGGATGTCATGCATAACGTCAGCGCCGAAACGGTGCAGAGTATATACCACATAGGGAAATGGGTGGCTGCAATCGGTGGTGCAACGCTGCTGCTTAGAAAGCTTGGGGGATTTAAAGCGGCATCTTGGCTTTGGAAAGCGTATCGAGGACGAGGGAAAAACAGCGGATTAGCTGGCGCGCAAGGGATGGGTGGTATGGCCGTCCAGCCTGTTTATGTAGTGAACATGCCTGGCGCAGGACTCGGCGGTATGAATGGTCGAGGTGGTCGAGGCACACCACGATTAGGGGGGCCAGGTGGGCCTCTTGCTCTTGGCGGACCAGGTGCAATTGATGCTGACTTTGAGCCTTCCAATAAATCCAGTCGTTGGTCAAAAATTCGCAATAGCCGCTTCGGACGCATGGGTCGTCGCTTTGCTGGTACAGGCGGAAGCCGCTTACTCGGAGTGGCTAGTTCTGGCCTTATGTTGGCGGACATCGCCATCAATGGTGGAGATGCCTCTGATGTGGGTGAGGCGGCAGGCACCGGACTTGGCGGTTGGGGCGGTGCGAGTCTAGGCGCTGCCATTGGTACAGCTATATTACCAGGTTTAGGTACGGCGATAGGTACTGCGCTCGGCGGTTTGGTGGGCTCGGTCGCGGGTGGTTACGCAGGTAATGCAGCGGGAGGGCTATTTGAAAGTGCACCGGCTCGAAACGAATTGCAAGGTGAAGTCAAAGTGTCCATTGAAGATAACCGTACTCGCACAAAAGAAGTAAAAACCAATCAAGCAGGCGTCATCTTTAGCGCCTCTGCGGGCCCTGATCTTGGTTACTATGGTGGATAACAATGACGACACTGACAACTCAAGATACTACCCAATATCGAGACGCCTCCATTCGCGGTGTGATGTTTTATGTCAAAGAGATTGGAGGCACCAGTGGGCGGCGCGCCGTGCCTCATGCTTATCCAAAGCGTGAGACTGGATGGACAGAAGACAATGGCGCCGTGCTCGGTAAGCAAAAGGTCGAAGGCTTTTGCTTAGGGGATAATTACCTGTCTCAGTTAGCGGATGTGCTTGATGCACTCAATCAACCAGGGCCGTGTGAATTGGTGCACCCTTTTTGGGGGCGTCAACGCATTCAGGTGGGAGAGGTTTCCCATCAGCTGAGCACACAATATGGCGGTTATGCCACCATCAGCTTTGATGTGTTTGAAGCAGGACAAAAGCTGTTTCCTAGCGCTTTGGTGAATACGTCTGATGAACTCAAAACCAGCGCGACTCAAAGCCGAGACAGTAACATTGAAGAGTTTGATGAGCAGTTCGACAGTGAAGGCTTACCCAGCTACGCGCAAGACAGTTTACTCGATACCTTAAACAGTTATAACGATGCCTTGCTGCAGGCCGTCATGCAACTCCCCGACCTCCCTGATGCTCTGAGTGATTGGGTAGACGCATTGGATGCATTTAAGCAAAACTTAGGCTCGTTAATCGCTGACCCTGGAGAGCTGGCTCGCCAGGTGACCGATTTAATGTATGATGTGCACGATTTGGTCACCACACCACCTGATGCTTTGGATGTGTACACCACCGTCCAAAGCCGTATTGATGGCATGCAGGCGTATTACGAATTTGATGAATCAGGGCAAAACCCAATTGATGAACAAACCCAGCGTAACAACCGTTTGATTAACCAGCTCTATACCAATGAACTGGTGATAGAGCAATCTATTGCGCTCAGTGATTCTCTGTCAGCGATGGTGACGCAGCAAGATTACAGCGCTTCCTGGTCCGATTCAAAAGGCGCAAGCGAACAGGCTTCAATGGTTCAGACTCGCATTGATGATGCAGCGATACAGGCGCTTGACGTTGATATGACTCAAAGCTGGCGAGCCCTTCGTGATACACGCGTAAAACTTAAGCGCGATGTGGATGAGCGAGTACTTCTTCTTCCTCAAGTTCGTGATGTAACGCCCACGACCACGATTCCTGTGGCGCTGCTGGCGTACCAAGAAACAGGGTCAACCGAAAGTCGCGATAACATCGTCAAGCGTAATAAGCTTCGTCACCCTTCATTTATTATCCCAAATCAACGAATTGAAATTGCGGAGCTAAGCGATGTCTGACGTCTTATTGCTGATTGATGGTGCTCGATACGTAGGCTGGACTGAGGTGAGCGTCAGCCGCTCTCTTATCAACCTTGCAGGTGAGTTTGATTTGAGTTTGACACGCTCCTGGGCTGAAGCAGCGCCTATCCCCATTGAGCCAGGCATGCCGTGTCAGGTGATGATAGGCAATGAAGTGGTCATCTCCGGTTACATCGATGACTTCATCCCTAGCTATGATGAAAACAACATTCGTCTGCAGGTCATGGGACGCGATAAAACCGGTGACTTGGTGGACTGCGCGGCGGTATTTCAGGGCAGTCAGTGGCAAAAGGTCAACCTTACCCGCATTGCAAAAGACCTGTGTGAGCCGTTTGGTATCAATGTAGTCGACAATGTGACGCAGCAATCCATTTTTCCTTACACTCGCAAAGCGGCTGAGGAAGAACGCATCATTTTTACCTCCTGGCGAATAGAGCAAGGGGAAACGGTCGAAGATAACCTTCGCCGCGCGGCGAGACAAAACAGCGCGTTGATCACTTCCACGTCTTCCGGTGATTTACTCATCACTGCGCCGTCCAGTCACGTCTTACCCGTGACATTGAAACTGGGCGACAACATCAAAGCTGCAGCTGGCCGCTTTTCATGGCGTAACCGTCATAATGTCTACTTAATCAAAGGGGCGGGATACTCTGGAGGAGACTTAGACAATATCAGCACGGATAAGAACGTGGGTAGAGCGATGTTGATACGCGATCCACAAGTGAAACGTCACCGCCCTAAAATCGTCCTATCTGAAGATGCGTTCACTGCTGAAGGTGCGACGCAGCGGGGGCAATGGCAAAAGACGCGCGATGTCGGCAGCTCAACACAGACACAAATTACCGTCACTGGTTGGCATTACGATGAACGCCATTTATGGCCTGTCAATAAACTGGTGAAAATCCAAGACGACTATCAAGGGCTCGATGTCACCTGGTTGATTGTGGCCGTGAATTTCATTGAAGGTGATGGTGGCCGATTAACTCAGCTCACGATAATGCCAGCTGATGCGCTCAGTATTGAGCCCCCTGCGAGTACAATGCTATGGTGACGCTGCAAGCCCTACAAAAAATACTGGCTCCCATTAAGCGCCGCATCCAGCTTGTGTTTGACCGAGCGATTGTGACAACGGTCAATAACTCACTGAAAAGACAAAACCTTCAACTGACGGCATTGCAAGACGAAAACGTCAATGACGTGGAACGTTTTATCGATTACGGGCTGATTTCTTACCCGCCCGATGGCTCAGAAGCACTTGTCGCAAGCCCAGGTGGCAACCGTAATGCCATGGTGGCGCTTAGCGTAGATGACAAAGACAGCCGACCTACTGGAGGCGAACAAGGCGATTCAGGCCTTTATCATCTAGAAGGTCACCTGTTTATCTTGACTAAAGAAGGCACATTCAACCAGTTAGGAAAACGCTTTAATCTCACCCTCGATACCGAAGTCGTTATAACTACTCCTAAGTTAACCATTAACGCGGATGACACCGTATTTAACGGGAATGTGAAGGTAAACGGTGATGCTGAGGCAGATACCATGAAAGCTGGTCAAATGAGTGCGACGCAATCTCTTACTGTTGATGATTTGGATGTCGGTGGGCACATTCACCTCGATGCAGAAGATAGACCGACAGACCCGCCTTCCTCCCCTTAGAGGACAGCCATGAGCGCAGCACTAATCTGGCACATTAACCAAGCCAATATCGAACTGAGCAGTGCTGGTATTCAAATCGATGACAGCTTAATGACTTTGGTGATCATTATGCTGTTCACCGATAGACGAGCGTTGGATGACGACACACTACCAGACCGCACCAATCGTCGAGGATGGCCTGGTGACACCTACTTTCCCTATCCAATAGGTAGCCGCCTATGGCTTTTGAGCCGTGAAAAAATCGTCCCTCGCGTGTTATATGACGCAAAGGATTATGCGCTAGAAGCACTGGATCCATTAATTCAAGAAGGCTACGCCAAAGACGTATCGGTTGAAGTCAGCGTATGGAACACCAATTGGATGCGCTTTGATATTCAAATAGTAAAACCGGATGACAGTATGATGAGTTATTCCATAAGTAAACGCTGGGACGCCCAAGCCCATGCCTTATAGTACGCCAAGGCTTAAGCAGCTCATTGCGCAGGGTGAAGGCGATATCGCGTTCTACCTTGATGACAGTGAGCCAAGACTGCCGTTTTCAGTTGAGCGTGGGCTCAACTTTGCTAATTCTGCTCAAGTCAAAGATCTCTATGACCATCAAGAATGGATTGCACGTCAGATTGTTCCAAATCAAGAGTCGGATGATGAGTATATTGTCAAGCATGCACAGCGCCGAGGTGTGATACGTAAGCCTGCGAGCGCGGCATTTGGTTTGGTCACGATGGCGGTCAGTAGTGGTACGACGATTAAGGCTGGGCAAAGGTTTCAGCGTGGCGATGGTGTTATCTTTAAGACCAAAGAAGAACACACCGCAGAAAGCGACAGTATATCGTTTGAAGTCAAAGCCGACAGTACCGGACAGGTAACTAATACGGAAGCGAAAGTAGAGCTTACCCCTGCCTCCACCATTATTGGTGCCACTGGAAATGCTGTAGTGGAAGACGAAGGGCTTCGAGGCGGCGCAGATATCGAGCCTATCTTAGATTTGCTCTATCGATTACAACTTAAGATGCGCAACCCGCCTCAAGGTGGGGCAACCTTTGATTATGAATCATGGGCATTAGAAGTGCCTGGCGTGACACGTGCCTGGGCTGAAAATGGCTGGCAAGGTCGAGGAACGGTTGGTCTCACCTTCGTCAATGACAACGAAGACGACATCATCCCTTCACAGCCTCAACTGGATGCGGTTGAGGCTTACTGTATTGAGCATGAAGACCCAGCCACAGGCGATCGCGTTGGGGCTCCAGCGGGCCCTGAGCTTGTGATGTACACGTTAACCCTTAAACCTTTGACGCCTAATATTCATCTTGTGCCAGACTCAGCCGATACGCGCTCTGCGGTGACGACCTCATTAAAAACACTGGAAGTACGTAGTGCCTCGCCAGGCGGTAAGCTGTTAATTAGTGATATTCGCCAAGCCATCAAAACAGCGGCTGGCGTTCGCGATTATACGTGCTCACTCAATAGTGACCAAACCAGCACAAAAGATGAACTATTAACATTTGGAGACATTACGTGGGTATGACGCACGATGACTATCACCGCAGCTATTTGATGCTTTTACCCGAGGGCGCAGCCTGGTCAAAAGACAGCGGCGCTTTATTTGATCTATCGCTTGCTCTCACCAAAGCGTACGAGCGCGTTGACGCTTCCAATGGCCAGCTAGAGCAGGAAATCTTTCCAGAAACCTGCTATGCACTGTTGCCTGATTATGAGCATGCGTTTGGTTTGCCTGAGTGTCAGGACCTGCAAGAGCAAACTTTTGATAGACGCAGACAAGCGGTGTACGCCAAAGATACACATCAAGGTGGTTTGTCTCCTTGGGCGCTTGAGGCTTTGTGCGCTTCTTATGGGTTTGATGTCGAGATACTTCCTGTACGTCGGCATCACTGTCTGCGTCCTTGTACACACCCGATTAATCCTTACGACAGTCAATTCGATATTCTCGCACGAGTCAAATCATCGTCAGCCATTCCCATGACTGTACTCGATGATTGTACAACCCCCTTATTGCAGTTTGATGAGCTTGCTGTTACTTGCTTGCTGGATAAATACATCATCGGTGGTTGGCAGGTCATTTACGTTTTTGAAGAGGAATAATTATGCATCCCTTGCAAAATGGTACTCAAGTTGAAGTACCACCAGAGCTTAAACCAACAGAAGGTGATCCTGGTTACTTTGCAGAGACAGGTCAACCAAGTATTCCTGGAGCCGATTGGTTCAATGCTTGTATTAAAGAATTTCAAAATGCCCTTTCAGCAAAAGGAATCAAATTTGTCTCTGGTCAATTCGATCATTTTGAGAAGCTACTTGAATCAGTCTCATTTGACTTGAGTTTTAACATTGTAACTTTTACAGCTTCCGCAACTTACACTCCGTCACCTAATGTGTTAGCTGCCGAAGTTATCATTGTTGGTGGAGGTGGCGGAGGAGCTGGCTCCTCAGGTAATTCTAACGACGGCGGTGGAGCTGGCGGCGGCTGTGCCATCGTTTATCTATCAGAAAGTGATTTAAAGCCTACTTCTATCATTATTGGCGCAGGAGGCGCAGGAGGTTCAACTAGCTGGGGAGGAACTGCTGGTGATACCTCATTTGGTGATGTAACTGCAACTGGTGGACGCGGCGGGCCACCAAGTTCAGCTTCAGCAAATGGTGCTATTAATGGCGGCTCAGGAAACGGTGATATTAATATCCCAGGTCAAGGCGCTACCCATGGAAGCGATAGAGCGTCAGGCGCTGGAGGAAGCTCTTACCTATCCGGCGGGGCTCCAGTAGCAAGAAATGAAAATGGTCACAGTGGACAAGGTCCTGGAGCTGGAGGCTCTGGAGCTTCATCGTTATCTACAACCTCTCGGTCTGGCGGAGATGGCCATGACGGAATTGTTATCATTAAGGAGTATTTAAAATGATCAAAGCAGCATTAATTCGAGATGGTGCAGTCATAAATACTGCAAAATTCAGCGCAGAAACAGATTTCCCAGCTAACTGGAAAGCCTGCCCAGAAGGTGTCTCAAAAGAATGGCGATATCTTAACGATGAGTTTCTCCCTCCCAAAGACATACAAACGGAAATTGCTTTAGAGGAAGCTAGCTGGGTAAAGACGGAACTTGCTGTGGCTGATATTGAAATAAATAAACATCTAGATGGTTGTTCATCCACGACCTCTACAGAAGCTAACTGGCGAAACTATAGAAATGAATTACGAGCGTATACAACGAGCAATGATAATGATATTACAGTAGCGCGTACCGAGCGACCACAAAGACCCTCATAAACGCAACATCAAATAAAAAACAAGCCTACCGCAGGCTTGTTTTTTATTTTTGATTAATTTTCTTTTATTTTATCTCGCGCGCCACACGTCGCAATCGATGGAAGAAAAATCGTGTATGCCATCAAAGATGAGGATGCCTACTTAGCAAAAACAGAAACACAACGCCAAAACGAAGACAACAAACTAAAAATTGAAAAAGCGTTTTGGGAATCACAAGGTGTCTCATGGCATTTGATCAGAAGTAGTGAACTCAAAAATATCTTTACGCAAAACCTCGAGCAGTTGTTTTCTGCGTACACACTAGAGGCTCATTACCAATGCCTTATCCCAATCTGGTTAAAACACTTTGCAAAGGAGCTCGAACAGCAACAAACCGATCGACTCCATGAATTCCTAGAGCGCGTTGCTGAGCGCATTGGTGTGACTTTTTGTGATTCAATTCAAATTTTTCAGCACTGTGTTTGGCATCGAAAAATCCTAATGGACCTAAGTAACCAACTGATCCAATACGAAAAATCTGTTGAAGACTTAAAAATCAAGGTCGCTTTGCATGACTAGGGATTTTATTCAGCTTAACGATATCATCACACCAGTACACGGTGAGAATTCGCCTATTTCTGCGGCTCACATCGTTGTGTTTATTGATGCAACAACTAACCGATTGTTTGCAATGAACCTAAAAACAAAGAACAAGCCAGACTGGTTTTCATTCTCTGAAATCACCGAAGCATTGAAGGACCAACGTATTGCTTGCGGGGAGTTAAAGCTCCCTGATTACATGCTCTTGCCCGATCAATACATTCCAGAAAATCAACGCATCAAGCGAGATCAAAAACTTGCTGTGATCCGTCCGATCATTCAACAGTTAGAAACGTTCTTAGTTTCAAGAAGTTATGGGAAGCGATTGATTCAAAAGTGCTTTGAGGCGGCGCAAGAAGCCGGAATTAAATTGCACCGAACGCAACTATACAAATGGGTGTACACCTATTTAAGCGTAGGCTCAATTCCTAACGCTTTTCTGAGAAAGCCCGGCTCAGGACAATCACAAAATAAGGTCTATACAAAAAAGACAGGGCCACGTCGAAACGATGGGTCAGTGGGTCGAATGCGAACAGAACGTGATGAAAAACATATTCAAGCTATTGCTCGCACACACATTATGTGTGCAAACCCAAAAACGTATGAAGAAGCATATAGTGAATACAAAGACAAGTATGCAAGCGATCCGGTTGTTGACCATGAGACTGGGGAGATTGTTAGTTATAAGCACTATTCCCCCGAGCTTCGACTTTCTGAATTTCAATTTAAAGCTTATCTCGCCGATTTTCTTCGCGAAAATCGCGAAACGGTGATTGCAAAACAAGGCAAAACCGACAGCTTTAACAAAGACAAAAAAGGGTTAAAAGGTACTTTCGACAATTTTTATGCTCAAGGTCCTGGCCACGTTTACCAAATTGATGAAACGCCGCTATCAATCGAATTGGTCGATGAGTTTGATCCTCTGCGACAACGTCGTGTAGGACGCCCAACTTGTTACACTGTCGTTGACACATTTTCCAGAGCTTGGGTGGGCTTATTGATAACCTTTCAGAAGGCTTCAGCACACACTGCCCGAGAGGTACTTTTTACTGCATTCCGAAATAAGCAAAAGTTTTGTGAAGAAATTGGCGTAAAGCTTAATGAACCGTGGGATATCGAAGGAAAATGCCGAATGATCATGGTCGACAATGCAGAATTTAGAGCAGAGCTGGAGCGCTCATTTAGCAAAGATGCTCATATTGAGCAGATATATAACACAGAAGGTAACTCACAACAAAAAGGACTTGTAGAGCGCAAACACAAGACACTCGAAGACTTTCTGTTTGGGGTGGTTCCCGGCGTTTCAAAAACGAAAATTGCAGAACACTTGAAAAGAAAAGTTCGAAAAGATGCACTATTAAATATACGCGAGTTGTATCAGATATTGATTGATTTTATCACTCGATATAACAATCACTATCCATTAGAAACTCTGCCGATTAGCAAAGAAATGAGACGTGATGGTGTACGAAAAATCCCTATGGAAAAATTTGATTGGGGGCTTCGTAATCGCGGGGGGTTCCTAAGAGAAGTTGATGAGCGACAACTCTTTCTAGAACTATTAGAAGTTGGAGAAGTAACAGTTCATCCGAGTCATGTCTTTTTGCCAGGTAAGTACATTAAAAAGAGCGACAGCGGCAGCTCGGGTCGTGGACTACGATATACCTGCGGTTGGACTTTAAATAATGGGCTGCAAGAAAAAAATATTGGTAAGAGACCCCGCCTTTCTTGTCGCTTTATGCGCTACTCAATGAGCAAAATATACATCGAAACTTCTGATGGGCTTCAGCCAGCTTATTTAGACGAGAGCGACAGACTCTACGAACATATGAGCGACGAACAGATATCTAGTGCAAAAAAAGAGGAAGCTATAGAGATGCAAGCCCTGGCGGAGCAATATGCAGAAAAACAAAGCGCGACTCGCGTTAGTGCAAAGAATGCAGTCTCTACAGCGAAACATCAGCAAACTGAGATAACAATCAACGAAGCTAACACTCAAGACCTTAGCTTAAACAAAGAAGCTGGATTAAACGCAGAAATTGCTGTTTCCAAAGCTCTATTTGAAAACATGACGAAAGAAATATCACCGTCGACGGAAGAGGTATTCGAGCCGAAGGTTAGTGATACACCTTCATCAAAGAAAGAGTGTTCATCACAGGAAAGTAATGAACCGGATATTTCAGATATTTTTGCAGAAAAAATGGCTTCACAACTAAACAGAAGGAATCAATAGTGAGTGAGTTTAAAATTGCTGTGTACACTACTTCATTAAATTCAGATTTTGAGGGTAATCCTTTTATTGAGTGTTTACCTGCTAGAATGAACATCAACGATTTTTGGGATTCACTTGTTCTACCGGCTGTTGTACCAGACAATTTCAAAAATCTCGACGTGGAAACATTGGAGAACAAAGCTGCGAATATCATGAGCTCTGTCATGCCGACCTCTCTATATTATGATCTTTATTGCGACTTTTTAAATATCTTGAAGGAAGGATACAAAGAAAGAAACCCGTTAGATCCTGATACCATCAAGTGGCAAAACCAAGTTGCTACCGAAACTTTTATAAGAACAAGAACTACTGCGCCGTCAATAAAACTCACTGGCTATAGCGGCGTTGGTAAGACAACCGCACTTGAATCAATCCTGACGACTATTCCTCCAGTACTCGTTCACCTTGAAACCGGTCCAATGGATCAAAAAACACTTCAAATCGTTTACATAAAGATCAATATTCCCGGTGAAGCAGATGCAAAAACCATCTGTTCGCTTATCGCGAGAAACATCGACAAGGTTTTAAGTACCAACTACGAAGATCAGTATAAACCGCTGAATCGAAAAGATACTATTCAGAAGATTATTACGCTTTGCACAACTCTTCTGATTGGCGTCATCATCTTCGATGAAATACATAACATCTGTTTTTCAGCTCCCAATGAGCGAAAATTAATTTTCACACTTTTTGACGGGTTGACTCAAGATGCCCGTGTACCGACAGTTAAAATTGGGACAAGCAAAGCGAATCGTCTAGCCGAAAAGGAATTTACTAACGGGCGTCGACTGGGGATCCCGCACGATTGGAATAACTTCAAAGCGACCGATAAAGACTGGAAGATGCTATTGCAATATGCATGGAGTTATCAGTTAACTCCAGAATTTTGTGAACTCACCCCAGTTCTAGAAAAACAGATATACCAACTAACCCAAGGCATTCCACACTGTCTGTTTTTCTTGATTGAACAAGCAAATAAATACTGCCTTCGCCAAGGCATCCCTTGCTTTTCCCAACAAGTGTTAACCCGTGTGTTTGATAGTAAGTTCTCTATTATGAAGCCGGCTCTTGTTGCGCTGCGTCATGGAAAGTTAGATGCATTTGACGATCTGTTTGTCGGAGGCTTCACTCTTGCTAAAGATATTCAGAAGCTCGTCAAAAATGTTCTCAAAATAGCTGATCAACAAAAGCTAAAAGGATCAGCAGCTAAAGCAGTACTAGATCAAATTGAGCAATATCTACCAGATTATAAGCTAACGCAAAAAGAAGAGCGCACTGTAAAGCGTTTAGAAAAAGAATCTGAGATTGCTCCGAGCGAGTTTGGCATAGACGAGCACGGTTATGAGGTGGTGCCACAATGATGAGCCTGCTCACCAAGCCTCTAGAAACCGAGCATATCTACAGTTGGCATTTGCGTATGTATCAACGCTCTGGTTGCAGCAGCCTCAAGTACTATCAATACAATCTCGGTATTGATGAACGTTTTTTACATGCGAACACTGTCTTTCGTGCAAGCATGCAACCATTGACTCAGTTGCTCGCTGTTACCGGCGTTACAGATTTCCACAAACACACAAATGCGAACATTTGGCAACTTTCTGTGGGAGAACGATTTGATGACCTATTTCGAGAATGGAGCAAACTGGCGCACATGAACGAACAACTACTATTCGGGTTTGACACTAGTTGGCACAGCTGTCCAATTTGCAGAACAGAAGATCTAGAAGCTCATGGCACCACATACTGGCATGCACCTCATCAATTGCCAAGCATAGTGCGCTGTTACAAGCACGATTCGTTGCTTCAACGAGCAGAAGACCCGGTCAAGAACTTATATAACGGTACACTCCCTCACGATGTAGGCACCTGGAAGAGCTTAGTGACCAAAGTAGAGCATGATATTGAGCAATGGCAGCAATTTTTTCAAAAAGTACACGCGATGAGCATAGACCAACCGGACTTTGTATCCTCACTCAAATTGAGAATTACTACATTACTTGGATTGGGTATCGAGAATCGCGCTGCAAAAGCGGTGATTTGCAACAATCTAAATCCTGAGTTTGAATCAGACCTCGGTCCAGTACTACTGCGTCACTTGTACAGAGATTACACACGACCAACCAAGCGAGGAAACACTAATATTCTGCGTTCAATGTTCTCGAACCCAAATCCACCAAGCGGTCAGAGGAATCCTGTGTACTGGCTCTCAGTAGCGTATTGGATGCGAGCAGAGCTAGATATATAAATAGTTAACGTATGGAAGCCAACCTAATACCTAATCGTTTACCCGATGAAACTGCTTATAGTTTCTTGTGTCGACTTCATCTGAGAGCCGCTCATAACAGCTTCACAAAAGATACAATGTCATTAGTTAATGTGAATGCGTCACGTCCAGCAAATGAGTTCCCATCGTACGTTCCAGGCTTGTCTCGATTAATTGGGCTACCAGAGCTCGTCATCGTGAATCAAATGACGACATTTCAATATTACAAACCATTTTGCTCTGAAAACGCCAGATGCGTATTGCTAAACTCTCTCATCACTGGACACACCGCTTCATTGCAATCGCGGATTGGTAAAGTTGCAAGCCGATTACCTTCTAAACAACCGCTCATCAGCTGCCCGCTTTGTGTTGCGTACGACACCGAAAAATACGGCACTCCATACTGGCATGTAACTCATCAGCTTGCCGGTCTAAGTGTGTGCCCAATTCATAAATGCTATCTTCACAAACAGCCGCATAGCTCTAAGCGAATTGTGCTGCCTGCCATTCACAAGCCGGTCGAATTAGTAAATAGCACCGACGAAATCGGATTTAGCAAACTAATTCAGAATGAGCTCAATTACTGCCCAACAAATATCGACTTATCTACAATTCATAACTGCTACCAAAAGCAACTCGACGCCCATGGTCTATTAACGGCGCACAGCCGCATAAAACAAAGATTGTTACGCTGTCTACTTATCAACAACTTGAAAGCTATTCACATAAACGAAAAGATAGAAGCTTACTTTAAATCACAAATTGAAAAGCATCAGTACCCTGAGTGCTTGTTCTACAACATTGATGGGGTTCATCAACCGCTCAAACACTTATTGCTCATTTATGCTCTTTTCGACAGCTGGTCAAACTTCTTAGACTGTCTTGAAGCAAATAATGAAGTGCTTCCCCCTAAAAACATTGAGATTCCAGACCCGCGCGTTCCAGCGACGATTAATTGGAAGTTGGCGCTTGCAGAACTTAAGTCCGGCTCGAGTATGCGAGCAGTAGCTGCGTCATTTGGAACAACTGTAAGCACATTGAAAATAAAAGCTGCGCAGCAAAATATCAAAGTGGACACCAGGCCATCGAAGCTCTTTAAGGATGCAGAAGAACAAATACTTGATCGGCTCCGCAAGGGCAATAAAACGCAAAGCATCGCGGCGGATTTTGGCCTTTCAGTGGGAGCAATAGAAAAAGTGCTTTCCAAGCATCCAGAGTTAAAAGATATTCGCAAGAAGATCTGGTTTGCCGAAACAAGAAATTTACGTTGTACAGAGATACTCGATTACTTAGCTCATCATCCGAACACTACACGAAATGAAATTAAACTCGCTCTTAATGGCGCGTACATGTGGCTTTATCGTCATGAACAAGATTGGCTATACGAAACCCTACCTTCTGAGATACCAAGAAAGCAGCGATACAACCATAATCATTAGTTAATCAAGTATCTTTTACCTTATATGGCTAACATTTACGTTAAAGAAGATAAGTTAGCTATATAGCTAACAGTTGGAGTGGAATATGAGTACACGTTACGAGATTGGCAAGCAAGTAAAACAGAGCAGAAAAGCCAAGAGATTAACCCAACTTCAACTTGCAAAAATTACGCGCATTAACAAAACCACCATTTCAGAGATTGAAAATGGTCGATTTACAGGATCATTCGACATTTTTGAGCGACTACTCGATTCAGTTGATCTACAGTTTTCAGTAACACCCAAGACTCATTCCTTACCGGATTGGGATGACATTGAGGATCTCTTCAAAGAAGACGATTGATGCGCATTTTCATGCAAGCAGATCACCCGATAATCTATACAAGGTGATCTAAACAAAAACTGGAAACAAAAAAATTGGGACCCACAATCTAAGTATCGAAACAGGGCTTATAGGCTCCAAGTGATAGAATAATCGAGAATGGCGCTAGAGATCGACAACCATATCTACCTCAGGATAAGAGGTATCAATGCCTGCCATACTATTTTGTAGTAAATTTAAATGCGTTTTAAGCTCAAGTTTTTCTATTAAAACTTGGGCTAGATGTCAAGTTTGTCTAGTTTTTGAATGCTTTAGTACATAGTATGCTCCAATAACAAGGCGAACCATCAGGTTCGCCTTTTTTCGGTGTGCGATTCTCTAATCAAGTTTAACGAGTTAGTTCATTAAAATTACAGTTATCAGCACTACAACCGAGCAAATAATTGTCGAGTAGATTGCAATAGCCGCTATAGGCATTTTGGCATGTTCAAACGTACCTCGCGCAAACGTCCAATTCTCTAACCTTGTGTAGAGTTGATCAGATACCTTATAAACTCGGTAGCTGGCGTACGTGAACAAAATCCAATTTATCCAAATAAACGCGATAGACGCAAATTTTATATTTTCATGAAGGAAAATGAACTCTCTCGCCGACTCCGATGTCAGCAACCACCCTACTCCAACTAACCAAAACCCCATCGTCGAGTATGCACTCGTGTTGTAATTGGCTTGATACCGTTCAAGTGCAGCGATTAAGATTTTCAACCTATCACTATCGTCAAATTTAGCTTCCATCTCTAACCTCTTACGCTAGACAGGTCTTTGATTAGGCGAGGGATGTAACTCTCTGAATCGGCATTCAATCTATGGTTATCAGCCACATCAAGTCTATTCGAGGTGTTAGCTATAAAGACTTTCAGTGCTTCAATGCGTTGGGTAAACCAAGACTCAGATGACGTTTCTTTCGCCATTTCTGACAAAATAATCCTTTGCCCCGAATGGCTATAAAATGGTTCTGGGGGGACATGGAGTACAACATCACCAACATTAACCACTCGGTAGTGCGGTCCAGCCACTCTTGAGTTTAACTTGTCAGCAAAAGCGCCGTTGCCCGGTCTCGGGCTTGCATAGGTATATATACCATACACGCTATAATCGTTTTCAATCAGCATACCTGCAAATAAAGAACACAGTGCGCCTCCTAAGCTATGCCCTGTTATCCATATCTTTTTATGTGACAATTCGGGCTTATCTATCAACTTTGTTAAGCCAATAACAGCTGGAAATAAAGCGTCCTGAAAGCCCTCATGAACTTTTGTATCATCCATTGGGCCTGCATCATAAACTGCCTGAAAGTTGGTGAACCAATCTTCCAGTGACTCACTGCCTCTAAACACTATGATTACATTATCATCGTCCGACATGACAAAGCACTGTGTATCTATATCTGGCTTTTTGACGAGATTTATATAGCCATCCAACCTATAATTCCAACTCCTCACTACTTGCGAAATTTTTTCTTCTTTTTCGTAGGCTAAATGACAAACGAGAGCCAAAGAAAGTGAGTTTCCTTCGTCATACTCTGTCGTGCTTGTAACATTTTCAAACCTATCAAAATATTCCATACTCAAAGCCCCTGAATGTGTTCGCTTCTTACTAGGTGCTTAAACCAACTTAAAGCTTTTAGTTTTCGTCCCAACGAGTTCATCATTACTGTATTTCGCTTTGCACAGAACCAACTCAACGTTACTTTCATCAAACTTTATAACCCCCCAGTTATGGCGATCGTCTAATGCCCAAGGCAATCCAAGATAATTGATAGAAATACCCGATGAAATAAGCTCATGACACGGGCGCTTTCTTTTTTTAGGGGGGTAATAGCGATTTTTGTGTATATCTCCTGCAACCCAAAATACGTTGCTACTACAGCTTTCTACTGCATCGAAAAACTCTTCGAACTCTTCTTCATATTCTGAAAAATTTTCTGATCCAGCCGTCATTGTTAGACCAGCACAGATAAAAGTATGAGGAAGGTCATGTTCAAGAACATCAAACAAGAACTGCTTCTGTTCCTCGCCTAGCAGTGATTTTCCATGTGAAGGGCTGTGCACTGTATTTGGCCCATGATATTGAGGAGAGATTCTTTGAGAATAACTACGTACATCAAGGATGATAAATCTTGCAACTGGTGCCTCATGTGGCAAATCAACATAACGATATATCGGGGTACCGTCATCTGGTTCGTCTAGCACCCATTTTTTAAAAAGTCTTGTCGATGCATTTTTTTTATCATCTGGAACTTCACTCCCTTTAGCGTCATTCCACGCAAAATCATGGTCGTCCCAAGTCGCCAACATACCGCCTTTTGCTTTCATTTCATCAATCAAATTCTTAAAGTGCGGAACTGAAAACTGGGCGTGATATTTACTCTCCATTTTCTGCTCAAACTCACTACAAGAAAGGTGTTCTGGCGATCCGACCGGCTCATCACCCAAAAGACCGTAATCCATGTATATATTGTCACCTAACAACAATAAATAATCGGGGTCCTGAGCATGTATCTCTTTCCACTCGGGTTGTTTATCTGCTAATGGCACATCAGGAAACGCTTCTAAACGGCAGCAAGAAGCGAAAGCAACTTTATACATAATTTTACTCTATCTCATTCATCATTAGAGTTCGAAGCACACTGTTCTAAAACGGGTCAATATAACCAACGCATCAAACATCACCCAATCGGATGGAACCTTTAAACTCACCTCCATCAGGTTAGGATCTTTTAGCTATTTTTCCACTTGTACCACTCATTTCCCTGCTTAAAAGTATGAACAAATAGTAAGGTCAGGCCTTGATTATTGCTTTCAATATTCTCGGAGTTAACGCAGGCTAAGCCGCGCTTATTCATTATTTTCTCATTACCCTTGTTATTCGCTAGCGCTCACGCTTGTGCACAAAGAGAGCAACACGTCATAGAGGTAGTAATGGATGTAGGCGAGGAGAAAACTTGCTCAAACCACCTCCAACTCACGGGACAACCCGTCCTCTGCACATAACAGATATTACCCACTTGCATAGTAGACATGCCAATATTCAATTTCTCACTTTCGTATTAAACGGCTAGAGTACACACTCTTATACAAGGACGTTGTTTGCACTTAACTTTTCACTTCGAGGTTTTCATGCTCAAACGCAAACTTATCCTTCTTTCCTTTGTTTTCAGTATGCTTTCGGGTTGTACGTTAACACCAGATCAGTCCGTTAGCCTAACCAGCACCAATAGCGCACTTCTTGCCCCACAAGCCAATATTTCTGGGAAACAAAATGCCATCTTAGTCGTGAGCCCAAATGGTATCGAAGCCGCCAGAAAACTAGAAAATGAAGTTTCCGCTTTGCTTCCGTTTAGTGTCAATAGCTTTACCGATAAAGCCTACCTCACAGGGTTTGATAAAGAGTTGGTTGCAAACATTAAAAGCCGTAACGACAATTTGATCCTCATTGTTGCGGGCGCTGCCAATGAAAGTAAAAACCTAGGAACAGATTGCTATGGCGATGGCATGGGTGGTGTTTCATGCTATGACGTAACGGACAATAGCTCGACTGCCCACATTAATGTAAAAGTGGGGAGTAAAGATGAAATGACCTATATGGGTAAGTTCTCATTTTTTGATAAACAAGAGCACAGAACATATACGATGAGTCTGGCAGAATACATTGCTAACACAATTGTATTGGACATGGAAAAGAAAGGCGTATTTGATGGCTCATTTGCCGTGAATCCCGATACTCTTACAATCGAAGTTGGCGAAGAGCCTAAGTACACGAAATAAAGTACACGAAGTAATCACGCTTCACACTATCCTGTACAATGTCTACGTTTTTAACACAAAGGGCACAGCAAGAGTATTGCGTGTCCTTTGTATCTTACTTATCTCTTCTTTTCTTTTAGCTCACTTTCTCATTACAATCGTAAAATCGTCGTCGGCGTAGCCATCAATCAATTCCACGCTTTCACACAGTGTTTTACAGTACAAATAGACACCCTGCTTATTGTAGCCAGTGACAAGGTTTTGTTTAGGGAAAGTGGCGGAATCAAGTAGATTGAAGATAACAGCCTCACCTGCCATGTTATACATGTGGGCTACCATGCTTGTGAGGTATTCAGAGTCGCGGCTTTTGTAGTTTAATGATCCACAGGCAACCACAACATCCACGTTGTCATGAGAAAACTTACTAAGATCGGCGCAAACAAAACGACAAATATCCAGCTTGTCGCTTAACCTTTGTTTTGCTGATTTTAAGAACTGCCTTTGCTGCTCCACACCGGTATATTTGGCTAACTGATCCCGCTCGGATAGGAAATCGAAAAGCTCACCGTAGCCGCACCCGAGATCAACAACATGCTTGCCATTAAAATCAGCGGCACCTCGAATGACATCAAATCGTACCTGCTGGGCGTGTTCACTAGACCAGCCTTGAATCTTAGTTAAGTTACCAGACCACGTTTTAATGCGGTTACGGTGGTATAGATAGACTTTAAACCGATCAAATAGATGCACGGTTACACCCTAACGAATTATTGAGAAACACAAGCTAAGGGGGAGTATTGCGAAGCGCTTCCACCCCTACTTAAAACCGTGAAGCAGCTCAGTGAAAAACGACCTTAGCTCATCGTCCTCAATGTCCAACAAATTGTCTCCCACATACCACTCAATCACTGATTGATTCGGATGCGCAGTTACTTGTGGGTTGCCCAGCCAAATACCTTTTTCCGTCGCAAAGGTGCGCTGCAGTTCCAACGCTTCTTCATGGCTAAACGGAAGAATCAGGTGCAACATATTGGATTGGGGCTTGGTTGGATTAACCGCCAGTTCTGGAAACTCGCTAATTAAGTCGTAAATCTGATTTGTGCGCTCAAAGAGCTTAGGCAGCCTCGCGAGCTTTTCATCAAACTGCATCGCAGCAGATACAATGTAAGGCGTACGATGATAAAGGTTTCCGCCTTGGCGTTTCATCCAAACCGAGGCGAGCTCAATAAACGCTTTCGAACCCAACAGCATGGAACCACCCAGGCCATTAATCCCCTTATAAAGCGAAACGTAAGTGGTATCAAAACCCTTTGCGATTTGGCTGTATTCTTTCTGATAATAAGCTGCAGCTTCCCATAAACGTGCGCCATCCATGTGAAGATGGATACCCTTTTCAGAGCAGTAATTCTTTATTTGTTCCAGTTCATCCCATGAAGGCAGCTGCCCGCCGATTTCACGCATCGGCAACTCGTACAGAACGGCTGCGATTTCATCAGGCCAGGCTTTTAGATCATTGAGTTTCCATGTTTGAAATGCGTTCCCTATTGGCAAAATATTGAAGCGGTTTTGAAGTTGGTAGCCTTGTCTTTCGTGAACATAAATGTGGCTCGATGGGTGCATGGCAACAACGGGATTACGCTTTTGTTTAGTCACTAACTCCAGCACCGTAGGTTGCGTCATCGTACCGGAGACAACAAAAAGGCCGGCTTCATATCCCAGTAAGTCGGCCACTTTTTGTTCGAAAGCTTGGATGGTTTCGCCCTCACCATAAACATCATGACTAACGTCATTGTCTTCACACCACTGCGCCATTTTTTTGAAGTGCTCCGCTGGAGAATCTTCTTTGTTGCCAGGTAGATGTGTGTGACATAGCTGTTTTAGATGAGCGCTCATAATTCCGTCCTTAGATTCAAAGTCTCCACAATGTAGCGTGTTAGAAAAGATGCGTAAACCGTGATATTACCGCTAATTGGTGACCTTGGTGCGAAGAGTAAGAGCTATGTTCTCGAACCCGCAAAAATACCGAAACTGAGTACATTGAGTGTGTCGGTCACGCTTTCTATCGCTCCCAAGACTTGCCTAGTCGGCTCGTTTTCTAGAAGTACACGGCCATCGATACTTTTTGGTTTTGGTTCTTGCTCAACCAGCTTCTGCTCAACGACTTCTTGTTGAGCCGCGTCTTGCTCTGTCATTTCTTGCTCAGTCACTTTTTCTTCAACAACTTCTTCTTCAAGCGTTTGCGGTGCTTGGCTAATCACTTCTTCGGGCTCAGACACTGCGCTCGTTGAAGAACAACCAATTAAAGAAGCCGCTAGACCAAATAAAGCAAAAGAATATCTGTACATCATTAGAAACCAGAAAATATAAAACACCGTTCGATTTTATACTACATTCCATCCAGCGGCTACTACTCACTTCCTTGTCATAGTGATTGATTTCAAAACGACTGACTTCTGTTCATCTTCATTTGTCGTGTCCCTAACGCGCTTTAGCATAAGGAAATATTGGAAACTCTGTTTCCTATGCTGCACTAGTGGGCAATAAATGCTTTAATAACTTCAATTATAAGGTGACAAGCAATCTAAGGCCGTCATATGCAAAACGATGTCTCTTCTACGCTCAGCGCTCAACAGCAAGGTTCCGGCGACCCAAACGCCAAGCCCGAGAAAAAAAGCCTCGGCATTCTGTTAGAGCTTTTCAAATTCATTAAGCCATATAAAGGCCGCGTAGTGGCTGCTCTGTTTGCTTTGGTCTTTACCGCCAGCCTAACCTTGTCGGTTGGCCATGGTATCCGCCTGCTTATCGACGAAGGCTTTAGCCAGCAATCCCTATCAGATCTAGGCAGCGCGATTCAATTTATCATGCTGGTCACAGTGCTGATTTCAATAGGTACTTTCTTTCGCTTCTACTTGGTTTCTTCTGTTGGCGAACGCGTCAGCGCCGATATTCGCTTATCGGTGTTCAATCACATCGTCACGCTGCACCCAAGCTACTTTGAAACCAATGGCAGTGGCGACATCATGTCTCGCATCACCACCGATACCACCTTGCTTCAAAGTATTATTGGTTCATCATTTTCTATGGCGATGCGCAGCGCACTCATGTGTGCGGGTGCGATCATTATGCTGTTTGCGACCAACATTAAGCTCACTTTAATTGTGCTCGCCTCCGTGCCGTTCATCTTAATTCCAATCTTGGTGTTTGGACGCCGCGTAAGAGCATTATCTCGCCAAAGCCAAGATTCCATGTCGGACGTCGGTTCTTATGCTGGCGAAGCCATTGAGCACATCAAAACGGTACAAAGTTATAGCCGAGAACCCCAAGAAAAAGCATCATTCGCCCTTGAAGTAGAAAAGGCGTATGAAATTGGCCGCCAGCGAGTAAAACAACGTGCGATTCTTATCTCTGGAGTAATTATCATCGTATTCAGTGCCATTGCTGGCATGCTCTGGGTGGGTGGCAGCGATGTGATCAACGGCACTATGTCTGCTGGTGACTTGGGGGCGTTTGTTTTCTACGCGATTATGGTTGCTTCCTCACTCGGTACGATTTCTGAAGTCATGGGCGAGCTACAACGTGCAGCAGGCGCAACCGAGCGCTTGGTCGAAATCCTCCAAGTGGAAAGCCATATCATTGCCCCAGTAGAAAACCCAACGTCTTTAGAAAACCTAACACCAGAAGTCGCGTTCAATGAAGTGACTTTCTGCTACCCATCGCGACCAGATCAACCAGCAACGCGCAACCTGACACTCACCGCACATGAAGGAAAGGTACTCGCGCTAGTCGGCCCTTCTGGCGCAGGTAAAACCACCCTATTCGAACTGCTGCAACGTTTCTATGACCCACAAGAAGGGAAAGTAACGTTAGGTGGTGTCGAGCTTAATCAGTTCGATCCGAATGAACTAAGAAAACAGATGGCCCTAGTGCCCCAGCAACCAGCGCTGTTCAGTAACGATGTGTTTCATAACATCCGCTACGGGAACCCAGATGCAACGGATGAACAAGTTATCGAGGCCGCAAAAAAGGCGCACGCTCATGAGTTCATTCAGAACCTACCAGATGGGTATAACAGTTTTCTTGGTGAACGCGGCGTAAGACTTTCTGGTGGCCAGCGCCAACGCATCGCCATTGCACGCGCAATATTAAAAGACCCTAACATCCTGCTCTTAGACGAAGCCACCAGCGCGTTAGACAGTGAAAGCGAACACCACGTGCAGCAAGCACTGGAAGAACTCATGCGCGGCAGAACGACGATAATCATTGCCCACCGATTATCAACCATCAAGCACGCCGACCAAATCGCCGTGCTCGACCAAGGCCAATTGGTCGACGTCGGCGACCACCAATCGCTAATCAATAGCTGTGAACTCTACCAACGCTTGGTTGAGCTTCAGTTTAAACATCTAAGAGATTAGTACTGCGTTATTGGAAAAGGCGAACCATGGGGTTCGCCTTTTGTTTTATGTCTTCTCTTTGGTGTAGCCATCCATATAGCTCGGGATACGGGCCGTTTGTAATTGCGCCAACTAGCCTCCATACCGATATATCTCCCGTGGCTTATCGCACTTGATTTCATTACAATAAGATCTTCAGCGCTCTGTTTGTAGAGCACTTTTCGCTAGGGAGCGATTGCTTACACACCATTATGACTGAGCTATTCGACCAAAAAAATCTCCAGCCCTTGTATGTACAAGTTGCCGAAAAAATTAAGCAAGAGATAGACAAAGGCACCTACCCTGCAGGGAGTAAGCTGCCTTCTGAAAATCAATTGGTGGAAGTGCTTGAAGTTAGCCGTGTCACGGTGCGCAAAGCGCTGCAGCAACTGACTGAACTTGGCTACATCTTCTCCGAAAAAGGCAAAGGCAGCTTTGTAAAACCCAACAAACTGAGGCACGACTTTCTATCTATGTCTGGCTTTGCCAAAGAAGCGGCAGGGTCTGGCTTAGAGGCGCAAAACATTGTGGATGACTTTCAGGTTATGCCAGCGTCGGATCTTGTGGCGGAAAAGCTGAACATTCAACAAGGTGAACCTGTGAATTTCGCGCGCCGATTGCGCTTAATCGAAGATCAGGTGGTGTCCTATGAAGAATTTTACATTCCGCGTGTTCTACTACCGAATCTGACTAAAGAAGACCTAGAAGGCTCTAAATTTGAGTACTTAAACCGCCATGGAATTGAAATGGTTAAAACCCAACAAAAGCTCATTCCTTCCCTGCCCGATACCGATGCTCAACGCCTGTTAGCGGCCGATAAGCTAGAGCCCATATTGATAAACCAATCGCAAAACTTCTGTGAAGAACGGCAGGTCTACGAATACTCCATCGTGTATTACAAATCGAGCTTGTATGACTTTGAAATCACCGCTCGAATCTAATTGAACACTTAATAGCCCACAAATGTGGGCTATTTTTTTATTTATCGGCAGTGATATATCCAGCGATTTCAAAAAGCAGGATTCATAGCATAGTGATGGGTGTTCGGGGTGAATGACGCAACGGAACAACCAGCTCTTTCCAAAAAAGTAAGCAACCTTATGCATTTTTGAACAATAACAAGTGTGACGAATGACAAAAAATGGAAAGGAAAAATACAACCTGTATCAAACTTGTATTATCGTAAATACAAGTTAAATACAGGTTGATATTTCTTTGCACTCTTAGGAGACGAAATTTATGGCGCGAGATGCGAACGTTGTAGCGAATACCGTTATGGCCTTACTCGGTGGAGAGGCGAACATCGCTCAGCTTAATCATTGTGCAACACGGCTGCGTGTTGTCGCCAAGGACGATACGAAAGTAGACGCTGAAGGACTCAGTGCAACAGAAGGAGTGCACGGTTACTTCTTTCAAAACGGCCAGCACCAAGTGATCTTGGGCACAGGCTTCGTCGGCAAAGTGTTCGCTATCATGAAAGGCAATAACCCAACCGAAGAAACGGCTCAGCCTGAAGAGAAAAAAGACAAAGTCAGCACGTTCCAAGCAGTCACTCGCACATTCTCTGATATTTTCGTCGCGATCATCCCTGCGTTAGTCGCAACTGGTTTGCTAATGGGCTTACGTGGTCTGCTAGTTAATGGGTTTGGTGTCGAGCTGTCACCACAACTCAATACACTCTCACAAGTTCTCACCGATACCGCATTCATCTTCATTCCAGTACTTGTAACATGGTCTGCTATGCGAGTGTTTGGTGGTAATCCCGTACTCGGTATTGTGCTTGGCCTGATGCTTGTGGCCCCTCAACTTGCCAACAAATGGGACGTAGCATTCGGTAATGCTGAAGCCTTGATGATCCCAGTGATGGGCTTTGATATTGCAGTAACAGGCCTACAAAGCTCGATTCTTCCAGCTGTCTTCATGGGTTGGTTTGCCGCAATGGTAGAGCGCACCTCTCGTAGGTATATCCCGGAAGTGTTAGACCTGATTATTACGCCTTTCATCACGCTACTTGTGTCGCTGATTGCGGGCTTAGTCTTTGTCGGTCCTATCCTACTTGGCGCAGAGAAACTCATCACAGAAGCGGTGCTGTACTTCCTACAAATTCCATACGGCATTGGCGGTCTAATCTACGGCGGCGCAATCCAGTTTATGGCCGTAACCGGTATGCACCACACCATCGTGCCAATAACTATAGCGATGGTGACAGACACAGGTTTCGACTTCATCAACCCACTAGGCACGGCAGCAATCGCTGGTCAGTTTGGTGCAGCGATGGCTGTAGTGACTATGCAAACCAATAAAGTCAAACGTTCAGGCATGTTTGGAGCCACGCTTCCCGCGCTATTTGGTATCACAGAGCCAGCCATGTTTGCGGTGACGCTACCACGCGTTAAACCATTCCTATACGGCTGCGTGGGCGGTGCGATTGGTGGCTGTATCGGCGCTATTGCGGGCATTGGCTCAGCAGGTACAGGCGCAACTATGCTGCCGGGCATCCTACTTTATCTTGGTGGTGGCTTAGGTATGTACATTGTTGTCATGCTGATTGGCGCAATTACCGCGTTTGCTCTTACCAAGCTGTTCTACAAAGAACCAGAAACGCTAGCTAGCAAGTAATCAGAACCTAACTCATTCCTTTTTATACTGTTTTTTGATGGGAGAGCCCTGCTCTCCTAGGAGTCTCTATGGATTTTTCTAACCGTCAGAATCGTTTTGTACGAATCGATGAAGTCAGTTCTGAGTACCTAGCGGAAATCGAACGCACGACACAAACCGACCCATTTTATCCAACATACCACGTTGCCCCTAAACACGGTTTGTTGAACGACCCAAATGGCCTGAGCTATTTCAACGGTGAACACCACCTGTTTTATCAATGGTTCCCCTTGGGCCCAGTACATGGTTTAAAACACTGGTACCACGTATCCACTAAAGACTTTGTGAACTTTACCGATCGCGGCATCGCAATGTATCCAGATAAAACATACGACCACCATGGCTGCTACACAGGTGTTGGGGTGCCACAAGGTGACGAGCTTTACTTGTTCTACACCGCGAATCTACTGGACGATGAGCAGAACCGCTTCCCAACACAAGTGATGGCGGTGATGGACAAAGACGGCAAGATAGACAAAAACGGCATTGTGGTTGATGTGAATTTCGAGTCTTACACGTCTGAGTTCCGCGACCCTATCTTGGTTGACCGCGATGGCGAATATCACATGCTGATTGGCGCTCAAGGCCATGACGAAAAAGGCAAATTGGCTTACTACCGTGGCAACGCGATTGATGACTACGAATACGTAGGCAACATTGATGTAGGTTTGAATGACTTTGGCTTCATGTGGGAGTGTCCGAACTACTACGAGCAAGATGACAAAGGCGTTTACATCTTCTCACCACAAGGCGTGAGCTCAGATAACAAATACGATCTCAAGAACGTTTTCTCTGTGGTGTACATGGTGGGCGATCGCATCAACTTCGATACTCAAGAGTTCAACAACCAAGGTTATCGCGAGCTAGATAAAGGCTTCGACTTCTACGCGCCGCAAACCTATCTAGACAACCAACAGCGCAGAATCCTAATTGGCTGGCTAGGTAACTCTAAGAGTGACTACCCAACCGACAAAAACAACTGGGCGCACATGTTCACCCTACCTCGTGAGCTGACCATCGAAGGCGACTACCTGATCCAAGCTCCGCTAAAAGAGCTAGAAGCTCTGCGCAGCGGCACGGAAACGGTAAACGAATCTGTAGAGCTAACCTCACGCGCATTTGAACTGGAGCTGGATGTTAACGAAACATTCTCTGTCGCGTTTGCTAACGCAGCGGGCGAGCGCATGGTGTTTAGCGGTAACAGTGAAGAGTTTACTTTAGACAGAACCCATGTCTCTCACGTTCACGCAGAAGCTTATGGCACCGTTCGTTACGCCCAGCGCGTAGAACAGGCGCAACGCATTCGTATCTTCGTAGATAACTCTGCGATTGAGATCTTCGCAGACTGCGGCAAAACCGTGTTCACCTCTCGCATCTTTATTGACGATTTAAACACGCTAGAAATTGAAGACTCCAGCGCAACCTTGCACTACTTGTCTCCAATTCAATGCTTCTAATTCGGTCGCTTAGCCGAATACCACAACAATAAGTGGCATTAGAACCACTTCAACAGCCAAACCAAGGCCCTGAATAAGGGCCAACGATTAAACATAGGTATCCTCATGAAAAACACCTTTAAGCTTTCAGCAGCAGCTATTTTCGTTTCAACCGCTATGACGGCAAATGCAGGGATCAGCATCGTAGATAACGAAGAAGGGAATTTTTCAGTCGGCGGTAACGTAGAGCTAAACTTCAACTACCAAGACCGCGAATCAAACGCCGCAGACAACAGTGAATTTAACCAAGACGGCCGTGTACTGATTGAATTTGCCGGAGAGAAGTACTCGAGCAACGGTCACTTCGTTGGGGTTAAAGCCCAGCCGCTATTTGAAAGTACAGGCAATATCGCACTCGATGACGCGTACTTTGAATTTGGTAAGAAAGAGTCTTGGGCAATCAAAGCAGGTCGCTTTGAAGCTTACGACATGTTCCCTGTCGGCTTGGATGTATTCCTAGAGTACTCTGGCGACACTGCAAACGACTTGTACAGCGATGGGTCTGCATATACTTATCAAGCGAAAGAAGCACGTGGCCGCGGCTCTGATGGCCAAATCATGTACTACCAAGATTTCGGTAACTTGTATGTAGAAGTGGGTGCTATGCTGGGCGACCGTTCTAACCTTTTCGATGGCGGTGTTGGCGGCTCTTACCACGGCCAAACCATCGATTCAGCGAAAGATTCATTCCTAGTCCGCCCAGTGGTTGCATACCAGATGAACGATTTCCGTATTGCAGCATCTGTTGAAACTAACCTAGTGTCAGACGCTATTGTTGCCAATGGCGTGGATATTTCAGACCGTACAGGTTATGGCCTAACGGGTAACTGGACCAGCGGTGACTGGGTAGTTAACGCGAACGTGGCTTACTTAGATGCGGTAGACGAGAATAACCTGTCGATCGGCGCGAATGCTCTTTGGAACAATATTGGCCTTGGCTACATTCACTCAATGAACGAATACGAAAACAAAGAGTTCGCAGGTTGGGCTGAAGGTGATGTGAACGTTTCTACTTGGTATGCGTCGTATGCGTTCAATGACGTGCTAGAGATTCAAGATTTCTCAATCTTATTGGGCACTTACTACACTATGGTCGACAATAAACTCACGCAACAAGCAGTGTAGACAACTTCGCTGAAGAAGATGACTTTGGTGCTCGAATTCGCCTATTCTACGAATTCTAAGTCTTCACCTCGCTCATCGATAAGCATTCTAACTTCAAGACACTCAAGGTTAAGGGTCACACTATGAAAATGAACAAGGTTTGGGTTACGGGCGATGCAGTCGTCGATCTTATCCCATTAGACGACAGCAGCTACTTAAAGTGCCCTGGCGGCGCGCCAGCCAATGTCGCTGTCGCGATCGCTCGCTTAAAAGGTGATGCAGCCTTCTTCGGCCGTGTTGGACAAGATCCGCTTGGACGCTTCATGAAAGAAACCCTGCAAACCGAGGGAGTCTGCACAGACAAGATGCAACTCGACGGCGAACAACGCACCTCGACAGTCATCGTGGATTTGGACGACACTGGCGAGCGTAGTTTTACCTTTATGGTTAAACCCAGTGCCGACCAGTTCTTTGCCGAGCAAGATATCCCTGAGTTTTCCGAAAATCAATGGATGCACAGCTGCTCCATTGCATTGGCTAACGAGCCTTCTCGCGGTTCAACCTTTGAAGCCATGAAACGTATCAAGGCGGCGGGCGGTTACGTCAGCTTCGACCCGAACTTACGTGACGAAGTATGGCCTAACCAAGCTGAAATTAAGCCAACAGTAATGAAAGCCGTAGAGCTTGCCGACGTGGTGAAATTCTCTGAAGAAGAGCTCTTGTTTCTTACAGATACCAACGAGCTTGAACAGGCATTAGCCATGTTTGAAAAGCAAACCAACAAATTAGTGCTGATCACTTTAGGCCCTGAAGGTGCATTAGCCTTGTTTGGTGGCGAACGTAGGCTGATTTCAGGTTCGAAAATCGACAAGGTGATTGATACTACTGGTGCCGGCGATGCATTTGTCGGTGGCTTACTGGCAAAGCTATCTCAAACTCAGCAATGGCGCTCGTGGGATGATATTGAAGCTGCGATATGTTGGGGCAATGGTTGCGGCGCGCTCGCTACCACTCAAAAAGGTGCCATGACAGCATTACCCTCTGTTGATGAACTATTGGCATTACTGAGCGAGTAATAACATCAACATACAGCAGAGTGGGAAACAGCAAAAAGGCGAACCAAGTGGTTCGCCTTTTTATTTATTGCTCGAAAGTGGCTGGTTACTGTAGTCGTTTGTTATGTGTATGCTTTAGGAGACACATACTTAGAGAGTTTTATACCCTTGCTAATTTCTGTTCCATATGACTCATTTATGTGGGCAGCTTTGGCAATAGATTTACTAGACGCACCAAGATCTTTAATTTGAGCTGCATATTTGATTCCGAATAAGTGAATCATTGCAACTGAGTCACCATTGGGAGCATTGTGATACATGCCGGATAAAGTTTCACCAAGTTCATTGAGAGTCACTCTAAATTACCTCAGTTTGAGAATTGTGAGCCTTAAGATCTTAGCCCAACACTCAACAATACGCATAACACCCTATTAAGGTGAGCAACGCAATATCGATACTTCCGCATAAGATAAACGCTACGCATAGTAAAAATGCCACACGTTGCGAGTCATACTTAGACAGCGCCTAGGTTAAAAAAGTTACGCTAAAGCGTCAACGTTCACGGTTTCGACCGCCTCAAAACCTTTCGTCTTTTTGAAATACATATTATGAACAAAGTTTTGCATACAGTCAGAAGGGTCTATTGCATCCATGTTAATCCCTTCTAGAGTTTCTCTAGAGATATACACCGAAAGGACATTCGATTCTTCTAGGTGCCCAGTTGCTTTGTTAAGCAATTTATCGGTCGCATTAACGAGTACAAATTCATCGGGTAAAATAGCAAATATCTCTCGTGCAACGCGCAGAACTGAGCTACAAACATAATCCTGATAAATTTCATTAAACCTACCTACAGGCATCTTTTTAACTGATAATTTACCGCTCTTTAGAAGGCTCTTTTGTTCGCTTGGAATTATCTCTTCGCCATGAATTTTTATATTCACGGTTATTAGCGACGTATCAGATATGGAAAAGAGTAGGCTTGAGCCCAGAGCATCGAGCTCACTGAAAGGGCTTAATTCTTTGATCACTTCGATTTTAGCTTCAGGAGAGCCCTCTAGAACTTTTTTCGCCTGTTCGACACTATCCTTCCAGTCCTCGCATTCCTGATTCCAAACTTGCAATGAAGCATCATGGTTATCATTATCTGTTTGCTTAGCTGCTTCTATAGCAAGATTCAGAGCTGATAGTTTTGTATCGACTCGCTTAAACAGTTTGTCAATCAAGCTAGGTTTGTATGCATCTTTCAGTTTCGAGGCTTCATTCTCCAACATATTGGAAAACTCTGGCTTTGTAGGTTCATCAGATAAAGCAACTTGATGCCAGTCAATTTCATCACCGCAATCCTTGTGCATTGATTGCACAACTTCTATATAGTTTTCAAAAATCTCAACTTCATACGCAGCCTGCTCTAGCGCCTGCATTTTTTCATATTTCTTTTGCTTTTTTTCAATTTCATGCTGACGTTTTTTGGCGTTTCGATCTGCGCGTTTTGCAGCAGCATTAATTGACCTAACGGTACCTTTCCAACCCATACTTACCTCATTATTTTTATATTTAACTAGCAGTTGTCAGACAACAAAATACTGTATTGGATCACCGAATTACTCTGTTTTCTGCCGTATCACTTAAACCATACTTCGTACCACCCTAATATTAACAGCAACTTAGGTTTATTCGCACTGCCCCAAAATGCCAAATGTAGAAATTCTCTACCTAACACTCGTTTCTACTTGAGGGAAGGTTACGAAAGTCGATTTTCGTCAATATTACTGTTTACTCATAATCAAAACATTGTTGCTTTAGCCAGTGACCTAACGTTTTAATTTCGAACTGTTTGGCTCTCGATTTCTTGTAAACAAAGTACATATTGTCGCCGGTTGGTAAATCGTGCATTGGGATGCGAACTAGGTTTTGTTGGAGATCTTGATCGTTAAGGAAGTAGTCGTTCAAAAACGCAATGCCTTGGTGATATTTGACTGCTTCGGCGGCCAACACCATATGGCTGAACTGGCTGATTTTCACGTCTCTTGGCAGGCTGAAACCGCCTCGTTCACACCATTGAAGCCAGTCTTTCGCTTCACCTCTTTCCTTGAATATCGAGCTTACTGAAAGTAGCGGCTGATCCCACAACGCCTCTGGCAAGGGTTTATCTTCAATTCTCTGCCACACCTTTTGGCTACAGAACGGGTACAGCTGCTCTTTATAGAGAAAATCACTCACATAGTTTTTCTTTGGCGGATAGGCTGTGATAAAGCAGTCGGCCACTTGATCCGAAAACTCAGGTTCATCAGCCACCATGGTGAGAGTTAAGTCGATTTCTGGATGCTGCTGGCGCAAGTTTTCCAACCTTGGTACCAACCATTTCACCGCCAAAGAGCTGTACATAGCCAAACGAATTTTTCCGCTCTCCCCTTCGCGAATCTGGTGGCTCGCTTGCGCGATGTTCTGCAAAGAATGGGATACCTCTTCGTAGTAACGCTCGCCTATTGGGGTTAGCGACAGGTTTCTTCCTTGACGAACAAACAAGGTTTCACCTAGGTATTCTTCCAACAAACGAACCTGATGACTCACCGCACTTTGGGTTACATGAAGCGCTATCGCGGCCTGAGAAAAACTGTTTAAACGAGCAACCGATTCAAAACATTGTATTGCTCTCAGAGGAGGTAATTTCATTATTAGTTGAACTCATACTAAGTGAATTTTTATCATTATATATGAAGCGATTTTATGCATTAAGCTTACGCCATCACAGTTTTTTACTTTCTTTTTCACTCACACTGAACACGCGTCAGTCAATGATAGGAGCTTCGTCATGCCTTCAATGTCTGTTGGAATGGCAATGGGTTTACTCATTGTCGGTAACCTTATTGCGGTTTTCTCTGATGCCTTAATTAAAACCTTGGGCGAAGACACCGCTGTGTTTCAATTTGTCTTTTTCAGGCAGTTAACGGCTGTGCTGATTCTGCTGCCTTTTTGTTATGGCGTGAGTAAAAAGAGTTTCACTGATGGACTGAAATGGCACGCTCTGCGCGCCCACATATGGTTACTGGGCGCGATCTTTATGGTGTTTGCCATCAATGCAATGCCATTGGCGACGGCCAACGCCATTTTCTATGCGGCACCTTTGATGATGCTGCCGTTAGCATTGGTATTTTTCAAAGAACAGCTTAACCGTTACTCCATCGCGGCGGGTATATTTGGCTTTCTGGGCGTTCTTGTCATCATTCGTCCAACCGAGTTCGATTGGGCTGCCATTGCAGCGCTTATCGTGGCGTTAACCATTGCCAGCAATAACTTATTGATCCGTAAACTGCCTAAGCACCAAACCGTGGCGCAAACATTATTGCTCACCAATTTAGCAGGAATTCCGGCCTCACTTGGGCTTGCTATTTGGGAGGGCCGTGAATGGGATTGGTCACCGCTGATCACCGCCGCGGGTTCAAGCAGTTTTATTCTTATTTACGCGGCAATATGCGTGGTGACGTACCGCTCGGCAGAAAGCAATAAAATCGCCAGTGCCGAATACAGCGGTTTGCTTGGAGCAGTTGGCGTAGGTTTGATCTGGTTTGGTGAAATGCCCGATTTAGCCATGGTGATTGGCACAGCAATGATCGTGGTGCCGCTTATCTGGTTAGCTCGAAACGAGAAAAAGCAAAATAATACTTCAACAGCCAAACCCGAAATATAGCTCACTATGAGCAGCTCATCTCTGACTTGTTTAAAGTGATCGAGTTCGACGTATTCACGACCTGAGTACCGATAGTGAAGTGCTCACTGAAGATATCTTGGTCACCGATTAATCCTGCTTCGTGTTTTTGCATCTTGGCATAGGCTTAGCTTTGCGTTAAGCCTGTGCTCAAGAAGTCGTCTAGCCCACCGTTTGATGTAATTTTTAACGCTATCATGTTGCAGTTATGGGGCAAAAAGACTCTATACTGTCGTACATGGGTGAGTCGAAACTGGGAAAGGTCGAATGCGCAATATACTCTTGTTATTGATGATATTGCTCTTTTCAAACAGCTCGCTCTCATCACCCATTAAGACCATTAAACTTGCCTACTCAGACATTGAATCGTTTCCTTTTCAAATGGGTAACGGCACGTCGGTCGCCACACCTCCGGGCCTTTCTATTGATGTTATCGAGCAAGCAGCTAGTCAGCTCAATATCAAGATCGAATACGTCCGGCTTCCGGGTAAACGCGTCCTTCATCATATCCGAGCCAATGATGTTGATGGCGGATTCATTTTTTCTTATAACCAAGAACGAGCACAATACGCAGACTATCCGTTAAAGGATCAGCAAGCCGATAGCTCGTTACGCATCGCAACCCTAGATTACTTCCTCTATAAACTTAAACAGCAGCCAGCAGATTGGGATGGGACCAGGCTGCAAACGGTCAACCAGTTATTAGTTGGCGCACATCGAGGTTTCTCTATTGTGAAGATACTTCAAGCGAACAAGATCGATACGCTTGAAATAGAGACGACTGCAAAGCTATTTGAGATGTTAAGAAAACACCGAATCGCCGCCGTCGCGATCCAAAGTAATATTGCCGCCAGCTTTATTGAAGAGAATCAGCTCACTGACATCGAACGCATAGAACCGCCGATCTCAACCAAAGATTATTACTTGATCTTTAGTCATCGATTTACGCAGCAGAACCCAGAATTGGTCGAGCAGATATGGCAAACCATCGGTGAAGTACGTGATCAGGTCATTGAAAGCAATACAAAAAAATACTTAGCACAAGAAAAAGTAGTTAACTGAATGGTTGAGATCGAGATCGAGATCGTACGATGGCGAATATCGCTGTAAGGTCACCCTTTCAACGCGCTTTTTTATTGCTGCGTTTGAGACTTCAGCCATTCAATAAACAGCGTCACTTTTTCACAGCGCCTTGTCGGTAGCGTTGCAGCATAATAGCTTTGTTTACATGGTACTTCCGTACCGGTAAATGGCGTAATGAGTTCACCCGACAAAAGCTGGTTTTGCACCAAGCTGTAACGCCCCATGGCAATACCAGCATGGTTAGTCGCAGCCACCACGGCTAAGTCTGAACGGTCGAAACCAATACTCGATTGGCTCAACAAGCTTTTAACCCCGTTAGCCTTTGCCCACCCTTGCCATTCATCGTCGTTCGAGTCGTAATCCCACGCCTGATTGTCGTGCAATAACGTGGTGTTCGCTAGGTTCTGAATTGAGCCATGCAAATCAAACCTTGCCGCATACTCACTGGAACAAACTGGAATTATCGTTTCCTGAAATAGTGTTTCGCAATGCAGTTTCTTTGGTCTGTGGTCGTCGAAGTAAATCGCCACATCGATGCCATAACCTTGAAAATCAACGTTCTCGTTCCCGGTTAATAGCCTGAGCTCTATATCTGGGTAACGTTGGTTAAAGTCGTGTATCCGCGGTACTAACCAACACTGAGCAAAGGACGGGCGTGAATAAACCGTTAGTGGGCCAGATACATCGCCACTCTTAACATCAAAGATTTCTTGGTTCAGTTCATTGAGCGCTTTTTGCAGCGATTGATAAATGCGAACGCCCTCTTCTGTCAGGGTTATCTTCCTGTGAGTGCGTTTAAACAGTTGAATGCCTATCTCTTCTTCCAACTTATTGATTCGATGCGAAATCGCACTGGGTGTAAGCGATAACTCTTGTGCCGCCAACGAAAACGAGCCGTGTCTCGCCGCCACTTCAAAGGTATGAAGTTTGGAAAGTTGAAAGCTGTTAACACGGCTTTGCCCAGAAAATAGGTTCTCTTTGTTGTACATGATTTGGATTCAGCTTTGATCAATAAGTAGCGTGTGATTGTAAATCAATGAACGGCTCAAAGGCGTTATACTGGACACAAATTCACACAAGAAGAATTATCGGTATATTTTGATTCAATATAATTCACACTAAAGTGAAAAATCATCAGTTGTCATCGTTTACTCGCATAGGTCTAATAGGACTAAGCCGCCAGCGATTTATGGGCGGCTTTAGCAATTCACTGAGCTCACCAACAGGGATTTACGATGACGATTGATGTCCACACACTGAACAAGCAATACCCTTTGTTAAATCAGCTTATCGCGCTTGAGGAAACTGCTTGGTTTAATCCATCTATCACGAGCCTAGAACAAGGTTTGCCCTACGTGGGACTCGATGCCAATGATGTTAATGACGCCAGTGATCGACTAAAGCGATTCGCGCCTTATCTCGAACAAGTGTTTCCAGAAACCGCTAAAACCAACGGCATTATCGAGTCTGAAGTCGTTGAAATCTCTGCGATGAAACGCTTGCTGGAGCAAGAATACCAAAAGCCAATCTGCGGGCGTTTGCTGCTGAAAAAAGACAGCCACCTGCCGATTTCCGGCTCGATCAAAGCGCGTGGTGGGATCTATGAAATTTTGGTGCTAGCAGAAACACTTGCGATCGAGGCTGGGTTACTGAGTAAGAGTGACGACTACAGTAAATTGGACAGCGATGCATTTCGTGATTTCTTCTCACAATACAGTGTTGCAGTAGGCTCTACTGGCAACCTTGGTATGTCGATTGGCATCATCAGTGCAAAGTTGGGCTTTTCAGTCAGTGTTCATATGTCTGCCGACGCCAAGGAATGGAAGAAAAACAAACTTCGCACCAATGGTGTTAACGTTGTCGAGTACGAGCAAGACTATGGCGTCGCAGTCGCACAAGGGCGAAAAGAAGCCGGGAAAGATCCCAACTGTTTTTTCATTGATGACGAAAACTCTCGCTCGCTGTTTTTGGGCTACTCCGTCGCGGGCGAACGGCTTAAGAAACAGTTTGAAGACAGTGGAGTCCAAGTCGACGCCGAACATCCATTATTCGTTTATCTACCCTGTGGTGTTGGCGGTGGCCCTGGTGGGGTGGCATTCGGGCTCAAATTAGCGTTTGGCGATCATGTGCATTGTATCTTCGCCGAACCAACCCACTCACCATGCATGCTTCTTGGCGTGCACACTCAGCTTCACGATGAAATCAGCGTTCAAGATATCGGTATTGATAACATAACTGCCGCAGATGGCCTAGCTGTGGGCCGCGCTTCTGGTTTTGTAGGCCGCGCTATGGAGAGGTTATTGGATGGCTACTTAACCATTTCCGACCAGAGAATGTATCGCTTGTTAGGGCAACTCAATCAATCGGAGGGCATTCAATTAGAACCCTCGGCGTTAGCAGGTATGATTGGCCCTGTAATACTGGCAAGCGAGAGTGACTACATGGAGCGTATGCAGTTCAGCCCAGGCAAGATGAACAATGCTACCCACTTAGTTTGGGCGACAGGCGGAGGCATGGTGCCAGAAGAAGAAATGGCGTCGTATCTAGTGAAATCTGGCATCTAATAAAACAAAAAAAGCGAACCGATCGGTTCGCTTTTTTGTTCTATTTTAGAGGATCATCATCTGGTAATGCTTTATGAATCCACAGCGCCAATCGGTGTTTGATGTTCGCGCCATCGAGCTTACTTTCCGGTAACGGGGAGATTTGCTTTGCATCAACTAAAAACAGATACACCGCTTTAACTCTAACTGGCTGAGGTGACTGAGGTAAGTCGAAGCCCTGCATTTTGGCCATCTTACCGCCAATTTCTAACGCCTTTTTTACTAGTTTGTCTTCGTTATTGAGTTTCGCGGTTTTAGACATATTTCGGCATCCTCCTTAGTGGCTATCAACCTGAGTATACCCAAGTTGAAAATTAACGGTTTTATGTGCGTCTCAAACTGACAAATCCCGTAATATTTATCCCGCCTCTTAGCGCCCAACACTATCGTCGACACATCCGTCATTCCCTACTCTAAAAGGTCAATTTATCTGTTGACCTGTCTACAACTTTATAGTTTAGAGTTCATCACTTAGGTTAGAAACTTAAGAAGACAATTTATGAAAATCAGAACTGAAATCGAATCCGACATTAAAACCATCGAAAGCCTCACTTATGCTGCATTCGAAAATCACCCTCATCATGAAGTGGGAGCAAAACCGACAGAACACCTAATCATCAATAGGTTACGCCAAGGCAACGCATTGTCCTTATCGCTCGTTGCAGAAGAGAACGAACAGATTCTAGGGAACGTTGCATTTTCGCCAGTACAAATTGGTGAGGAAACATCAGGTTGGTACGGCCTAGCGCCGTTGTCTGTGGCACCTAACCAACAAGGCAAAGGGATCGGTAGTTTGCTTGTGCGCGAAGGTGTAGCACAACTGAAATCACAAGGCGCGAAAGGCATCGTTCTACTTGGTGAGCCAGAATATTACGGCCGCTTTGGTTTCAAACAGCGCACTAACCTAACCCTACCGGGAGTCCCAGCGGAATATGTGCTTGCACTACTTCTTGAAGAAAATGAAGCGGCGCCAGAGGGTGACATCACTTTCCATGCTGCGTTTTCAGGTTAAGCCAACGGTTAACCGAAGCGTTTTTGCCAGAGCCTTATACAAAAAAAGAGGAGCCACGCATGGAGAAGTCCAGCGCTTGAATTGAGTCCCAATGCTCAACAATTCGTCCGCCTTCAATTCGCCAAGTATCAATAATGTTCATGCCTTTCTGATCATTACCTCTATCTTCTTTATTCAGCGTCGCGTGAGAATGGAAAATAACGTAATCACCATCAACGAAGATGTGCTTCACATCGTAGGTGTAGTCTGGGTATTCCTCTACAAACTCTTGCAAAAAGCCCACTAGCCCAGTCACCTTGTCGGGTAAGTTTCGGTTGTGTTGAACATAAGCACTGTCGTTGTAGTGTTTCAGTACATAGTCAAAATCGTGGTCGTTCATCAAATGTTGAACAAAGTCAGTAATGAGCTCTGCATTTTTTAATTCTTGCTCAGACCAACTTGGCTTTTTCAGTCCATCTAAATCAACGACGAGCTTATCTGCAGCTTGCGCATAAACGGTTGTAGTCATTAGTAATAAAATGAATGAAATGATCGCTTTAAACATAATTGGCTCCTAGTGTTCTACTCTTCCTTAGGTATACATTGATCACTATAGTATTTAATAGTAACCTACATAACAAGAAGGCACCGAAACGTTCGCTAGTCACATTTTGGTAACCTATGAAGCCTATTGAGTTTAAAAAGGAGCCGCGAATGGCAGCACAATCTCAGCCAGAAAGAAGGGTTTTCTACAACAACGAAGAATGCCCTGTTCGTAATGTCGTTGCACAAATCGGCAATAAATGGTCACTACTCATACTGTTCGCACTGGTCGATGGAACCGACCGTTTTAACTCACTAAAATCAAGAGTAGAAGGGATTTCACAGCGAATGCTGACCCAAACACTGAGGGATTTAGAGCGAGAAGGTTACGTCAATCGAACTGTCTATCCTGAAGTTCCCGTTCGTGTGGAGTACTGTTTAACAGAAATGGGGCGAGATCTGGTTAAGCCGTTGTATCAGTTGGTGTCTTGGGCGGGCGATCATAAGGAAGATATTGAGCGGGCTCGCAAAGCTTACGATGATAGAAACTGAGCTAACCATTTGTTAAATCGAGACTAAATTTAAAGCCCTTCGAAAACATCGAAGGGCTTAGATTTCAGAGCAAGAATATAATGTTCAGATCTCGCTGCTTTGTGTTTTACAAATCCAATGCTTGAGTAAGATCAGACACCATGGTGTCGTACCATGGATTGAACGTAAGCCTTGCGTGAATATGTTCATTAGTTCGGCCGTCCCAAGCGCTATACCAAACTTCTTCCCCCGCATTACAACGGCTAATTTCATCTGCCGTCATGTCGGAGCCATTTCGGCAAATACGTTCACTCCCATTCACACCGTAATAAGGGTTGCTCGGTGAATAGAGTATGCCCATATGAGACATATTACTGATCCGCAGCTCTTCGTTGCGGCTGTAGATGTAGCGGGTGTCCCCGTCCACTTCGCTTGGCTTAGAACCAAACCAAACTAACTTATTGTTTGGGTTGGTAAACTGAGTATCAAATACTTGTTTAATCGCCACGGTATCGAGCACACTATCGTGCTCAGTCAGCACCATAAACACTGGTCGGTCGAAAGTTTGGTCGTGCAACAAGTTCGTCGCCTGTTTACTTGAGTTGTAGTATTGAGCAAAACCGTTGGTTGGCACCATGAGATAGCGAGTGTAATTGGTGAAATTGTCAGGATTCATATCTCTTAACCAAGGCTTGATACCTGAAATCCATGGCGTCATGAAGGCAAGTGGCTCATTAGAAATAAACCCCGGCGAAAACAGCATTAAGCCATCGATGGCCTCATCTTGCGCCGCATAGGAATAAGCGAGGTTACCACCAGTAGAGAAACCACCAAGGTAAACCTCATCCACATCTTGTTTAAGCAATTCTACTTGCTTCTCTACGAGAGCATTCCACTGTTCATAATCCACATCTAACATGTCTGCTGGGCGGGTGCCGTGACCGGGTAGCAATATCGTACGCACCAACAAACCTTGTGCACTGAGTGATTGAGCAATATCGACAAACGAGTATGGCGAGTCCCCTAGCCCATGAATCAATAACACTCCTTTGGTCGGTTCAGTATTGCTTTTAGGCTTGATTTCTGACGGCATATTGGCCGCAAGTTCCGCAGCATGATCACTGGTAAGGAAATAGCGGTTTTCTTTTAGCTGTTGCTCAGTCTCCTGCACATATTGTTCAAAAGAGTCGTAGTCAGTGAGCACCTTGACAGAAGAGGGAGTATACAAAGGGTGAGTATCACTTGAGGCACACGCAGTAAGCAGTAACGGCAGAAGCAGGGCGAATTTTTTTATCATGGTTAACCATCTAACAAATCGAACTGAGTTCATTATAAATTCAGAACCTGAATGTAATCTGAACCAAACAATTCGACATTGAGATAGCATCTCTGTTTGGTTAATTCACATCCTTCACGAGGTATAGCTGACAACAAAAATAACAATTGGCACAATCGGATGACATGCTGTCGTGTTTGGATGTCACGAATTGCTGCTGACTTCGTAATATACAACTGAGACCGCAGCAAACCAAAAGGAAAACAAGATGAAAAACGTAGCATTAGTGACTGGCGCTTCTAACGGTATTGGATTGGAACTCGCAAAAATCCATGCAGAGCAAGGTAAAGACCTTGTGATTGTTGCTCGCTCTGAAGACAAGTTGGTTGCACTTAAAAAAGAGCTAGAAGCAAAACACTCGGTGAGCGTAGAAGTCATTGCCGCAGACTTGGCAAAACCTAATGCCGCAAAAGCCATTTTTGAGCAAACAGAAGCGATGGGCATAAAGGTACACACGCTGATTAACAATGCTGGCTTTGGTGGCCACGGCGAATTCGCCAAACGCGAACTGCACGATGAGCAAGCGATGATTCAAGTGAACATTACGGCGCTCACCGATCTTACCCACTTGTATGTTAAAGGCATGATTGAGCGGAGAGAGGGACAGATCCTTAATGTTTCATCAACGGCTTCCTTTATGCCAGGCCCACTGCAAGCAGTGTATTACGCAACCAAAGCATACGTGACTTCGTTTAGTCAGGCGGTGGCCGAAGAAGTCCAGCGGCACAACGTCACTGTAACTGCTCTTTGCCCTGGTGCTGTCGATACGGGGTTTGTTGCCGCTGGCAATTTAGAAGGGGTAGACGTATGGAAGAACGCCAAGTCTGCGCGCTCGGTTGCCGAATGCGGTTATCAAGCTATGCAGAACGGACAACTGGTCGCATTTAACGAAGCTCCACTAAAATTCTTATTAAATTGGATCATTCCAGTATTGCCACGTAAAACAGTTCTTAAAATTTCTCGTCGATTTATGGAAAAGTAGTCGAGAGAACACGGAGTCACGTACGAATTATGAGAAGAGCAAGCCGATTTACGATTCCCCCAAACTGGAAGGTCTTTTTCAACGACCTCGGTATCGAGATTCTCCAGGTTCTCGCTCATGCGGGGCTGCCTAGCGGACTATTCGATAACGACAAGGTGCAGCTCACAACAGAGCAGTACTTTCAGTTTTGGCTTGGCATTGAATCCGCCTATGGTGATCAAATGCCGCTTAAGTTCGCCGATGCTTTTAGTTTGGAATCGTGCGACGTGCCTATTTACGCTGCGGTTTGCAGCCCAAATTTAAACGCAGCTTTGGAGCGACTAAGAGAGTACAAACCCTTAATTGGCCCTATGATACTGGATATAGATGCGAACCAATCGACCACGCATCTTACTTTGGGGTGCTATGGCTACAACGGTAAGCTACCGAAAATTCTGAGCTTAGTTGAAATTGTGTTCTTTACTCAACTGGCTAGAATCGCGACTCGTCAACGCATTGAGCCACTTCGCGTTACGCTTCCCGAACCACCAAATAACCTCAAAGGTTATGAAGAATATTTGGGATGCAAAATCACGCAAGGCGACCTAGCGACGATAGAATTTCGCACTTCAGATGCCAACGCGCCATTTCTAACCGACAATCAAGCAATGCTGGCACTGTTCGATAAAGAGCTGAATCAAAAGTTGGAAGCACTACAACAAGATGACTCTGTGACCAATCGAGTATCGCGAATCCTAACCAGCTCACTGCCACAAGGCGAAAGCAGCATTGAAGGCGTAGCGGCGCAAATGGCGGTTAGCAAACGAACGCTGCAGCGCAAGCTCGCCGCAGAGGAACAAAGTTTTCAAACCGTGTTGCAGCAAGTACGTTATAACTTGGCCGAGCACTACCTAAAGCAAACCCAACTACCTATTCTGGAAGTCTCTTTCTTGCTGGGATTTCAAGAATCTAATTCCTTTATTCGCGCTTACAACAGTTGGACAGGTAGCTCGCCAACCCAAGCTCGAAACGCCTGTCACCAGTGACATTAATGGCGGATAGAAGACATTTAAAAGCCCAATTGCGATTGCCAGATGGCGCTACAATTGGGCTTTGTTTTTTGGTCGAAGACTTAAATGTTAAGTTTGTTTGCCAATAGCAAGTTAACTCGCTGATACTTTTTCGAGTACAAACATGTGGTAGCCAAACTCGTTAGCGTGCTGAGTACACAGTTCCACTTCATGCTTAATATCTTTGAACGCCACTGAGCCCGACATTTCTTGCTCAAGCTCGGTAATGCGCTGCTTAAGCGGTGCATAGTAGTTCAGCCACGCTTGTTCGCTTTGAGCAAAGTGCTCTACCACTCGATAACCCGCTTTTTCCATCTGCTTCAATCTCGCAGGTACCGTTTGAATATCTGGGTACTCTTTGTTCCAGAATTCAACTGAGTCAGCACTTGGCGAGTCGACTTTCCATACCATATCACTAAGCACGATATAGCCTTGTTCCTTAAGTAGTGGCTTCCATTGCTGCAATGCTTTCTGCACGCCCATAATGTACGCACTACCCTCAGCCCAGATGACATTAAAGCTAGATTTAGCAAACGGTAGATCCGTCATGCTTGCACACTCGGTGCTAAGTTGTGCTTGGATCCCCTGTTGTTCAAAACGTTCAGTTAGACGATCCAATGCCGACTGCTCGTTATCAATAGCGGTGATTTTGGCTCCCTTATTTGGTACCAATAGGTTGTCGGCTAATACTTGAGTGGCTAAGCCTTTACCGCAGCCAATTTCTAACAGGTGTAAATCGGATTTGATACCCAATGCTTCTAGTGCATTGAGTGTGTCAGTTTCGCTGCCTGGCCCCCAGCGTTCTAAGGTTTCGAAGACTTTCATAAAGTCGGCCATGTATAGTTCGTGTTCGTTCATGTCTTTTGATAACCATTTCACTCGCAAAGCTTCTTTCTCGCTAAAGCCTTGCTTCATTAACCAATCGAGATGAGCCCCTGGCGCGACTTTGTCTAACCCTTCATGCCAAGCGGTGAGATCGCCCTGACCGAGTAAAGCGGCTAGCACGTGACGCGACTTTTGTTTCTGCTCAATCTCTTCATCCAGCGCAGTTAAACGATTCTGTAGAATCTGCTTATCGATTTTGGCTTCTAGGCACTGTTTACACTCTTTCAGTGTCAGCCCCCCAGCCAAAAGCTGCTGGATCAGATACACATGTTGCACGTCATCATCATTGTAAACCCGATAGCCGTTATCTAACCGCTTGCCAGAGATAAGCCCTTGTTTCTCATAATAGAGCAGTGCGGTTCGTGACAACCCGACTTTCGCCGCGAGTTCAGATATTCGATACATGATGAGTAACCTGTGTGCTCTGATGGTGAAGAAATTTAAACTATAAAGCCGTAGACAGGTCAAATACTATTTGATGGTTTTGCTCAAATTAAAATACGTTTTTTACGCGCGGAGCCAAGTAAGTGTGAATACAAAAAAGGACAGCCATTGGCTGTCCATTTTGTTTGACTGCATATCGAACCTTGAGGTCGAGCCCTATGATGGATTGCTCGTGAGGTAAGCCGATTCTGACTGATTCAAGATAGCGCGCGCTTCTTTTTCATCGCCCCAGCCAATCACTTCCATGCCGCCGTCTTTACCTTTGTAGCTCTCGAACCAGATTTTCACAATATCTTTCACACCGATAAAGCGCTCATCCAGTTCAGTCAATGATTCAACCCCAGAGAAAGGAGAATCATTAGTGAGCACTGCAATCAATTTATCGTCTTGTTCGCCACCATCGAGCATCTTAAGCACACCGATTAAACGAGCAGAGACGACCTCTCCTCTTGGGACTGCTTGCCCTAGAACAAGAACATCCAATGGGTCGCCGTCTCCACCAAGCTCTTTAGGTAATGCGGTTTGTGGAATGGTGCCATAGTTACCCGGGTAACCTAAGTATTCAACAACCCTAGGCGCACCGTTTTTGTACTCCCAAATCAGCTGATTGTCGTTCTCTTTGCTCAGTTCCCATTTCGCAGATGTGCCAGTAGGTATTTCAACAATCGCGTTAACGGTATTGCCATCGGTTGAAGGTGGGAAATCGGTAAAACTGCGTTTCATCTCGAGAGTGAAATCATCCACTTTCTTTAGATATGTTGGCGAGATCACCGCAGAATCGTAAGCAATGCCGTTGCCTGTCGAAGAGGTTTTGTAACGCAGCATATAATCTAGCTTGCCATTCTCGCGGCTGACTTTGTCTAAGCCTTTTTGTTTGAATGACGCATAAATGCCCATTTGCTCGGCGCTGAGCTTTGAACCGCCCACGTTATCTGAATCGATAGATAGCAGATGTTTACTTACATCCTCTAGGGCTTGTTTGTATCCCTGCATCGAGTTCAAATCGTATTGTTGAGCATCTGTGAGCTGGCGTAATTCCTTAGACCAATAGAACTCCAAAAACGGTACCGGCTGTTTCGGCTTGTTCCATGCAATATCTCTCGAAAAGTACATGAGTGAACGGTATACATCGTTATTGAAGTTGTACATGCCTAAATGGCTAGGTAAATCGGTGTAGCGAATCGCGACATTGTTATGGTCGTACAACCAGGTATTGCCATCTTTTGCCATCGCTTGCCAAAATTCGTCCATAGACTCTAGTTGGCGATAATCACCATCTACGCGAACCTGAACATTGAATCCAGCGCCACCACCGTTCATATGATAGAAGGTGTTAAAAGTATGGTGCCCATCGGTTAGGTACAACGCATCATCAGGCCCAATCACTACCGTTTTTAGGTCTTTGGTGCGTGAAGCGACAGGTTCTTCACAGCTGAAAGAAGCGGCCAAGCTCGGTACAGAATGCTCGGAAAAATGTTTAACACCTTTTTGGCCTTGAGCTTCACAGATTTCATCAAACTGTTTTTCGACATCGAATTGGTAACGACCCAGTTTGTAGAATACTTGGTCATAGCCAATCGAAGGCTGAGTTGGTTTTAAATCCGCCAGCGGAACCTTGAGAACATCACCGACGGTGATAGCGCTGTCCTGCGCGTGCAACGGCATCGACGCTGCAATCGATAGAGATAATAAGAGGAGTTTTTTCATAACGTTATTTGCTTAGAACTTAAGTGATATCGTGAGTTAAAGTCAGAACGGCAATATACGATCTGGCACATGACGGCTCAGTTGCACTTCTATGACAGTTTTAATTATGGGTGTAACAAGGTGTTTCTCGCTGTGTTCGCCGCACAAGTAGCGCATTGCATCTTCTAAAAACCTGACACCAATAAGATGCCTCCAAAGCTTCCACAATGACACGTAAAGTTCTGAAACTTGTGACTATACTATTCTTATCAATACGTTCTGTTGTCTGTTTCATTACTTACATGGGGGCTCCTATGCCGACTCGATTCTTCGCCCTAGCAACACTGGTTTTCTCTACCCTTGCGCTCGCTCTGCCTGCTCCTGAAGGCGACACTGTGTTGTGGGTGAATGGCAATATTGGCGTCACCAACATAGACAGCAGTGCCGAATTTGATCTGGCGATGATTGATGACCTCGAGCAAAACGAAGTCAAAACCAACAACCACGTCGTCGAAGAAGTGACTAGCTATCGCGGGCCAAAAATTTCTTCGATTTTGGAGGCAGTAGGCGCTAAAGGTGAACACATTAAAGTGATCGCTTGGGATGACTATGTCGTTACCATACCGATTGCGGATATCGACAAATACGGTGTATTGCTGGCAACCCATGAAAACGACAAACGCATGACTATAGACGGCAAAGGCCCTCTGTTTGTGGTCTTCCCATTTACTGACTACCCCGAACTTCAAAACGACCTTTATTACAATTGGTCAGTCTGGCAGGTGATGGAAATTGTAGTCGAGTAAGTTCACGTGATGATTAAGGCAAACTCTGGCAGCAAATATTTTCGATGGCTGGTGTCGGCGCTGTGTCTCAGCCTGATTTGTATGGTCGCGTACGTGTTCTATACGCTTACCGTGTTTCGCGATATACCACCGCAACCCTATGTAGCAATTGTGAATAACAATATTGGCGCGAAAACAAAAATTCTACTTACGCTCAATGAGCTCCAAACCTACCTTACCGCTCCAACCCCCAAGGCATTAACCAAACTCAAGTTTAAAGCTAGGGTACAGAAATCGAGTATATTACAGGACTTACGTAGCCCACGTACTAAAACCGTTCATGAGCAATTTGGCGATTTAAAGCAGCTTGATGGCCTCATTAATCAATTGTCGATCGCTTACGATGGCATTAAATCGATCAAACCTAATGAACCCGATCATCAGCAAATTCAAGCCGCCATCAAGCAACTCGATAAATCCTATCGAGAGATGAACAACTACTTATCGCTGTTCATCTCTCGAGTACAGCAACAACAGATGGTCTATTCGAATCAAAAAGACGAGTTTTACACCACTCAGTACCTCTATTTAGGCATCATCATTGCGATTACGTTCGCGATAACCTTGGTTGTGTCGTATCTCTATTTAACTCAGATAAAGCTGACTCGAAACCTAGAGATGCAAAAAGTCCAAATCGAAGAATCGCGGAACAAAGCGAACGAAAGTGCCAAAGCAAAATCCCAGTTCTTAGCTAATATTTCTCATGAAATGAGAACACCACTCAATGCCATCATTGGCCTTAGCCACACCAATCTACATGACGGAGCTAACCAGCAAACTAAAAACTATATTTCGATGATTCATGACGCCGGCAATCATCTGTTGAACCTGATCAACAACGTACTGGATCTGAGCAAAATCGAGCGTAACGCTTTGCAAATCGATAACCACGAATTTGAGTTGAAGCAGTTGGTCGAATCGACGCGAAGTGTATTTCTAAATATTGATGAAAAAGAAAATGTCGATATCCTAATTACGGTGCCTAAAACTCACTATTTCACAATCGAGTCGGACCTCACTAAGCTTAGCCAAATCATCAACAACATTGGCTATAACGCCTTCAAGTTTACTTCTCACGGTAAAGTCGAAGTCACCATCGAGATCCAAGAAACACCAAACGAGTCATTAACGATTACGGTCGCAGATACCGGAATTGGCATGACCAAAGAACAACTAGAGATCGTGTTCAACGAATTTACCCAAGCCGATAACTCCACCACGCGTAAATTTGGCGGTACAGGGTTAGGTTTATCGATTACGCAATCTTTAGTCGACTTGCTTTCGGGTGAAATCTCTATCTCGAGCGAGCATGGTGTTGGCACACAAATCTCAATAACAGTCCCGATTCGTATTCTCGACAGACACCCTCTGATTGCAACTAACCACACGATTAAACCGGTTAATGTCATTTCGGATAATGCCTCGATGCGCCAAGCAATTATCGATGATTTAGTCCGTCTCGACCTCTACGACCAAGAGGCCTTTTCAGCCATCTACTACCACGACTACAGCAGTGATATTGAACGTAAAACCGAACAGCTGAAACACAAATATGGTGATGCATTTATCGCGCTTTGCAACATTAAACAACAAGCGTTGATCCCCGATGTTGCAACACTGCCTAAACCTTACGACCTCTACTCTTTACTAGATGGCTTACAGGTAGATTCCTCTTCTGAATCTACTCATTCCGACTCAGATTTGAATACTATTCGAGAGCTCAAAGTTCTTCTGGTTGAAGACATTAAACTCAATCAAATCGTGGCCGAAAAAACACTCGAACAGATGCAACTGACGGCAACAACTGTTGAAAACGGACAAGAATGCCTCGATGAACTAAAGCTTAATCACTACGACTTAATCCTAATGGATATCCAAATGCCAGTGATGGATGGCGTTGAAGCACTAAAACACATTCAGCAAGGCAGCTTAGCGGAGCGCTCGGTAATTATTGCCCTCACCGCCAATGTGTTCCAAAGCGATGTGAATCATTACCTGCAGCTTGGGTTTCACGATGTCATCCCCAAGCCATTCCAGCTCGAGTCGATGCGAGAAACCTTAATCAAGCACCTTGGTAATAAAATGCTGCATTCATAGTGTTGCGCTTGAGCCACTGATATACTTCAGCCCGAATTGCTTTCCAACCTAAGACAAGATTATGCCAACCAGCCCTGCTCATTCCGTTATTGTGCTCGACTTCGAGACCACAGGCCTATCTCCAAACATGGGCGATCGTGCAATTGAAATAGGTGCTGTAAAACTTGAAGACGGCGTCGTCGTCGATACTTATCAGCAACTCATGAACCCTGGCTTTCGAGTCTCTGGCTTTATCGAAGGTTACACGGGCATCACCAACAATATGTTGCGTGGTGCGCCAAGCTGCGAAGAAGTAATGGCCGATTTTGCCCACTTCATCGGTGACAGCCATCTAGTTGCGCATAATGCCTCATTCGATAAGCGATTCTTGGACGCTGAATTAGAACAAGTTAATGCTCGTTATTCCGGACAATTCGCTTGTTCAATGCTGATTGCTCGCCGCCTTATTCAAGATTCACCGACCCACAAATTGGGCGACTTGGTTCGATTCAAAGGTATTCCAAACGATGGTGTATTCCACCGTGCGTTAGCGGATGCAGAAATGACGGCCAAGTTATGGATGGTGATGCTCGACGATCTGCGCGCGCAGCAAATCATTGATCCAAGTTTTGCGTTAATGCAGAAAATAAGTAAAACCAGTAAATCAGCTATTGGTAAACTTTTACAAAGTTCAGCGACATAGCGTTAGCCGTTTGTACAAGGCCGCGCATTATTCTCACCTTTCATACCAAGGCGTGCTAGAATATCGCTAATGAAATGAAGCCGACGATTGTCGGCTTTTCTAATGATTCCACCCGAGATAAAACATGTCATTTTCTACACTTGGATTAAGCGATTCGATCGTCAAAGCCGTTACACAGCAAGGCTACGAGAAGCCTACCACTATCCAAGAAAAAGCTATTCCAATTGTACTTTCTGGTAAAAACCTAATCGCTGCAGCCCAAACGGGTACAGGTAAAACCGCGAGTTTTGTATTACCGATATTGGAAAAACTACGCCATAGTGAAACTCAACGTAAGAAGCGTATTCGCGCCCTAATCTTGGCTCCTACTCGAGAGCTAGCCATTCAGGTTAACCAGAATATTGAACGCTACAGCGAGCACCTGAACCTGACGTCGATGGCGATGTTTGGTGGCGTCGACGATAAAGCGCAAAAGCAAAAGCTAATCGAAGGTGTAGACATTCTTGTTGCCACTCCGGGTCGACTCATCGACTTATATGGCCAGCGTGCTGTGTATTTCGAAGAAGTCGAAGTATTGGTGTTGGATGAAGCCGATAGAATGCTCGACATGGGCTTTATCGAAGACATCAACAAAATCATCGCCCGCTTACCACAAGACATTCAGAACCTATTGTTCTCAGCGACACTGTCAAACCCAGTAAGAGATCTAGCGAAAAGCGCTATCGACAACCCAGTCGAGATTAGCATTGCTAAGCACAGCGCATCGAAATCCAATATCGAGCAATGGCTAGTCACTGTCGACAAAGACAAAAAGTCTGCGCTGCTGAGCCATATGATCAATGAAAACCAGTGGGATCAAGCGCTGATTTTCATCGAAACTAAACACGGTGCAGCCAAGCTTGTTAGCCAGCTAGAGAAACGTGGAATTGCTGCAGAAGCGTTCCATAGTGGCCGAAGCCAAAGATATTCGCGCTAAGCTGCTAGAACGATTTAAATCGGGTGATATTAAGTATTTGGTTGCGACCGGTGTCGCGGCACGTGGTATCGACATTCAGGAACTGTCACGAGTGGTGAACTACGACCTTCCTTACCCTGCCGACGAATATGTTCACCGTATTGGCCGTACAGGACGAGCGGGCGCACAAGGCGAAGCCATTTCGTTTGTGTCGAAAGATAACTTCAAGAACCTGTGCATGATCGAAAGCCGTTTAGGTCACCTCATCGAGCGCAGAGAAATCGAAGGGTTCAAACCACGTAAAGAAGTTCCGATTTCAATTCTTAACTACGTACCGAAACACAAACGTAAACAAGAAGATTAGTTCTCTATACATTTATGGCTTTGAATCTTTGGCTCAATAGAACAGAGCCTAAAAGAAGATAGATAAAAGGGATGACACATTCACCCGCAGTTGGCGGTGAAAGTGTCATCCCTTTTTAGTAGGCCCTTTAAGGATTCATTCTGATATTGGCTAAATGCTCACGCAAACCGGCGCATTCAGTGCGACGCTGTAACCTGTTGCCACTATCTTGCCACTGATAGCATCACGCTTAAAAGTCACCACATTATTGGAATGTTGATTAGCAACGATAACCCACTCTCCATCCGGTGTAATGGCAAAGTCTCTTGGGAACAGTCCTTGTGTCTCTGTGCTATTTATTGCAGTCATTTCTCCACTGATTTCATTCAGAGAAAAGCACGCCAATTTAGATTGGTGTCGGCAGGAAACATATAAGAAGTCCTCATTGGGTGATAATCGAATGGCAGACGCCGCTTCACCTTTTTCTTCTTCAGGTAATAGCTGTAACGACTGACAGACTTGCCACTCGTTTCCTTTGGCTTTCAGTAAGTGAACCGTTTCAGAGAGCTCACATACCACATAGATTCGGCTTCGATCTCGGCTCAACACCATATGCCTAGGCCCGCTTCCCGCTGGAAGAGCAATACGCTGAGAAGGCTGCACATGACACTCTTCACCCTGTACGTTGACATTAAATAAGTGGATAGAATCTGATCCTAAGTCAACAACGGCCAACTCAGTTGTTCCCAAAAAACAGACTTGGTGCGCGTGCGGACCTGTTTGCCTATCTTTGTTAGGACCACTGCCTGAAAGGGCCAAGGTTGCTATTTTGGACTCAATCTCTCCCGTCTCGGTTAACCGGAACACCTCAACATTGCCAGAGGAGTACTGAGCCGTCGCCAGAAACTTGTTTTGTGGGTCTATCGCAAGATGGCATGGATGCGCCCCTTTAATAGCCCCTTCAGAGGTCACTTCTCCGTGCTGGTCCATGCGTACCACATGAGGCTGTTCGCTTTGCGACTGCTCACTTACTGCGTAAGCACCAATGTCTGTGCGAATGACATAAGACATATTTGGTCGCGCAAGCAATGGTTCTGGCTGTGATAGCTGACCATCAGAGAGGTTCAGACGTAGTTTAAATATTCCATGTTGCTGGGTGCTATCGGTGTAGCATCCGATCAGCAGATCCATATCCTGCATTTGTGATCCTGTAGCGGGCTTAACCCGTGAAACTGTGGCTTGTTGAGTGCCTACCATTAGGCAACGAAATACAGCGCTTATTGTCGAATAAATCTAACCACCTGAGTAGTGCCCAACAGTGATGTTGCTCTAAAGTGTGAACTGATTTACCTAAATGACTTCAAGCTGCGGAGTTCAGTGCTTTGAATAATGCGAAACGAGAGATACGGATACGTGGGATAGACTAGGAAGGCTCGCGGCTGCAGAGCCGAAAAAGAGAAAACCCCACTAAGCTCTCGCCTAGTGGGGTTTCAGTTCTTACTCGCAGCAATCCGGCTACTAATAGGTGCTCCCTGCATCTAATCCATGATAGTACGCTGATTCCTTCAGCACTTTCCTTATCATCGCCTTCCTAGCGGTGTCCTCGGCAATCCAGCCCGTTAGCAATCCTCGCCAACTCACATCACTTATTCCTTAAGCGGTGTCCTGAATCTATCATCCTGATAGAATTTGCCTTAGTCCTTTAAGCGTCCATTAACTTTCCATAGCGTAACCATCCTAGTTACAAGCGTCCAGCCAATGTCCTTTGCTATCCATGCCGACTGCTAATCCTTAACAATCGAATCTTCGTCCTGAAGATGACCTATCCTTGGGTCTTTCCTGTTCCGTGTCTGCATCCTGCTGACACCATTAAGATTACGCGAATATGGGCTTGTCACAATAGCGAAATTGCCCTTTTTCTCAGCCCCACAAGCGAACACAAAGTAGACATACACTTACTATTCAACACCTTACAATCAAACCTCTCCAATTACCGCAACAGTAAACTGCTAGTGTCTTACGGCTTTGTGCGAGATCTCGCACAAGCCAAATAGCAAATCGGCAATTACCGCTACTCACCTACACGCTCTTCAACGTGATTAACAACGCATACCACTCGATGATGACCTCTAAATAACCTTGGTAAAACCCTGCGAAGCCCTAATTTCACTGGACTCAGCCCGAAAAAATTAGCATGATTATGAATAGGGTCAGAAACCCTAGGCAATTAACTGAGGAACCTCAAATGATTTCAAAATGGGCGCAACGCTTTTACCAAATGGCTGAACTTGTTGGCTCTTGGAGTAAAGACCCTTCGACTCAAGTCGGTGCGGTGATTACCAAACAAAATCGAATTGTTTCGGTCGGCTTCAATGGCTACCCACATGGTATTTCCGATAGCGCCGATACAGATGATCGCGATATGAAGTATTTGAAAACACTTCATGCAGAAGAGAATGCCATTCTTTTCGCCAAACGAGACCTCGATGGTTGTGAAATTTGGGTAACTCATTTCCCATGCCCGAACTGCGCAGCGAAAATCATCCAAACTGGTATTTCTGCCGTGCACTGTCCAGAACAAACCGCAGACTTTCTCTCTCGCTGGGGTGAAAAGATCAAAGTAAGCCAAGATATGTTCCTGCAAGCTGGCGTCAAAGTGAATTGGCTTCCTTTGGAAGACATCAAACAAGTTTAATCGTTGGCCGCTTCGTTAATTAAGCGGTCAATTTTTTAAGCCAGCTTGAGTTCATTAAACACATCAAATAATTGCTGAGATTTATAGGGTTTGGGTAAGTAAGCATCCATTCCGGCAGCGAAGCAGCTTTCTATCTCTTCATCTAATACACTGGCGGTCAGCGCAATGATCGGCAGTTTCTCTTTACCGTTCGAGGCTTCCCACTCACGGATCTTCTTGGTTGCGGTTAAGCCATCCATTATCGGCATCATGCAATCCATCAACACTGCAATGTATTCTCCACCACTGGTCACTGCATCTAACGCCTCTTGGCCGTTACTCGCAATGCTGTACTCAATACCAATTTTATCAAGGAAGAAACTCGCAATCTTTTGATTCATTAAGTTGTCTTCCACAATCAATATTCGTTTGCACGGTGGCGCTGGTAGCTCAGTACTGGCCTCGATTGGGGTATCTACATACTCTGTTCGGCGAGTAATCTTAGTAAGGGTTTTAAGTAGCCGTTGGCCTAGCACCGGCAGAATGATGGTGGCCGAAACCAGCGATGCAACCTCGGGAGAGATAAATAAGTGGTGTTGGCAGGCTATGATTTCAGCGCTACCATAACGCCCTCTTAAGGTGTGTATATCCCTGCGCGAGCTTTTATCGTGGACTTGGCAATAAAGCACCACATCAAACGCTCCATCGTACGGTTTATCGACACTGGACACGAGCGCGACATCTACGCCAAAACGTCGACACTCAGCAGCAAGCGAATCGCTGTATACCGAGTCATGAGTCACAATCAAGGCAGACAAGTCGAGGCTTGTTTGCGGCGATTGCTCCAACGGTATTTTAACTGGCACGGTAAAAGAGAAACAGCTTCCGAGCCCTTTGGTCGACTCAACCTGTATTTCCCCTTCCATTAAATCAATCAGCTGACGACAAATCGTAAGCCCTAGCCCCGTTCCACCATAGCGTCGAGTGATACTGCCATCTTCTTGAGTAAAGGGTTTAAAGATTGTAGCCAATTTGTCACTGTCTATCCCTACCCCGGAGTCAATAACACTAAAGGTTATTGCAGGCGACAGAGGCGATTCTTTATACTCTACCTTGGTGGTAATGAATCCATTTGTTGTAAATTTCACCGCATTAGACAGCAAGTTCATCAGCACTTGCTTGACCCTAAATTCATCGGCTTTTACGCGATCAGGCATCGACTCATCGATATCGACCGTCAACTCGATATGTTTGGTTAAGGCCCTAGCACTCACCATATTCACCGAATCGTAAACAACTTCTCTTAAGTCGATTTCGTTCGGAGCAAGCACGAGATTGCCCGATTCGATTTTGGACAAATCGAGAATGTCATTGAGCAAAACCAACAGAGATTGTGAAGAGGTATCGATATCTTGCAGGACATCTTTCTGACTTGAGTTTAAATGGCTCTCAGACAGGATTTCTGTCATACCAATGATTCCGTTTAACGGAGTTCGAATCTCGTGTGACATATTCGCCAAAAAGGCACTTTTGGCTTTATTAGCGGCAATGGCGGACTCTTTGGCATCAATTAGGTCTTGCTCATAGCGTTTCTGCTCGGAGATGATTCTGTTTAGCCCTCGGGCAAATCGACTGAACTCATCTCGGCCATCGATATCGATTTTCTTAGCGTTGTTGCTGCTAATTCGCCCCATGGTAGCGAGGATTTTATGCAGTTTAGAGTTAATTCGATACAGCGTACTCGCGCCCCAGATCACCAAGAACAAAGTCACCGCAATCGCTGCACCAGATATATAGAATACATCCTTCCGGTTTTGGGAAATGGTCGTCGCTAGTTGGTCAGACATATGCTGGGTAAATAAGCCTATTTGATTGCTGACCATCACGTAACGTTGCTCAAGATTGACAATATACTGGCCAATCTCCGCTGGTGAGATTTTGTTAACCAGCATACGTTCCTTAACGACGCTGCCTTGCCTAAACTCTTTTTGAGAGAACAGAGACACTAGCGCTTTAAGTTGCTCGTTATCAGCTCCGACAATGAACTTGTCGAGGTAATACTGTTGGCGTTCGGTAGCCTGATAATAGTCCGGAGCATAGCGCTGAAAGGCGATATTTTTGCGCGCCACACTCTGTGCGACCCACGCTTCTTTCTTCATCCAGAACAAAAACCAGCTCAAATCGGAATACACCAAATCTAACTGGTGAATCGTTGGCTCAACAGTGTGGCTGGAAATTTTGTGTATTTCGTCTGATAGCTCGACCAATACATCGAAAACTAAATTTCCAAGGTCAACAATTTCGCTACTTTCTGCATTTTGGATGTCATCAACTAAATAGCGAAGGTCATCAATCTGCAGTAGAACAATGTTGGTGGCCACTACGCCATGGTGAGTATGAAGTTCAGTGTGGGCTTGTTGAGCTAACCGATTCAATTCTGCCTGCAATAACTCCACTTGTTGGGAGAGATCCGCAGATTGTTCACGAGTTAGGCGTTTCACCAGCAGATCATAGAAACTTTGTGAAATGGTATTGAAAGTATTCAACGAGTGCACTTTTTCAGTAATTACAGTGTAAGTGTGCAATCGCTCTTGGATGGAAAGAATGGCATGAACAGCAAACCCGCATATTACCGCCATAGGGATAATACACAGGACAATCAATCTGAATTTTATTGATATTTTAGTCAGTAGCATGTTGTTTTACATTCCTTGTAACTACCGCTTCCTAGCCTATGTTTAATAGTAGCCGAGAATTGTTCTATTGCTATCCATAAGCCATAGGCATCAGTGAAAAGGAATGACTTGAATCGAGCCGTTTTCTTCTTTGTTCTGTTAATCCAGAGCGCCTTATGTCAAGCCGCTCAGTTTTCTGTCGTCTCCTTAAACCCCACGCTTGCAGAGCTCAAATCTAGTGAAATCAAAATGTTGTACCGGGGGAGGCTAACTTCCATTCAGGGGGTTCCACCTAAATTGGCCGACTTACCTTCTAACTCCCCAGATCGCGAAGCGTTTTACTACCAAATTCTAAGAAAGTCTCCATCGCAAATGAATGCTATCTGGGCTCGCCTGAGCTTTTCAGGCAAAGCCGCAGCCCCTTTTGAGCTTGATTCCAGCAGTAACGAGGCCGTGCTGATTTGGCTAAGAGAGAACGAAAATGGTATCGCATACCTTCCTTCCGAGGAGGTGACGAAAGAAATGAATATCCTATATAAAACAAACAGTAAGGCTAGGTATGACTAAATGGATAAGTTTGGTGGTGCTCTTATATACGCCACTGGTAAGCAGCCAAATCAATATTACGGATTCAGTTCGTATTAGCGGGTTTGGCACGTTCTCGGCAGCAAAGAGCAATAGCTCTATTCCAGTTATTTCTACGCGCGATATTACCGATGACTGGTGTTTTGATTGTGATAGCACCTTTGGGCTCCAAGCGGACTGGGAAATGACCCCGCAATGGCGCACAGGATTGCAGTTAGTGAAACGACCGCAAGACCACTTCTCCAGCCCAAAAGTAGAGCGAGCGTTCGTTGAATACTCAAATGACAACATCTCAGTGCAAACCGGTCGACTGCGGATACCGATATTCATTATGTCAGAATACTATTACGTGTCCTCGGCGTACCCTTGGCTACGCTTACCGGTCGATGTTTACAGTCAGCTACTTGGTATCACCCACTATGAAGGAGCCATTATCGACTACCGAATTGATTTGGCGGATGAGTCGGTATTGGTGCTATCCCCTTATGTGTCAACGCCCACCGAAAACGACCTAACCGTCTATGGCCAAGCATTTAATATCGAAGCTGATTTCAGTATCGGACTTACCAGTAAAGTCTTGTTTGAAGATAATGAGCTTAGATTTGCCTACCTCTATTCAGATATATCAAAACTTGGATTTGTTGGCGCACAATCTAGCTACCGGCTCAAACTGTACTCCATCGGCCTTAGCTACTACTGGGACAATTTGCACTTTCAAGGAGAAACGCTTCTTTCACAAGAATTCAATGCCAATTGGTATGCTGGGTTGGATTATTTAATAGGTGACTGGCAGCCTTATTTACAATATGGACAAAGCCGAAAAAATGTCGAAAGTGAGAGCTATTTACTCGGCGTAAAATATCATCTGATGAGCAATTTCAACTTCAATTTGGAATGGCAGAGAATCGATGGACGCGAAAGTGTGATCAATGGTCACTTTACCCAGCCTCAGAATCCTCTACTACCAATAGAGAACAGTGTTGAGGTCGTATCATTCGGTTTATCGTTTACTTTTTAAGTTGAAGAATAGCTAAAGATCTCATTTTTTATGCAACAAGAATTCAACATAATCGGTTATTTGCCGTAAGAACACATATCGTCGCGAATTAAGTTAGCTACGTTTCAAAAGTCAATACTCATTTGTAACACGAAAAGTTCCTATAAACTCTTGTAAATATAAAAATAGCAGGCTTTTATCTCGCCATTATTTTTTCTAGCAGAATAACACTTCAGCCATTACAATCTCGCCACATAAAAAACACAATAAAAACACACTGCTGTATTTCTTCCCCCTACAAGAGAAATATCAGCTCAGCCCCCAAAACGTGAAAGGTCCAAAGCAACAATGAGTCCAGAGAAACATCTCCTAGACTGGCAAACTAGCCAAACGATTGCCGAATCCATCTCCCCTCTTCTTGGTCAGCTATATCGTCAAAAAGGCGTTGAAGTTATCCTGTTCGGAAAAACACTGGTTAACGCTGCAACTATCGATATCATCAAGACTCACCGCATCGCTCGCCGCTACACAGGTGACGCACTATCTCCAGAACAAACACTACCAATCATCAAATGTTTAACCGAAATGGAACTGTCTCCATGTCGCGTTGATGTTGGTCAGCTTGCTCACAAATTCTGGAAAGACCGCGATGACGAGCACGGTTTAAAAGACTTTTTACACACAAAACTCATGGGTGCAATGAACGGTCAGACTGTTAAAAAGCCTCGTGATGTTGTTTTATACGGTTTCGGTCGTATCGGTCGACTACTTACTCGCTTAATGATTGAGAAAAGCGGCCCTGGTTACCCACTTCGCTTACGTGCGATTGTCGTACGTGGTGGTAAAAAAGGTGATTTGGAGAAACGTGCAAGCTTGCTTCGTCGCGATTCTGTCCACGGCCAATTCAACGGCAGCATCATTGTCGATGAAGAGCGTAAAGCTCTGATTGCAAATGGTAACTACATTCAAATTATCTACGCAAACAAACCTGAAGAAATCGACTACACCACTTACGGCATTAACGACGCACTCGTCGTGGACAACACTGGGGTATGGCGTGACGCTGAAGGTCTAAGCCAACATGTTGCATGTAATGGCGCTCAGAAAGTACTGTTGACAGCACCTGGTAAGGGCGACATTAAGAACGTGGTATTTGGTGTTAACGAAGACGTTATCCAAGCAGAAGACACCATCATTTCTGCTGCAAGTTGTACAACGAATGCGATCACACCAGTACTGAAAGCGATTAACGATAAGTACGGCGTAACATCAGGTCACATTGAAACGGTTCACTCGTTCACTAACGATCAAAACCTAATCGATAACTTCCACTCTGGTGAACGTCGCGGGCGCAGTGCATCACTGAACATGGTTCTGACTGAAACTGGCGCAGCAAAAGCGGTAGCAAAAGCACTGCCAGAACTAGCTGGCAAGCTAACCGGTAACGCGATTCGTGTACCAACTCCAAACGTATCGATGGCGGTAGCGAACCTAAACCTTGAGAAAGGTACCGACAAAGAAGAGCTGAACGAATACCTTCGTGAAATGGCACTTAAGTCAAACATGGCTGCGCAAATTGACTACACAGACTCAACTGAAATCGTATCAAGCGATCTCGTTGGCTCTCGCCATGCTGGCGTAGTTGATGGTGCGGCAACGATTGCTCAAGACAGCCGCTGTGTATTGTACATTTGGTACGATAACGAGTTCGGCTACAGCTGTCAGGTTGTTCACTGTATGGAACAAATGATGGGCGTTCGTTACACCACTTACCCTGCATAATGGCGCTACAGCGTTATTGATGTAGAGAACAAAATTAGACTCCACAACACCCGAGTCTTCGGACTCTTATAATCATAATATCTACACCCCCGTGCTTGCCGCTTAGCTCTGAGTTAAGCGGCTTTTTGTGGCCAATAAAAAACCGCCAGGAGCAGGCGGTTTGTTTAGAGTCAACGTTTGGGGGCGTTTATTGGCTCATATGCTTCAGCAGCATTTCGGTAGGACGAACAATCGCGATGATCGCTTCGTCGTAGATAATTGCTGCATCATCTAAGATAGATTGATACGCAGTAACATCGGCTTTACGAATAGTTTCACCTGCTTGCGCTTTAGCTATCAGAGACAAGCCTAGATTTGCGATTTGCTCGGTTTTCTCTGCCACTACGACAGTGTCTACCGACGCAACGTGACTAGCAAAGATTGGCTTGGACGCAACTGCTCCGGCCTTAGCTTGCTGGTAATGCTCTGCTAAGCTTTCAAGAGCTTGCTTGTTACCAGTACCGATTTCACGTACCAAATCTTCCATTTCATACACTGCGTAGCTTTCTACCGTCAGTGCATCCACAAAACGGTTTAGACGTTCGTACTGGCTATATAGCGTGCCTTTTGGTTCAGTAGAAATATACTTCTCCCAGTTACGCGCATAGTACTGCGCTGGCTCAGTGTACTTCGCTAGCAAGCGTAGGTCGTTGATGTCTTGCCCTTTCGCTAAGCGCTTCAGCAACATATCTGCGTTTGCATGGTGACGTAAGCCGACCGATACTTCAGACCAAGTGTCCATTACTTTCATACGCTTATACATGCTGCGCTCGTCGGTAAGCTCAGCATCCGACCAGAAGCGCTCAGCAATTGCATAACTGCGAGGCCACAAGTACTGCTCAACAGTATGGCTGTCTTTCATTTCAAGCCAAATGGTGATTTCACCACCTAAAATTAGCTCTTTTTCTTTCTCGGTCAGCTCTGCTGGGTAGCCACCATTTGGCTCAGGAATGACACTGCCTTCAATGTCGCTGCTGGCAACGATTTCACCCGTTGTAGGCCAGCGTACGTTACCAATCAACTGGTAGCTGCCATCTGCCAAACCGTTTTGATCAAGCTTTAGGTTGAACTCAGTGTACGACATGAAGTTGTCGAAGTGGCCAACAAACTTCTTGCCTGGTACGTAATCTAGAATGAAGATTTCTTCACGTGATTTACCGTTGTAGTCGCTAAACGCACGGAATGTACCGTCTGTTGCTTCAATAATGGTTAACGTACCAGTACGCGGGCCACCTTTAGTACGTGGTTTCACCCAATCGTAGGTAACGAACTTCTCGCCTGCATGCAGCTTGTCGTCAACAGTGATACCAGTTGGCATTGGGTCGTTACGGTAATGGTAACTGGTTGGCTGCGGCTGGTCGAGGTAGTAACCCGTTGAAAGAATCCCTTGGTAGCCCTCTTTTGCTGCTCGGCCAATACTGTCATGCCCACGCCAGCTTTGAATAACGATAGAAGTAGGAAGATCTTTATGCCAAATCTCATCCCAGCCCGTCATCTTCTTACCGCGCTCAGAAAGCATCTGTTCTACTTTTGTGTTGAGGTAAGACTGTAGGCCTCGCTCGCCATCAATATTGTTGTCTTTGATAAACTTCTGATGCTTCTCGCTGTTTATCCACTGTTCGTAGTCTGGCTCATCGCCACCGATATGGAAGTACTCATCAGGGAATAGCTCGACCATTTCATCAAAGATATCGCCCAGCATGACGTATAACTCTGGGTTTAATGGATCCATAAGCGGTTTGAACACGCCCCAGCCACGCTCTTGCTCGTAGCTTTGGCCTTCTCCACCAGACATCAGGTGTGGGTACGCGTAAGCCACAGCTGATGAGTGACCCGGTAGCGATACTTCTGGGATCACTCGAATACCTAAGTTACGCGCGTATTCAACTAAATAGCGGACTTGGTCTTTGGTGTAGTAGTTGCCATCAGACGTTTCTGACCATAGACGTGTCCAGCTGTCTGTTTGAATGCGAATGCCTTGATCGTCCCAGAAGTGCCAGTGGAAGACGTTCATTTTTGCTGATGCCATCGCATCAAGTTGGCGTAACAACACATCAAACTCGATGAAGTGACGAGATGTATCATAAGAAACACCACGCCAACGGAAACGTGGCTCATCAACAATAGTCACTGCTGGAATATGGTAGCCTTGCGCCGTGGTTTCTACCAATTGCAGAATGGTTTCAATACCATGGATTGCACCGTAAGGGCTTGGTGAGCTAAGAGTTATTTGATCCCCGCGAGTGGTGATCTTGTACGACTCTTCAGAATCAATGTTCTGCACTTCAGATTTGGCAGCACGCTTGATATCAATGATTAAGTTAGCGTCTTTAGCGTTGTCCACTTGCCAGTTTAAGATTGGTACACCCGTCTGACGCTCAAGACGTTCAATAAATCGTTTGGCGGTGAATTCAACACGATCGGAATTAAAGCCTTTAATATAAACTTTGAAATTACCATCTACATTCACTTGGCCTTGTTTTAATTCCACCGATTGTGGATAAGGCATTAAATTTAGATCAGTATTTGGAGCCATTGCAAAAGCCATTGGTGTCACTACGGAGCCTGAAATCAATAGTGATAATATAGTTTTTTTCATTATTAATATTCCTATATAAATTCGATTGAATTTTATTTATCCGAGCGTACTCACACTCTGGAATACGCCCAGTTGAATTAGAATGAGAAGTTAATGCCTACACGGAAACGCCAGTCTGTTTTGTAGTCGTGACTTGCCACTTTATCGGCGTCCACCACTTCCGCATACGGTCTTACTGTAGGCTTCCATTTATATACTGCTTTTACCGTGTGTTCTCTGGCATTTAGATCGCCAGTCGCTAACTCTGTTGTATGGTGCGTGATCTGATCAAAGTATGTGAATGCATAAGAAATCATATACTTATCAGTGTTGTAGCCTGTCCAGATATCGTATCGATTACGCTTCGCCGTTTCTTCATTACCATAGTCGTTCACCAACGCTTCGGTTGAGAAGTCGTAACGGTAACGACCATGAATAAACAAGCCATTGTCGAAGTTATAGTTCAGCTTTAAGTAAGGCATCAAGAACGTATTTGTACCTTGGAAGTTCATTACGATGCCTGGGTTTAGCGTAAAGTTGTCGTTGATCGCGTGCGTGTAGTAATGCGTAAACTCGGTATTGATCACTTTCGTTTCGTCGTAAGCACCAGCGGCATGTCGAACGTTTGTCAGTGTTTCCAGACCATAACCGTTGTCAAAGTGATGACCAACAATGAAGCGACTTCGGTATTGATCGGTTGTATCGCGATACTCAGCTCTTAAATCAACATAACCACCAGCAATTGAGGTCATAGGTAATAAAGCCAAAAGGCCTAGGGGGATTATTTTTTTCATAGTTCACCGATATTAATATTATAAAAAACCCTCCGCACAATATTTATTGCGCAGATTGTTACCACTTAGATAATTAAAAAACGGAGACTACCTTTTGTTCTGACTTATTATTGTTATTTTTATATAGCCACTAATGAATATTAGTGGCTATTTTATTAGAGCTAACACCCACTGTTTTGGGAATATATTGGGTATTAATTAACTAATGCTACAGCTTCTTTCACTAACTGGCCGATTTCATCCCACTGCTCGTTCTCGATCAAAGATGGAGACACCATCCAAGTACCGCCACAGCAGATAACACGTTCAATCGCTAGATAATCGTTCACGTTGTGCTTACCGATACCACCAGTTGGCATGAATGAGACATCAACATAAGGTGCAAGCAGAGATTTCACCATGCTGATACCACCCGACGCTTCTGCAGGGAAGAACTTCAAGAAAGTAAGGCCGAGCTCTAAGGCTTGTTCCACTTGGCTTGGGTTGTTCACACCTGGAACAACCGGCATACCAATTTCTTGGCAGCGGCGAACCGTATTTGGGTTTAGACCTGGCGCTACAACAAACTCGCTGCCCGCTTCTTTCGCTAGGTCAATTTGCTTGGCCGTCAATACCGTACCTGCACCGATACACATTTCAGGATACGCGTCGCGCATCGCACGAATTGCAGCCGCTGCAGCGTCGGTACGGAAAGTCACTTCAGCAACAGGTAGGCCGTTTTCCACTAGCACTCTTGCCAGTGGAACTGCGTGTTCAACCTTGTTAATTTGAATCACAGGGACGACTTTGAACTGCTTAAGTTTATTGATAATTTCTTGAGACATAATTTTTCCGGTATTTCTTATTCTTTAATCACTGACAATCACGGAGATCGTCTATTTAGATTCGTTCACTAGGTGACTCATCGCGCTAGCAGGGATGATAGCCCCCGAATATTGAATAACGATTGACGCTAATTTGTGGCCTAGTTCAGCCGACGCTGGTGCACTTTGACCAGTAAGTCGGGCCGCTAGATAACCCGCTGCGAATGAGTCTCCTGCCGCGCAAGTATCCACCACATTGGTGACTTTGGTTGCAGACACATAGTGCTCTTTTTCACCATCAGCGGAGCGTTCAATCACTTTGCATGGCTCACAACCGCGCTTAATGACAATTTCCTTACAACCTAAGCGTATACAGCGTTCCTGAACGCTTTCGTCTGAGCCCCACACCAGTTGGTCGTCATCTTCGGTAATTAATGCGATGTCGACTAACGACAGTAAGCGCCCATACCAAAGCTGAGCCTCCGCTGTGGTCCATAATTGAGGGCGGTAGTTGTTATCGAAAATAACTTTGCCACCTTGATGCGAAAACTCAGTAATCGCTACCATTAAACGCTCACGCGATTTCTCATTAAGAATCGCTAGGCTGATACCACTGATGTAAACCGCTGACACCTGTTTCTCTGCCAAAGCGACTTCCAATTTGGTTAATTCATCGCGTTGAAAGTAAAACTTCGCTGCCGCGTCATTTCTCCAGTATAGGAAGTGACGTTCACCGGTCTCATCCGTTTCCACCATGTATAAACCTGGTAGTTTGTTGTCGATGTACTCGACCAGTTCTGTAGCAATTCCTTCCTGCTGCCAATTGGCGATCATACGTTGCGAAAGTTCGTCGTGGCCAAGGCCCATCGCATAATGTACCGACACATTCTGATGTTGCGTCAGACGGGCTAGGTACAGTGCGGTATTGAGGGTGTCGCCACCGAATTTTTTGCTCAGCGGAGTGCCACTGATCTCGACCATGCACTCGCCAAAAAATGCAATATTGAGGTTAGAATCAGACATAGCTAGCCTTAACTTAATGTAGAGAATTCAAAAAAAGCGGCTCTGCTTGGCAGAGCCAAAGTTGTGGAGACAGTTAATCGTTAGTGAGATTGAGTTGCAGGCTTTTGAGAAGACGTGTCTTCGTCTAGTACGCCTGTTTCAGACATTTCCATTTCCATTAATGCGCGCTCATCGTCAAGGATGGCTTTGGCCATTTCAGGCGTCACGTCGTTTGCAGGAGTGCATAGACTCACGACTACACCAGCGGCAAGTGCAAACAGACATGAAGGAATCACAGGGTTACCCCAGAATACTGTGTAGTCTGCATTTAGCATCACTGTGAAAGACGCTACCGATGCACCCACAAGTGTTGCAATTGCACCTTGCCAGTTGTAGCGGCTCCAGAAGCGACCCAACATACCGCACACGAACATGCCAGACATAACCGTTGAAATCATCTTAGTGATGTAGCCGATAATGTCGTTCGACGTCAGCGCGAACAGAAGTGCAAAACCAATCACCACAACAAGAGCTAGACGAGAATAGTTCAGCATTGACTCTTTGTTTGGCACGCGGCCAGTGAACATGACGTACACGTCGCGCAGTAGGATAGATACACCCGCAATCGCGTCTGAGCTCGCACTAGACATTGTCGCAGACAAGCCAGCAATCAGAACAATCATACCGATGCCTACAGGCAGTACCGTTGCCGCGATGTATGGGAACGAGAAGTTAGGGTTGTCCAACGTTGGGTCAATCGCATGCGCTGCCATACCAATGATTGCAGGAATGATTGAGAAGAATAGGTATAGGATACCTGAGCCAACAAATGAGCGACGGATGGTTGATACATCTTTACCTGAGTAAATGCGTTGACGGAATGAAGGAGTCGCCAGAACGCCAACACCAATTACCACAGCCAGAGAAACCGCTGGGATGATGCCAAGTTTTTCAATCGCTAAGAAGCTAGTCGCTGCTGGGTCCATCGCTGCGTACAGGTTATCCATGCCGCCGATGTGTTGAACTGACAGAACAGCCATTAGAATGAAACCAACAAATAGGATGATGGCTTGAATCGTATCCGTCCAAACTACAGCAGTGTAACCACCGATAACAACGTAGATAGTAAAGGCTGCGGCGATAATGATTTTCGCAAGGTTAAGGTCGATATCTGCAATCCAAGCTAGGTACATACCACCACCTAGAATGTGGGCGCCTAACCAGCCGATAGAAGCGATGAAGATCAATAAGCCAACGATGTTTTTCACGATGCGATTCGCACCCACGTAGTAAGCCAACTCTTCACTCATGGTCATAAAGTTCATTTTACGAACTGGAGCAAACCAAAGAGCCAGAAGTAAGATACCGATAGCACCACCGATTCCATACAGAGCACCAGCCCAGCCATTAGCATAGCCAAAGCCTACTGCGCCCATACTTGAACCTGTGCCCACCATAGTCGCAACAGTCGTACCAAGTACTAGGAATAATGGAAGGCCACGACCTCCCAATAAAAAATCTTCGCCAGATTTTTGGTTACGGGAAACAAACCACCCTAACCAAATTAAGAAACAGACATACAGACCAAAGCCTGTAAGAAATAGCGTGCTATTCATTGAACACCTCTCAGTGAAATATGAAATTCATTCCTGAATTTAATTATATTTATTTTATATTCCATATATATACAGCGACTTATTTCGGTATTAATTGAATTTGCTGCAATATTTATAATATGTAGGGTGAGAGTATTGGTGGATAATAACAGGGATATATATCCCCCAACACTCTCTTTATCGGTATTTGTGATTTAAATGATTATTAGCGACGGTCTTCGCGGTAGCAGGTTACATCCACTTCTACTTTCACATCAACAACAAGGTCACACACCATACAAATGCGAGCCGGTGGGTTCGCGCCAAAGAACTCTTTGAACACTTTGTTGAATGACTGGAAGTAGCGTGAATCCGTTAGAACCACTTTAACGTGTACAACGTCTTCTAGTGTGTATCCCGCTTCAGTCATGATGTCGACACAGTTCTGAATTGCTAGGCGAGACTGATCGATGATGCCACCTTCAACCACTTCACCGTCCGTCATTGGCGTTTGGCCAGAAACGTATAGGAAACCACCAGCTTCCGTTGCACGTGCAAATGGTAAATGTTGTCCACCTGTACCAGTACCGCCTTCAACACCGTAACGTTTAATAGTCATTTTTAACTCCACTTCTTTACAGATTATATTGGTCTTATTTCCAATATATTTATTTAAACTAATTTGTTGTTTTTATTTAATTCAATTATTTACGATAAATAAAAACACCAGAGCGATTATTTTTAACTTTTCCTTTTTGGTAAGTTAACTCACCATTTACAAAGACACTTTCAATTCCATCGGCAACTGAAATAGGATTTTCAAACGTTGCTGTGTCTTTAATATTGTTTGGATCGAACAAGACTAAGTCCGCAAACGCACCTTGGCGGATTTCACCGCGCCCTGCTAGGTTGTAGCGTTTAGCTGACATGCCCGTCATTTTGTGAATGGCTTCAGCCATTGAGAACAACTGCTCTTCACGACAATAATGACCAAGCACTTTCGGGAACGTCCCCCATAAACGTGGGTGTGGATGAGGGTCATTGGGTAAACCGTCAGAACCCACCATAGTCAGTTTGTACTTAAGTACGCGCTTCACATCGTCTTCATCCATGCAGTGATATACCGCACCTGCTGGTTGGATGGCTTTAGCTGCGTCCATCAGCGGTAGGTTCATTTCGTCCGCAATGACTTTTAACGTCTTGCCCGCATGCTCAGGTTTGGTTTCAGACCACGTAATAAAGATGTCGAAGTCATCGGTCACCTGTTTTAGGTCCAGCGTTGAAGAACTGGCTGAATACGGATAGCAATCACAAGACACATCTTGATGCTCAGAGACTTTATCCATTAGATCCAATACTTCGACAGTGCGTCCCCAGTTACCGGCTCCCGCACACTTAAGGTGAGAAATCACCACAGGCACTTTTGCGTATTGGCCAGTCTCAAATGCTTCATCCATTGCACTTAAAATTTCTTCGAATTCTGTGCGCATGTGAGTGGTGTAGATACCGCCATGCTCAGACAGTACTGTTGCCAATTGCATCACTTCGTTTGCGTTTGCTTGCTTTGCGCTGGCATAGGCTAAACCAGAGCTCAAACCGAGCGCCCCTTGCTGCATCGCCAAATCTAGGTTGGTTTGCATTAGAGCAATTTCGTCTTCAGTCGCAGTACGCTGTAAGTCATCCATCACTTGGTTGCGCAGTGTGGTATGACCAACTAACGCCGCCACGTTAACTGCTGGCTGTGCTTGTTCGACCGCCTTTGCGTAAGCTGCAAAGGTTGGGTATTTGAAATCGTCTTTCTTACCCAATAAGTTCATTGGATCTGGTGGATCACCTGCCAATACCGTTGGTGACGCACTGATACCGCAGTTACCAACAATCACTGTTGTGACACCCTGACTAATTTTTGGAAGGCAGTCAGGGAAACGAATCACGTTTGTGTCATCGTGGGTATGAACATCGATGAAACCCGGTGCTAAAGCTAAGCCTGCACCTTCAATAAGTTGACCGCAGTCTTCGTGATCGACCTCGCCGATCTCGACAATTTTTCCGTCTCGGATTGCTACATCTGCACAAAACGCTTGTTCGCCGGTGCCATCAAACACCTCTACGTTTTTAATTATGGTATCGAACAACATTTATCACTCTCTCAACCCGCTGTTTTGATGTGGCCATCTTAAAAAGATCCCCTACGGTTTTCAGTGACAATACACACAAAATATTTTAAATTGTGTGATAGTTTCTACCACAAGAAAAGTTATAGATAGTTTTAACCATTAAAATACAACAACTTAAACCATGTTAGGAATCAACAATGAAACATAACCCTACCCGAGAAAATGTTAGAAACTATCAGAATGATAGTTTTGTATTAGTCGAAAAAGGCCAAAAAGGGCGAGCTGTATCACAGTCTAATCACGACAGTTACAGCCTTGTTGATGAAGAAATTTCGCTACCTGCCGCAGTAATCAAACAATCAGCACTCACCAACAACATCAGTTGGATGCAAACATTCGCCAACCATCATCAAGTGAAGCTTTGTCCACATGGCAAAACCACCATGACACCAAGTTTCTTTCACCAACAGCTCCAAGGTGGAGCGTGGGGAGTCACCGTGGCTACGCCCGCTCAAGCGGAAGTTGCTGCTATGTCTGGTGCTAAACACATCATTATGGCCAACCAGTTAGTCGGTAAGACCAACATGGCCATCATTGAGCAATTGTTGAATGACTTTGATGTCGACTTCTATTGCTGTGTTGATTCGTTGGCAAACCTCGACCAACTGGACTCGTTCTTTTCCAAACGAAACCAAACGCTCAACGTCCTGATCGAGTTTGGGGTTGAAGGCGGTCGCTGTGGATGCCGTACCGCAGAAGAAGTGATGGAGTTAGCCGATGCCATTCAAGGTATGCCTTCCATTAGTTTGGCCGGTATCGAAGTGTATGAAGGCGTCATTCACGGTGATAATGCTGAACAAGACATCCGTGCATTCCTGAATCAGACGTTGAACCTGGTACAAAGTCTGTCTCTTGATGGCCTAGTGCATGAAAAGCCAATCATTACTGGCGCAGGCTCAGCATGGTATGACGTTGTTGCTGAATGTTTGGCTAACCTAACTCATTGTGTCGCGATCATCCGCCCTGGGTGCTATGCGATTCACGACACAGGTATTTACCTAGATGCACAAAGTAAAGTCATGCAGCGTGCTCAGAATAACCAAGGTTACGCCTGCGAATTAGGCGGCGATCTCGAATCCGCGCTTGAGGTTTGGGCGTACGTTATTTCTAGGCCGGAGCCAACCAAGTTAGTGGTTGGGCTAGGCAAGCGAGATGTTGCGTTCGATGCTGGGCTACCTATCGCGGAACGCGGCTATCGCAATGGTGAAGCGATTTCTGTAAATGGGCTCACTTCAACCGCGGTAATGGATCAGCACACATTTGTAGAAGTCGATGAAAGCAGCGACATTCAAGTTGGCGATGTAATTGCCTTTTCTACTTCGCATCCGTGCCTAACTTTCGATAAATGGCGTTACATCGCAGTCAGTGATGACCAGCACCGAGTAACCCACTGGGTAGAGACGTGCTTTTAACCCACCATTAATACGATATACTGGGGCTAGTTTGATAGCCCCCTAAAAAGGATCTGGATTCTTGAGTTTAGAAGTAGACATCATTTCACAGATAACGGAACGATTTCCGGTTCTTCGTGATGCAGAAAAGAAAGTCGCCAAATTGATCATGGACGACATTAATTTCGCAGCCAATGCCAGCATTACTGAGCTCGCCGAGAGTGCAGAGGTCAGCGAAGCGACCATCACCCGCTTCGCCAAAGCAGTCGGATGTAGCAATGTTCGCGACATGAAAATTAAGTTGGCTCAAACCCTCACCGTTGGGCAACGATTCATCTTAGAGCCAGTCGATCAAACGGGCTATCAAGGCATTTATGAGTCGATTAAGCAAAGCTTAGATATTAATCGAACTCTGTTTAACGAACAGGATGTCGAGACAGCAGTCCACTGGTTACATAATGCTAGACAGATCATCGCTATTGGCATGGGTGGAGGCTCAACTATCGCTTCACAAGAACTTCAACACCGTTTGTTCCGCTTAGGTTATCCTGTTGTTGCCTATAACGATGGCTTAATGTCTCGCATGGTAGCAGCGACAGCAGATGCCAGTGACGTGATGGTTATGATATCGGCGACGGGTTTCACGCCTGTGATTACCGAAACAGCAGAGCTTGCCAAACAGTACGGCTTGAAAGTCATCGCAATTACCCCTCAAGACACGCCGCTTGCCAAAACCGCGGATATTGTCCTACCCATTAAGCACATGGAAACGGATTTTATTTATAAGCCGTCTGCGTCTCGTTACGCCATGTTGGCACTTGTCGACGTGATTTCAATGGGCCTTGCGGTGAATCATAAGAACCGTTCAAGAGACAAACTCAGAAGGCTTAAGGTGGCGTTAGACTCGCACCGAGGCGGTGGTGACAGGCAGCCTTTGGGCGACTAACCCATTAAAATAATTAGCTAAAATCAAAAGAGCCATTGCTGATTCTAGAACAAGCAATGGCTCTTTTTTACTTCGACTATGAGCTTCAAAGTGCATCAATAAGCAAAACTACCCGAGGCCCACCTCGACATCCGACTGTACTTGGCTCGAACAGGCGAGTACATACCCTTGAGCGATCTCTTCTTCGGTGAGAGTTTCAGTACTGCTACTTACCACCTCACCTTTGTTCACCTTACACTTACACGACCCACAGATACCACTTCGGCAAGCCGCAATAACCGGTACTCCGGCTTGCTCTAACGAATCAATCAAAGCACTGCCTTTGTCAGCCGCGAATTCAACGCCAAAATCAGGCACCACCACTTTCACACTCGATGAACCAGTATCGGCTGTCGAATCCATAATTTCTGACGCTTTAGGGGTAAAGCTTTCCTGGTAGAAATTAGCCATGTCAAAATCGATTTCAGTGAGGTAACGCTCAACATCCTGCATGAACCCAACTGGGCCACATAGGTACACTGTACGCTCTTGAATATCTGGGCTCAGTTTCAACAACCAGTTTTTATCTAATCGACCTTGTGGGCATTGTGTGTTGCTCGCGTCTTTAAGCAGCAACTTAAGATGAAAATTCTCATGCTCTGCTTCCAGCGCAAGTAACTCATGATAGTAGATGGTTTCTTCTCTACTGCGCGCCATATGAATAAAATCGATATCAATATTTTCATTGGTCGCAAGCCATTGCTGAGTCATCGCCATAACAGGCGTGATTCCGCAACCAGCACTCACCAATGTGACTCTATTCGATTTAGAAGGCAGGCAATCTACGCTATTAAAAGCCCCAGCCGGCTTTAGCACGTCCACTTCATCACCTTCATCGAAATGGTCAACCATGTAGTTGGAGACGAGTCCTCCTTCTACACGTTTGATGGTCAGCTTCAGTTGTTTTTCCCCCGGACGAGAGCTTATCGAATAGGCTCGATAGTCTAGTTTCTCGGGCATATTGACGCCTAAGGTGATGAATTGTCCCGGCTTGAAATCAAACCTGACATCGGAATTTCTACTGCTCAGCTCTAGGCTGACCGTATCGGGTGTTTCATGCCACTTTCGGACACAGACAAGTTCTAGCGCTTCGTTGTCTAGCCACGCTTGCATAGTGCAAACCTCTCAATGATTCATGGAGAAGAGAGCCTCATGGGAGGCTCTTTACTTTGGGGAGTTAAGCTACGGCTTCCAAAATGGTTGCTAAGTCTTGCTCTGGCGATGAAATCGCTCGCATATCGAACTGCTCTTGGATAATTTTCAGTAAGTTATCAGTCAAGAATGCTGGCGCAGTCGGACCGGTGTAAATACCTTTCACGCCTAGTGCGAATAGCGTCAGCAAGATTACGATCGCTTTTTGCTCAAACCACGAAAGCACGAGGGTCAATGGCAGTTCGTTGATCCCGCAATCAAATTCCTTAGAGAGTGCCAACGCCAACTGAATCGCAGAATATGCATCGTTACATTGACCAACATCCAACAAGCGTGGAATGCCATTAATGTCGCCAAATTGGTTCTTGTTGAAGCGGAACTTACCACACGCAAGGGTGAGAATAAGCGTGTCCTCTGGTGCTTGAGCAGTAAAGTCGGTGTAGTAGCTGCGTTCTGACTTATCACCATCACAGCCTCCCACTAAGAAGAAGTGCTTGATCTTGCCTTCCTTCACTTGGTCAATAACAGCCGGAGCCGCTTCCATCAGAGCATTACGACCAAACCCTACCGTGATCATCTGCTCGATTTCATCGTGCTGGAATCCCGGCTGCGCTAGCGCACACTCAATCACTTGGCTGAAATCATCCCCTTCAACGTGAGCGACACCAGGCCAACCAACGATACTGCGAGTGAACAGGCGATCAGCGTATTGGCCGACATTCGGGTTAAGCAAGCAGTTTGATGTCATCACAATCGCACCAGGGAAGTTAGCAAATTCCTTCTGCTGGTTTTGCCACGCACTGCCGTAGTTACCCACTAGATGTGGATACTTCTTCAGTTCTGGATAACCATGTGCAGGCAGCATCTCACCGTTGGTGTAAACGTTAATGCCCTTACCTTCAGTTTGTTGCAGAATCTTCTCTAGATCGTGTAGGTCATGCCCTGAAACAAGAATACAATGCCCTTTTACCGTCTTTACATTAACAGCCGTCGGCTCTGGGTGGCCGAACGTGTCTGTTTCACCTTTATCCAGCATCTCCATCACTTTGTAGTTCATCAAGCCGATCTGCATTGAGGTATCGAGAAGTTGCTGTAGGTCTGTCGGGTCTGTCCCAAGCAGTGCCATAATTTGGTGATATTCACCTTGAATCTGTTCGTCAGTTTGACCAAGAACACGAGCGTGTTCCATATAAGCTGCAGCACCTTTTAACCCATACAGGCAAAGTAAACGTAATCCAATGACATCCTCATGCTGCGACTCTTTACCACGGTTTACCGCCGCTTGAGGGGCAAGCGCAAGCAAAGCTTCTGGTTCGGTCGGCAGGTTAAACTGTGCAGCAGGTGATAACTCTGGAATTTCGAACCCAGTAACTAAAGCAGCTGCGCGTACTTTTTCTTCTAACTCAACCTTGTATTGATGCGACTTCTGAGCAAACTTGATAATGCGCTCAGGGTCGAAGTTAACGTTCGTCAAAGTGGCAAAGAAAGCTTGTGGTGCCCATTCATCTATTTCGCGAACAACCACACCAAATGAACGGCCTAAATTGGCCCAGAAAGACACACCTTGTAAGGAGTGGACGAGAACATCTTGTAGATCAGATACTTCTGACGTTTTACCACACATACCTTGCGAAAAAGAACACCCCTTAACAGTCGGGGTTTGAATAGTTTGTTCACACTGAATACAGAACATATTTGGGCTCCAATTATTATAGTAAGTACTTGGCTTACAATGATTATTTCTGAACCCTCTATGGCATATTGCGTGCCAAAACATAACTCTCTGATTTTTAATGAAAAGACCATTTTCCACAATTTTATAAAGGTCAAATAGACCTAAAAAAAACAGGGAATAAAGTACATCATTATGTCTTTATGACTCACAATAAGTTGTTCATGTTTCATTCATATTGACTTTGTTAGCCTATACATAACGAAATGAGGTAAAGATTATGAATCGATTTTTTGTAGGTATCATTGCACTTGTCACTGGTATGTTTGCACTTATCTTCAGCTTGTTGATGGCTATTCCACTCGCAATTGCTGCGCTAATCACTGGCAAACGTATTCAAAAACAAATGAAGCAACAAGGTTACGCTTCTCCGTTCGAGCAACCTCAACAAGCCAACGTCATTGAAGGCGAATGTGAAGAAGTGCGTAAGTAACACTTTAGACTGCTCCTTAAGGTTCCCCAAACCACTAAACGGCTGACAAGTTCAGCCGTTTTTTCGTCTCTCGATACCACTGAAAAACCACGCTTGACCGATATTTAATCGGATATAGGCTACCTTTCTATATATGTTGCAGTTATTTGACAACTTTGTTATCAAACAAGAATGATAACAAATAAGGATGTACACACTATGAGCAGTGGACAACGCGATATTACATTGCGATTTTTAGCTGAACCGGGAGACGTTAACTTCGGGGGCAAAGTACACGGCGGCGCCGTGATGAAATGGATTGATTTAGCGGCCTACGCCTGTGCGGCGGGTTGGAGTGGTAAATACTGTATCACCGCCTATGCTGGTGGGATTCGATTTGTAGAACCTATTTTTGTCGGCAACTTGGTCGAAGTCACCGGTAAGGTTATCTACACTGGTAGCTCTTCTATGCACATTGCGATTGATGTTCAAGCTAGTGATCCCAAAGAACTCAACAACCGCTTAACTACGCACTGTATCGTGATCATGGTTGCTGTCGATGGCAATGGAAAACCGACCAAAGTGCCAGAATGGATTCCAGAAACAGACGAGGATATTCAACTTCGCGATTCCGCTGTACGCCTAATGAACATGCGTAAGGAAATCGGCGAAGAGATGGAAGCACACGTTAAGTATTTGAAGTAAGCCGCTGCTTTACCTAATACCAAAACCATACTTTGTAGCTAGTAAAACACCTTTTTGCCCGATGTCTCATTTTGGGAGAACATACTAATATTTGGCCCACCAACTTGGTGGGCCATTTTATTCAGACCGCAAGAGCCCGCTGATTAGATTTGAATTTCTTTTCGAAAGGACTCACAGATGACATTTAGAAACGATCTAAACAGCCTCCGCGCGATAGCCGTTATCGCTGTTGTACTGTTTCACTTCAATGCCCCCGTTCTTTCAGGTGGGTTTGCTGGTGTTGATGTCTTTTTTGTTATCTCTGGCTACTTGATGACCAGCATTATCGTTACCGCATACCAATCAGAACGATTTTCATTGCTGGGATTTTATCACTCTCGAGCCCTAAGAATTATTCCAGCCCTAGCCGTACTTTGCATATTCCTGATGATTTATGGCTGGTTCATGTTGATTCCCGTTGAATACCGCGACCTAGGAAAAAACGCTTTTAATAGCCTTCTGTTTACCTCTAATTTTACTTACTGGCGTAACTCGGGGTATTTCGACCCTGGCTCACAATACAACGCATTACTTCATACTTGGTCTTTATCTGTCGAATGGCAATTCTACGTTATATACCCAATCATTGTTGTCTTGGCTCTGCGTTTCCTATCTATCAAAACCTTTAAATGGTTTCTAGTTTTTGCTGCGATTTCAAGCTTCGCCTTGAGTGTTGTCGCTTCTGCAAAGTGGCCAACACCTAGCTATTTTTTATTGCCCACTCGCGCATGGGAAATGCTAGCGGGGGGTATTGTTTTCCTCTTCCCAATTGCACTCTCAAAGTACAAGCAGCACAGCTTGTTTTATGTAGGTCTGAGTATGATAGCTGCCAGCTATCTGCTAGCAGGTAAAGAGACTCTATGGCCTTCCTACTTCACTCTACTTCCTGTAATCGGGACGGCACTGGTTATCGCGGCGAATATCCAAAACAACTGGTTTTCAAACAATCGATTGTTCCAAAACCTTGGGCTTTACTCTTACTCTATTTACCTATGGCATTGGCCAATCGCAGTACTACTCAAAGAACATGTCTCTACAACTTGGTATATACCCGTCGGTATTGTTTTATCTGTGCTACTAGGGTTCATGAGCTATACCTTGGTAGAAAGTAGGTTTAGAAAACACCAAGATCTCAAATGGACGCGACAATTATTTTCCAAACCGACCTTCATATTTAGCATAGCCCTTGTTCTCTGCTTTGTTGTATGGGATCAAAGAGGCATAACAACCGATATCCGCGTCGTTTCTACTAGTGCTCAAAGCCAGTTCCTTAATCGCTATGCCTCGCATGATTATCGAGAGAAGATCTATCTTTCCTACAGTCACGAATGCAATTTCTTCGACTACAAAAGCACTCCAAACAAAGTCAGAACATCATTGGCCAGCTACTGTACGGATTTTAGCGACCGAAAAGTCAACGTTCTACTTTGGGGAGATTCTCATGCTCAGGCGATATCATACGGTTTGAGACACATACCGAGTGACCTAAACCTATTGCAAATCGCCACTTCTTCTTGCCGACCGAGCCTAAATGCAGCTGCAAACTCTGCATTAAAAGGAACTAAATTCGCAGCGTGTAAAGCCTCGAATCAATTTGCTCTTAATTTCATAAAGCGATATCAACCAGAAGTAGTGGTATTAGCACAGGCTAACTTTCACGAACAAAGTGATTTCACTCAACTGGCAAAAGCGATTAAAGCTCTAGGGGTACAAGAGGTCGTGCTGGTTGGCCCTACGCCCCAATGGCGCCCTAGCCTGCCTAGAATACTTGCAAAAGGCGAGTATTTTGACCGTTCAACGGTACATATCCCTTACGAAACTTTGGCGAGTGATATCGAAGCAACAAATCTGGCTCTCAGTGTGCGTTACCAAACAGATAAGGAGTTGCACTATTTGTCTCTGATCGACTCTCTGTGCGACAAACAGACCGGCTGCTTAGCCAAAATCGATACTGAGAATACACCTATCGTTTGGGATTACGGTCATTTGTCCCTTAAGGGCTCTCAGTATGTTTCATCTGAGCTCTTGTTACCGTTTATCTCTTCCAACACGGGTAAATAATTCATCCTGACACTACACGGCAGCGATTGTCATTTTTCTTTCATCTTCATTTGCTTTAATTCGGCACACCAACGTGGACTTGCCACGTTTAGCGGATAAGAGCCTTCAAAGAAAGAGAAAGGAGATCAGTTTGGGTCTGGAAAAAACCACCTTAAGTGAAGCCACGATTAACAATTTAAAAGCAGTGGAGTATCAGTGGGTGCGCACTATGTATGTTGAAGGCTATAACGATAGTGAGATCAATCACTATATCCGTACCTGTTTTGGTGGAGACGATACGTTCGCGGATCTATTCCGTAAGGTTGCCCTGCAGCAAGAAAGTATCTATGTATTACTTCAGTATCTTGGCGTTGCACCCTCTAGCCGAGAGTTCTAACCCTTTATTTCCCCTGCCAATTTTATATAAACCTCGCAGTTTTATGTAACAAAGATGTCGGTTGCATATTCCTTTCAACACCTCGTCGCACAGCCGTTTTCACCTACTATGCTGTTTTACCGCACGGCTTATACTGAACAGCGTTACCTAACAGACATAAAAAAACCCAAGCTAAGCTCGGGTTTTGGTTACAAAAACTGTTAGTAGTGGAAATTAGTAAGGAATCTAGCTAACAGCCAGCTATGCGTAACGCCAGATCTGCACTCACGCTTAACGAGTCGGCGGCCAAACCAAAAGTGTTAAGCTGAGAACAAAATGGGGCGACCTTTACGGTCGCCCCTTATCGTTATTATCCTTTCACACCGCCGGCGGTAAGTCCTCCGACAAGCCAACGCTGCGCAAGTAAAAATACGATAGTGATAGGTAGTGCAGACAATACTGCTGCAGCTGCGAAATCACCCCATAGATAGTTCTGAGGGTAGAGATACTGCTGCATACCAACCGCTAATGTATATGAGTCTACATCAGAAAGTAGTAAAGATGCTACCGGAACCTCGCCCACTACCATGATAAATGACAAGATAAACACTACTGCTAAAATAGGCACTGAAAGCGGTAGCAGTACTAATCTAAAGGCCTGCCATGGTGTTGCACCATCCAGTGCAGCGGCTTCTTCTAGCGAATTATCAATCGTTTCAAAGTAACCTTTAATCGTCCATACGTGTAGAGCGATACCGCCCAAGTACGAGAAGATTAGGCCGCCGTGAGTGTTCAAACCTAGAAACGGAATGTATTGGCCTAAATTGTCAAACAACGCATAAATCGCCACCAACGCCAACACTGCAGGGAACATCTGGAAGATCATCATCGCTTTTAAGATGGTGTTCTTACCCTTGAAACGCATACGTGCAAACGCGTAAGCCGATGTCGTAGAAAGTGCCACAATCAGAATTGATGAGATACCCGCGACTTTCACAGAGTTCCACAACCAAGTCAGAACTGGGAACGGTGGTGGTGTTACCGAACCATCAGCGTTAGTGACCGAAATGCCCAATGCCAGTTTCCAGTGATCCAATGATGGGTTCTCTGGGATGATGCTACCCGTAGCGAAGTTACCTTCACGAAACGAGATCGCAATGATCATCAATAGTGGGAAGATAATCAGCGCTAGGAACGCCCACATTGCGATGTGAGTAGCCCAAACACGGTATTTTAATGACTTACCTTGTACCATTGCCATGTTATGTCTCCTTAATCCTGAGCTACTTTAGTCACGCGTAAGTTGAGTAGTGCGAGAGCGCCAACCAATAGGAAGATAAGCGTTGCAACTGCACTTGCTAGACCGAAGTCTTGACCACCAGCACCTTCGAATGCAATACGGTAGGTGTAGTTAACCAGTAAGTCTGTGTAACCAGCAGGTTCAGACGTACCAATCATGTTTGGACCACCTTGAGTCAATAGCTGAATAAGCACGAAGTTATTGAAGTTAAACGCGAAACTAGCAATCAATAGCGGTGTTAGCGGTTTTATCATCAATGGCATAGTGATCTTGCGGAAGTTATCAATGAAGTTTGCACCATCGATAGCCGACGCTTCGTACAAATCTTCTGGGATAGCTTTCAATAGACCCATACATAAAATCATCATGTACGGGAAACCTAGCCACGTATTAACGATGATGATCATTAACTTGGCAAGGAATGGGTCTGAGAACCACGCAGGGCTAATACCAAACAGGCCTTCAAGTACCATGTTGACTTCACCAAAGCTTTGGTTGAACAAACCTTTGAAAATAAGAATCGAGATGAACGCTGGAACGGCGTAAGGCAGGATCAGCAGTACGCGATAGACTGCACGGCCTTTCAGCTCCTCCCACTGAACCACACTCGCAAGGACTAGACCGATAATCACGGTTAATGCCACGCTGATTGCCGAGAACAGTAGTGTCCAGAAGAAGATACTGATGAATGGTTCTTTAATACCATCGTCTTTCCAAACTCGTTCAAAGTTGTGAGTACCGATACCCACGACGAAGCCTGGAGAAACAGTAGAGCCGACGAACTGTCCATTCTCATCTACAGGCTGGTAGAAACCTTTGTCTAGGTTTGGACGTAGCGTCTCGCCTGTTTTATTGTTCAGTAGCGATTCACCGTCTTCCTGAAGAGTGTACAGAGGAACGACCGCAGCAAACTTACGCAAACCACTCATACGAATTTCTTCGCCTGATGGCATGTTGAGATCAAGCGTATTCAGGTTAGAGCGATTTTGGATGATGGTTTTGATTTTTTCTTTATCGCCTGCAACAGAGTCTACTGGACTGAGTACCATTTCCGCCGACGCAATCGATGCCAAATTAAACGTGTCTGTTGCTAACAGTGTCTCGCCAGACTTAACGGCAATTCGGTGACCATCTTCTGTTTTATAGAGTGTAAACGGGTAGCTATCACCACTTTGATAAGTGCGATCCATCAGTACCGACTGAGCGCGCTCAAAAGAAAGTTGGTTTTTAGCGCTGTAATTAGTGAATGCAAGACCGATGGTGTACGCAAGTGGGAAAAGGATGAACAAAATCATGCCCGCAATACCTGGGTAGATATAGCGATGTGCGTAGGTCTTTTTACTGCCGAAAATATAGAGGGCCAGTGCCGTAAGAATAACGGTAAGCAGCGCAAACGCCATCTCACCGCGAGAATACATCAGAATGGTCGCATAACCATTAATGATTCCCACTGAACCTAAAAGAGCCCATTTAATGAATACACTCTTGCTTGCCGGTAAATTCGTTGTTGGTGATGTCATTGCATCGGTACCTTGAATTGACTGCATAGAGGAACCTGCTAGCGATAAATATAGAATAAAAAATGAAATGAAGGAGGGGTTACCCCCTCCTTAAAAGGGTACTACTTAAGATTATTTAGTCATTTGCTTCTCAGCATCCGCTAGTGCAGCGTCTACTGATTGGCGGCCATCAACGATGTTGATGATTGCGCTCTTCGCGCTACCCCAGAAAGCGTTCATTTGTGGGATATTTGGCATGATTTCGCCGTTCATCGCGTTGTCCATTGTCGCTGCGATACGCTTGTCTGAATCTAGCTCACGTTGGAACGAGTTTAGAGCAACAGCGCCTAGTGGCTTGTCGTCGTTTACTTTACGTAGACCATCGTTTGTCAGTAGGTAGTTCTCGATAAACTCAACCGCTAGGTCTTTGTTTGGAGAAGCTGTGCTGATACCCGCTGTTAGTACACCAACGAATGGCTTAGAAGATTGACCATTGAACTTAGGAAGCGTTGTTACACCGTAGTTGATGCCCGATGTTTCGATGTTACCCCAAGCCCATGGGCCGTTGATAGTCATCGCAGTCTTACCTTGGTTGAAGGCTGACTCAGACACTGAGTAATCCATATCCGCAGAGATTACGCCTTGGTCTACTAGACCCTTAACGAAGTTCATTGCATCTTTTACGCCGTTGTTTGCGATACCCGCATCTTTCACGTCGTAACCTTCAGCACCGTATTTAAATGCGTAACCACCGTCTGCAGCCATTAGTGGCCATGTGAAGTACGGTTCTTTTAGGTTCCACATAATTGCAGATTTACCGTCTTTCTTAAGTTTTGCATCGATAGCTGCAACTTCTTCCCAGCTCTTAGGCGGTGTAGGAACTAGGTCTTTGTTGTAGATAAGAGATAGAGATTCTACAGCGATTGGGTAGCCGATGATTTTTCCATCATATTTCACTGCATCCCATGCGAAATCAACGATGCCTTCTTGGATCTCTTTAGACGGTTTTAGCTCAGCTAGCAAACCTGCTTCTGCGTAGCCACCAAAACGGTCGTGTGCCCAAAACACAATATCAGGACCATCACCCGTCGCCGCAACTTGCGGGAAGCGCGATTCTAGGCCGTCTGGGTGAGCCACAGTTACCTTGATACCTGTTTCTTCTTCGAACTGTTTACCTACTTCAGCAAGTCCGTTGTAGCCTTTGTCACCGTTAATCCAAATGGTTAATTGACCTTCTTCGATAGCAGCATTCGCACCAAAAGAGCCAAGAGCAACTAGAGTACTTAGCGCTACTGTGCTTAGGGCATTTTTCATGTTCATATCCTTTTTATATTTGTGTTGTAGGGTAAACCATATAGAGGTTTCGCCGTATTTCGCCATCTATATTCAGAGAAAAATCAATAAGACTCATCCTCCTACTCCCTACGCCCTTGCTATTATGGCTTATTTTCGTGATCCGACACGTTTCACGTTGGCGACAAGAATCACAAAAACCGAGATTAATGTGATCGAATTCAATCTATATGAGCAAATTTATTTGAAGTCGATCTCTCTATGCCTTTTCATCCCTATACGCCCTCCTCCCCTCCTACTCCCCCTACAAAAAGTGAGATTAGGAGGATGCAGCTACTAGACGAAATCGCGAAACTACAGTCATCCAAGAGTGGATAGTAAGAACCCTTTCCAGTTGTTCTCTTTAGAAATGACTCTCTGAGAACTCACTGGCTTACAAGCCGCCTATGGGTTGCTGTTACAAATGATGTGTTCGTAGTAATTATTTTTGCACGGGGGAGGCACTGACTTTGTACGGGGGAGGTAACCCAGTTGTTGGCTTCGATGGGTGATGTAACATCAATATACTTCGTTGAGTTCATCACCCTTTTTTCTTACTCTAATGATAACAAGCCGCATATTAGACGGCACAATTACCGAATTCCTACTGTTATTGCTCAAACCCTAATTCATATAATGATGAGCAGTAAGTTATAAAAATCTTGATCGAGGACGAGCTAGATGGCGAGTGTCACGTTAAAAAATGTATGCAAAGCGTATGGCGATGTTTTAATTTCGAAAAATGTCGACCTAGATATCAAAGAAGGCGAATTTGTCGTTTTCGTCGGTCCATCAGGCTGTGGTAAATCCACACTACTTCGTTGTATTGCTGGCCTAGAAGACATTACTTCTGGCGATCTATACATTGGCGACGAACGTATGAACGACGTCGAACCATCTAAGCGTGGCGTGGGTATGGTATTCCAGTCTTACGCTCTTTACCCTCACCTTAACCTATACGACAACATGTCTTTCGGCCTTAAACTTGCCAAAGCCGACAAAGGCGAAATCGATAAACGTGTTGAGCATGCGGCTGAAATTCTTCAGTTAAGCCACCTACTAGAGCGCCAACCTAAAGCGCTGTCAGGCGGTCAACGTCAACGTGTAGCAATTGGTCGTACTTTGGTTTCCCAACCTAATGTTTTCCTTCTGGATGAGCCACTATCTAACCTAGATGCTGCACTTCGTGTTCAGATGCGTTCAGAAATCACTAAGCTACAACGTAAACTCGGTTGTACCATGATTTACGTTACTCACGACCAAGTCGAAGCGATGACCATGGCTGACAAGATCGTCGTTCTTGATGCAGGTTTCGTCTCTCAAGTTGGTAAGCCTCTAGAGCTTTACCATTACCCAGAAAACCGCTTCGTAGCCGGTTTCATTGGCTCACCAAAGATGAACTTCATGAGTGTTTTCATTGACGAAGTAGAATCTGAGCGCGTTAAGGTTCAAGTTTCAAACGGTACGTCTTTCTGGATCCCAGTTGATGGCACCACCGTAAACCGTGGCGATCGCATGTCGATGGGTGTACGCCCTGAGCACTTGCTGACAGCGGAAGATGGTGATGCAACCATCGAAGGCGAAGTAATGATTGTTGAGAAGCTAGGTAACGAAACTCAAGTCTACCTGAACTTAGAAGGCGCAGACGCAGACGTTATCTACCGTCAGCCAGACACATTGCCTGTTGAAGTCGGTGACAAACTGGCGATTGGTGTCCCAGCGCATCGTTGCCACTTGTTCCACAGCGATGGTCGCGCATGCCGCCGTCTTTACCAAGAAGCTGGCGTGTAATCGCGAAAATGCATAGCTAAACATTAAAATTAAAAGCCCCTTTCAAGGGGCTTTTTGCTTCACGTATTAATCTGATTTTCCTTTCGATGATCGGCCTTTAAATAGCCCTTCCATCAATTCCATTGGTAGTGGGAATGCTATCGTCGAACTTTTCTCTCCGGCGATTTCGGTTAATGTCTGCAAATAGCGGAGCAACATTGCATTTGGCTCAGCCGCCATTTTGTTCGCCGCTTCCACAAGCTTCTCAGATGCTTCCATTTCACCAGAGGCATGAATCACTTTCGCGCGTCTTGCACGTTCAGCCTCAGCCTGTTTAGCAATCGCTCGAATCATGCTTTCGTTCAAATCCACGTGCTTAATTTCCACATCGGAGACTTTAATTCCCCAACCATCGGAGCGTGGTCTGCGCTAGCTGGGATGTCGCCGCCAGATAGTCTTCTACATTAATGATGGCTTTCTGTGCATCCACAACCCGAAAATAAATCACAGCATTCACTCGGACAGAGACGTTGTCACGACTGATCACATCTTGACTCGGGACATCCATCACCACCGTTCGCATATCCACTTTAACGATCTGTTGAATGATGGGAATAACCACAATTAGCCCTGGACCTTTGACTAATTGAAAGCGCCCCAAAAAGAAAATCACCCCACGTTCGTACTCTCTTAACACGCGAAACAAGCTGAACGCTATCAAGAGTATCAGCCCTACGATAATAACAGGGGTAAGCATACCGCTAGCAATCAACTGCTCAACCATATCAACCTCCTTCTTTTTTCCTTATTTGAAGCGTCAATCCTTCCACCGCTTCAACGATCACTTCTTCACCTTTGTGATAGGAACCTTCGCCGTGCGCCGACCAACGCTCGCCTTCAATATACACATAACCTTGAGTATCGAAGGTAAACTCAACCACAGCATGACAGCCAATCAAATTCTCAACACCACTTACCACCCGCGAGCGCCTCAACTGCCACAACCGCCGAAGCACGAATATCATGAACGCAGCTGAAGTCGCCGCTAGGGAGTAGATAAGAGGAAGTGAAACACGCAACTCTGGAATGTCACTGTCTATTAAGAAGATTGAACCAAGCACAAATGCGATCACACCTCCGAAACCTAAAATGCCAAAACTCGGCACCAAGGACTCAGCAACCAAAAGCCCAAGGCCAAGCAGAATCAAACCGACACCGACGTAATTGACTGGCAGCATTTGAAACGCGTAGGTCGCGATCAACAAACTGATTGCCCCGACTACCCCTGCAACACCAAAGCCTGGGCTATAAAATTCCAACAACAGGCCATATACCCCAATAATCATCAACAAATACGCGATATTCGGGTCAGTTATTGTGGCGAGAAATTGATTACGCCAATCAGGTTTACGTTGTTCCAGCAAAGCCGACGACAAATCCAAAACAACGTCCTCATCTTCGAGCCGAATAGTCAAACCATTGAGTTTTTCCAGTAATTGCTGAGGCGAATCGGCAATCATATTAATCACGTTGTTTTCTAACGCTTCTGGAGCAGATAACGTTGCGGCATCACGCACTGCGGCCTCTGCCCATTCTTCATTGCGCCCTCTTAGCTGAGCCAATGAGCGAATGTAGGCGATAGAATCGTTCAATACTTTCTTCTCCATTGCGCTAGGTTCGTTTGTTTGCTCTTCCGTTTGGTTTGGGGGAGACCCGCCAATACTAACCGGCGTTGCAGCCCCAAGCGTAGTCGCTGGGGACATAGCAGCAATATGACAAGCGTAAAGAATGAATGTGCCCGCACTGGCCGCTCGCGCGCCTCGTGGGTGCACCAAACACAGAATAGGAACGCTTGAGGACAAGATTGATTGGTTGATATCCCGAAGGCTGCTGACTAACCCACCGGGTGTATCAATCGTAATGACAACCGCAGGGACATGGCTTAGTTGGTTGGCACGAGTGATTTCTTTCGTCACATAATCGCCTACAGCAGGAGCAATCGCCCCACCGATGGTAATTATCGGCACCGTCTTTATTGCCTTACTTTGCTCTTCAGTAGCGATAGCAACAGACGGCCACGACATCATCAAGCAGCAATACAGTATTGCTCTCAGCGCCATTGGGATCATCAGACTATCCAATCACTACGTATATCTAGAGTTTAGACCATGCGTGAGAACCAGAATAATTATTAAAAGTTAGTAAGGAAATGGCTTTGCTTATTGAGGATAAAGAGATAGGGGCGCTTACGCACCCTTATTTTGTTTTTGGCATAGCGTAGCTTTTACTCACAAATTCAACTTCTTGGGTGTCAGTGATGAAGTTGGTGTAAGAGGCTAACGTATACATGACATTGGCGACCAAGTTCGCGTACCTAAAGAGAATCAGATCAGGTTTTTTCTTGCCTGCATGTTCAATAGCAACCAGAGCACGCACAACTTTCTTGGCTTGCGTACGACACAAATGCAGCTCACCAGCAATGCGATGACCACCGGGTAAAACAAACCCCTTAAAACCACCGGACAACTTATCTCTGAGACGATTGTAATCAGAGTAAAGTTCGCTGAGCTCAGCCTCGGTGATTGCCAACTTACCGCGAACAGAACCGTTCAAATGGTAAATATTTGGCTGTAAGCGAGTAAGAACATCACGACTCAGTGGGTCTATTTCCATAGTCAACACTAAGCCAATTCGGCTACACAGCTCATCCGAGGCAATTTCAAAATCACAGATTGGACTGTCTTTATAGATAAATGGATAGCAGATTTCGCCGTGATCTTTGCTTACTGGTTTCACACACTTGTCCCTAAGAAAAACAAAGGGAGCAGTATAGCTCCCTTAGATTGCGATAACACTATGTGTTCATTGCTAATTAGCCGTTAGATATTTTCTTATGGCCTTCTTGTAGATGAACAAAGTCAACCAGATCATCACCAGACACCTGATAGGCTTGACCGAAGCCTTTCACAAACAAACCGCTGTCTGCTTTGAGGTTGAACAGCACAAAGTCTTCGAGCTGACTTAGCCCTTGAATGATCTCGCCAAAGCGACCTTCCATTTGAGCAACAACTTGTTGCCAAAGTTCAGTATTGCGCTCGACCACAGTCGCGACAGCATCAAAAGTTAAACGCTTACGTGCAAATAGCTGTTTCGATGAGTCTTCATCTTCAATCATCATTAGCGAAACTTGTGGGTTAACTTCTAGGTTGCGAGCATGACGCGCAATCTGAGAAATCAACACGAAGTAGCCTTCTTGATTCTGTACAAAAGGGGCATAGCTAACATTTGGACGGCCTTCAGCATCAACAGTCGCCAATTGAATCGTTTTACGCTCTTGACGAAACTCTTTAATTTCCGGCCCTAGTCGTCCTTGAAGTCGCTCTTGTTTAACTTGCTGGTCCATTTACTTTCTCCAAATATCGTTATTTTTTTAGTTCTGCTTGCATCGATTTGAAACGTTCAACCTGCTGTGGAATCAGTTCGCGTTTTTCGTTTCGACCCAAATAAATTTTAAAGATGTTGTTGCCTTGCTCATCAAAGAAACCAAAGTAATGACTCTCTCGACCCATGAATGGTTTGCTGACCAAAGCGATGTTTTTCACATTGTCTAATAGCAGGTGACCGTGCAACTCACCTTCTTTTCCCATCAGGTTGTAGTAGCCGCGCGCCACTTTTCCTTTGGGAAACGGCGCTTTCACTTCAAAGATAGAGCCAAAAGAGTGGACGATGGTGGTCACCGTACCGAAACCAACCAAGCCCTCTAACGTCGCTTGTGCTTGCTCACCTGGTGCAAGCGCAACCATTTCATCAGGTAGCGCTGCCACAGCTTCAAACTCAGAAACGTTCAAACGCTCTGCAATAGCCGCAGGTAAAAGTTTTGGTTCTTGCTCCATCAATTGAGCAACTTGCTGTTTCAATGTATCCATAATTTTTGTTCCAGTACCCTATACAACCCTTTTAGTACTTATACTTACAAGGCTTTAGTTTCTATAAACTCAACCAGGCTAAACCGCCATCGAGTCAATATGCTTTGCTGCAACATCTGTTTGCTGCAGCACTTGAATACATGCCTGAGCCAAACTCACAGCCCAGAATCGTCCCGCTAGCGTAAGAACCAAATACTGGCTATCTAGCTCAGCGAGACCTTTTTGCTGCCACTGTTTAAATAATGGCATGAAAAACTCAAATGCGTCTTCGCCAGCTAACGCTGGCAGTAATGCTTTACGCACAACACCACTATCAAAACCAGATTTTAATGCAGCAAATAGCGGTTCAAATGCGTGCTGTTTTGTCATCATAGCGATGACAGAATCACCGCTCTTAATCGCTTGCATATAGGCATCTAACGATCGGTGTTGCATCATTCCGTAGCCACCGATGTTACCGCCAGCGCCACACCCAATTGGCAGCACTTCTGCATACGTTTTCGCTAAGCTATTGTATTGGCTGCGCTCACGGTTATCTCTAGCCCAGTGGTTAACACTCAACTGCTTAATATGATGTTTGGTCATAAAATTCGAACCAAGTTCATACATTGCAGCTTTGTCGGGCGTATTCGCCGGTGGTGGGATCTTGCCTTTCTCAACTAGGTTAAGCATAGGTGCAGAGCCACCTACTACCAGCTGATACAAATCTATCCCATGAGCACCCGTTGCCATGAAGTCGTTGAGATCTTGTTCGAACACATCAAGCGTTTGATAAGGCAATCCGTATAGCAGATCCAAAATAATCGGTGCTTGGTCCATACGGCTTAAATCTGTGACTCGATCAAGCACAACTTCTCTGTCGTCCAAGCGCTTAGCGCTGCGACGAACTTGGGTATTAAAACTTTGAATACCAAAAGAAAAGCGATTGAAGCCACCTTCAAGTGCTCGATAATACATTTCATCACTGAAGCGGTTGATTCGACCTTCAAGCGTAATCTCACAATCAGTTGAAAGTGGGAAATACTGACGAATCGCTTTACCTAACCTCTCTACCTGTTCCGGGCTAAGGTCAGTAGGCGTACCACCTCCGATATACACCGCATGAAACAGACCAGACTGAGTCCATGGCTGTTTAGCTTTCTCTTTAAGCTCTGTCATCAGAGCTTCGAAATAGTCTTCCACCAACTTGCGGCTGGCAGCGTTTTGAAAGAAGTTACAAAAAGTACAGCGCACTCGGCAAAACGGAACATGTACATACAAACAACGTTTACCTGACTTGCTCTTTTCTGTGGTAAGCAACCGACTAAGCACTTCGCCCTGTTGCTCCTTCATGACTGGCGTAGACATACCACCAGCGTGAGCCGAGTGTTTTTTTGCAAACGCGAAACGAAGAGGATCTGGTGTATCTACTGCCAAAATAGATTCATCAAATTGATTAATATCAAGATACATATAAATTCCTTCAACACCTGAATACAGCAAGGTTGGAATACTATTCTGAAAAACTGAGCAAGATCTTAAATCCACGCTAATGATAATGCAATTGATAATTGATCTTATTTTCATTTTGACTGATAATCTGTTTCGCAATCATGAGATTGCTCATTTTGTCATTGAGTTGTTGGAGTTGGGTGTGAACATCCTCAGGTATACCATCGCAGGAAGCGCGTCAGTGTTGCTTCATGCCGCGTTTCTCTTCGTAGTAGAAGAACAAAAAGTCTTTGCGATGCCCGCAGGTAATGAACCTAGCTCGGTGTCGATTAACTTTGTGTCGATGCCAGCCGCCGTTCCTCCACCTGTTGCAGAGCCAGTACCTGAACCGAAAGATGTGACTAAGCAAGTCGAGCAGCCAAAACCAACACCTCCTAAAAAGGCCTCTAAACCTGTCGAAAAGAAAATAGTTAAGGCTAAGCCCGTAGAAAAGCCAAAAGCTAAAAAAGTAGTCAAGAGTGAGCCAGTAAAGCAAAACGTGACACCACCAAAACCGAAAAAAACTGAGCAAAAAACCGTAAAGCAAAAGCCGGAACCTAAGACAGAAAAGAAACCTGTTGAAAAAGAACCAGAGACTCAACAACCCAAAACGGCTGCTAGCAAAGGCGCGAGTAGCCAGCCAGTTTTGCTCGATAAACCTTCTTTTGTATCTCGACCAGTTCAACCTCGTTACCCAAGACTCGCTCGCAAACGTGGTATCGAAGGTGTTGCGATGTATGAAATTTGGCTAGACGCCGATGGAAATCAAATCAAACAAGTACTGATCTCATCATCCGGTACCACCATGCTGGATAAGTCAGCACTTGATGCAATTAAACAGTGGAAGTTCTCTCCACATATTTCGGGAGGCCAGAAGTTGGCGCACCGAGTTCAAATCCCTGTTCGTTTTAAGTTGGATTGATAATGGAACACATACAAGAATTACAGCAGCAACTTGGCCTAATGACTTGGCCTCTTCTCATCTGTTCGGGACTCACGGTCATGATCATCGCCGAACGCTTGCTGCAGGTCATCATTAGCCTCGGTGTAGGTAAAAGCGCGATTCGCAAAGAGCTAACAAAAATATCGCCAACTAACAGTAACGATATTGAGCAACTGGCCAGCGAGTTGTCCAATAAGCGTCCCCTATTGTACAAAGGTGTGGCTATGCTGCTTGCCCACCATTTTTTTGCCAAAACTCTACGAGAAGATGCAGCGGGCATCTGGCTACAGGAAAAGCGTCATCAATTGCATTCGGGTTTAAGGCTATTAACCCTTATTGGTGTGATTAGCCCGCTTATTGGACTATTAGGTACCGTACTTGGTTTGATCGAAATGTTTAAAGGGGTAGCGGCATCAACGGGCAGCATTACGCCCAACGATCTTGCCGATGGTTTAGGGTTAGCAATGCGCACAACCGCGGCAGGCTTACTTATCGCATTACCAGCGATCGCTGGTGCTCAATTACTTGGCTTATGGGCAGACAGAGTCATGGCCAAGCTTGAGCACACGTTGAACTACGTTAACTTATGGCTAGAAGGCATAACGCTTAACCACGATAACCAAGTGAGCGTAGAAGAAACAGCTACCAGCGAAGCCACACCACAACAGCCACAGTCGGTGGCCTTATGATCAAAACCAAACAAGATCCGCAATCATTCAGTGTGATGCCCGATCTTACTCCACTGCTCGACATCATCTTTATCGTCATGGTGTTCCTATTACTCACAGCCGCAGTAAAACTTGATGCTTTAGAAGTGAATCTACCTACAACTGACTCGCAGTCAGTTGCTGAGGTCGACAACAAGTCTCTTACCATCAATATATTGGCTGAAGAGCCATATTGGGCAATCGACGCTAAAGAATATATCGATTGGGAAAACTTCACGATTGCGCTTTTGGAACAACACAAGTCTCAACCAAGGCCCATAGTGATTGGGGCAGAAAAAACGACCGATGTACAACACTTGGTCAAACTTCTCGCCTTCCTACAGGATAACGGCATTCAAGCAACGCAACTGCTCACGGAAGAACCGACGCAATAAACTCGATGCTTTATACCAATTAATAAAATCTAGTTACAGAAAAAGGTTAAAAAAGCAAAGCTCGTCAGCGATTGCGACCTAGATAGGGATAACTCAACAATGAAAACTCAAGTTAACGTTCAAGTAAAAGCAAAAACATCGATAGTAAAAAACATCCTTACCTCAAGCCTATTGTCTTTGTTGGCGGTTGGCGCGGTTAATGCTTCAGAGCAAGAAAGCCAACGTATCATAAGTGCTGGCAGTGCTGTGACCGAACTCGTCATTGCACTAGGCCAAGAAAGCAAACTGGTGGCGACCGATGTCACTAGCATCGTACCAAGCAACCCGGATTTGCCTAAAATCGGCTATCACCGTCGACTCTCCGCAGAAGGCTTATTAGCGTTGGCACCAACTAAGATCATCGGTTCTGATGAAATGGGGCCAGCAAGCGCACTCAGCCAACTTAAGTCAGCTGGAGTCGATGTAGAAATCGTTAACACAAAAACCAATGTGCCTGGATTACTTGAGCGCATCGACCAAATTGCAGAACTGACTGACAGCCAAAGCTCTGCCGGCGCAATCAAACAGACGGTCAATGAACAAGTGGCTGCACTGGAGGACAACCAACCAGCACCAAACACAGCTAAAAAAGTACTGTTTCTGCTAATTCATGAAGGCCGCGCAGCAAACGTTGCTGGCAGCAACACTACACCGAATGCCATTATCGAGCTTGCTGGCGCAACCAACCCAGCCGCTGCTCAACTCGATTCATACAAACCTCTTTCAATGGAATCAATGGTAGAGATGCAACCAGACGTGATTTTAGTAAGTGGCCGTAGCTACAAGAAGCTCGGTGGCGCGGACGCGATCTTGAAGTCTATGCCAATGCTTGCGGCAACCCCTGCCGGCCAGAATAAACAGTTTGTCACCGTCGACGGGCACGCTTTAGTCGGTGGTCTTGGTTTGAAAAGCCTAGCCGAAGCCAAGCGCATTAACGCGCTTCTTTACCCTTAAATGTCTCTGCTCGTAAACCTAAATAAGGCCTAAAGCCTAAACATAAAGAAAGTACCGCTTACTATGTTGTTCAGACGTCTCCCACTTTCCATTACGCTAACGCTATTTGCAGGCCTACTGTCAGTGATGACAGTGGCCTCTATTACGGTTGGCCCTATGAATATTGGCTTTTTCGATAGTTTGTCGAGTTTGGTCAACCGTTCGAATCAGCTCGCGCCACATATTAACTTGGTTATCCATGAGATCCGCCTGCCTCGCACGCTGCTCTGCGCCATCGTCGGGGCAATTTTGGCCATGTGTGGCACAGTAATGCAGGGGTTGTTTAGAAACCCTTTAGCAGAACCGGGCATCATTGGTGTATCGGCAGGTGCTGCGCTCGGAGCAGCTATTGCTATCGTACTTTTCTCTGGGATCAGTGAGCAGTTTCCGGTATTTATGAATTTAGCTGCGGTGCCTGTATTCGCTTTTTTGGGCGGCGCAATCACAACTGTCTTGGTCTACAAACTAGGAACCAGTAAGTTCGGTACTTCCGTTACCATTATGTTGTTAGCTGGGGTTGCGATCAGCGCGTTATCAGGGGCTGGAATCGGCTATTTGAATTTCAAAGCTGACGACCAAATGCTAAGAGACCTTACCCTATGGTCGATGGGCTCATTTGCAGGCGCTAATTGGTCGAGCATCGCGTTAACTGGGATCAGCATGGTACTGCTGTATTGGATCTTTTCCCGCAAAGCGATGGCGCTCAATGCACTCTTGCTTGGCGAGTCAGAAGCCAACCACCTAGGTATTCCTGTTCAAAAACTTAAGCGTCAACTCATTCTCCTCACGGCTATTGGGGTAGGAGTAACAGTTAGCGTCGCAGGTATGATCGGCTTCATTGGCCTTGTTATCCCGCATTTGGGTCGCATGTTAGCCGGGCCAGATCACCGTAAGTTGCTGCCAATTTCAGCACTAATGGGCGCAATTTTGCTGACTAGTGCCGACATGTTTGCACGCGTTGCCGTAGCACCAGCAGAGCTACCAGTCGGGATCGTGACTGCAATCATTGGCGCACCGTTTTTCCTCTACTTATTGTTCCAACAAAAAGGGAAAATCCTATAATGAGTCGTGATGACAATCTCCACCACAATGCTGCTCATAACCACGCGGCTTATAGCAACAGTTCCACTGATAATAGGCAGCCGGCGGTATTGGGGAAAAATCTTTCAATTCAATACGGTAAGCGCACGATTCTGGACGATATCTCTATTGAACTTTATCCCGGTGAAGTCACAACATTACTCGGCCCAAACGGAGCAGGAAAAAGTACCCTGCTCAAACTACTGTGCGGAGAGATAGAATCCCATTGTGATATCCGCTACTTCGGTAAAGCAAAACATGAATGGCCTGCCGCTCAAATCGCCAAACATATGGGAATGCTCTCCCAGCACAGCACCTTGAGCTTTCCTTTCTTAGCCAGCGAAGTTGTGGAACTCGGAGCTATTCCACTCAACCTATCCAATGCTGATACCGCAAAGTTAGCACAAAAATACATGCAGATTACCGACGTCGCGCATTTATCGAATAGGCTTTACCCGTCACTTTCCGGTGGTGAAAAACAGCGCTTGCACATGGCGAGAGTACTTACCCAGTTAGATCAGTCCGGTGACCAAAAAATTCTGATGCTGGATGAACCCACTTCAGCCCTAGACTTAGCCCACCAGCACAATACATTACAAATCGCTCGGGAAATGGCTGACAAACACAATACTGCTGTCGTAGTCGTACTGCATGACCTAAACCTTGCTGCACAATACTCAGATAGAATGGTGATCCTTCACCAAGGCAAACTTGTTTGTGACGCTCCGCCGAAGCAGGCGCTAGCTCCAGAGATAATCGAGCAAGTCTATGGCTACCAATCAATAGTTTCTGAGCACCCTAGCCTTGGTTTTCCTATGGTGTTACCGGCCGCATAATCTGTATCCCACCAATACAAATTACAAAAAAAAAGCCCACTCGATTAAGAGTGGGCAAGCTTCAGACAAGCCTTATTGTTATTCGTTGAACTGTATCTACACGTTGTAGCAGTAATCTAGGTTGTAATCTTCACCGCTTTTCGCTGTGTACTCTTTATCTTCACTACACGCTTTAGGTTTCCCTTTTTCATCCCCTTTCACCAAGCTGATCCAGTGACGCATAGCTGCCATTTCGGTTTGCTCCAGTTGGCTAAACATAGTGCATGTTTCTAATTGAATGTCGGCAATCTCAATCAGTTCAACACACCCTGTTCCTTTGTGATTACCAAAAGTCACCTCTAAGTGACTGCCACTTGCATCTCGGAAAAGAATCGAAGCCGGATCTTCTTTCTCCCCTGTATAAGCGACAAAGTGTTTGTTGTTTTTCAGGCCACTGTGCGAACCATCTTTGAAGTAAGCGACAACATGGCGGTAATCAATCATGTAAGCCGTTACATCTTTGTGAGAACCGTTTTCTAGAGGGAACAGGCGGTCGAGCAGTTGCTTAGACTTAACTTGTTTCTCGTTTTGCTGGTTAGCACTGATTGTCTCTACGGCAAAGACAGCTTCAGCGATAAATGGCTTGTTTTGTTTTTGGATGTCTGTTTTATCGAATGTAAGCATATTCATAGTCTTTCCCTCTTTTAATGTGTCCGTGCGATGAAGAGCTGAGTTAAATTTTTTCTCGTTCGCTTTGGTACCACTCACTTAAAAACTTGTCCTAGAGCAAATATTCCAAACTTACTTTCTTTCGCTGGTAAATTTGTGACTTTGCTTACTTTGTAGACTAGCGAATTTTTGACTACAATTTCACAACAAAAATTTTACAATGTGAATTTTACAAAATGTCTCTGTCAAAAAGCTTAGTTCGCCAATCACATTTCCTTGGGACAAAGATAAGAAACTTGAGGAAACGCAATCACTTAACCATGGAAGATCTCTCTGCGAGATGCATCAGGGTCAACCCTGAGTACGCCCCTTCCGTTTCTTACCTCTCTATGATTGAACGTGGAAAACGCGTTCCCAGTGTCGATATGCTGGAAGTCATCGCCGAAGTGTTCCAAAAAGATCCTGCTTGGTTCCTAGACGATGAACCGGAACAAACCGCTATTACTCCGGACAAGGGAAACCGTGGGGGAATTAGCGGGATGGCGCTCGAGCCTAGCTTCTTATTCTCTAATGACATCTTGCAGATAGCGATTCCTGAAATGCTATCGCAAACGGGTATCACTGGTCGCCAATTTGCTCACCTTCTTATACGGGCACACCAGGAAAGTAATCAAAACCACTTTCCAGATCTTGAGCGAGCGGCTGAAGAAGTAGGATTAAAGAGACTTAACCTAGCAGTCGAAGACTTGATTGATATCGCCAAAAGCTTAGGCATATCGATTCGCTGGGTTAATCGCACTCCACAAGATGTCGTTGATGAGTTGGGCGTAAGCGCCAAACAGCTCGTTACTTCATTCTTCGAGCCGCCTGGAACTATCTACCTCAATGAGATGCTGCGTGATTACCCAACCCGGCTCAAATACGACTTGGCCGTGTATATTGGCCATTGCGTGCTGCATAGCAAGGAAGGCTTAAAAAGCGTTCTCTCTGTTGGACACGCCAATAGCTGGGAAGATAGCGTCGATATCCAGCCAACATCTGAGCTAAATTCACAAGATATTCTGCAAGCATGGCGAGACTTTGAATCAAGTTTCTTTGCGGGCGCACTGTTATGTCCAAAAGTCCCGTTCAGACAACTGCTAGACAGAAGCGGATATGAAATCAGCGTACATGAGAAAGCTGGCGTATCCCCTTCGGTTGCTATGCGCCGTATGACTGTCGTTTCCCCTTACCCCCACTGGCATTACTTCGATGCCTATGGCCAAAACAAACTGAAAGCCGTTTACCGAGGAAATGGCATCCCACTACCTTGGGGAAACATGCGTAAGGTTAATGACCCTTGTCAGCACTGGGCGGTATTTCGTCGGTTATCGGAGCCACAAGCAAATAGCTCTGCACAAATTTCTATTCTAAATGTTGGTGACGAACCGCGAATCTACTGTTGCGAGTCAGTCAATATGACCGATCCTGCTGGTAATAATCGCGTGCTGTGTGCCGGAATTGATTTGAACCCAGCGATCGATGCGCAAGGTGGAGACTCACTATCCATTGCTGAAGACCTTAAATCGCTGTGTGTTTCTCAGGGGGGAACGGCCACTATTCCTAACTACATTAAAAAGGAATTTCGTACCATTGCCAAAATCCTCAACATTAACTGGATTGAACGAGGTATTGAGTCGGATGCGCGCGTGATTTGCTCTAGGGGCGCCGTTTGTCCGCGTAAACCAAGCTGCTATAACAAATGTGGAGAATAAATTAGGGCTTGTTGACCGTTCGAGCCGTTTTTGGCAATCGTTGAATAGAAAAAAAGCCAATCACAATATTCGTGATTGGCTATATATATTTGTGAACAAATTGTAAGTTCACTAACAACGTCAGTTGGCTAGGTGACCCTCGGCTTAATAAGGGTCAATCTACATAATGCACAGTACATGCCAACTTTTTATGATAGAGAAAACAACGTATTTGCTGCTTTAATACACAGTTTCAGCAAAACTCAGTGCATAAGACTTTTGCAAAATGCAAAATTACTGCATTTTGCGCATTTACATCAGTTGCATTTCGCAAAGTCAATATACACAAAACGTTAAGCCTGCCTCTCAGACTATTGCTTTCTAAATACCCAGATTGGGCCAATAAGAAGAAACTGAACGTCTTCAAAGAATGATGGCTTTTTCCCTTCAATCTTATGACCAATAAATTGAAATACCCACAAAACAACAAACATCGCAACGGAGATCGATAATACTGGGAGCTTCATTAGCGTCATCGACCAGATAAGACCTATACACGCAAGTGTGAAGCCTAGCATCATTAGAAATACGCTTAAGCTCAGTCGAAAATAAAACGCCAACACAGGAATCGAAACAACCCATATCCAGTTAATTGTCACACCAAGTAGCGTTAGTGAGGGAATAGACCAAATCAAGCCAACTATCGATAGAAAGATCCCTGGCACCGCAACCTTATGAATCTTCTGATTAATTGAATTTTGATGGCTTTCACCATAGGCAGAGAGCCATTCAGAAAGAGAGCGCATAATTTTTCCTTGCTGTTATTATTAATTTTTATGGATTTACCCTATTTTTTTGAACTAAGCACTTTGAAGTCATTCAAGGTATTAGCCTTGCATTTTCTATAGCAGCAAAGTCTCTGATTTGCTTAAAAATGATGAGCCGAGCCGTAAAAATTATGAGCGCTCCCACAGACAGGACATTGAATCACTCATGGACGACATTCATATCACTCAACTTAGCTATCACGATGCGGGAGAACTCTTACGGTTCGAACAACAAAACCGCCAATGGTTCGAAACCTTTATTCCTAGCCGAGGTTGCGAGTTCTACACCTCTTCTGGTGTTATTCAGCATATAGAAGAGTGCCTGACCCTCCACGACAAAGATGCCATGCTGCCGTTAGTAATTAAAAAGGGATCGGGTCAGATCATTGGCCGTGCAAACTTACACAGCGTTGATATAGAAGAAGGCAGCGCTCACATTGGCTACCGAATAGATAAACAGTGGACAGGGCAAGGCATAGCCAAATTGGCTGCCACGCATACCCTTGAGCAAGGAGAGCGTTTATATCAACTTAGGCGCTATATTGCGATCGCCTCAGTCGATAATATTGCTTCGCAGAAAGTCTTAATCGGTAATGGTTTCAAGAAAAAGAGAATACGGCCAAGCTACACTCGTTTGGCAGGCTCTTTGATTGACTGCATAGAATACTGGCGTGATAGCAATAGCTAGGGCTTACTGCCCTAGGTACGGTGACGTCGCTTCTCTTCATACATGTTTTCGTCCGCTTTTTTCAGCATCCCCTCAATATCCACAATATCCTTGTTATAGAAGGCATAACCAACACTGACATGAACACTAATTAAGTGTTGTTCATAAATCACTGGGGTCAGGCAAATCGCTTTTTGCAGCTCAATATTGATGACATCCACATCATTTTTGTTTGAGATACGGGGTAACAATACTAAGAACTCATCACCACCAACGCGGGCAACGACATCAGAAGTTCGCAGTACACTTTTGATCCGCTCTGCACAGGCTATTAAGACTTTATCTCCCGCGGCATGGCCATATAAATCGTTAATCGCTTTGAATTTATCAAGATCGATATTGAGCAGCGCAAAGGTCTCTTTTTGCCCATTATGCTGCACCTGATCAAAGTGATGCTCTAAGGTGTACATAAAATAGCGCCTGTTCGGCAATTTAGTAAGCTCATCGTGCAGTGAGCGTTTATTCGCAACCGCATACAAACGGTAAATAGCAACAAACGAGAAAATCAAAAGCGCCATGATGGGATAACCAAATAGGCGAACGATATTGGTTCGGTACCAAGGCAACTGCTTCAACAAGTCGTTCTTTTCAGATGCGGCGATAATCCAACTGCCATGAGGAAAATGGACCACTTCACGTGAAAACGCATTATCGAAAATAGTCTGATCGCCGAAAAATATAGCACCTGAGTCACCTTCACTATCAACCCCCTTCATCGCTAAATGGTATTTGTGTTCAAAGGCTTTTATACCAACGGACTGAAACAACGATTCTAAGTCAATAACAACGCTACACACGCCCCAATATTGGGTATTTTGCGGAGGATCGGTAAAGATAGGTACACGGGCTATAAGAGCTCGACTTCCCTGAACAAGGTTAACAGGGCCAGCTATGAATATTTCTTGGATTTCTCTGGCTTTTTCAACCGAACGCCATTGGGCGGGAACGGTTCGGTAGTCGAGATTGAGTGCTTTCTCATTCCCTTTTAGCGGATAGATATGGCGAATGATGTCCCCTGGAGCCAAACCAATCACTTTTATGTGCTTACCTTCGCGAATAATATTGGAGGCCATTCTGTCCCAGTTATCAAAATCACCTGACGGGTTCACCGTAACAAACGCCGCTAGGCTATTAGCAACATAAATGTCTGACACTACGGCGGCTTCAAGCTCAGATCGTATAATGGATAACTCTTCTTTTGCTCGGATCAACAAGCTTTCGCGAATAAAAGTCGTTTGGTTGCGGTTGGTCAGTTCAATAATACCGATAGACAGCACTATGACAGTCAGAAATACTACGCTGACAGCCCACTGCTTGCCTGAACGATACGCCATGCAAATCCCCTTGAATCACTAAATCGTGCGTAAAACCTCGACCAACCAGGTAATTGTTAGAACCCAATTACATCAGCTTAGAGGCAATGTTCTTATTTTTATAACTATAATGTATTTTGTGAATAGTAACTGACAATATAATTATTAGCATCAATTTATCATTCAACTCAGTTATTTAAGGTAAGGCTAATAGAAACGCCAAGAAAATAATGACTGACTGATTATGGATTTACTTTTATTCACTTACGAAATAGGCTGTCACAAAAACCTGACATCAATCTCACATATGTAATAGGTGTGATTGCTATCTTTTGTAGCCAAATAACCTCAAGTTTAATGGTTCAGTAAAAGCATGTTGCCAGCTACGCGCGCTGAATAACTACAGGTATGTTTTCGTTTTCAGGGATATCAACTTTCTAAGGCTTATTTATCATGTCCATCAAATACGCTTGTCTCGCTCTTGCTTTTAGTACTTCTCTTACCCTTCCTACGTCATTACTTGCTGCGCAGGCAGATACTTATAAACAGTCTGCGGAGCTGATCAAGCAAACCTACGAGAGCCAACTGTATACCTTGCCCGCCTTTAAAGAAGGTCATTATGGATTGAGGATGTACCGCCAAACCTTAGACAAAAAGTATTCAGCTGCCGTGTGGAGCGATCTGGCGCGTGTGGCCAGTCGGCTGAATCAGTTCGCAGCGGAAGTAAACACCCCAGAGCAGATCGCGGAATATTCGCAAAAACGCTTAAAAGGGTATGCTAAAGCAGCGGATGAAAGGAGCGTAAGACGCTACTCTGTGACACAAAAAATGCCTGAATACATTTATCTCGGTGTCGATTTGCTGGGTTCAATGGCAAGAGCAAATGAATATGGTCTTGAGCACATCAACGATGACAAGTTGCGTAAAGTGATTCGACGCTACAATTTTGAACAATACGCAACAGACCAAGAGATGATAAAAGCTTGGGCAGCCCAGTTGGCGAACCAAGTATATTGGCTAAGACAAATTGGCGAGCAAGACGTGGTCGATGAATTCACCACAGCATTTCAACTGGCCTACCCAGACTCTCAAGACGAGGAGTTATCGAAGCAGCAATTTGGTAACAAAATCTATGGTATGACCCACATTATCTTCGCTGACTCCGAGTACTACCAACACCAAGTAAGCGAAAAACAGCATCAATGGATTTATGACTATTTCCGCACTCATATCGAGACGATTTTAATTCGAGCAAAGGAAGACGTAATTGCTGAAGTCGGTATTACGTTTTTGCTTGCGGGTTTGGAAAATGACCCTGTGGTAGAGAAAACTCGCAAGGCAATTCAAGGTTCAATCGTAAAAGAACAGGGCATGATCCCTTCAGTCACTGGCGATTTTGACCTGCCCTATGGCGAACATCGCAACGTACTAGCCGTTATGTTGCTCGACTGGCAGCAAGTCAACGAAGCACCCACATTCCAAAAACACCCAAAAGTCTTTTCTGGCTTACCTTACGGATTAGTTCCTCAATAAGAAAAAGAGCAACCGAATTGGTTGCTCTTTTTCTTAATAATCGCCATTAAACCCACTGAATATTTGAGCGCCGTTTTAATAACCTAATCAAGCGAGGAATCAGAATATTCAGCATACTGGCAAAAACGATCAAGCCGAGCCCAATAAGCTGATACACGTTAAAGCTCTCGTTAAAGAATGTGGCCTGCCAAATCGCAGTAAAGAGGAGATTAGTAAATATCAGTGGCGCTAGCTGCGAACCAGAAGATGCCAGTTTGTAAGCCTTTGAGCGGAAGATTTGCGTATTAATGATCAATAACGACACAGCAAGCAAAGACGCAATCGCCACGCCATTAAAGCTCGATAGTCCACCGACAATCGCCATTCTATCGGCTCCCAAGAATAATACCGGCATCAACAACACCGCGGCATAGGCAAACGTCCAAGCATTAATGTCCATTGCCCTCATATTACCCTTACTCACTCGATATAAGCTCAACTGAGATCCCGCATTAAATAGCCCCGCCAATAACCCAATCAGTAACTCTGGTCGAAATTGTATTCCACTCGGGTCGCCCGCAAGAAATAACACGCCACAAAATGTCATTACCAATGATGCAATCGTTAGCCACTGGACTCGCACCAAAAAGATTAATTTTTCTAACACTGGGATAAACAGTGGACCAGTACTAAACAACACGACACTTTCAACGAGTGTGAGCACTTGAAGCGCGTAGATAAAACACACTTGGCAAGCCGCAATACACACGGCCCTTATCCATAACGGTTTCACCATATCACGTGGGGGTTTGCGAAAAGTCGTGACGCACATAATGAACAGTAAAATGATGGCAGGTATTACAAACCTTAGAAAGCTTAGCTGTTCTGGACTAAAGTCTTGAGACAAAAATTTGGTTAGTAGCCCTGTCAGTGACAAGCTCAATGTAGACGACAACATGAATAATACTGGGGTAAAAAACTGCGGCATACCTCACTCCTCTGTTATCAACAATTATAATTGAGTGAGAAGTGATTAAATAACGAGTAATATTAACCAAACACTTAAGAAAAACTTACATATGAGAAAGCTTGCACCACTTAAATCCTTGTACTCTTTTGTTGCTGTTGTAGAAACGGGCAGTATGAGCGACGCTGCAAATGTACTGAATGTAAGCCACTCAGCCGTAAGCCAAGCCATCAAATCGTTGGAGAACCAACTGGGTAAGCCCTTGTTTCAAAGGGTGGGCCGTCAAGTCGTACCCAACGCATTAGGCAGAAAATATTACCGAAGCGTCGCTCCTGCATTGGAAAGCATTGTCAGTGCCACTGAATCCATCATACAGCCAGCCCAATCCAGTCATTTAACACTAAACATGATCAACTCACTGGCTATGCATTGGTGGATCCCAAGGGTGAGTGATTTCCAGCAATATGCTCCAAGCGTCGATATCCGAGTTTCCAACATTGTCGGTCGCTTCGACCTCGTCGAACAGGGAGTAGACGTCGCACTGATACACGGGAAACCAGAAGACTGGCAGGATTACCACTGTGAGAAGCTGGGTGATGATGAATTGGTACTCGTGTGCAGCCCCGAGCTAATAGAGGACGTAAGTTCGCTAGCACTTGCAGACATAATTTCTGGCTACCCAACGATCACTGTGGCCAACGAAAGGCGAAAGAACGATTGGCAAACCTGGTGTGATGCTTCTGGACTCCCATTACCTAAACAGCAAAAAAACTTGTCTTTTAACATTTCGATTCAAGCTGTCCATGCCGCGATTCGTAAGCTCGGTGTCATCGTCACTCACCGCTTGTTTGTTAAAGATGACATTAGCCTTGGTTTGTTAACTGAGCTTTCACCACCAGTCATCAATCCTCATCAAGAATTCTATTTCGTGTGCCAGAAGTCTGAGCTACAAAATGAACATGTTCTGCAACTGCGTACTTGGCTGAAATCAGAGTTCAATAACATCAAAGATGGTGCAACCAAAACCTCATAGGAACGGGTTTAGAAGGCTTAGAACGTTAAATCAGTCTCTACGCTATATAATATTTACGACTAGCGTAAGTCGTTTTTATTCCAGAACACCATTCTTTATAAGCGACCTATTTTTGGCTCTTTTCATACTTCGACACCTTATGCTGGAAGAATACAAAGAGTTAAAAAAGCGTCAAAACTCAGATAAACAACTCTACACATATCATAAGTAGTGAAATCTGCTGTTAAATTGTTGACTTATATCACATTGATAATTTGTATACTCCATTCAGGTTTCATTTTTTAAACTAGACTTAAATCGAGTATTTCTGGGCCGCACAGTCGCCTCGAAATAGTTTCTAACGATATACAAGTAGGTAAGTGATGACCAACCTAGTGGGAAGACACTTAGAAGAAATGGCGGATATGCGTTCTACTCGCAAGCGTAGAGTTGTGTTGTTGACATCAGTTGTCGCTTCCTGCCTTTTTTTCTTCTATGCCGTTGTCCACTTCAACAATCAAAGCTATCAATTTGGTTTGCTCAATATTGCTTGTGTCGTAGCGATTACCATAAATGGGCTGTACTTAATTAAGTATCCAACGAATAATCACTGCGATTTAATTCTGTCCGGCGTTCTGCTTTTTCAAGGTGTGGTATTGCTGCTGTACGGCGAAACTGTCGCCAGCAGGTTGCTATGGATCTACCCCATCTTAGCGGCGGTTGTGTTTCTTAATGACTTTAAAATTGGCGTCATCTTCAGCACTTCATTCTGCCTAATTGTCGGTTTGGCCATGTTGCTACCGCATACTATTGCTCTCCCTCCTAGCTTCTCCGTTGATCGCTTTCTAATTAGCTTGTTCGCGCTGTGCTTGATTTGCAATACCTCTGCTTACTACTACTCAAAAGTCGTGAATTATATCCAGAGCTTGTACCAAGAAGGCATAGAAGATCTTGCCTATATGGATCAACTAACAGGGTTGGCCAACCGATGGAGTTTTGAGAACTGGGCGGCGGAAAAGCTCATAGAGAAAAGCAACAGTAGCCAAATCACGGCGCTGGTATTCCTTGATATTGATGATTTCAAATCCATTAATGATACCTACGGACACGATGTTGGCGATCGTGTCTTACAGCACTTCGCCAGCCGCTTGAAAAACAATATTCGTAATAAAGACCGCAAAACTGATAAGCACGACTATTCGATTGCCCGGTTCGCTGGCGATGAATTTGTGTTGTTACTTTACGATGTACGAACAAGAAAGGATCTGGATGCGATATTAGAGCGGATTTGTGGACTGTTTGAGCAAAGCTACCAAAGCTCTCAACGGATAAACCGTCTGACCGTCAGTGTCGGCGCTGCACTGTTTCCCAATGATGCCACCAATCTACCTGAGCTTACCCGCTGTGCAGACAAAGCCATGTATGCAGCGAAACACGCGGGAAAGAATCAGTATCAGTATTATCATGGAGAAGCACTTAACCCTCTCCATGAAGTCAATGAAAACTCAGATAGTAAAGTCACACCCTTTATTCGTAATTGAATGAATTACGGATTAGCTGGTCATGTACATTGCCCATAAGCTCACTAAGCCTAGGACAATCAACCAAATCGTATAACGGGCGTTATTAGGTTTGTCTTTTTTTGGAGTCACCACGGGTTTCATCGCCGCAGACTTAGCCGCAGCAACAATTGATGGTCGTTCTCGCATTTCGTCTTTACGCGCTTGCGCCTTGTTCGCTACCTGCGTAAAACGGTGTCTCTGCTCTGTTGTTAAGTCCAGGTTTGGATCGTAACGACCATGTTGATCTGTATGTTTAGGTACGACAGCCATATCAACCTCCTGAAGCAATTTCTCACTTTAAGTATAGTAAATAACCCTCTACTCCCTTCATCACCGCTCACAATACCACCAAAATCTTGTTCGAATATTTTGAATGACTAGCTCGAGCTGCCCCTCTGATATTACTCTCTGATTCCTCTTACACTGACTTCATAGCATTTAGGAGGCATCATCATGACAACCATTAGACACATTGCCCAAATTATTCCTTCTAATCCAACATCGGATGGTGACGGCGTTAAAATTCGTAGAGTCGCTGGATTCAACAATGCAAGTTTCTCTCCATTTTTGATGGTTGACGAACTTAAATCGGACAGTAAAGTCGATTATGTGGGAGGTTTTCCTCCCCATCCGCACCGAGGAATTGAAACTCTGACCTACATGCTGGATGGCCACTTTCAGCATCGTGATCATATGAACAATGTCGGTGAATTGAGATCCGGTGGAGCACAATGGATGGCTGCAGGCCGTGGCGTAATCCACAGTGAAATGCCAATTATGGAAGATGGTCAGTTGCATGGCTTTCAGATTTGGATTAACCAACCAGCGAAAGACAAAATGGCTCCAGCTCAATATCACGACTTCCAGCCAGACACCATCAACGAAGTACACAATGAAGAACAAGGCCTAGTACGAATGATCGCTGGAAGCCTTGGATTGCAAGGGGCTCAACAATCAGGTCCTCTAGACAAAACCGGTGTTCCATTATCTGTCGCAGACTGGCGAGGCAATGAAAACCAGCAGTTATTCGCCAATACGCCATCACATTACAATGCAATGATGTATGTCTATAAAGGCGAAATAGACATTGATGGGCAGAACATTGCTGCTGGAAACATGTTGCTGATGGGCAAAGGTGAAGCAATTGAGGCAATAGCAACTCAAGACAGTGGAGTGCTGATCTTTGTTGGTGAGCCTATCGATGAGCCCGTTGTTCACTACGGTCCATTTGTTATGAACACGACTCAAGAAATTGAACAAGCGATTCAAGACTACAACAACGGTGTCTTTGAAACGTACTAAAAGGGGAGAATTTCTCTTTTTGATTCTCAATTTGAGAATCATTTTACACATAGCTAATACAGGTACCCATGTGATGGCAATCCACTGCGCTTTCCGTACTACCTGAATATGGTAACGCTATTTGCCACGTCACCTTAAGTGACGTGGCTTTTTTAGGTATTTCTTACAAGTATTCACATAAGTAAGCGGTTGATACTGCTACTTTTAAGTCGAAAGACGAATCGCCTACCACTTCGAATGATTCACCAGAATTGAATGTCGTCCAGTCTGAATCGCCGACACGCTTAATCGTTAATGCCCCTTTTACCACTGTCATGCGCTCAGGTGCAGCGGTACCAAATGTATATTCGCCCGGTGCCATCACACCTACGCTACTGTCGCCATCTTGCTGCTGGAAACCTAGAGACTTAACATTTCCTTCAAAATACGTGTTTTCTTTGATCATTTTTCTTCCTTGGGATAAACATCGACAAAATTCGACATCTGGTTGTATCGAATATTTCAATTAATCACAAGCATATTTGCAAGAATGAGCCAAACTTAGTTTATGCATCAATTACATTTTCTCAGAGTAGCTTTGAGTAAAAGATCAAATTTACATATGTACCGTTTGCGAGAATTCTCAAAATCAGTCAGGCTTAATGTTCTCCTCCTCAATAGGCACTCGAAAAACAGCGGTATTAGTCATGGCAGTAAGCAAAGGAGTCAGCAATGCTAGCAAAGCTCCTACAACCAGTAATAATCCGCTCATGACTCGTCAGCGAGCAATTAAAACTGCCCTCACCGTAATACTTTGTATTATGGGGTTTGGTTTTGCGTCTCTGATTTATGTCAGCTACCAAGAATACGTCAATCCGAAACATGTTTACGGCGATTGGATTGAAATTGGTGCGCCAAACTACAATACAGAAGTGTTGACGTTGAATGAGGTGGGATTTTTTCGCAACCATCGACTCATCACTACTCACTTCGAGTTTGATGGCAAGCGTGTGCATATAAAGACAGGCGACGGAAAAGCTGTCTATCAAATTGCTGGGACATTCGAGTCTCCCCAGTTAAAGCGCTTAGTTCCAAACAGTCCCACACAGATTTTCATCAAAAAAGGCTATGAAAGCACCGTCGACATGGAAGGCGGTGGAGGTGTGGCGAAAAACCGTCGAGCCGCTTTGGCCGATCATTTCAGTGGAAAAAAATAAGCAGCGATACGCTGCTTATTTTTGTTTTGGCTTACCCTGTCAGCACACTATCTTCTGGATACTTCAATAACGTCGGCTCTGGCCGAGCTAACATGTACGCCAGCGTCAGTGGGCCGATTCGACCAATAATCATCACCACAATCATAATGTACTTCCCAGGCTCAGATAATTCCGCCGTGAGCCCGGCCGTCAGCCCAACTGTTGCGAAGGCAGATATTACTTCAAAGACCACTTTGTCAAAGCTAGATTGCTCGGTAATCATTAGTAAGAACATCGCAGTCGTCAACATTGCCCCACTGACCACAATAATCGCTAAAGACTTAGTCACCGCCTGCCAGTTGACCGTTCGTTTAAACATCACCACGTGTTTCTTCTGACGTAGAAAGGTCCAAGTCGCCACCAATGCGACTGCAAAGGTAGACACTTTGATCCCGCCCCCAGTCGATGTTGAACCAGCACCAATGAGCATTAGCACTATCATGACCAGCAAAGCTGGCTGAGTAAACTGGCCTATATCGACACTATTAAAGCCTGCCGTGCGTGCCGTAGCAGACTGGAAGAACGCAGTCAGCCACTGCCCTCCCACCGACAAGTCAGACATCGTGTTTGGGTTTGCTCGCTCGAGTGCCCACAACATCACGGTACCAAATAGAAGTAACATTGGTGTTGCTGTCAGCATGATTTTGGTGTGTAGGTGAAGATGGTTGAACCCTCTTTTCCAGTTAGCCGATACATCCCCGACAACAGTAAAACCAAGGCCACCGAAAATAAATAAACAGGCCAGAACAACTAGAACCAATGGGTCTTCGGCAAAACTCATCATACTGTCTGAAAACAGGGCGAATCCAGCATTATTGAATGCTGAGATGGCATGAAACAAAGCGTAAAACATGCCAGTCGACCAGCCCATTTCTGGTACCCATCGAATCGACAAAAACACAAAACCAATGAGCTCTGCAACCAATGCGAAAATGACGATTTTTTTCACTAGGTTGCGTAGGTTCACTTTTCTATCTTGCCCTAGTGCATCTTTTGCTAGTGCTTGCTGTTTCAGGCTCAATCGCACACCAAACATATACAAAAGCACGGCAGACAATGTCATTTGCCCTAGCCCGCCCACTTGCATCAAGAACATCAGCAAGATCTTTCCAGACAGCGTAAAGTGCTCTCCAGTATCGACAACACCTAGTCCAGTCACACTGATCGCCGATGTCGCTGTAAATAATGCATCAGCCATGCTCAAACCGGTGACAGAAAACACTGGCAGCGTTAACAAGATTGCAGAGGGGATCAGAACAGCCAGAAAGCTGATGAGGATAATCCTAGGTTCAGAGCCTTTCTTCTTGGTCTGCTCTTTTTCTAACGAATAGAAAACACCTAAACGGTTAAACGGGTTCATAACGAGCTCAGTTTTTTCGCAAGAGTGGCTTTCGGGCCGACAAGAATTATCACATCACCAATTTCTAGCACCTTGCTCATCTCTGGCGCTTTAGCGACTTCAGGCCCACGTTTGAACCCTAAAACCTGAACGCCTTGCTCTTTACATAACGACAGATCTGAAAGCTTTTTACCGAGCAACCTCGCTCCAACCACAATCTCGGTCATCGCAATATCGCTACCCAATTCATGAAATTCCAATACGCGTTTGTCTAGCATCTTGCGCGCGACACGTATTCCCATATCTCGTTCTGGCAAGATAATATGGTCTGCGCCTATTTTCTGTAGGATCTTTGCGTGGAACTTGTCGTTTGCTTTTACCCAAACCGACTTCGCTCCAGCTTCTTTGACGACGAGTGTAGTAAGAATACTGGCATTGACGTCCGAACCAATCGAAACCATCACCATATCGTAGTCTTCCAACTTTAACTCGGACACCGTTTCTTCAATGGTGCAGTTTGCCACGATAGCTTGAGTAACAAAGCCAGCCGCTTCACGTACGCGATCTTCATTAATATCGATGGCTAGGACTTCAGCGCCCGAGTCTTGAAGCTCTTTACACACGGATAAACCAAATCGGCCAAGGCCAATCACTGCGAATTGCTTATCACCCATTTTCATAGCTATACCTTAATACATTCACAAAACCAACGAAGTGTGCGCCTAAAAAACAGGCTTATCAAACTCAGAATCCCAATCCTGACACGATTCTGACTTAAAGCAAAAACACTAATTTTGGACCTATTAATTAATTGATTTTTAAAAGAATAGATTAGGATTTATACTCTAGCTAATCCCTTATGAAAAAAGACCTGACTATGAATGAGTTACTTACTCAACTTCACGCCTACAGCAGTGAGTTCACGCAATATTGGAATAACAGCGTTCTATTTATCACCGCCGCCAGTTTCTTTGCTTGGATAGTCTGGCGATTGGTTTATGGCCGTTTAGAAGTGCTGACAGAGCGCACGTCATTTGAGTGGGATAACTTAACCCTACATGCATTAAAAACACCAGTAAGCACACTCATATGGTGTTGGCCCGGTACGGTTTCTTTAGGCTTCTTACTGCAAGACCAATTTGCTTCTAAGCTCAACTGGCTAAGTACACTCAAGCTGCTCTTAGTGATTGCGATATTCGTTTGGATCATCATGCGCTTGATTTCCAATATTGAGCAGTATGTTCTGGAGCAGCAAAATAGAGATGAAACGACCGTTCAGGCGGTTGCTAAAGTGGCGCGATTATTCTTCATCACTATCGGTACGCTTACCGTTATGCAGGCGTTCGGCCTTAGCTTATCTGGTCTATTAACCTTTGGTGGCGTGGGTGGCTTAGTCGTCGGTTTCGCTGCGAAGGACTTACTGTCTAACTTCTTCGGCGGCATGATGATTTACTTCGATCGTCCGTTTAAAGTCGGTGACTGGATTCGCTCTCCAGATAGACAAATTGAAGGCACTGTCGAGCGTATTGGATGGCGAATGACCATCATCCGTACCTTCGATAAAAGGCCGCTTTACGTTCCAAACTCCGTATTTAGCAGTATCGTGGTAGAAAACCCATCAAGGATGTTGAATCGCCGTATCAACGAAACGATAGGTATTCGATACGATGACGGAAGAATGGTTGAAACGATTGTCTCTGAGATAAAAACAATGCTTGAAAACCACCCAGACATCGATACTCAGCAGACCCTGATCGTAAACTTCAACGCTTTTGGTCCGTCATCCCTTCAATTGATGGTGTACACCTTCACCAAAACCGTCAATTGGATTCGCTATCACGAAGTGAAGCAAGATGTGCTGCTAAAGATAATGGATATCATCCATCAACACGATGCTGATATCGCGTACCCAACGCAAACCATTAAACTTGAGCCTCAAGTCGAGCCGTTAGGTGAACAGGCACAATAGAAAAAGCCCTCGTTTAGAGGGCTTTTCACTTCTAGCTGTTTAAGTTAAAGCGCATTTCTCGCCAAAGCAGGCTCTTGCTCGAGCTCAATTCCTTGCCACCAATACGTATTGTAGATGCCACTATTTGGCTCGATAGTTTGCCCAACCATCGGGGTAGTCAGAACGGCACCAACCTTATTGGCTTCTTCAATCAAATCAGTCATTGGTTGGTCCCATTTATGAGCAAACAACTCAAATGTCGACCAATGAACGGGGAACAGTTGTTCCGCTTGCAAATCCAAATGCGCTTGCATGGTATGCCTTGCTTGCATGTGCCCCCAGTTTTCAACCGGGAACCCCTTGCCATCTTTCACGTTAGCCGCTACTTCAATGAAAGCCATATCAAACGGCCCAAGTTCGTCACCAATTTGTTTGAAATGAGTGTCATAAGCGGTATCGCCACTGTAAAAAACTCGTCCGTGGTTACCGCGAATGGCCCACGATGCCCATAACGTCTGATTCGAATCGAAACCAGTTCGACCAGAATTGTGGTTTGCTGGTGTCGCCGTAAATTCAACGCCATTGATGGTTTGCGACTCCCACCAGTCAAATTCCTGAATGCGACTTGGAGATACCCCCCACTTTTCTAAGTGTCGCCCCACGGCTAACGGAACAAAGAACTGTACTGGCTTATCGGCATAAAACCGGATTGTCGATTCTTCAAGATGATCATAGTGGTCATGCGAGATCACAATCACATCAGGAGTAGGCAAAGCATCACGAGTCACAGGGGCATTTACATTTCTATCAAATAACTTCTTAGCGATCCGGGGTGAAGCATATTCGAACACAGGGTCGATGAGTACTCGCGTTTTATCGACTTCAACCAACAAACTGGAGTGCCCTAACCACGTCACTCTTAAGTCGTCACTCGCAGTAGCGAGCTTCTCAATATCCACCGTTTGGTGAGGGAGCTTTGCCTGGGGCTTAAGTTTGCTGCGTTCAAAGAAGAACGTCCACATAACGCTAGACATGCTTTCTGAACTAGGAACATTAGGCATACGAGTAATCACTTTGTCGCCGTCGAATTGAGGTGAGTTCGCGATCCTTTCAAGTCTATGCTGTTCGCTTAACTGTGTATCAAGGTTTTCATCCGCTTTTAGCCAATGACTGAAACCTACAACACCTAATGCTGATAACACTGACGCTTTCATTGCTTTACTCATTTTCATGACCTATTCGCTATTCAAGAAAGTAAACGATGGTGTATACTTTAGACACTACCCAATTAAAAGTAAACACCATCGTTTACTTTTAATTACCCAAAGGGACAAGAATGATTAAGAGAAGTGATATAAAACAAGAAGATATCATTAGATCTGCCATCGAAGTTTTTTCTCAAAAAGGCTTTGAACAGGCCAGCATGGAAGGGATTTCCAAGCAAGCCGGCGTATCTAAACGGACACTTTATAAGTACTACCCTAATAAAGATGCCTTGTTTGAAGTTATTGTAGATAGGCTAATGTGTCGCTTTGATGACCAATGTGCTATCCAATTTGAACCTTCTGTGTCAGTGTCTTCTCAGCTCACTGAGATTACCTTGAAGCAAATGTGTTACATCAATTCAGAAGACTTTCAGATTACAGCTCGACTCGTGATGGCGGAATGTATCCGCAACCAAGAAACAGCTCAGGTGCTGATTAAGAAATTCACCGCCATAGAAGACTCTTACGGACTGCAGCAATGGGTGCAGCAAGGCATCGAGCACGGACACTTGCAAGTTGATGATATTGGACTTGCGGTAGAACAGTTTATCGGCAGTATTAAAGCCATTGTTTTTTGGCCTCAGTTACTTACCCACCAGCCCCCGCCTAGCTGTGAAGAAGTAAAAATCGCTGTTGAAGCGGCATCTAGAAGTTTCGACAGGACATATAGCGTAACATCAGCGCCATAAAAAAAAGCCGTATGGAAACATACGGCTTTTTTAATTCTTCTCTGATTACAGCTTAAAGAAAGCTAACTGAAGCTTCTGCTTTTCAGCTAATTGAGAAAGCTCACCACTTGCACTCGCGCTCTGGCTGATGCCCGCGACATTTTGGTTAACTAGCTCTGACATGTTAACAACACTACGGTTGATGTCTTGAGTAACCTGAGATTGTTCCTCAGCAGCAGTGGCTACTTGAGCATTTGAGTCGTTAATACAAGTCACTGACTCTGTAATACCAACCAGCGCATCATTTGCACGTCGGGTTAGCTCGTTATTACGCTCCAGCATTTCTAAGCTTTGCTGCATGCTGTCATTTGCTGTACCAGACTGCTTCTGAAGCTCTTCGATAATCGTTTGGATCTCGCCCGTTGATTCTTGCGTGCGCGCAGCCAACATGCGTACTTCGTCCGCAACGACTGCAAAACCACGTCCAGACTCACCAGCACGCGCCGCTTCAATAGCCGCGTTCAATGCTAGTAAGTTTGTTTGCTCAGAAACGCTGCGAATCACTTCGATAACATCATTAATCTGCTCAGATTGCTGTTTTAGTGTGAGTACAACATGCGCAGCTTCATTTAGTGCCACAGACATTTGCTCGCTTGCTTCGGCACTTTCTTTGAAAATCGACAAGCCAGATTTGGCTAACTCATCGGCTTCACGCGCTGTTGAGTCTGCCGTTGTGGCATTATCACTTACGTTATTTGCGGTGCTTGCCAACTCATTAACTGCTGAAGCAACTTGTTCGATTTCCGACAGTTCTTGCTGAGCATTTTGTTCTGATTGAGTCATTACCGCCGCTAGCTCAGTCGCAGCAGAAGCAACATCTTCGGAAATGCGAATAAGCTCATCTACAGTCTTGTGTAGCTGGGTTGCTGTGGTATTAACATCTTCACTCAACGCAGCGATTTCATTGGTACCGTCCGCATCGGCGCGAACAGACAAATCACCTGAAGCAAGCTGACGCATTACAGATTGAAGCTTCTGAACCGGGCTGACAATCATGCCTGACAATAACCAAGCACCAATAAGGGAAACAACCAGAACAGCCAACACTTTGATCATTGCAGACATCTGAACGCTAGCGTTCTGTGCTGCGCTTTCTTCCATTAGTTTCGACGCCACGACATTGACACTTTGCGACAAGGTGTTGATGCTCTCCACCATATGGTTACCAGCATCGCGATATTCAGAAATAAACTGCTCGTATTCGCGGTCGCTTAGTAAGCCTTTATCACGTTGAGTAAAGTAGCCAACAGCACGAGTCGAAAAGGCCACGTACTGTTCAATAGCCGCTTGAACGTCACCCACTTCATTACGGAACGTGTTGCGAGCAGCCATTTCATCCAATTCACGATTGATCACGGATAGCGTGCTATTTAACTCAGCCATAAACTGATCGCGACGGCTCGCATCATAAATTGCATAGACTGCACTGATTCGTAATGGGTATACCTGGTCATCGATCTGAGCCAGCATATCTTTGTAGTACATCAAAGATTCAGTGTTAGATTCCACCGCTTCTTGCTCACGCTGTAGATCGTTCTTAGTGATCCAAAGTGCAATGAACAAAGCGAAACAAGTGAATAACACGGGAAGTAATATTTGCGTTCGAATAGACACATTTTTGAGAGAGATTTGCATTGAAGCCTCTATTATATTTTTGTTATCAGCGTCCATGCGTTGGGAATAGTCCCAGATAATTTAAGGCACGAATATTAGACTTAGTTCACACTTTAGTCCAGATATAACGTGCCTATTATGAGAATAATTCGTTAAAGAGTTAGCAGGTGAATATCAAACCACATCAAACAATAAATCTCATTTATCTTTTAGCAACAACTCGGTATCAAGCACTTTCCAAGTCAAATTTTCTAAGCGCTGCTTTAAGATATCAAGTTCACGCTGAGCTTCACTGATCTGCCCTTGCTCTATCAAATCATCAACATATACCGCCCTGCCATATATCGGAGATAGGCTGACTGCGAAGTCTTCCATTGATTTAGTTTTTGATTGCAGTTCTCTCAATTTCCCTTTCTGCGCTAGAAGCGACAAATTAGCCATTTGAGTTCGAATTTGACTAAAACGCTCCATATAGCGCTGATTACTTTCAAGCGCCGACAACTTGGCATGTTGAACCTGGTCGTATAGTTCCTTAACTTCTTGGTCTTCCGGATAAAGAGACTTCAATGCGCTTGCGAATGCCTGTGCTTCAGCCTTGTATTCATAGAAAGGTTGCTGCAAGTTTTCAGTGACAGAAGAAGCATACAAAGGAACGACTTGCGGTCGAATGTCCTGACGCTGATTGTCATCAAATGCGCTCTTAAACACTTCAACTTGGCCCTGCTCTTTGAGAGTTGCTACCGTTTGGTCAACATAGTAATTGACCTCTGGAGCAGGCAAAAACTTAGGGATAATCATTGTGATGACAGCTAGAACCACACCAACTGCAGTACCAATATAGAACGCCTTTTTCTTACTTTTCGTTTCTTCTGTACTTTGTTCAGTGTGGTGCTGAACATTTGAGTGAGACAGCGTTTCAAGCCGATCAATATGCTCAAAGATGACAAAGCCAAGAGCTTCTAGATTGGGAAGATGACTTGGCTGCACAACTTGTAAAGTATCGTGCAATCTAGAGCAACTTTGCTCGCATCGGTACAGTTCCCTCAATACCTCATAGTTGGGTTTCAACGTTTTGAGCTCGACTAATGCTTTTGAAACTACCCAATCAATCAGCTCTTTCTGAGCCTTAGCAACTTTGTTATCAAATTGGCTTTGAACCGAAACCACCGTCGCCATTAATTCCATACCATTAGCAAAGCCCGCAAGCCCCTGCACTTTCATTGATGCAATGGCGTAATAACCACACATCATTAGGTCGAGACCATGGCTATGCGCTAACTTTTCACACTCATCTTTGACGAGTTTCCAATCTGTTGAGCCTGTGAGTGGAGAGTTTAGGCGATTAATTTGTGAACGGACTTTTTGGTAGCTGTCTTGCGCGCGTACCAGTTCTGAACTGACAACCAGATGAAAAGGCCTACCGTCGAGGTAAATAACATTGGACATATACTGCATTCCAAAAAATGTAGCAGGGAAGATCCCTGCTACGTTATAGGTTAATAAAGTGTTTTAGACAGTTTGAAAGACTTGAATAGCCGCTGAGTAAACGGGTTAATGTCTGCTTCAGAGTTGAGGCGATAAATCATGTCACCATTGTCGACCGAGAACTTGAAGTCCACAGAAGTCGGGCTGGCTGCGATAACATCACTAGAGTCGAGCAACCTAAAGAATGCCCACGGCCCTTGGATATTGATACTACGCGGCGACATATTGCTCTTAGTCGGCACCAGTGTCACTTTGGATACCGCAGACTCTCGCAACGTGTTTGGCCACACTAGCTCGACGCTCTCTCTCGGGCCATGGCTATAAGCCAGATACTGACCGTCAATATTGAGCACACTACGGCGCTTATTCGTACTCAAGCGCAGAGGTTCCATAGAGAAGTTCACATCCAAAATACCCTTGCGGTTGAAGAATGCTTGTTGGATCTTTTTCGCTTGGCTGAGTTGGTCTAACACTTCTTGTCGGATAATCGATTGATTGCTGTCCGTATCGCCTACTGAAATATTCTCCTCAATGAACATTTGTAGTTGATTGGTATAAAAGCTGTCTAATGTACCGTTAGGCGCGAAGAAGGCTTCAAAGTCACGCAGTGCTGCGTCCTTTCGTGAACCTGACTTAAACGGATAACGGTTAGAGAGTTTTTCTTCATATACGCTATACACATCCGAATACCAGCGAACCTCTAGGTGTTTAATCGCCTCTTGCTTAACGACATACCAACTTTCGTCAGCCAGCTTATTGATCATGCTGTCGAGTGGCTTAGGCAAACCAGAGGCAATGCGCTTCAAAGTGTAAATTGGATCGGCATTTTGTAATTTCACTCTTGCTTTGGTCGCATCCAGAGCAGCTGTACCAACATCGGGAGCATTTTGGATAGCGCTTAGGTAATTTTGTAACTCTTCGACTGCTCCCAACACTTCATTGAAATACGCTGGCTTGTCTCCAACGGGCGTGAGCATTGAGTTGAGTTCAGAGAATGGCGTATCAATCATCGAGGCCACTTTGTATTTCGGTGACTTTGCAATCTCTGACTTCGCCAGCTCTTCTTTAGGCAAGTTATCGAACAGTTCTGTGTTGGAGCGAAGTGTTCTTAGTAACCTCTGCATCGGCTCAACGTTACCGGTTAGGTTTTCTAATACCGCTACCGCTTCGTTGATATCCGCAAAGTATTTCACATCAATCTCATTCAACGCTGCCCGCCATGTTTTAGTGTAATCCGCCACGTATAGATCGCGAATCTTCCTGCGCAACGCTTGCTTGTCCGCTTCACTGAATTTCGCCGATTGAGATTGCCCCAATACCCAACTATCAATGAGTGCAAGCTCAGATACGGATTCCGACTTTGGCATGAAGTAGTTCTCAAAACCTTGCTTAGTCAGCATCTGAGGAATAAATAGTGCTTGGCTATCTGTTACGCGCTCCTGAAAGACAACATCGAACACTGGGCCAACGAGGTTACGAATGTTGATTGATGGCCCCAAGATTGTTTGCGCGTTGAGCTTCAGGTTACGATAAACACGCTGGTCATTTGGCATGAAACCAAGCTGTTGTTGAACATTGGCAATAATGGTGTCGTATGGCTTCATTACGTCTTCAGCCAGCGGATCGCCTTGCGCTCGGTCTTTTGCCAAGTCAGTATGCTTCATCGCATAGTCTAAATGGCCAAGTAACTGCTCTTGAACGTATCGCTGACCAGAAAAATTACGTTGCCAATATTTGCCAAAGTAGTCGAGCACATAATCTTCATAGCGGCCGCTCTTATCTACCATCATTCGATAAACACGAAGTATCGACAATTTCTCTTCATCGGTTTTGGCATTGTTCAGATCAACGACAACGTCGGCCATCAGCAGGGGCAAGAAACGAGTCTGAAGCAAGTTCAAGTATGTCTCTTCCACCATAGGGCCAATAGTGTGCCCTTGATACAGCCCAAAATCCGATATGTACTTTGGTTTATCACGGAAGAAGCCAAACTCCAGTGTCGCTTCACGGATTTTGTTTAACGGCTCTAACACTTCCTTCTGAGACATCGCGTTCGAACTGGATGCGAACTCCTGCTGGTATTCGTTTACCTTCGCTAACACGGCATCTGCTTGCTGACTGTTTGACAGGTAGTAACGATGCCAAGTCCCAAACAGCAGCACTGTCGCAATCGAGCCTACCAACGCGGTTAAGGCCATAATTCTGCGCTTTTGCCTAGTCACGCGAAAATTGTCTGACGCTAGCCCCGCTTCCGGATAGATGATTTGACCAAATAATTTTGACGTGAAGTAGACGGTAGAGTTCTTGGCGTTTTGTGCAGTATTAATCGCATGCGACAAGCCGTATCGACGAGAAGCCGCATCATCAAACGCGTTAGTGGGTACACCCTGCTGATAAACAGAGGTGAAGTAAGTACCACGTACCAGCGCTGAAGTAGAGAATTGATCGCTCGATAACGCATCTTCAAAGAAACGATGAAGAATATCTTTTAGCCCTGCCATCTGGCGTGTAAAGCTATACAAAGCATTACGTTCTTCTAGTGATACTGTATCGGCTAATGCATGCGGTAGGACATTATTAATGCGCTCGACGAACTGGCCATAGTCGGTGGTAAATTCCTTCAACCAGTTATCGAGGTCATCAACCGAATCAAGCGAGAACGTAAAGCCCAGCACTTCATCGCGCTGCGCTTTAGAGTAGTGTTTAAAGAAAGGCTCAAAACCATACATCAAATCCAGTTTGGTGAGAGCAATATAAACCGGTAAGCGTGTAGAAAGTGTTTCCATCAACTCGCGCAAGCGCGCACGCAACAAGCTTGCATAAGCCTTACGTTCTGATTCCGTACACGTTGCCAAATGTGATACGTCAACAGCCAATACAATACCATTCAGTGGACGGCGGCTGCGCGTTCTATCTAGCCAATCAACAAAATGTAGCCACAAGCGTCGCTCCATTTCACCATCGTTGTCTTCACTTTTATTACCTTGAGTCAGCAGTTCACCATCAGGATCAATCAGTACCGAATCATCCCCAACCCACCAATCGAATGAATATGGGTTCTCACTCTTTTTACCAGTCGCACGCATCACCGATGAAAACGCAAAGTTTTGACCCGAACGATTGATCAAACTGGTCTTTCCTGCATTCTCTAAGCCGAGAACTAAGTACCATGGCAATGCATACAGATAGTTACGCTTGTTGATACTTTCTTTCATACTGACCATTACTTGGTTCAGCTCTGATTCTTGTCGTTCTTCAAGTAATTTTATCGGGTCTTGCTTTAGACGCTCTTGATGCTGCTGCTCTTCGCGATAACCCACTAACGTACGCCATTGCCATAGGCCCCACAAAGCCAATGCAGCCAAAGAAAATAGTCCGCTCGCTATCGCTCTATGGAGAACGGAAGCCAAGGGTTGCTGCTCCTTAACAACCAGCCACGGCCCTGCCCACCAAATCGCGACATTGATGAGAATAACAAGGCTAAAAAGCAGTAGTGGCAATGCACTAATGAAGCCGGGTTTTAGCTGCTTAAATAGCCCAACAATATATTTCCACATGAACTTAGTCCTTTGATTTCACTGACGTTGTGAAGTTTTCTAATTGTTCTACTAATGAAGGTTCCCAATCGGTAACCGCCATTGCTTTGATTTGTTTATGCAGTGTTTGATAATGCTCTTGTGCCATCGCATCTAAGCTGTTGGCTTTGAGCAAATCTGCCGATAGTAAGCGCCAATAGAATCGGTCTCTTGGCTCCGTTGCTGAGACTAATCCGTCGTTAAGCATCGAAAGTGCCACCGCGATTCCGCCTTCTTTAGCAAGAGTGAACGCTTCTTCACGTTTTTCATTCCAATCACCCGACACGGTTTGACTACTCGAGGAATTGCTAGCAGGCCCCGCTTGTAACCACTGTTTTACGTCTTCGCTAACAAACGGCTCACCATCTTTGAATTTCAAGTCAATGAGCGACGGTAATCGATCAATGAATTTATGTGTTTCACTCCATATCGCTTCACACCATGCTGGTTTTCCGAGGTATTCAGCGATGCGGTAGCTCATAAGTTGGCCTTCAAACCAAAAAGGCGATATCGCCAAACTGTTTTCTACTTTCCGCCATAACGCTAAATCAGGTGAGCGCATCTGGTCTTGATATTCCTTAATCCGCTCTTGAGACATAGAACGAAGAAGCGTCTCTCCAGACGGTGAGTGATCCGGAGCCGACGTAACAGATGACCAGACTGCGTAACGACGTACCCGCAGTGAAAGCTCTTGACCTGCATCTTGTTCAAACAAAAAATCGGCCACTTTGAGTAGCGTTTGTTTGCTGGACTTTTCACTGGAGTTATCAATGGCAACAGGGGCTGGCTCGATAGTATTGCTCGCAACTGATGACGATGAGTTCGGTATCACCGCCTTTTGTTCTTGTTGTTTGCGTTCTTGCGCCCGTTTAAGCTCACCTTTGATTTTTACTATAGTGATCTCCACTGCATCCGAGCCTAAGCCTAAGGAAGATACCGATTGATCGAGCTTATCTAATGCCCCCATCAACTCATCAACCGCTTGAGCATCAAACAGGTTAAAGTCCACCTTTTCGCTCGCTGCCGAAAATCGTTGAATGATTTGGCTAAAGAACTTGCGACGTGGAAGCGCACCACGCTTGCCTGGCGCGGGGTAACATTCTTCCCAGTAGTGCGACATAAAATCCGCCAGCACCCACACTGAGGTGATGAAGCGCTCAGTTGATAATCGGTTATGCAGACATTGCAGCAAGTACACAACAAGCTTCAGGTCTTTGCTTTTTTCTTTTAGCAGTTTTAACGCGCTGTGCTCGACTTCATCCCATTGAACCGATGCATGGGATAGCGAACCCACTTTCATCATTTGATCTTCAATGAAGTCGAATAAAGAGTCATCTATCAGTCGATGTCCAATCGCGCTTTCCCCCTCGATAGGCACAACAATGCAATCACGGTATTGAGTTATTTCCATTTTAAACTCACCACCCACAGCGTTGTTTTAAAGCAGACAAAGACTGGTTAAGTTGTTGAGACTCGAATTCCAATCCATCGAGCTCCGCAGAGTTCGAACGAAGCACCAGTTTATCTAGCCGTGCCATTGCCCTCATCATTTCTATCGCTGGCAGCCCTCTTCCCGAGGAAAATACTAGCCCTGTTTCATCACTGCGCCAGTGCTGAACGGCACTTCCAACAACGGAGATAGTCACTCGGCCGTCTTCTAGCTCGTTGGGTAAGATGACTTCCACCCGACTAATATTGTCAATACAGCTCATTTGAAGAGTTGGGTACTCAAGTTCGCTACCGCTCTTAGGTTGATTGATCGCAGGTAAAGTCAGCCATGCATTACTGCCTTTACCTTCTCCCTTAGTATTAACCTGAGCTGTATGCGTATTCTTAGTACGCAAAGCTTCACTGTTCATCGCTCGAGTCCAAGAAACCGGCACACCACTAAAACTCGATGACTCAGCCATTGGAACCGGCGTATCAAACAACTCATCAAAGCAAGCTAATCGCTCTAAACGCTCATCGATCGCGGTGCACTGTTTCGCCTCGGCCAAAAGTTCAATATCAGTGGCATAAGCCAAGCTGCTAGAGAAAACCAGCAAGCCTATACCTAGCGTATTTCCAAGGCTTGTCTTCATGACGCTTCGATCTCCAGCTTCAAACATTTGTAAGCCAGAGTGCGCTTTGGCATACCCAGACTTTTTGCAGCTTTAGCCCTATCTCCTGAGTAATGACTTAAACGCGCATGAATAATTTGGTACTCATAATCCTTAACGGCTTGCTTCAAATCATTAATTTCGCTGAAGTCACGCACAGGCGTAGCCATGACTTCTCCACCTTGAACAACATCGCTGACATGGCTGATGGGTGAAACACTTGATGGAATACTGGCAGCACAATGCAACCGGTGAGTAAAGCAATTGGCTTCAACCTGAGTATTGTCTTGAGTCTGGGCACAGCCAAACTCAATTAAGTGTTTAAGCTCTCTCACATTGCCAGGGAAAGAGTGCTTGTTGAGGCAATCAATCGCTTTGTAGTGAACACCACGAATTTGGGTATTGTGGTGGACATTGTAATGTTTCACGAAGTGCTGACTCAGCAGTTCGATATCTTCTACCCGCTGCTTCAAAGTAGGCAGCGTGAGCGGGTACTGATATAACCGGTAGTAAAGATCTTGTCTAAAGGCTTTAGTACGCACTTGCTCAATCAGGTTCACGTGAGTTGCAGAAACGAGGCGAAAATCTGAGCTTTGCTCTTGCTTGCTACCTACAGGCCTAAATGATTTCGATTCCAGCGCACGCAACAACTTTGCCTGCAATGAAAGTGGCATATCCCCAATTTCGTCTAAGAATAAAGTTCCGCCATCAGCTTGGGCAATAAGACCTTGCTTATCGCTATCTGCTCCCGAAAATGCACCTTTGCTATAACCAAACAGCTCACTTTCGAGTAGGTTGTCAGGGATGGCCGCACAGTTAATAGCAATAAATGGTGCATTTGCGCGGGTAGAGAAGTCATGTACAGCTTGAGCGACTAGCTCTTTCCCCGTACCGGTTTCCCCTTGGATCATGACAGAAAGTTGTGATGACGCAGCGCTGACTACTTGCTCTCGCAGAGCAACCATTGCATTGCTTTCGCCCAGAAGGGTGCGGCTCAACTGGTTACACTTATTTTGTCGCTCAGTATCGCGCGTGTAATTAGTCAAAGATTCAGATAAATCGATTTTGGCACGTTCTTCTTTGACCATCTCGTTAAGAAGTGACCACTGGTTGGAGAAAACGTCTACATACTTGATGAAAGTTGGATCAGCAAACAAGTTTTCTAGTTCAGAGGTATCGCCAATCGCTAGCAATATCGACTGTACTCGACTGACTCCCAATGGCAGTGGCTGGATCAGTACATGCCCAAACATACCCACACTAGAAGTCAGTTGTCCGAACGCGCGGTTCGAGCGCCAAAATACCAGTTCATCAGAGGTTAATAGCATTGATTGAGCCGATTGCAGCACATGAGCAAACGGCGCATCAAAATCAGATACTGACCAAGAATAGGATTTTTCACTACCACATGGCTCCAGCATGCGACCATCCTGATTAGGCACCAGCAGCATGCATTCATCGAGTCGTAAATTACGTTTTATTGTCTCGACGAAGCTTGCTGCTAAAACATCTGGTCGACGTTGGCTGACAAGCTCCGTGGCTGACATTAGCCAATCACTCATCGTTACACTACCTCTCCAATGAATTCACCTTCGCTCGCTTTGAGAGAGATACGTTGCACGTCCTCTTTCGACGCTAACTTGTTAAGCAGAGCAAGCGAAACTGGCGGAAGCAATTGGCCTTCAATAATCGCTTCCAGCATACGAGCACCATTTTCGGAACGTGTCGCGCGAGTTAAGATTTCTTCAATCAAGCTCGGCTCGATATCTACCTCAGCGCCATATCGCTGTTTGAACAGGCTTTCTAAGCGACTTAGCTTGCCTTTCACGATTTGCTCCAACACCTCTTTATTCAGAGGTAGATAAGGCACAGTTTCCATACGTGCTAGCAGTGCAGGTTTAAAGAAAGCCGCAAGCTCAGGGTACAAAGCATCTTCAAGGTGTTCTGGGGTATCAGCGTGGTCAACAATCGTCTGGAAACCAAGGTTAGAAGTCAGGAAGAACACCACATTTTGGCAGTCAATCAAGCGTCCTTCACCGTCAGCAAGCTCCCCTTTATCAAATGCTTGGTAGAAAATATTCAACACTTCTGGGTGTGCTTTTTCTACTTCGTCGAGCAACACCACTGAATACGGCATTTTACGAATCGCTTCTGTTAACACGCCGCCTTCACCGTAACCAACATAACCAGGAGGAGAACCAATTAAGCGAGAAACGGTATGCTTTTCTTGGTACTCGGACATATTGATAGTCGTGAGGAATTGCTTACCGCCATATAACTGCTGAGCGAGTTGAACAACGGTTTCTGTTTTACCGACACCACTCGGTCCAACGAGTAAAAACGCACCTTTTGGTCGTCCAGGGCGACGAAGATCAGCTCGCGCAGTCAGTAGGTGGCGGTGAATGGTTGCAATTGCGGTGTCCTGCCCCTTAATCGCTTCACCTAGAATGCTGGTGAGATTAGTGATCTTTTCCAGCTCATCACTATTCATTTGGTCAACGGGCACACCAGTCCAATCAGCGATGACTTCCGCGACTTGCATCGAATCAACTTGTGGATGAATAAGTAATTCGTTGTGCGGGATTTCATCAAGCAGTTGATACTGCTGTTTGATTTCTTGCGTCAACGCAGCTATTTGGTCGCGCTGTTCTGGCTCCAGATCTTCAAGGTCGCTTAGTTCTGATAGCTGACGGCGAAGCTCAAGAATCTGTTCAACTGCCTCTTTTTGCATCCCCCAACTCGCCATTAAAGCGTCACGCTCAAGCTCGTCTTGCGCTTCTTTCTCCTGCAGTGAAGCTAGGCGCTCGACATCGATTTCTTGGCCGATGTATTTAGCGCGTTGAAGCATATCAATCTCAAGCTGACGCTGATGGCAGGCTGACTCCAAAAATGCTAAACGCTTCGGTGGCGTTGTCATGTTGATCGCAATGCGCGCGCATGCTGTATCTAGCACATCAATGGCTTTGTCTGGTAGCTGTCGCCCTGAGATATAACGAGCTGAAAGTTCAGCCGCTGCTCTTAACGCATCGTCGCTGATCAAAACATTATGAGACTGCTCATAAACACCGTTCAGGCCACGTAAAATATCCACCGCTTGGTCAATACTCGGCTCATCGAGCTTAACCAGTTGAAAACGACGAGTCAGTGCAGGGTCTTTTTCAAAGTATTTTTTGTATTCCTTCCATGTCGTTGCAGCGACTGTGCTCAACTCACCACGGGCAAGCGCAGGTTTGAGCAAGTTAGCAGCGTCACTGCCACCTTCTTGGTTTCCAGAGCCGATCAAGGTGTGTGCTTCGTCAATGAATAAAATGATTGGCTTCGCCGATTGCTTGATGGCGTCGATGATCCCTTTGAGGCGCTTTTCGAACTCTCCTTTCACCGACGCTCCCGCTTGAAGCAAGCCAAGGTCAAGTGATAGTAGCTCAACATCTTTGAGCATCGTTGGTACGTTACCCGCAATCACGCGCAGGGCAAGCCCTTCAATCATAGCGCTTTTGCCCACGCCAGCATCGCCAACTACAATTGGGTTGTTCTTACGACGACGGCACAGAATGTCGATCATCAGGTTGATTTCATTTTCACGACATAAAACAGGGTCTAACGCGTTATTTCGAGCTTGTTCAGTTACATTGGTGCAGTACTTTCCAAGTACACTGCTATCTTCAACCGCTAACCCTTTGTGAGCTGAAGCTTCGTGAACAACTGCCGTTTCCGCAGAATCTTTAACAATAAGATCAAATTCTTTGCGCAGAGTTTCGGTGTTGATCGAGTCAAGCTGACCAATCAGGGCGAAAGACAGATAGCGATCTTTACGAGCCAGTGCGGCAAGGAATATAGCGCCAGAGCGAAGCTCTGTTTGAGACAGTTCAGTGGTAGAAAGCAGCCACGCTTCCTGAAGCAACTCTACCAATAGAGGAGAAAACGCGGGGTAAGACTCCAATGCTTGTTCACGCGAGAAGCTTTCAACAATCGCTTGGTTAACCAATTCCACCTCAACATTGGCCGCTTTTAAAATCGCGCGCACGTCAGACAGTGGATTCTCAATCAAAATCGATAAGAAATGTTCAATGGTAACTTCACAGTGCTGTCTCTCGATGCATAGAGACGCAGCTTGCTCAAGGGCCAATTTGCTTTGTTCGTTGAGCTTAGAAATAAGTGTTGGTAATTCAATACGGATCATTTTGATCACCTAGCCTTGTTATTATTAGAGTATTTGATTGAGTTGGTTAATGACGTCTGACGATTTGTTGTGAAGTAGATAGGAGTAGCCTAAAAACACACCTACCCAAACAACGACAAAGCCAACCAATATTGACCAAACTGGAATTTGTGTACTGAGTTTGTACTTTGACTTCACAACATGTTCCGTCGCTTTGGTAAGCTCTTGAGGCTGACGTTCCTCAAGGCCATTCAGCAGTTCGTATAATTTTTTAACAACTTTTTCTCGCTCACTGCTACCGTTTTCCATCACTCGATATTTGCCTTCAAAGCCAAGCGTTAAGCAGCGATAGATGAATTCCAGCAGTACCCGGTAACGGGTCGGTTCATTTTCTAACCGTCCTAGGATGGTGAACACTTTCTCTCCTCCCCACGTTTCATCGTGGAAGCGAGACAACATTGAGTGCTCGGCCCAAACGCTAGACGCCCCCCAAGGCGTTCCCATCACCGACTCATCGAGAAATGCACAAAGTACATATCGGTAAGCCATTAACACTGCGTGTTCATGGCCTTGCTCGGTGAGTTCGATTTCAATGGCTTTTATCTCTTCGACCGTCTGCTTGTAAATCGAGTCGATATTGTCACACTCGACTAAAGAGCGGACGCGTAAAGCCAAACCAAATAACGGCGTGGAAGCATCGATTAACGGGTTATCGTTAAAACCTCTAAGCTGGAACCAGTAGTCTTGATCGTGATTGATCTGTTCAACATTATCGAACAGTAACTCGTTGAATTTATTGTTAGGTTGTGTCACATCCATGATTAACTCCTTACAGCCCAAAACTGCAGTTCAAGATCTTCAAACACACCCGCGATGTGGAACGCAAAACCACTTGAGCTCTCGAGTGCATTCCACGCAGCGCTGGTTTTGTCTAACTGGTAATAGGTGTAACCCGCATGGTAAGGCAGCTGCCTCGGAGCTACTGGTAATGGCGTTAGTGGAATACCTGGGAGCTGAAGCGAGATAAGGTCACGGATTTTCTCGACCGATGACACCTTAGTTTGCTGGCTAAACAGGCGCTTGATTTCTTCGAGAGGCATCTTCGCCTTAACCGCCACAATGAACTCGGCGCTACCTAGTAACTGCGGGTCTTGTAACGGAGCAACCATCAAGCCGTATTTACGTTTATCAAGCTGAATAGCCACTGCTCGAGGCTCGAGCACAATGCTTAAACTCTGACGCAAATAACGAATTAACGGCCAGAATGTTTCAGTTGGCATATCGTGGTTGTAGCTAGGAATGCTCGGAGGCAAACGACTTTCATCCGTAAAGGTGGCAAGCTCACCGCTTACGCCTGCTAAAGACTCAAATAAGCGCTCAGGGTGAAGAGAACGTAACTCAGCTAAATGATGCATTTGCGGCTGAAGTTTATTCAGTGCTTGAAGTAGCATGAAATCTGATACATCAGCGACTCCCCCTTGATTCGGTGAACCAAGACGTTGAGCAATGTTCTTCGCTCTTTCACGCATTAGTCCAGATATTTCATTCACAAAGCGATGAAGCGGCGCATGACACGTGACATCTAGATTGCAAGGGATAAAGTCCGGGTCTAACACCACGCTACCATCTGGGCGTTTTTCCAAAATACGCGCGATAGCAATGGAGGCATATGAACTGCGGTCTTCTCTCTCAAGCATTAATTGCATGCGGACCGGAGAGACATCAATTGTCGTCATATCCCCTTGCATCGTATGAACATCACGCACTTCCTGTCGACGAGACTGATAGCGCCCTGTACCGCGTTCCTCAGGCCAATCAACCTCTAGTAGGGACTCGCTGCGCAAAGGAATCGCTAGGTAGACCAACTGGTTAGCCAGTGAAGCATCATCAATTTCAATTGCCTCAGGCAGAGTATCTTCCTGAGGAATTCGAAAAACAGTGCCGTCTGGCATAATGCCGACAGCTCGCTCTATGGCAATACGACCAAATGACAAATATTCAGGGTTAAGTGATAGCTCTGAAACGCCATATAGGTATTTGTTGGCTGAACGAATGCGCTCATCCACGTGATATTCAAAATATCTCTGTTGCTGCTGGAAATGTTGCGGTTTGATAAACAAGCCTTCATTCCAAATAACACGATTTCGGGCAAACATTAAATTACTCCACTCGTTCGAGTTTCACGTCGTAGTCTTTAAAATACATAAGCAGGTGATACTCACGTCCTTTGTTCAGTACTTTGACTGCCTTTTTCCACTCACTCAGTTCTGGTTCAGAGAAATGCGCCATAACACCGATGTATCTGGTGTCTTCGTCAATCTCGAAAGCATTAACGAATTTGAACTGACCAGGCGTAATCACATAGTCATAGATTTCAACAAAGTTACTCTTGAGCGCTTTCCTGTAATCGGCTTTGATTTGGTCATAGTCCGCCGACATAAACATAGAGTCATCTTTCAACTCAAAGACTTGGACCTCAATAGGGGCTGCCTCCCCCCATAAATTAGGGTTGGTGCCTTCGTCACTCAAAATGCTAAAAGTAACTTTCGTCGGCTGTTCGCTAGGGTTGTATTGCTCTGAAGAACTGCTGCAGCCCACGAGGACCAATAACGTCGCCAGAAAAAGTCCATACCACTTCACAATTACAACTCCGCTTGAAGTTCTCGTATCTTCTTGTCGTAAGACTGCTCAAAAATCTCCCAGAACAGTTTTTCAAACCCTTGCTGACGATTCGAAGTCAGTTCTTGGTAGTAGTTGCAGTACATATTCCACGCCCAAGACTCGCCAGATTGCTCGACTTGGTTGGTTTTGCGCTTGTAATTATTGAATCGCTTCAAAAGCACTTCTGGTGAAAAGGCCTGCAAGATCTGGTTTAACGCTTCAGAAGTTGCATGCTGCATTGCATCATTATGGTTGCGAACATTTTCCAAACTTTCAGATATCGCCGCAGGTGCAGACAAGTGAACAAGACTTTTTTCCGAGTCGTACATAGTTCTTACCGTCTCTTCATACGACAAGCCAAGGCGAAGCGGGTTATCTTCTATCGGTTGTAGGTTACGGTTAACTACCCCAAATCGGCCATTACCTACCTGTGCGTGCAAGTCCAACAAACCTTTAATGCATGACTGTAGCGATTCGCCAATCTCTTCTGATAAGAAGTGCAGTTTGGTCATATCATCAGAGTCACTTACTTCCACACCAAGCCCTGTTAGCATCGGGCCTGTTAGCAAATGGTTTGATGTGCCTGTTGATAGCGAACTCGCTGCAGGTGCAAGTGGCTCACCTTGATAGGATTTTGCTACTTCCTCTTCTAAAAGATCTAAAACCTTGTCGTCCATTCCTAAGCCCTCTGAAACGTTACTTTGATTATTTTGATTGATGGGTGTTTGAGGCTCAGTAGCTGGCTTTTTAGCCTTGCGCTTACCAAACCCTAATATGTTCTTGAGTCGTATCGACGATGTCATTTCGTACTCACTGTCCGCTTGCGGGGTAAAGTCGAGCTTGCTTTCGTACTGAGTCGGCTCGGTATAAGTGGGGTCTTCTGGTTGCTCGGTATTGTGTAGTTCGTAGTCGTCAGACAATAAGTCGTCTTTTTTTACCGCTTGAGCCGTTATTGCATCTAATGCGCTCAGAGGGTCGCTACTCTTAGCCATAGGGTTATCAACGGTAACCTTCGGGGCTTCACCATCTTCCAATAAGTCAATTCGCTCGTTTTCAAACAGCTGCTCTAACGCACCTTCGGTGAGAGCTAAATCTTGTGCTCCATCACCCAGGTGTACTTTTATTTGATACGTTCCAATGGTCAGCACATCTTTATTTTGCAATTTAGCTAGGCGATCTTTGCCTATCGGCATGCTGGCACTATTGATGTACGTATGCCCACTGGTATCGCGGACACAAAAAGCACCATCAAACAACACAATTTCACAATGGTTCGCTTTTACATCACCCCGTGCATCTTTTAAGTGCCACTGATTGGTTGCGGAGGAACCAATCACACCACCCGTCTTGTCAAACACGCATTGCGGCGACAAACCTGAATCCAAAAGGTGGACGTTAGATACAACCATCGATATAGATTGTTGAGCTGAGTTCATTTGTTACTGCCTCACTTGAATGGTGACTGACTGTTCATCCGGTCCTTGGCCTAAAAAGCTGGTCCACCCGAGCGCAACTGCACTGTTTTTGTTAAAGCTCATTGTCGGTGTTTGTTCTTCCAGCATTTTTAGTTCTATGTCGTAGGCCATTTGCTCTCGTAGAATAAATTCGACTAATTTACACAGCGGCTGGTATTCCTTGCCGGAAGGTAGGAAGTCCGAAAAACGCTCTTTGGTCAGGCCGCCAATACACACCGTGAACTTACCGTTCACATCAGTAACACTATCTCCAATCACCGTGTCACAACCTAAACTGCCGTTTTGAAGCCCCAGCGCCATTTTTTGTTGTTCATCAATCAATACCTTTCTTTGCACCCATTGCTTTATTGTCACGTCAGGCAACTCGAAGCAGTGGGAGATAATCCCCGCGACCACTGATGGTGAGCGACTCCTTCCGGCTAAGACACCTGAGTAAGCCAACATTTTGCACCAATTGATTGGCGTTTCGCCTCTTAGGTGAGGATCTGCTAACCCCACTAGCGCAAACAGCTGAGCTGAAAACTGGTCTTCTGCGCCTTCAGAAAAGCGGATGTAGTATCGATACTTACGCCAAATTCGGTACACAAGGTTGATCAATCGATTATTGAAGAAATCAAGGAATGGACGCTTCATTCCTCCTTCTTCTTCATTGACCAATTGCTCCAATATGAACCCTGGCAACGGAGATTGTGACCCCGTCAAACCAAAGAAATTAGTTTCGAGCAGCATGCGTTGTTCGCTGCTCGATAAAGAGTGAATGTCAGCCGGCGAGAAGCCTAAACTGGGGTTAGCACTGAACACTAAATCGCAGTCGCGCTCCCAAAGCTCAGCTTCTGGTTCTATTCCTTTTTGCTTAAGCAACAGCTCCACTAGCGGGTAAAAGCTGTATTCACGAATGTCCGTTTGCTCAATCCGACCTTCTGCCTCATCACGGGCACTTAGATCAGCGGCTGCATTCCAATCTGAGTTCCCCATGTATAGGTCTCTTTATTCGTTGTATTGACTACCACCAACTCATGGAATGAGTTGATACTGGCGTAAAGGGCAAAGAATCGGCTCAAAACAGTGCCAAATAGATATAGGTCGCCTTCTGAAGCGAAGCAGCTTTGGTCGATATGTATCGTCGATGCGAGACCTCTTACTGGCATTCCGCGCAACAGTTTGTCGACAGGCTTAGATTCTATTTTTACTAGGCCCTCTAGACGTTTTCGTCCAACACGCTCAGCTTGACGGTCGACCAATGCTTTAAAGTCATAAGCACGTAAAATACTGCTCAAAGCATCTTTAGATAGTAACGACAAATAGTTAAGCGACAGATTCGAGATCAAAGTCCACAGTAAACTGCCATCAAGTACCGGACGTAAAGACTGTGTTGGAGGCGTGATGTTCGCAAACGATGCATAAGGCGGAGATGTATCTGTAGGCTCACAGATATCGCCGACACTTAGTTCAACTGGTAGTTGTCTGTTAGAGCACATCATCTTCAATGACACAGCTTCATCGACATCTATGCATTGGGTTTCGTCACCACGCACAAATGAAATGAAATGGTCAAATCCGTCGCCCCTTATGCTCTCTTTGACTCGAACACGGTAATACAAGGCTTCTCGATTCCTGACTCTTTCTATCTCATGCTGGAAACTTTCGAAAGAAGAATACTGGCGTTTAAGGCCACGGATTCGTTGGCCACTGCTCTGGCTGCTATCTTGCCAACCAAATACGTTATCTACGCTAAAAATCTCATAGTGAGCAGGGTAACGGCTCGACGGTGCGATACGATACTCTGTGCGCTTGCCTGTTAAATCTATTGGATCAGCGTCATGCTCAAACAGGTTTACCACAGGAACACAATACAGTTGGAAGCTCTCTTTCCTAACCCGCACATCTGTAGGTAGGGTTTTAGAGAAACGAATTTTCAGTGAAAACTTACCCGACAAAGAAGCGGGTAACGCAGACTTAAGCCTTAAGACATCGACAAACTGGAACGCTTCCGGAAATGATAAATACTCCTGAAGAATACGATAACCTTCGTAGACATTCGAAGGGTAAGGCAGTAAGCCATCATTTGACTCGAATCCAACAGTAGAGAAAGCGTCTTGTGGCACTTTGAATTCGGTACCATTCGCTTCAACGACAATGCTATCAAGATAGTGATTCAGCCAGAGGTATAGCATTTGCGAGCTGTACTTATCTCCGCCAAGGTAAAAGCGAAGTGACTCCAAGCCAACCTCACCGGCGGTCAAGTCACCCGATACGTTCAGCGCAATTTCTACCACAGTACTTTCACGAGAGTGGTGAGCGGTAACGTCTTCGCATATCACTGGGTAAAGCTGAACATCACGACAAGTAGTGAAGTGACATTTGGTTCCAAAAACAGGTTTGCTGTCTAACTGAGTGCCTTTTTCAATGCAATGCCTCGCACTCACACTTCTTTCTGGTGTGAACTGAACAATACTCATGCTCGGCACTGGCCTCAAGTAGTTCGGCCACAGCATATTGATGATGGAGTGAGTTAACTCGGGAAACTCATCTTCTACTTTTTCACGTAATCGACCAGTAAGGAACGCAAAGCCTTCTAGTAAGCGCTCGACATCCGGGTCGGTCGTTTTACAGTGTAAAAAACGAGTTAACTGGGGGTGCAGCTCAGTAAACTCTTTCCCTTGTTCTTTTAGGAACGAAAGTTCTTCTCTGAAATACTTGTCATGAGTCATGACTAATACACTCTGTACTTACGGTTCTGGTCCAACATCAGTTGCAGCTGCACACGCTGGTGCAGGGCATCACAATTGAGTTCAGCGAATATCTGAAATTTCAAATTCATACCCAATTCGGAGCTAGAACGCACTTCGATTTTAGCCAGCCTTGGCTCGTATACTTCCAAGCAAGATTGGATAGCAATTCTAATGCGTAGCGATAGATCCATGGTGTCGAGCGTTGCATCGTTGAAGTCAATCAGGCCTAACAACGGGGCACTTTGAGCTCCACCTATTCGGGTATTAAGAATGTTGGATACGTTTCGTTTTATTGAATCAAGTACATCACCTAGTTCCGGCCCACGGGTCAACGAAATAGGTTTAGCATCGGCTTCCAAGCGTTCTAGGAAGCCGACACCAAAAGCACTCTCTTCAGGTGCTAGGTATGTCATAAAGTTATGCCTGATCTAGACGACCAACTAATGACAACTCAAAGTTTGCACCCATGTACTTGAAGTGCGGACGCACTGCTAGAGACACTTGGTACCAACCTGGATCACCCTCAACATCCAATACTTCGATTTTCGCAGCACGAAGTGGACGACGGCTACGTACATCCGCCGGCGGGTTTTCTTGATCCGCAACGTATTGTTTGATCCAACCATTGAGCTCGCGCTCAAGGTCTTGGCGTTCTTTCCAAGAACCAATCTGCTCGCGCTGTAGTACTTTCACATAGTGCGCAAGGCGGTTGATGATCATCATGTACGGTAGTTGAGTACCTAACTTATAGTTAGTTTCCGCTTCTTTGCCTTCTTTAGTATTTGGGAATACTTTCGGCTTTTGAACCGAGTTTGCTGAAAAGAACGAGGCGTTGTCACTTCCTTTACGCATTGTTAGAGCAATGAAGCCCTCTTCTGCAAGTTCGAACTCTTTACGGTCTGTCACTAGAACTTCGGTTGGGATCTTGCTTTGAAGAGCGCCCATAGATTCGAATACATGAACCGGAAGATCTTCAACTGCACCACCACTTTGTGGGCCAATAATGTTTGGACACCAACGATACTTAGCAAAACTGTCTGTTAGACGTGTTGCGAATGCGAATGCGGTGTTACCCCACAGGTAGTGCTCGTGAGAAGCGCTTACGTTTTCGGTGTAGTTAAATGATTTGATTGGATTTTCTGTTGGGTCGTAAGGAACACGCAGCAAGAAGCGAGGCGCTGTTAGACCAAGGTAACGTGCATCTTCAGACTCACGTAGAGAGCGCCACTTAGTGTACTTAGGACTTTCGAAAGTAGACTTTAGATCTTTTAGGTTTGGTAATTCTTCGAAAGAATCGATACCAAAGAATTCGGGAGCAACGCTAGAAATAAATGGTGCATGTGCCATTGCACCTAATGCGCCCATGTACTGAAGCAGTTTCATGTCTGGAGTTGAAGGAGTGAAGGCATAGTTACCTATCATTGCACCAACAGGCTCACCACCAAACTGACCATAACCTGAAGAATAAACGTGTTTGTATAAACCCGACTGTGCAGTTTCAGGTGCAAATTCAAAGTCGTCTAACAACTCTTCTTTGGTCACATGAAGAAGTTCTAGCTTGTTGTTTTCACGAAAATCAGTACGGTCAACGAGCAATTTTAGACCACGCCACGAAGACTCCATTTGCTGGAATGATTCGTTGTGTAAGATTTCGTCCATCTGTGAACTGATCTTCTTATCCAACTCAACCAACATTTGGTCAACCAGAGATTTATTTACTGGCTCCGCTGATTTATTACTACCAATCAGATTTTCAATAAACGCCGCGACGCCTTTTTTAGCAATATCGTATCCCTCTTCATTTGGAGTAATACGAGTTTGCGCCATGATTTCTTCAAGTAAGCCGCCTTGCTCGAGAGGGGCTCTTTCGAGTACAGATTCCGTTGTGGACATGTGTGATTCCTAGTTCTAAAAATAACGAGTGTTACAAGTCAAGCAAGGTTAAGCTTGAGGCTCTTCTTCTGGGTTGCTAACGAGGTTTAGCTCTGATAGCAACTTCTCACGTGATTCTTCTGAGTTCAAAATGTCTTGTAGACGATCTCTGAACGCAGGAATGTTGCCTAACGGGCCTTTAAGCGCCACTAAGGCTTCACGCAATTCAATCAATTTTTTTAGTTCTGGAACTTGTTCCGCAACAGAATCAGGAGCGAAATCTGCTAAAGATTTAAAGTTCAATTCGATCGGTAGTTCATCTTCAGGGTTATCTGATAGCTTGTTTCCGACCGTTGCCGAGATCTTTAATTCGCTTTCGCGCATTACAGACTCGAAATTGTTCTTGTCTACTGAAACGGTTTCCCTTTCCTCAACTGGCGTTTCTTCGGTATGACCTTTAAAGTCACCGACAATAAGCGTTTTGAGAGGCAGCTCTATTTCAGCTTGGGAATCCCCAGTAGCAGGAATATATTTAATGTTAATTCGCTCTTTAGGAGCGACACTTCCTTCTTTAGACATTTAACGTCTCCAATACCTATACTTAACGTTGCTGTAAATAACCGAGAAATTGATAGTTGTCTCAGTTAGAAATAGTAAATTAGTTTTCTTTAATAATTGACTTAATTGTTATTATTAATATTTAAGCCGAGCCAATTATTGATAAATTTATATTTTATAATTTATTTATGGTCAATTTAATGACAGAGCCGGAGTCTATATATTTAAATATATAAAACACACAGGCCACACCAAGAAACTTGATCTTGATCCAATAAAAAAGCACTATTACAAACTTGAGAAAATACTTAACAAGAAAGTATTCACGAGGAAATTATACACCCCAGTAATAGTCAAAATTATAATAGGTAGTGCTCTGCTTATATTCTTCAACTCTAATATTGGCCTGCTCGATCTGATCAGCCGTCATCACTTTAGATAAAGACGTAGATAGAGTTTGCGCATTAGCATATACCTTGGCCAACTTATCCGAACCCGCATAAGATAAATACAGGTCTAAATAGCTTTTCGCTTTAATACTATCGCTAGTGACAAAAGAGTAATACTCAGACATCCCCGCATAAGCACGCCCCGCCACAGCCAACGAATTGAGATCACCGAGTTCAATAGCCTTTAGCCGCCATTCAAAGGCTTCTTCACGTTTATTCTTTTGTTCTAACAACAATATATAGTGCCTAATCGCTGGCAAAAAATTGCTTTCAGCAGCCGTTTTATACATCCGCCTTGATTCCGTTTCTCTTGAGCCAGGCATAAGAAACGTGCCTTGCCCATTCGCTATATTGGCTGCGGTGGCCATCACAGCCAAAGGGTAAAGATTGCTTGCTGATTGCTTTAAGTAGTAATTCGCCAGTTCCGGTTCACTAGTTTTGAAATAATTGTAGAGTCGGTAGAAAGCTTGGTTTGGGTCTGACGCCCCTAGTTCAATCACCATTTCATAATAGCGAGAACGCCAGTTACTTTTCTCGGTGGATTCAAGCCAATCCGCTTGGGTATAGAGATATAGAGCTGCATCTATATAGCCTGCTTTCGCAGAGCGGAGCATATACACTTCGAAATCATCATTTCTACGCAACGTGCTCGGGGTGTGTTGAAGCTCAATGGCATACAGATAAGCGGCTTTCGCATCACCTAAATCAGCCGCATACTTCAAGTACCGAAACGCTTCAGTAATTTTGTACTGTGCCCTTAGTAAGTTACCGACTTCCTGTGCTTGCTGCGGTGACAATTGCTGCTCATCGTACAGTTCGGTTTGAGCTGAGGCACTGCACGCAAACAGTGCTATAAATGAAAACCTAGCCAATATTGACACTAGAGCCTCCAGTCAGCACACCACCACATGTAACTGGGTCTCCAGCTCTTGCGGCAGGCATCCCGTCAATTTTTACGCTTCCAGATCCTGCGGCGATCGCGCGGTCGTGACAAGGGTTCTTTGGCTTATCGTGAGGCTCTAGTGGATCTCCAGCTCTTGCCGCTGCCACACCATCAAATTTGACGGTTCCAGATCCCGCTGTCACTGGAGTAGCAGGGAATCCATCATGATCCGTTCCTATATCACCAACAATTATACCATTACCCATTTGGTCGAACTCCGTGAATCTTGAAAGAGCTCTAAGAAGCAAATTGCATTCCTGAAATTTCACCGTGTCGGCGCAGGGAAACATCACGAGTGAGCAAAATATTGCTCGCAACAGGTAAGATTTGCAATGGGTGACTAAATATTGCCCGAAAATAAAGTTAAACAAACGCTATCTTGTTACAGAATATTAATTGTTGCCGATTAAATATTAATTCAATCTAAATAACTAATTTATTATTTTCTAATTAATAAAACTATCCAAGACAAGATAAATTAAAAAAACTGACTATTTAGTAATCTAAAAAATAATAATATTATTAAAAGCACCTGTTACTAAGGTGATATTCATTATCTTTGATCTTTTGGTGTATCCATTACCACCATTGTTGTAATCGATTTCACATGTACACATTCACCTAATACGTCCGCGTGAAACCGTTTATAACTCTGTAAATCTTTTGTTTCTACTCTCAATAAATACTCGTTTGCACCGGTTATGTTGTGACACTCGACGACTTCATCTTCAAATCGAACATGCTCTTCAAACTCTAACTGGGACTGTTTTCTGTGGCTCGACAAACCGATAGACACATAGGCAACAAATCCAACGCCTAACCGTTCATTTGAAAGCACAGCACGATAACCAGTGATGACTTCCGTTCGCTCCAACTCCTGAACACGCCTTAATGTTGCTGATGGCGATAATCCCACTCGTTCTGAGAGCTCCACATTGGAGATTCTTCCATCCCCCTTCAGCTGTTGCAATATTCTTTCGTCAAACTTATCCACCACCAAATTTCCTTGCTAAAATAGTCCAAATCAATCCAATAAAAGCACACAATTGCGTCCAAATCCACTTAACATTGTTTTAGCCGGCAATGATTATGAACATACTTTGGAGAATTTTTTGGATGGACTTTGAACAACTCGTCGCTTTAACCCTGTTTGCATTTGTCTCCACGTTTACGCCGGGCCCAAACAATATTATGTTGATGACCTCTGGTGCTAATGTTGGATTTGCACGCACGATTCCTCATATGTTGGGGATTGCTGTCGGCTTTTCGGTAATGCTGCTATTGGTTGGATTCGGCTTAATAGGCGTTTTCAATGCATACCCGGTTGTACACCAAATTCTTAAGTACCTGAGCTTAATCTATTTGGTGTATTTGGCGCTCAAAATTGCGACTAGTGGTAAAGCGGGCAAAGTGGACGATTTCAAACCACTGACGTTTCTTGGTGCTGCAAGCTTTCAGTGGGTAAACCCAAAAGGTTGGTCTATGGCATTAACAGCTATCACAGTCTACAGCTCTGGAAACAGTCTCGCTCAACTGCTGTTAATTTCTCTTGTGTTCATGTTGGTGAATTTGCCTTCCGTCAGCTTCTGGGCTGCGGCAGGTCGAGAGCTACAACGCTGGCTAACGACACCAATGCGTATTAAGGGCTTTAACATTTCAATGGCAGCATTACTGCTCGCCTCTACAGTTCCTATGTTGTAGCAGCTTGTTCACTAAACTGTTGTGCTAAGAAATCAATCAACAGGCGAACCTTGGGCGACAAGTTCCGGTTTTGTGGATACATCGCCCAAATCCCTTCTCTGTCATCACGATAATCGCTCAGTACTTCAACCAATTCTCCATTGTCTAATGCGGTTTGTACATAGTAGTCAGGAAGCTGAACTAGGCCCAAATGTCGCTTAGCTGCATCCAGAAGCGCGAAGCCACTGTTGCATTTGATTCGCCCCGATACTCGCACCGATTTTTCTCTGCCATTTTCCTTGAATCGCCAATGTTCTAATGAGCCAACTAAACATTGGTGATGTGTTAGTTCCGACAGAGTATGAGGCTCACCAAAACGGCTTAAGTATTCTGGAGTTGCGCACACATAGAGTTGGCGCTGAGACAATCGTTTAGCGATCAAACTAGAATCTTCCAATCGCCCTAAACGAATTGCAACATCAATCCCTTGTTCGATTAGATCTAGTCGTTGATTAGTAAGGATGAGTTCTAAATCTACCTGCGGGTATTGCTCAAGAAACTGGTGGAGCATTGGTGCCAAATGCGTTTCACCATAAGTAACTGCGGCAGTGACCTTCAGCAAGCCTTTCGGTGAAGTTTGCATCTGGGTGACAGCTAGCTCTGCCATTTCTAAACCATCCACCAAATGCTTGCATTGCTGGAAGTAGACTAGCCCAGCTTCCGTTACCGAGACTTTACGGGTAGTACGAAGAAGCAACTTCACCGCTAACCGTTCTTCAAGTGCCGAAACTCTTCGGCTCACTTGCGCCACAGAGGTATTCAGTTTCTTAGCTGCATCAGTAAAACTGTTCGTTTCCACTACAGCAACGAACTCACTGACCCCTTCCCAACTTGCCATTGGATCTACCTATCAACGATATACAAACTTAATCAAGCATATCATTTTTCGTTGTTCTTGATGGACATATTGCCAACTCGATAATAGAGCACACAGCTAGTTAGACACAGTAACCCCATGAGCATGTAACCAATCCCTAGCCCTAACACTTTCACGCTTATCCCAGCAGCTAAGTATGTAAACAACCACCAGAAGTGAGTCAAAGAAAAATGCGCAGCAAAGTATGGCGTGCTATCACCTTCGCCACATTCTTTGGTAATCAAAAGCCCAGCAGAAGTTTGGATACAAGACATACCTACTCCCATCGCAACACATATTACCCCAAAGCCAATCCAACCAGGTGTTAGACTACCAAGAGCAAACGCCCCACAAATGGTGACCAACCCTATCCAGTGAAAGTGCTGTGGTGGATAATATTCCAGCCATCTAGGTAATCGAAACGCCATGACCATGGAGCCAAAACCTACCATCATCATGGCCAGTGCGGTTTGAGTTTCGTCTCCATGCAATACCTCATGGACATATATCACGGTATTAACCAATACCATCGCAGAAGCACTCGCAACAGCTAGATAGGCAAACCATAGTGCTTTGAGTTTGGGCTTCGACAAATACAGCTTAATATTTTCCCCTAAACGAGGTGTGTTCATTCGCTGCGCTTGGACATCCGTCGCTTTCCAGTTCGGCAAAGCACAAAATAAGATCAGAATACCGGACAAAACAAAGGTCCCCGCATCGAGCATAAACAACTGGCGAAAACCGATTAAGCTCAACAACATTGCTGTCAACATAGGGCTAAAGATCTGCTCTAGATCATAAGCCATTCTGCTCAATGAAAGAGCTTTGGCATATTGAGTTTTATCGGGCAGAACTAAAGGAAGTGTCGACTGAAATAGAGGGGTAAACCCCGCGGAACATGCATTGATGACGAACATCAGTACATACACTTCCCACACTTCAGTGACGAACGGCAAACAAACATCAATGCCCGAATCAAGTCGAGAGCAAACAGTGTTTTTCGTTTCGGTAACTTATGCGCTACTGTTCCAAACAGCGGCGCTAAGCCAATATACGCCAGCATCTTAAGTGCAAAGGCGATACTGAGCACATACCCAGCCTCGTCTCCCGCGAGTTCATAGGCAAGCAAAGCAAGGCAAACAGAGCTCATGCCCGTCCCAACCAATGAGATGACCTGAGCCGACAGCAATCGCAAGTAGTTTGAGTTTTTCCACATTGATTGGGGATGAGCGACCTCAGTCATTTCCTCCTCCCATTTGAGACGATAGCCAGGAAAGCATCTTGCTAAACCCTAATTTGATTCCGTCCCATACTTGCCCTGCCCAACCGGATAAGGTCACATCTTCAGCACTGACTATGGGATAAGTTGCCACGATGTTTCCACCATTTCGCCATTCAACCCTCCCCAGTTCATCACCTTTAGCAAGCGGAGCGGTAATCCATTTGTCCACGATCACCTTTTTACTTAAGCCGGAACTCACGGTACGAGGTAACGTTAGATAGGCGTCTTGGTCAACAATCGCACCAACATTTTCGGGTTGCCCTTTCCAAACTCGTACTCGAGCCTCAATTTGGCCTTCGTCCATCACTTGCTGGGTATCAAAGAATCGAAAACATAGTTGAGCAACGCTTTAGAGGCACTTGCTCTTGATTGTTCACTACTCGCTCCCATAACTACCGATATCAACCTCATACTGCCTTCTGTTGCAGAACTGACCAAGCTGTACCCTGCCGCTTCGGTATATCCTGTCTTACCGCCATCCACGTCAATTGAGCGATCCCACAATAATTTATTGCGGTTATATTGGGTTATGTCATTCCATTGAAATGTCTTTAAACCATAGAGTTGATAGACTTCTGGGAGTTCTTTTATCAAGGCCGTTAACAACCTTGCCATATCTAACGGAGAGGTTTTTATCCCATCACCATCCAGTCCATGTGCATTGATAAATCTAGTGTCTTCCAGTGAAAGCGACTGGGCCCAACCATTCATCAGGCTAACAAAAGCTCTTTCACTACCTGCAATGTGCTCAGCTAATGCAACCGCTGCGTCATTACCAGATTGGACAATTAACCCTGTCATCAGGTTACGCACTGTAATTTCATCTTTAGGCTTGATGAACATCAGTGATGCCCCTTGAAAATTAGCCGACCAAGCATTTTTGCTGACGCTCACAACGTCGTCCCAAGCTAAGCGACCTGAACGAATCTCTTGCCCAACGACAAACGCCGTCATTAATTTCGTCAAGCTAGCCGGGGCTAATTCTGTTCTGGCATTTTGTTGTGCAATCACAGCCCCAGAATTGAAATCCATTAGAACGTATCCTTTAGCGTTCAATTCTGGTGGATTAGGTGTGATAACAGCCTTACTTGGCAAGCTAATCATCAGCAGTAGCAAACATACTGACGCCGATAACCCTCGTTTCATTGTTTGCCCTCACTACTTACTGCCGCCCTATCTCCAATATAGCTTTGACGACCGATTTTGTTGGCGGTGACATGCTGATGAAGCTCATGCCCCTTGCCACACAACAGCAATAAATCATGAGAACGGCTTAATTGCTTAGCTAGCTGGATAGCTTCAAGCCTGTCGCTCACTTCGTAGTAGGGGGTATCCCCAACTCGGGATGTCAAAGCGCGAAAGATGTCTTCCTGCATCTCCCCCAGCGGATTATCTGACGTAAAAATAACGACATCAGAATGCTCCGCACATAACTGTCCAATTTGCGCGGCCTCACGGATTCTGTCTCCCGTTACACCAATAACAGTAATAACCTTTCCCCATTGGCGGACATCGATCCCTTGAAACAAAGCCTGCAGCCCATCGTAGTTGTGGGCGTAATCAACAAGTGCAGTCGCTCGATTATCAAGAGAGATGAACTGGCTTCGTCCATTGATTGGGGTGAGCCTGCTTAAAGCTGCTGCAACAGCGTTGAGTCGCCAACCTTGACTGAGTAATACGCTTGCCATCGCAAGCTGGTTTTCAACATTAAAACGAAATGGCATTTGAGAATCGACAACCGTATGTTCACCTTGGTAATACATCGTAAACTGATTGCCAAACTGAGTTGCCTGTACCTCGTCGGCAACGACATCAGCTTCATGGTTCCCAATTGAAAACGTCATAACGCTGTTTCTCAATTTCGCTCGTTCAATCGCGACTCCCGCGTGAGGATCGTCTAGGTTAACGACTAAGGTGCCACCAGGTTTAATGCGGTCAATCAGTTGCAATTTCGCTTGAACGTACCCATCGATAGTTCGGTGGTAGTCCAAATGGTCACGACCAATGTTACTAATGACACCCACCTGTAAAGGAACAAAACCGGCTCTGTCTTGCGCCAGTGCGTGACTACTGAGTTCCATGACATTGAGCTGTACTCCAGCGTTAACCATGTCGTCAAACAGACTAAGTAACGTCACTGCATCGGGCGTGGTATTGTCCAAGGGCTCAAACTTTTCGGCATATTTCACCCCCAATGTACCGATATAACTCGACTTACATTGGCACATCAGAATTTGCTGAAGACCGTAGGCGATTGTGGTTTTACCGTTAGTACCCGTAATACCGATATGCTTGAGTTGATGGTGCGGGAAACGGTAATACGCCTTTATAAGAGATACGCTTTGATAGTAGCTATCCGTAACAATAACTGGGACGGTCGCTTGTACTGGCTTTGTCGCAATGATAGCAATCGCTCCGTTTTCGATCGCGTGCGTTACGTAACCATGACTGTCATGTACCGCCCCTTCACGACAGACAAATACATGATTTTGCGCCACCCACTCACTATTAGTGCTAAAGGTCTGGATCGGCAGCTCTAATAGCAGATCCAGACACTGCTCAAGTTTTTTGTTCGACACCCGCTTCACATCCTTTCTTTCTAGGAAACTCTTATGAACTTGAGTATATTTCCCAATAGAACATCGATGAAATCGAACAAATCAATCTAATATATTAGTAATATTGATAACCTAAGATGGAGTAAGAAGTAGAAATGAAAGAGCTAAACTGGAAGGGAATTGATCTTAACCTGCTACTTACTTTTGATGCGTTATTTCAATTTGGCAGTGTGTCGGCGGCGTCCAAGTATCTCCACCTAGGACAACCGGCCACCAGCTATAATTTAAAACGCTTAAGAGATCTTCTTGACGATCCTCTATTTGAACGCCATGGCAACCGAATGCTGCCTACAAGCCGAGCGGTTGAGATTGCACCAAAGGTTCAAGAAATTTTGGCTATATTCACCCAAGACATTTTGCCTTCGGAGCAATTTGACCCGAGTGAATATGAAGGGAAATTTTCGATTGGCGTCAGCGATTACGCAGAACAAATCTTTGGCCCCAATATTTTCGATGCGCTACAGGCCCACGCACCAAATGCAAAAGTGTTGTTCAAACCCGCCGATAATGAAAACTGTGTCGATCTCCTCGAGAATCACAACACTGATATTTGTATCGGTGTATTCAATGAAATGCCTAGCAACGTTGAATCAACCTTCTTATACAGAGAAAAGCACCTGTGCACGTTTGATAATAGTGTGCTGAAAACAGAGCTTCCCATACCTTTAACGACCTATCTCGCTACCCCACAAATGATCATCACCGCCAATGATCAACTGACCAGCCAAGTAGACAATACATTAGCTTCCCTCGGGGTAGCTCGAAATGTGGTGTTGGGGACCACCCGTTTCTTAACCATTCGACGCATGCTGTCAGGCAGAAAACACCTGGCCGTTATGGCTGAAATGGTTGGTCGCTCAGAGTTAATCCACGATCAATTGACTCTATGCCCCCCTCCTATTGATATTCCAGATTTCGACATTGAAATGGTGACTCTGAAACGCGATAGCAAACACCCTAAAGTTGTTTGGCTATCGACCCTCGTTCGACAGCTGATACAGCAGCAAGTCAACGAGTCACGCCAAATCAGCACCTATGACTAACAGCTAGCTGATAGGTGTTAAGTCTGAATAGCATGAGTCAAGCTCAATGGAGAAATAACGTTGCAGCGCATCAAGATAGCTTTGCCCTGAGGCCAATTCTATTTCCTGAGTTTCTCCATCACTAACGACTTTAATTCGATGATTAAGCAAGGTAATTAAACCATTTGGAGTCGGTAATGCAGCAATACGCGAGGTAACGAAATGGGATTCGGGGTACGTCGACACATAATAGTTTCCATAACGAATGTCAGCCTCACAAACATGTTCTAAATCGAAACTGTATAAATTCTTCCAAATCAATGAACCTGAATCGTCGGTACTCTGTTGCTGCAACATATAGCCAAAGTCATCATCTAGGGTAAAACGGAGGGTTTGCAAATCTGTATGAATCACCTCATCAATAGAAAGCTTTAACGGTGTACGAGGAGTCGCTGACCCAAAGCCATTATCAACCAACCATTGCTCTCCATCTAGTTCCACCATGGTTACTTGATGACTGCGACCTGTGGGCTCGCCAGATAAATGCACGCGAGCCAACACTCGTTGAGCTTCGAATCCTATAAACCTCAGCACTTCAAACATCAATTCATTCAACTCAAAACAGTAGCCTCCTCGGTTTTGACCAAGTAACTTTCGATATAGATCTTCCTTTCGTAACGAGACTCCTCTGCCCAAAGCAATATCGAAATTTTCAAACGGGATAGTCAGTAGCTGAGCACGATGCAGATCGAGTAACCCTGTCATTGTCACACTCGGCTTATGTGTTAATCCTACCTTTACTAAATAAGCTGAGAATTGTTGTTTGTTCATCTGTGCTCCTATGTGTCATCACATCAATCGGCCTCACTATAAAACCTCAAGCTAAATTGAGGTCAATAGAAATTTCACTTTTGTTGCCTATTGTTTTGAAATTCAGTCTGTTAATCAGTCCTTCAATTTGAACTATTACATATACGTAAAAATCATTTTCATTTTAATAGGATTATCACAAATAGAAAAAAACCTATACTAGCACCCAACAAAACAACAGGGCGAAATGAGCAAAGCTCAACTACGCTTTACTCGATTGCCCAACCTAGAAATTAATAAGGAACATCCAATGGCACTTGAAATCAAACCAGGTCAAACCTCTATCAAATCAAAAGCAATGGTGGCATGGGCGGCTGGCGAACCACTTAAAATGGAAGAAGTTGATGTACAACTTCCTAAAGCAGGCGAAGTGCTAGTACGCATCGTCGCTACTGGTGTTTGTCACACTGACGCATTCACACTATCAGGTGACGATCCAGAAGGTATCTTCCCTTCAATTCTTGGTCACGAAGGTGGCGGTATCGTTGAAATGGTTGGCGAAGGCGTAACAAGTGTGAAAGTTGGTGACCACGTTATCCCACTTTACACAGCTGAATGTGGTGAGTGTAAGTTCTGTAAATATGGTAAAACTAACCTGTGTCAGGCAGTCCGTGAAACTCAAGGTAAAGGTCTAATGCCAGATGGCACAAGCCGTTTCTCTATCAACGGTGAGACTATTTTCCACTACATGGGTTGTTCTACTTTCTCTGAGTACACGGTTCTTCCTGAAATTTCACTAGCGAAAGTAAACAAAGAAGCACCACTTGAAGAAGTGTGTCTTCTAGGCTGTGGCGTAACCACTGGTATGGGTGCGGTACTCAACACCGCTAAAGTAGAAAAAGGCGACACGGTTGCGATCTTCGGTCTAGGCGGTATTGGTTTGTCTGCAATCATTGGTGCACGTATGGCTGGTGCTAGCCGCATCATCGGTGTCGACATCAACGAAAGCAAGTTCGATCTAGCAAAACAACTTGGCGCGACAGACGTAATCAACCCTCAGAAATTCGACAAGCCAATCCAAGAAGTGATTGTTGAAATGACTGACGGTGGCGTTGACTACTCATTCGAATGTATCGGTAACGTAAACGTGATGCGTCAAGCTCTTGAGTGTTGTCACAAAGGCTGGGGTGAATCGGTAATCATTGGTGTTGCGGGCGCAGGTCAAGAGATCTCAACTAGTCCATTCCAACTCGTAACAGGTCGCGTATGGCGTGGTTCTGCTTTCGGTGGCGTTAAAGGCCGCTCTGAGCTTCCAGAGATCGTAAACCGTTACATGGCTGGCGAATTCGGTCTACAAGAGTTCATTACTCATACTATGGGCCTAGCTGACGTTAACGAAGCATTCGAACTGATGCACAAAGGTGAGTCTATCCGTACTGTTTTACATATGGATAAGTAATCCCAGCTGAAGCCTCCTCCACGTTACATACCGTAACCTAAAGGGAGGCTTCTTTATGATTTCTCTTTATCCAAAATGTTCATACTCGGGGTATTCAATGACCATAGATAATATTAGCCAAGCCAAGGTATGTGGTGGATGGCATAAACAATATACGCATCAATCTCAGAGCTTAAACGGCGTTGCACGCTTCGCGATTTTTCTACCGCCAAATGCAAGCAAAGCAACCCCTGTTCCTGTGCTTTACTGGCTATCTGGCTTAACGTGTACCGACGAAAACTTCATGCAAAAAGCGGGAGCTTTTCGTAAAGCTGCAGAGCTTGGGATCGCTATTGTCGCGCCAGACACAAGCCCTCGCGGTGAAGGCGTCGCGGATGACGATAACTACGACCTAGGCCAAGGTGCTGGTTTTTATTTAAATGCCACACAAGAGCCTTGGGCTCAGCATTACCAGATGTACGATTACATTACTGCTGAACTGCCAAAGATCATTGAGGAACATTTCCCTGTAACCAGCGTAAAATCTATCTCTGGCCACAGCATGGGTGGGCACGGTGCTATCACCATTGGCCTGAAAAATAGCAGTAATTACCGCTCTATTTCTGCTTTTTCACCAATCAGTAATCCAATGGGTTGCCCTTGGGGTCAGAAGGCGTTTAGTGCTTATCTGGGCTCGGATGTTGAAAGTTGGAAGCAATACGATTCCAGCGAGCTCTTGAAGCAAGCCAAAAGTGAATTACCAATGTTGGTCGACCAAGGCGATGCCGATGGTTTCCTAACCGAGCAACTAAAGCCAGAAGCACTTATCGAAGCCGCTAAGGTTCACGCGTCTACGATAGAAGTAAGAATGCAGCCAGGTTACGACCACAGCTACTATTTCATCTCTAGCTTCATCGACGAGCACTTAGCGTTCCACGCGAAGCACCTTACTTGATCGTGTTAGAATGCTTTACGTACAAAAAAGCCGCCTCTTCTGGCGGCTTTTTATTACACGTGTCTCGTACTGAAATGCGTTTAGAAAAATACTCGACCACGCAGGCCAAACACGACTGCGCTGCTTTCGTCGGAAAGTGCTGGGTCCTTGATAAACTGAATATCAGGGGTGATTTGGAAATGCTCTCCAATTGCGATGTTGTAGTAAAGCTCAGCGGTAAACTGATCGTCACTTGCTCCAACAAATGTTTGCAAGGTATCACTATTTGTTTCAGACCAGTTGACGGCAAAACCTAAATTGTTTTTAGGTGCACCTAATCCAAAGTAACCAAAGCCGACGCTCAGAGATTTATCATAAAGTGCAACATCGCCTTCAGAAAAGCCACCACGTACAAACGGCATTAACTGAGGAGACAGGAACTGGCTCCATGAGAAATTAATACCTTTACCACTTTCGCCACCAACAACTGTTCCATCGGGAAGCACGGTAGACGATAAGCTGTGTCTTGAGCCTTCATTAAAATGCCATAACGTTACGTGGAAATTATCGGTATAGATTTGCTCTTGCGATGCCGTCCAACCAAGTTCTAACGTCGTGAAGTAGGTACTGTCACCAAACGCGGTGTCAAAACCTTCAAAAATGTCGTCCGATTTACCTTTTGCATCAGCAATTCCACCAACGACATAAAAATTATCGTTTAGCATGTGGCCAGCAGATATGGCTAAAATGCCGTCATCGGGTAGGCCCATTGCTCCAGCACCGGTACTAAACGCTAGATTAGAAAATCCGGTCCACGGACTAGCCAGTGCATACGTATCAACATAATCCGTGACATCCTGCCAACCAACAATCAGTGATGTCTTGCCGCCATTGAACTTTTGCTTCCAATGGAGGTTGGTTACACGAAAGCCTTGGTCGCTGTAGGCTGGAGAAATCATGCCAACATAACCGATGTTGTCAGGGCTTTTAAACGTGGTTCCTGAAAAGTCTTTCGGAGCGTAGTCGGTATATGCATGGCGATGTTCTACTTTCCATACGATACCGCCTGTATTTCCAGACTCTTGGCCTACCAAATTCCAAGAACCATAAAATCGCGCGATCCCAGAAGCATTAGAGACGTCACCACCATTAACTCCATCAGATGAATGCAGGCCTAGAGCAAAGTAGTCTGCTCCCATTGTGATTCCGTTGTCTGCTAAGTTTTCTCGCCACGTTTTCTTCGCAGCCGTTTGCGAAGCAATGGTATTTTCTACGGTATCTGGACTACCAAAATTGGCGCCATCAGCCATCGCTCCTGCAGAACAAAGCGCCAGCCCTATCGTTAGACTTAATTTTGTTAATTTCATCGTTATACCCACTGCTTAATATTGAATACTGTTTTTATTTTATATATTGAGTGAAAGAATAATTGCCATTTGGTGACAGCGTATTCATTAACTCACCTGTCGGCGATACGTTTATAAATACAATTCAACCGTCGACGCATCCATCTGGTAGACAGACTTAACATCGCTGGCTCCGTCGTAGTAATTAACGGTTTGTTCAGTCAGCTCACTGATTAATTCACCCTCAACCCAAAATGGTGTCTCCAACGAAGGCAACTCTACACCTTCAGGAAAGGTAACGAGCACTAGTTGGTTTGGGGGAGGAGGTGGTGTATGAATGCAAGCACCAGCCGTTGGTACCAAGAAGAATTGAGTGACTTTGCTACCATCGGTTTCAAGCGGCGTAATATAGCCAGGAATACGGCGCTTGCCATTCAGAGCTTGCGTATTAGGCTGAGTCGCCAAGGCCTTACGCTGCTGAGCAATTTTTTCACGCATCGAGAAGAGATAATCCACATCCACATTGCCTTGTTTTAGCTGTTCTCGCGCTTGCTTAACTTCAGCTAACTGAGCCTCGCTTGGCTCAAAATCTGGCTGCGTTTGCGCATGTTTGAATTCAGCAATCGTGCTGAGGTCATACATTTGATCTAAGGTCAGCGCTTCAAATGGATCCTCAATCGTATCTATTTGGGGTAATAGATCTTCCCAAAATAACGTTTTGGACTCTTGAGCAAGCGCGCTCAATGAAAGGAAGAACGCAGCAATGAAAACGAGAACTTTGTTGTATCGAGCCATACATCCTCACATTAACTTGATAGAGAAATAAAGAGCGCAGAAGCACGATTGGCCCTGCGCTCACACCTAGCACATCAACAAGTTACAGCGTGTTCTTGTACACCTTGCCGTCTTTCATGATGTACTGGAACTTCTCTTGATATTGGCTCAATATTTCGATGTCCTCCAGTGGGTTACCATCGATTAGAATTAAATCTGCATACGCGCCAGCCTCGATTTTACCCAATGAACCGTATTTGTATGGGTTCATACCACCACTCCAGCTCAATACTTCTGCTGCATTTGAAGTACCCATTTTCAAGATATCGTATGGGGTATAGCCCGCTTTCTGCATGTAAATCATGTTCTCGGCTTGAGCCATGTTATACGCAGGTCCAAACATATCACCACCGGTGACCACTAGGACATCATGTTTCTTAGCCCATTTAAACATCTGCAGTGCACCTTCATACACCTTTGACGCTTTTGCTTTTTGGTCTGGGCTAAAGAAAGTAATCGACTCTGGATCTGCGAATGCTTTCAATGACATTACAGCTTGAGCAGAAAGTGCTACGCCTTCTTTCTTCATACGCTTCATTGTGTCTTCAGACACCAGGAAGTTATGCTCAATGGTACGTACACCAGCATCAATCGCACGGTTTACTGAGCGGTCATGGTAAGCATGCACTGTCACGTATGTGCCGTAATCTTTTGCCACTTCCACAGCCGCTTCCAGCTCTTCCACCGACATTTGCGTCATATGGATTGGGTCAAACTCACTGGCCACACCGCCGCCAGCCATGACTTTAATTTGAGTTGCACCAGCACGAAGGTTCTGACGTGCTGCTCGACGCACTTCAGTTTTGCCATCGACAATGTAGCCAAAGCCATGGCGCTCAAGGTCATCTACACGGCCCGGTTGATCGTTGAAGCTGCCCGTATCGGCATGGCCACCTGTTTGGCTTAGGAAGCCACCGGACGGATAAATACGCGGACCGTCGATCAAGCCATTGTTCACGGCTTTTGCAACACCAAGGATGTTACAGCCTGCATCGCGGGCAGTAGTGAAGCCTTGCTCTAGATATTGCTGCATGGAAACGTAAGTACGTGCTCCCATTGCCATTTGGTCGTAGTCATCTCGACCTACCAACATCCCTTCTTGAATACACAGGTGAGAGTGCATGTCGATAAGGCCTGGGATCATGGTTTTCCCATCAGCATCCACAACAGTTGCGTCATCAGCTTGAATAGGTTGAGTAGAGATTTTTTCGATCTTGTTATCGACAATCAGTACGTGGTGATTCTCGTACAATTTGTTGTCGACGCCGTTGAAGATGTTAACGTTGCTAATAATGGTTGAAGCCGCTGAAGCAGAAAAGGCAATCGAGCAAGAGAGCGCAACAGCAGACAGTTTTATTGCTTTATTCATTATTTTTCCTTGTAAAAAGAGAAGGACTCTTGGGAACTACTCTCCATCCGGGGGAATAGTTGTGTTGTTATGTGTTTTAGGGGCAACTCCTTCTAGTGACTTGTTCGACTGATACAAAAAAGTTACTGGATATATCAGTGACTTATACAACAACTGGATACATTCAGTAACTTAGACGTAAAAGACTAATTTTTCAAGAACTTCGAATTGCCATTTGATGACAAAATCATAGGTGAGAAATCGCTTATGGCTGATAAAACTCTACATCTTCAGCATTCATGGAATAAACAGATTCCACATCGGCAGCTCCGTCTGAGTAATTAACGTTCTCTACCGAACCTTCTGCGACCAACGTTCCCTCAACCCACACAGGTGTCGCAAGGGTTATTAGCTCGATTCCTTGTGGGTAATCGATCATAACCAATTGGTTTGGCGGAGGTGGCGGTGTATGGATGCATGCGCCTGCAGTTGGCACTAGGAAAAACTTTGTGACTTTTGTTCCATCCATTTCAATCGGGGTAATAAAGCCCGGAATTTTTCGGTTTGCATCTAATACATCTTGGTTAGGCAAAGTGGCCAATTTTTCACGTTGCTGCATGATTTCTTCGCGCTTTTTAAATAGGTGCTCAACGTCGATGCCATCATCTGCAAGCCTCGCTTTAATTAGCGCAATATCCTTAGTGGCTTGTTTACTTTCTACAAAACCTTCTTGCTGCTTCGCTTCCTGATACCTCGCCAGCGTCGCTACATCAAACATTTGGTTCTGATCTAGCGCTGCAAAAGGGTCTTCTACCGTCTGCATACTTGGCGTGAGTTCATGCCAATATGTTACCGTAGCGGCGAGCACGCTCTGCATCTGAGTTAACACCCACGTAATCCGACGCAAATACTACTTTTACACCGTGTTTAAGTAGCCTTTGACCAAAGTCGCCATATTGCTCTTGCAGCTTCGCAACCATTGGCAGCTTTTCTGCTGGCATTAATGGGTTCTTTGCTAGGTCTGGTGATAGTCCCCACATTTGAGGAACGATGTACCCGCCCTCTTTCGCAATACGTTTCATCGTGTCGTCGTTAATGAAGAAGCCGTGCTCAAACGTCTTTACGCCACAATCAAGTAAGCGGTTAACCGAGCGGTCGTTGAACGTATGCGCCATGACGTACGTGCCCCAATCCGCTGCTGCCTCTACAATCGCACAGGTTTCTTCTTTCGAGTATTGAGTGGTATCGATTGGATCAAAGCGCGATGAACCACCGCCACCAGCCATGATTTTAATTTGTGTTGCACCTTGGCGAAGGTTCAAACGGGTAGCACGTAAAACTTCTGGAACACCATCGGCAACATTACCAATACCCATGCGTTCGAAGTTAGACACATCGCCTTCAACTTGCGCACTGAAGCCAGCGTCAGCACGGTCCCTAAAGTCACCGTGACCTGAAGTTTGTGAAATAAAACCACCCGATGGGTAGATACGTGGACCAGTAATGTTGCCAGCGTTGATTTCACGCGCTAAACCAAATGCTGGGCCACCCGCATCACGAACAGAGGTAAAACCATCATCGATGTAACGCTGTACGACTGTCACAGCATTGATTGAAATGTCTGTAAGATCTTTGTTCTTCTCAATATCATCGAAGTTGTAGTTGATCATGATATGCGCATGGCCATCAATCAGGCCAGGCATTAAAGTTTTGCCTTGACCATCAATCACACTCGCATCGCCAGCATCGATTTCACTGGACGAAATCTTGGCAATCTTACCGTCGACAACCAGTACATTGTGGTCTTCATACAGCTTGTCTTCTGTACCGTTAAAAATATCGACATTTGTAAACAAGGTTGAGCCAGCAGTGGCAGAAAATGCGACCGAACATGACATTGCGAGTGCCGAAAATTTCATCACTTTTTTCATCGAATTTACCCTTCAAAAGATAAGTGGTAAGTCCTTTCTTCTGTCCTTTTATCCCGTCGATAAAGGGAAGTATCCCTACTAAGTTTCTACTGAATAGACACGGTAAGACGCATAAACTCATCAAAACAACCAATGAGTGGCACTCACATTCATTCAGTAACTTAGGTGTACTTTAGAGGCAAAACGACACGAATCATTGCCATTTGATGACAATGATTTCGTTACTTGGTTAACAAGGGGAACTATTTACGGTGATGCTTACGAAACTGGGAAGGGGTCAAGCCCGTGATTCGCTTGAATGAACGGCTAAAGTGCGCGGCATCTGAGTAACCAAACTTATTGGCGATGGATGTAATGGAATCACTGCTAGAAGTAAGTCTATGTTTTATTTGATCAAACACCATCTCTTCAATCAGTGTTTTGTAGATAATTCCCTCACTTTCAAGTTTACGCTGGAGGGTACGAACGTTCATTCGCAAGATTTCTGCTGCCAGTTTAATCGGCAGTTTCCCGACAGACACATACGGCGTAATCGCTTGTTTAAAGGTAGCGGCGAAGCTGTCGTCGGATTGCTCTGCGTAATGATTGGCTGCAAAAACTTGGCTAGCCGTGTGCGTAATCACAGCCTTTTCATCAAGTAACGCTTCCGGTATTTCCAAAGCCGTCACAGGGCGCTCAGCAAAAAACTGCGCCTGTTCTAGGGTCGGTAAGTTAGAAAAATCCTCGATATCTGAACTGCACACACCGATACGAGTTGGGCGCCAAGCATTGTCAGTCAACGCACGTAGTACCTCTGCCATACACATCACTGAAAACAGTTCTGCGTATTTAAACCAAACTTCATCAGCCCCGGCTTTTTCTCTCACTAACCACCAGCTTCCCCCAGATTTCTGAAGGTAAACATTCGCACCGCTCGACTCACGTTTAAGCAAATCCGAGAACTCTTGTAACGCTTCACGTACTGTTGTTCCACTAGTGAGCAATGAGACAAATTTAGGGACATAAGTTTCTCGGCAACTACGCCAGAATAAAACCCCTAACTTATCGTTTGATAAGCTTTCCCCCAGCACTTCCATAAAGTTCTTTAAACAGGACTCTGGCAAATAGGCATAATCAGGGCTGTCATGAATATCGAGCGGAATCGTAGATTCGCGTAGCAATGCGTAGGTTTTCTTGTCTAGCTCCTCAAACAATGAGGCAAAACACTCAACGTTTTCTCTCCTTACTAACGGTATGTTTTTATTGCGCTTTGACATGCTTCTTCTCTACTTTCCCTTTGGATATGACAAATATATACCTAAATAAGCTCAACATGCGAGGCTCGAAGTAAATTGCTGGGCTTGCCTGAAAGACTCACTTGATCAAAAAAGGCCCTACCTTTCGGTAGAGCCTTTTAAACAATGAAGTAATTGGGCTAAACGATTTCCCAGCTGTGCGTCATTTCCATGCCTTTGCCTAGCATTAAGCATACAGAGCAGTACTTTTCTAGCGAATCTGCTGCTACTTTAGCAACAACGTCTGAGTCTAGCGCCTCACCAGAAACTTCAAAATGAATGTTAATACCAGTGAAAATGCGTGGCGCAGTCTCACGGCGCTCTGTCGTGAGCTTGGCAACACAGCCTGTAACGTTCTGGCCGGCTTCTTTTAGGCCGTCTACAACATCAACTGAGCTACAGCCACCTGCAGCCATCAGAACCATCTCCATTGGGCTTGGTGCTGTAGCACCACCGTTACCATCCATCACAATAGAATGACCAGACTGTGATTGACCTAAAAACTTAAATTCTTCAACCCATTTAACTTCAGCTTGCATGACTTTTTCTCATTGTAATAGGAACATCTGTGTGGCACACGATAACAGTTATCCCGCCGCACTTACAGCGTCATCTGCGGGAAAAACCACGCCAGTTTGACGGCGGATTTCGGTCAGCACTTTAGCCACGATAAGTGAGCGTTCACTTTGCTGGCTGACCATCTTATTCTCAGAGATTTGACGGGCAGCTTCTGCTGCTTCATATCTCATTCGATTATCGTCTTGAGGTACGCTGATGTCGGCGCTCTCACCACCACGAACTTTCTTAGTCACCGAATTACAAATAGATATCATGTCCACCATTAGCGCCGCATCCTCACCCTGAAATTCACTCGGTACATACGAATCACTAATTTTTGAATGGCCAATCACCACATCGAAGCCTGGGTAGCCAAATATCACGCTGCCGCAGCCATCCACACCGGAATTCAACATATGCGCTTGAGCTTGAATCGATTCTGGCTCGCCGAACAGTTCAATAGCCGCGCCCACGCAGTAGAAGCCAATGTCCATAACGGAACCGTTGGAGAACTCTGGGTTAAAGGTATTCGGATTCTCACCATGTAGGTATTTTTGATAACGAGACGAATATTGGCAGTAGCTGATCGTCGCTTTTCTTAGCGCACCAATCTCTTTTAACGCGTTTTTCAAGACAGAGAAATTCGGCAGGTGGGGGGTGATGAAAGCTTCAAACAACACAACGTTATTCTCTTTCGCCGCACGATACATTGCCTGTGCCTGAGTGTAATTTGACGCCACAGGCTTTTCACAAATGACATGTTTACCCGCCTTCATTAGCTCGATCGCTTGAGGCGCATGAAACGAGTTTGGGCTAGCGATGTACACAGCGTCTACATCAACAGAGCCACCCAATGTTGCAAGGTCATCGAACAATTGAACGTTGCCGTACTTTTCAGCGAATGATTTCGCGCTTTCTAATCGACGAGAATAGACGGCAGTAAGCTCATACAGCCCCGTTTTCAATGCCCCTTCGATAAATTGGTCTGTGATCCAGTTGGTTCCGATAACAGCGAGTTTAATCATTGGTATTGTCTTCATTTAGTTGTATTAAAAATTCGGTAAGCACCGTATGAGTCATGATGTTTCGTAGTTCGGGATAAGACTGCAGCTCATCACGAATCGCATTTAAGCGCGCCATTGTCGGCACCTCGACATACAGCATCATGTCTGTCTCACCGCTGATGGCATGACACCATTTCACCCCATTGATTTTGTATATCTGTTCAGCGTAACTCTCACAGTGGTGAGTTGTACTGGACATATCAAACTTCAATGCCAAATAAGCTTGGATGGTTTGCTGTTGTTCTGGTTCGGCAAGCTGCGCATGGTAGCCTAGAATGGTTTTATCTTGCTCAAGCTTTTGAATTCGAGCGGTAACGGCAGAACGTGACAAATTCACCTGCCGCGCAATGTCGCTTACTGAGCTACGCGCATTATGTCGCAAGATATCCAGTATATATTGATCAAACTTATCCATTACTTCCCTATAACGATCTTATTATTGTGTAAGCCAGTGAGCTCTCAGTAGCAAGATACCCTCGCGCTTTCCTCGAGAATACCCCTGCTTGCTTATAACGAGTAACTTTCTGAGGAATCGGCCTTAATGTGCAAAATACTTTGCGGAGCGATAGGTTTCCACTGTTTGTTGCTTTCTAACGGCTCAGACGCTAGATACACATTCGGCAGTCCCTGATTAACCTGAGTTGATTTGATAAAGACGGTAGGTGGCTGATTGTCGCTACTGTAACGAACGACCCAAAACTGATGTCCGTCTGATACACATATTGATGCCTTAAATGGCTCTTCGACTCGTTTGGATTGCATCGCTTTTTCGATCGCTTCAATTGTAAGCTTAAGAGCAGATACAGGGTCAAGATGTAAGCCAAAATGCAGCGCCAACAAAAAAATCAATTCGCTGTCCGTCGTGCCCAACCTTTTCAGGTACAACTCTTCTGGAAGCAATCGTTCCAATTCAAACTTAACATGCTCAAAGCCACCTATTTGGCCATTGTGCAGAAACATCCAGTTATCCATGATAAATGGGTGGCAGTTGGAGCGAGACACTTGAGTCCCCGTTGATGAGCGCACGTGAGCCATAAACCGATGAGAGCGAATGTGATGAGTCAACGAGCGTAGATTTGTATCTCCCCACGCAGGGAGCACTTCGTGAAACTGTCCGGGCGTTGCTCGATCGGTATACCAGCCTAACCCAAAACCATCGGCATTGACTCGAGTCACCGCTTTTCTCGCTTCCAAGCTTTGGTGAACCAAAGAATGTTCCGGTTCATAAACCAGCTCATCCAAATAAATCGGTTCTCCCTGATACGCTAACCATCGACACATTGCCCCACTCCCTACTCCTTACATGCGGATTTTCACTACACCACTTTTATAGAATATCCGCAAGCTCAGCGATTTTTTCATCGATTCTATCTAATGCCACATTACCAAAGCCTAGCACTGCGCCTTGCCAGCTTCTGGCTGAAGAGTCTTGCGTTTCATACATTGAAAGAGGACGCAAAATAATGCCTCTTTCTTTCGCGGCCTCGCACCATTGCTCCTCGCTAATATCACCTCTCCAACGTAACGTGACATGTAAACCAGCTGGCTGACTGATCACTTCAACTCGGTCACCAAAATGTGTCGAAATCGCCTCAAGCATGCGCTCATGTTTTTGCTTGTAGAGCCTGCGCATCTTTCTGATGTGGCGAAGAAAATCACCTTCAACAATAAAATCAGCCAACGCCGCCTGAACATGGGTAGGCGAATCACCCGATAACGCATCTTTAACCGCCAAGCATCGCTCCACTAATCCTTTGGGTGCAACGAGATACCCGAGCCGCAAACCATTGAACATCACTTTACTCAACGAACCGATATAGAGCACTTGCTGCTCAGCGCCGACGTCGGCCGACAAACCTTGTAAACTAGGGTAAGGGCGATGCGCAAATTGAAATTCACTGTCGTAGTCATCTTCGATGATCCAGCGCTGATTTTTCTTAGCCCACTCTAGCAGTGATATGCGCTGCTCCACGTTGATGGTTGTCCCCATCGGATACTGGTTGCTTGGCGTTATATAGAGTGCACTTGCTTCACTTGAAAACACCGCCTCTAAGTCGATACCTACATGAGGCGCGATATTGACCGATTGACTACGGTGCCCCAGCAACTGGATAACCTTACGCATCTGAATATAACCAGGGCTCTCCATTAACACCGAGTCATTAGCCGACAAAGTCGCCATTAAGCTGATGGTTAACGCTTGTTGGGCACCTGATGTGATGATCACTTGCTCAGAATCACACTTTACCGAGCGACTGCTCGATAGGTAATCTGCAAGCGCTTGCCTGAGTGCACTGTCACCCTGAAGGTCTTGATTACCGAGTAGGGTCGTCCTAGAGACATGCCGCTGCAGTAACCTTCCCCACTTTTTAGCAGGAAAGGCTTGCAGATCGGGTACGCCCGGTGCGAAGCTCGTATTAACATCCAATGCCGGCCTAGTTACCTTAGTGCCGCTTGGCTCTACACCTTGGCTTAAGTATTGCTCAGGAAGCTCAACAGCAACATAGTAGCCAGAACCCGCTTTCGCTTGAAGATAGCCTTCGGCCGCAAGCTGTTCGTAAACACTGATCGCTGTATTTCTACTGATGTTTAGCTCTGCCGCAAGCTTTCTCGTTGAAGGAAGTTTGCCACCTTTAGGCCATAAGCTCGCAACGATCTTGCTGCGAATAGCATTGAAAAGTTGCTGCTGAAGCGATGTATTCTCTGCGGCTAAAGACAAATCACCAATATCAATCGGCTGCATAAGTGGATCCATTAATTAAACAAAAGTGGCTCTAATCAACCTACCAGTTAGTTTTTATATTGCAACTCAAAGGCACAACTTAGAGGAAGCAATATGTTATCGAATAGCCAGAGAACCCAAATAAAAAAAGGCGCTAGAAAAGCCGTCGTAGAGCATCAGAAATTGTATGACATCATTGACGAGAGTTTGATTGCCCACATCGCTATCGAGCAAGAAGCTGGCCCGGTGGTCATTCCGATGCTGGCATGGCGAGTCGATAACATGGTCTATATCCATGGTGCCAAAAACAGCCGACTGCTCAGGAACTTAAAAAGTGGCGCCCAAACTTGCTTAACCTTTACTTTGTTTGATGGCTGGGTATTGGCTCGTTCAGCGTTTCACCACAGTGCACATTACCGCTCTGCCGTTGTATTTGGTCAGTTTACGTCGATTGAGGATGACCAAGAGAAAGATCGTTTACTCAACCTATTTATCGAACAAATCGCTCCAGGGCGCTGCGAAGATGTACGCTTGAGTAACGCAAAAGAACTTGCTGCAACTGAGCTGCTCGCATTGCCACTCACAGAGGCGTCGGTGAAAGTCAGTGCATTTGGCGTCAATGACGACGACGCCGACCTCGATGTTCCAGCTTGGGCTGGTATTCTCCCGTATCGCACAGTCGTTGGGCCTTTGCAAGCAACCGACGATTTGCACACCAGCATTAAGGAGCCGGATTATTCGCAAGCTTACGGTGAGCGCTGGTATTCATCCGAGTCAAATCGCAACTAAAAGGTGTGGGATAAGGTTCGGTTTGCCGACACAGAGGCCACAAACCCACAATTTAGCTGATTTCGGCAAATGAACCGCCACTTTGACGGCGAACTTAGACAAATTGCCAGATGTATAACGTTGAATTTATCGGTAGTCTAGAAATAGAAATTCAGGGAGTGAATATATGGCGCAACTCAAAAAAGACATCACGTTGTTATCTGGCATTGGACAACTCTCCACCACCCTACTGGGGACGGGTTTATTCATGATCCCAGCCATCGCGGCGGGAATTGCTGGCCAGCTATCACTTTGGGCCTGGCTGGTTCTGTTTATTGCTATTTGTCCAATTGCTCTTACATTCGCCCAGCTCGGGAAACACTTTCCTAATGCTGGTGGCACAGCCTATTTTGTTCGTAAAGCGTTCAATAGTAAATTGGAGCGAAGTGTCGCTTGGTTGTTCGTTAGCGTGATTCCTGTTGGTGTGCCAGCAGCTGTCGCACTCGCTGCTGGCTTCTTACAACAAATTCTCCCAAGTCCTATTAACTCATCGTTGGCAGCACAATTGATCACGGTTGCACTACTAATCGTGGTTAACCTAATGGGCACTAAGTCCTCAGGAAGACTGCAAACTGCCATCGCGCTCAGTATCTTCACGTTAGTTGCAGCCCTACTCTGGAAAGGTGGAGTATCGGCTCAAGATATTCAGATGCCTGTATTGAACACCGAGTCTATATGGCCAATTTCGGCCGCTCTTGGGGTTATGTTCTGGTGCTTTGTTGGAATAGAAGCGTTTGCTCATATGGGAGAAGAGTTTAAGAATCCTAAGCGAGACTTCCCGATTGCGATAATCATTGGTTGTTTTGTTGCTGGTGCAACCTACTGGGCATGTTCCGTGGTCATTTTGAAATTCTCCACCTATGGTAGCCCAGAGTTTGATAGTGCTTCGATCCCTTGGCTCAGTGACTTACTATTTGGGCCACAGTTCGCGACAGTGATTAGTGTACTCGGGTTTTCCGCTTGTTTTGCCAGCGTTAATCTCTACACCCAAAGCCTGTCTCGTATGGTGTGGGCTCAAGCAAGAGAATACCGACCAAACGGTGCTATCGCTCAGGTATCACAGCGTGGCGTGCCAGCAAATGCGACGCTAGCGGTGGGTGCTGTGTTGGTATTTTCTTGCGTAGTGGGTGAACTTTCGGGCCTCGATTTAGAGTTCTTCCTAAAGCTTGCCAATGGTATCTTTGTACTGGTTTATTTGCTGGCTATGTTGGCGGCATACAAGCTACTTTCAGGGCTCAACAAAGCGTTAGCGGTATTATCTCTGGTTCTATGTACCCTAGTATTTGTTTGCCTAGGTTGGTCGATGCTCTACGCAGTGAGTATTTTCGGCTTGTTGAGTCTACCTTGGGAGAGATGGCTCAAAAGGCGACAACAACCGGTCGCATAATTAGGGTCTGTTGATCTTTCGAGATGATTTTTGCAGCACTTTGTGGGAAATTTCTATTTCTTTACAAACAAGAGCAGGCAAAGGCTTTGATGTGTAGCTAGCCTACATGAGAAGCCCATAACGCAGTAAAAATGAACCACAAAGGCTGCCCGAAGGGTTCGGCTACGCGCCCCGGGTTAAAATCGTTTTATGCTTCGTTGAAGACTATTTACTTAGAATGACTAGGCTGCACAGTCTTCGCCTCGCCTAAAACGATTTTGACTAGGCGTCCCCATCCGAACAAAATTTAACCACAAAAGATCAATAGACCCTAACTAAACCATACCCCTTTTTCTGGCGATAAACTTCAACAGGGTGTGATATTTCTCATATTTATTGCACCTTGGTTCTCTCAGTTATCCCCTTAAAACGCGAGACTCACATACACTATTGGTATCTGAAACAATTCGAGCGATGCTTTGACTACTCTTTCTCAACTTTTAAAGCTCTCTATAACTGGAGTGATTTTGGCCATTACAGGCTGTGCTTCAATAGACCCGAGCAAATTCCCCGATAAAAGTGTCAGCCACCACGTTGATTACCAGCACGGTTCCATACTCGACAATTTTTTAGAACAACCAGACACCTACCCCGACGATTATTCTGGTTTCTACCCATTAGAAAAAGGCCATGACGCTCTGCTTACTCGTCTGGCATTGATCGAATCGGCACAAACCACTTTGGATGTGCAGTATTACATCTACCGTAACGATGAAACGAGCCAATTAATCAGCTGGAGATTGTATGAAGCAGCCGAGAGAGGAGTTCGCGTACGCTTGTTGCTCGACGACATGCAAAAACGAAGTGACAAAGGCATGGCCTACATCAATGCACATCCAAACATTGAGGTTCGTTTATTCAACCCACACCAATATCGCACCATGCGAGGCCTCGCCTTTTTAAGTGATTTCGATAGGCTCAATCGCCGCATGCATAATAAGTCGCTCACGGCTGATAATGTGGCGACAATCGTTGGTGGACGCAACATCGGTAATGAGTACTTTTCGTTTGAATCAAGTGTAGAGTTTGGTGATTTCGATGTCCTTCTTCATGGTAATACCGTTACTCAAGTCAGTGAGCAGTTTGATAAATACTGGAACAGTGACTATTCGGTGCCAATGGAATGGATCATCCCCGATTCAGAAGCCGTTTCATCGCAAGATGTCGAACAATGGCTAGAAGAATCACAAATTGAGGCCAAGTTCTCCCAAGGACAGTACAACTTTAAAACCCTGCCACTTTACACTCAACTGCAAGAATCGGATCTTCATCTTTTCTGGGGGCCAGCGGTACTCTATTACGATCGTCCAGAGAAAATTGCAGGCAAAGGTAGCCAACTTATCGATGATCTATCCGAGCTTTTAGAGCAGACTCAGCACTCACTAGTACTCATATCGCCTTACTTTGTCCCAACCGAATCAGGTACTCAGGTATTAGTAGAAGCCGCCAAATCTGGAAAAGACGTGACTATTATCACCAACAGCCTTGCGTCCAACGATGTATTTGCGGTACACGGTTGGTATGCCAAGTATCGACAAGACTTAGTCGAGGGCGGTGTTGATTTGTGGGAAGTCAAAGCGACAGCAGACGTCGACAATAAGTGGAGCATGACAGGCAGCAGCCGTTCAAGCTTACATGCTAAAGCGATGATGCTAGATGAGCGTAAACTGTTTGTGGGTTCAATGAACTTAGATCCACGTTCAGCAGACCTCAACACAGAAATGGCAGTAGTGATTGACCAACCTGAGTACGTTAAACGCTCACTGGAGCAACTCCCTAAGCAACTCAAATTGAAGGCCTACCAAGTTAAGGTTGAAGATAATGACATCGTTTGGGTTGACCACAAGACAGGAGAGACACTAACCAGCGAGCCAGATGCCAGCATCTGGCGCCGAATGGGCGCTTGGTTTAGCGGAATTTTACCCATTGAAGACCAACTTTGATTCTTAATAACAGGGAGCACACTGTGCTCCCTTTTCACTTCCCTTCCACACCAGCCATAAACCTTGCATCCCGCCGCAAAGCCCACCTTTTTCATTAGCAACCATCTAACCCTGCAATCAAACTAAGACGCTTGTCGTGTCAATCAGGACGTAAGAATGAAAGAGTTATCTTCGGTTGAAGAGATTAGAGAAATCATCGGCGAACCAAACCCACTCGCCGCTAAGAAAATATATGCTTCATTAAATAGCAGAATGCAGGAGTTTATTAAAACATCCCCACTTGTCATGCTCTCTACTGTCGATCAGTTTGGATTTCCTACCATCTCCCCTAAAGGAGACAAACCAGGCTTTGTGCAAGTGCCCGATACTCAAACGCTCTTACTGCCTGAGTTACGTGGCAATAAACTCGCGTTTTCGCTGCAAAACATTGTGAGCTCAAATAACAAAGTGGGACTGATATTTCTAAGGCCAGGCACAATGGAAACCTTGCGTGTTCATGGTAGTTGCACCTTGGTCGAAGGTGACATTTGCCATCAAGTATCAGGCACAACGCACAACGCGTTGCTAGTTTGGGAAATCTCGGTTCAAAATGCGTATTTTCACTGTGGCAAACCGTTTCTGCGCAGCAAAACTTGGGATCAATCGACCTACTTAGCGCCGATGAAAATCTCGTTTGGTCAAGAAATTGCTGGCAATACTGATGCGGATGAGCAGTTTATTCGCGACACTGACTTTGCCGTTCAAGGCCGATATAAAACTGACCTTTAGAGTTTGAGCGAATGCTTCCAAAGCATTCGCTTATTTAAACTGGCTCTCACGTTAATTTGTCCGCATACTAGCCTCCTTTAATTGGGAGGCCGACAATGCATATTAGTGAACAAGAAAGAGATGCGCTTTACAAAGTCATCCACTCTCGCAGGGACGTTCGTAAAGACTTTCTCTCAACCCCAATCCCAGATGACGTATTAGCTCGTATCCTAGGTGCAGCTCATCATGCACCCAGCGTAGGATTTATGCAGCCTTGGGATTTCGTACTAGTCACAGAGAACGAAACAAAACAACGGATCAAGCGCGGTTACGACCAAGCCCGATTAGAATCTGCCGCTCAATTCGATGAGAGAAAACGAGCACAGTACGAGAGCTTCAAACTAGAGGGCATTCTTGAGTCACCCGTTGGTATCTGTGTCACGTGTGATAGAAAGCGCAATGGTCCAATCGTCATCGGACGCACCATCAAACCTGAAATGGATTTGTACAGCACGGTTTGTGCGATTCAGAACATGTGGCTGGCCGCCAGAGCAGAGAATATCGGCCTCGGTTGGGTGAGCATTATTCACGACGATGTACTGAGAAAAGCGTTACACATTCCTGAAGACGTTGAAATCGTTGCGTACCTTTGTTTAGGCTATGTCTCTCAATTCAAAGAAAAACCAGAGCTTGAACAAGCCGGCTGGCTGCCACGCGAAAACCTTAGCGATTTGATCCACAATGGGAAATGGGGAAGCTAGGTGACATTCCTGCGGTAGGTGTGTACTACAAAGCTAATTAGAGATGGTACGCGCATAAAAGCAGCGGTATATTCAACTCTCTACCTGTAAGAACCGATGGAAGAAACGGTAATGGAATACTCCTTAATACTGGCTCATGTGGCTGTCATTTGGATGCTAGCAGTTGCTACACCTGGTGCGAATGTCCTGTTAACCATTAATACTGCGTTGCATTACGATCGGAAGCTCGCCGTATTTTCTGCCTTGGGCGTCAGTTCAGCCATTCTAATATGGGCATTTGTTGGCGGCTCAGGCTTAGTCATTCTATTCTCTCACTTCCCCCAATTATTTACTGCGATGAAAATCATCGGAGGTAGTTACTTGTTGTACTTAGGTCTTCGCCAGATCTACGTAGCGTTCAAAGAAAAGCAACTTGCCCAATTGGCTGATTCCCAGTCTGTTCAGTCTCCATCGAGTAAACGAATATTCTGGTCGGCGTTTATTACCAGTATTTTGAACCCTAAAACAGGCTTCTTCGTCGTCAGTCTGTTCAGTGTTTCTATGCCTGAAGAAATGAGCGTACCGATGATTGTTGCCATTATGCTGATAATGCACGCCATTACCCTCGCTTGGCATATTGTTCTCGCGTTTGCGTTTTCGCATCGGTCTGCAAAAAATTTCTACGGCCGAATATCTGGGATTATGAATTACGTCACTGGTGGTTTATTCACCTTATTTGGCATTCGAGTCATGGCCTCATAGGTGAGTAAACACACCTTATACTGTTCTCATACCGTGCGTTTGGAGAAAAAATGAAAATAGAGAAGGTAACACCAGAGAACCTAAACGCTGTCATAAGCCTAGAACTGGATAAGAGCCAGAAAGGAATGGTGTCTGACAACGTTTTGTCGATGGCACAAGCTGCAGTGAACCCGAGTTATCAGCCTAGGTTGGCCACGGTCAATGGCGTTCCTGTAGGTTTTGTCATGTACAGTGAATGGAAAAATGCTACTTGGGCTGCGCAAGCAAAACCCAAGGAGTACTACATTTTTAGAGTGATGGTAGACAAATCACAACAAGGAAAAGGCTACGGTCGAGCGATGATGGCAGCACTGATAAGGGAGATCGAATCTCTCAACCCCAAAGCGATTCACATTGGTTACGCTAGTAACAACATGATTGCAAAAGTGGTTTATCAAAGCCTTGGATTCAAAGAGCACGGCAAGTTTGAATGGGGAGATGTCGCGGCACGCATCGATTATCCGTAACCAATCATTGGCTTCACAAACTCTATCGTGCATAACTAACATTAACTGACCACGCCATTTTACAGCACAGTGACGCCGAAAAGCGGCGAATTAAAAGAGAGATTCCAATGCTATTCTAATGCGAATGTGCAATATCAGTCTGCCCCATTGAAACCCCTTTTATTTGGGCATACACCATTTTCCCGGGATGTAGTTCAAGCTCATCACATGCCCACGGCGTCACGTTCGCCCATAGTTCGTCCGTTCCTAACGCTAGCTTAAGCTGCACTTGTTCTCCGCTCTCGCTAATGTGTAACTCTCGAATCTCACCTTTAAGTAAATTTCGAATACTCGAGCCTTGGGGAATTTGAGTACAAATGGAAACGTGGTTCGCTTCGATTCTGACCTTCAGTTTATCGTTGGCATCAATAGCTTCGATGTCGCCACTCACCCACAAATGGTTGCCATCATCCAGCTCCAACTTAGTCATGGCGTATTTTGGGTGTTTACCCACCACCGAGGCGTAAATCAGCGAGCTCAGTTCTTGTGTGGCAAGCCAAGGGCGCATTTCTTCACTGTTCCATACTTGAGTAAGCGGGCCTTGTGCAATCAACTTACCTTGGTTCAGCACCAGCATATGATCGGCAAGTTGCAGAATCTCATCCAAGCTATGGCTGACATAAATCACTGGCAAGTTGAGCGCCTTCGATAATGTTTGCAAATAAGGGATGAGTTCCTTTTTTCGAGGTAAATCGAGCGAGGCCAGTGGCTCATCCATTAGCAGCATATCCGGTTTGGTAAGTAGTGCACGACCAATTGCCACACGCTGCTTTTCCCCACCAGACAAAGTCGCGGGATAACGCTCTAGTAAATGTTCCAAACCAAGCAGCGCAACTATGCGCTCAAAATGCTCGGCATCTTTGTGCTTAACACCATAATTCAGATTGCCACGCACTTTGTAATGTGGGAACAACCGAGATTCTTGGAACACGTAACCTATTCGGCGAATTTCAGGCGGTAAGTTCACAGCACCACTTCGGTACAACACTGTGTTCCCCAATCGGATCTCACCATTGTCGGGAGCAGACAAGCCTCCCAAAATATTCACCAACGACGTTTTTCCTGCTCCAGAGCGGCCAAATACGGCAGTAACGCCGCTCAGAGGCAACTGGGTATTCACTTCTAGCTTAAGATCCCCAAGCTGTTTCGAGATATTGATTGTTAACATGAACTGACCACCCTAGTTTGCGCCCTCTTGGTTAACCACTGTGAGGCAACCAAAGACAGCAACGCAATCACCACCGAGATGATACATAAACGCATGGCTTCAAACTCCGCTCCCGGCGTTTCAATAAAGGAGTACATTGCTAACGGAATAGTACGGGTTTCATCGGGAATATTGGAAACAAAGGTAATCGTAGCGCCAAACTCACCTAAACTACGTGCAAAGGCGATAATGATGCCTGAAATGATTCCAGGAGCCGCAAGAGGAAGCGTGATCGTGTAAAACACTCGCCAGCGAGAGCTACCCAAAGTACGTGCCGCCTGCTCCAATCGAATGTCGACAGCTTCTATCGATTGGCGAATTGCACGGACTAACAACGGGAATGACACCACCGCGGAAGCGAGTGCAGCACCACGCCAACTAAAACCAAAGCTAATTCCGAACCATTCGTATAGCCACTGCCCGATAAAGCCCTGCCTTCCCATCGACACCAGCAGTAAGTAACCGATGACGACCGGCGGAAGCACCAGAGGGAGGTGTATCAAACTGTCGAATAGCGATTTACCGACAAACTCCACTCGTGCCAGTAACCACGCACACAATATTCCCAGCGGCAGACTGAATATCACCGCCACTGTTGATACTTTTAGGCTTAGCACTAGCGCTGAAATTTCGTATTCACTGAGCACTAATTCACCTCAAATCCGTAGCTTCTGAAAATCGCCGCCGCTTGCTCACTTTGTAAATAATCGTAGAAGCTCTGCGCTGCATCCGAACGTGGGTTTACTAACGCAAGTGGATACGCGATCGGCGAGTGGCTCTCTGTCGGAAACGTAGCAACCACCTTTACCCCCGTAGCGAATTGCGCATCAGTCGCATAAACCACACCGAGTGGCGCTTCTCCTCTCTCCACCAAGGCTAACGCTCCGCGGACATTATTGGTTTGTGCTAAATGAGGTTTTGCTTTTGACCAAAGCTGTAAAGACTCGAGCGATTGTTTTGTATAAATACCGACCGGTACATGAGCTGGGTCTCCGATCGCGAGCCGACTACCTGCAAGCGCATCAGATACACCCCAGTTCGCATCGAGCAAAACCTCATCGATTGATGAGTCTTTCGGCGCAATAAGCACCAATTGGTTACCCAGTAGAGCAGTGGTATTACTCAATTCAACCACGCGATTATCAACTAAATAGTCCATCCACTTTTGGTTAGCAGACAAATAAATATCGGCAGGAGCTCCCTGTGAGATCTGTCTCGCTAGCGTGGACGATGACGCGAAAGACAGCACGACCTTCACATCATGTTGCAGTTGATAGCGTTTCGCCGCATCTTGCAGTGCATTAGTCATGGAAGAAGCGGCATACACCATCACCCTTTCTGCTGCAGATGCCGTAAAACTGCACAGCCCCGCAATCAAGAGTGCCATTGTCATCATTCGGTTTAGCAAAATACGCCGTCTCTCTTTCACAAAAATTTCGATAAGTTAACTTACGTTATATACCAAAGTATATAACGAATAAGCAAGGTCAAATGCAGATACAGTGAAGCAGAGTTGATTAATCACAATTTCTAGCGCTTACCTAGTGATAATGCTGGCTTGCGTTAGCCCCTAACCACTAGAATTTATGGCACTTAGCACCCGGGTTAACGGTGAAACCATAGCTAACCCGAACAAATTGGATAAGTGAATGGACCTTCAAGCATTACTGACTCTCAATCTCGATAACAAGTTGTTTGCCAACCCAAGGCGAATCGCGCTACTGGAACAAATCGTTCAAACCGGCTCAATCAGTCAGGGAGCGAAGCTGTCTGGTATGAGCTACAAAGCAGCTTGGGATGCAGTCAACGACATGAACGCGGCGTTTGCCCAGCCTGTCGTGTTGCGAGAAAAAGGCGGTAAAGGTGGAGGCGGTGCTCAAGTCACTCAGTTCGGCCAGCGCTTGCTCAAGGTTTACTCCATCACATCACAAGTTCAGGAAATGGCATTAACCGCACTTCTTGATGATTCAATAGAGATGAACAGTCTGCTAGATCTCATGGCGCATTTTTCGCTCCATACTAGTGCCAGAAACCAGCTCACTGGGCAAATTGAGTCTATTGCGTTGGGTGGCATCAATGATCATGTATCGGTCCGACTGGCCGACAACCAAATCGTTAAAGTAGCCGTCACTCATACTAGTGTGAAGAAACTAGCACTAGAGGCTGGTTCAAGTGTATTACTGCTATTCAAAGCCCCAGCGGTTTCAATTAGCCCAGTCAAACTTGAAACCTGTTCGCACAACTGCCTCAACGCAGAATTAGTTGCCATGACCAAGCAAGGCAGCGATATAGAACTGGAACTTCAGTTGAGCTCACAAGATAAGATTTATTCTGTTATGGCGGGAGAGAATCTAGCCGAGCTGGAGATGCAAATCGGCCAAACTTACTTTGCGTGTTTTGATAGTGCTCAAACCATCGTTGCTAAGATGTCCCAATGATTGATTCAGCTTATCGTGACCATGAAGCCCAACTCTAGCCAACCAACAGGGGCTCTTGTTTCATGTGATTAGAAGTAACCTTGAAAACGCTGAATGTACTGAGAAGGAGTCACCCCTCGGTGCTTTTTAAACATTCGATTAAAGCTTTCTACGTTGCTATAACCTAACCGCTGGGCCACTTCATTGATAGGTACTGATTCAGCCAACAAATTTACTGCCGCATTACTCATCACATAGCCACAAATCGTGGTGAAGTTAAGCCCTTGCTTGTGCAAACGGCGCTGAAATTGTTGCTCTGACAACCCTAATAAACTCGCAACTCGGTTAAGTGTCGGCAGACCATAGTGGCAGCTGTAGTTAATGACTTCATAGATGACTTTCATTTCGTCTTCCGATTGAGGCAAATTCAGAAATTCATCTAGGTCTTGAAAGCTCATCGCCAGTTTTTGTTTCGGCACCAGTTCGTGCTGTTTTGTTGCCAAGCGTAAGTCGGAATGAAACCACAATTCGGTACGATTATGGTTCCAGCCAATCTCACATCCAAAATACTCATTGTAAGCTTGCTTATTTTTGCGAGTGCCAGACAACATCACCCGCATAGGAGTGAATGCTTCACCTAAATGGATTCTCATTACATTTAGCATGAAAGCAGCCACACGAGCGCTGTCGTGAATCTTCACATCGCTCTCGACAAAAGGGTTACTGTAAGTCCACTTTACGATCGAGCCCACCTGTGAGCCTGCCATATAAGCACCTGACTGTAGACAGCTTGATCCATAGTTAATACGCCGAATCGTTGACGCTAAATCGTGGCCAGAAAACATCCAGCGACCAATCGCCCCTAACTCAAACATTTTGAGCTCTGTGATCATATTAATGATGTAATCAGGATCACCACTTAGCGTTTCCAATTCGCGAAACAACAAGTTCAATTCAGATACAGGAATCAAGGTCATTGGGCTACGGAATACCGAAGGAGCGAGGCTCAGTTGGTCAGGATTGATTCGGTATTTTTTGCAAACTTGTTGATACATGTTCACGAAACCAATAGCTCGAATAAAATGTTTATTTCTCACCCATCACCCCAACGACACATCAAGTCAAAATCAGCCAAAGCTCGAAGTAATCTATCAAGTGTTACAAATCTTTTCAAACCGTACGCACAATAGACTCAACTAATTTCTTTAGGAGTGTTCAATGAGTCTTGTGAGTGTCCCGTTCGTAGGCACGGGAGTTGATACCGTTATCCATGTCTTTGCGACTGTTATCCTTGTCGCCACCGTTGGCGCTGCGGCGTATGGATTTTGGAAGTTTCACGAATTACCAATCGAAAAAGCCCATAGTAAAGATCATCATCAGATAGGACTGATAACCGCGCTCACCTGGATAGGTTTTATCTGGCACTGGGTGTGGGTGCTAGCGGTCATTGTTGCGTTCGTCGATATGGAAAAAGCGATCATTAGTCTTCGTGATATTTGGAAAAGTACCCCACAAGATAACCAAACGAAACAAGAGGAAGCCTAATGTTAGAAGGTTTAGCAGTCTGGGCACTATTTATTTATCTCCTACGCCTCATTGGTATGCCTTGGAATAAATTCACTAAAGGTTTTGCTTATCTTGGTGGTACTGGTTGGCTCATGTTCGTTTGGGTCGGTCTTATCAACTACACGCCAATGGATCTATCTGGTGGCTCAGTGGTGCAATCACCACATATTCAGCTTCGCCCAGATTCCGTTAACATCAACGGCAAAGTGGAGCATATTCACATCAAACCAAATCAGAAGGTGAAAGAAGGCCAGCTGATTTATGAAATCGAAGATGAACCGTATCAAATTGCCTTAGAACAGGCGGAAGTCGCGGAAGAAGCAGCGCAAGTGGCGTTGGTTGCCGCACAAGAGGATGTAGAGATTTCTCATGCGACTTACCAATCCATGCTGCATGATCTTGAAACGTCGAAAAGCGAATTAGCGTCTGTCAAAGCGGACTACGAGTTACAGAAAAAAATGTTGGCTCGATTCCAAGAGCAGAACCGCGTGGTGAGCAACACCATCACCGACAGCGATATCGACAAGCAAGTCAGCCTAGTTGAAATCGCGAAGCAAAATGTCAGCACAGTCAAATCTGAGCTTGCGATGAAAAAAGTCGATGCCGATAAAGCAAAGCTTCAGATCGTTAAAGCGAAACTCGCTGTAGAAAGCCGTCAAGCGGACCTCGACGATGCAGAGCAAACCATCGCGAAAGCAGAGTGGGATCTGCAAAGCACCAAAGTTTATGCACCAGCCGATGGTTTCGTGACGAACTTTATTCTGCGTGAAGGTCAGCTTATTTCTCGTGTGCCGAGACTGCAAATGTACACCGACGAGAAATATGTATTAATGCGAGTTAATCACCAAGCGATTCGCAATGTAAAACCAGGTCAGGTGGCAGAGTTTGCGTCTGCAGTGTTCCCCGCTAAGATTTTCGCGGCGGAAGTGGAAGGCATTGTCGAAGCGACTGGTGAAGCACAAAGCAACCTAGTCGGTGTCGACCAATCCGTTCGCGCAACCACGGGCAAAAACTTGCAAAACAAGCACCACTTTGTGCGCTTAAAGATACTTGAACCTGAAGGTTACGATATCCCAGTCGGTTCAGTTGGCTTGGCTTGGATCAGTGCAGAAAAGCCGATTGGATTCCTCGCATTCCTAGATGTGATTCGTGGCATCATCATCCGCATGAAATCGCAAATCTACTACTTCTACTCACTCTAATCTTGTTAGCCCTCAGTACCTTACTGGGGGCTTTTTACTTGTCGTCTCCTCCCACGGCTTCTGTTACCATTCATGCTCGCTATTCAATAACGTATGTCTAACCGTTTTTCCAACGGAGTATTTCAGTGAGCGAATTTCAAGATTTATCACACCAAATTGAACTGATCTCCCTTGAAGAGGATCAAGAGCAAAGCCGCTTGCTCAACAGCATGATTGAAGAAGGTTTAGAGTCCAGCTCTGTGGCTCTGATCCTTGAAGCTTTTCCTATCGAAGACCGTGTGCGCTTATGGCGTGCGCTACCATTAGAGCTGCACATCGAAGTCCTTACCGAGATGCGTGCAGAAGTGCGCTATTCAATTATCGATTCTTTATCGGATACCGAGCTTAAACTCACACTGGCTAAGCTGGATAACTTGTCCTTGATCGAATGGGCCGACTCGCTGCCAGAAGAGATCATCAGTGAAGCGATTCAACTCATCGAAAAGGACGAGCTTGAGCTATACGACCAAGCCAATGAGTTTGAAGAGGATGAATTAGGCCGCTGGGCTGAGCGTAAAGTCATTACCCTGCCATTTAACATTACGGTAGAGAAAGCGACCGTCCTGATGGAGCGCTATAGCTACGACACGCCGCAGCAGGTGTACCTTATCGACCGTCGTAAGAAATTTCGCGGTGCGGTGAATTACTATGAAATCTTACGCAGTGAAAACCCCGTTCGCCTGAAAACACTCGCGTTAGATAACGTGACGACGTTAAATGGCAAGCTTACGTTACCTGAAAGTGTCGAAGCCTTAGAGCATAGCGCCTTATCAGCACTGCCTGTTGTCGATGACGACCAAACCTTGATCGGTGAAGTCGACTGGCAATTTGCCCTCAGCACTCAACGTGAGATTTACGAAGCGCGTTTGATGGCCGGTACCGGTATGGATGAAGGTGATGACCTTTTCGCTCCAATTATGAAAAGTTCGCAAAAACGTGGCGTATGGCTGGGTATTAACTTGCTGACTGCGATTCTAGCCTCGGTCACCATCGGCCTATTTGAAGACGTTATCGCTCAGGTAGTAGCTCTCGCAGTGCTAATGCCAATAGTGGCATCCATGGGCGGGATCGCCGGTAGCCAAACATTAACCTTAATGGTTCGCGCCATGGCACTAAACCAAATCGCACCAGGTAACCGTTTTGCACTGCTGAAGAATGAACTGGGAATTGGTTCTATCAACGGTTTGCTTTGGGCATTGATTATAGGCGGGTTAGCCGGGCTTTGGTTCCAGTCAACGCTACTCGGAGCTACCATTGCACTGGCGATTGTAGTTAACATTATCACCGCGGCACTATTTGGTGTTTTGATCCCGATTGCTCTCGATAAACTGAAACTTGACCCTGCATTGGCGGGTTCGGTGATCTTAACCACTGTGACAGACGTGGTGGGCTTCTTTGCTTTCCTAGGTACCGCAAGCCTCGTTTTACTATAGTCGCCTAAGCCCTCACACTGAGTGGCTTATCATTAGCAATATCGACGTTTGTTGCAATATGCAGTTGCATATTGCAACGATTTCATATCATTTGACCCAAAAACAACGTTTTTATTAGTCACTCAGGTGATATAAAACTTGGCACACATACTGCAATAGCTATATTGACCCTTCTTAAGCCGAGGGTCACCTAGCCAACTGACGTTGTTAGTGAATAGTTTTGTTCACACTATACATAAGCCAATCGCGGCCATTGCGGTTGGCTCTTTTTTTATCTGCTCGATACCAATCTTACTTTCCTCTATTGGCTCTACTCCGATAAGCGTTTTTGTGAAACTCGCTAAGTTTAGCTCCCGTATATCTTTCTAATATGAGTCATGACGTTACTATTAAGAGGTTCAATTCCATTTATTTGGCTTGCTATGAAAACCGATTACCATCAACGCTTACTCCCCGTCATTCGTCACTTAGAAGAACAGTTTAACCAACCTTTAAACCTTGAAGCCGTTGCATCGCTCGCTTGTTTATCACCATACCACTTCCACCGCATTTTTAAGGCAGTGGTCGGTGAAACGCTGAATGAGTATTTGAGAAGGCTACGCCTAGAAGCGGCTGCAAATGATCTGTTCTATAAAAAGCCGCCGATTACTGAGGTGGCCCTTGAGTACGGTTTTTCAAGCTCCCAGAGCCTAGCAAAAGCGTTCAAACAACACTTTGATTTAACACCAAGCCAAATTCGCCAGTGTGAGAGCCTAGACGTTTTTGCTCAGCTACTGAAAAACAGCAAGATCGGACACGTGCTGCGCAAGAATGGACACGAATCCGACGCCAGCAATTTCTATACTCCACTTGAACCTAAACAATGGAGTGAAACAATGGAAATTCAAACTTTCGACCCTTGCCAACTGGCTTATGTTCGCGTGACAGGCCCATACGGAGAAAACTACGAGCCAGCCGTCAACAAATTGTATGGCTGGGCGGGACCACAAGGCTTAGCGGGTAACACCAATATTTTTATCTACTACGACAATCCGGAAATTACGCCAGCCGACAAATGCCGTACCGATATCTGTTTGTTTATTGATGGCGATACCGTTCCAAATACTGGAATAGAAGCAAAGCCTTGCCCAGGCGGAAAATATGGCGTTATTCGTCAAACGATTACCGATAAGTCTCAATATGCTTCTGCATGGGACTCACTGATGTCTCAGGTGGTAGAGCAAGGCTTAGACAGCGACGACAGACCTTGTTTTGAGCTTTACCATAGCTACGACCAAGCGACAGGAGAGGCAGATGTGAGTTTCTGCACCGCGTTGGCCGACTAATACTCTAGCAGGCTTTTCCACGATAAGTTTTGACCAAAGAGAAATGCTTCAGTCCACTTTTGAAAAGCCTGCTTTATCATAACAAACCGATCGCTCCTGCAGAGAAAATACATCCTTAATAAAATCATCACCAAAACTAATGATTTTATAATTTCTAAATTTATTTTCAAAAAATAAATATCAAAAAGCTAGAACATTAACTATTTAATATATAAGAACTATTCCGACCCACTCTTTCATACAAACGTTTACCTCAATAAAAACCCATTGACTCTGTGATTTTTATCACCATAATACGCGCCGTTTGCCTAAAATATGGCACTAAATGTTAAAACTTGATTTAAGACGCGGAGGTAAAAATGGCTGCAGATAATAACTACAGTCTCGGGCCGGTTCCCACATCGGCTAGGAAAGGAGTCGCTTCTCTCACCATGGTAATGCTGGGACTCACTTTCTTCTCCGCTAGTATGTGGACAGGTGGTTCACTCGGTACTGGGCTCTCATTCAACGATTTCTTCCTCGCCGTTCTCATCGGTAACCTTATTCTTGGTATCTACACTTCTTTTCTTGGATACATCGGCGCTTCTACTGGCCTCTCTACTCACCTTCTCGCTCGTTTCTCTTTTGGCACTAAAGGCTCTTGGCTTCCTTCTGCATTACTTGGCGGTACACAGGTAGGTTGGTTTGGTATCGGCGTTGCGATGTTTGCAATCCCAGTACAAAAAGCAACAGGGATAGACACGAATACGCTTATCATTGTGTCGGGCTTATTAATGACAGCGACGGTGTACTTCGGGATTAAAGCACTTATGGTACTTTCAGCGATTGCTGTTCCAGCCATTGCAATCCTAGGAACCTATTCTGTTTCGATGGCCGTAGATAGCGTTGGTGGCCTAGAACAGTTGAAACTGATTCAACCAGAAACCCCTATGGACTTCTCGGTGGCATTAGCAATGGTAGTCGGTTCTTTTGTCAGCGCTGGTACCTTAACTGCTGATTTTGTGCGTTTCGGTAAAAAACCAGCGGGTGCAGTCCTTGTTACTATGATTGCCTTTTTTATCGGTAACTCATTGATGTTTATCTTTGGTGCAGCAGGTGCAGCTGCGACTGGTCAAGCCGATATTTCCGATGTGATGATTGCACAAGGTTTACTACTACCAGCGATCATTGTTTTAGGATTGAATATTTGGACCACCAACGAGAACGCACTTTACGCTTCGGGCTTAGGCTTCTCGAACATTACTGGCCGCTCAAGCACAGTAATGTCTATTATGAACGGCATTATTGGTACTATCTTCGCGCTATGGTTATACAACAACTTCGTAGGTTGGCTAACCTTCCTATCGACGGCAATTCCACCAATTGGTGGGGTAATCATCGCTGACTTCCTACTAAACCGTAAACGTTACAAAGATTTTGCTAACGCGGAGTTCCAAACTGTTAACTGGGCTGGCATTATCGCTGTCGCTGTCGGCGTAGCCGCTGGTAAGTTTGTTCCAGGCATCGTTCCTTTGAACGCTGTGCTAGGTGGAGCACTATGCTACGTTATTCTTAACCGTTTACTAAATAAAAACGCGCTTAACACACAAGCAGCGTAAGGAAGCACCATGACAACGCTATTGATCAAAAACGTAAAGCTTGCGGATCAAGACGAGTTAAAACAGATTCTGATCGAAAACGGTCAATTTAAACAAATTATCGATAACGCATCAGATATTGCATTTGATGGCGACACACTTGATGCAGAAGGCGGCCTTGCAGTTGCGCCTTTCTGTGAGCCACATATTCACTTAGATACGACTCAAACAGCCGGTGAACCTAGCTGGAACATTTCTGGTACTTTGTTTGAAGGTATCGAACGCTGGGCTGAGCGTAAAGAAATGCTGTCTATTGAAGATGTTAAGGCTCGCGCTAAGCAAACCCTAAAATGGCAGATTGCTAACGGTATTCAACACGTACGTACCCACGTCGACGTTTCTGACCCAACACTGATTGCACTTAAAGCGATGGTCGAAGTCCGTGAAGAAATGAAAGAGTGGGTCGATATTCAAATCGTCGCATTCCCACAAGAAGGCATTCTTTCCTACCCTAATGGCAAAGAACTCCTAGAAGAAGCTGTCAAGCTAGGCGCAGACGTCATTGGCGCGATTCCGCACTTCGAATTCACGCGTGAGTATGGTATTGAGTCACTGCACTACGCTTTTGAATTGGCACGTAAATACGACCGTTTGATCGACGTTCACTGTGACGAAATCGATGACGAGCAATCGCGTTTCGTAGAAACCTTAGCGGCGCTTGCGCACAAATACGAGATGGGCCATAAGGTGACAGCTAGCCATACTACCGCAATGGGTTCATACAATGGCGCTTACGCTTCACGTTTGTTCCGTTTGCTACGTATGTCAGGCATTAATTTCGTTGCCAACCCGCTGGTAAATATTCACCTACAAGGCCGTTTCGATGACTACCCAAAACGTCGTGGTGTGACTCGAGTAAAAGAAATGCTCAATGCCAATATTAACGTTTGTTTCGGTCACGATGACGTTTTCGATCCTTGGTATCCACTTGGTACAGCGAATATGCTTCAAGTCCTGCATATGGGCCTGCATGTTTGCCAAGTTATGGGTTACGATCAAATCAATAATTCTTTGGATCTGATCAGCACTAACTCAGCACGAACACTCAACATCCAAGATAAGCATGGTATTGAGGTAGGTAAACCAGGTAGCCTACTGATCTTGCCAGCAGAAAATGGATTTGATGCTGTTCGCAGACAAGTGCCTGTGCGTTACTCGGTACGTCACGGTAACGTCATCGCGCAAACTCAGCCAGCAACCACAACCATCAACTTAGATGGTACAGAAGCAGTGACGTTTAAGCGTTAAGCTCTATTACGGGATACAAAAAAGGAAGCCCAATGGCTTCCTTTTTCTTTATTCGAATTGTGCGGAGATTAGAACGGTACTTCTACCTGCATCATGACATCTAAATCGTAGTCCTCATGCCAACGGTAGTCTAAACGCATTCTCGGCTCACCAACTTTCTTCTCGCCAAAGCCAACACTCAACTGCAAACCATGGCTCAACAACCATTCTTCAGTAGACATATCGCGCTCGTATTTCTTCAGCTCGGTTGGTCTCCAGACACCAATACCAAAGTAATTAGACGAAACAGATTGAGTGAGTATGGGATCACTTTTGGATTTGAGTACCCAATCGTCCCAATACGAAGAAGTAGGAGGCGTGTCATCTTCGTCCAGCAAGCTAGAGAGGTTTACCCATTGCTTAGAGGCAAAGTCCAACGTTTCCTCTACGGAAAAGCAAACGCCTGAGTTGGCAAGAACAGGTGCATCCGCTGCGCGATTCGAGCTTGGGCTAGAAAAAAGATCACACGCGTTTGCCGCAAGTGGCATACACAAAACCATGCACCAAGTGATCTGACTTCTTAACATTAACCGGCTCTCACAACGCTCTCAGCTTACCCATTCAGTATGCCATTTTCTAGTATAATGACAATTCCTTCAATAGTGCCGCGACTTTCGGTGTCGTCATCTGGCCAATATTGGAACCGTCAGCAAGTTTTTTTCGGATGTCCGTACTGCGGATCTGCACTTTTTCCGGACACGCCAATACATTCCAACGTTGCAAGATCTCTTCCGCTTTATAAAATTTAGCAAAATTAAATAGATTGTCAGGCCCCATCACAAAGGTTAACTCAGCCTCTGGATGTTGTGAGGCTAGGTGTGACAAGACCGCATAGGTCGTCACTGATTGACCGGGTTCAACGAGCTGTTCTTCAACAATAGAACGTTCAACGTTGGGTTGGGCAATATCCTCAATAAATACGTCAACTAATTGGCATCTCAAAGAGTAGTCCAACATGTGTTTTCCCCAAGCATGAGCAATACTCGGAATTAGCAAAACTTTGTCGAAATGGCTCAAGGACTCAATCACGCTTTTATGCCCCAAGCTTGGTGGGTTAAATGCGCTCCCAAATACAGCAATTTTGCTCATTTTTGTTCCTATCAAAAACGAAAACTCTATTCACGGTTTTCTAATTTAGCGATTTAGGTATGATACCAAATACTAACTTGAATTATATGCTTGCAGGAAAAGGGAAACTAATGGAACAGATGATTCGTGATGAGATGCGCGTATTACCATCAATTGATCCGCATTTCGAAATTACTCGCCGTGTCGACTTCATCAAGAAGAAACTTCAAGAATCGGGTTGTAAATCCTTGGTACTGGGTATCAGCGGTGGCGTTGATTCAACAACCTGTGGCCGTTTAGCGCAGCTAGCCGTCAATGAGTTGAACGATCAGAGTGACACTCAGGACTACCAGTTTATCGCGGTCCGCTTGCCATACGGTGAACAGAAAGATGAAGACGAAGCTCAACTGGCTCTATCGTTTATCCAACCAACACACTCTGTATCCGTTAACATCAAATCTGGTGTAGATGGGCTGCATGCAGCAGCTGATATCGCACTAGAAGGGACAGGATTACTACCGCAAGATGCTGCTAAAGTCGATTTCGTGAAAGGTAACGTCAAAGCTCGAGCTCGTATGGTCGCACAATATGAAATCGCAGGTTATGTGGGTGGACTCGTACTTGGTACTGATCACTCGGCAGAAAACATTACGGGTTTCTACACTAAATTTGGCGATGGTGCATGTGATTTAGCACCTCTATTTGGTCTAAGTAAGCGCCAAGTTCGTGAAGTTGCCGCAACTCTAGGGGCACCAGAACTGCTAGTGAAGAAGACGCCAACAGCAGATTTAGAAGAGCTTGACCCACAAAAAGCAGACGAAGATGCACTTAACCTATCTTACGACGAAATCGATGACTTCTTAGAAGGTAAATCGGTATCTCAAGAAGCGAGCGACCGTCTTGTAGCTATCTACAAAGCAACTCAGCACAAACGTCAGCCTATCCCGACTATCTACGATTAAATTCTGTTAGAAGGAAGGTGCACGCACCTTCCTTCATTCAAAAGTAAACTTATCATTTCACTCGAAGGTATGACTTTTAATACTAAAATCATACTGAATTCCTCTCTCTGTCTAAATTTGCCCGATTCAATCGCCAATACTGAAGTCGTATGCTATCGCCTGCACTCAGCTAAGCCGTTGACGCTGTCTAGGATCAAGAAATATCAAGGAATCGAGTTATGGGGAGTTTACTGCACAGCCAAGAAGGCCTAATTCATACAGACAAAGGGCCTCTCGTACTGCTGTTTTTTGATGGTTTCGATCTTAAGGCAAGGGACGGGGCATTAGGCAAGGTCAAGTCTCAGCTTCATCATCAACTCAGAAATCACAAAAGAGCACTATATAAACAACAACCTTTTACTGGTTTTTACACTGCTTTTCTTGGCCTAGTAAAAAGTCTTGAAGCCATCGGCTGTGATGTTCGAGTCAATGACTTTAAGACCGCCAAACTTTATCCTGACTACCCGATCGGTGTTGCGGGTTACCCTTCTGTTCTTGACCATATTTCTCTGCCAAACCCAAAGATCTTTGGTCCTGGTGACTTTGGTTTACCTGATGATTCTCTTCGTGTAGCGAATGATGACAGTTACAAGAAACTCATTCAGCCTTGTGAATGGTTTACACAAGTATACAAGCCGTACTGCGGTGACAAGATGGTACCTTGGTTTGCCGGAATCGACTGTGACGGTCTACAGGACCTTTCTCAAGAACAAAAGCAGTACGATTTTTTAATCTATGACAAGATTCGTTGGCACCGTGAAGAACAAGTGCCTGCGGTATTGAATCGCATTAAGCAGCACTTGCGTGCTAGAGGGTTAACATACACAGAAGTACGTTATGGGCAGCACCATATCAGTGAATTCATTGACGGATTGAAGAAATCGAAGTCCATGCTGTTTGTATGCGAACACGAAACCCAAGGCTTAGCCTGCCAAGAAGCATTGGCTTCCAATATTCCGGTATTAACCTGGGAAGAAGAACGCATCATTGATCCTGAATTGGAACACTATAATGCACCTAATTTAAACGTTTCTTCGGTACCTTACTTCGACCAGCGCTGCGGCATGAAATTTAAAATAGAGCATTTTGAATACACGTGTGATGCCTTTGTTGAGCAACACGAACAATTTAAACCAAGACAGTTCGTACTCGACACGCTAGCACTCGATATCGCAGGGCGTAACTATCTCCACGAATATCAAAGTATCTCAAATTCAGAATGTTAAAAGCGTAGCGTTAAGCGCTCATAGAAATGGAAGTAAATATGAACACCGCTAAATTGCCTGGCGCTATCGTGATTGGAGCGCCTAAAGCCGGGACGACAACATTGTGCGATTCCCTAGCTCGTCACCCTGATGTCTACATGTACCCAAAGAAGGAAACACACTTCTACAATACGTACTACCACTCACGTGGAATGGAATGGTACTTATCGCTGTTCAAAGACGCTCCCTCTCACCAGTTGATCATGGAAGGTACACCTGACTACGCCATGTCGAACTGTATCGAGCAGACCATCCCAAGAATCCACCAGCATAACCCAGATACCAAGCTGATTTTTATGGTGCGAGAACCTGTAGAACGGATTGAATCACACTATGTTCAAATGTTATCCAATCACAGGGAAATTGTTGACCAGCCAACCGCTTTCCAAAAATGGCCTGAAATCATCGACAGCAGCCGCTACCACCAATTAATGCAAGTCGTACTTAAATATTTTTCACCAAAGCAAGTCCACGTCATTTTTCTAGATCAGTACGCTCAGAATAAAAGAGTGATACACGCAGAAGTCGCTGAGTTTTTGGGGATCTCCAATGCTGATACGGCGTTAGATAGTATGGAGTTTGAAGAACATTCCCATAAGCGTGAGAATCAAGGTATGGATGGTGTGCTTCTCGCCACACTAAGAAAAAGCCGTCACTATGACAAACTTAATATGCTTACACCTAAACCAATTATTCAGCTTGGTAAGAGGTTCCTCCGACGAAAAATCTCAGTGTCTTCTCGTTTAGAAGATTCAGTCAAACAATCTCTGACTAAGCAACTCTCCAATGATTGGGCTCAGTTCAAACAGCAACATCGCCAATCCAAGTAAGCAACCGCTGAATCGTGGGGTAAATTCTGCCCCACTCCACCCCACTAATCCTTATTAAAGCAAGGGTTTAAAGACTAGTTATCCAACTGCGCTATCTACCAAACATTTTTACTAAGTAATTGTTTTATATATAACCCTTTAGTTGTTAATGACTCTCGGCCTTTTTCATACTTTTCCCATAAATCCGGCCAAAAGTACGACTTTATAACTAGCTCGAACTATTAGCCAAAAGTCGAAATTTCATTCTTTATTCCGCTACTGGAAAGCCATCAAATTAATAGACTGAGCGAACAATATCACTGTTGCTTTATCTTCACTCATCAGTGGAACAACTCGCATAAACACGGTAATTGGGAAACCACAACCTAAGGGCGGTAGCGTGTTTCAATCTAAACGGACTTAGTAATTATGAGACAGCAAGGACTGATACGTTCACACGAAACAGGATTCGCGTTTCTTTATCGCATTATCGATGTCTGCATCGTATTTTCACTGCTATTTATCGTTGGGCATTTTTATCTCGATACCTTCTCCAAGGATTACATCCTTATTGGAGGTTTGGGAGCACTTTCATTTTTGCTATTTGGCGAAAGCATCAATTTATACCGCTCATGGCGTACAACTTCACTGAGTGATCACCTCATTACCACATACTCATGTTGGCTTATCTGCTGCGTCACGATCGTAACAGTTATCTACTTCACCAAAACCAGCGAACAGTTTTCTCGTGTGGTACTTGGAACTTGGTTTATCATCGCTCCTATCGCCCTATCAACCTGGCGCAGTGCATTAAGAATTGGCCTTAACATCTTGAGGCGCTATGGCTATAACGCTCGTAGAGCAATCATCATTGGACATACGTCTCAAGGCCTAAGCCTAGCGAAAGAGCTGGTTAACCGACCTTACCACGGAGTGAAATTTGAAGGTTTCTACGACGAGCGGAATACCTACCGCACTTCAGAAAACGACGAATACCCTATATTAGGCAATGTCGAAGATGCGCTAAAGAAAGCAAAACAAGGGGCAATTGACTACGTCTACATTGCGATGCCAATGCATGCAAATGAGCGTATTGCAAAATTCCTCAATCAGTTTTCAGACACTACAGCCAGTACATATCTAGTGCCAGATTTCTTCACATACAACCTACTTCATTCTCGCTGGGATGAAGTTGGACATGTTCAAACTCTCAGTGTATTCGACACTCCTTTCATTGGTATCGCCTCTTGGGTCAAACGCCTAGAAGATATCGTACTCTCATTGATTATCCTCACTCTCATTAGCCCGCTACTTGTTTGTATCGCAATCGGTGTAAAAGTCACGTCTCCAGGACCTGTCATTTTCAAACAGTTTCGTTACGGACTGGATGGCAGAAAGATTGAAGTCTGGAAGTTCCGTTCTATGAGCACAATGGAGCAAGGAAAAGACGTCAAGCAAGCAACTAAAAATGACCCTCGCATTACACCGTTTGGTGGTTTTTTACGTCGTACATCACTTGATGAATTACCACAATTTTTCAATGTATTAGGCGGTTCAATGTCTATTGTCGGGCCGAGGCCTCATGCCATTACCCACAATGAAGAGTACCGTCAAATCGTTGATCGCTACATGCTAAGACACAAAGTTAAACCTGGCATCACAGGCTGGGCGCAAGTCAATGGTTATCGCGGTGAAACAGATACCTTGGACAAAATGGAGAAGCGTGTTGAGTTCGATCTCGCCTACATCCACCACTGGTCGGTATGGATGGATATCAAGATCGTTTTCTTGACCATCTTTAAAGGCTTTACTGGCAAGAATGCCTACTGATTTTTCGAGGTTTCAAGGATGAAGCACAAGGCATCAATGGTTAGAAGTACTCGCTATCAACTGCTTGCCCTTATAGCGGTATTTGCTAGTGCGAACGTGTTAGCTAACCCGGCAGGGTTTAAGCTTTCTCAACCTAGAGATAGTAGTTTCACCCCATTCCTGTCAGTAGAGACGGGCCACAACGACAACGTAACGAGAGAAAATCAAGAGCACGATGCCATCAGTTCTGGTTACGTAACTATCAAACCTGGTGCAGCTTATACCTTCAGACCGTCTGCCCATCGCTTGAGCCTCCTCTATGTATTGGACTCGGGTCGCTATTTCGACAGCTCTGACGATAACTACACTGATCATTATTTTGAATCAAACAACGACATCAGTTTCAATGTCCGTAACAACCTCGAGTTGGACTATATCTACTACAACTCACACGAAGATCGTGGCACAGGCCTAACTGAAGGCTTACTGGCAAACGCAAACATCGACGAGCCAGTTAAACACACAGATAACACACTCAATGTGCGATATACCTATGGTGCAAAAGGCGCAATCGGCCAGCTTAGGTTTGGCGTGAAGTACGACGATCGCCACTACGACAATTTTCGGAGCCTAGTGCTTTCCGGCGCAGAAACTGGTAGCCAATATAGTGACTATCAGCGCTTCGCTTACAGCGCTCAATTCCTTTACCGTTTGAAGGCAACCACCCATCTGACCCTTTCAGCAAAACGAGAAGATAAGGAATACCAGCATCAACGAGCTGGCGTAGCTAGCCGTGATAGCATCAGCGACTTCTACTCCGCTGGAGCCATTTGGGATATCAGTGGAAAAATTCAAGGCGAAGTCTCACTCGGCCTACAAGATAAAACCTTTGGTGATGCGCAACGCGAAGACTTCACAGGGTTTAGTTGGAAAGCCAAAGCAACTTGGACTCCGCTAAGTCACAGCCAATTTACCTTAGCCACCTCTCAATCAGCGGAAGACCCAGACCAGTTTGGTGATTATGTCAACGAAACCTTATTGAATCTTAAGTGGCGTCAGCAATGGCTAGAACGACTATCAACCAGTTTGCTGTTCAATTGGGAAAACGATGATTACACCGCGTCTAATCATTCGCTTGGTGACAGAGAAGACGACACCTTCCGCTATGAGTTCAATGTGGATTATCAGTTTAACCACCTACTTCGCTTTGGCTTCAATTGGTCTATCGAAGATAAAGATTCCACTTGGCAAGGCTATGACTTTAGTCAGCAGCTAATTGGCCTCAACGCATATATCGAGCTGTAACCATGACAAAACCAACACGTTTATTCCGCTACCTTTTGGCGCTATTCAGTCTGTTTTCTGGGTTCTGCTTAGCTGCCAGTGACAACTATAAACTGGGAGCTGGAGACAAAATCCAAATTCATGTTTATGGAGAGCCAGAGCTCTCGTTCTCCGAACTGTTGCTCAATAGCAATGGCATGATCGATTACCCGTACCTTGGGCAGTTGTCCGCTTTGCATAAGACCACTCAACAGCTCAAGCAAGAAATCACGCTAGGCCTTAAGGGTGACTACCTAATTGAGCCTAAAGTGATGGTCAGTATTTTGGCCTACCGTAAGATTTTTATTAACGGTGAAGTACAGCACCCTGGCGGCTATGAATATCAGCCGGGGCTTACCATAGATAAAGCGATCACATTAGCCGGCGGTTTTACCGACCGCGCTTCAAAGAGCAATATCACTATCACCAATAATGCCTCTGGCCTTAAATCAACGAAAGCCTCTCTCAGCAAACAAGTTCTTCCAGGCGACATCATTACAATCGAGGAAAGCTTTTTCTAAGCGGTAATTAAAATGGATTCAAACACTAAAAAGTTTACGATTGAAGAAAGCGTCATCGATATTGGTCGCTATATTGGCGCACTGAAAAAGCGTGTGCTCATCATCTTGACCATTGTCTTCATGGTGGCTTGCGCAACTTATCTCGTCACTAAACAAATGTCTCCGGTATACCGTGCGACAGCTACTCTTCTCATCGAAGCAAAAGCCAGTAAAGCTGTCTCAATCGAAGAAATTGTCGGTATCGACTCCAGTAAGCAAGAATATTATCAAACGCAGTATGAAATCATGCGTTCAAACCACATTGCTGAGAAAGTCATCAAACAGTTTCAATTAGAAAAAAACCCAGAGTTTAACGGCCAAGAAACGCACTTCAGCATTCAAAGCTTTGTATTCAGATACGTATATCTGCTTAGAAATACCATCTTTGCACCGGAACAGCCAGAAAACGCAAAAGAAGAGTTTGTTGCTTCGCTGAAGACCAAAAGGCGAGTCTTAGAAACATTCAAAAGCAAACTGACCATTACACCAATTCGTAAGACTCAGTTGGTTATGATCACCTTCGAATCGTATAACCCGATCACGGCAGCTACCCTAGCGAATGCTATAGGTACTGCATACATCGAAAGCAACATTGAAGCGCGCCTGTTAGTCAATCAAGAAGCGTCAAACTGGATTGCAACAAAACTAGAAGAGCTATCAGGCAACCTCAAAGCGTCTGAAGCACGTTTAACTGAGTTCCAAAAAGAACAAGGGTTGGTTGATGCAAAAGGTATCGACTCACTGCAAACGAATGAGTTGACTTACTTAACCACTCAAATTGCCAACGCAAGAGACAGACGCCTAGCAGCTGAGTCGCTCTATTCTGTATTGCGTCAAAACAAAAATGCCGATATTTCAAGCCTGTACGCGATTTCACAGATCTCTAATCACCCACAAATTCGTGATTTAAGGCTCAAGGAAGCAGAGCAGCAAAAATACGTTTCCCAATTGGCAGAGCGTTACGGACCAAAGCATGACAAAATGATTCAAGCAAAAGCAGAGCTTGAGTCAATCCGTAGTCTATCACTCAGAGTTCTAAAACAACTCGCCAAAGGGATTGAAAAGGAATACACAGCGGCGAAGCACCAAGAGCAAGCATTGCTGCGCGAAATGGAAAATAAAAAGCATGCGTTCCAAGACCTATCTTTAAAGCGTGCTGAATTTGAAAAGTTGGAGCGCTCGGTAATTAATGACCGCAAACTCTATGACCTATTCCTAAATCGCAAAAAAGAAACCTCTGTCACCAGTGACTATCAAGCCGCCGTTGCGCGCATTACCGACCGCGCTCTTATTCCTCTTAAACCAAGCAAACCAAGTAAGCTGAAGATCGTTATTCTGGTCTCGGGGCTAACGTTTGTCATGCTCGCAACGCTGGTCATTTTGCGTGAGTCTGTCAGAAATGACCTGGAATTGCCAAGCGATGTCGAAGAGAAGATCGGTCTAACACCAATCGGTTCGATTCCAAAATTAAAGCGCTCTTGGTTTGGCACGCGTAAGTCGGATGTCGAACTCTTTCTAAGCGGAGAAAATAGCCCATTTTCCGAGGCTATTCGCTCCTTGCGCACGCGCTTGTTGCTTAATACGGCTAACAGCGATCGAAAACGCTTTGCCGTCACTTCCCCGTTACCAGCCGAAGGTAAAAGTATTATCGCAGCCAACCTGGCACTTTCGTTGGTCAAAATGGAGCGTGTTGTGCTAATCGATGCTGACTTAAGGCGCCCTTCTGTCGGTAAGCTGTTTGGTCTTTCAATGAGCCATGCAGGTCTATCGAACTACATGATGTTGGATGAAGATCTCGAGCACTGCCTCTATCACGATAAAGAGTCTGGTTTGACCGTATTGCCAAGTGGCTTTATCCCACCAAATCCTCAAGAGCTTTTAGGCTCTAAGAAGTTTGCCAACCTACTCGACAAACTAGAAGAGCGATTCGACAAAATTATCATCGATTGCCCACCAGCAATGGTTGTCAGTGATGCCCTAATTATTGGTCATTTAACCGATGCACTCATGATGGTAATCAAAGCCAACTCCACCAAAACCAAGCATATGCGTAAAACGTTGTCTGATATCTTGGAACACAACATCAAAATTGATGGTGTCATTCTTAATAAAAGCAAAGAAGCCACTTCTCGTAAATCCAATGCTTACTATGCGAGCTACGCATACAAGGCTCAAACAAAACAATCTTAAGGACGCTCTCGCATGGAACGCATGAACATATTAGTGACTGGCGCAAGTGGCTTCATTGGCACTCACCTAATTCGCACTTTGAGTCAACAAGGACACCACATCATTGCACTGGATATACTTGCCCCTCGCGAACAACACTCAAATGTAGAATACATCGCTGCGGATGTAAGAGACCTGTCGACTTTACAAGTTGATAAGCCTATCGATCGAATCTACAACTTTGCCGCTGTACACACGACGCCGGGCCATGAGGATATCGAGTACTTTGACACCAATATTTCTGGCGCAATAGAAGTCACTGAGCTAGCTAAGCGCTTAGAAGTCACTGAAATAGTCTTTACCAGTTCAATTTCAGTTTATGGCCCTAATGAAGAAAGCCGAAGTGAGACTTCTCCACTCACTCCGAACTCCGCCTACGGATTTTCTAAAGCACAAGCAGAAATGATTCATAAAAGCTGGGCGAGTGACAAAGATAGCCGTAAGTTGACCATTGTGCGTCCAGCGGTCGTATTTGGCGAAGGCGAAGGTGGGAATTTCACTCGTTTAGCGAAAGTACTGAACAAAGGCGTTTTCCCATTTCCAGGGCGTAAAGACACTATCAAGGCCTGCATTTACGTCAAAGAGCTACTGCTGGCCATTGATTTTGTCCACACCAATAATCAAAAAATAGCGACCTTTAATGGCGCTTTTCCTACTAAATATAATATTGAGCAAATCGTCGATACGTTTATGGACGTCTCTTATCCAAACGTACGCAAAGTCTGTATTCCTCAACAGTTTTTACTTAGTAGCGCAAAGTGTATTTCTTACTTTAAAGGGTTTGGCCTAGGTATCAATCCAGAGCGAATCACTAAGCTTATCCGTTCGACCAATATCGATGCCGACTATCTAACACAGCATGGCTATGACTATCAGTATGATTTGAAATCATCGTTGGCAGATTGGTCAACTCATACTTCAGGGAAGTACTTGTAATACCATGCTGCTTCAGCAACTCCAAGTCCAACCATCACCACAGAGTTCGCCTTTACCGTCGACTCATTTCACCTATGAGCAATTCATAGCTTTTGTGGTGATTTTTTCTCTGATTGTCGCTTCACTCGTCAGTCAGGTTGCTGCACTGATATTTCTGCTATCCGGATTGTTTCATGTCATAAAGCGGTTCGATTATGTGTTTGCAGCCTTCAAACAATGCTGGCCACTTTTCGCATTTTCCCTCGTCGGCATTCTATCTACACTTTGGTCGGATGACCCTGCTACCTCATTAAAGCGTGGTATTCAGATATTTCTCACAACGCTTATCTGTGTATCACTGCTCTACACCGTACGCAAAGAGATCATATTGTCTGTACTCACGATCTGCTTAACGATCATTACACTTTACGCATTAAGCTCCAGCAATACGGTAACGATAGCTTATACGGGAGAGGTGATTCGAATCGGTCATTTTGGCAGTAAGAATGCGATGTCAAGTTTTGCAGCGTTTGGAGCTATGGTGGGGATGAGTACATGGCTATTACCAAGGATGAACCCAATCATCAAATTAATCGGATTGGCGTGTATGCTGCTTTCGATGGTGACGTTCTATTATGCAAAATCACTGGGGACTAACCTGTCGTTCTTTTTAATCGTCACGATCGCGGCTGGCCTCTATTTCTATTCCAACAAAAACCTGTCCGTCATTAATCGACAAGTGGTTAATGCTCTCGCGCTAGTCTACTTACTGGTTTTTATCGCAACCATCATCGTGCTATTTGACTATGGCTATTACGAAAACCTTATGTACTCCCTAGGTAAGGATCCATCAATAACCGGACGCACACTTATTTGGGAAGTCGGTTTTAGAAATATTGCAGAACACCCAATACTCGGTGTAGGCCTACGTGCTTTCTGGCATGAAGACAACGCCGGCGCGCTTGAGATATGGCAGCTATTACACAAGGAAGTCGGCGCGCCTTTTGGCTTCCACAACTTATATATTCACTATTACGTTGAGCTGGGGTTACTAGGTTTTTTAGCGATCTTATCCGTACTGGGTTCCTGCTTGTTTCAGGTTTACCGCAAATCAACCAATGGCATGGAGACTATCGATATCTTTCTGTTTTCTCTCCTGTTGTTCTTTGTTGCGAAAAGCTTTTTTGAAGTTGGAGGCTTCGCTCAATTCAATATCAGCCACTTCAATATTTGCCTGATTTGGATATACCTAAACAACAAAACCTATTTCGATTGTGGGAAGAAATTGAAAGTTAAATTGGAGGGAAAGGCTTGAGAATTCTGTATATCGTCCATGATGTTAATGACGCAGCGGTAAAGCGCAGAGTATCAATGCTCTCTCAAGGTGGCGCAGAGGTCACTGTATTGGGTTTCTACCGTGGTAAGAAACCGTCCGATGATACGCTACCTTGTCCAATGCACTTGTTAGGTGAAACTTTCGACGCTTCTTTCATGCACCGCGTACTGAAGGTCGTAGTGACGACTACTCAGTTGAAACGACATTTAAGTAACACCTATGGAAAATTTGACTTAATTATCGCCAGAAACCTAGACATGCTTGCAATAGGTCGAAAAGCCCGACAACTTTTGGGCCTTCCACTGGTATACGAGTGCTTGGATATCCATCGATTTCTCATTTCTCCAAACGTTATCGGTAAGCTGTTTCGCAAGTTGGAAGCATGGCTTTGCCAGCCAGTAGCACTTCTAATCACTAGCTCGCAAGGGTTTATAGACAATTACTTCAACCCATTATCAAAAACAGATCTACCCAATCTAATATTGGAAAACAAAGTATTCAGCTCGCAGGAACTCCCTACTCCTTGTCACAAAGAGTTCGATAAGAACCGTATTGTTATTACTTGGAATGGCGCTATCCGGTGCCGACAGTCTTTAGAAATCTTGTCAGATGTCACAAGACGCTTTGATGGCCGAGTAAAAGTAACTATCTGGGGAAAACCTGCTTACACCGAATTTGATGATTTTGACGCTCTTGTCGCCAAAGAGCCGCATATTGATTTCCATGGCGCTTATCGTTTCCCTGAAGACCTAGCAAAGATCTATCAAGGCGCTGACTTTAACTGGGCACTCGACTTCTTTGAGCAAGGAGGTAACTCCGAATGGCTTTTGCCTAACCGCATTTACGAAGGAGGATTATTCAATGTTCCAGCGCTATGCAGAGCATCTACCTTTACCGCACATACACTGTCTGGTTTAGGTATCGGAACAGCACTAAATGGGTATTATGCTGACTGTTTAGAATCATTCTTATCCCGTCTGACACAGCATGATTACACGCAGCTTCGTGAACAAATGCAATCTATCCCACGTAGTCGCTGGGTATATGACCAACACCAAAGTCGAGAGCTAGTGAATATGCTAGCCGATGTAGCATTTCAACCTAAAGGTGTTCAGTTGGAGACGTATTCCCGTGTCTCTAAATAAGAAAAGTGTCACTGTCAATGCTATGTGGCACTCGCTAGCGGCTCTATTTTCTACCGGTGTACGCTTTCTCACTATTCCTATCTTGGTGAGGATACTCAACCCCGAAGACTTCGGTAATGTCGCTATTGCCATGGCCATTTTGATGTTTATTACCATGGTATTTGGCAATGGTGGCGCCGTTGACTCAATGGTGTACTTCGCAAAAAAAAGAGCAGACATGTTGTCGACTCTGTTTTGGTTTAATCAAGCCTTAGGAATAACGCTGGCTGCATCTGTTTACTTGTTGTCACCTACAGTGGTCACTTGGCTCAATGCGCCTAACGCACTTCCTTACATTCAAGCTCTATGTGCCCTGTTCCCGATATTAATGTTGCAGTCCGTTTTCCGAGGGCAACTGATTGCTAAGCTCCGCTTTGGTTATATCGCAAAAATAAACGCATCAGCTTCAACAGTATCCACTGCTATCGCAGTTGTACTCGCTTATTTGGGTGCCGGGGCATGGAGTCTTGTTATTCAACACATTCTCATGCATTCAGTTCTTGCACTGGCCTTTTATAGGGCTAGCAGTGAAAAGCCTTCAATGAAAATAAGTGCGGCGACGTTAAAGGCATTTCTACCTTTTTACTATAAAACCGCTGCATACAATACGATCATCTGGCTCGGCTCCCAAGCCCCATTACTGTTTGCATCCAAATTCGCCGGAGCAACAGGTGCGGGGGTTTACAATATGATGCTTAGAACCTCTTCCCTTCCACGAGAAGTATTCGGGCAAGGCTTCCTAATGTCCTTTTTTTCTAACTTGGCAAATAGTCAGGCGGAAACGCAGTCCAAAGAATCTCAACAACAAAGCTTGTTTTGGGCCACCAAACTCAACCTGTGGATCCTAGGAACCATTTACGCTGCAGCTGCTGTTTTAGCAGAACCAATCGTCAGTTTGGTATTGGGGGCTAAGTTCGCACCTTACTGGCAGATGTTTCAATGGTTATGTGTAGGTATGGTGTTTGCCAGTGCTACAGGCGGCTTTATCGGTTTTCTTAAAGGCACTGGCCAAGTAGGTGCAATGACCATACTAAGCATAGTCAGAGCTGCTTTGATAATGACTTTGGTTTTCGTTTTTTGGCGACTTGATAATCAAGTACTCTCGATAGCCGTTGGATATGCACTGGCCAATACTCTAGTGACGCTAATCTATTTCCTAGTGATGATTTTCTATCTTAAGTTCAACGCTAAAGATTTGATTAATAATACCTTTGCACCGCTAATGAACTTATCTCTTACCTCACTGGGTTGTTTCGGTCTACTACAACTATTTTCTTTGCATTACACAGCCCACCCATTGCTGTTAATCACCGTAGGGCTCGCAATATTTGGCTCTCTATTCATCCTGTTTTGCCTACTTATTTCTCGGCATGACACTCTAAAACTTTCTCGAACAGTTCAATATCAACTGGCTCAAAAACTGGGACGTTAAATGGAATTTACTTCACGAAATCTTTTCTGCAAAACAAGTTTTGTTCTCGACCATCTTGTTGCTCGCACTCAGCAAACAACCCCGATATTGATCAGTGGATTTTGGCGTAGCGGTACGACATGGGTACAAGAGGTACTTGCCCAAGCTATATCGGCGAAAACCATGTTTGAACCTTTAGAGCCCAACACTCGTCTACCTCTGCATCAAGGGCTACCAATAAAGTCTTCGGCTCACCTTCCTCTTTCAAGTAAGGTGTTGTCAGGTGAAGACCTTCGTTTACTCGACCTCTCATTTACAGGTGTCGCGCCAAAGCGCTCTAACTTCAACTATTTATGCCGTAAATCTCTTGGGGAGGCACTTCGCGACCGAGTCGTGGTAAAGCTCGTGCGAGGTCAATTTCTCCTTCCTTTCCTTAGCGAGAGATACGATTTACCCATGGTACTCCATATCAGTCGTCACCCGATGGCTGTTGCTTTCAGCATGCTGAGAACGAATTGGGCATGGAACATCAATGAGGTTGACTATTCAGAAACCTATTTCCGTGAGGCGAAAACCGAACTCACTGTTCAGCAACAAAACATACTTAATATGTTGATGGAATTTAGCCATGAAACACCAGAGAGAAAGGTTGCCGCACTATGGGCTCTGAGTGAGCAATTTGCCTATCAGCAAGACTGTGTAAGAGGTTTTAAATACGAGGAGTTACTTCAGGATCCTCACACAGGATTTACCGCAATGGCGAATGCAGTCAATCAGCCCGTTTCTGGTCCAATAGAAGCAGGAAAAGCGACCGCCGTAACTGAAGCAGACAGAAAAAATATCGACACTTCAGCAAGGCTGCATTCTTGGAAAGAGAAACTATCTGTCCGACAACAGAATGAAATCCGCTCGGTCCTGATCGATATCTGGCCTGAAGTCACAAACCAATGGGAGCTTTGAAGTCTGTATGTCTCACAATCAATCCCAATCAACACAACATAATGATTCTACTCACCAAGAATTAGCAACTCAAAACACCGCCGATAGCACATCTCGGGGAGTATTAGTTGTTATTCCTTGCCTAAATGAAGAAGCTTACATACAAGGTATCGTCGAATATTGCGTTGATGAATTAGCCGACACACCATCTACCATTGTGGTAGCAGATGGTGGTAGTAAAGACCGAACTTTATCAATTCTTGGAGATCTTACGGCAAAGTATTCAAACGTCACCATCCTAAACAACGCCAAGAAGATTCAAAGTGCAGGTGTCAACTTGGCTGTCAAAGAATATGGTGCGTCATTTGAATATTTTGTCCGTATCGATGTTCATGCCGATTACCCTCAGCGCTATATTCAAACACTGGTTGAACAGGCAGAAACCCAAAGCGCCGATTCCGTGGTTGTGTCTATGGACACGCGAGGAAAACAGCCTATCCAATCACTGATTGCACTGGCTCAGAACTCTGCGCTTGGAAATGGGGGGTCAGGGCACCGGAACGCTCAATCTTCCGGTCAGTGGGTAGAGCATGGCCACCACGCATTAATGAAAGTCCAAGCCTTCTTAAACGTAGGGGGATACGATGAAAGTTTCTCTCATAATGAAGATGCGGAGCTAGATGCTCGTTTAACACATCAAGGCTTTCGCATTTGGTTAACCAACCAAACCAATCTGATTTATTACCCAAGAAGTCACTTTTCAGCACTGGCAAAACAGTACTTCGGTTACGGTTCCGGGCGTTGCAAAAACATCATCAAACACCGAACCAAGCCTAGGTTAAGGCAATTAGTACCCGTCTTTGTATTTCCAAGTGCCATTTTGGCCTTGCTAAGTCCAGTGCACTGGATTTTTGTTATCCCTTTCCTTACTTGGTTTAGCGCGAGTCTCGCTGCAGGACTTCTGGTTGCCTCAAGAACTAACACATCACTTGGAACCCTTAAATACGCGATCGCACTACCAGCGATGACGATGCATCTCGCTTGGTCAGCAGGGTTTTGTATTCAAGTTGTACGGCACTTATCAACACAACGCAGGCACAAAAGAGAGATAGGCCATGAACATTGATATTTGCATTTGTACTTATCGAAGGGCTTCACTGACACAAACTCTTGTGTCGCTAGAGCAGCTGGTTCTAAAACCTGAATGGCAGCTCAACGTTATCATTGCGGATAATGATGCCGTCCCCAGCGCACAGCCTTTGGTCGACGACTTTGCTCGTCACTCCAAACTTGAAATCAATTACGTTCACGCACCTAAGCAGAACATCGCCATTGCCAGAAATGCCTGTTTAGCGCATAGCACTGCCGAGTGGACGGCATTTATCGATGACGATGAAACTGTCAGTCCCCAATGGTTGGTTGAGCTATTCAAAACTGCACATGCGACCAACGCTGAAGTTGTGCTCGGCCCAGTTCAAGCGATTTATCCCAATCACCTGCAAAACTCTTGGATGTCTAAAGGTGATTTTCATGCCACACGGCCAACATTCAGTGGTGAAACCATTTGCTCAGGCTACACCTGCAATGTGCTTATCCACCGCTCTAACGACCAAATTGCTCCTTTGCAGTTCGATGAACGCTTCGGAAGAACGGGGGGCGAAGATACTCTCTTTTTTGAGTACATCAAAGACGCGGGTATCGAGCTTTACTTCTCCCCAAACGCATGGGTATATGAGCCCGTCCCTAGTGCTCGTTCTAGCTTTAAGTGGCTAATGACTAGGCGCTTTCGCTTTGGTCAAACCCACGCTCGATTACTTATCGATACTAATGGAAGCCTTCAGGCTAGAGCGAAACATACACTCGCAGCTACTGCCAAAGCCATCGCCTGCTTCTCTATGGCTGGTTTGAACTTATTCGATCAAATTAAGTGGCGCCGATGGACAATCCGCGGTTGTTTACACATCGGCGTAGTATCCCGACTGATTGCTCAAAAGGATGTAGAGCTATATGGACACTAATCTACCGTCAACTTCTCAGCATAGTGCTCCTATGGTGAGTGTCATCATTACATGCTTCAATTACGAACGTTTTATTCGCAGCAGTATAGAAAGCGTCCTTAATCAAGATTATCCAAACCTTGAACTTATTGTCGTAGACGACTGCTCAAGTGATAGTTCAAGGGATATCATCATGGAATACCACCCGCAACTGATACCTGTTTTTCACGATAAAAATCAGGGACATGGCGGAGCGTTTAATAATGGGTATGCGGCGGCCAATGGAGACATCATCATGTTCCTAGATGCCGATGACTACCTGTTACCCAACGCATTACAACAAGCCGTTGAAGCATTTCCAGTTTCGAGTGGTATGTGCCAGTTTAGAATGCACTTAGTCGATGATCATGGCGAACAATACGATATCTTTCCGAAACCCGAGCTCGCTTTTGATCATGGGGCTAGAGCAAAACGTAAACTACTCCACAGTGGTCAATATCAATCAACCGTTACCTCAGGTCTACTATTTCGCCGCTCATTGATGGAGCAGCTGATGCCAATGCCACAAGAAAAGTTCCGCCAAGGTGGTGACGGATACTTGGTGACTTTGGCACCACTTTATACAGACATTTCTAGCAGTGACTATTGCATGTCTGCCTACCGCCAACACGGTGAAAATCATTCAGGTTTCGCAAGTCAGATGACAAAGCGAGCGAAATGGCGATTGGAACACAACCAAATGCGTTACGACGCACTCAAACAAGCGAGCTATTCACTGGGTGTTAAGTTAGAAGATAAATTTTGGTACAACGATAGCTATCATCTTATCCAGATGATGTGCCTGTCCCTATTTGAACCAGAACATACTCCTGCAACCTCGAGAACCAATCTGGCGCAACAGGCGATAAAAAACGTCAACGCACAAAACCTCAGTGTTCTGAATAAAGCCATTTTAACCTTGTGGTGGCTGTCTATCAGTATCACCCCAAGGCCACTAGCCAAGTCTTTGTATTCATGGAAAGTCATGGCGTCAACGAGACCAAAAGCGGTTCAAAAAGTTTTCAGTATTCTACGTAGGGCCTAGAAACGATGTATACCTCGAAAATTGCGTCAATAAGCCTGCTATCACTGCTCTCTTTTCCCTTGCTGGCAGAGACTAATGAGTGCAGCGACTATCAACTAGTTTGGCAAGATGAGTTCAATTACACAGGGTTACCGGACCCTTCCAAATGGACCTACGAGGAAGGATACGTTCGCAACAAAGAAATGCAGTATTACGAGAGAGAATCTTTGGCCAATACTGAAGTTAAAGATGGTTACCTCTCAATCAATGCTTTGTTTGATCCAAGTGCAAACCCAGCCTATACATCAGCAAGTATCACTACTCAAGGTAAAGCGTCATGGCGATACGGAAAGATTGAAGTCAGTGCAAGCATCCCTACTGAAAAAGGGATGTGGCCTGCAATCTGGATGCTCGGGGATAACATTCGCAAAGTTAATTGGCCACGCAGCGGCGAAATCGACATCATGGAGCATGTATCAAAACATCCTGGTCGCATCCATTTTAATACGGTTTATTATGACTATGAAAACAAGAAAAAACACAAGGCTAATGGAGGTAGAACAGAAATCGACAACCCAAATGAGTTCAACACTTTCGCTATTGAATGGGATAAAGATAAAATTGATTTTCTAGTTAACGGTAAGATATCTCACACGTTCAATACCAACGTAACTCAGCGTGACAAGAACCCGTTCCATAAGCCTCAGTTTCTGCTGCTTAATCTCGCGGTCGGAGGATGGGGTGGCATACCAAATTTAAACTCGTTTCCTGCTAGTTTCAAAATCGATTTCGTTCGCGTGTATCAAAAACAATGTGGTTCGAAAAAATAAGGGGCCTGAGCAATGCCTAAGCTAAACCTACACCTAGGTGTACATAAGACTGGTACCACTTTTATCCAAGAGCAGGTTGCTCTGTACAGCGCCGAAAACCACACCCACTTTGAATATGCACCATTAAACGTGCTTCGCCGACACATAACATACAAACTCAAGAAGCCACTGTTCCCGTTGAGATATAAGCTTAGTAAGGTGTTCAATTTTGATAAGAACTTACTGATCTCTGATGAAAACATGATCGGAGTATCCGAGCAAATCCCAGAAACAGGAGAAATATACAAAGATACTTCGGCAGTCATTGAAAGATTCAAACAAGCGTTGCCTAACCATGAGCTTACAGTTTACCTGTCACTAAGAAGCCCACTACCATATTTAGTCTCGATGTACTCCGAATACCTTCGGCATTTTCCGTACATGTGCTTCAATACTTTCTCTCAGCATATCGATGGTAGTACTTTTCTCTGGTCGGACAGATTCAAATCGGCATTCACTACCCATAACAACGTTCAGTTTGTGATATCTGATTTTGATAATTTTAAGGAAAACAAGCTCGATTGGGTAAGCGCTCTCACTTTTGGTGAGCAGAGCGTACTGTCTGAAAGAGTAGCTCGCAGTCGAAAAACCCTAACCAGCGAAACAATCCAAGTTTTATCTCAACTTGGTGAGAACTCTTCTAAGGTACTACGTGTACTCGAAGATAACGCTTATACTCATGGAAACAGATTTGCTCCTTACGATGACAAGCAGCTTGAAGTCGCAGATAAGCGCTACCAAAACGACCTAAATTATCTCGGCAAATTCCCCAATATCACCCTTATGCGTTAGGCTATTTAGCTCGCTACCTAGCCCTTACCTCATACTTTTCTCATCTCTTCACTGATGATTTTAATAATTATTTAACCAACGTTTTATTTATCGCAGTTAATAAGTCTAAAACCTTGTTTTAACTATACTTTAATTTAATACCTATTTCGTCCCCAGTAATTTTTCGAGCTGGCTAGAATACTCTTGTCGTTTGAATATGAATGTCATTGGTTAGTACTTCTAAACATAAACTCCAAAGCATGCCGACATATTCGGACAGAGAACGGTTGTTTATCTATAAATTACAAGGAAATTCAGAGAGGACGAATTATGTTCAACAACGTATACGAAGATCTTAAAGCTGCTGTTGGAGATGTAGAAGCTGTTAGCGGTACACAAGGTGATGACGTAATCACTAGTGCCGAAGCTGGTGATGTTGTATTGGGTCTAAGTGGCGATGACACCATCGAAGGTAACAGCGACAATAACGTATTGATTGGTAACACTGGACATGACTACATTACAGGCGGTGCCGGTGATGACCTCATCCAAGGTGGTGTTGGTCAAGATAGCTTATTCGGCGCAAAAGGTAACGACCGCATCGTTGCCACGCTAGACGACAAAATGGTTGCAGGTGGTAAAGGGTTTGATGTGGTTTACGTCAAGAACGATACTGAAGATACAGACACCTTTGATTTCGTAAGCCAAGCGCGTGGTATTGAAGGCATCGTTGGTTACGGTGACGAGCCTGTGTATGCCAATGTAAGCCTATCAAGCATCATGGGACAATCTCAAGACGATGGCAACGAAGAAACACCAGATACCGACAATACCTTGCTTGCTGTTGGACTTGAAGGCTTATCGTTAGAAGGGATTCGCAAGTTTTCTGATTCTGGAGAGCTGCAGTTTAGCTCAGAAGATATCACTGGCGATCTAGAAGATGCCTACATTGAAATGTTAGGCCTGTCATTCGTACCTGATGGCAAAATTGATCTGCACGCGTTCACATTTGGTGAAGGTGAAAACACCGTTACGATTATTACAGACCTATCTGAAAGTGAAATCACCGTTGGTGGTGAATCACTAGTAGATATGGCGCCAGTATAAGCGGTTGTAAGCCGAATATTTGAAATACAAGGTGAAGGGTTACCCTTCACCTTTTCTGCGTTTAACACTACCGGAAGTCGAGGGACAGACTTTGCGCTCTACCCCCAGTTCAGAAGCTAAGCCAAACACAAAGCTGAATTTTCAAGAAAATTTTGCTAAAGCCACCAGAATATTGCGTCAGCAGATTATCTGGGTATTGGTGTTTTCTTTTTTCATTAATTTGTTTGTATTAGCACTGCCCTTTTACTCATTACAAGTCTTCGATCGAGTTCTGACGTCCCAAAGCCTCGATACACTATGGCTACTTACTGCAATCGCCATTGCTTTCGTTGTTCTACATACGTTGCTCGACTGGATAAGAAATAGGATGTTACTTTCCATGAGTGCAAGTTGGAGCCATCAAATTGGCACCAGCGTTTTCAGCGCCTCAATCCAGCACAGTCATCAAGATAAAAACACAAATCGGCCTGAAGTCATTAAGTTGATGCAGGGAGTGCGCAGCGCTCTGTCTTCGTCATTAGGCCCTTTGTTTGATCTACCGTGGACACCACTTCTACTATTGTTTCTTACAGGTTTGCACCCTATTTATGGTGTGATATGTCTTTCAGTTATCTCGCTGCTAGTTTTACTATCGCTAGTAAATTATCGATTTAAACAGGCAACCTCACACACCAATGTAGCATTCGATTCTATCCATGATACGGATTCCATTAGAGCTCACGGGTTAATAAATACCATTGCTGAAAAAAGCCGCCTGCAGGATGAACATGGATACCAAAAAGTCACCTCAGCGTTATCAAAAACCACCAATATCCTTAGTTATACCAAATTTTTCCGAGCACTAGCGCAAATAGCGATTGTCGCAATTGGTGCTTCTCTGGTGGTTGAACGTGAACTTACTGCAGGTGCCATGATTGCTGCAACCATGCTGGCCAGCCGAGTGTTTGCACCATATGAGTCTATGGTGACAAGCCTTAATGCATGGTTAAGCGCTTTAAAATACTGGCGTCAATTGAGCAAAATTACCGACATCAGCAAAAGCTTACCTGCTGACGCTACGTTACCAGACGCAAACGGCCAACTCACCGCTGAAAATGTCATGCTTCTCTATCCAAATAGTAGCTCACCTTTCCTGTCGCGGATCAATCTCAATATTGCCGCTGGTCAATGTATCGCTATTGTTGGTGAATCCGGATGCGGGAAAAGTACCTTACTCAAAGCACTGGCTGGACTAATACATCCGAACCTAGGGCAAGTAAGGTTAGACGGGGCCTCATATCAGCAATGGTACTCGGAAAACCAATCTGATGTACTAGGCTATTACTCTAGCCAGTCCAAGTTTTTGTCAGGAACGGTAATGGAAAATCTCTCTGGATTTAAGATTAACCACGACCCCAATAAGGCATATATCGCTTGTCAAAAACTAGGGATACACGAAAGAATCCTAAAGTGGCCTAAAGGTTATGAAACAGATCTCGACAAAGATTTGGTTCCTTCAACGTCCGAATACCACAAATTGCTGTTAGCAAGAGCCATCTATGAGTCGCCTAAACTATTGATATTGGATCAGCCAGACGCTTTTCTTGGACCGAACGGTGAAAAGCTACTCCAAGCCTTGATTCTTCAGCGTAAACGAGATGGTCTAACAACACTGTTTGCCACTAGTCACTCTAGTCTTCTTGGGCTTTCAGACCATATCGTACTGCTAGAAGATGGCACCATCAAATCCAATACGCCCACCAAAAAACTGGCCCAAGCGCAGAGTATTCACATGAAAAAGGCCTCTAATCATGGCTAGGACAACACTAACAGTTCAACACTGGATTAAATTGGGCTTATTCACCTTGTGCATAGGCGGTGGAGTGGTATTTAGCTGGATCTATTTTGCCCCGCTTAGCAGTGCAGCCATCGCACCTGGGCAAGTCATTGTAGAAGGCAACCGAAAAAAAGTGCAGCACCTAGACGGTGGCATAATCGAAGACATTTATATCAAAGAAGGCCAATTGGTTGCAGTGGGAGAACCGTTACTGTCTCTTAATCCGACTAAAGCTAAAACACGCTATCTTCAGATAAAATCCCGTTATTACAATGCACTAGCAAAATACAATCGGCTTCAATCCGAGATAAGTGAAACTAACGATATCGCTTTTAAAGCAAGCTTAGAGCAAGACGACCCTCTTATTACTCAAGCGATCGCCACCCAAACCAAACTAAAGCAGATTCGCCATGAAGCATTAGAGGGTGCAATTCAGATCGCACAAAAGCAAGTTGAACAAGCCAAACAAAATCTCAACTCCTACGTAGCAAGAGCTAAAGTTGACAAAAAGGCTCTGGTCATTTTGGACGAGCAAGTCACCATGCTCTCTAAACTGCTAAAGAAAGGCTATGCATCCAAAGATCAAATGCTGTTGTCTCAGCGTGAACGATTGGACATCCAGAGACGAATCGATGACTACGATGCCGTCATGGCTCGCGAAGAACTTGTCATTGCTGAAGCTCAGCAAAGTATTGCTAACCTTAGACTGGAATTTATAAAAGAAGCGTCTGAAGAGCTAGAGATTGCAGAGCGAGATATCATTGAGCTCAAAGAGCATCTACTGCAAGCACAGGAAGAGCTCGCTCGTTCTACGGTAGTCAGCCCAATTAATGGCAAAGTGGTTGAGCTCAACGTCAACACTCTGGGTGGCATAGTTTCAAGCGGCGAAGTGCTAATGGAGATCGTACCAGTAGACAGCCAATTGATCGTTGAAGCAAATGTGACCCCTTCTGATATCGATACCCTTAAGTTAGGGCAAACCGCTGAGGTCCGACTCACTTCTTATAACTACCGACGTTTATTGCCTATATCGGGCAAGGTTGTCTACATATCAGCAGACAGTATTACCGACGACTCAACGGATACGGCGAGTTATACCATTAATGTCGAACTCGATATGGAAACCGTCCAGCAAAATAGCCACATCAAGCTCTACCCTGGTATGCCCGCTGAGGTGCTCATTTTACTCGATGAACGTACTGTCGCCGATTATCTACTTAACCCATTACTGATTTCTCTGAATCGAGCATTCAGAGACTCCGACTATTAGCCAAGGATGATACGATGCACCAAGTTGCGCTACTGATCCCCTACTATGGGAAGCTACCAAACTACTTCCCTTTCTATCTCAATAGTTTAGCAGGCAACGAACAGCTGCAGGTCATATTTATCACTGATATAGAAATGCCTTCACCACTGCCTAATAACTTTCAAGTACTGGCTATGTCGCAGCAAGCTCTGATTAATAAGATCGAGCAAACGCTGAGTATTCAAACTAACATCACCAAGCCAGGAAAACTCTGTGATTTTAGACCTGCATTTGGTGACATTTTTTCAGACGAACTTCGCGGGTATTCCCATTGGGCTACCGGTGACATCGATGTCATCTATGGTGACGTATTTCATCAGTTACCTAACGACTGGGCCCAGTTCGATACTATTAGTATGTTGCCTCACTGGATGTCTGGCTCCCTCTCCATTTTCAAAAACATCGCCAAAGTCAACGAGCTGTATAAGAAGAGTGTTGCGTGGCGTGAAATCCTTGAATCTTCCAAACACTTCGCATTTGATGAATGCCATGGCCTTTATAAACAACTAAGGTCAGGAGCCAATATCTTCGATTTGGATCAAAAGCACTCGCTCACCTACCTTGTGAAAGCCGCACACGAACAAGGTGAGATTAATGCCTATTTTAGTGAACGTGTTATCAAAGAAAAGATATTTGACGGGGAGCGAGTTCATGTCAGCCAGAAACGCATATCTCAGCAAGATGGGCGAGAGTTCGCATACTACCACCTAATCTCAGAAAAGGGCTTGGCATCTTTCACTATTCCAGAGTGGGGAGAGATACCTAACCAATATATTATCGATCGAAACGGCTTTCACTTCTCCGAGGATTATGGTTCGACGCTATACACATTAAAAAACAAATTCAGAGGAAACTATCAGAACTTTAAAGGGTTATCCTCTAAGGTGCTAAACAAGGCACTTAAACTGGCAAGCTAAAAAAAGGGTTGCATAGAGCGACCCTTTTTCCCTTATTTTCTATGAGCTTACTATAAGTGCTTCCTTGCCCAAGCCATTGCCTGAGTGCGGTTCTTCACTTCTAGCTTCTTAAAAATATTATACAAGTGTGACTTAATAGTATGCTCGCTCACGAACAGCGAATCAGCGATTTCTATATTCGAACCACCAGTCTTTAAAGATTCTAAGATCTCTAGTTCACGGCGAGTCAAATCCGTTCCCAAATAGCCCAAGTCTTGTGAGCTATTGATATTTAGCTCGTAGTAACTGATGAGCTTATTAATGATCTTACGCGGCAACCAGTTGTCGCCGTTAGCGATCGCTTTTAGCCCTTGGCATACCTGTGGGAGTGAGTCTCTGGCACTAAAAGTACCGCGTAATGACTTCCAACTGAGAACTTCTTCTACACTCATGTCCTCTTCAGCATTAAACAATACCGTACCAACAACTTTATCTGACTCTTTGACTATCTTGACGATTTCTTCTAACAGATTAGACACTGAGATATCGATTATCACGATACTATTTTCCGGAATCGATGCGACGTCCATTTTCCGAGTAGGATCAACGGAAGAGATAGAGAGTCCTGTAGCCTCCTGTAACATCTGACGAAAATTTTCGCTCTGAAGGCTATATTGCGTCATCATCAGAATGTTCACGCGAGTAGCAACGATATCCATGCTTAGTTCTTTCATATCTTCCCTAACCAATACCTAATACTTTCAATACTTTAAATAAGCTTCAGCTAAGTTGTTTCTCATACCATAAGCCAAAGCAAGCTCAAATATATACTAACATTCACACAACATATAACATTATCAGTGACAATAATTTAAATTCTCATTATTGATACTGACAATTTGGTTATTTACGACAAGTAAGAGGTCTGACAAGAAATAAAAAGGTGCTAATCATCAATTAGCACCTTTAAATGTTTAAATCTGGTTGGTGGCACTCGTTAAAATGCTTAGGCTCGCTCTTCAATACCTATATTGTTGTTAGCCCAAAGTAGAGCTTGTAGTCTATTTTTAGCATTAATCTTCTTAAAAATATTGTGCAGGTGTGTTTTCACTGTATTTTCACTTACAAACAACTCTTGAGCGATTTGGATGTTGGAAGCACCATGCCCAAGCAGTTGAATTATCTGCTTTTCTCTTTTAGTTAGCTGCTTATAGGCTTGAGATGTAGATACCGTATTGGTCCCTCTAAAATGCTGTATGTAGTCTTGAGCAACCTTACGAGACAACCACATCTCATCTGAAAGGATTTTTGTCATTCCTTTAGCGAAACAACGAATATCATCCTCGATATAAAATACGCCGACTAAATCGCGCCATTTAAATAGTCTTGATGACTGTATATCGCTAGGACAATTAATTAGCACTTCCTTAATCACACCTGAGGACTGACTGCGAAGCTGTGTGTATGTCAAAAAGTCCTCATCATTTATATGGGAAAAATCAATTAACACTATATTGCTGATCGGCCTAGTAATAACATTTTTATCAACTACAGAGGAGAAAGGTGTAATATTAACGGTCACATCCAAATTAGATTCTAGTGATTCCTTTAATAAATTGGATTGCATACTCAACTCTGACAGCAGAGTAATATTGGTACGCATTGGCTCGTCCATGCTTATTCTCCTCATTTTATTTTCAACTATATTTCTAAAACTATCGTTTAGAGCCAATATGTCAATGGAGCCCTCTCACACAAGTCAATATGCATTTCAATCGCGACCTATTATTTATTATTTATCAATAATTTAAACAACGTTCTCACTTTCAAGAATAGTCATATTTATTGACGTTCTACCGCTACGAGCGAATGGCGCAGGTACAAAGCTTTGCCGTATGCCCAACCATTACAACAAAACAAGTAAATTACTGTTTTTAAAGAATAAAATAACATTTCCGCTTACTCTATACTGAATCTTTAAGAAAAAAGTCACACTCTTTATAAAAGGTGAGTCACATTCGGTAGTACTTTCGACCTACTCTCCGAATCAAACAATGAAATGACTTAACGGTTGGGAGTCATACTTAAATAGCTATTCCCTAGCGGAATACCCATTGAAATATGCTCATTTGTCAATTCATAAACTAATCCCGAATATATTGCGAGCGGACACAGGCTAGCGCTGTGCATTATTAGGCCAATAGGGAAATCCAATACATGAGCCATATTCTTCATCGTCACTGCAAATCTAAGCTGCCACAAATTTCTCATGGCCAAGGTAGTTACCTATACGACACAACGGGTAAACAATACCTAGATGCATGCGGAGGCGCAGCCGTTTCCTGCTTAGGGCATAACGCTCCGCGAGTAAAGCAAGCCATCACTGAGCAGCTCGATTCTATCCCTTATGCACATACTGGCTTTTTTTCGAATCAAAGCAGTGAGGAGCTTGCACAACTGTTATGTGGCTTAGCGCCGGACAGTTTAAACCACGCTTACTTTGTCAGTGGTGGTTCTGAAGCAGTGGAATCAGCGATAAAAATGGCACGCCAGTACTTTGTAGAACTAGGCCAAAACAGTAAACGCCACATCATTTCAAGAAAGCAAAGTTACCATGGCAACACACTGGGAGCTTTATCCATTGGGGGGAATATGTGGCGCCGGGAACCCTATGAGCCGCTATTGACCACCAGCCACCGCATTTCACCTTGTTACCCTTATAGAGAACAGTACACCAATGAGTCAGTCGCTGAGTATTCAGAAAGGACCGCTAATGGGTTAGAGAAGCGCATTCTGGAGCTCGGGCCAGATAACGTCATGGCTTTTATCGCAGAGCCCGTAGTCGGGGCAACCTCGGGGGCATTAGTCCCCACTGAAGGCTACTTTGCTAGAATTCGTGAAATTTGCACCAAATACAATGTATTACTAATACTGGATGAAGTGATGTGCGGTGTTGGAAGAACAGGCTCATTCTACGCATTTGAGCAGGAGAACATCGTTCCAGACATTGTGACCATAGCTAAAGGCTTAGCTGCGGGTTATCAAGCAATTGGTGCTGTGCTGGTCAGCGACCAGATATACCAAGCTTTCCATGATGGCAGTGGCTACTTTCAACACGGTCACACCTTTATGGCTCATCCAATGGCTAGTGCAGCTGGTGTCGCAACAGTAAAAACAATCATGGAAGACCACTTGCTTGAACAGGTGAGAACCAAGGGTGTGTTACTTAAAAACACCTTACATGAACGTTTAGGCGAGCTCCCTTATATTGGCGATATACGCGGTAGAGGGTTATTCATTGGTATTGAGCTGGTTGAGGATAGGCCATCCAAACGTCAGTATAACCCGCAACTTCAGCTCAATAAACGCATCAAGTCTCAAGCGATGGCCAATGGTCTTATGGTTTACCCAATGGGTGGCACAATTGATGGCAAACAAGGTGATCATATTTTGCTCGCACCGCCATATATCATCACTGAAGCTGAAATCGAGATACTGGTTGATAAACTAAGTTTAACGCTTGAACAAGTGTTCTCTGACTTGCCGGAACTTACCCATGACTAACAAAATTGGAATTATCGTCGCTCCTAATGGCGCACACAAAACCAAGGCAGATCATCAACACTTACCAATGACGATCAGTGAAATCGTTAACGAAGTTGTCGCCTGCCGAGACGCGGGGGCGGCCATGGTCCATTTGCATGCAAGAGATCAGCAAGGCGCTCATAGTTTAGCCGTAGCTGACAATCAACGCTTGCTTGATGCAGTTCAAGCAGAGGTTGGTGATTCTATTCTCATCCAACTAACCACAGAAGCCATCGGTAAGTTCTCCCCAGAGCAACAGATGGATTTGATTCGACATACACGGCCTCCGGCAGCCTCTTTTGCTTTAAAGGAACTCGTTCCCCATGAGCAGCACGTTCAGGTCGCCAGTGAATTTTTCCATTGGGTTACAAATGAAAACATCATCAGCCAGTACATTCTGTATTCTCCTGAAGATGTAAAACGATACTTGTCTTATGTCACAACTGGCGTCATTCCCAAGCAAAATCATCACCTTTTGCTAGTCTTAGGTAGATATCAACAAGGTTTGCAATCTTCGCCGAAGGATCTCCTACCCATGCTCGCACCATTAGTGCATGAGAGCTCTATTCGACGAGCCGTCTGTGCATTCGGGCGTTCAGAAGCCCAGTGCTTGGTGACATCAGCACTACTGGGACAAGATATAAGAGTAGGATTTGAAAACAATCTTCATACCATTGGTGGGAAACTAGCTCCAAACAATGCCCATCAGGTTGAATACCTAAAAGCAACACTTGCTCAGCTCGACATACAAACCTATCAGGCTAAGGAATTTAAACAGTCACTGTGTTCCGTTTAGGCCCGTACAGGTTAAGAGCTACAACATATGATAAGGATGGATCATGAAACAACTTAAGTCTCTGATAACCGCAGCCGCAGCATCGGTAGCCCTCGGCGCTTCGTTTGCAGCATCGGCACAGGATACTTTCGTCACGATAGGAACGGGTGGCGTTACGGGGGTGTATTATCCAACGGGAGGGGCAATTTGTCGTTTGGTCAATAAGTCAAGAAAAGAGCACCGCATTCGCTGTTCCGTTGAAAGTACCGGTGGTTCGATTTACAACATCAATACCATTCGTGCTGGTGAACTCGATCTCGGCATCGCTCAATCAGATTGGCAATATCACGCATACAATGGCACCAGCAAGTTTGCTGATAACGGCGCATTCAAAGATCTTCGTGCCGTCTTTTCAGTCCACCCAGAACCTTTTACCGTCGTCGCTCGAGCGGACGCGGGTATTTCAACCTTTGAGGACTTGAAAGGTAAACGTGTAAACATTGGTAACCCAGGCTCTGGTCAGCGAGGCACTATGGAAGTGCTGATGAAGCAATATGGTTGGACCGAAAAAGACTTTAAGCTGGTTTCCGAGTTGAAAGCATCGGAGCAATCCAAAGCGCTGTGTGATAACAAAATCGATGCGATGGTTTATACCGTTGGGCACCCTAGTGGCGCAATCAAAGAAGCGACCACATCGTGTGAGAGTAAAGTTGTTACTGTTGCCGGGCCAAAAGTCGATAGCTTAGTGGCAGACAATAGCTTCTATCGTATCGCGACCGTACCTGGTGGTATGTACAAAGGCAATGACATGGACACCATGACCTTCGGTGTTGGTGCAACTTTCGTGTCTTCTACTGCTGTACCAGAAAAAGTGGTGTACGAGATAGTCAAAGCGGTATTTGAAAACTTCGATGACTTTAAGAAGCTTCACCCTGCCTTCGCCGTATTGAAGAAAGAACAAATGGTAAAAGATGGCCTTTCAGCACCGTTACATCCAGGCGCTGAAAAATACTATCGAGAAGTTGGGTTAATTAAATAACTCTCTTACAAACGACAAAAGCCTTAAGCAATGCTTAAGGCTTTTTTGTTACCTGTTCTTCAGTCAAGAGAAATAACTGCATGGAACAGTTACGGTTTTGGAAAGCTCACTTCAGCTCGAATTCGCTTTTGAGCCACTCAACAAAATCATACACCGGGCGCGAAGCCATTCGATAGTTCGGCACAATTAAATAATAGCCGTAGCCACTCATAAAACTGACTCGCATCGGGTTACTCAACGTCTCTTCCTCCAGTGCGCTATTGACCATAAAGCGTGGTAAAAGCGCTAGCCCTCCCTCTTTTTTGAGCGTTTCTAGCGTCAAGTAGAAATGCTCAAAACCTACAGGATAGTAGGTAGGGTCTTGCTCTAGCCCCAACTCATATCGAAGCTGCTCCCATAACTGAGGGCGAGTAATTTGAGGAATAAACGACAGCTTTGCTAACTCATCGATACTTTCGATATTTTTGGTGTTTGCCTCTGCTGTTAAGACCAACTCTTCTTCGCAAAGCAAATAGGCATTGTCGTAATGTTTGGATAAAGGCAAGCATCGCACCATAATATCCGCATTCGAAAGAGACTCTTTGACCTGCCCATCTCCCGTTGTCACCGAGACTTGAAGCTTAGAATGCGTCTGATGAAAGCGACGAATGTTTGGGATGAGCCAAAGGTTAGCAAATGAGGGAGTAACATTTACTCTAAGTAACCCCTGTGCCTGACCACTTTGTAACACACTTGCAGTGGCATACTGTATTGCTTCTAACGCTTCCGTTACTTTAGGTAAGTAATGTTTCCCAGCTACAGTCAGCGTAATGCCATTAGCATGCCTCTCGAACAGTGCTTGTCCTAGTTGCAGCTCCAACGAAGCGATCTGCTTACTCACTGCACTCTGAGTGACACATAACTCCTGCGCAGCTTGAGAAAAGCTAAGTGAGTTAGCCACTGAAATAAACGTTCTCAGCGCTTTATGAGAAGGGTATTCACTGCCTTTGATCATTCAATCGACCCATCCGTTTATAGGTAAGTTTGGTAGAAAAAGTAGCCTGTGATCGCAAGGCTAGAGCCAATAATTAGCCATCGGACATAGTGCTGAGGAACCCGTCGAGAGACTCTTGCTGCAACATATCCCCCCACTAATGTACCGAATAACACCGCGATTCCTCTGGGCCAATCAATGACACCGTCATAAACAAAAATAGCAATCGCGACTAAAGAAACACAAGACGATACCAGTAATTTCAGTCCGTTCATTAGATTGATATTTTGATAACCCGCCAGCGCAAGATAGCTCAGCACAATGACTCCAAGGCCCGCATTAAAAAAGCCGCCGTAAGCCGAAACCAGAATGAGAAAGCACCCTAACGCTAAACCACCAGCCTTATTGGCATGCTGGTGAGATGAAACCAATTTTTTCGCTAAACCGTTAAGCTGCGCACCAAAGATAAATAAGACAGTGGCAAAAAGCAGTAACCAAGGAATCGCCTCTAAGAACAATTCTTCTGGTGTGTTAAGCAATAAATAAGCACCTATCGCACCGCCAATTAGACTCAGAACAGTAATCAGTATTAGCTGATTCTTTGACTGCTTAATATCGTGACGAAAACCGTAAGTACCGCTCAAGTAACCCGCGCAAACAGCGAACGTATTGGTCGCATTCGCTGCGATCGGCGGAACGCCGACACCCATCAGCATAGGGAAAGTAATGAAACTTCCTCCACCTGCGATCGAGTTCATGATCCCACCTAATACACCGGCCGCAAACAACAGCACCCACTCCAAAATCATAATCGTCCTGTTTCATGATTGTACACAATCACCAACATACACGGATATTGAGATAAGGTGAACCGAGACTTTACCTTAATAACGAATGTGTTAGTTTAGAAATCAAATGGATAGAGATTCGCCAATATCAGGAAGATACATGAAGTTTCCCTCAACAATTTTGCTCAGGCGTTTACTCTTTGCTGGCGGTGCTCTATCGCTCGTGGTCGGGTGTACGACACCCACTCCGACTTCGGACGAGACAATTTCTGAGCCCGTTGCTGCCAACGTCGTGGTCATTGAAAATGAAGCATTCGATTGGCAAGTGGCGACAACAGGGCTATCAGCACAAGACGTTTTTACCACTTATAACACCAACGCCGAACTGCTCGCGCCACGAATTAAAGTCGATCGCCAACAGGTCATAGAAAAATCGGTACAAGAGTACCACTCTCAGCTGTCAGCCGAGCAAGCAGACGACTTGCAGCGGTGGTTAGCCAGTGCGCCTCCTCGACCGGGTAGCCTAGAGGCCATTATGGATATCCATACGCCTTCGGATTATGCCTACGCCTATGATCAAATAGGCGCCAGATTCAATGTCTATCTGTATGACTACCCAGATCACTTTATGAACCTGATGATTGTTGCTATTGAAAACCCTAAAGCGCAAGAAGAAGTATTTCGGATGGTATTGGAAATAGACCCACAGCAATACCTCGAGCACTATCAACAAGAGTCAGACATTATAGAAAGCCTCTACTACACCGAGTGCCTATGGCTTAATGCGCTGTCACCAGACAGTAACTTCGATGACATTCGTCAGCTAGTGGTAGAAAGCTCAGAAACCCTCAAAAAGAGACAACCATACGAAATGGAACTCAACGGTGTACGTGTCACGAAAACGCATACCTCAAGAGGTAAGGTTGTTTATTCCATCGATGCCATCCCATTACAGGAGAGCCAAGAATGAATGCTGTATTAGATACCATCTTTGAACATCACTCGATTCGTAAGTTCACCGAACAACCTATCAATGGCGAGCAACTGGATACCATTATCGCCGCCGGTATCGCTGCTTCTTCGTCGAGCCTATTACAAGTTAACTCCGTTATACGCATCACCGACCCAAATAAACGCAAAGCACTAGCAACATTAGCGGGCAATCAGCCTTATGTAGAAAGCGCTGCCGAATTTTTAGTTTTCTGTATCGATTTCCAACGCCACATACAGATGAATGACAAAGTGAAACCTGAATTCACTGAGCTCACCCTCATTGGCGCTGTCGATGCAGGAATCATGGCTCAGAACTGCTTGCTCGCAGCGGAGTCAATGGGGCTAGGTGGCGTCTATATCGGCGGGCTAAGGAATAGTGCACAGCAAGTTGATGAACTGTTAGAGTTACCAAAATACACAGCGGTACTGTTTGGTATGTGTCTTGGTCACCCAGCGCAAGATCCTCAACGTAAACCACGTTTGTCTCCTCAGGTAATCATGCACGAAAACAGCTACCAACCGCTGGATATCAACAAGGTGGAGGAATACGACCAAACCATGATGGACTACTACGCTTCTCGTTCATCAAACCAAAAACAGTCTACTTGGTCAGAGCAAATCACCACTAAGTTATCGGGAGAATCTCGCCCCCACATGTTGGGTTATTTGAACGACAAGGGGCTTGCGACTAAGTAGTTATTAGCAACCACTCAAGGTATCGCTCTTGGGCTTAGTTGTTCGCCAGCTTAAGAGTGATATCTCGCCAATCTTCTAACTCCTCCCTAAAGTGACGAGTTTGCTTTTCAGTCATATGATTAATAATGGCAACTAAGTACTTATCGGCCACGAGCTTATTGAAATCTCGTTTGGTACGCAAAGTTTCTGAATAGGTGCCTTCTGGATCGAATAGCAACTGATGAAACTGTGGCTGAAAGTAAGCAAGGTTATCACGTTGAACTAACAGGGCCTGAACCTGTTGGCGAATTCGAGTTTGCTGATCCATCCAATCAAATGTGGTTATCTGAACCTCTTCTACCCACAGAGAAACATACTCTTGCTGCTGCTCTGTAAGCTTTCCTACCCACTTATCCAAACTTTCGGTGATCCTCTCTTGGTAGCGCTGACGAATCTCTGAATCATCGAGTCCCTGATATTTGTCTCGAAACTTTTTATGCCGCTCCTCTAGGCTATCAATAAAGTCTTCTACTTGCTGGTCGGTAAGTTGTTGCGATAAGGCATAAATGTCCGGTGCGACACGTCTGACTAACCTGTCGGTATGAGCGCGAAACTTAGCTTCTTGCTGGAGTAAGGTTTGCTGCGTGACCTGCTTAGGATCCATCGCGATGAGCTCATTTAAATGTTGCGTATATAGAGGTAGCTCGTTGCTTTGATGCCATTGCATTAGCAACTCCAAGCGCTCGGTCAGCACTTCCTTTTGTTCCGACTCCAAATCGATATAGTCTTCAACGTAGTCAACAATGAACCAATCCAAGTTGCTATACACAAACTTAGTACCACACCCAGCCACAAACAGACTGATGACCAACAGCATCCACCTACGCATAACCCCTCACTTAAGTCATTGAAGATACGCCACCTTTTCAATATAGCAGCCCAACATGAGTTTGCAGCGCTCAGGCTCATTTTTGAGACCAAGCGTGCGCAAAAAGCAAACTGGAAACACTTTAGTATCAGTTTGTTTTCAACCCAAACAGTGATAAACCAATGAAAAAAATCATTTCGCATCGTACCTCTTACACTCGCGCTAGTGACTGCATGTGCCTCTGGCTCTGCTTTTTCAGCTGAGCGTAACCGCTCCTTTGAAGCAGGCGCTACGCTAGTCGGAGATCAAACACTCGCGACTTTAGGCTACAGTCATGAAATTGGTAACAACATAGTGGCTGGCGGCGGTTTTTCATTCGGTACAGAAGCGGTTGAGTTTGAAGAACCTAACGACCAAGATGCTTGGGGGCTGTATGCCAACATCGGCTACAAATTTCAGATCGCTGAGTTCGATATCATTCCGAAAGTAGGCATTAATTATCTGAATGCGGATGTTGAGTTTGAAGATTCAAGCATGGCTGACTTTAATCTTGATAACGTTTACCCGTCGGTCGGCGGTACGGTCAATTGGCGTATGATTGGATTAACCGTTGACTACGGCAAGCTGTCCGAGACGTACAACGACCAAGACATCGAAGAAGACGTTGTACGAGTGACAGCAAGTGTGAACTTCTAATTGGAATCAGCGGCTTCCGATGAGGCCGCTACTTCTCTGCGATTTCACGCAACCTTTGAGTGATGATGTTTTCAATTTTATTTATTACCGGGTGCTGATAGCAGGCGCGATGGAATTGAATACCAATTTCATACTGCATCGGTTCCTTACCCAACGTAATTGGCTTTTTGACCACGCCTTTAGGAATAGAAGATTCTGCGATGTGGGGACATACAAACGCGTATTGATTCTCCCTTACACAATCAAGTGCAGAATGTACTGACGCAACGGTTAACTTTTGCTTCAGTTCTAAACCGATTCGACGGCGAAGTCGCTCATAATATGCACTGTCATCCAAGGATCCCATGGATACGCGCACCATATCAAAACGCTCTAAGTCTTCTAGACTTACACTCTCAAAGTGCGCTTCTGCCACCTCCTCAGAGAGATAGACGTACATCTGAAGCGAACCTAGTTTGCGTTCAACAACTCGCTCGTTGAGTTCATTTGGGTACCCAGAAATCCCAACCGCTAAACTGCCAGATCGGGGAAACTCAACCCCCTCCAATGACCAATCCACAATAGAGATATTCGGCTGAACATTCTCTGACGTTAAGCCTTGAACCAGAGGAACGGTTAACAATGAACTAAGCGGGTTAGCCACATGGAATATGTAGTCAATATTGGCGTTGTCACCCTCAAAAGATTGAGAAATCTGCTGCGCCTGTTCTAACTGTTCGAGGGGCTCTTTCACAATGGCGATCAATTGAGTTGTAAACAATGTCGGTTGATAAATCCCTTTGGTCGCCAGAAACAGTTCATTCGCGAACAATTCACGGCAATCTGCCAAGTGACGGTTAAACGTCGCTCGGCTAATCCCTAGCGTATGGCAGACTTTAGCTTGCGATTTCTGCTCATAGAGTAAATCCAAGAATCGATATAAGTTTAAATCAATCGTATTTTTCACACTAACACTCCTCGCAGCGCGAGCCCCAGTTACAGCAATATTCCTGACAAGAGTATCAATGTAACCACCTCTACCCACTACCAAATAAGGCCACACTAGCACTATGGTCCAACATGTCTGATAATTCACGCCAAGAGCTCAAAATTGAGCTTGAACAAAATCACTTATGAGTTTAACTATAATTGTCGAGTTAAAGTATTGAAAGAAAAAATAATTAATTGTTGCTGAGTGATTTATTTTTTGCAGTTAGTCCGCGTAGTAACGCAAATCTGCCCGAACCCTCTTAAGAATCACGAAGTAAATTTTTTATAGATCAATTTAATCGCCGTATAGTAGTGATACTATCCACCCGAAATGAACGTTCGGGATACGTATGAAATTACTTAAAATTAGCTTTTACTCTTTACTTGCTCTAACTGCCCTTTTCTCGGTTTGGTTGTTCATGCCAGCAAAAGTGACACTTGCACAGCAAGTATTGGACAAAAGTGTAGGCGAACCTTTCTCTGTGATTGGCTATCGAACTGTTTCTACAGATCCTGAAGCTGATACTCAGTATCACTATTTTTTGGCAGGCTCGGATGACAAGGTCGAGGACCTAGAACCGTTTTTAGTCACCACGGATCCTTTTGTGCGTGTCATTGAGTTTGGCGACAACAAACTCTCCATCACCAGTAGCGGACGTATCTACTCTTATCACAATGATCTTTGGGTAGAAAAAGATGATGGCACCATACATCACTGGTACGTCAGCTTACAGAGCCAGTATGTGCGCTAGTATTCGCGGTGTAATCGGGTACAATTCCGACCTTACACCGTGACTACTGATACCGCGCCATGCAAAACCCCACCTCGCTGTTTACTCGTTTCGACGCCGATATTTCGCAATACTCATTGCCCGAGCGTTTTACTTTTCCTTTCTATTATCAGCCGCACCCTTTATGCGAGCTTGCTAGTGAGCAACTACAGCGTCACTTAAGCACTCAGCAAAAGTGGAATCATGACTTTGGGTTGGAAAAAAACAGCCACGATGCGACTGGCAAAATGTTTGGTGTTTTGTTGGTGAAAAACGCTGCAGGTGAACTTGGCTTTCTTTCAGCTTTTTCCGGCAAAATTGCCGATCAAAACCACCTTCCCGGCTTTGTTCCACCGGTATTTGACATGTTATCTAGTGATAGCTTTTTTAAAGCCGAGCTACAAGAAATCACCGACATCAATACCGAGGTTAGCAACCTCTCTGCGTTACCTGAACTTGCTCAATTAGAAGCGCGAGTTAAAACCGAAACTGAACAGGCCGAACAAGCCATTGAAGCATTGCGTTTGTCTATGATTGATAGCCGAGCACAGCGTAAGCAGCAACGAAAAGAAGCGCAACACACCTTAACGGCTGAAGCATTGCAAAACCTTGTAGACGACTTAGGTAGGCAAAGTGTCGCGGAAAAAAACCAACTTAAGTACTTAAAGTTAGAGTGGGAGCAACGCTTAACACAAACCAAAGCTGAGCTCGAGAAAATCACCAATCAGCTAGAAGCACTCAAAGAAAAACGTAAAGAACTTTCGAATGCTCTACAGCACAAACTGTTTGAACAATATCGTTTTCTCAACGGGAACGGGGTAGAAAAAAGCCTCATCGACATTTTCGAAGCAACCGATAACCCAATACCACCAGCAGGTTCCGGGGAGTGTGCTGCGCCTAAGTTACTGCATTTCGCTTTCTTACACGGCTACCTGCCAATTGCCATGGCAGAGTTTTGGTGGGGAATATCGCCAAAATCGGAGATTCGCCAACATAAGCATTACTACCCTTCATGCCAAAGCAAATGCCATCCAATTTTGAGCCATATGCTAGAGGGGTTAAAAGTCGACGATAACCCATTGCTCGATAACCCAGCCGAAGGCAAAGAGTTGGATATTCTCTATCAAGATGAAGCAATGGTGATCGTCAATAAGCCAGCCGGATTTTTGTCCGTACCAGGTAAGCATATTAAGGACTCTGCCTATACCCGAGTACAAGCGCTTTTCCCTGATGTGGAAGGCCCATATGTTATTCATCGATTGGATATGGCGACTTCTGGTTTACTGGTGTTTGCGTTGACCAAGCGAGCAAATAAAAGCCTACAAAAACAATTCATCACCCGAAGTGTCGAAAAACGATATGTCGCCTTAATCGAAGGTGAACTCAGCCAAAATGAAGGCAAAGTTGAGTTGCCTTTGCGAGGGGATTTGTATGATCGCCCAAGACAATTAGTCTGTTTTGAGCATGGCAAACATGCAGAAACCACTTGGCAGGTGATCGACCAGTACGATGGTAAAACTAAACTCTACTTGCACCCCAAAACAGGCCGAACCCATCAGCTAAGAATGCACTGCGCCCATCACCTAGGCCTTGGCATGCCTATTGTGGGCGATGCCCTCTACGGTAAAAAATCTCAGCGACTACACCTACATGCTGAGTCTTTAGTATTGGATCATCCGTATACCAAAGAGCGCATGACTTTCCAAGCTGACCCAGAGTTTTAGAGTCGCTACTCGCTTACCGACCCAATAAAAATCAACACTTATAAAAAAGCCCCTCTTAGTGAGGGGCAAAGTTACCATCGCTTATAGTTATAATTCTGAGTGCCAGATGAATTCTGAGCCTAAAGCTAATTAACCAAAGTCGCCATTCACATAACCACGAGTACGGTCATCTTGCGGCTGGCTGAAAATGACTTGGGTATCGTTGTGTTCTACCAACTCACCCATCAAGAAGAATGCAGTGCGGTCTGAGATACGGCGAGCTTGCTGCATTGAGTGCGTCACGATTACGATGGTGTAGTTCTTCTTCAACTCTTCCATCAACTCTTCAATTTTGTGAGTCGCAATTGGATCGAGCGCCGATGTAGGTTCATCCATTAAGATGACATCGGGTTCCATCGCAATTGTGCGTGCAATACACAAACGCTGCTGCTGACCACCAGATAAACCAAACGCATGCGACTTCAAACGATCTTTTACCTCATCCCATAAGGCCGCGCCGCGCAAAGAACGTTCAACCACTTCATCGATGTGTTTTTTGTCTTTGATGCCTTGTGCACGTAAGCCGTAAGCCACGTTCTCGTAAATGCTCATTGGGAATGGGTTTGGCTTTTGGAAAACCATTCCGACTTTAATACGAAGGTCTGCGACGTCGATATTGCCATAGATGTCATCACCGTCCATCTCTAGGCGGCCAGTGATCTTCACCCCTTCAATCAAGTCATTCATTCGATTCAAACAGCGCAATAGGGTCGATTTACCACAGCCAGAAGGGCCGATTAGAGCAGTCACTTGACGCTCTGGCACTGGAAGGTTGATCGATTTTAATGCTTGGTTTTCGCCGTAAAACAGGTCTAGGTTTTCAATGTTAAATTTGTTCATTTTCGTCTTCTCTTAATTCGTCAATTCTGTCGGTTTCAATATTGAATGCTCAGCGTTTACCTTCGAAAGGTTTAGTAAGTCGCTGTGTTGAAACGTCGTGCAATTAATTTCGTCACTGTGTTGATAAGCAGTACGACCACGATAAGTACTGTTGCTGTACCGTACGCTTGGTTCCACTCTTCAATAGTGAATAGCTCGGTAGTCAGCTTGTATAGGTGAACCGTTAGCGTACGACCAGAATCTAGTAAAGAGTCTGGAATACGTGCCACCATACCTGCTGTCAGGAATACAGGGGCAGACTCACCAATTACACGACCAATACTCAGAATGACCGAAGTTAAGATACCTGGCATCGCACTCGGTAGAATCAAACGCCAGATGGTGTAAATTTTCGAAGCGCCAAGGCCGTAAGAACCCTCGCGGTATGTTTGTGGCACTGCCATTAGCGCTTCTTCCGTAGTACGGATAATCACTGGCAGGATAAGGATACTTAGTGTCAGTGCACCCGATAGAATCGAGAAGCCAAGACCAAGAATCGCCACGAAGAATGTCATACCAAACAGACCGAAGATAATCGATGGAATACCCGCTAACGATTCCGTACAGAAGCGAATAACCTTAACCAATCGACTGCCCACTTTAGCGTATTCAGTTAGGTAGATTGCCGTCATGATACCGAGCGGCGCAGCAACAGCAATCGAAGCTACCACCATGTATACCGTAGACACAATCATAGGGAAGATACCATGCTCTTCACCGGTACGCGTGTAGTTATCAGTAATGAAGTTCCAATCTACATGCTGTAGTCCATTCGATAAGATGTACCAAATGATCCAGAATAGGAAACCAACCGTCATTGCAGCCGCCGCCCATACAAAGCCATTAAGAATATTGTCTTTGGTTTGACGCGCTTTTTTCAGCTTTTCTTTGTCCATGCGAGGAGCCTGAGAAATATTGTTCACTTGTGACATGATGATTACCTCGCTTTCTCACGGTTTAGGTATAGAAGTACCGCATTAAGCGACATGATGAACACCAACAGAACCACACCCGTAGCGTACAGTGCATTCGCGTGAACACCGCTCGCGTAAGACATTTCAATTGCAATGTTCGCCGTTAGTGTACGAGCTGAATCTAAGATGCCTTCAGGCATCGCTGGCGCATTACCCATTACCATAATGATCGCCATTGTTTCGCCTAATGCACGACCGATACCAAGGATAACGCCGGTCATGATTCCGCTGCGAGCAGCAGGGACAAGAAGCTTGAATATGGTGAAAATTTTCGAAGCACCTAGTGCTAATGAACCTTCTTTGTACGTTCTTGGTACAGCACGAATCGATGTTTCAGAGACGGTAATTACCGTTGGAAGAATCATCACACCCAAAACGATAATACCGGCGAGGATAGTGTTACCCGCTGGCACGTTGAATACGTTTTGAATCAGTGGAACGATAATCACCAATCCAAAGAATCCGTACACAACCGAAGGGATACCTGCAAGCAGCTCAACTGCTGGGCGGATGATGTCAGCGATACGCTTTGGTGCAATTTCCGCAATGTAGATGGCTGTAAGCACGCCGATTGGAACACCTACAATCACAGCACCTAGAGTCGATACCACAGACGCAACAATCATGGTTGCAACGCCGTACAGCGCAGGTGGTAGCCAATCCTGGCCTAATACAATTCCAGACACTCCGGCTTCTCGGAATGCTGGAATACTTTCTTTAACAATGAAGTAAGCAATTACTGCTAAAGAGACAATACCGATAACGGCACTGGTTAAAAATAGGCCATGGAAGATACGCTCTTTCCAATCTACACGCTTCTTGGTGCGTAGACCTGACTTATTCAATTGAGTCGCTTCAGTATTCATAAGCTTTTCACTATTTGCGATGGTCATTTGAAAATCTCACAGTTCGAGCCGCACAGCAGCATCGAATTGGATTGAAAACGCTCAGCCCTAAAATGGTGGGCTGAGCAAACTTGGAATTTAATGTGTTAACTGAGATTAGTTAACTGAGATGTAGCCTTTGTTGTCTACAAGACCTTGAGCTTCGTCAGAAACCATCCAATCTAGGAACTTCTGAGCTTCAGCAGATGGTTGGCCCTCTTTGTAAAGAACAAGGAAAGGACGAGCTACTTTGTAAGAACCGTTTTTCACGTTGTCTACAGAAGCTTCAGTGCCGTCGATAGCTAGTGCGTTAACTGAAGAGTCAACAGTACCTAGTGAGATGTAGCCAATTGCGTATGGGTTTGAAGCAACCATTGTTTTCAGAGCACCGTTACCGTTAGCAACTTGAGCGCGTTGAGAAATCGCTGATACTTTCATACCAGATACTTTCTTCTTAAGCTTCATGATGTCTTCGAAAGCGCCACGAGTACCAGAAGCCGTGTCACGAGTGATAGCTACGATAGGCTTGTCTGCACCACCAACTTCTTTCCAGTTAGTGATCTCGCCTTTGTAGATTGCTGTTACTTGCTCTGCAGTCAGTTGGTCAAGACCGTTCTTAGGGTTAACAACTACTGCGATACCGTCTAGAGCAACGGTTAACTCTTTAAGAGCTGGCTCTTTTTCAGAATCTTTTAGGTTACGTGAAGACATACCAAGGTCTGCACTGCCGTTTTTCGCTGCTTTTACGCCAGCAGAAGAACCTGGGCCTTGAACCTCAATGAATACGTTTGAGTTTGACTTCATGTATGTTTCAGAGAAAACTTCCATCAGTGGAGTAACGCTGCTAGAGCCCACTGCAGAGATAGTTTCTTTAGCAGAAACAGAAGTCACTGCCATTGCGCCTAGAAGTGCGATTGCACCGATTACTGTCTTTTTCATCACAATTTCCTTTAGTGGCTTTATTGCCGTTGTGTTTCACTTGAACGGTGCTCACTTTAGGATGTGAATATGACAGTTGTGTTTCAGTTAATTGAAGCCTGTATGACACATTACGTAATTGCTTATTAACTAATCACTCTCACCTAGAAACCACCATTTCCACTGATACTGCCACTGCGCAAATACTTAGACTTCTACTGTCATCATAACTAGGAAAGCCTTAACCACATGAATAAAAAGGATTTTTTGTTGCATATAAGCGGATCGCAAAAGCGAATTTCTTAGAACAATACGTGATTGAATTATTTACATCCTCCCCTAAAATCACCCGTCACATTGATAATAATAATTATTATGAGCAATCCCATTTTTGCCTAGGAGAGGACACACCATGCGTCAATCATTGAATCGTTTGTCGATTCGTTTTCAAGTATTAGTACCCGTCGTCGTGACTATGCTAATACTCATTGTTGGAATTACTTACAGCACCACTAACCTCAAAAACGCTTTTCAACAAGTTTCAACGTCGACAGAAAAGCTCATCGTCCACAAAGACGAACTCACTAACATGATCGACAATATGTACGGAATGCGCATTAGTGCTATCTACAGCTTGTTTAAAGAAGATGAAGTAAAAGTACTGCCCAGCGTTTTGAATCAAAAGCTACAGGACAATATGCGACTGCTCGACTCCCTAAACCAAGTTGAAGGTTTACAAACAGAAGTCAGCAATATGCGTTCAGCGATGAAACACTACGTTGACTACTCCATTTCTGTCATGATACCTCTACTGAACACCAAGCATTCAGGCAGTGGCAACAACAGTCAGTTTGAAGCGCAATACCAGCGCGCTGCAGACAAATACCGAGATGCGGGCAGACAGATGGTCCAAGCTATTACTGCGCTGTCTAAAAAGCTCAATACTCTTGCATTAACGGAAGTGGAAGAAAATGGGACCAAACACAGCAGCGAACTGACTAATGGCGTTCTAGGACTCATCATCGTGTTACTCGCATCAGCCATCATTGGCTGGTTGCTGTCTGGTGTCATCGTCAAACCAATCAAACAGCTTCAGTCCGCCATGCAGGAAGTCGCCAATGGCAACCTATTAGTGAAAGTGGAAGAGCAAGGTAACAATGAAGTTACTGCGCTATCTCGTGATGTGAACCGGACAGTGAAACAGCTCCATTCTACCGTCGATGCATTGGTTCGTATTAGCGTTGATGTAGCTTCTGCCTCAACCGAGTTAGCCGCCGTTATGACTCAATCAAGCGCGAACTCTGACCAAGAGAAACACGAAGTCGAGCAAGTTGCTTCTGCTGTGAATCAATTAGAAGCCGCTGCAAATAATGTGACTGATAATGCAAGGCTGGCAGATACCGCCTCCCATCAAGCTCACGAATTGGCACGTAACAGCTTAAAGATGTTTGAGCAAAACAACCAAGCGAACAGTAAAATGGCCGATCAGTTAAGTGAGGCGGCGGAAGTGGTCAATTCACTGCAAGATCAGTCAGAACAAATTGGCAAGTTCATTGAAGTGATTGAGAGCATTTCAGAACAAACCAACTTATTGGCTTTAAACGCGGCTATTGAAGCGGCGCGAGCCGGTGAAAGTGGACGCGGATTTGCAGTGGTGGCAGACGAAGTACGTATGCTCGCAGCCCGAACACAAGATTCAACCAAAGAGATCCAAACCATTATAGAAGGACTGCAAGCACAATCGGGACAGGCTAATCAAAGCATGAGCTCAAGTTTAAGCATGCTGCAAGACAATCAGCTGCTCGCTTCTCAGGTCAGTGATGCTTTAAATGAGATTAACGATACTATCTCTCAACTGACTTCGATTAATACTCAGGTCGCTGAAGCATCGCAAGAGCAAAGCCGCGTAACATCAGACATCAACAGTAACTTAAGTAACATGTACGAGCTGGTTAGCCAAAATGTGACTGGCATTACTCAGTCTGCTGCAGCAAGCCAAGAGCTTTCGGTATTAGCCGAGAAGCAAAGGCAGCAATTGGGCTACTTTACTATCTAGATTGCCCGCGAATATAAAAAAACCGCCTTTCGGCGGTTTTTTTATATAAGCAGTCACGCTATTTATTCGTCATCCACTTTTGGTGCAACTTTCTTTTTCGGGATGAACACCGTATCACCCACTGCCACATTTTGGTGGAAGCTCTTATCACGTTTAACAGGCTTTTTAGGCGTTTTCTTCGCTTGCGGACGAGCTTTCTTCTTAACAGGGCCTTTGCCACGATAATCCTTCTTAGGCGGGCGTAAGCCTTTAAATTTACCTTTCAATCCCTCAAGCACAGAGAACTCAAGATCTTGTTGTAAGTATGATTCAACACGCTTAAAGCTGTCCCAATCTTTCGGGCCAACCAACGAGATCGCATCACCTTTATTACCCGCACGGCCGGTACGGCCAACACGGTGAACATACTCTTCTGTATGTTTAGGCATATCAAAGTTGATCACGTGGGTAACATTTGCAATGTCCAAACCGCGAGAAGCAACATCTGTGGTTACCAAGATCTTGAATACCGCTCGTTCGAACTGACTCATGATGGTGTTACGCTGAGTCTGGTTCAAGTTGCCACTCAATGCGACAGCTTTAAGCTTTTTCTCGTTTAGCTTTTCGGTTAAGCGGTCGGTATCGGCACGAGTCGCAGTAAAGATGATCACCTGGCGATATTCTGCTTCTTCCAGCACACGCTCAAGAATGGCTTCTTTATGATCTAAGTGGTCACAAAGGTAAAATTTCTGAGTGATATCTTTGTGCTCTTGGTTGGAAACACCAATAGAAATACGCTTCGGTGCATCAAGCATTTCCGACGCAATATCGTTCACCTCAGCATGATCCAACGTAGCAGAAAACATCAGAGTCTGACGGCGACGGTGTTTTGCGGCATTGTGGATACGGCGAAGTTCTGGAGCAAAACCCAAATCAAGCATGCGATCAGCTTCATCGAGAACCAGAGTCTCCAATCCTTCTAAGTACAGAGATCGGTGCTCTAGGTGATCCGCTAAACGCCCTGGTGTCGCAACAATGAACTTAGGGTGGCGACGCAGCGCTTTCACTTGGTCGTTAAAATTCTCCCCACCAAGAATCAGTGCAGCTTCGTAAGATAAACCGCCCAGCATAGTGCGCAGTTCGCCGTAAACCTGTTTGGCAAGTTCACGAGTTGGAGCCAAAATAAGCCCACGTGGGTCTTTGGCCGAGAATGCTTTGTTCTTTAAAGACTTATGCAACATAGGAAGAACAAATGCTAGCGTTTTACCTGAACCAGTTTTCGACGACGCTAATAGATCTTTGCCCGCAATCGCAACAGGGATCGCTTGGCGTTGTATATCAGTCGCCTGTTTAAAATCATAGTGGTTAAGGTTCTTCAATAAACGATTGTCTAAACCTAATTCTTTAAAGTGCAAAGGACTCTCCAATTACTGATTACTACCCAGTACAAACACGCTTCTTCCAGTGTAGTAAAAGGGGGAAATTTAAAAACGCGATATAATAGCGTGAAACCCATCTATATAGATAGAGATCACATAAAATTTATCCGGTTAAAAAAGTTTTCACGAATTAACTGCCCTCTATCTTCAAGGGCTATTCAAACAAATAGTCGATAATCTGCTAAGCGCCAACGCAACAAACTACAAAATGCTTTCCAATAAAGCTCAACTGATGGTAATGCTTTGGTCGGAAACAGCCTGCTAGCTTAGAACAGATAAAAACTCTTTAAGATTCATATACATTCACAGAGCATAATAACTTCGACAGGTGTTTAGAATGGCGCACACCACCTAGTTATCATCGCTATAACTTCACCTCGCTAGTACGTACGAAGTGCGATTAAACAGCCGAATTATTTGGCAAATCTATACATCGCAAATATGAGACAGCCTTCAATTAATCGACTAATTGTTCAAATCCTTGGGTTTTTCTGACTTTTGCCTACTATGTCTTCGGCTAGATTGTGACTACAATTTATTTCGTCACTATATGATAAAGAATGTATAGGGCGAATTTTTGATACTTACTCATATGCAAGGAGTTCATATATGAACAAGATGTTAATCGCAGCTGCAGCTTCTTCTGTACTTCTACTAGCTGGTTGTGCTTCTGGTCCGGACGAAGAAACAACGGCAAAAATGAACGATCTAAACGATCAAGTTAGCCAACTGAGCCAAGAAGTATCTGCACTTAAGAGCGAGCACGCGGCACTAACGTCTGAAGCACAGCAAGCTAAAGACGCAGCAGCAGCGGCACAAGAAGAAGCAGCTCGTGCAAACGAACGTATCGACAACATCGCTCAGTCTTACACTAAGTAATTCTCAGTCATGTAAAAAAGGTCTGCATTAGCAGACCTTTTTTAATTACCGCTATAACGCGATTTGTATACCCAAATGACTTCAGTTTAAGCTAGGGGCAACCACTTCAACCGGCACCCCATTTTGCGCCAGTATCGCCGCTCTCGCCTTAGAGTCCGACAAATCAAATTCTTCCAGCCACCACGTCAGCTCCAGAGGCACATTTAAGTTCTTCTTGCTGCCATCACTTCGAGTCAAAGGCTCATGGGCCTCAACAAAGACACTGCGATCCGGTTCGAGTGCAACTTTGATAGGCTCGTCGATAATCGTCACCTTTTCTCCACGTGTAACCTGAGCAAACAACCATTCGATATCCGCCGGATTCATCCGAATACAACCCGCACTCACCCTCATGCCAATACCAAAGTCCTTGTTGGTGCCATGAATCAGATACTCTCCATGACCATAAGCCAAACGTAGAGCGTACTCTCCAAGTGGATTATCAGGGCCAGCAGGTACAACCGCTGGCAGTTCAATACCTTTGTCTAAATACTCTTTACGAATCGATTTAGGTGGAGTCCAAGTTGGGTTTGGTCTTTTTTGACTGATCTTGGTTTCCATTTCAGGCGTGTCGCGTCCAATACGTCCAATTCCAACTGGGAAGACATGTACTTTGTTGATTTCAGGTTCAAAGTAATAAAGACGCAGTTCAGCGAGATTAATCACAATGCCTTCACGAGGCACTTGAGGCAGTATGATCTGAGTTGGGATGGTGAGCACATAATCTTCCTGAGGGAGAAAAGGGTCTACCCCTTTGTTAGCCGCCATCAAAGACAAAAAACCCACATCGTATTGTTTTGCAATATTGGCCAGCGTTTCACCCTTTTCAATCGCGTGGTATTGGGTTCTACCGACCAAGTTACTTCCTTCTGCGGGAAGTTCGTAAGTCGCAGCAAACACAGGCGCACTCAAACAGCACATCAATGAGAGAAACTTACGTATCATGGTGTTAATCCTTACATCCTATCGTCTGGCTAGGTTATCTCTGTTGTGGCAACAGAATCAACTCATTCAGCCAGTTATGACCAACTGCTTACTTTTCCTTCACTCTTCTTAGACTAACGTGGCGCGACAACAATTTTAGTAAACACCCACCCTAATGAGCATAGTTCGAATCGTTGTGAAACGTTTTCCCGAATCGATTGCCTTACCAGTTTCAACAGATTTGGTTATCAATAATAAGATTAGTGATCAAACCAAGCCAATTTGTGACACACTTCTCAAGGAAGCTTGCATTATCTAGCTAGTATTGCCTCAACAAATAAATACGCATTCAACAGAAATAGTAATTTGCATATCGCATCTACTATAAAACTTTGGAGTAACGACAATGGCAACCCCTCACATTAACGCACAACCAGGTGATTTCGCTGAAACAGTTCTAATGCCAGGCGACCCGCTACGTGCAAAATACATCGCGGAAACATTCCTAGATGATGTAAAACAAGTGTGTGATGTTCGCAACATGTTCGGCTACACAGGCACTTACAAAGGCAAAAAAGTGTCAGTAATGGGTCACGGTATGGGTATTCCTTCATGCTGTATCTATGTGCACGAACTTATCGCTGAGTACGGTGTAAAGAATGTTATCCGTGTAGGTAGCTGTGGCGCTGTTCGTGACGACGTTAAACTAATGGACGTTGTTATCGGTATGGGCGCGTCAACGGACTCTAAAGTGAACCGTATCCGCTTCAACAACCACGACTTCGCAGCGATTGCTGATTTCGGTCTACTTGAAGAAGCAGTAAACCAAGCTCGTGCTCAAGAAGTACCAGTAAAAGTAGGTAACGTTTTCTCTGCAGACCTATTCTACACACCAGAAGCTGATATCTTCGAGAAGATGGAAAAACTAGGCATCCTAGGTGTAGATATGGAAGCAGCGGGTATCTACGGTGTAGCGGCAGATCTTGGTGCAAAAGCGCTAACAATTCTAACGGTTTCTGACCACATCATCCGTGGCGAGAAACTAAGCTCTGAAGAGCGCCAAAAATCATTCAACGACATGATGAAAGTGGCTCTTGAGACTGCGATTAACATCTAATCCTTGGATAAGTAGTACTTCGCTGCCAGTTTACGCTGGCAGCCCAGATTATTCCCGAGGGGGCGATTGTGTCTAACGGCAAACTACCAAAGGAAGCTGAAGGGTTACAACTCAACTTTTGTAAAACATTGGCGTGTGACAACTTTGGACTGAGTGATGCAGAGCGTTATGTGCTGCAGCATGCTAACCCTAAACGACCAGCGATGGTATGCCGTGAGTGTGGAGCTTTCCCCCCCTTACTTAACAATCAGGAAGTGTTGAACGAGTTACATCGTTTAAGACACCTGCACAGCGATGGGCTCCCTGCCTGTCGTAATGATGAATGCGACAACTTCGGTTTGTCTGTTCACACCCATAAACACCTCTACCATGCCTTTGGTTATAGTGGCGACAGACAGCGTTACCGCTGCAAACATTGCCAATCAACCTTTGTCGATAAATGGTCCGGCTCAAACAAGAAACTCGCTTTCCAAGAGAATTTACTTGGTTTGCTGTTTATGAGCTACTCCGTGCGTGAAATCTGCCGCAAGCTTTCGATTAACCCAAAAACCTTCTACGACCATGTTGAGCATATCGCCAGCCGCTGTCGCAGAAAGTTGGCTATGATCGATGCTCGTTGGGTAAACCACGCTACCGATTACCAACTCGCGTCGCACTACGTATCGCTTCAACCAAAGAGCAACAATGGTGTGCTTTGGATCGCCACCGGTGAGGCCGAAACTGGATACATTCTGTGTCAGCATGTGAACTACTCCGCCGGTGAAGAACCTTCTGGTTCTATTGATCATAACCCTTACGAAAACCCGTCTCGTTTCGTATCTCGTGATCACTCCTCTGAAGCGAACATGCCTGTACCTACTCCTTCTCCGGTTTTGCGTGAGCGAATTGACCAACAGTACCAAGCCATTTTGGCGCGCGGTAATGTAGAAGATCCAATGGGCAATCTAACGGTGTTCAACTACCCGTCTAAAGGAGCGTTGATTCGGCCACCTTATACGTCATATGCCCATTTCTTACACGTGTTGGATATGTGTGGCGAAGAAAAGCGTGTCTCCATCTATATGCCACAAGATCCAGTTCTTCGCTCTGCAGCCTTGAGTGTCTGCCTGCCAAGAATACAGCGTCAAAATATCGACCTTATGTACGTGGAAGAAGATAGCCAATGGAATCGTGACTTCAGTGTCGACAAAGTAGATATTGTGCATATGGGATGGTGGCGTGACCGTTGGGCCATCGCAAACCAACCAAGCGCTTCCAAAGGAATTTGTTACCTTGCGGGTGACAAAACTGAGCCTGAGGCGTGGCTACAAAAGGCATCCATTAGGAAAACCGAATTTTATCAGCAACGTTTCCAACTGCTGTTTGGTCCATTTATCAACGAACCAAGACGTAAGCTTCGCCCAGGTGGCCTACTGCCCATGCTGGATATTTTCCGTGCTTGGCACAATCTGTGCTACCAAGATAAGAACGGTAACACCGCAGCACAAAATCTTGGTTTGACCGATTCGCCACTGACGTTGAGAGATCTGCTTTCATAACTCAACGCTATGAAGTCGTAAAGCTAGCCCCACAATTGATTTTATAAGAGTGTTGCACGCAAAATTTTGCGCAAATAGGTAGTGCTAATTCAGCAACTATTCTTATAATCAATAAGGTAACATTGTTTTACTGTGTTTTAAGGGACTGATTAGATTGGACAAAAATCAACACCTTCTTGAAGTTGAGATTGAACAACTCAAAGCTCGCATTGAAGCTGAGCCTGAGAAAGTGTTACTGATCGCGGAACAATGTGAAATTCGCGCCACACAGATATTCTTCCCAGAAGGTGCGATTCAAAGCCTCATCATTATGTCGCGCTGTGCTTGGTGCCTGATGGACTACCGTAAAGGCTTGAAGTACATAAAAGACGCCTTCACACGGCAAAATGCCCTCGACACCGACACTTACCTACCTGAGATTCTTCATATTCATGCGCTGCAATATTGGGGGCAAGCGAAATACTACACGGCTCAGCAATTTTGGATTAATGCGCTCGAACAATCAGCATTGGTCGATGAAGTAGAAATTCAAATTGAATCCTTAATCGGTTTAGGTAACGTCTGGCGTATCACCAACGAATATAAGCTGGCCAGTTCAACCCATGAGCTCGCCGTACAAGTCGCCAATAATATGCGTATTGATTGGCTTGAAGGTAAAGCACGTATCCTACTCGCTTGGGATCTCTACTTACTCAACAATTATGTTGAAATGCTCACCATTCTTGACGGCGCAGAAGAAGTGCTGCGTGACCACAGTGATAAAACTTGGCACGCCGAAGTGTGGGATTTTCGAGGCCTAGCATTACTCGGCTTAGAGCGCGCTGAAGACGCAGAAATCGCGACGAAGAAAGCCCACGACCTTGCGGTAAAGCATGACTTGGTTTGGATGAAAGCTCATTCGTATATCAGCCGCGCGCGTCTCGAATTATTGAGAAAGAACCCTGAAGCCGCTGCCGAATTGCTGGTTGAAGCCGAAGCGTCAGCAGTGAAGTTTGATAACGGCGAGCTGCTATCGCAAATCTGTTTTCAACAATCCCGCGTTGCAGAAGAAGGCGGTGATTTCGAGAAAGCACTCAGCTCATTCAAAAAATACCGCAAGCACTCCATCGATATGCTGCGTGAACAAACCACACGCGTGGGTTTGGACAAAGCAAGAACCTCCAAGCGTCAACTCGAACAACGTGCCCGTAAACTGATTAATCGAATTCGGGGGCAACACGAGTTCGATCCTGAAAAGCACCTGACCAATATGGTGTCAGAAACCTATTGGTGGGAGCAGTTGGTTCTCTTTAAAACAGAACTCAAGCGCTCCAACTACTCCGTGATTATGATCCAACACGATAAGCCAGCGTACTTAGATGTCTGTACCGAGATCGTCCATTCACTGTGTAGCCAACAAGACCTTCTTTCCAGAATAAGTTCTGAGCGCATTTGTCTTCTGCTTGCCGATAAAGATGATGCAGCGTTAGAAGTCTTCAAAGTCATTGCCAAAATGATTGAAATATACCCTTGGCAACGAAAAGGGCTCAATGCCCAACTGCCTAAAGTGATGCTGCAAGATATTCTCACTTTTCCATTCACTCTAGAGCAGCTCGAACAAAGCCAAGTAAAGGACGATTCAAATGGAACAGCTACTCAATAAAATCACTGACTCAGGGCTTGATCCTTCCTCTGTCGCCGGTGAAGAGGCTATCATTTTTTGGAATCATGTCCGCCTACATATCGCGACTACAGGTCTAGAACGCGCGCAATGCTTTATCATCAGTGCTGAGTACCGCAGTGAACTTCTTCAAGTCCAAGCCAGCATTGATGAGCTAAGGTTGGCACTCGAACAGCTTAGCTTGCCGCAAGACGCTGAAGTCATTCTTTCGGTACGCAACAGCTTAAGCGAGCGCTTGGTTGATACGGGCGACTACAGCTCTGCTTTGGCCGAATACATTTCTTCATCCAGTATTGCGGTCGAACACGGCTTCATTGACGACTATGTACTTTCGGTACTTGGAATGGGGAACTTGTGTGATGCCTATGGCGACCACAATCGAGCACTACGTTATTATCAAAAGATAGATAGCCTCGATCATGCTATCTCGAGCCGTTCCCTTAGATTACGCTATAAACTGTACATGCTGTCGTGTTTCATCGAACTGGGCCGAATCGCTGCTGCGAACGATCTCATTCGTGAGTGTGAGGAGCTCAGTATATTGGTCAGCGATAAAATTCTGACTGGGCAAATCCACCTCTATCAAGCCAAATTATTCCGTTTACAGAAAAAGTATCAAGAAGCGCTGCAAACCGTAGCTAACGTCCAATATGCCGCTGGTAATGTTCATTCTAGCTGGTTGTCTAATATGGTCCGGCTTGAGCTAGCACACTGTTTAAGCAGTGTGGGGCGAGCCGATGTAGCGAGTCTAGTTCTGCATAGCGCAGCCAAACGCATCAAAGACCATTCAGCGCCGATTCTCGCCAAACACCTCTACGATTCAACCAGTGCCATCGACGAGCACTGTGGCAACTTTCAAGATGCGCTGAAGAATCAGAAAAAAGCTTATCGAATTGAATCAGACTTAATGAAAAACATTCCGATCAGCGAACTAGGAGCCAGCCAGTTAAGGCGTTTGTCTCGCTTCGAGCTACAACTGAAGCTGATCCTATCTGAAATCGAAAATCGTGAGCTTAAAGAAACGACCGAAAGCCAGAAAAACACCGTAGCGCAATTGCAGCAGGACGTGTTCACCGACCCGCTTACCAACTTACACAATAGGCGCTGGTTAGACGTCAAACTTAAAGATCTGCTGCTACATGAAACACCGTTTGCTTTGATGGTCATTGATATCGACCACTTTAAATCAATCAACGATGAACTAAGCCATTTAGTGGGTGACAAAGCCATTGTGAATGTTTCCAACGAGCTCGCCACTTACTTCCGCTTTAGAGGCGCTTCGTGTGTTCGATTTGGCGGAGAAGAGTTTTTGGTTATTTTAGAGAAAAGTACCTTAGAGCAAGCGCAGATGCATGCCGAGAACTATCGCGAACGTATATTCCAATTTGGCTGGCACGATATCCTAGGTGAGCGCGGCTTAACAGTCAGCCTAGGCATCACCCTCCATCGAGAAGGTGAGAACACCCAACGCACTTTCTACCGCGCCGACAAAGCGTTATACCGCGCTAAAGCAAACGGCCGTAATCAAGTCTGCACTGAATAGCTTTAAAGAAAAAACAGCGATATTCCACCAACCGCAAAGAGTGTCCCGATGACACTCTTTCGCCCTATTGGCTCACGCCTCACGGCATAAATGATCAAAATAAAAATTGGACTTGTCGCAATGAGCGTTTGAGCAACAGCAGGGTTGGCGTACTTTAGCGCCACTTGCTGTAGCCACAGCGCAAGGAAAGTCCCGACAAAGATCGCCAGTAATAGCCATAACTTCGACTTAGATTTCATTTCACTAAGATTCTGCCACATTTGTTTAAATGGTTTCGGCTCTAACCAACCAATCACCAAAGCGACTGCGCCAACGCCAACCGCTAAACGAATCAAAGCGCCTAGCAGAGGAGGTAAATCTCCGGCCACCAAGGCATAATGTGAAATTACGACCCCACTTGCTTGGCAGACACTAGCTAATAAACCGTAGCCAATCCCTGCTCGAGACGTCGTTTGGCTATCGGCTGAAGGCTGAAACACAACAAAAGTCACGGCAATCGTAGTCACTATCACCCCTAGCCATGCCTGAACACCCAGAACACTACCCAGTAGCATAATTGCCAACACGCCAGACAGTGGCGGCGCGAGTGACTCTAGCAAGAGGGTCTTATTTGGCCCTATTCGCTTCAATGCTGCAAAGTAAGCGCTGTCACCAATCGCAATGCCAATCACTCCAGAAATTGCCAATATCGCAAAGTGGTTGGCTGACAATTCCAATTCCGGCATAGGCAGTAAAGGCATAATCATCAGCATCATGAACGAAGCCACAACACCCTTGACAATATTGAGCTGTAACGCAGAAAACTGATGGCTAAACTGACTATAAATCCACGTTGCCAGCGCCCAAACAACAGCAGCCCCCAAACCGGCTACCTCTCCGTAAAACATAACTTCACCTTATTCCACTGCGTGCTTTTTAGGCATTTGAGTAATTATATTTTCAAAGTTGCTAACTCAAGCCTAATTAATTGTTTTTTCTCTATACTTTTAATGGGTTCTTACATATCTTTTACAAAACACCCTATCTAATTGCATAACTTAGCATGTCATAAACAAGGAAGTAGCTATGTTTCTTGATTATTTGGCCTTGGGACTTCTGATTTTTGTCGCCTTGGTTATTTTTTACGGCATTATCGTCATTCACGACATCCCTTACGAGATCGCGAAAGAACGCGAGCATCCACACCAAGATGCCATCCATTACGCAGGCTGGGTAAGCCTATTTACCCTTCATGCGATTTGGCCATTCCTCTGGATTTGGGCCACGTTGTGGCGCAAAGAACGTGGTTGGGGCTTTCAAAAAATCGAGCAAGAACAACACGATATTCATCACCGAGTCGATCAACTCATCGATCAAGTTGAAGCTCTTAAACAAGAAGTCAGCCAATTGAAGTCACAACAACCCGCTTCAGAGCCGGTGGCAGCACGCAAAGAGGAGGAACAATAATGGATTTACTATTGATTCTGACTTACACCGCGCTGTGTATCACTATTTTCAAAGTGTTCAATATTCCGTTGAACAAATGGACCGTCCCTACAGCGGTATTAGGTGGTGTTGTTATCGTTGGTACTCTGGTTCTGTTGATGAACTATAACCACCCATTTACCCAAATTGGTAACCAAGTATTCTCGACCACTCCTGTGGTTTCTGGAGTACGTGGACGTGTTATTGAAGTGCCTGTTGAACCAAATAAACCGCTTAAGCAAGGTGATGTCCTATTTAAAATCGACCCTGTTCCGTTTGAAGCCGAAGTCGCAAAGATTCGCGCACAAGTCAAAGAAGCGAGCCAAGGTGCACTTGGACTTGAATCTGACTTAGCCGAAGCGAAAGCCGGCGAAGTTAAAGCGATAGCCGAACGTGACAAAGCCCAGCGTGAGTTTTCCCGTTACCAACGCGGTTACGACAAAGGTGCATTTACCGAGCAACAACTCGATACCCGACGCCAAGCATACAAAGCGGCAGAAGCAGCGGTTGAAGTTGCAGAAGCACGCGTTGAACAGGCAGCGATTGCACTCGACTCAGAGATCGGTGGCGAGAATACCACGGTGGCACGCCTATTGGCCGAGCTACGCAAAGCCGAGTTTAACCTTGAGCAAACTGTCGTTACGGCACCAACCGATGGCTACACGACTCAGCTCGCTCTGCGTCCGGGCGTTATGGCAGTACCTCTTCCATTAGCTCCAGCAATGACATTTGTTCATACTGAAGAGAAGCTCTATACCGCAGCATTCAGACAAAACTCATTACAGCGTCTACAACCTGGTTTTGAGGCTGAGTTCCTTTTCCGCGCTTTACCAGGCCGAGTATTTAAAGGTGAAGTGGTTGAAGTACTTCCTGCGATTGGCGAAAGCCAATTCCAAGCTCGCGGCGCACTGCTCGGTACCGATGCTCTGCGTACTAACGGCCGTGTACTCGCCACGCTCAGGATCACCGACGACTTAACCGACTACCACCTACCTCTGGGTACGGCAGTTGAAGTTGCGGTCTATTCGGATAGCTTTACCCACGTGTCTATCATGCGAAAGATATTGATCAGAATGAAGAGTTGGCAAAACTATCTCTACCTTGATCACTAAGTCATTCATTAAAAGCCCTACCCACTTCGGTAGGGCTTTTTGTATTCTAGGCGGTAATCCTTAGAATAGAACAAAGTCTTATACCCACAAAGGCACCGTGATGGCAGACGAAAAATTATCAACATCAGCTCTGGCAATAAAGCGAGACATCGAAGCAAAACAGCTTTTCCAAGAACTTAAGCTAGCAGGCTACATCAACCGCTTTGAAGACAAATGGATTCTGACTGAAATCGGTGAGAAGTTCGGTGGTGAATACATCGAGCACAGCAAATTTGGTCGATTCATCGTGTGGCCAGAAAACCTGCTGATTGATACTGCGGCTTCTGCTGGGCAAACCCTTTCAGCCACCCAACTGGGCGAAAGGCTCAAACTTCCGGCTAAGAAAGTAAACCAATTACTCAGTGAATTAGGCTGGATCAGCAAACACTCCAAGGGTTGGCAAGCGACCGAATCAGGCCTTCGAGTCGGCGCTCAACCCAAAATAGATAGCAGCAGCGAAAATCAGTTTGTTGTCTGGCATGACTCCATCGCGCGCAATAAGCGTCTACGCCAATCGGTTATTGAGTTTTTAGGCCAAGATGCTGAAGCGCACGCCAGTGACCGTTCTATTTCCAGCTTCAGACAAAAATTTGAAGCTAAGCACCGCACATTAGATGGCCACTATGTGCGGTCTAAAGGCGAGCTTATTATCGATAATTGGCTCTATATGAATGGGATTGTTCACGCCTATGATCGTCACTTACCTATAGAGCAAGATGTATTAAGTGACTTTTACTTACCGAGCGGGAAAGTCTATTTGCAGTATTGGGGAACCGACAATGGGCATCTTTCTCAATCGCATGTAGAGCAAACACGCTCGGTCTATGAACAACATGGCTTTGCACTGATCGAGATTCAGCCTGAAGAAATAGAGCATTTGGATGATGTTCTACCAAGTAAGCTCAGAGAATTCGGAATAAAAGCCTACTGAGTTGGACTTAAAATTCAGCACAATAACAACAGGGTTCACCAAGCCGAAACAAACCGTCAATACATTATTGATATTTATACAAAACATGAAAACTATATCTGGATGGACAAGCATATTAGCGATTGCTCACCTTCTGCAATCCATTTAGTATTCCGTACACAATAAAATATAGTTTTACGTCAACATGGCTTTACCCAAAATTTTGTTACGGTTTACTCGGCCGTACATCGTCGTACTCATTTTTGGAGTGCTGTATTTAGCGTATCAGCAATTCAAACAGTCTGAGAAAGACGCCTATACACAATCCCAAGCAAACCTAAATACTGCTTCACAATTGATTACTTCTCAAATTGAAGCAGCGGCCAGCAAACTCTATCTACTGCAAGATGCAAGGCAGACGACATCTTTCGATACGTTAGCGACCAATATCCTTAAAGGCATTCCAGCCTATGCCGATATCTTACTGGTGGATACCAAAGACAACCGTGTGCACTCAGTAAATGGGTTGAACACCGCTGTCTTGTCTGCCGAACCTATTTCATGGCGGCCAATCCGCAACCTATCACCACTGTTTTCCGTCTCTTCGATTTATCAAAAGCAGTCAAACCAGTGGGTATTTGCCGTTCGCTATCAGCCTAAAGAGCAGCATGAAATTTGGATTGAATTCGATCTACTGCACACCACGCAGATGCTACGCGGTTTAAAGTCTCTCAGGCAGGGTTATGTATTCGTAGTCGACAACAGCAGTGGCCGCTTAATATTCCACCCCGACCCTTCAATCATCGGCGCGAAATCTGTAAGTTACCGTTCTGGTATTAGTGAGCTAGTTAATCAGGGGACTTTGTTTGGCAAGCATGAGTACTACTACAAGAATCAATACCGTGTTTCAGCATTCAATGCCGACAACCAGCTCAACTGGGTGTTCATCTCAACCACTGATCGCGCCGATATTTTGAGTTCATCAAACCAATACAGTTTAAGCGCAGTGATCATTGCCTCTTTGCTGCTGTTTGCCGTCATCGTTAATTACCTACTCATACAGCTCAATAGCTCGCTTTCGATACTGGGCCATCAAAAAAACGAAACCGACTTTAAACAGCACCTGCGCTCGATCTTCGACCGGTTCTGTTACCACTCTGGTGTTCAATTCTGCTTATACAATGATGTAGAAGGCCACTTCACGACTTTGGATTACCACGGCAACAGCTCTATTGTTCATGAAGATAGAGAGCTGATTAAGCACTACACAAAAGGTGATTTCAATTACCGAAGTCCAAGTAGCCGTGACTCACTGGCCAAAAAACTTCATATCACTTCGCGGCACTACACCATACCGCTGTTCGATCAAGATCGCTTAATGGCGGTGGTGTATCTCAGCAGCGTACTCCCGACCTCAAAAACCGTCATGCGTATGATTCGAAGTCAGGCGGAAGTCGCTCTGTGTAACCTGCAGCTTCGCAAACAAATGCGAAGCAAAGACGTGATGACCAACCTAGACAACAAACTGGTGATTCGAGAAGCCATCGATGAGTACATCAATCTAGAGCACACCTACTTCGCATTATTGGATATCGACCATTTTAAGAAGATCAATGATCAGTTCGGACATAAATTTGGTGACAGTGTCATTACGCATACCGCCAAACTGATGCAGAAGTGTTTCAAAAAACCAACAGCCATCAGCCTCGCTCGCTACGGTGGTGAAGAGTTCTGTATCTTGTTTCGTGCTAACGATGAAAACCATGCCTATGACTTGTGTGACATGCTCAGACACCAACTGGAGCATTCGCAGCTAACTCATGAAGACCAAGCGGTTCAATTTACCGTTAGTATTGGCATAACCAGCGCTACCGAAAGCCAACACTCAACCATTGGTCGAGCAGATAAAGCGCTTTATCAAGCCAAGGGCCTTGGACGCAATCAAGTTGTGCTCAACACCTTTCAATCCTAATAAATAAGGGGAAGTGATTACTCACTTCCCCTTATTCTAAAACGAAACATCAGCTGCGCTATTTCATCAGCGGTAACACCACTTCTGCTGTTTCCATTACCGATTCACCGTATTGAGGGTAGGTTTCCAGCAAGGTATTCACCATCGCGTCAACCAGCAGTAGTGCCCCAACTTTGGATGCAAATGCACCGCCCGTCAGTGGCCCCTCAGGCCGAGCCGCCACCAACAATTCATTGGATACAGCCGACAACGGGCTGTGGCTAATATTGGTTAGCGATACAACAGGCGTACCTCGCTTATAAGCCAAGTTAGCGGCATGAATCACTTCTTTAGTTGACCCCGAGCTAGACACAGAGAACCACATATCGCCCTCGCAGCTTTGGCCCGCACTCATCGCTGCCAAGTGCGTATCTTCATACATAATCGCCTTTTTGCCGATACGGACTAAACGATACGCTAAATAGCGCCCTACAATGCTAGATGCTCCCACTCCAACACAGCCAATAAAAGTGGCGTTATGTACCAACTCGCAAATGCGCTTCAGCGATTTTCGGTCGATTAGTTTAGCCGTGTCTTGCAAGCTATCGACGGCACTCTGCGCCGACACATCGCAAATATCACCCTCGATTTTGCTCTGAGTTTGACTGGCCGTTTGGCTCAGATCCACCGCCAAAGCCATACGAAAATCGGAGTAGCCTTTGTAACCCATGTCGCGGCACAAACGGACCACAGTCGCTTCACTGGTTTGCGTGTTACGAGCTAAATCTGTGATGGTTTGAAACTGAACATCGTGTGCATTTTCGAGAATATAGTCAGCAACTAACCTGAGCTTTTTACTGAGCGGCTCAATATTTGAACGTAGTCGAACCAAGAGATTTTTCGGCGAATTCACAAGGGCCTCATTAGGTTTGTTTGGCTTAGGCAAAAATACCAAAGCGCCGCGAATATTGACACCATACCATTGATATTAATTGTAAACACCTGCACCGTCGCTAAGAGTAAACAAGGGGAGCATGATGCTCCCCACGATAACTTGATGTTGGCTTCTGAGCTATTGCCCATAACCTAACATCATTTGAGGTAGTGCTAAGGTGAACTGTGGGAATACCGCGACCAAAATAAGCACGATAAACAGCGGCACCAGCAAGGGAAGTACGCCACGTGTTAACGTGTGAAACGGAATATTCCCGACTTTTGACACCACATACAACGCCATACCCATTGGCGGCGTTAAAATACCAATCATCAGATTAAGAATCGCCATTACCCCAAAGTGAACTGGGTCGATTCCTACCGCTCCTGCAACAGGCACCAAGAACGGAACAAGCAGCAATAGCAGTGCAAGAGACTCTATAAACGTTCCTAGAAACAGCAGCAGCAGGTTAATTAGAAGCAGTAGAACCAATGGGTTTTCACTGATGGTTAAGAAGTAATCCGCCAGCATTTGTGGCAGCTGCTCACGTGCTACGATCCAGCCAAATACCGTGACTCCCATTACCATCAGCGCAACAACAGCAGTTGTGTTCACGGTTTCTTTAAGTACATGAACAAAGCCAGACAACGTCAGCTGCTTATACACTACCGTACCCAAAAATAATGCGTACAACGAAGACACAACCGCCGCTTCAGTCGGTGTAAATTTACCGGAGAAGATACCACCAATGATGATCACTGGCGTCAGTAGCGACAAAAATGCCTCTTTAAATGATGTAGCCTGGTCTCTGCGCGTTGCTCTAGGCAAGGTCATGTAACCACGCTTTTTACAGATGAAGTAACTCATCACCATCAACGCGATACAGCACATCAGCCCAGGGATTGCTCCCGCAAGAAATAACGCACCAATTGACGTGTTCGACACAACGCCATAAATCACCAACGGCACAGAAGGTGGAACCAGTGGGCCAATAATACAGGAGGCCGCAGTCAAGCCACCGGCAAAATCATCGTCGTATTTAGCGTCACGCATCGATTTGATTTCTAGCTGCCCTAAGCCACCAGCATCAGCCAATGCGGAACCCGACATACCCGAAAACAGTAAGCTTGCCATGATGTTCACATGACCTAGGCTACCCGTTACGTGCCCCACCATCGACTTAGCAAAGTTAAAGATACGCTCCGTGATTCCAGCACTATTCATCAAGTGACCGGTCAGCACAAAAAACGGGACAGACAACAAGGTAAAGTTATTGATGCCGCCCAACATCTGCTGAGCGGCGAAGTTTATCCCGGTACTGTTGGTCATCACCAAAAAGACTAAAGCGACAAAGATAAGAGAGAAGCCAACGGGCATACCCGCAAATAATAGTCCCAGCCAGCCAAAAATTGTTCCAAACATGTCGATTCCCTACCTTTCCATCACTTCGCCAGATTGAGTGTGATCCGAGTGCGCACAGTGGCGAAATTTACCCATAATCCCCACCATTTTTTGCAACTGACGAACAACCATAAAGGCACCTCCGAGTGGCAGACTGTAGTTCATCCATTTACTAGAAATACCAAGAGTGATGAGCTCAAAAAAAGCAGTGCGCTGAACATGCTGATAGCCTAAATAGATAATTGCGAAAATAGATACCAACACAGCAAATTCCAAAGTCAGCACTAATAGCAGGCGTAGCTTTTCAGGCAGCTTGTCGGAAAAAAAAGTGATATTGACGTGCTCATTGCGCTTTATCGCCATGGCACAACCAATCAATGACATGTACATGAACAGCACACGAGCGAGCTCTTCACTCCATAAAGAGGGGGAATCGAGTAACCATCGGGTCACTATCTGCCAAGTTAGTACGGCGAGCAGCGTCGCCATCAATGGCACCGTGATGATCTCTTCAAGATTGCTTAAGATTTTACGTAACATTTAATGCTCCAAGGCTGGCCTTCACTGGCCAGCCAAGATTCTTATACGAATCACAGTGAGTAAGTGTTCACAAATAGCGCAGGAAAAAGCCTTGATAACAAGGCAGAGATTTTCGATAAGTAGTTATTCTACAATCAAAATTTCTAACGATGTTATCGAGTGTTTTAACAAGCTAGGGTGAGCAGTTATGTACTACGATTGGTATTACTTCAACACAAACATCTGTTGCCACTACATTGCAGCTAATTTCTTCACCACAGGTTGGCCAACTTTCGCTTCAAACTCAGCGTATAGAGGTTGCATCGCATCACGGAACGGCGCTAAATCGGGGTAAGTGACATTCACACCGTTTTCTTTGAAGAAAGAGATCAACTCAGCTTCTTGTTTTTTCACGCTTGCCGTGTGTTGCTCACCCACTTTTGCAATCGCTTGGTTCATGATTTCTTTGTCTGCTTCCGACAGTGACTGCCAAGTCGTCTCTGAAATGATCACCATCTGGTCATTCACGATGTGATTGGTCATCGCCAAGTTGCCTTGTACTTCATAAAACTTCATCGTTTTAATGGTTGGCAATGGGTTTTCTTGACCATCAACTGCGTTGGTTTGCAGGGCTAAATACACTTCAGAGAACGCCATTGGTGTCGGTGAAGCGCCCGACAATTTTGCGTAGTTAAGGTTTGGCTTTGCGTTAGGTACGCGCAACTTCAAACCTTTGAAGTCTTCAATCGAATTCAGTGGGCGGTTCGAGGTGGTTTCTCGGGTACCGTTGTACCAAGTATCCAGAGCACGCCAGTTAAACTTGGTCAGCATTTCCTCACGAATACCTTTACCAAAGTCTGAATCAAACATGCGGCGAAGGTGCTCATAATCGCGTGCTACATAAGGTAGGGTCACCGCTTCGGCGCGAGGGATCCACAGCCCCATTCGACCAAACTCAGCATAAGTAATATCCAAATCACCCATGCTCAGCTGCTGCAGCATGGCACGATCATCACCGAGTTGTGCGCTTGGGTATAACGTCAACTTCAGTTCACCATCGCTCATCTCTTCTAAAGTATCCGCAAGCAACTTAGCAGAGGTGTATTCCACTGAACCGACCGAAGCTTGCATGCCCATTTTAAGAGTTGTTGCAGCATGAACTGAGGAAGCACATCCCAGTGCCAGCATCGCGAGGGTAATGTTGTTGATGACTTTCATAATCATTCCTTTGTCGTATTTATACTTTGTTTCACTGTTTTCAAAAAAAACTTTTATTTTGTTTGAAAAAAATCTTCGTTGTGAGTTATTATGGTGGTGGAGATTATTTTCAAACCAACTTTTTACGAAATGTGATCGTGGGCAAAAATTCACCAGCCTGATTAATTTAACGGCTGATTCACACGAGAAACGTGTTGATAAGCGCAATTTGCAGCCACGAGTAAATCAAACGCTACGAGGCCAATCGTGAAAGCTAACAAACTAAATATCGACGAGTTAAGACAATCACTGTATGGCCAAACTGTGGTTTCCATTCAGCCAGTGACCGACAGCCCGTTAGAAAAAACTGACTTTATTGTGGCCATGGCGATAGCCGCAGAACAGGCGGGTGCCAAGGCGCTTAGAATCGAAGGCAAAGAAAATGTAGCCGCTGTGGCTACCGCAGTGTCGATCCCAATTATTGCGATCGTTAAGCGGGATTTAGACGACAGCCCAGTTCGGATCACACCATTTGCTGCCGATGTTGATGACCTAGCTGGAGCGGGTGCCACAATTATCGCTTTCGATGCGACAGAGCGTGTGCGTCCTGAATCACGCGAGCACATTGCCCAAGCAATCCTAAACTCTGGATGTTTCGCTATGGCAGATTGTTCATGCTTTGAAGATGGTGAATGGGCGAACTCACAAGGCGTAGAAATCATCGGTTCCACCTTGTCTGGTTATGTTGGCGACGTTGAGCCGATCGAGCCAGATTTGCAACTGGTCAAACAGTTTTCCCAAGCCGGCTTCTTTACAATGGCTGAAGGGCGTTACAACACCCCAGAGCTAGCCGCGCAAGCCATTGAAAATGGTGCAGTCGCCGTGACGGTTGGTTCAGCCATAACTCGGTTGGAAGTCGTGACTCAATGGTTTAATACAGCAACTCAAACAGCAGGAATGAAAACATGCACACCTTAGCGATTGACATTGGCGGTACTAAGATCGCACTTGGCGTTGTCAGCAATGGCAATATTATCGAACGTTGCCAGCTTCCGACTCCAAAAGCTCAGTCTGCAGAGCAATTTGCGCATGCGATTTTGGCCCATTGCCAAGAGTGGCTGGCCGGTGTCGACAAAATTGGTATTTCGACCACCGGGCTTGTAACAGAACAGGGGATCAGCGCGATCAATCCTGGCACCCTTGCATTCCCTGCGCCTTTTCCCCTTCACCAAGAATTAGAGCGCTTAACGGACAAACCGGTTGCTATGTTAAACGACGCGCAAGCGGCAGCATGGTTTGAGTACCTGCAGTTAGATGGTCAGTATAAGAATATGGCCTATGTAACTGTTTCTACCGGTGTGGGTGGTGGCTTGGTCATTGATGGTAAGCTCCATACTGGCGCAAGCAATTTGGCTGGCCATATCGGCCATACTGTCATCGACCTAAATGGCCCAGAGTGTGGTTGCGGTTTGAAAGGCTGTGTCGAAGCCGTTGCCTCAGGCACCGCCATCAATAAGTTTGCTCGAGAGTCGATTCGTGAAGACATCAGCAACATCGAACTGTTCGAACTCGCTAAAACCGATTCAAACGCGCATGCTATCATTGAGCGCAGCGCCAAAGCCGTTGCGACTTTGTGCACTAACTTAAAAGCCAGCTGTGACCTCGATGCCATCGTATTAGGCGGCGGTATTGGCCTTGCGGGAAATTATATCGACCTAGTTCGTAACGAAGTGGCTAATGCTCCAGCGCCGTTTCAAGTGCCAGTATTCGCTGCAATAGGTGATTACGATGCATGTTTACTAGGCGCAGCCTTTCAGTTTTAGGCTATAGATTAAGGATTTTATCGTCATGACTTTACACGCTATCTCCGCTCATCGCATTTTCGATGGCGAAGTTTTTCATTACCAATCGGCGCTTGTATGGCAAGGCGATACTTTGATCGGTATTGAGAAAACCGATCAACTTTCCGCCGATGTCACCGTCACTGATTACCCAGATAGCACAATTGTTCCTGGGTTCATTGATTTACAAGTCAATGGTGGTGGGGACATCATGTTCAACTCACAGACTGACGTAGAAGCTATCGATGTCATCTGTCAAGCACACAGACAACACGGTACTGCCTATTTGTTACCGACTCTGATCAGTGATACGCCAGCGAAAATTACCGCGGCTCTTAACGCTACCGATGCTGCACTTAACGACCGCATTGCTGGTGTATTAGGTGTTCACTTGGAAGGCCCGTGGCTTAACCCAGATAAGAAAGGCGCTCACAACGCAGACCTGTTTTACGACCCTAGCATCGATGAACTTGAACAGTTCCCATGGCTTAGCCACGGTGCAACTCTCATCACCCTTGCTCCGGAGAAGGTTAATCAGGGCTCAATAGAATGGTTGGCTAACAAAGGCATCATTTTGTCCTGTGGGCACAGCAATGCCACCAGCAAACAACTCCCAGATGAAACGTTGCAACACATAGGCGGATTCACTCACCTATTTAATGCAATGTCTCCATTAGAGAGCCGTGAACCGGGAGTCGTTGGTACGGCACTGATGACGGATCACGCATGGTGCTCCATCATCACCGACGATATCCATGTCGCGAAACAGAACGTATTACTGGCTAAACGAAGCAAGCCGAAAGACAAGCTCCTGATCGTAACCGATGCCATGGCAACCGTGGGCAGCAAGACCAATCAGTTTGAGTTAAATGGCGAAACAATTCGTGTCGTTGACAACAAATTAGTGAATGCCAACGGTAGCCTTGCGGGTGCACACATCGGCATGGACCAATCCGTCGCCCAAGCCATAGAATGGGGTATTGATGAAGCAGAAGCCTACCGCATGGCTTCGACGTATCCCGCCCAAGCGCTCAAGCAGGATAACCTTGGCTACCTGAGAACCGGCTTTCGAGCTGCCGCCACAATTCTCAGCCACGACCATCAATCGCAAGCCGTGCTGGTCGATGGAAAACTGTTTTCCAATTAATCACAATGATTAACGAGAAAGAGCCGCTTATTAGCGGCTTTTTTCATCTTTGTAGCCCTAATAAGGGCGAAACAAAAAGTAACCTTCTGACAACTTTTCTATTTGAAATCACTCCGTATTCTTATCTATTGCTCTAGCCATATCGTACAAATCTCCGTATGGTAAATGATTCTTTTTATTGAACATGGAGGGTTCATGGAGTTTATCGATAACGTACTGAACATCGACTCATTTCTTGCCGTTACACTTGGCATTATTGTGCTATTTATCGGACGCCGCTTGACGCAAAAAACGTATTGGTTAAAAGAATTCAGTATCCCAGAGCCCGTATCGGGAGGCATTCTAGTCTCTATCTTGTTTGCTGCGCTGCACTACTTGACCAGTATAGAAGTGCAATTCAACTTAGCTGCTCGCGACATGCTATTGGTGTATTTCTTTACCACAATCGGTATCAACGCCAGTTTGTCCGATCTGTTCAAAGGTGGCCGACCACTCATCATTCTTCTCACCGCGACAATTGGCTACATGTTCATTCAAAACCTAACCGGTATTGGGGTCGCCAAAGCTCTAGGCCAACCTGAAATTGTCGGCCTGCTCAGTGGCACAGTTTCCCTTATTGGTGGTCACGGCACTGCAATTGCTTGGTCACCGCGAATTGGCGAAGCGTTTGATTTAGATACAGCGATGGAAATCGGTATTGCCAGCGCGACATTTGGCTTGATTCTGGCGAGTTTAATGGGTGGTCCAATTGCCAAATTCTTGATTAACCGCCACAACTTGAGCCCTGAAAAGTTTGAACGCATGGACGTAGGTACGAGCCAAGATCAGCCGCAACCTTCAATCAATGCTTTTGATTTCCTCGATGCCGTTCTTGCCATTCACCTGTGTATTATCTTGGGCGCGGTACTTAACGAAGTCATCGCCGGATGGGGACTAGAACTACCGCTGTTTGTGAGCTGCCTATTTGCAGGTATCTTGATTTCCAATTTACGAACTAAGCACTATCGCCGCTTCACTGGGCGCTTCTGGCCAGCACGCAAACCGGCTATTGCTCTCATCGCAGATATCGCTCTCGGTGCATTTTTAGCCATGTCACTAATGAGCATGCAGCTATGGGCTTTAGTCGATTTGGCAGGGCCAATCTTTGCAATTCTCGGTACTCAATTTATCGTAGCAATCTCAATGGCTATTTTCGTGGTTTTCCCACTCATGGGCAAAAACTACGATGCGGCTGTGGTATGTTCTGGCTTTGGTGGTATTTCTCTGGGCTCGACACCAACGGCAATGGCAAATATGTCAGCGGTTGCCCAAAAATATGGTAACTCTCACCAAGCCTTCATCATTGTGCCTCTGGTGTGTGCGTTCTTTATAGATTTGGCAAACGCGCTGATCATCCCTTACTTTATCAGTATGCTCCAATAACCCATATTTTTGAGTCGCCTTAAACAAGAAAAGAGCCCGCATTCAATGATGCGGGCTCTTTTTTAATGATTAATACCAATAACAATCACAGTAAGAACTGGTGTTTCGCTTGATCGAACGACAAACGTTCAAGTAGTGAGTTAGCAGTCTCCTGCCCTTCCTCATCGAACTGCACGCCATACTTACAATACTGCTGAGAGCGTTTCTTGTTTTTGATGACACCCGTCAAAGTTGGGCTGTTATCGGGATCATCACGGTCATGGATCTGGAACTCAACCACATTTCCCACCTTGTAATCCGATAGGGTTCTGTCAGTCACTAACTGACAGCCACCCGCAGATATATCGCGAATTTGACATAAGTGCTTTTTGTCTTCAGGGAACAAAATGCCTTCTAAAGAAATATCCAGCCTTGCTTCATTTCTCAGGCCATGTGCCATTTGGGTCGCCGTAGGCATAGAAATCAAGAAAATACTGTGTGGCCCCGCTTGGACGACATACTCAATTTTACTCTTAAAGTAGATGCGAGCACCTTCCCCTTTCTGCGAAATCGCACACGCTTTTATTGGATACCCACGTTGAAAAAACACTGCGAAGTCTTGTGGAGACACATCCGGTTTTTCCAGTAGTAACAGGTGTTGGGAGTGAATACCAATAAACTTAGTACGGCACTTCAAAGACTTACCTGTAGGCGTTTCAATATTAAATGCCACATCACTGAGTGGGTTAACGGTTGAGAAAGCATCTTCGCCATAAGCGATGCTACCCATATCTTTGGGTGGCGAGGCTTTTTGCGGTTGTTCTTCTTCCTGAGCTAACTGAATTGGCTCCTGGGGAGCGTTATTTTCTTCTGATGCTTGCGCTTCCATTGTTCTACCTAACCAATATTGTTGGATCTATTATTTAGGTATAAAACATCTCTCAAAACGCAGCAAGTTTCTATTCATTAAATTGCACAAACGCGCACCTTTCTGTTTATCAAAGAGGCACTGAGTAAATGCCGTCTGTTACTCAGTGCCAAGTGGAAGCTCAATCTCTGCACGTTTTAAACAAATCGTAATTTGCATCGTACTCGTCGGTTTCAACGTCCATTAGGCCGAGCATTGAGTGAAACAGGTTGTCGTGTGAGTAAGTGTCACGTTTTGTCGTATGGCTTTCCAAGCACGATAGATTGATCTGTTTAGCTTGTTGGAAACCATCTGAAAACCACATCATCAATGGCACATGAGTTTGGTAATCAGGCGCAAACGAATAAGGTAACCCATGCAGATACACACCATGCTCTCCAAGTGATTCACCATGATCAGATACGTACACCAGTGCAGTATTGTATTTATCCTGCAGCGCTTGTAGTCGCTTGATCGTTTGGCTCACCACGTAGTCTGTGTACAAAATCGTGTTGTCGTAACTGTTAATGATTTCTTGCTGCGTACAGTTTTCTATATCCGCTCGGTCACACGCAGGTTGAAACTGTGCCATAGATTCTGGGTAGCGTTTGTAATAGGTCGGGCCATGGCTGCCGTTCAAATGCATCACAACCAATCGGTTACCATCCATCGAATCCACATGACGTTCAAAGTCTTCTAACAGCGCCATGTCGTAACAGCTGCTGCCATCACAGAACTCGTTGCTTTTGCTACGGTCGACCTCAATCTTCTTGATCCGTGTCGCCATCGACTTATCGCCACCATCGTTTTCTTTCCAAAGCACATCGACACCCGCGTGCTGCAAGATATCCAGCCAATTATCTTGGTGCGTAGCTTGTTCAGAATCGAAAGAGTCGTGAGTTAAGTTGGTAAACAAACATGGTACCGAGACAGCCGTTGCCGTCCCACATGATCGGACGTCATGAAAAGTAATCATATTAAGCGGTTGGGTATACTGGTTGGTTGGTCTTGGATAGCCGTTCACCTGATAGTTTTGTGCCCGAGCCGTCTCGCCCATCACAAACACAACCAAATTAGGTTTACTGTTGGCTTGAGCAACCGCCCTATCCGATTGGTGCGCTTTAGCGCCTAACGTTTTGAACTCCATTGGCGATGACAAGTAAGTATCTTTAATGTAACCAGTGGTGCTATAGACAAACTGGGTAGGAATAATCATCTTCTTCAGGTAACTATTATTGCGACCAATCGAGGCATAATCTTGATAGTAAAATGCAGCAATAAACGCAATAACAGCAAGGGAAGCGGCCATTGAAAGGACTTTAGTTACCACCACCTTAGTGAAGTCAGAACGCCAAACTAATTTAGATTTGGCTACCAAAATTGCTGGGATAATCCCCATGACAGCCACCCAGATAATGGAGTATTGGCTGATATACGCCTGAGCTTCACCACTGTCGGTTTCAAAGATGTTCTGAACCATCCCATAGTCGAACATGGTGCCATAGTTGTAGCCGGCATAGCTCACTGCACTTGAAATCACCAACAACGCCACAAAAAATGGCTTGGTTATCCATGGCCAACTGAAAAGGTTAAACAGAAAGTTGAGTGCGGCAGCAAAAAACAGTGGGACGGAAATTAAAAAGCCTAACTTAACGTTATCAAGGTGCTGGGTGATCGAAGCCAACTCTTTATAGATAGGCAGGTTTATGACTAATGCAAAATAAATGGCGACAAGCACGGTGAATGTCACGTAAGACAATTCCGTCTTAAGCAGTTTATTGAATTTATTCATGGGTATACAAACAAGCGAGGGGAGAAAAGCAACACGCAGAGAGGCCACACCTAATCGCGTCACCTCTCTATGAATTAATAATTTGATCTAAGACTCTAGGTCGTAAACGGTGTAACCCTTATGCGATAAACACTGCCTTAGCACGAGCGCCTGAGTTTTGGTCGCCTCTTCTGAGCCGCCAAGCGCTCCTGCTCCAGCGCCGACCGCACCACCTGCGGCTGCACCAACCACTGCGCCGCCGATACCACTGTCAATCGCGCCTAGCACTGCCCCCATTGCAGCACCACCAATGGCACTGTTTTCGGCTCCCACTTTTGCGGCTTCACCTTTATCAACGTTCTCGGCATAACCTTGGCAGTAGTTGAAGTCTTGCTCGTATTGCACTGGGTCTACATTGGTCATATCAACTACGGGCTGTTGATTGTAAGCACATGCAGTCAGTGCCAATGAAGTAAAAGCGATAGGGATATATTTCAGCATGGGTTTGTCTCTGAATAATCTAAGATGAAACAAATGTACGCTGTTTTATTAAGAATTAATGTCGTGGGCTTGTATAGAAATGTCGGCGTTTGTAAGAATCCGATGACAAGCGATAGGCATAAAAAAGCCCAGCGGTACGCTGGGCTAGAAAGTCAGTTCTTCAAATTACGGTTGTTGCTTCGTTGGTGCTAGTGCAATTTCACGAATACAAACGTTTTGCGGCTGTTGGTAAGCGTATACCACTGCTCGAGCAATATCATCCGCTGCTAGAACGCCACCCATGTCCTCTTTCCAAGAATCGTAACCATCTTTGATGTCTTGAGAAGTCGTATGAGACAGCAATTCAGTTTCTACCGCGCCAGGTGCAATGGTTGTCACACGAACATTAGAAGCGGCCACTTCTTCACGTACGTTCTCAGAAATCGCGTGAACAGCAAACTTAGTACCACAATAAGCCGCGTGATCAGGGAACGTTTTCTTACCTGCAATTGAGCTGATGTTAATAATAGTACCGCTGTTACGCGCTTTCATTGGTGCAAGTACTGATTGCATACCATTCAGTAAGCCAAGTACGTTTACATCAAACATGCTCTTCCACTCTGAAGCATCTTGAGTATCAATTTGACCAAGAAGCATCACGCCAGCATTGTTTACAAGAGCATCAGCAGGGCCATAAGTTTCTTCTGCTTTCGCGATAGCAGCTTCAAAGCTAGCTTTATCGGTAACATCGACTTTTTCACATAGAGTGTTTGGCAAGTTTAGCGCTTCCAAACGCTCAACACGACGAGCCAACAAAAGAAGTGGATGACCTTCATCACTTAGACGACGAGCAATCGCTTCACCAATACCAGAACTTGCACCTGTAATTACAATTAGTTTTTTCATCTTATGTTTCCTCATCTTGGCTAACCGCCACACTAATAAGTATTGTTTGGAGCAGCGACTCTTCAGTTGGTCTGCCTCGCTGCGATGGGGAGTATATTAAGCAAAACATTATTGTTGATATATACACCATTAGTTGAAACACTGTTGCCATATAGCAACAATAAAGACTATTACTTGTAGGGCCATCATTATGATTAACCAGATCAACCTTGCCGATATTCGCTCTTTCGTCCTGATTGCCAAGCTTGGGAACTTCACCAAAGCGGCAGAAGAACTAGAAGTTTCTCGCTCTCATGTCTCTCGCCAAATCAGTAATCTAGAAGCTCAGATGGGCGTCACCTTACTGATACGAACCACTCGGACTTTGAAACTGACCGACGCCGGAAAGGCGTTCTACCAACAATGTGAGCAGTCGTTGCATGGTATTGATCAAGCCTTGCTCGCCGCTGTCGACGACGTGGAGTCGGTTCGAGGTGAAATCAAAATCAACTGTGTCGGTGGCTATTTAGGCGAAGAACTGATCGCTCAAGTTGCGAGTGATTTTATGTTTAAGCACCCAGATGTCAGCATCGACCTCGATTTCAGTAGCCATCGAGTCGACCTGATTGAAGAGGACTTTGATATCGCCTTTCGCATGGGCAAGCTAGACGACGCCGGGTTCGTCGCACGCAAGCTACTGGATATTGAAATGGGCACACTGGCAAGCCCGAAATACTTACAGCGTTATGGCACACCAAGTCACCCAAAAGAGTTGGCTCAGCACCATTGCTTAACCGGCTCGGTGAAAAAGTGGAGCTTTATCAGCTGCGACGACACCCAAAAAGTCGACACGCAAGTCCATGGCCACTTACAGTGCAAAAATGGTCGAGTGCTAGTTAAAGGTGCTTTAAACGGCAACGGTATTATTCGAGTCCCCACCATTTACTGCCAAGACGAAATAGCAGAAGGCGAGCTGCAAGAAGTGTTTGAGCACTGGAAGATCCCGACCGTCGATTTCTCTGCCATCTACCCAAGAGATAAATACCAACCTAAACGGTTAAGAACCTTTATTTCATTCGTAAAAGACTATTTTGATCGACTATAATCGCGCCGGTTTTATTTGAAGCAATCAACACTATGAAGTTAAAGAAGCGGCTCCTGCGTATTGAGTCCATGGTTGAAACCGGTTACGACCATATTTGGGACTGTTGCTGTGACCACGGTTTATTGGGGGCCGCGTTACTGAGCAGCGGCAAAGCGCCAAACATACACTTTGTCGATATTGTACCGACACTGATGGACAAACTAGAACTGCGCCTCAAACAGCGTTTCCCTGCGAATCTTAACAGCCGTTGGCATACACACTGTATTGATGTCGCCACCCTGCCCCTGAATGAGTTTGGTGGTCGCCACTTAGTCATCATAGGGGGTGTCGGCGGCGAGCTTACGGCTCAGCTATGCCAAGCGATTGCAGAAGCCAACCAAGATCTCGAGATCGATTTCCTGCTGTGCCCGGTCTATCAACAATTTACGCTGCGCAACACCTTGTCGGAACTTGGCTATGGGATGAAAAACGAATCACTGGTCGAGGACAACAAGCGCATTTATGAAGTGCTACTTGCCAGTAAGGGAAGCAGTCAACCTATTTCAGCCGTCGGGTGTAAGCTCTGGCAGTCCGAATCCGGTCAACAAGCATTGATCGCTGAAAAGTATCTGAGCCTCACACTCAATCATTACCGCCGCTTACAACGCAGTAACCTTGAAGCAACGAAAGCGGTACAAGCGTATGCCAGTGTAACGTTAACTCAATAAACCAGATCCGGCGCCATGAGCTCACACCGTGGCGATCCTCTAGATAATCCACTCGTTTCCTACTGTTTTTGCATCCTAATCCATCGTGGTGCAGACTACCCTTACTGGCTATCGCTCAATTGGCAGAGGAATTATGAGCAACTTACATACGCTATTTATCATTGAAGACGACATGAAACTACGCGACATGTTGAGTGAATATTTCTGCCAACAGAACTTCACAGTTACTACGTTCGCCGATGGTGAAGGTGCCGTTGAGGCGATCATCACTCAACAGCCGGATATCGTATTGCTCGATTTAATGCTACCCGGTGACGATGGCCTGACAATTTGCCGACAGATTCGGACACAGTACTTAGGTAAAGTACTCATGCTCACCGCCAGCGATGACGACTTCGACCATGTTGCTGCATTGGAAATTGGCGCCGATGACTTTGTTAACAAGCCGATTAAACCACGAGTTTTGTTAGCAAGAATGCGAATGTTGCTACGACGTTCGCCTGCCGAATCAGCAGCCAAAGAAGAGCAAGTAAACACGCTGTCGTTTGGTCAGCTGGCTTTGAATAAGTCTCGAAAGCATTGTCAGCTGCAAGGCGATGCCGTCGATATGTCCGACAGTGAGTTTGATTTGCTATGGATTCTCGCATCGTCACCTGATGAAGCTCTCTCACGAGACGTGCTCATGCAAGCGTTAAGAGGTATTGAGTATGATGGAATCGACCGCACGATTGATAACAAAGTGGTAGCGCTGCGCAAAAAGCTCGGCGACAACTCGGCAACACCACAACGTATCATTACCGTAAGAGGCAAAGGCTACTTGTTCGTCCCTGATGCTTGGTAATGTTTCTTCCTAACGCTCATTGAGGTCACTATGCGCCGTATCTACCTAGAATCCTTATTAGGGCTATTTATTCTATTTGGTTTAAGCCTGACCGCCTATGAAGTGATTATTTACAATGTATACACCGACTACGATGAAGTCCTCAAAGAACTTGAGGGAGAAGCGTTTCAGGAGTTAATTACCAATATCTACGTCAACCAAGGTGCAGAGCAAGGTGTTCAAGCCCTACAAAACGTTGTCGACAAAACTGATAAAATCCTCACCGCGTACGCGGTCAGCGACCTGCCTGATGATGTTCGTGCTTACTTCTCTCAATCCTCACCAGATAAACCCATTTTTTACGACAGTGATTACCACTTTTGGCTGAAGCTCGCCGATAGTCCAACTGTCTATAGTGTGTTGCCAGATGAATCGACAGAACTTAGGCAAGCGATCTCATTCGATGACAATATTCTTTGGAGCTTCATTTTCGCCGGCTTTTTGTTGTACTCAGTGTGTTTGATATGGTTTCTTAACCGCCGAGTTCGACAACTGGAACAGGCAACTCTGCAGTTTGCCGAAGGCGACTTGTCTGCACGAGCTCCCACTCAGAGTAAATATGCTGTAGGCACCTTGAACAAAAGTTTTAACCTCATGGCAGACAAGATCAGCCATTTGATCACTAGTAACCGAGCGCTCACCAACGCTATCGCTCACGACCTTCGCACGCCTATTTTTCGTATGCAGTGGCAAGCAGAAATGCTTTTGGACGATGAACTCACACCTGCTCAATATAAAAAAGTGACCAGTATCGTCGAAGACACCGAAGAAATGGAATCCATGGTGGGGGAGCTGCTTTACTTTGCCAAAGTAGAACGCCCCGATGCCGTGCTAGATGTTAAGCGAATAAACATCAACGATACGATTCAAATGGCAATGAACAAAGCCAACACACCCAATGGCATCGCTGTGAGCGTGAATCAATCTGAACCTTGTTATACGGATATAGATACTTCTCTATGGGCAAGAGCACTTAGCAACCTGATTAACAACGCCAACCGCTATGCGAAAAGCCGTATCGAGGTCACTGTCATCAAGCAACCACATAAAGCGGTGATTCGTATTGAGGATGACGGGAGCGGAATTGAGTCACAACATTGGCCGTTTATCTTCGATGCGTTTTATAGCGCCGATTCTTCTCGTAACAAGCAACACAATGGCTTCGGGCTTGGTCTCGCGATAGTAAAACAGATTGTTGAACGTCATAGAGGTCAGGTTTCAGTACAGCAAAGTCACTTAGGTGGGGCTCAGTTTGATATCCACCTCCCTCTATCTGAAGACGAAACATAGAGTGGATAATACGAAGAAAAAAGGCCAGCGTCCTGCCGGCCCAAAAAACTTAAAAGTGTAAAGCGGGTCAACGCTCCCTAAAACAATTAAGAGTCCAAGGTAGGGGCTAAACTACCGCCCTTATCTCTTGCACCTGTCTACCTTAAGGCAACTCCCCTGCCGCCACGAGGAAAACCAAGATTTCCGATCCGGAAATTGATTATTCCCCATAGCATATTCAATTAGGCAGTGCCCAATTTGAGAACTTTCTCCCCTTCACTGAAGATGACAAATAGAGTGGACACTTCGAACAAAAAAAGGCCAGCATCCTGCTGGCCAAAAAAACCTAAAAATATAAAGCGGGGTTAACGCTTCCTAAAACAATTAAGAGTCCAAGGTAGGGGCTAAATCACCGCCCTTATCTCTTGCACGTGTCTACCTTAAGCCAACTCCCCTGCCGCCACGAGGAAAACCAAGATTTCCGATCCGGAAATCCATTACCACCCTTCGCAATATTAGGTATAAGTCATGGTGTCTCTGATGAGGCTTGCGCTACTATAATTGCCAGTAGATGACATCGGAATCATTATGAATCTAGATATTCAAAACATTGTGGTACTCAAAAAGATGTACCAGCTAAAAAATGTTGGGCTGGTTGCTGAAGCGATGGGCAAAACGAGCGGGGCTATTAGCAAAACATTGTCTAAGCTAAAAAGCCAACTTGATGATCCGCTGTTTGTCCAAACTAAGAGTGGCTTCGAGCCAACTAGCTTTATGGATGCCAATATCCATCACTTTGATGCCATTTTAAGAAACGCCGACGCCATTCAGCACCAGCAGTTTTCACCGAGTACGCTGTCAGAACACATCACCATCTATGCCAACACATTGTTCTGGAGTCGTTTTGGCGACCGTCTATATCTAGCACTACAAGCACCACATGCAAAATTTTCGTTCTTACGTTGGGGGGAGGAACCCAAAAGACAGTTATTAGAGGGAGAAAACTGCATTGCGATACATGCGTTGGACGACTCTATGCCCCAATCTCTGTACCAACGAACCATCACTACAGATAGGGCAGTATTCTTTGTTAGAAATGATCATCCCGCGCAAACTTTGGAGCAGCTAATAGCGTACCCAATGGTCGTGCTGCAAACGCCTGGCTGGAACGATCATAAATATCGAATGCTAGATAGGCTCAAACATATTGGTTACCACATCTCTCCAGCCGTGGAAGTAGAAAATCCGGTTATGAGCCACAATATTGTTTTGCAGTCAGACCATTTCGGGTTAACGTTTATGCACAATGTCCCGAAAGGCTGCCGCGTGGTTGATACTCGTCACTTAGAAGGGTTAGAAGTGACTTATGTCATGTCCTGTCGCCGCGCTAAAAGAGATTCGCCACTCAACAGTTGGTTATTTTCAACCATAACGTCACTGCTAAAGCATTCAGAAAATTAAGGCAGCAATACTGACCCCGTGTCTTTTTCTCCTAGCACATCATCAGGGTTACGCAGGCTGCAGTTTTCAAGCGACAAACAACCACAGCCAATGCAGCCACTGAGGTTACTTTGCAGTGATTGCAGGCGCTCAATTCGCTGTTCGAGCAAATCGTGCCAACTTGTCGCCATCTCTTCCCACTGCTGCTTATTGGGCGCTTGATTCAATGGCAAGTGTGACATGGCATCAGAGATCTCTTCTAAGGTTAAGCCAACCTGCTGAGCAGCTTTGATCACCGCCACCCTTCTGAGCACGCTACTGTGATAGCGCCTTTGATTGCCTTGATTACGCCAACTTGTGATCAAGCCTTTTTGTTCATAAAAATGCAACGCAGAAACCGCGACACCCGCGCGTTTAGCGACTTCCCCAACACTCATTTCCATTGTTACCCCCTCGAATCAGCATTCTTTCAAAAAAGTGAAAATAGCACCTTACCTCAAGTTAACTTTAGGTATTAGAGTAGCAGCCAGTCAGTTGGATTGCACGGAGAAAAGCAACGATGGTTAAACTACTAACAGGGCAGCAAGCCAAGAATCGCTGGGTGGTGAGTACTCAGCACAAATCAACTCCATATCTCATAGCTCGCTTCTTTGATGGCATCAGCTCCGGCTTGTTTATGATGGCACTGCCTTGGCTAATGCTGCAGCAACCTAATATGGGCACGTTTGTCGCATTACTGGCGCTTGCCTGTACCGCGATTTCATTTATGACCACACCGTTTTTCTCAACACTTATCGATCGTCATTCACGTAAACAGGTTCTTATCGCCGTTCAGGCACTGCAATCGACAACCGCACTGATTGTCATGCTGAGCTACCTTTTTGGTAGTGGCTCGATATGGATATTGGCCGCATCCCAGTTGGTGTTTTGGGTATCCAGTAACGTGGCTTGGAATGCCAATAATGCGTTTACCCAAGAGAACTACCAGCAATCGGAATACGCGAAAATATCCGGCTATCAAGAAGTGGTGATGCAAGGAACTACACTGGGTGCCGGCGCATTGGGCATTGTATTACTCGAGATGTGGGGCATGTTTGAATTTGCACTGTTCGCCGCCATAGCCTCTGGTATTGCAACGATGAGCTATGTGGTCACTCCCTATGCACAAAAAATCCGTCGCTCTCAAAAAACACCATTTATAGCGCAAGTCACCGAAATAAAGACTATTTTCAGCCAACAACCTGCGTTTTACGCCGTGTTGCTTGTGTCATGCTTGTCTTATCCAGTTCTGACGTTTTTGGGCAAACTGGTCCCTATTTGGTTTGCCGAGCAACAGGTCTCCGGCTCTTGGGTCGCGTGGTATAACATTGCATTTGGACTCGGTTCGCTGATCACAGGTTTGATGGTATCTAAAATCCTCTCCACAGGTTCTCATCTACGCATAATGCAATATTCAATGTTAGTACTTGCAGGTTTGCTGCTGGCGATGGGAGGAATGGTAGAACCTTTGTATATCGTGTTACTGACGCTAGGTTTTGGCTTTTTCAATGCACTTAACCGCATTGCCCGCACCAACTGGATGCACCATACCATTGCTATGGAGCAGAGAGGTCGTGTCGATGGAGGGCTGGTGATGTTTTCTACTCTAGTCCAGAGTTTAAGCTACGTGCTGATCGCTTTTTTAGCGCACACCGACACCACACAGTATGGCTTTGTTATCGTAGGCATCATCGTTCTTGTTGCCGCCACATGGATGATGCGCCTTGGCCAGAGAGTCGACTCACCCTCATTAGCAACGGCACACTAGGGCCTTGATTCTAGTGCTCTTCATTCACTGCTTGGGTCACCTATTTATGGTGGCCCCTTTTTAAACCAATGAAACATTTCGCAACCTCGATTCACTCATCAAATTGAATCCAAGTCATTTAATGCCTTTTTCTTATATTTCATACCTTTTTTTCATTTCATCCCAAACAACATAATTTGTACCTTTACAGAATAACAACCCATAAAACATTCACATAAATTATCAATTCAGAATAAATAACAAGGACAATCAATAATGCTTATTGCTGTTATCGCTTCGCTGGCGGTATTTTCATTTATCCTCGTCTTCCTCTATGGACTGCAGAAGAAAGGGAACACACTCTCACGCTTGGTACTACTTGGGCTAGTCACAGGTAGTGGCTTTGGCCTTGCGCTACAACTTCTATTTGGAGAAAGCAGTACCGTCGTCGCTCAAACTCTAGAGTGGGTGAATATTGTCGGCCGAGGCTATGTCGGCTTACTGAAAATGATCATCATGCCGTTGGTATTGGTGTCGATGATTGCAGCCGTAGTGAAGCTAGAAAAAGGCGGCTCACTTGGCAAGATTTCAGGGCTGACTATCTCGGTACTGTTAGCCACGACTGCAATTTCAGCCATTATCGGTATTGTGGTCACACAAGCATTTGGTCTCTCGGCTGAAGGGCTAACAGAAGGTGCGCGTGAAACAGCACGTATTGCAGTGCTCGAGAACCGCGCCGGCTCAGTTAGCGATCTAACCATTCCTCAGATGTTGGTATCATTTATTCCAACCAACCCATTTGCCGACCTGACTGGTTCTCGCTCTACTTCGATTATCGCTGTGGTTATTTTTGGCGTGCTAACGGGCATTGCTGCACGTAAAGTCATGGCGGAAAAAGAAGAACTGGAATCTCCGATTCGCACCTTTGTTGAAGCAAGCCAATCTATCGTAATGCGTTTAGTAAAAATGATCATGGCGCTAACGCCTTATGGTATCGCTGCATTGATGGCAAAAGTGGTTGCGACTTCAAGCGCGTCTGACATATTAAACTTGCTCGGCTTTATCGTTGCGTCTTATGTCGCCATTGCGCTGATGTTTGTCGTACATGGCATTTTGGTCTCTTTTGTTGGCGTCAGCCCGAAAGAGTACTTTCAGAAAATCTGGCCAGTGCTCACTTTCGCCTTTACGTCACGCAGTTCAGCAGCAACCATTCCACTTAACGTAGAAGCGCAAATCACTAAGCTGAATGTGCCGCCAGCGATCGCTAACTTATCGGCTTCTTTTGGTGCAACCATTGGTCAGAACGGCTGTGCGGGTATCTACCCAGCCATGTTGGCAGTAATGGTCGCGCCGTCGGTAGGTATCGACCCGACTGACATCAATTTCATTTTGTCACTTATCGCAATCATTACCATTAGCTCATTCGGTATTGCTGGCGTAGGTGGTGGTGCAACCTTTGCTGCGCTTATCGTACTTCCAGCAATGGGGCTACCTGTGACTATCGCCGCGCTTCTTATCTCAATCGAACCTCTTATCGACATGGCGCGTACCGCCCTGAACGTATCGGGTGCGATGACCGCCGGCACCATTACCAGCCGCATCCTAGGCAAGAAAGGGCAATCAGGTGAGATAAACGCCGAGCCTCAACAAGCCTAACCCCTTAACCTAAACAAAAAATGGCCAGCATATGCTGGCCATTTTTTACTCTGGAGAGACTAATTATTCTATTCTTTGCAAGTTGGCATATCTGAAAGATCCGTGAGTACCGCAAAGTAAGTCATGCAGAGACCAGAGCTATCATCACTTTTTTTAGTCCTTTTTAAATGCCCTTGGCTACTGATGTTAGAGGCCATATCTAATGTCATCTCTATTTCTGCAAGCTGTGCATCACTTAATGACTGACCGTATTCTGCTTTAATTCGAGCAAACTTCGCCTGTGACGCGCTAAAATAAATAGATTCAGCTTCCATAGTTTTTGTCACGACTTTTAAATAGCTGCTATTTGAGTATTTCTCAATCTCTTTGATCTTTGCTTTCTTTAAACAATGCGTGTGAAGCGTAGAAGTTCGAAACCCATCAACAATGGTATAGCCGCTACTCTCACCACCAACGGAAGCATTGGCGCTACCTTTGACAGGGACTAAAACATCACCTTTCACTTCATATTTATCACTCCAGTTATACACTCGAACATTTTGTTGAGTTAAAGCCTTTTGAAGCGTGGCTTTGGCCTGATCCGCTTCCACTTTTGCCTCTGTATAAACTTGCGTTTGTGTTTCACATTCTTGCTCAGAACTCGTGTTTTTATCATCAGCGTTATTCTGGCATTCACCCACAGCTATTTGTCGTGAAATCAAGGTAACGAGTTTCGCATCAAGCTCCGATGTCGCCTGCAGAATTGAAGCATTACTCGCTGTCTTAGGTGTCAATTGCCCATACACTGCATGTTCGATTTTATAGTCTTCCTTTGACAGAGCATCTTTTATACATAGCGCTGTTTTTGGAGAGCGATACCGCGAAGCTAAGCATATATCACCGACTTCATAATCAAGCTGCCCATCCAAACTCACTTGAGTTGTTTGTAAAGGGTATTTAAGCCGTATCGGGGCGCGAAAACCACCCTCGTTTTTAGCGGTATAGGTGATCCCGTCAATGACACTCATGGTGCTGGGAGAGGAACACCCTATTAACAGAAAGGGAAATAGAATAGATATATGTAAACTTTTCATAAATTAGCCAACCACAATTATTGTTTGACTAAAATATAGTTGAGTTTCTAGGAAATACTTTCAATTTTAGAGAAGCAAGGTTGAAACCAACACTTGCCTCTCCAAAAGGTCAATTATGCAAGCTTAAGATCGAACTCTGTGCGGTACTGAACCATATCTTCAATCGTCAGTACTGGCATATTGTGCAGCTTACCGAACGCCACAATTTCAGGCGCTTTTGCCATTGTTCCATCTGGATTAGTCACTTCACATAGAACGCCAGCAGGCTGTAAGCCAGCCATTTGCATCAGATCCACGGTTCCTTCGGTATGACCACGACGAGTCAATACACCACCAGCACGAGCACGTAGTGGGAATACGTGACCTGGTCTTGCCAAATCTTCAGGTTTAGCAGTCGGGTTGGCCGCCGTTTTAATCGTTGTCACACGATCTTGCGCTGAAACACCCGTTGTCACGCCAACTTTCGCTTCAATTGAAACGGTAAACGCTGTTTGGTTTGCGCTGTTGTTATTTACGACCATTGGCGGAAGGTCAAGCTTGGTCGCTTGCTCGTCCGTCAGACATAGACACACGATGCCGCTACATTCGCGGATCATCAGTGCCATTTGCGCATTAGTTAGATGCTCTACCGAGTAGATGATGTCGCCTTCATTTTCACGATCTTCATCGTCTAACAACAAAACACCACGGCCTTCTTTTAAAGCAGACAGTGCATTTTCAACACGAGTGATTGGATCGCCGAACTCGGCAAGTAGAGAAGACTGATTCATGGTTAAACTCCTAAATATCACCAGAATCAGGGCTGTATGAGGGATATAAAATCCAAAACGAAATGCACCCTCCTGACACGATGCAGGTGAGTGTGTTTCCATTCTCTCTCATCCGGACTATAACCGTCGGCTCTGGCTTCTCACCAGATCTGCTGACCTCGACGAATCGAGCGCTCGCGGGCTGATCCAATAAATGGATATACCGCCGGTGGGGAATTCCGCCCCGCCCTGAGAATAAAAATTAAAGTACCAACATAATTGTTGGCCTAGGTATTACTTTGCCCAAACAGGCAGGTGGATAGTAGCCCTTTCTCATCGGTGAAAAAAGGGCAGACCTCTAGAAACTAGCGAATAAACAACGTAGACAGGGCTTTTTGAGCAAGATTTCGCCAGCGTAAGATAATTCGACTACGTGGTAACCATTGTGGTGTGGTAAGCACCGTCTTAGCTTTGGAAAAAGTTCTGAACCCTTCAATACCATGGTATTGCCCCATTCCCGACTCTCCAATCCCACCAAACGGCGCATCGTCTGCGGCAAGGTGCAGAAGTGTATCGTTGAAGCACACGCCACCACTATGCGTTTGCTGCAAGATCTGTTGTTGCAGCGTCTTACTTCCACTCATCAAATAAAGCGCCAGTGGCCTTGGGCGGCTATTAATATAGCTGGTAACTTCGTTGATGTGGCGGTAGGTAACGACTGGAAGTATCGGGCCAAAGATCTCTTCCTGCATTAAGCGCATGTCGAAGGTAACGTTACTGACCAAGTGAGGCAGCATTTGTCTCCCTGTGCTGGGTTCTGCTTCAATGGTGTGAATTTTCGCCCCTTTACTTCGCGCATCCGATAAATAACTCTGTAAACGTTGATATTGGCCATTGTTCACAATATGGGTCACTTCTCGCTGCTGGTTGCGCTTAGCAAACGCTGAATCGAAGCGTTTCAAGTAAGTGTTGATGAAGGAATGTTCTTTGCCCTCAGGAACAAAAACATAGTCGGGAGCGACACAAATTTGCCCCGCATTAATGCTTTTCCCCAGCATAATCGCATCGACCGCAGAAGTGATATCGGCATCTTTAGCAACGATGGCCGGTGATTTCCCCCCGAGCTCTAAGGTAACTGGAGTAAGGTTTTTAGCCGCTTCCTGTGCTACCAAACGACCAACTGCGGTCGACCCGGTAAACAGGATATGATCGAACGGCAACTGGCTAAATAGCGCCGAGATTTCAGCCTCCCCTTCAACTGGCTGAATGTCGTCACTTAAACACGCAAACACATCACTTAATACTCGATTGGCTTTCGGCGTATGCTCACTTAACTTCACCATGACTCGGTTACCGGCTGCTATGGCTGTCACAATCGGAGCCAAGCTCAATACGATAGGAAAGTTCCAAGGCACGATGACACCAACCACACCAAGCGGTTGAAAATGAACTGTGGTCTGAGATGGAGCGAGCAGTAACCCAGAAGAACGGCGCTTTGGCCGCATCCATTTACGTAGGTGAGATAAGGTATAGTGAATATGGTTGACGGCCGGGAGAATATCGCAAATCAAACTATCGAACTCACTTCGATAGCCATAATCTTCGCTGATGGCTTGAATTAGCTCTGTTTGATGCGCCTTTAACGCTTGCTTGAGCTTTTGCAGCTTTTCCACACGATGAGCGTAATCTGGAAACGGATCCGTTTGATAACGCATCTGGATCTCGGTAAACACTTCTTGGAGATCTTGCGCGGTTTTCACGTGCTCTTTATGCCAACGATTTAAGTCCACAACCTTTTCCATAGCCAACCACCCTGATGTTGTTATATCTAGTTTTTCCGGGTTTCACTACTAATGTTAGCGAGAACTGCCTATTTCGCCACGAAAAGGCGACAGTTTGTCATGAACAAAATCGAGAAAAGAGCGCACTTTGGGTGTCGCCCCACGGTGGCTTGGGTAAATCGCGTATAAATCGACCGGAGAAAATTGCCATTCAGGCAGCACTTCCACCAAATCACCACATTCAACAGAGCCGTTAGCTAGGTATTGTGGAAGCTCGGTGATCCCCATTCCATCGAGTGCAAGCTGTTTGAGTACCGAAAAATCATCGCATTCCAGAACAGGAGCAAACGCCACAGAAACCGACGGGCTTGATTGATTAGAAACTAAGGACGTTGTGTCGTACAGTGAAGATAGCTGCCAAACCGGTTTGCGCTCTTTGGCACTCATAAGCAAACACTGGTGCTGAGTGAGATCGCCCGGCTGAACTGGCAGCCCAGCCTGCTCAACGTAAGACGGAGCACAGTACAACGCTAACTTTAACTGACATAGCTTTTTCGCAATCAAGTTCGAACTCGGCAGCTCCCCGACGCGAATCACCACATCGTAGCCTTCTTCAAGCACGTCAACACGTCGATTGGTCAGGTCCAAATCCACTTGTACATCTGGGTATTGTTGATAGTAATGAGCCAACAATGGCGCCAACATCCCCTGCCCAATTGCCACAGACGCGCACACTTTCAACCGACCTTGCGGCTTTTCGAGTAAGGTTTCCACCGCGAGTCGGGAAGCTTCTAGTTCCTCTTTGATTCTCTGACAGTATGCATAGTACCGCTCACCCACTTCAGTAAGATGTTGGCTACGCGTAGAGCGTTCAAGCAAGCGCACACCTAATTCCGACTCCAAACGCGACACTTTACGGCTGATGTTCGATTTAGGTAACCCCATCGATTCTGCCGCTGCAGTAAAGCTGCCAGTTTCGACGACAGTAGCGAATACCATCATGTCGTTAATATCGTATCTCTTCGCTTCCATTCTTTCCTCCACCTTACTGAGGTTTCCCACTTTATTGTTACCATTTTTAGAACAATGTTATATCAATGCGCTTATATATCAATCTATAGCAACAAACTAATCTAACTCCATCGACAACGAATCAAAACACTGGAGCTTGATATGGAATTGCTTACTCTTTCTCAACTACCCCAAGGTGGCTTTGCTGGTCTTAAAGAAAAGCAGCTAGTGATGGACCAACGTGTGTTTGGCGCTCGTAAAAACGCCGCGTCCTTTAACGGTATTGGCCACTTTGTCTATCTGGCCGATGCAAACTTTCAGCCTTATGGCGAAACGGGTATGCACCCACACCATGAAATCGACGTGATCAGCGTGATGGCAAAAGGGCGAATCGAGCATGCCGGTTCGCTTGAACATGGGCAGGGGCTTAGCGCTGGCAATGTTCAAGTACAGCGCGCTGGCGGAGAAGGTTTTTCTCATAACGAAGTTAACCCCGACGACAAACCCAACCAAATGATTCAACTGTGGGTTCTACCAGAAACCAAAGGGCAACCAGCAGGTTACAAGGTGTATCAACCTACACCAGGAGAGCGCACTCGCGTCTACGGTGGCCACGATTCAGAGCAAGATACCTTTGCCAGCCACACCGTCATCGACGTGTTGCTAGCGCGAGAAGGCCAAGCCACAACTCATGCAGGAGAAGTACTCGCCTATCTTAGCGTTGGCGCAGCTCAAGTGAACGGACAAACCATAGAAGCAGGCACGTTGATCCGTACCGATGACTTAACGTTCACGGCCACCAGCGAAAGCCAGCTCATTTTGATCTACACCGAATAACTTAATTACCCATACATCAGCTCTACCCAATTGTTATTTGGGTAGAGACAAACCACAAAAATCAGTGAGGGATACACTATGACCAACTCAAAACCATTCTCAGAATTCTTAACACCAGAAAACGCAGTACTTGCGATGATCGACCACCAAACAGGCTTAATGGTTGGATTAGGAGACGAACACCCAACCGTGCTGAAAAACAACATTGTGGCACTGAGCAAAATGGCCAAGGCGATTAACCTTCCGTCTGTTATCACCGCGAGCTTACCAGAGGGGCCAAACGGGCCAATCATGCCCGAGATTCCAGAGATTTTGGGAACAGAAGTGATTGAGCGTGAAGGTCAGATCAACGCATGGGATAGCCTTGCATTCAAACAAGCTATTGAAAAAACAGGGCGCAAGAAAATCATCATGGCCGGTATTGTGACCGACGTTTGCCTGCTGTTTCCTGCTCTATCCGCCATCGAAGAAGGTTACGATGTGTATGCGGTGATCGATGCTTCAGGTACGTGGAACAAAACCGTTCAAGAAGTCACGATTGCTCGCTTAACTCAAGCTGGAGTAAAAGTCACCACATGGGCTTCCGTACTGGCAGAACTGATGAATGATTGGCGCAGTGATTACGGTGAAGTGCTAGGTAAAGTATTGGCCGACCACACCACCAAGTACGGCTATGTGATGAACAGTTACTTTGCGCGAGGCTAAGAATATGAGTGGCGAACAAAAAAGTTCGCCACCCAACAAACATTGGGTGGCGTTTTACACTTTTATCATTTTGTTACCCTTGGTGTATTGGATTCCACCCTGGGTTACTCAGTATATTTCCGCACATCCTCTCGCAGTGACGTCGGTATCAGTGGGAATCATTGTCCCTGTTGTGTCTTACCTAGCATTACCAAACTTGCTGCGAGTTCATACCAAGCTCATGTCTAAAAGTTAGAGAGCTTCATACTGCGCTTTGGTGATTCCGTAATGAACACGGTCATCAAAGCCGTGTTCCATCTTGTAGTAAGCAGCCTGTCTTCCCTCTTGAACGAAACCACATGACTCCATCACTTTGTAAGAGCCAATGTTACTTTGGTAGCAGTCTGCGGTCACTTTATGGGCTTCGAGCTCATTAAAGGCGATTGAGGTCATAAATCGCCCGGCAGCGGATGCGATGCCTTGTCTCCACGCATGTTCAGGCAATTGATATCCAACCTCATAATTGCCCTGTAAAAACATTACCGCAGTTAACCCTGTCATGCCCATAAACTGCCCTTGTGCATCACGAATGACAGCAGTTGGATTGTCTGGCCACTCACCAGTTGCTATCGCTTGCTCTGTGTTGGCAATGATCGGATTGAAAAAGCCTTCGTACACTTCTTGTGGAGCAGGGGCGAAGAAAAGATATTTACTAACATTTGGATTATCAAACATCTCGATGATGTCGATGAGATCATCCGCTTTGATCAAGCTAATGCTAAGCGAGTTAATCAATGGAACAGATTGCCCTGATTTAAATTGTGCAATTGACACCGGCGTTACCTTCTAAATTATGAGTCTCTTGTTAGGATAATGAGTAAGATGTTAGGTCACGTTCATTACGCACCTGACTTGAAGTGAAATATACCTAAGCCAAAGCAATCAGAATTGAATAATTGCGACAATATTTGCAACGCGTGGAGATTCCCACTCACCCAACAGCTGATACGTGAAAGCGTAACTATTCGAAGTCCCCATAGACATCAATCACCAAGTCGCGAATGCTAAGGTATTTACCCGGCGTTACCCCCAACAGCTTCTTCACCTGTCGTATCAAGTGAGGTTGATCGCTGAAACCAAATTGCTGCGCCAATGTCGCCCAGTCCGTTTCATTTGGATGTTGATACAAATGCATAAACAGAGCCTCACACTTCACTATCGTTTGATACTGCTTAATGCTCATACCAATCACTTTGGAGAAAGCGCGTTCCAGCGTTCGCTTTGTGGTGTGGCACTTAAGCGCCAACTGCTCGCTCGTTTGCATTCCTTGGCTTAGCTCAATAGCCGTCACCGCTTTGTCCGCCAACTGGGCAGCGCTGTCGCTGGTTTCCTTATCAAGCAAGGGCGCTACGTCCTTGGCGACTTGGTGCAAAATGTTGGCCTCATCCCCTTTTATCAGCAAGGCTTGATAGTCCTTAAATCGAAACAGACCATCAAGCCAAGAATCTTGCCGACATTGATTCGGTTGGCCGGCTTCATTAAGCCCCAATCTATACAGCGCCGTCGGTGTTAGCCGTAAACCAAGGCGTATCAAAGGGGCGCTATCATCGAGCGTGAGAGTATGTGTGTTTGGTGTGAGTAAATGAGTCCCTTTACCTTGGTATTGTAGAGAAGGGGTGTAGTAACAAAAGCGTTGCTCTGGAGGCGAAATAATGTAGTGAGCATTCACATTCGGTATCAACTGAGGGGGATGGTCAATCGGTTCATCTCGCTCGACTTTAAGATACCAAACCCAGTCCACCAAATGTTTCATCGGCTCTAGTTGTCGTTTCCACGTAATCACTTTATTGGTGTACCTTCTACTTAATCCTACACTCATGATAGTGCCAAGTTACCATAGCTAACACCTCACCAGATATAGCGTTGAACGCTCATTTTCTCTTTCTCAGATAACAAAAAAGCACCGGACCGGTGCTTTTTCGATAGGAAAGTTTTGGAGCAAACTAAACGTAAGCGACTGAGCTAGGCTCTTGGTAGATACATTCCACACCAAGAATGTTGCCATCACCATCTTGGTACTGCGCGTATACTTTCCATAGATTATTCACTCGAACCCCCATCACGGTGACACGAGAATTGTCATCGTAGGTGCTACCGTCATTTTGCGAGCCTCGACCAAACGACACTTGGAACTCTTTGCCGACGGCTTGCTGGACTTTTTTACCATCAAAGTCGCCATTAGGTTGGATATGTAAAAACTCTAACCCGCCGCCCTTGCCCGGGCGTATGGCGAAAGTACAGCCTGTTAGTTGAGTCGTGACTAAGAATTTGGCCGTATCGTAGTGAGTGACCTTAGAAATAGATTCAGGCTTGAGTTGTTCGAACTGAGAAACAGGAATATGAATACATTGAATTGCTTTTGCAGTCGTCGAAAGCGCAGTAGTAGATAAACGTAATCGGCCTTCTTTCACTGGCATTCCTTGATGACGTCCCATTGCAGTGTCACCCAAACCATATAAGTAAAATCTGACTTCACCTTTTTGCTTCCCTGCACTACTGATGGACAGAGGACAACGCAGCAAAAATTGTTCTAGATCTTGATTCATTAGCTGAGCAGCTTGGTCTAACGTAAGTGGCATAAATCAATCCTTTTGTCGCCATTCATAAATATGATTAAGTTTGTTAATTTAAGCATACACACCAATAAGCACACGAACACATAACAAATTACTTGATATGCTCCTAAGAACTGAAACATAAATTGGACAATGAGAATAGTTGGGCTAGCGATATTACAGAAAGGAAAGCAGCATCAGGCGGCGGATTTGTGGGGGTGCTTGGAGCATGTGCCACCCAATGCTACTAAGTTTATTTTGGTTGCCAATTACACAGCTCGATAAGAGACAAAAGCATGGCTCGCTCCCACCAATTTTTTGCGTGTTGCAATCTTTGCTGATAGTAATCAACCATCGGTGAATCGGATTTAGGTAAGCTCATCACACACCTCCTTTCTCTTGAGTACCCTATTAGTATGCTCAAGTTATCAGGAGGGAAAAACAGTCGAACTTGCCGCGAATATGTTCCGTATTAGCCTCATATACACCTCGTAACTATCGCTTATGAAACACTCTTCTCTAAATAAGGAAGTTAACCCGCTGCTTTTCATCCACCATCCTCATCAATCTACTCGCAATTCCGTGAAATCAGGTCCCCCCTTACGAACTGTTACTCCACTGACTCTTTAGTTATTCGCCTAGTCACATAGGTTGATTGTGAAGTTCTGTATATTGAGGTATCACGAGCAACCTCACTGATGGTGACTCCTCAACACTAGGTGTTATTTCGACCAAGCCAGCTTTATTCCTTTCGAAAATTATCTTTGCAGAAACGACAAAGACAAATAGTCATTTGGTTTCAATGCCTTGTAGGTTACATGTTGAAACCGTTAAACAGCATCAATAAAAACGGACGAGAGCAAAGACTCAAACCAGCCCAAAAAAAACAATTAAATAAAAATAAAAACAACAACTTAAAATAAGAAATCCCACAATATTTGCTAGCTATATATCGCTAGACGTGGGTAAATAACTCAACCATTATTCGTTTTAGTAATGACGTCTATTCCTACTTCGTGAACGAAAACGCCCATATAATTTCCCTCGAAAAATAACTAACACATCAAATAATTTATGGGGTAAACATATGGCAACAATGGATTACTTACAAAAGGTAGGAAAATCCCTGATGGTTCCAGTCGCGACCTTACCAGCCGCTGCAATACTGATGGGCATTGGCTACTGGTTAGACCCAGTTTCTTGGGGTGGCGATAGTGTCCTTGCAGCATTCCTAATAAACTCAGGGGGGGCACTCATCGACAATATGCCTTTGCTGTTTGTACTTGGAGTGTCTTTCGGCCTATCAAAGGATAGTCATGGTTCAGCAGCCCTTTCAGGGTTAGTTATGTGGCTCGTTCTTATGGCTTTACTATCACCAGATATGATTTCGCTGATCAAAAACATAAGCGTGGAAGAAGTTGACCCTGCGTTTGGGCGTGTAGGCAACCAGTTCACCGGTATTTTAGTCGGAATTATTTCAGCCACCATCTATAACCGAGTATCACATATTGAGTTACCGAAATTCTTAGCTTTCTTCTCTGGCAAACGACTCGTACCGATTCTCACTTCCATTGCAGGCATGATACTCGCAGCCGTTCTTATGCTCCTTTGGCCAGCTATTTTTGGTGCACTTACCGCACTAGGTGGTAAGATCCAAGGTTTGGAGTCCATTGGCGTCGGTATCTATGGGTTCTTAAACCGTTTGACACTCACGATTGGTATGCACCATGCACTACAGTCTGTCTTCTACTTCGACGTCATCGGAATTAACGACATCCCGAACTTCCTAGGGGGGGCTCAATCCATTGCCAACGGCGATGCGATTCCAGGCGTTACAGGTCGATATCAAGCAGGAATGTTTCCAGTCATGATGTTTGGTTTACCCGCTGCCGCACTTGCTATTTATCATTGTGCAGAGGAGCAGAACAAAGTCAAAGTAGCGTCCGTGATGTTGGCGGCTGCTCTGGCCTCATTCTTTACTGGTATCACCGAACCTATCGAATATTCATTCATGTTCCTGGCGCCACCTTTGTACGTTGTCCATGCCGCGTTTACTGGTCTATCTATGTTTATCTCTGCTCAGATGGGTTGGATGTCTGGTTTCGGTTTCTCTGCTGGGTTCGTTGATTTCGTGCTGTCTTCTCGTAACCCGCTAGCGACCCAATGGTATATGCTGATCGTTCAGGGGCTATTTATGGCAACCCTTTACTACTTCACATTCCGATTCTTGATTACTAAGTTTAATTTCATGACACTTGGCCGCGGTGGAAAGATGGACGAAGACAGTGAAGACCTCGATGATATTGAACTCGCCAAAACGTATCTGGCGGCACTGGGCGGGAAAGACAACATTATTGAAGTTGACCACTGTATTACGCGGTTGCGACTGCAGATAAAAGACGAGTCACTGCTCAACAAGCAAGGGCTAACAACGGCAGGCGCAACAGGCGTGATCCGATTAAGTGAAACGGGATATCAAGTGGTCGTAGGCCCAGGAAAAGTCGATAAAGTGGCAGCCGGTCTCAAATCAGTATTAAAAGTTTAGCGACTTACCCCTAGGATTGATTAGTCACCAATCCAGCGTCGCTGATACCAGCCCCGCATCGCGGGGCTTTTTCACACTGGTACAAATTTGGTATTGATAACGTTTTAATTAATGACGTTTCAGTGGTTCTAATCCGTTCAAAAAGGGCGAAGAAGCGAGTGTCACAAGGGACTGGTGGGTGGGAGGCTACTCCTTCGCCAAATTGATTCACTAAGGCGCGATAATCGGCTCTAGGTGAGCTAAGAAGTGCCTGAGTACCGGAGGTTCATACACAAAGCCGTAACCATGGACTTGTTGCGCGCGGTTTTTAATCGCGACCATGCACTCAACCACATAGCGAAGTTGATCGTTGCTATACACTCGACGCGGTATCGCTAAACGAGTCAGTTCTACCGCTGAATCTTTTTGAATACCGGTATCCGGATCTCGGCCCAACAAGAAAGAACCAATTTCAGCGCAGCGTATGCCCCCTTCCAAATACAACTCATTAGCTAATGCTTGGCCTGGAAATTGGCTGCTAGGAATGTGTGGGAACAATTTACCCGCATCAATAAACACGGCGTGCCCACCAACCGGATACTGGATGGGAATTCCCTCATCAAGCAGCCATAGCCCCAGTTGAATAACTTGTTCGATTCGAGCGGTAAGATAGTCTTCATCCAGTGCTTCATATAGGCCTACCGCTAAACAATTAACATCCCGCCCAGCTAGGCCGCCATAACTAGGAAATCCTTCGCGAACCACACAACCTACTTGGACCTCTCGGTACAGAGCGAGGTCATCTTTGATGGCACAAAGACCACCAATATTAACCATGGCGTCTTTTTTGGCTGACATCACCATCATGTCGGCGTATTTGAACATCTCGAACACAATGTCTTTGATAGAGTGATTGGCATAATTCGGGTCACGCCTTTTTATAAACCAAGCATTTTCCGCAAAACGAGCCGCATCCATCACAACGGGAATTTCATGTCGATGAGCGACCTCATACGCTAACCTAAGGTTCTCCATCGAAACAGGTTGCCCACCCATACTGTTGCAGGTCACAGTCATAATAAGCGCAACAACGTTATGGGCGCCTCGCTGCTCAATTTCCAGCGTCAACTTTTCGATATCGATGTTACCTTTCCACGGGTGGGAAACATCAGTCTTATACGCATCTTCAATCACCAAATTAACGGCAGTTGAACCGGTCAGCTCAACGTGAGCTGCTGTGGTATCGAAATGAAAATTAGATACAAACACTTTGTTATCAAGTGAGCTATTAGGCGACCCTTTACCCAAATTTCTCTCAAGTAGAAGCGGTAGCAATATCTGCTCTGCACCTCTTCCCTGATGAGTGGGTATGCACTGGCGGTAGCCAAAAATATCTTCAACGCTATGACACAGCTTTTCGTAACTGCTGCTTCCTGCGTAAGATTCATCGCCCGTCATTAGAGCCGCCCATTGCTCTTGACTCAACGCGCTGGTGCCTGAGTCGGTGTGAAGGTCGATGTATACTTGACTGCTGGATAATAAAAACGGGTTGTAGCCTGAAAGTTTCAGTGCTTTTTCACGCTCTTTCCGTGTCAATTGGTGAATTTTTTCAACCGCTTTAATCTTATATGCAAACTTACTTGTAGGTAGATTTATCATTGTCATTCTAACTTTCCTTATTGTTAGATTGTTAGACGAGATAGGGACACTGCAGCTTTTAGAGTCCAAGCTATATTTCGCTACAGATGTTCATTCTAATATTCACCCAGCCTAACAATTAAGGTATTAAATTTTATTATCCGAACAGTTAAAATTGTTATATGAACGAACACACAGACAACAAAATAAAATCAAAAAAATAAAATCAAAAAAATCTACAATCCATCAATTACAAATAAAAGACCTAAGCCACTGATTTATAAACAATCAACATGGTTAAATAAAATAATCAATTATCAACCTCACAAAGCAATAGCTCTAATAATGTTATTGAACATAAATTAAAAAACATTTAAATATTTAATTACTCCCCACTCAGTAGGATTAATTTATGTTAACGAATAAAGATTGCCCCGAAATCCCCTGCTTTCTCTGCAATATATTGCAGAAAATTCCACAATGGCTGGATTTAAACATCCCATATGAAGGCTTTGAAATCATCGAGGGGAAAGTGTATCTGCATACTCAATCAGGTAGTTTTTTGTGCGGAAATAACATCGTAAGGGCACTGTGTTATTTGAGTCAAAATAAAGACATTGTTATATCGAGAGACGAGCTAGAAACGCACATATGGCAAGGTATTACAGTTGGCCCGAGTAGCCTCCCCGTTCTGATCCATGAACTGCGCCGCGTGCTGCAGGTAACCAGTTACGAGCTAGTTACAGTAAGAAATAAAGGCTTTATCTTAAGGAAAAAACCACAACGGATTCATTATGGTTCTTCCTGACAGGCGAAGTAAATGGCAATCGAAATGATTAGTAAAAGGATAAATAAGCAAAGGAAGAGCTCATGGCCACCCAATAACATGCCACCAAACTCCCCCTAATGCGACTAGGGCGACAGAAGATCTTGGAGTCTGTCTGGCACATCCAAGGAACCACTACACACCATACCGAACCGAACAAAATCGACACACTACTGATGGCAAAGACGTACCCCTTAGGGTCTATCGCGATAAACAATAGCGGCGGAAAAAAAATGATAAAACTGGCTCTTAACATCGCCGGAAAAGTTCGCGTTTGTTTGGCATATACAATATGGCTAAATAAATAATCCAGTAGCCCTTTACTCACTCCATACAAAGGAGGCAACAGCAGCGAAAGTAAGAACAAGTAAGCAACTTGATGACCGATACCTGCATTTTGAAACAGTTGAGAAACAAAGCTTTCCGGAGATACGCTCTGGTTCATCAACTCGAGAAGACTGCTTTGACCTAAGGAGACAAAAACGAAAAAGATCCAGGCTAGACTGATGACGAAAATGAGCATAACGCCTATCTGAATTGATTTGAGTGTCGAATAGCAGCAGCACTTGTGCAATCGGGTGATATTGAATAGCACCTGTTGAAAGCCAAAGCCCACGGCAAAGAAAACAGGAACTAACTCAATCAAAGCCAACGGCTGAATATCGAGCGATGATCTCATCATTAACTCAATACTAGGGCACTCATTAATCATTAAGTAAAGCATTGTGCCAAACAAAATCAGGTTAGCACTGCGCATCAACCAACTTATACACCTCTCGTCTACCCACAATAAACAGGCGAACCCCACACATAAAATGAATGCGAACCACCATTGCTGCCCACCGATATCCATTATGCCCACCACCGAACTGGAGATAATCGAAGTAAACGCGTAAATAAGCAGTATCAAAGAAAAAACAACTAAGCCATCCACCACCCTCAAAGCTTGGATACCTAGGTTAGATTTTATTATTGCGCGTAAGTCTGAATTAGGGTTCGCTTCTATCAACAATAACTGGTGCCGACTAGCTTCATAGCTAATATACATAGTCATAATTAGCAATATTAGAACACCTGAAAACCAGACTTTAGCAGCCAGAATAGGAAGAATAATCAAGCCTATCCCCACACTGGAACCAAATATGACTGAAGAGCCGGTAATTATTCTTGTATTGATCACATTAAAACTTTTCATCATTCACACTTCCATTGTTATTAAATTCAGACAGAACCATAACAACAGAGAGAATATAAGTTCATTTAGTAAACTAGATTTAAAATTATTTGATAGTAAAAACCTAATTTAAGGTTTAATACATTAAATCTAGTAAAATATAGAAGGTAAGATTAGATATATAAGAGTGTCGAAAAACAAAATATAAGATTGACGAAGGTAGAAGAAGGTGAGCCGTATTAAAGGGGGATCACCTCCCCCATTAAGGAGGAGGTAGGTGCTTTATAGCAGATTAGAGCGACGCTTTTGTGCCCTAGAACGCATTGTAGAAGCCAAATAAAACCAGTCCCAAAGCACAAAACTTAAACGTCACATAAAGTGGTTTGTTCCAAGCCTTAAACTTTCTCATGTTGGTGCGGTAACTCTTATGGACAGGGGTAATCTTATTGCCAAGCCCAGTCTTGGTTGAATCGATATTATCTACAAAAAACAAGCTATTAAATGTTTTCGCGAAGTAGTAATACATTTTTTGGATTAGCTTACTTCTTAACGGGCGATCAATATCAGACATCAATATGATTCGAGGTTTGTCGCTGTCATTATGCGTATGGTGGGCATAAGTTTCATCGAATAAAATTGACTCACCGTCGTTCCAAGTGTGCCATTGCCCATCGACTGAAATAGCGCAGTCTTCCGATTTCGGCGTGCTTAAGCCAAGAGAGTAACGCAAGCTCAAAGCAAATGGGTCGTGGTGTTTACCTAGGCGTTTACCCGGATTCAAACACGCAAATAACGCTAGGTTCATGCCTGGTACTTGCTCAATCAATTCCATCGTTTTTGGTGCAAGCTCTCGAGCGGATGGAATATCACAATCGTAGACTTTCAAATAAAAGCTAGTCCAACGGTTGTCTTTGTAGAAGCTACTGGCGGGTAGATCATTTTTAATCGCGATATGCCCATTTTCATACAGAGCAAGCGCTTCTTCTCTGATCACTTCCCAATTATCCTGCAAAATATCCAGTTCCGGAAAGTGTTTACGATCGACAAAAGGGGTCAATGGAACTTTAGAGAGCAAGTAAAGAGGAACATTCATCGGCACCATAAAGGTGGAAAAATCCGACATCTGACGTTTTAAACCAAAACGATCCTTATTGCGGATACGGATAAAAACAATCGAGCCGATATAGATCGATATAACGACAAAAGCAAAAGTAAGCATAATACCTAGACCAAAATTATGAAGGAATTCAGTATAGGAAAGTGTTAGATAAACTTAAATGCTTTGTTACACAATTATTGGGAGCAAAATCTGAAATTGCGATCTGATTGCTTGGTGGTATCTATCACCTCACTGAGAACTCACATTCAACCATTAGGTAGTCAACGATCTAATTGACGGTTTTAATAATAGAGATTCACTAAATTAAATTTAACATTTTTGCGAAAGTGACCAGTATTAAATAAGGAACAAACTCGAGACAAAGACATCAGAACACCTTCCTCAATATTACCGAACCCTTTTGTAAGCCCTTGATAAAGAAACACTCAAGCTAAAAGAGGAACAATCCATACCCAATCACTTCTGCATTTATTGCTGCAAATTGAGGTAAAATAGCAATACTAGGCTGGTTGAGGCTCGATATATGTCTGATTTAAATTTACTGCGTTACTACACTCGACTTACCCCACTAGGGGTTGGAGAAGAGATCAAAACCTCTCTAACCGACATTTCAGAGCTTCTATTTACCAGCCTGCGTCATGCGCGCAACTTAATGAATCAAATGCATGATATGGAGTGGCTTGCGTGGTCTCCACAAGTCGGCCGCAATAAACGTTCAAGCTTAGTGCTTAACTACGATTTGGTTGAACTCAAGCACCACTTGGCCACAAAACGCATCACAGCAGGTAAATACGAGAAAGCGCTGGCCATACTCGACAACGATGAAACTGAATTTGGTCGACTGCTGCAAAATACATCGGGAACCTCGCTGCGAGAAGGTCGTTTGCATTTACAGCTCACCTATAAACGCTCTTTTGAACGCCTTGTTCCTCACCAGTTGCATCGCAGCAGTGAGCGCTACCTAATGAGGCAAATCTATTGCTGCTTAGTCCAAAGCAACAAACATGGTCAATTGTGCCCTCAACTCGCTCATCACTGGCAGCATGATGAATCAGCAACCCAGTGGAGCTTTTATTTGCGCCCAGGGCTAACGTTTCACAACGGTGCGGCTATTGATGCAGATGCCATCGTTAGTCTATTTGCCAAGCTTTCTAGCCTGCCGGAGTACCAAGTTGAACTAGGACATTTAAGCAATGTATCAGCGCCTAATCCTCTAAAGGTTGTATTTTCACTATCAAAGCCAGATTTTGGTTTTGGTGGACTCATCTCCGGGGTTCGCTATTCGATTCAACCAACCAGCCAAGTAAATAACGCCCAAACGTTAAGTGTGATTGGCAGCGGGCCTTTTTCCGTCGCCGAGCACTCCGAATCGCGACTTAAATTACAAGCGTTCGACCGATACTACGAATGCCGTGCATTAACCGATGAAGTATCTATTTGGCTATTTAAGGAAAAAGACAAACAGCAGCTGATCACAACGAATCAGCCCGGCGCTGGCTTAGATACGGGGTGCAATCACTTTATCGCCAAAGAAGGTGAGCAACAGCACGACTCCGATATCAAACATAGCCATGTCGAAGATGGTTGTATGTTCGTGCTCTTCAACCAGCAAAGCCACTCACCGACCAATTTAGAGCAGCGACGCTACCTAGCGAGTTTGCTTTCACCTGAGGCTATTCACCACCAGTTGCATCAACAAGGTCGACTGTTTGGGTGCGAGCTCGCCGGTAATCTACTACCAATTTGGCATAAGGTTTTGCGCCCCTTTAGCCAAGTCGCTCCCTTACCTAAGTTGCTTTCCATTGCGACCTACGATTACATTGCAGGCATCAACTGCGCCTTATGCGTTCAGACTCTTTTGGAAGCACAAGGCGTCGAAGTTGAAGTCAATATCTACTCCTATCGCGATTTGGTAGGTAAAGCGCAGCGTAAAGAGTTAAGCGAAGATTTAATCATCACCAATATCAACCTAGACGACAACCGACATGCATCGGCGTTTGGGAGCCTGTTTAGTAACGATGTACTGCATTACGCGATTGGCGAGCAAGCTCAACAGTGGTTATCCGAATCGTTAGAATCATTGAGGGCATCTACGCCACTAGAAGAGTATTTGCACGCGCTGGAGCCCATTGCTTGTACCTTAATTTCCGAGCATCACCTCACACCACTGTTCCATCATAGGCAAACGCTACGCTTTCACGGTGTGCTCAAGGACGTTGCATTAACCAACTGGGGCTGGCCAGACATTCGTAACGTATGGTCGACCAATTAAAAAGCCACAGCATAAATGCTGTGGCTTACAGGTAAACAAGAACGATAAGTTACTGCTGAGTTGGCACTGAGTTCATCATACGTTTAACCAAGTCAGTTGCGAGCGACTGGCGCGTCTCCTCATCAACATCATTGTCCAATGGGCGCTGTGCAAGCGCTTTCCATATTGGGAGTTCCACACGATGTTGGTAAATAGCGATATATAACGACCCTTTTTCCACCATATCACCATCGCTGTCTACCGCTTCAATGCCCGTCGAAAGTAGAGTCTGAGCAAAAATATCCTTATCGTTGAGCTGTGATTGTTGAGCAATGGCAATGCCGACAAGTAAGTCAGCTTCAGCTGGCGTAGAAACTAATTGGTAACCTTTACTAAGAAGCTGTTGTTCGACCAAGGCATGATACAGCTGAGAGGCTTGCTGAGCGCGTTGTTTGTTCTTTACAGAAATCACGCCTGATTTCTCGTGCCAAGCAAATGTGCGACTACCCGCAAAGGAGGCTTCGTCACCACTGACGACAATACCAAAATCAATAGGTAACGGCGTTTGAGTCGAAGTCGTACATCCCGCCAAAAGAACGGCTAGAACAACCCAGAATTTTGCAAATAACGTCATCTTAACTCCTTGTGGTTAACGCTCAATCAGTCTGAATGCGTTTACTAGAGAGTTCAATGACAAAATACCGAGATCGAGAGATCATTCCCGTTTGCGGATAAATGAAATGAGAAAAAGCGCGGGTGATAAGTTTATTATTCTCGTTAGAATCACATGTTTAGATTGATGGATATATAATTATAAAAGTACGCTATAGAAAATATATTCATTAAAATGGATAACGACATTAAATCGCTTCAATAATTTTAATACCCATCAATTTATTGTTTCGTTTGCTTAACCCCTAATTTTTATTCTGATGCATCCACCCCCGTACAGAGCAACTCTGCTGCGAAAACGCCTGTGCTAAAGGTAATCCCAGCAAACAATAGGACAATGGTGTACTTACTCGCAATCACACCTAAACCGATGGTATTGATCACTCTCTCCATAATCGCTCCCTTTTTATCTCTAAGTGAATTTACTAAAGGTATTTTCTAAGAAATAAAGCGAATGGATTTTGACCTTGGACAATATATAAATAAGGCTTAAACAACCAATTGCAATAAAAGCCGTTTGAGCCGTATTTTTACAACTCATTACAAATAATAAAGCTCGCTAAAATAACAGAGTGTCACGCTATATATTTAAAATCCGATTAGCATTGACGACACTTGCCGTCGTCTTTCCGTTCATAGTCGACGACGCTGCCATTTTTGTCCAAAGAGAAGTGGCAACAATCCTCAAACAAGGCTTTCAGCTCGCTGCGGCTTTTCTGTACACGAGACTTAAGCGTGGAATAGCTTATCCCTTCAGCTTCCGCTAGCGCTTTCTGACTTTGCCCTTCTAAATCGACCGCTGACAGCAAACTCGCATTAGATTCCGGTAATGCCTGAATAAATGGAGCGATGCACGCAGACATCTCTTGTTCCAGTTCTCGTTCACCATTTTCAAACCACAAGTCATCGGTTTCTAATTCTTGATCGCGCTGATTGCGCGCTCGCTTACGGTAAAAGTCGATAATAGTTCGGTTAGCGACCTGAAATAGCCACGACTTGATACTGTCTGCATCTTTCAACGTAGACAGGTTTTGATAAGTCTTGATAAGTATCTCTTGCAGTAAATCCTCCACATCTTCATGGTGGTTCACTTTAGAGTACAGGAACGACTTCAACGACTGCTGATACTCGCCCCAAACTTGTTCTAATTGGATAGGATCAGCAGCTTTCATCAGCGCAGCACTCATCTTGTAGAAAACCAATCACACCCTCGAGACACTGATATTCCGCGACACAGTATAAGGTGCGTCCTTCTCGACGTTGACTGATCAGCCCAGCTGAAGCCAAGCTCGAAATGTGATGGGAAAGCGTTGAGCCAGGAATTCCAAGCTGCTCTTGCAAGCGTCCTACTGCCGTACCTTGATAGCCCGCTTTGACCACGCTTTTGTATATTGAAAGCCGGATTGGGTGACCCAGCTCTTTCAACGCCTTCGCGACAGTTTCCAGTTCCATACATTACCTCTTGAGTCAATAATTCGATAATAGTCGAAATATATAACTAAAACAACTTTTTCTCACCCTCCCTACCTAACACTTTGATTTATAATGAATGTACAAATTATTTCGAATTTTATCGAAATAATTTCTTGACCAACTCGTGAACATTTCTATAATTCGAGAAAAGTCGAAATGAAAAAATCATTTCTTAGCCGCTGAGATGATCTAACACAAGAGCACTTTCAATCATCTCAGTGTATCGAATTGGAGTAACACTATGAGTAACGAACTAATGACCATGGCTACAGACGCGCTCGACATGTTTGCGTTCTTGGCCACAGAACTGATTATCCTATTCCTTGCGATCAGCTACATTGTGGGGATTTTGCAAGAATTCCTAACGCCGGAAAAAATCCAATCTATCTTGAGCTCTCGAAACGGTAAAGGGTATGTGGTTGCGGCTTTACTGGGTGCAATAACACCGTTTTGTTCATGCTCTACTATCCCATTCCTAAAGGGCTTGCTAAGAGCGCGAGCTGGGTTTGGGCCTATGATGGTGTTTCTATTCGGTAGCCCATTGCTCAACCCAGTGATCATTGGTTTATTTGTGATCACCTTTGGCTGGAAGGTTGCGGTATTCTACTTTGCAATTGCTATGTTCGTATCGGTTGCAGCAGGCTATGTATTAGAGAAACTTGGCTTCGAACGCTACGTTAAACCAGAAGCATACCAAGCCGCTGAAGCATCAAGTTGTGGAACCAGCTGTGGCGACAGCAAACCTGTAGAGAAAGTAACCAGCAGTTGCGCGACGTCAAGCTGCGGAGAAGCAAAACCAGCAATAGCTAAAGAATCTAGCTGTGGTGAAAAATCGGAAACCGTAGAAGTCTCTTGCTGCTCTTCAGACGGTAGCGCTACAGCGACAATCGTAGAGAAAAAAGAACCAAGCCGTTGGATGCGCATTTGGCTATCGACTTGGAAAGACTTTAAACAAGTATTCCCATACTTGATGTTAGGTATCGCCATTGGTTCTTTCATCTACGGATTTATACCAACGGATCTGATTGCAGAGTATGCAGGCGCTGGCAAATGGTATGCAATTCCTGTCGCAGCTATTATTGGTATCCCTCTGTACATTCGTGCGGAAGCCGTGATTCCTCTAAGCGCCGCATTAGTACAAAAAGGGATGGCACTTGGATCTGTCATGGCGCTGATCATCGGTAGTGCGGGTGCAAGCTTAACCGAGGTGATTTTACTTAAATCCATCTTTAAGAACCAAATGATTGCCGCATTCCTCACTGTGATTCTCAGCATGGCGATCGGTGCAGGCTTCCTATACAGCTTTATGTTTGGCTAAAAACGGCCGCACACAAACAAAAAAGCCCAGCGATTTCGCTGGGCTTTTTACTGTTTTTTCACCACTCTTTTGCTTAACATCAAATCCACTAATTATTTTAGGCTTGAACATTATTCCTTGTTCTACACTCATTGCTGGCGGGAACTCAATCAGTAAGGGAGGCGTTATGATAGCAAAGCAAAGGAACTACATCGTTCAAGGAAAAACCAATCTCCACGCGTTGGTTCAAGTGAACCCTATTGGAGAGCTTGACGTTGAAATTGTAGAAACACACAAGCACCACCACACCGACTTTGAAAATCTGTCGTTCAAGCGTTCAGGGAGCAGGACTCTATTGGTTGGTCGAGATGCCAAACAAGCCAAACCTTGGCAGGTCACCCTAGCAAGCCAAGATGCCGACGAGCTCAACCACCTTATTCAAGAAGCAAATGAGGAATTCGAGACCCTTATGCGCGATCTCTAATAAGACGACGTTAAGGCCCGTTTCTGCGGGCCTTTATTGTATAGTTTTCTGTGCGACCCCAACTTCCAATTAGCTTTTGTCCGCTTGCCTATCAAGAAATATCATCACCATAAGCTTAACCAACAACTGCCGAGCTTCGTTGTTAAGCATCCGACTCGCAGACGCAACATCTTCGGTACTGACCTGCTGCACGTCCATCATGTCGAGCGCGACATCAAGGTCTGTCATTTCCAACGCGCGTAGGATTGCTCGGTACTGGGACAACCGCATATCCGCTTCACCACGCTCAATTCGCTGATAAGTCTTTTCACTCATACCCGCAATTGATGCGATTTTTTCACGTGAAATGCCCGCTTGTTTGCGCCGCTTAATCAATACGCCCACGATAGGTTCCTGTGACATAGATCTCTCCTCTCAGGACAAGCTTGTCCTTTATCACGCAAAAAGCGGTCCATGTTTTCCTACAGGTATTTACGTTATATGAACTTTATATAAGATGTCGCCCGCTTAAAAAGAGCTTAAATTTCAAAGGGTTTTCAAATCATGAAAAAAGCGCAGGATTTGTCCGTTGCAGAATGCGAACGCCTCAATACCAATATGAGAATAATTCGCCGCCTAATTGCAGCCACACCTTGCGTTAACTCAGCACTTGCAACGTCCACCCCCAAAAGCCAGCTGATGATGAGTCAACGTCGATTGATGACTTATAAAGAAGTGCTGCTACATCAAGATAGCCTTGATCAAACTGAACTAGACAATGCCTTCCACCAACTCTCCGATGCCGAGAAACTTGTAGCCCAGCAAGGGCAGGACATTCTTACTATCGCAATTAAAGAAATCGATGGGTTGTTGTCGGCAAGCTAAAACACTTATTGGCAGTAATCACTAATAAGCTGATTTGGCGCGGGCTCTAGCGTGAAGTGTTGGAGGACACCTTCAATCGGTGCATCAGCATAGGTGGCAACTACAAAATCGTAGTAAGGGGTTTCTACAGCCTCTTGCAGCCAAAATTCATCATAGCCACGCTTGGCCATGATCAAGGTGTAATCAGGCACGTTAAGCGTGTCTATCTCACTGCTCGATACAATGGTGATTTCAGGGTGGTTAGCCGCAAACTGATTCAGTTGATAAGACCAATCAGCATACCACTCGCCTTCTAATTGTGGGCTATGGCCTAGAACCGCAACAGGCTGATTTTTTGAATATTGTAGACAGATAGAGTGTTTAGGCTGGGCGTGTTCCACTTCAGGAGCACACCCTGAAATAAAAACCACACTGATAAATGATAAACCCGTGAGCCAACCCGCTGTCTTCATTGAGAAATGCTTATTCTAAGAGCAACTTATTATAGTTATAGACTATGTCTGACTCGTTCCGGAAGTTTTTCTAACAGTTTTGTACCCACCACACTAAAGCTAGGCAGCAACGCATATACAACAAAGATAAACAGAACCGATCCAATGAGGTCTATTGGTCGGTGCATACCAAGCCATAATCGGCTGTATGCGACCCCTAGCGCCCAAATCAACAGCCCAGCGGTCAAAACGTAACGTTTATGTTGTAGGAATAGCCCACCAAAAAATGCGATACAGATTGCGACAAAGATCGTGTGGCCAGAAGGAAACGAGTAGTCTTTCTCACCTTGCCAGTGTCTGGTGCGCCATTCACTGACATTGTCAGAAATGCGGTCAATGACTTGTTCTCTTTGCTTATCATCTAGACGATAGAAATGAGCGGGCTCAGGAATGATTAGCTGCTGTGCAATCAATTCTGTGTACGGTCTTGGGCTTTCCGTCATGTGCTTCAACCCAGTTTTGCTTGCAAAACCAATCACCAAAATCACACCAAGCTGAAACAACTTCGTCAGCAATTGATCAGCCGGCAGCTTCAAGTGCAGCATGAACGCACAAAGCACAGCTAAAGTGATCAAAAAGCCTTTACTACCAGCGGAATCAGTAAGCAGTGTAAAAAACAAACCTGTCGTGTCTGTCACAGGTGACAACAAATCTGAGCTTGGGGTAAAAATCACCATAGGTGCGATAAGCACAAGCAATACCACCAGCAAAGCCAAACCTTTGTTTTTATGTTTTAACACAGTCATTTAAAGAATTCGCAACACAGCAATTTAGAGATGATGCATCTTATCTGAGCACAACCCTAACAGTTTCAATTTGCTGTCAATTTGAGGAAAAATCACGGTATTGCCCGCGCTCCGCTGCTATGAAATCGGCTCCAAGCCAGGCCATTACATTGTGTCATTTAGTTTCTGGCTACCCATCGCAATTTCAGCGTGACTTTGGGCTCAATAGCGATCATTGCCTATAGTTAAATATCACAACGAAAAGTTGGCGACGGCTAAAGCAAGCTAGTCACCAGAAAATATGAATATCACAGTGGGAAGTGAATTCACCAATAACAAGAGAGACAAAGGATGAGTCAATCTACACTTATTTCACGCTTAAATGAGCTGCCGCGAATTGAAAGCGTACTGCAAGAACTGCTGGATATGGTCAATCAGGAAGAAGTCAATTTTGTCGCTTTGGCAAACAAGATCTCGATGGACCAAGTGCTCAGCGCTCGACTACTTCGTATGGCGAACTCCGCTTACTTCGGGGGAGTGAGACAAGTATCTTCAGCCCACGATGCTATCTCAAGGGTGGGCATTGGGCCCGTTCGAACCTTAGTCGTAGTATCTGTACTCACAAGCACGTTCCCTAACGTGAAAACACTCAACCTTGATGAGTATTGGGCCAATACTTTCGAAGTGTCGGTACTTTCGAGCAAACTCGCCGGTATTTCAGGGCTGGATCCTAACGCGGTCTTTACCATTGGTATTTTGCACAATATTGGCGAACTGATGATCCACACCCTAGTACCCAATGAAGTTGCCAAAATCGAACAACTGATAGAACAAGGCGTAGACCCTATCGCGGCGCAAGAACAAGTCCTTGATATTTCAGCGCCATCGCTTGGTGCCTTGTTGGCTCGAAGCTGGCAGTTCCCAGAAGAAATGGTCGATGCCATCGAGCATTTCAATGAGCCAAGAGAAGCTGAGCTGTCACCGCAAATCGCGGTCATTCTGCATTTCGCTCGCACCATCAATACCCATTGGGACGAGTTACCCAGCACCCAACAAAAAAGCCTGTATTTGGCTCAGCACCCCGATGCAAGGTTACTCAATGTGCCACCTTCATTTGTCGACACCATCGAGCAATTTAAGGGGCATGGCCGTGATTTGGCGGCTCATATGATGGCCGCATAAGTCTTTAAAGTCAGTGGGTTACCATCCATTCGAACTCACTGACTTACCCCACCCGACTCATCACTCTACGTTAATCGTCACGACAAATATTTTTCATTAGACTCCACACCCATTTTATCCGTTAATGCGCCTGACTTTTGAGGCTGTCCTAGCCCAAAGCAGGTGTGATTTCAGAACATTCTGAACTCAGATTTTTCTCTCTGTTCTTGCGAGATAAGCTGTGGAACAAGTATCCAAACTAGACCGCGTTCGCGCTGATTACAATGTTCAACACTGGAGCCAAGGCTTCTATGGTATTGATGACAACGGTGAAGTGTATGTATCACCGACCAGCGACAAAACGCACCAAGTGCCTTTTAGCAACATCGTCAATCAACTGGAAGAACGTCAACTAAACCTACCAGTTCTGGTTCGCTTCCCGCAGATTCTGCACCAGCGAGTGCATAACGTTTGCCAAGCATTTAACCAAGCGATTGAAGAATACCAGTACCAGAACAACTACTTGTTGGTTTACCCAATTAAAGTAAACCAGCAGAAAGAAGTCGTTGACGAGATCTTAGCTAGCCAAGCAAAGCTTGAAACCAAACAGCTTGGGCTAGAGGCCGGCAGCAAACCTGAACTACTCGCAGTACTAGCGTTAGCTCAGCAAGCCAGCTCCGTTATTGTATGTAACGGTTACAAAGACAGAGAGTACATTCGCCTAGCGTTAATCGGTGAAAAGCTAGGACACAAAGTATTCATCGTTTTAGAAAAGCTATCTGAGCTGGACTTAGTGCTAAAAGAAGCGAAAAACCTTGGTGTGAAACCACGCTTGGGTATTCGAATCCGACTTGCTTCTCAAGGCGCAGGTAAATGGCAAGCCAGTGGCGGCGAAAAATCGAAGTTCGGGTTATCGGCGTCTCAGGTTCTGACTGTCATTGAACGTTTAAAGCGTGAAGAACAATTGGATGCGATGCAGCTAGTGCATTTCCACCTAGGTTCGCAAATGGCCAATATTCGCGATGTGCGCAACGGTGTGAATGAATCGGCTCGCTTCTACTGTGAGCTGCGTGGTATGGGCGCCAATATTGATTTCTTCGACATTGGTGGCGGTTTGGCCGTCGATTACGACGGTACACGCAGCCAGTCTTCGAACTCGATGAACTATGGGCTCGCCGAGTACGCTAGAAACATTGTTTCCACTGTGGGCGATGTGTGTCAGCAATATGAACAGCCAATGCCAGTCATCATCTCGGAATCGGGTCGCTCTATTACTGCTCATCATGCGGTGTTGATCACCAATGTGATTGGTAACGAAGCGTACCATCCAGAAGAAATGATTGCTCCAGAGCAGGCTGCCCCTACGCTGTTGCAAAACATGTGGCGCAACTGGGAAAACTTACAAGACGGGACTGACGCTCGTGCATTGATTGAGATTTACAACGATACACAAAGCGACTTAGCCGAAGTGCACTCGCAGTTTGCGATGGGGCTGCTAAACCTCCAGCAACGAGCGTGGGCAGAGCAATTGTCTCTGCGTATCTACTTCGAGCTCAGCCGCCAAATGAGCAACAAAAATCGTTTTCATCGACCGATTTTGGATGAGTTGAACGAGCGACTAGCCGATAAATTCTTTGTGAATTTTTCGCTATTCCAATCACTGCCAGATGCATGGGGTATCGATCAGGTATTCCCTGTATTGCCTCTGTCCGGTTTGGAAAACGTAGAAGACCGACGCGCTGTAATGCTCGACATTACGTGTGATTCAGATGGCGCGATTGAGCAGTACGTTGAAGGTCAAGGCATAGAAACCACATTGCCAGTACCCGCGTTTGATAAAGACAAACCGTATCTGATGGGCTTTTTCCTAGTGGGAGCATACCAAGAGATCTTGGGTGACATGCACAACTTATTTGGTGACACCCATAGCGCAGTAGTCAACGTCGATGAAAGCGGTAAAGCAGTGATCGAATCCATTAATGAAGGCGATTCAGTTGAAGATATGATGCGCTACGTTCACATTGACGTAGATAAAATTCGCACCAATTACCGTGAACTGGTAAGCCAACGAGTTGCGATTGAAGAGCAACAAAACGTGCTCGATGAACTTGAGCAAGGCTTAAGTGGTTATACTTATTTAGAGGATTTCTAAATGAATGATTTGTTTAGCAAAACTGATTATTCACTGTACTCAAATGCAATGACATTTGTGCGCCGCCCTTACGTGAAAAATCCAGTAAGTGCCGACGCCGATGTAGTAGTACTCGGTGTACCGCTTGATATGGCGACATCGGGACGCCCTGGCGCTCGTATGGGGCCAGATGCGATTCGCCGCGCTTCGGTTAACCTCGCTTGGGAAGGCAAAAAATTCCCTTGGGACTTTAACGTATTCGAACGCGCGAACGTGATTGATGCGGGCGATTTGGTATTCGACTGTGGCGATGCAGAAGATTTTACTTATCGATTAGAAGCAGCAACGTCTGAAATTCTAAAGAGCGGTAAAACCATGTTGGCGCTAGGTGGTGATCACTTCATTACCCTGCCAATATTGCGCGCTTATGCTAAGCACCATGGCGAGATGGCATTGATTCACTTCGATGCCCATACCGACACGTATGCTAATGGCAGTGCGTATGACCATGGCACTATGTTCTATCATGCGCCAAACGAAGGGCTAATTTCAGCGAAGCACTCGGTTCAAATTGGTATTCGTACGGAATACGAGCAAGAAGACCATGGCTTTAATGTTATTAATGCGATGCAAGCCAATGACCTAAGCGCAGAAGAAATTGTCGCGCAAATAAAGGACATCATTGGTGATAAACCAGTGTATGTTACGTTCGACATCGACTGTCTGGATCCAGCATTCGCACCAGGAACCGGAACACCGGTTTGCGGTGGGTTGAACTCCGACAAAGTGCTGAAAATCCTACGCGGTTTAGCCGGCGTTAATATTGTTGGCATGGATGTGGTTGAAGTTGCCCCACCGTACGACCAAAGCGATGTTACCGCGTTAGCAGGGGCCACCATCGCACTTGAATTGCTGTACGCTTGGTCGGTAGGTAAAACCGCTGACAATGAGTAAAAACTAAAAGGGAGCCATCGGCTCCCTTTTTAATTCACACTGTAAATCAGCTTAGCTTGTAGAATACCGTGCTCAAAGGAGGTAAGCGTAAGGAAATCGACTGCGATAACCCTTGGCTCTCTACTGATTGTGTCTTGGCTGCTGAATAGGCCTCATAGTCGCTGCCATTGTATTTCCCATCATCGGTATTAAGCAGCAATTGATACTCGCCTTCAAATGGGACACCAAGGACAAATTCATCGTGAGGCACTGGAGTAAAGTTGGTCACCACCAGCACACGCTCACCGTTATCACTAATCCTTTCGTGGGCTAAGATACTCGCTTCAGAAGCGTCTTGTAGTCTCCACTCAAACCCACGCGGTTCACTATCAAGCTCATGCAACGCGCGCTCATTACGGTACAGTTGGTTCAAATCACGAGTAAGCGACTGAATACCTTGGTGACGTTCGAACTCAAGTAAGAACCACTGCAACTGATCGTCATGATTCCACTCCGCCGTTTGACCAATTTCCGCCCCCATAAAGTTGAGCTTTTTACCCGGCTGACCATACATGTAACCCATGTAAGCACGAAGGTTCGCCGTTTGCTGCCACTCATCGCCAGGCATTTTGTTGTGGATGGAACCTTTACCGTAAACGACTTCATCATGCGATAACGACAACACATAGTTTTCGCTGTGGGCATACACTAACGGGAATGTAATGGTGTCGTGATGGTACTTACGGTGGACAGGGTCTTCTTTAATGTAAGACAAGCTATCGTGCATCCAACCCATGTTCCATTTGAAGCCAAAACCTAAACCACCCATAAAGGTGGGAGCAGATACCCCAGGGAAAGCGGTTGATTCTTCTGCAATCGTCATCGCATTGGGGAAGTATTTGTACACTTCCTCATTCATCCACTTCAATGTCGCGATTGCATCGTAGTTCTCGTTACCACCGTCCACATTTGGAATCCATTGATCGTGGCTACGTGAGTAATCGAGATACAGCATCGACGCAACCGCATCAACACGAATGCCATCGATATGGAACTGTTCAAACCAATACAACGCATTGGAGACTAGGAAACGGCGTACATGCTCACGCCCTAAATCGTAAATGTACGAGTTCCAGTCTTGATGCCAACCACGACGAGGATCCGGATCGTGGAACAGTGGTGTACCATCGAAATTCGCTAAACCGTGATCATCTGATGGGAAGTGTGCTGGTACCCAATCCAATACAACACCAATTCCAGCTAGGTGACACTGCTCAACGAAATATTTGAAATCATCTGGCGAACCAAATCGGCTGGTTGGCGCAAACAAGCCAACAGGTTGATAACCCCAAGAACCGTAGAATGGATGCTCTGAAACTGGCATCAGTTCAACGTGGGTGTAGCCAAGATCGACCAGATAAGGTACTAACTGATCCGCTAAATCACGGTAGTTTAGAAAATCGCCGTTAGCATCGCGTTTCCATGAGCCAGCATGAAGTTCATAGAACGACAACGCCTCTTTACGCTTTTCGGTAACTGGGCGGCCTTGCCACTCTTGGTCTTGCCACTGGTAACGACTGTGATCATAAGTCACAGAAGAGAAAGATGGATACTGTTCGCTGTAGAAGCCCCAAGGGTCAGCTTTATGCGGTAGCCCTTCACCATCAGGACCTTTCAATTCAAATTTATATTGCGCGCCTTCTTCAAGGTTTGGAATAAACAGTCCCCAAATACCATAGTCGAGACGCTGCATAGGATGACGACGACCATCCCAGCTATTGAAGTTACCCACAAGGCTACACGCCGATGCGTGCGGAGCATACACTAGGAAGCGTGTACCAGAAATTGCCTTACCATCGCGCTCAATCGTAACAAACTGCGATCCCATGTGATAGTACATATCTTTAGGTGTATGAAGGTCATCATACTCTGCGTACAAACCGTGATACTGGTATGGGTCATCCAGCAACTGCTCGGTACCATTCCAATCCACCGCCAGCTGATAATGAGTAAAACGAAGATCGCGTTCTTGCTTCAAGATAAAGCCAGAGTCGAATTCACGCTCCAGCTCGATACGCGCTTCTCCATCAATCACTAACTCGACTTTGTCGGCTCCCGGCATCCATACTCGCAACGCTCCTTGTTCCGATGGAATAAATGGACCTATAAACGAGAATGGGTCGGAAAATGACGCATGTGACAGCTGACTATACGCCTGCGTTATTGTTTTAAGCCCTGTATTTTTCAACCTTATCTCTCCCTAGCCTACTTCTCTAAATTTATAATTTACAAGCAAAAAAGCCCGCTAAAAAGCGGGCCCAAAATTAGCTTGTTAAGTTTACCGGACTCCAGCCACACTTAGAGTGACCGAGTCTAAACTTTTTTATGCAACTGGAGTAATCCAGCTCGATAATTACCCGCACCTTACTTACTCGCTTTCAACCTCACTTCAGTTAAGCGTTTAGCAATTCGGTTTACGTATTCTTGAGCAAAGATTTCATCCAAGTTCATCGATAGTTTACGTCGCCAGTTCGGGTACTCATTCACCGTACCTGGAATATTGACCGGCTTGTCCATTTCTAGCCAATCTTCCAACTGAACACTCAACAAGGTAGAAGAACCCGCCGCGACATGCAGTTGAAGTGCTTCACTTAGGTAAGAGTCCATTGGCACTTTGCTCGCGTCTCGACCTACCCCTTCAGGTAAGTAACCATGCCACGCCACAGAATCTAGAATCCCTTGCTTACTCTTCAAACGGTCGTCAAACAGTGCTTCTAGCTGTTTTTCGTCTGGGTACAGGCCAATTTCACGGCCCATTTTCAGGTCATCACAGTGCCAGAAACCGCGCAAAGTTGGCATATCGTGCGTACACAGTGCCGACATAGATTGCTCAGCGTAATGCGCAGGCGAAATGTAACCACCATCGTCTTCAGATGTTTCGAAGAAGAACACCTTGTATGAGTGAACACCGGCATCACGCAAGATATCAACAATCTCATCAGGTACAGTTCCTAAGTCTTCACCAATCACACTACACTGGTGACGGTGCGATTCTAGAGCCAAGATCGCTAGCATGTCTTCAACTGGGTAGTAGATGTACGCCCCTTGCGTTGCATCTTCACCTTTTGGAATCCACCATAAGCGAAGTAGACCTAAAACGTGATCGATACGCAGTGAACCACAATGCTTCATGTTCGCGCGTAATAGCTTGATGTAAGCGTCGTACCCCGTCGCTTGCAGCACTTGTGGGTTGAGTGGTGGTAAGCCCCAGTTCTGGCCTAGTGGGCCAAGAATATCTGGTGGAGCACCAATGCTTGCATCCAGAACCAAGCTGCCATCATCAGCCCATGTTTCTGCACCAGAGTCTGCTACACCAACGGCTAGGTCGCGGTATAAGCCTACCGACATTCCTTTCTCTTCAGCCAGCTCTTGCGCTTCATTGATCTGAGTATCGGCAACCCATTGCAAGTACATGTATAGGTGCACTTGGTCTTGGTGTTCTTCAATATACTTTTGCACCGCTGTGTTATCGAAGCGGCGGTATTTTTCAGGGAATACAGGCCAGCCCCACACGTTAGAATCTTGTGAGTGCAACTCGATGTGCAGTGCGTCAAAAGCGGCTTGATGAACTAAGCTATCACCGCCTTGTTCAACAAAGTTAAGGAACGCTTGAGCTCTATCGGTATTTTTGTCTAAGTGGCGCTTTTTGAACTCCGTAAACAGCATCGGCAATACGCTGTTTTTCAGCTCTGCCACTTCAGAGTAGTTCACCCAGTGTGAATCACGCGCTTTTTGTAAACGCTGCTGGAACTCCGCGCTGCCTACTTTTTGCTGCGCTTCTGCGCTTAATGCAAACTCAGGAACTGAACTTACATCAATGTATAAGATATTTAGCCAGCGACGAGAAGACGGGCTGTATGGGCTTGCACCCTCAGGGTTCGCTGGGAACAGTGAGTGAATCGGGTTTAGGCCAACAAAGTCACCACCACGTGATGCAACATCTGCTACCAACTGTTTCAGATCACCAAAATCTCCGATGCCCCAGTTATGTTGAGTACGCAGAGTGTAAAGCTGGACGCTCGGGCCCCACATCTTTTTGCCCTGCTCCATTGCAGACTGCTTGAAACACGCTTTTGGCGTCACAATCAGTGTCATTTCGTATGGCGCTTTACGACGCTTACGCGAAATGATCAGCTTGTGATAACCCCATGCCAAGTCGTTTGGCAATGTAAACACTAAAGGGCCACCCTCGGCACGTTCATCACGAACGATTTGAGATTGAAGATAGCCTTCAAGTACCTCTCCTTGCTCTGTTTCTAAACGCCAGCTGAATTCACTCTCTCGAGCGCTCACACCAAGGTTTAGGGCGACTTCAGCGGGTTCACCTTCACGCAATACGAGAACCGGGTCTAGTACGTCTTTCTTATGCTTTTTCTCAGCGGATTTAAGTAAAGCCTGATCATTACTTGTGTCATAACCTAGTGACGCTAATAAGCGAAGCAATGTCTCATCTGAAACTTTTGCTTCATCTCCCCATGCGCTTACATAGCTGTCGGCCAACTTGGCCATTTCAGCGACTTGTTTTAATGCGTTATTGTCTTTCATCGCTCTCTCCGAAGGACTGCTTAAACCTTCAAAATGTAGGGTTAATATAGAGTTATAATCAAATCAGCCAAGGTACTAAGTACCTTGGCTTTTTTATGGAATTAGCGTTTTACTGCTTCTAGTTTCCAGATGTTGTTCACGTAGTCGCGAATACTGCGGTCGGAACTGAATTTGCCCACCAATGCGGTATTCAGAATGGCTTTCTTCGCCCAACCCGCTTGGTCGCGGTACTGCTTGTCCATGTCTTCATGCGCTTTCACGTAAGAAGCGAAATCTGCAAGACATAGGTACGGGTCGCCGCCATCAAGTAGGCTGTCGAACGTCGCGCGAAGTTTACCGTGCTCACCCGGCGTGAACTCATCACCCAGTAGAAGATCTAGAGATGCTTTCAGTAGTGGGTCTGCATTGTAGTAATCGAATGGGTTGTAACCGCGAGCGCGAGTTGCTTCAACACCATCCACTTCTAAGCCGAAGATGTAGATGTTTTCATCGCCGACTTCTTCACGAATTTCTACGTTCGCACCATCCATAGTACCGATAGTCAATGCACCGTTTAGTGCCATCTTCATGTTGCCGGTACCAGATGCTTCTTTACCTGCTGTTGAGATTTGCTCTGACACGTCAGCAGCAGGAATGATGATTTCGGCCATGCTTACGCGGTAGTCAGGGATAAAGACCACTTTCAGCTTGTTGCCGATGCGTGGATCGTTATTCACTTTCTCTGCAATCTTGTTGATTGCGTAGATGATTTCTTTCGCTAGGTGGTAGCCTGGTGCTGCTTTCGCTGCGAAGAACACAACGCGCGGCGCCATATCGAAATCAGGATCGTTCAGCAAACGGTGGTACAGAGACAGAATGTGCAGCATGTTCAGGTGCTGACGCTTGTACTCGTGTAGACGCTTGATTTGAACGTCGAAGATAGCGTTAGTGTCTAGCTCGATACCCATGTTCTCAGATACCCAGTCTGCTAGACGCTGTTTATTCAGCTTCTTAACAGCCATGAATTCTTTTTGGAACTTGGCATCGTCAGCGTACTGTGCAATCGCTTCTAGCTGATCTAACTGAGCTGGCCACTCTGTACCAATCTTTTCTGAAATCAGAGCAGATAAAGCTGGGTTACAGAATTTCAACCAACGACGAGGCGTAATACCGTTTGTCACGTTGTGTAGACGCGTTGGGTATAGCTCATCAAACTCTGGGAATAGGTCGCGTTTTACTAGCTCTGAGTGCAACGCTGCTACGCCGTTCACCGCGTATGAACCAACCACACATAGGTTCGCCATGCGTACCATGCGGTGGAAACCTTCTTGGATGATAGAAAGCTTCTGCTGCTTAGCGACGTCTCCTGGCCACTTCTCACGAACTTCTTGCAAGAACAAGTGGTTGATATGGTAAATAATTTCCATATGACGAGGCAGTAGGCGCTGAATCAAAGATTCGCTCCACGTCTCTAATGCTTCTGGCAGTAGAGTGTGGTTAGTGTAAGCGAATGTCTTAGAACTGATGTCCCAAGCTTCATCCCAACCTAAGCCTTTTTCATCGATAAGAATACGCATCAGTTCAGGAATCGCGATAGTTGGGTGCGTATCGTTTAGCTGAATTGTTTCGTATTTTGGTAGTGAAGCTAGCGTGTGGCCTGCTTCTTCGTGACGACGAAGAATATCACGAACCGACGCTGCACTGTGGAAGTACTGCTGCATCAGGCGCAGAGTCTTACCTTTTTCGTGGTTGTCGTTCGGGTATAGAACCTTAGTGATGTTACCCGCATCGATCAGCGCGTGCTGCGCTTCAAAGTAATCACCGTTGTTAAAGCTTGCTAGCGAAAACGGTGCAATTGCTTGACACTCCCACAAACGAAGTGGGTAAACAGTGTCGCTCTCATAACCTACGATTGGTAAATCCCATGGCATTGCTTTTACTTGCATGCCCGGTACCCAGCGGCGTTTTTCTTTGCCTTCTTCGTGGTACACCTCAACGTGGCCATAGAAACCAATTTCTTGCGCCAGTTCAGGGCGCGCAACTTCCCAAGGGTAACCTTCTACACCACGCCATGCGTCTGGTGCTTCTTGCTGGTGACCTTCTTGGAAAGACTGCTTGAACAAGCCATATTCGTAGTGCAGGCCGTAACCTACTGTTGGGAATTCTTGCGCAGCACATGAGTCCATGAAACATGCCGCTAGTCGGCCTAAGCCACCGTTACCTAGTGATGGGTCACGCTCTTCTTCAAGAAGGTCGGTAAGGTTTTGGCCTAGTTCTTCCATCGCTTGGGTGATTTGCTCGTACAAACCAAGGCTGATCAGGTTGTTACCTGTTAGGCGGCCAATCAAAAATTCTAGAGATAGGTAGTTAACGCTTTTCGCGTTTTTGATCTTTTCATCTTGCTCTGTTTCAAGCAGATCAAAAGTCGTAATTTCTGCCAGTGCACGCCCCATAGCTAGGTACCATGCTCGGCTATCTGCATTTTCTACTGTCGTAGCGTAAGTCGCCGACAAATGCTTTTTAACGCTTTCTTGGAATGAAGCTTTATCAAACTGTTTCTGTTGCGTAGGTTTCATTAGAGAAATCTCACTTATTGGTTTTAATCCATCTGTGACATATCGTGCATGCACAGGGTTTGCAAAACATCCTCCTACTTAAGGGGCTTATTAGGAGGAGGAGTGAGGGCGTAGAGGAGTAGCGACAGGACACTCAGTGATCAAACTCTCATATCTCATCCCATCGGGCATTTCCCTCGTGAGTCAGATCACACCACCCACCTCTACACGCTAATTCTGTTGTATGAAACTTATGTGGAAGCGCGAATTAACAAATGATGAATATGCACGTCAGATCACACAAGAATTTAACTTGTTGCATATATTTCAGTACATTTGGTGTAAAAAGCATTGATAGCAAAGTTTTAAGTGCACCATAAGGTGACAAGAATCACAATTACAGGGCGTAGATACTGCCAAAATGTGAAACAAGCGAAAAACTGGCGGTTGATCAATAACTGCATATCCGCTCTTAAAGTAACATCTGCGACATAAGGTCATTTGGCCAATAAATGTACAAACGGGGAACAGGTTACTAAGATGTGGATTCCTTCGAAATTAACTCGTCCGGGTCGTTTGCATAACGCAATCGTACGTCCAAGAGTTTTAGATCTCTTACAACAAGCACCTTGCTACAAGTTAGTGCTATTTCGCTCACCTGCCGGTTACGGTAAAACCACCATGGCCGCGCAATGGCTGTCAGACAAACCCAATGTTGGTTGGTACAGCATAGATGAAAGCGACAATGATCCGTTTCGCTTCATGAACTACTTGCTGCAAGCACTCAACAAAGCCACGCATAATACTTGCCCAAATTCGCAGAAATTGGCTGAAAAACGCCAGTTCTCGTCACTGCATTCTTTGTTTAGTGAAGTGTTTGCCGAGATGTCGAGCTTTCACCAAGAATGCTACTTGGTTCTGGATGATTACCACTTAATCTCGGATGACGAAATCCACGAGGCAATGCGTTTTTTCCTCAAGCACATGCCCGATAATCTCACTCTCGTGGTCACTAGCCGCGCTGCACCTCCTCTTGGAACCGCCAATTTACGCGTGCGCGATTTGATGATTGAAATCGGTAACGAATTACTCGCGTTTGATACGGAAGAGACCACTCGATTCTTTAATCAACGGGTCGCTGATGGCATTGATGACGATACAGCTAACAGCCTACGAACTTACGTTGAAGGCTGGCCGTCTGCGCTGCAATTGATCGCGCTGCAAGCCCAGCATCAAAAACGGACTTTGGCGCAATCAGCCGAATCGGTATCTCAGTTTAATCACGCTCACTTGTGGGATTATCTGGTCGAAGAGGTCTTTGATCTGCTCGATCAAGAGACACGCCAGTTCCTGCTGCAATGTTCGATTCTCGATCATTTCAACGACTCGCTGGTTGCCACTCTGACCAAGCGTGATGACGCGCTCAGTATGATTGAATCACTCAATCGCTTTGGCTTGTTTATTTACCCGCTAGAGGGCGAGCAAAACTGGTATCGCTTCCACAACCTGTTTGCTGAGTTCCTTGCTCATGAACGTATGGCGCGTATCCCACAAAAAGAGCAAGAACTGCATTATTCAGCGGCGCTTGCTTGGTTGGATTTGAATACCCCGCATCAGGCTTTGAGACACGCTCAGCTTGCTAATGATACTCAGCTGATCGCGAACATTCTTACTGAGTTTGGCTGGAAGATGTTTAATCACGGCGAACTCGACAGCCTAGAAACGGCGATCCATAAGCTAGAGCCAAAACAACTCTATAGCGAGCCAAAACTTTGTATGCTGCAGGCATGGCTAGCGCAAAGCCAACACAGGTATGACGATGTCGGCGATCTATTGGCGACCGCCGATGAGCAAATGAAATTGCTCAATATCAAGCCGACCAGCCGCGAACAAGGTGAGTTTAATGCGTTAAGAGCTCAGGTAGCGATTAACCAGAACGAACCTGAAAAAGCACTGGAACTTGCAGAATTGGCACTGAGCCAGCTCGACCACACTGTGTACCGCAGCCGAATTGTTGCAACCTCGGTAGTCGGTGAAGTCAATCACGTACTTGGCCACCTGAGCCGTGCACTACCAATGATGCAGCAAACTGAGAAGCTGGCTCGCCAGTATCAAGTCTACCATCAAGCACTGTGGGCAATGCTGCAACAAAGCGAAATCCTTATCGCTCAAGGCTACGTGCAAGCCGCCTTTGAAGTACAAGACAACGCATTCAAACTAATTGAAGAGCAGCAGCTACACCAAGTGCCAATGCACGAGTTCCTACTGCGCATCCGCGCACAGATCCTATGGTGCTGGAACCGCCTAGATGAAGCGGAAGAGTGTGCTTACAAAGGCCTTGATGTGTTGGGTAAAGACTATTCAAGCATGCACCTTCACAGCTACTCGATGCTGGCTCGTATTACCATTGGCCGTGGCGAACTGGATAAAGCGTCTAAGTTTATCGACCAAATCGTCCATTTGATGAAGCAGTCAAGCTACCACGTAGATTGGACTGCAAATGCCTCGCTTTCTCTGATCCTATTCTGGCAAGCGCGTGGCGACATGGAGTCGATTCAGCAGTGGCTTGAAACCACTACCCGCCCAGAAAAGGCGTGTAACCACTTTACTCAGCTTCAGTGGCGTAACATTGCTCGTGCCTACATTAATTTGGGTGAGTTCGATAAAGCGACGGAAACGCTCGACTTTATGCAGTCCGAGGCAAATACCAATAACCTGATCACCGACCAAAATCGTAATTTGATCGTACAGGCAGTATTGGCAGTAAGCAAAGGCGATGAAGAGTCAGCACGTACACTACTCAAGCAGGCTCTTGAAATGACCAACCAAACAGGCATTTTAGGGAACTTCTTGGTAGATGGCGGCAAGATTGGTCATTTATTAGAGAAGTTAACTAACAAGTCTGAACTTGGTGACTTAGAGCGCCACCGTGCGCAACAGCTGATGAAGGACATTTCAACGACTCAGCGCAGCCGCTCTGTACACTTCGACGAAGAGTTCGTAGAAAAGCTAGTGAATCACCCAAATATCCCAGAGTTGGTTCGTACCAGCCCGCTTACGCAACGTGAGTGGCAAGTGCTTGGCCTTATCTATTCTGGCTTTAGTAACGAGCAAATCGCACAAGAACTGGATGTCGCAGGTACTACCATCAAAACGCACATCCGCAACTTGTACCAAAAACTCAATATTGCCAACCGAAAAGAGGCCATCCGCACCGCAGAAAACCTTCTGCAGCTGATGGGGTACTAAGTAACGTTCCAATCAAATCGACAGTAAGCTAAACTTTGCGTTTAGTTTACTGTCATATTCATTGACTCCAATTACTACGCTGATGAACACGTCCTTTGTAAGGCAGGCACCGTCAGCCACTCACGATAAAGATAACCATGGCCAACATCCGAGACGTCGCTAAAGAAGCCAATGTATCCGTTGCAACAGTATCACGTGTAATCAATAAGTTACCTCATACCAGTGACGCCGCTATCGAAGCCGTTCACGCCGCCATGGAGAAACTGAATTATCGCCCAAATGCCAACGCGCGTGCTTTGGTGAATAAATCGTCTCCATCCATCGGAGTGTTGGTCGCCGATGTATCCAACCCGTTTTACGGTGCCATGGTTCAAGCGATTGATGAGGTGGCACGTGAGTATAAAAAGCATATTTTGATCACCCACGGCTACCACAACGAGGTGTTCGAGCGGGAAGCGATTGAATTGCTGATCAATAACCGCTGTGAAGCGCTAGTCATTCACAGTAAAGGCCTAACCGATCAGGAGCTGATCAAGTTTTCCAAAGAGATCCCCGGCCTAGTGGTTATAAACCGTTTTATTCCTGACATCGCAGAGCGCTGTATCGCTCTCGATAACACGCGCGGCAGCAGCATTGCGCTGAACCATTTACTGCGCTTTGGCCACCAGAAGATTGGCTACCTTGCGTCTTCCCACAACATCGATGACTCAATTGACCGCAAACTCGGCTACCGTGCAGAGCTTGAGAAGCACCAGTTAAGCTACTCAGAAAACCTTGTGGTGTCTGGAGAGCCTAACGAACTTGGTGGCGCGGAAGCGATGCGAAATTTGCTGGCGAAAAACGTGCCATTTACCGCTGTAGCCACCTACAACGACTTAATGGCTGCAGGCGCTATTTCGGTTCTAAAAGAGAACAATATCCGAGTCCCAGAAGACGTTTCCATCATCGGCTTTGATGATGCGGCTATTGCTAGCTATTTACACCCAACACTCACCACCGTGCGCTATCCAATACAGATTATGGCAAGCCAAGCGGCGCGTTTAGCCATTCACTTAGCCGAAGCCTCCCCTTACGAGCACAGTGGTAATTTGTACTTGCCTACTCTAGTCGCGCGCGACTCAGTGAAAGCGCCGAACCCGCAAGACTAACGCTCCCCAAACAAATAAAAAAAGCCCCATACCTGATGGCATGGGGCTTTTGCTTTGCTCTTTAGTGAGTTTACTCGTTACAGTGAACCAACAAACGTCACCGTAGAGCGTGGTGGAATCAGATAATCTTGCTCATCGCGCTCAAGCTCAATCACTTCAAGATTGTGCTCTGCATTAGTGATGTGCGCGGTGTATTCCGCTGCGTTCGCACCTTCTAGATTGATTTCGACATTCTCGACCTCATCGCCAGTATTCACCGCAACAATCACGACTTTGTCTTGTTCTGGGCTAACATACGCCGATGCCATCAAGCCATCTAGGTTGTCTACGCCATCAAGCTCAACACGCTGGTAACCAGGGCGAATAAAGCGGCTGTAGTTACCGACTGTCCACATCATCTTCGAATCTTGAACTGTGTCTGCGTCTAGCGATGGTGCGATCTTAATCATGCCATCCTTGTAGTCGTATGGTGTTAGACCTAACCACCAGTGCCATGCCGATGCATTCAGGCGCGTTAGATCGCGGTGCATAATACGGCCAACATGCAGTGCATAATCCATATCGTTAACGTCAAACCCATGGCCATCAAAGTCACGAGAATAGCCCGCACCACCAAGGATACTCATCTCACTCATCCAGATTTCAGCACCCGGAGAGACCGACTGCAGGTTGCCCCAAGTCATATCTCGCAGCTTACCTAAGCGATCTGGCCACGCATCAGAGAAGTAGCCGTGCACCGAGATTTGGTTGCCGATGATATCGCGCATTTCAGGGTCACCGAGAAGCTCATCAATGTAATTACGGTAAAGCCCAACCCCACGAGAGTTCATGCCGTTGGTTTGAGATGAGCCATCGAAATTACGCTTATACGAATCGCGTAGAGCGGCCGTAAACTCAACCACTTCACCGCCATCAATATGAATGTCTTCACGCATGCCCGCTTCGGTCAACTTCTTGTCCAAGCTGCGATAAACCGCTTTCACTTCCTGCATGTTGTAGCGGTTGCCTTCTTGAGTCTGGCCTTCCCATTCCCATGTTGGTTCGTTAATTGGACTGATGTAATTCACTGGCACACCCACTTCGTCACTACGTAGGTACGCAAGCACTTTGACTAGGAACTCCGAGAATGCATCAACATTATCAGGGTTTAAGTTGGTTGACCCTAAATCGTCGGCAGCGGTTGGATGCGTTAAACCATTTTTAGTTAAGTAGTGCGGAGGACTATTAGAAAACGCGACAAAGTTTTCTACACCACGCTGATGCGCTTCCTGCATAAAACGAATTTGGCCCTGTTGCTTCGTTGGGTCGATGTCACCGCCACGTTCTGGGACAAGCAGTTCAGCACGGCGCAACGGATCGCGGATGAAACTGCCATCCCCTTGTTCAGTACTACCTGCACCAATGTTAAAACGCCAAGCCGTTAAACCAATGCCGTTGTCAGTGGAAAACAATAAGTCGGCCAGATTTTCAATCGCTTGTTGGTCGCCCTCTTTTTGCCATTTATTAATCGTTGGGTTAATCGACCACGCATCAGACGCACCAAAACTATGAATAGTTTGCTTGGTATTATTAATTTCAACATCTAATGTTTGGGCAAAACTTGGGGCTGACAGCACAGAGGCTACTGCCATAGATAATAATATTTTTTTCATTTTGTATCTCGATACTAATAGTTGAATTATCGAAAAGAACTCGAACTGTATTTAAATAAAATTAGAACGATAGGCGGTAGCCAAGCTTGACGAAGAAATAATCATCGGTCCAAGTTTGCTGGTTCCAGTCTTGCTCAAAGTTTTCTTTATCTTCGGTTTGATAATACGTTTCGAATACAATTTTAGACTTATCATCTAATTTATAATCGCCCCATAAACCAGCACGGATTCGTAACTCATCTTTTTCACCGTAACCCACACTGTCTGCGTTGCGGTAGAAGGTGTAACGCACAAAGGCTTTGTTGCTTAATTAAGAGAGAATGTATGACTGCCCCCATGTTGATTAATACTTAAACAATACACTGAGTTTCAGGTATACCTAACCCTGTAAGCTTATTCAGTGTTTTGATCATAGCGTACGTCTCACCAACTTGAGCATTGTAATTTCTTAGGCTTAATTTCCCACCTAGCAACTGTTTCACTCGATACATGGCTGTCTCTGATAGCGAGCGCTTGTGATAACCATACCGCTTTTTCCAATTCTTGTTGGAGCCGTAGAGCTTCTGACATCCTACAGCTAGATTACGAGGGTGTCCTCGCTCCCAAAAGGCAGCTCCTTCTCGTGGCGGGATAAGCGGAATCGCTCGTTTGAACCGTATGACATCATGGCAATTCCGTGTGTCATAAGCGCCATCACCTGATATCTCAATGATTTTACGGTGTGTCTGCATGAGTAAATTGGGAAGCACTTCGGCATCGGTTACGTTAGATAAACTCAGCTCTGCTGCAACTATTTCGTGGGTGCTGGTATCTACTGCGATATGCAGCTTACGCCATACTCTGCGTTTCCCATCAGTACCATGTTTCTTGACCTTCCATTCACCTTCACCGTAAACCTTGAGGCCAGTGGCATCAATGGCGAGGTGTTGTATCGTACCTCTGGTTTTGGTTTTAAATGAAACCTCAACTTCCTTGGCTCGGCGGCTTATACAGGTGTAGTGCGGACAAACTAGCGGGATGTTAGCAAGCTTAAATACTGAGTCTAGAAAACCTTGCAGCGCTCTCAATGGCATAGAGAAAACGCGTTTCACCATCAGTGCAGTAGTAATGGCTAAGTCGCTAAATCGGCGAGGTCTACCACGCTTACCTTGTTTGTTTTGCTTCCACTCGGCAATCGCTTCCTCATCAATCCAAAAGGTCAGAGAACCACGGTTGTTCAAGGCTTTATTGTACTGCTTCCAGTTAGTTGTTTTGTAACGAGGTTTAGGCATGAGACTACAGAGTTGAATGAATGTAGTCGATCAGATCGTAAGCTTTGAATTTAGTTGCATCGATTTACGCAACAAAGCCCTGATACAGCTCAAATTCTAAGAATGGTCGGTCGAACAACCACACAAAAGGACTGCTATGAAATACTCTCTCAAGTCTGTTGCTCTTCTTTCTTTTGCGACTTTATCTATTAACGGTTACGCGAAGGAAACGTTAAAGGGTAAAGTGGATAAGCAAGCCCATACACTCATGGAGAAATACAACATTCCCGGCATATCGTTTGCTGTTATTATTGATGGAAAAGCCCAGCTCTATCACTATGGGTATGCCAATATCGAGAAGAAATCGCCTGTCACTCAAAGCACTCTTTTTGAAATAGGGTCAATCAGTAAAACTCTCTCATCAACCATGTTGAGCTACGCGATACAAACTGATGCACTTTCTCTTAATGATAAAATTGAGAAATACATACCAGAGCTGCAAGGCTCCGCCATTGGTCAGACTGACATTGAGACAATAGCGACTTACGCAGCCGGAGGACTACCTCTTCAGTTTCCAAGTGATGTCACTCACTATGAAGAAATGATCCGTTACTATAAGAATTGGAAGCCTGAATTTTCATCTAAGAGCCATCGACTCTATTCAAACGTCAGTATTGGGTTATCAGGATATATCGCAGCGATGAGCTTAAACGGTCAATATTCAAAATTAGCAGAAGAAAAAATCTTCCCTTCTCTTCATATGACCCACTCTTATATTGATGTGCCGAAGGATAAAATGGCTGATTATGCCTATGGGTATAACGTCAAAAACGAAGCCATTCACGTCAATCCAGGCATGCTGGACTCTGAAGCTTATGGCGTGAAATCAACAGCCGCAGATCTTGCTCAGTTTATTCTGGCCAATATGGGCTTGGCAGACATTGATCCTATTATGCAAAAAGCGCTCGATGAGACCCGAAAAGGTTATTACCGTGTAGGTTCATTGACTCAAGGTCTTGGATGGGAAATGTACCCTTCCCCATTCACGCTCGATACACTGCTTGAAGGTAACTCTACCGAGATCATCGTAAATTCTAAACCTATCTCAAGAAGCGACTTTGAAAACAAGGTAATGAACGATGCTTGGGTGAATAAGACGGGTTCGACAAACGGATTCGGTGGGTACATTGCTTATGTTCCTTCAAAGAAATTAGGTATTGTGATCCTTGCTAACAAGTATTATCCGAATAACGAACGAATTCAGGCGGCTTACGAGATCCTAAAATCAGCACTTTAATATTCCGATATTGGTTCATGAACACCATAGCAAGAGAAGAAAATAAGTTTAACAAGCGGCGGCATAGCCGCCTGAGCGAGCTCCGCTCGAAAGCAAAGAGACTTAACCTTCACAACCCTAGTGGTCATGCGCTTGCGATCACTCAGACAACTTTTCTCTCGAAATGGCACCTGGGCCATCTATCTCAGTAAACACATCTCTGAAATCAGAGAGGTCGTTGTCGATAACGTCACCCGAATGATGGCTTGTGGCTCATCGAGCATGGGGTCACGGCTCTATAAGTGCAAAAATTCTGGCTGTACCTACACCAAAAACCTCAATCAAACCTGTAAGTCTCGTGCTTGCAGCAGTTGTGGCGTCAAATCCACCGAAAGGTGGATACGCCAACAACAGCATGTGCTGCCTGACTGCGAGTGGCAACACATCACCTTCACCATGCCGAGTACTCTCTGGCCTATCTTTCGTCATAATCGCTGGTTGCTTAATCGATTATTCAAATTCGCAGCCGACATTTTAACGACTTGGGCGAAACGGCAAGGCTTAGAAATAGGCGTTTTTTGTGCGCTTCATACCTACGGCCGTAAGCTCAATTGGAATTGCCATGTTCACGCTTCAGCGACACGGGGAGGAACTTGTCAACGAACAGGACTGTGGAAGCCCATCTATTTCAAAGCCAAAGTGACCGAAGCATGTTGGCGAGCTGCGATCACGCAGCTCTTAAGCGCGCATTACTCAGAGCTTGATTTAAGTGCAGCTGATTGCCCGTTTATACGTCATGAAAAGGATTGGATCGCCTTTCTACGTAGCCAATATCATCGTCGTTGGAAACTGCATTTTGGTAAGAAAACGGACCAACAGCATAAGACGGTCAATTACCTAGGTCGTTATTTGAAGCGGCCTCCAATTTCAGGCTCTCGCTTGCACCACTACAGCAAAGGCGGTCAGCTGACGTTTGAATACCTTAACCATCGTACTGGGGAAAAGGAAATGCTGACTTTAGCCGCTGAGGATTTGATTTGCCGGCTCATCGAACATATCCCCGATAAGCACTTTAAGATGCTCCGCTACTACGGTTTTCTGTCGAATCGTCGCCGTGGTGAAATGCTGCCAAAAGTCTACGATGCGTTAGAGATGGAAAGCAAGGACGCGCCAGCGTTGCCTTGCTATGCCAGCATGCTAAAGAAATACGCTAAGGTTGATCCGTACGAATGCCTATTCTGCAGAGACAGGTTAGAGTTTGTCAGTTTTAGAGCGGGAGAAAGCCGCGAAGAATTGATAAGACAGACGGTTTTGGAAGGCCAATTGAGGTCAGCTTAGCTCCTTCCTGTGGATAAGTTTATCTGAAATTTGAGCAAACTTGACCATGACAACATTCCCGCAACACCACCCACCCCACTTAGACACATAAGTACCACAAACCAATCACAACTGATTGAATTACCTTCGATTTAGCTCGCTCTTTCAAAGGTAAAGAAACTTTGAGTTTCCTTACCTTTAAACCCTCGCAAAACTTGTAGATTACTGACGTTTCAATAAGCTCAGTAGTACTCTTTATTTAAATCGCAATGAACGTAATGTTCGCTGTTATGACTAAAGCACCGTTCTTTATTTAGGTTGGCCCTGACCTTTCCCCTTGTAATTGAGGAGGAGGAGATAGTCAAGTTTAAATTATTTTTTTCTTGAGTATACGCTAAAAAATAAATCCAAGACATAAGTTTGTCATTTAATTGACACAACCTAGAACCAAGTTCAAATAAAGTGAGTCTTGTTATTATTAATACACATATCATAAGATGATGGGTAAATTATGTTCAAGATAGAAAAAATAGCGTATCAACCAAATTCTAGTAATATTTACTACCACAATGCAGCAGGGTTATTGATATCTGAAAATGAAATATTGACAACAGGCACTTCTGCAGATGTTTCTTCGGATTTAGGAGCGCCTAAAGCTAAAATATTAGCATTAGATTCTAATTTAAACATAATGAATGAAATTAACTCTATTAACACTGAGTTAGGGTTTTCTTTAGAAATGATAGAATACAATAACCTTTATTATTTATTTGGAGGTGTTCAAAGTTCACACACAATACCTGCCATTTTAGTATATGATAAAGATTATAATATAGTTGATAACTTTCATTATGTAGATGTTGGAGATATTGGTTTTTTTAACTTTAAGGTAATCGAATTTAATGGATTCTTTTATGCTTTGACTAGTAGACATTCATTGTTAAAAATCAATACATTAAATTTATCGGAATACGAAGAAAAAGCATTGGGTTTAGAATATGAGTTTTCAGACTTAATATTAGATAATGATGAGATCGTTTTAATCGGAACTAAAAATAATAAAGGGTATTTATCTAAATTGGATTTAGATATGAACGTTATACAAGAGGAGTCTTACATACTCAGTAACGATAAACCTACAATGTTTACCCATATATCATTTTGGAACAATTATTACGTTGTACTAGCAGATTCTGGATTTGATTCTTCATACCCTATATTGATTAATCGAGATACTTTAAAAGTAGAGAGAGTAGCAACCGAAACTACAAGCTTACACAAAACAACGTGTATGTCAGTAATACATGATAATTATCTACTTATGGGGAATGAAGGTGCTCCTCAGTTGTGTATATATGAATTAAATAGCTTTGATTTAATACAAAAAATAGACTTTGATGACATGCTTGAAGAACCTGATACTTTTACTGTCTTAATGGAAGGGACTTTGGAAAATAATGTAAAAGACGTATTTGTTTTTGGGCTTATTAATCATAAAATGCCTGATGATTATTATAAGGGTTTGATTTTGAAATTAAATAAAATCTAATTTTCAACCTGCTCGATATCGATATGGTTTATTTGGATTTTGTTTTGGTAAGTAATTGGTTTTTTCAGTAATGAGGTGACTTATCTTATCAGTAGGTAAGATAACAAGCTTAGTATTTTAAAAGGAAAAAGTATTATTATGTTAAAAAAATCATTATCTGTTCTCTCAATTTCATTAATGACATCACTGTCTATCAATGCATCTGAAACTATCGAAGCTCCAAAAGAGCCAACATACATTGATATTACTCCTAGAGTTCCAGGAATGCAGCCCTACAAAATTTCAATACCAGCAACAGAACAAGAAATTTATGAGGCTATTGCAGGTGGCGCAGAGCTTGATTTGGAGAAGTTTACATTTATTACCGATGAGGATACAGGAATAGCGTATGCCCATTCAGATATATTAGAAGCAACGAAGTATTGTAACTATTGGGCAGGGGTATTGCTTACTCAATATAGAGGGAATATCGCTTATGCCTCACTCTCTGAAGCTGGAGATAATGTGAATAATCATGGTTGGCCTTTTCAATCTATTCCGCCAGGTCCTATAACTGGGGAGTTTGGGAAAAAATTATCTCTTTATCAAGAAGAGCTTTATGTCGGTGATTTATCTACTGGTCTCACGGGCTATCCTGCTGTTGAGGGTCTACTTGTTTGTCATATGGAATAAACCATTGATCATTGCTCCTCCCTTCGAGTGAGTAATGAAGAGCTTGGTTTGACATCTTCCCCCCGCTAAAGCAGGGGGGATTCCTACCTCTAGACGGCGATATCCTACCGCCATGATCGATCCGGATATTTCGATCTACGTATCTTGCGTCTCAAATTGGCTTTGTTGCGTAAATCGATGCAACTAAATTCAAAGCTTACGATCTGATCGACTACATTCATTCAACTCTGTAGTCTCATGCCTAAACCTCGTTACAAAACAACTAACTGGAAGCAGTACAATAAAGCCTTGAACAACCGTGGTTCTCTGACCTTTTGGATTGATGAGGAAGCGATTGCCGAGTGGAAGCAAAACAAACAAGGTAAGCGTGGTAGACCTCGCCGATTTAGCGACTTAGCCATTACTACTGCACTGATGGTGAAACGCGTTTTCTCTATGCCATTGAGAGCGCTGCAAGGTTTTCTAGACTCAGTATTTAAGCTTGCTAACATCCCGCTAGTTTGTCCGCACTACACCTGTATAAGCCGCCGAGCCAAGGAAGTTGGGGTTTCATTTAAAACCAAAACCAGAGGTACGATACAACACCTCGCCATTGATGCCACTGGCCTCAAGGTTTACGGTGAAGGTGAATGGAAGGTCAAGAAACATGGTACTGATGGGAAACGCAGAGTATGGCGTAAGCTGCATATCGCAGTAGATACCAGCACCCACGAAATAGTTGCAGCAGAGCTGAGCTTATCTAACGTAACCGATGCCGAAGTGCTTCCCAATTTACTCATGCAGACACACCGTAAAATCATTGAGATATCAGGTGATGGCGCTTATGACACACGGAATTGCCATGATGTCATACGGTTCAAACGAGCGATTCCGCTTATCCCGCCACGAGAAGGAGCTGCCTTTTGGGAGCGAGGACACCCTCGTAATCTAGCTGTAGGATGTCAGAAGCTCTACGGCTCCAACAAGAATTGGAAAAAGCGGTATGGTTATCACAAGCGCTCGCTATCAGAGACAGCCATGTATCGAGTGAAACAGTTGCTAGGTGGGAAATTAAGCCTAAGAAATTACAATGCTCAAGTTGGTGAGACGTACGCTATGATCAAAACACTGAATAAGCTTACAGGGTTAGGTATGCCTGAAACTCAGTGTATTGTTTTAAGTATTAATCAACATGGGGGCAGTCATACATTCTCTCTTAATTAAGCAACAAAGCCAAGCCTATGAGGTAGACCATTTATTATGATTGTGATGAAATCAAATTAATCTCAGGAAAGAGTAGTCATTTTGGACAATCGAGGGAGCGATAACCACCATTTAACCATTGTGATAGTAGAGATTGAACTACCCTACTGTACACTTGATTTTCTCATCCATGAAATCTCACAGCTCTAGGTCAATAAATTATATTCCAAACCATTTCCAAAAACTTTTTTGATCTTTACTTATAGAGATTAGAGACAGCTTTTGAGTATCGTTATGACTATGTCTTGTTAGCCAACTAGAGCCTAATGGTTTGTCGAATGTAATTATCTCATCCATATGAGCTTTTACAGGGACGTTGAAGGCTTTTACAGTTCTCTCTGCTATTCCATTCATTCCAGTAAAACACGCAATATACCTAATTGAATCAAATTTTATTGACGACTGTTTAATAAGTTCGAAGAGGTTGTCAACAGAGTCTGCCTCATCCGCCATCCAGAAGATATTATTACTGTAATTGGTTGAATGTCCTATTATATTGAGTCGCTTGCCTTTTATGTTTTTAGGATAATCAATAAAATAGTCAAAACCAACATTTTTGACTTTATAAATACTTCCTCCGTGGTTTTTTACATCAGCTGGCAATTTGCTGAGTATTTTTTTATCACTTTTAACTGATGGTGATAGGCCAAAGTCTTCGCTAGGTTGGCCTCTATGACTAATCATCCAATTGCCCCCCAACCCATCGGCTTTCCTCGCAACGTTAGAACCCCCCCCCCCCGCCAAACCCGACGCAATACCCAGACCTCCGGCGACATACCCCGCGATATCAGCCCCCTCTTCATTCCCCGCTATCTCTAAGCCGATACTCACCGCGCTGGCAGAGATTTCCGCCGTTCCCAACGCAATCGCAGCCGCTGCGGCCACAGTTAAAGAAGCGCCTCCTGTCGGGATGGCCAATGCTATCCCCACAGCCGCCCCAATAATACCCACGACATTCCCAAAAATCGCACCGATGTCCATGTAACCACTTGGGTCGGCAAAGTTAATTGGATCACCACTGCAGTACGCATACGCATTGATCCCGCCCCCTCCAAATAGAGCCAGCGGATCCCTGACCCCAAACCGAGGGAAAGCCGGCGTGTATAAACGCACTCCCTGTCCCAATAAATACCCATCCCAATGGTGCTCAGACACTTCGCCATTAAACCCGACTCGCACATTGCCGTGATCTGCAGTACCGAACGGGGCATAATTAAAGTAGCGCGTCTCGTCTTCATCCGACTGCGCCATCACCGCAGACCCTCTCGCATCTTTCATCAGACGCGTACTCTCTCCCGCTTTTTCAACCGCCGTCACCCCATCCAATCCTGCCATAAAATGCGTCTCACTGTCTGGGGTACTCTCTTCAATCCATTGTCCTTGGCGATAGTATCGAGTGGCCTCTCCTACCTTCACCGCTTGATGCTGTCCATCGTAGCGATAGTCCACGCCATTGAGACTGGCCAGCTGATTCAGCTCAGTGTAGGTGGCATTCATCACGGCCACTCCCTCTTCTTCGACCAAGGTTAGATTGCCGTCCTCGTCATACCCCAGCGTAATCACGGCAGGGTAAGCATTTTCCCCTTCCGTCAGGCTGTGAGTAATACGTACCGCTTTCTGAGTTTGGGGGTCGTACTCCCAAGTCGCCACATCTTCGTCGCCATTATCAAACTGAGTACGAAGACTTAACAGATTGTACTGGGCACTGTACGTGTAGTATTGACCCACAAAGGCTCGATGGTATTCATTCACAGGCCACAGTGAAGAAGAGGAGCTCGGCAGTACGTGGTAAGCAACCAGTCGCCCCATGGCATCGTACTCAAACTGCTCATCCAGCTGCCCTTGCGAAGCCGGTAAGAGGGTCGTCCGCTCAATCAGCCGATTCATCACATCATACTGGCCACTTTGACGCCACTCCCCCTCCTTCGTTTCAATACGCCTCATCACTTCTCGAGAGTGCGCGTCGTACTCAATATACGTCTCACTCACGGCCTCGCCACTCTCATCAATGCTGATTTGAATGACTCGACCGAACGCATCGTAGTGATAAACACAGCGGTGCCCCCCATCTTCCATTGCAGAGATTTGACCGAGGGCATTGTACTGCCAAGTGGCCACTCTTGATGCCCAATGATGCTCATGCACCAAGCCATTTAAGGTGGTAAAGAGTTGGCCGTCTCGCTCATCCTCATCGACGATGTGAGTCTCTGTGGCGAGGTGCCCATCTGGGTAATACGCGTAGTACGTTTCTCCTCCTGTGCCAGACGAATGCATCAAGGTCCCTGGCGCTTCGGTGGCATTGGTATCTGCGTAGTCTCGGGTGAGGATTGGCGCACTGTGGTGTTCAGAGAACAGCTGCTCAATGGCCTGCAACTCTGGAATGCTGTTGATTTGAATGCGTTGCCCACAACCATTTTGGATAGCCGATGGAATAGGCCCCGATGTGGTGTCATACTCTCGTTGATGAGTACTCCCAAACTGACTCACCTCTATCACCCGCTCTAACCCATCTACCGTGCGAAGTCCCATGCTAAGGCCATCAATGGCCAGCTGCCAAAGACTGTCTGACGATACGTTCAAGTCTGAATGAGTGAACGTGTACACACTGCCATCAAAATGTTGTATCTCCTGCGGACGATCAAACGTGTCTCGCGACGCAATACGGAGTTGTTCGCCTTCTGGAGACGTCACCGATGACGCTTTCCCCATCGGAGTGTAGGCAATGCTGACCGATTGATACACCTCACCATCATTCAATGTTTCAATACGCTCAGGGGCCTCAAATTCGTTCATTACAGTCCGGGTCACGTCAATGGTTTCACCGGCTTCGTCCCTTCTTCCTTGAGTCACTGTTCGGTTCACTTTATCGTGTTCAGTAAATTCAGTTCCAAGCCCTTCGGTGTGCCGTTCACACACTTCTCCCCAACCGTCATATCGATACGATTGCGTTTGGTTGATGAGCAATGTCCCTTCTAAATAGTCTGACAGGACCTCCACACTTGGGCGACCTTGTTCGTCATAATGAGTTGACTGTACTTCATAGAGTTCCTCATCCACGTCTTGTCGTTGTACGGCCACCTCTCTCTGGAATCCATCATAATGAATCTGAGTTTGTACTCCCCATGCATCTGTGACCACTTTCATGGCCGGCATTTGAGTGGTCACGTACCCTACCGTCAGTCGACGCTCATACGCGCTGTCAGCGGCGTCAATGACTTCAATTAATCGGCCAAGGTCATCTCTTTGATAACGGCGACTCACGCCTTGCCCATCCACCTGGCTCATAACTTGTTGGCTGTATCGCGCTAATGTTTCGGTCTGTTGACGTGTCAGCCCATCGAACCCGGTCAATGTCGCGGTGCGCGCTAAGGTTTCATCGGTTAACGTGTACGCCCAACGTAAAGACGTCTCTTTACGTTCCCCTTCGTTGGCCGGTTGACTTCGTGTCATGTATTCAGGGAGGCCATGTAGAGGGACCGTCTCTGGCGTCGAGTGATACTGTATCTGAAGCTCTAGGCCCGCACTGCTTTGCAGTCGACTCGGCTGAACCAGCGTTTGATTATGGAAGGGAGCATCGTGCTCTGTCGGTAGAGCCGCATATTCATAATCGGTTGATAGGCTCTCTTCTGACGTCTCATCGCTGGACTCTATCGTGGTGCGTTTCAAGTACGACACAAACACCCCACACGGCTCAGGTGGACAACGCCCTTCTTCTCCTTCGACAGGGTAATATTCATTACGGGTGATGATGCCAGACGACTCAGTGGTTTCAAGAATGTTGCCGTAGTTATCACTGCTTTGTACCCTTAATTCACTGCGACTGAGTCCTTCTGCGTTGCTGTAGCGGGTCTCCAATGTATTAGGCACTTGTAAATTGGCGGGTTGGCCCCAAAAATCTGTCCCCTCGACTTCATTGTATGTCGTCAATTGAGAGATTGTGCATTGCTGCTCTGTCTGATGGGATTCGCTTATCAAGTGAAAGCGGTTATACACCACTTGATGGCTCCGCAGCGCCGTATCCATTTCGTCATACAGCGTTTCCTGTGCCTAGTAGTCGTACTCCCCTGGCTGGTCATACAAATTATCGTACTCTAGAGATGGAGAGCCATTAAAAGGAAAGCCTGTAAAGTTAGTGTCAGCTGAATAGGTATAGCGCAGTGTGGTGAGCGGTTGAGTGCCGCCAGGGATACGCTTCCATTCGATGACATAAGGCAAGAAGGAAGTTTGAGATAAAGAGCCGACTTGATGCCCTTCTATCTGATAAACCAGTTGCTCTTGACCACCTAAAGGGTGAGTCACAGAAGCCAGTGCCAGTTGTTCTCCTAGCTCAATATAAGTATAATTGACGATGCTGTCGTCTTCGCTGCTGACTCGGCGACTTTCAGTCAGTGCGCCATTGATGTACTGCAAACGAAGCTGCGATTCTGTGGTCGCTGATTGACGCGTATAAATGGTGTCGACCTGCACCCCATTACTGCTGTCAAGTCGCAAACGCTCAACCCCTTCAGAGTCTAAGATACTCGCGAGTCGCATCACTTGCCCAATAGGCGGAGCGTACTCAAATGTAAAACGTTCACCACTAGGAAGCTGCCGTACCGTTTGCTGAAAAGGCACCCCAGAAGCTAATCGGCTTAAGGTTTCCAAAGTCCCGTCTTTGTACGCCACCAACAAGGTATTTGCATCTTGCTTATACACGTACACATCATTGAGTTTTTTATCGCGTAGTGTCACTTCGCCTGACTCAGACGGTAAAGGCTCAACAAGGTAGGTCTCTCCTGTTGATAAGGATAAGGTCGGTTGAGTGGCAATGTCGCTGTCAGTATAGGAGCTTAACCCACTCAGTCCCCACCCAATTCCAAACCCAACATCAAGAGGGTTCATCATCGAAAACCCCAGAGTTAAGGTATGTTCACTCCCTTGCTCATGAAAAGAGCGAAGCGACACTAAGGGAAAAGAGGCCGAATATTGGCCAGTTCTAAGATCGACACCGGTCTGAAGAAAAGAGGCAAAATTAAACGCATTAGAATACATGGGCGATACCTTATGGAGCAGAGGGGAGACGATACAGGCCTAGAAAGGCCTGTGTGAGGAGTACATTAAACCGTTTCTAGCGTGCAAGAGTGGGTTTGGGTGCATGTGTTGTTTCGGCAAAATTGACCTTTGGCTTTGGTATTAGCATTAATGATCTCTGCCACTGACGCATTCTCCTGCCCAACAATTTGGAATCGTGAATCACAGCCAAAATTATCTGTCAGCATTACAAAGCACTGGTCAAGCGAAGGCGAATCAGTCCACCATGTGCCGTTAATGACACCCACTGATGCTCGGATAGAATAAGTATTATTCAGTACTTCAATAACATCGTCATCATTAGGGATGTTTGGGTCACAACGAAAAAAATCACTGAGAATAAAATTTGTATCTCCAGGCTCAAGCGCGCCAACTTGTCTGAGTGGGTCTTGGTCTTCAGCCGATAAATCCACCCCATAGACAATACCGTGGTCGGTGGTACACACATTGTCACATTCAACCGATACCTCGAACATTTCGAGATTATCAGGCAATGTCCATCGGTAAATGTCGACTGTAATCGGGTCGTCGCCATTGGGGACTTCGTTGTATACTTGTTGAACGTCTAGAGGCATCTCATTACTGTCGATAACGTAGGGCTCTCGAGGTGTCAGCGTTAGAATGCTATTGAATTGAATGTCGCCCGTTTGATAGGTGATGTCCCCGCCGTCAGGGTCGGATAGCGTTACTCGCGCCACTAATTCCTTAGTCAATGGCTCATTAGTACGTACATAACGATAATGTGTTTCGAGTCGAGAGGCTGGAATATCAAGCGCTGCCCCGCGTACTCCAATCGAGTACTCATTTTTTTCACTATCTGAATGCCATCCTTCCGGCACTTCTAATGTGTTTTTATCCACAATAGTAATGGAAGCAATTTCCTCATCGGTTAGAGGGACGTCTTCGAAAAACCCATCCACTTGAACTTGTTTAGTAATGTTCACGCCCACTTGGATTTGGTGGCGCTCATTTGCGTACAGCCAGTCAGAAATACTGCCAGAATTATGAACAAAGTAGGTTTCGAATACGGTGACGTTAATGGTCATGATAGCTTCCTTATTTATTTTTTAAGCATAGGAGTGCATATCCAAATGCATATAAAGATAAATAATTGAGAGGCCATTCAAATTTGAATGTTTTTTGACCAAAAATTAGCCTCTTATTAACGTCTAATGCTTGTATTAGTTTCAAAGAAAGAAGGTTTAGTTGCGTTGTAACAAAATATTAAGAGGGATTAAAACTGTCATTTTTTGACTGTTAGCGTGTATGTTTATTTATGTAAAACAGGAAATTACATACATGGCACTACCAACGCTCATCGAGGACAAGGAAAAATCTTGGCTCTTTAAAGTCATTACACAGACAGCAGAACCAGAACTTAATGCTTGTCTAATTGGATTCTTCTTGGGCAGTGGAATGACAACACTAGAGATAAGCCGTATCCAAGTTCGAGACATTGTTAAGAAGAACGGACAGTTAACAAAGAGCTTTGCCGTTAAAGGTGATGTGGTGCGAGATTTCTATCTGTCCAACATTAAGCTACAAAACCTAATTAAGAGCTATATCGAAAAGCGGCCAAAAGATGGTGATCACCCTGACCAATACAATGCTTTTGATGCTGATGAACCATTCTTTAAACGTAGGAATGGCGACCACTTTAAAATCAAACATAGAGTCACAGAAAAAGGCAACACGACCTATCACTGTAATGCTCTAAATAATCACATAAAACGTCTGTTAGCTGATTCTGGTATCGAGCAGCCTAGTATTCTAAGCGGTAGGCGCACGTTTGCGGTAAGGCTTAAACGTCATGGTGTGGATGTCCCTACAATCCACTTGATGCTTGGAAACGAACTACCAACACAGGCCGATTCTGAAATAAATCTGGAAAGGTACAAAGGGGCTTTGTTGCGTAAATCGATATATCCCGCAAGGGTAGATGACGAGAATGCTAACGCTGCACATGCCAAATAGGATGCCTTATTATTTAATTTCATTTTAGACCTTTATTATTGGATGTAATTATGTAGAAGAAATTTCTTTTAAAACCATATTTTGGTATTCACCGTTTAGGCGATACGTTTTCTTATAGATATATGCACTGAGTAGAACTAATAATGTTGGAATACCGATCATTAGCGCTCGCAGGCCTAATATGGTTTCTTCGCTTTGCTCGATATTTGGCACGTAGCCCACTGCGGTCAATCCGATACCCACAAAGAAGCCAGACAATGCGCCAGCAAATTTCACCAGCATGGTTTGAATAGAGAAGATGATGCTTTCACTGCGATGACCCGTTTTGTATTCGCCGTAATCCACAACATCCGCCAACATAACGGTCGATAGACCATTCGATAAACCACCGCCAAACTTCAATGCCGCCCCTGCAATACCCACCAAAATGCCGTTTTCTGGCGCAAAGATGCCCGTTAGTGCCAAGATCAAGCTACACAGTAGTGGGAATGCACACGCCACCAGCCACATGAATTTGCGGTTGATTAAGTTACACAGTTTCGGGAATAGGAATACGCCGGCAATTTCCGCCATACCCGACACCAATGCGAACATTGGGAATAGGTCTTCGCGGCCAATGGCGTAGCTGAAGTAGTAAATCGCAAAGCCACCGACTAACTGAATAGCAATATTGAACGTTAATACCACACCAATCAGAGATTTAAGCTGGTCGTTCTTGCCGATGATTTCCATGACGTCTTTCAGCGAGAATTTCTCGGTAGACACGCGTTTGTTTTTGATGCGCTCTTTCACGTTGAAGAACGTAATTAACGCACTAGCAATAAAGGCAACGATGATCGCTAAACTCAGGTAGATAAAGCCCGAACCTTTATCTTCACCACCGAAGAAGCCAACTAAATACAAGCCGTATGTCCCCATGATGGTCCACGCACAGCTAGCGAATAGTCGTGGCCAAACCACCAGCTTTTCACGCTCAACACGCTTAGAAGACATCGATGGAATCATCGACCAGTATGGGATATCCATGATGGTGTACGTCACGCCCCACAGGATGTACGTTACCGTCGCATAGACATACACCATATTGCCTTCAATGTTGTGCGTATTGAAAACAAGCAGCAGGAACACAGAGTTAATCAGCGTACCAATCACAATCCATGGGCGGAACTTACCAAAGCGGCTGCGAGTGTTATCCACCACCATACCCATGATTGGGTCAGTCACCGCACCCACAAAGCGAGCAACAAGGAACAAAGTACCTACGAAAGCGGCCGAAATACCCACTACGTCGGTGTAATAGAACATGAGAAAGATGTAAATAATGGAGCACGCAAAGTCTTTACCTAAAGCGCCTAGGCCATAAGAAAACTTCGTTTTTATCGATATACTACCTTCAGACATATAAGGCTCCTTAGCCTTTAGTGTTCAACGAAATTGGGATACAGAAAGTGGCTCACCCCTCATTGGAGGTGAGCTCATTTTGTTATTTAAGTTTGAAATTCCATTGGTACTGATTGCGCACCAAACGGTATTCAGGTCGTACGCTTGGCGTCCATGAATCGTCGCCGCCCACTCCCATATGGAAGCCATCGAAGTAGACGAACAAGCCATCTTGAAGCGTCAGTTCATGAGTATGTTTCGCCGCAGCAAGCTGCTGTTGACCGTACTGACTCACGCTGAAGTAGAAGTGACCTTCAAGCTCCACTTCTCCGACTTGAAGCTGTTGAGTATCGCAACGCAAACCATTATCCGATGGGAAAATGTACGGCGTGTGCATGGCCGATATCGTTTGAGCCCAGCGACCAAAATCAGCACTCAGCTTACGATCTGGGTAGTTTTCGTGTGGACCACGGCCAAGCCAAGCAACACTATCTGGGCAATCCACTAACTGCAGCATCGCGCCAATTCTTGGCATTGGTGGCATTGCATCATCAACATCAACTTGAACGGAGACGCTTGCTTCACCGTTATTGTTAAAACGGTAATTCCAGATAAAAGTGAGCACTAACTTATCTTGAGAGAAATACGCGTGCTTCACGCTGACTTCGCCTATCGCCGCATTCACTTCAACGCCTTTACAACGGTGCTGTAAATCGAACAGTCCTGCATTTTGCCAACGAACCATCCAAGCATTTGGATCTTGACGGTCGACTTCACTCACACCGATATCATTGTCGAGTGGCGCTCGGAAGAAGTTGTCACGAATCGGTGAAAGCAGCAGTTCTTGGTTGGCTTTCTTCCAGCTTTCGATTTCACCAGTGGTCGCATTGATAAACCATTGGTTATCTCCGCCACGCACAACGAGCCCGCTATCAACTTGCTCAAATGTCGCTGGAACAAATGTTTGGTTCGAGATATCACTCAATGCCAGTCGCTTGCCTAGTGTCATCTGTTGCTGCGCGACAACATGCCCCGCATCGGACCAAGCTGTTTGTTGCTGCAGACGAATTTCTATGTTCAGGAAGCTGTCGACGTTAGCCAGTTCGAACTCGCCATCTAACTCAATCACTGCGCTCTGAGATGGTTGCAGGTTGAGGTTAAGTTCACCGGTTGTGAGCGCTAGACCTTGGTCATCGATAACGGTCCAATCTAGGCTGTGACCTTGTGTGTCCGTAAACAGGTGCTCACTGGTGACTTTAATTGTCAGCGGCGTTGAAGAAATCAGTTCGATGCCGAATGGCTGCTGTGCACGTTTCGCTTCAAAGAGCGTTGGATGCGGTGTTCTATCTGGGAATACCAATCCGTTAATACAGAACTGACGGTCATTGATTTCATCACCGAAGTCACCGCCGTACGCCCAGTAGTGAACGCCGTCGTCTGAGTATTTATCTAACCCTTGGTCTACCCAATCCCAAATAAAGCCGCCTTGTAAGCGAGGGTGAGCGCGGAATGCATCCCAGTATTCAGCAAAGCCTCCTAGGCTGTTACCCATGGCATGAGCGTATTCACATAGAATGATTGGACGATTTTCGTCGCCTTTACCTACCCACTTTTTCAGCGCAAGTTTAGGCTCATCAGTGTGGCCCTGCTCTTGGTCTGCATCAGTACGAGCATACATTGGGCAGATGATGTCGGTTGCGGCAGTATCTGAGCCGCCACCTTCATACTGCACTACACGAGATGGGTCGACACGCTTAGTCCACTGATACATTGCATCGTGGTTGCTGCCATAGCCCGATTCATTACCTAGCGACCAAATAATGATACTTGGGTGGTTAAAATCGCGAGAAACCATTCGAGTCATGCGCTCTAGAAATGCACTACCCCACTGTGGGTCATCAGCGATACGCCCCATTGGCGTCATACCGTGCGTTTCGATGTTTGCTTCATCCACTACATATAACCCTAAGCGGTCACACAGTTTGTAAAAACCTGGTTGGTTAGGGTAATGCGAGCAGCGGACTGCATTGAAGTTGTGCTGCTTCATCAGCTTAAGATCTTGCTCAACGCGCGCTAAGCTCTCTGCATGGCCTGTTGTTGGATCGTGTTCATGCTTATTCACACCACGGATCATCAACGCTTTGCCGTTAATGCATAACTGGCCTTTAAGCACTTCAATCTTTCTAAAGCCTACGTCATACGCTTCGCTTTCAAGAGCTTCATCCGCTTCTGTCATTAGAGTGACCACTAGGCGGTACAAATTCGGCGCTTCAGCGCTCCACTTGCTCGGGTTCGATACCTCAAGCGTGGTAAAGCAGCGCTCACTGTAGCCACCTTTTTCATCAACAGGAGCAGTACCAACTGCTTGTGTCTGGCTAGCGACTAGCCTGTCGCCTTCAAATAAAGCCGTTTTGATCTTTAGCCCTTCACCGTTTGCGGTATCAACATCGATGCGCAGCTCACCGTTACGGTAATCAGCGTCCAGTTCTGGGGTAACTCTTACATCTTTAATGTGTTGAACAGGCTTATTCAGCAATTGAACTGAACGGAAAATACCGCTCATCCACCACATGTCTTGGCCTTCCATGTAGCTACCATCACACCAGCGCAGCACTTTCACCGATAAAGTGTTTTCACCCGCTTTCAGGTACGGGGAAAGGTCGAACTCCGCGGCCAAACGGCTATCTTGTGAGTAACCAACTAATGCGCCATTACACCACACGTAAAACGCACTATTCACGCCATCGAACACAATGCGGGTTTGAGATTCGGTTTGCCACTGCTCTGGCAGCTCAAATGTGGTTTGGTAGCAACCGGTTGGGTTGTCTTGTGGCACAAACGGAGGGTTGCATGGGAATGGGTACTTTACGTTGGTGTAGATTGGGTAATCAAAACCCTGTAACTGCCAGTTGCCCGGTACCGTAATTGGCTTCGCATCCGACAACCCATCCACTACCCAGTTTTCCGGTACCGCTTCAGGCGATGCAAATAAAGAAAAATCCCACTCTCCATCTAAGCTCTTGACTGAAGAACTCGGCTGGTCTGCAAGTGCGCTTGCTTCGTCACGCCAACTAGATAAAGGCGTGTGGGCATTTAGCCTATTAAAAGAAGTGATTTCTGGTGTTTCCCAGATACGGGTATTCGTTGTGTACATGGTATGACCTAACATTTAATCGTCTGGAAAGGATCTTAACGATTAGCGCTCTATCAGGCCGTGATCCAACTCACGCCACTGTAAACGTTTACAGACATAATAATTACAATATCAATCAAACTAAAACATATAGAAGAACAATATAAGAAATGACTAATCAGACCACGAAATGTGCAACAAGCACTAAATATCAATAAGATAGCTAACAACCCCATGTGTGTAGTCACACCAAATTATCAATATCAAAGCCAAACACATTAAAATTACAAATGTAAGTCAGAAACAAAATCACGCTGTTACAATAAGTGTTACATATATTAAAACAAAACAAACTCACAATAAGGAATGGTAACAAGTCAGATAGAAATGAACCAATTGATAGAAGTTTGAACAGGGTCACATGCGGTATCTCAGCGCAGAAAACAATTTATGTACGAGCCTTCACGTCGCTTTTCCATGAATAGTCCGACAGAACCAAAGCAAAGCATGAATCAAGGTAGATTTATCATTGTTATCTATTGTATATAGCCTGCAATGCTTTCCACCGATAAAAACATTCACCATGATAATTAACTCTTTACTTTCAGTTACTTAAACTTACAAGTTAATAAATCCTTCTTCATTCTGAAATATTACGAGCCTCTAATACTCTGCTTCGTTAATCCATATTTTAGGGAAGAGAAAACCAGTGAAAAAATTGTTGCTTACTGCAAGCATTGCTTTGACATTAATGGGCTGTGACGACGACACAGAAAATCCAAGCTTAGAAAGCGATGTGCAAATTGCATTTATGCCAGACATTCACTTCCATGACGTCTACGGTGATTTTGAAGATTTCCCAGAGCACCCTGGCCTAACGGGCAGTACCGAACGTCCAGCTTACATTCGTTCAATGGCCGAACAGCTAGGATCCACTCGACTCTTTAATGAAAACTACTTTGCTTTGATCGCCGCGCTAGACGATGTTGTAGAGCGTGGTATCAAACACGTGGCTCTACCTGGTGACTTCAGCGACGATGGTCAACCTGTACATATGCGCGGCTTTGTAGAGATCATCAATCACTATAAAGAAAAGCACGGTCTTAGGTTTTATGCCGCGCCGGGCAACCACGACCCAATTAACCCAATCGAAGAAGCAGCTGGAGACGTCTACCTAGGCGAAAATGGGCAAGAGCAACAAATCAAAAGCTTAGCAAAAGACGAATGTGCCCAAAGCGATGGAAGCAAAGACCAACCTCGTTACGTTGATCAACCCGACGGGCTACCAACAGTGTGTACCGATGACATTCGCGGCTACGGTTATGAAGGGATCATGGAAGCACTTGCAGACGATGGCTTCTACCCGCAACCGGATTACTTATATTACGAAACCCCTTTTTCCTCACAGGAAAGCCGCACTGATTACTCTTATGATCGCGCATTGATTGAATCGAGATTCAACAACAGGCAAATCGAGATTTGCAGTGAAGGCAGTGGTGGTATTTATAAAGAATCTTCTTATACCAACTGTACCGACATTGCCGACACGTCATACTTAGTTGAACCAATTAAGGGAATATGGGTATTGGCGATAGATGCCAACGTTTATATTCCTGAAGGTGAGCAAGATGGCCAAATGACCTTTGGATCGGCGAGCAGTGCTGGCTACAACAAAATGGTCACGCATAAAAAGCGCATCATTGACTGGATGACCAGCGTTGCAACGCGAGCCAAAGAAGAAGGCAAAATCCTTATCTCGTTTAGCCATTTCCCGATGACCGATTTTTATGAAGGTGCATCAGAGGATTTGGAAGATTTGTTCGGTGAAGGGTCTAACCAATTAGCACGCGTGCCCGAAGATGACGTAAGCCGAGCTCTCGCCGAAACTGGTGTGGCAGTGCACGTTGGCGGTCACATGCACTTTAACGACACTGGCAAAAAGAGCTACCAAATTGATGGCCAACAATACACCTTATTCAATATTCAAGCACCGTCGCTTGGGGCGTACATCCCAGCCTACAAGATCTTAACCATTTCACCGCAAAGTCAGATTGAAGTCGAAACTGTGGTCGTTGATGAGGTACCTCGCTTCGATGAGTTATTCGATTACTACACCATGGAACACCAATATCTGACTGACAATGCAAGCACACCAGAAGAGCGCGACAGTATCTGGAACATTGATGTGCTTTCTTCAGCAAACTACCACGAGTTCACCGATTGGCACCTTAAAGAGCTAACTCGTTTGAACTTTGTACCCAATGAGTGGCCGCTCGACATGCAGCTGATGATCAAAATGATGACGGGTGACGACATGTTGATCTTATCTCAGCTGCAAACCGACACAACCTTGTGTGAACTGGCGGACTACTTGGGTTACCCACTAGGGCAATGTAACCCAGCTAATTACTCATCGACATTTGAAGAAGATTGGGAAGCAGCCAAGGCGCAAGCTGAGCTAGTAGCACAAGAGGCAGGGCTAACCCTCGATGATTTCGCGAGCTGGACTGCTGAAGAACTGGCTGTAGATTTCTTCCGCTTACGCAATGCCGATGGCCTAGCACTACGCGATATCGATGAGGTGCGGTTAGAATCCTACGCGGTGCTTACCGAGCAGCTGTCTCAAATTGAGGTGGTAGTCAGTGCGCAAGATGATCAGCTCAATGACATCAAAGTATCAGAGCTGTTCAAAACTCGCTTTAGTGCTTTATGCAATATCATGAAGAAGTTCTCTACTGGTGAACCGAGCGACCGATTCCTTATCGATTTAGAGCAGCAAACTCTGTCCGACCTAAGTAACGACGCTGCTGAATCCACTCGCGAGCAATTGCAGTAATTCCGCTTCAATAGGCAGTAGTTCCACTTCAATAAATAGAGAAAAGGCCTGAGCGATTCAGGCCTTTTATGTAGGGCAAATAGCTGTTGGAGAAAGAATTATTGGCGAACGAAACGTTACACCGCTATTTATTTTCACCAATGCGCCATAACACCCCGCTTGGGTCGGTGATACAGAACTCAAGCATGCCCCATGGCTGCTCGACGAGCTCAGTCACTTGCACACTAAACTCTTCAGCTAACTTAAGCTTACAAATATGCGTGTACCAACTTTGAGCATCTTCAACTAACAGATGCATCATGAAGTTGTTACTGTGCACGGGTTCGTAAAAGTCTTGAAGTAAAAATGAGCAAGAGCCAGATTTAAAGTACGCTACGCCCTCAAATTCAGAGGCCATTTCAAAACCGATGAACTGATAAAAACGCTTAGACACTTCAAAGTTCTTAGCAGGCACGAATGACTTTATTTCTACCGTGTTTAGGTTTTCCATTTCCCATTCCAATCTTTGATTACACTTATCGCTGAGCGCTATGCCTCAACGAGTACTGCGCCAGCAATATGCTGAGCTGGTTATTGAAATTCTTCTCCATGATTCTCTAAGGTTTCTTTGCCACAGACTGAGCAAATTACATATCGGTCTGTGACTTCTAAAGAAGCACCTCCGGGCAAAGCAGCGGCAGGCCCACTAAAAAAACCGTCTAGAAAAGCTTTAAACTGTTCCTTCTTACTCTTTCCGTATTTTGATGGCTTTTGCTTCATAGCCTCGCGATGCTCGGTTTCTTTTTCGCACCTTTCGCAAAACCTTGTACTCATTTCAGCCCCCAGAAAAAAGGAATTAAGATTACTGACATACTTACTAAAAACCTCAGCAGCATCAAACGCATATGCAAAATTTGTACGTCAGATCAGGTTCCTAGTTCAACAAATGGTTTGTCAGTCATCAGGTGTCATTTGCACAACTGAAAATGTGTTCTTACTTGGGTCGATAACATGTGTCATTAAACCGCCCCAAAACTGAGGCTCTGGTTCACCAGTAAATTCAACACCACACTCACTTAACCGAGCATAAAAGTCCGCTAGGTTTTCTACCTCAATACTGAAACCAAGGTAACGACCGCTCTCGAACTCGCCACTTTCCTCTGGCTCTATAATCACTTGTACATTTTCAAGCTGATAGCCAATAAACCCATCAGCGACAGCCCCAAAAGCCTTTGTCAGCCCAAGCTTCTCTGTATAAAAAACTTCAGACTCCTTTAAGTCTGCACACGGGATCCTTAATGTATTCAGTTTCATGATTGATCCTCCTGATATCTGTTCTGCCTTATTGAGTTTGAGACAAGGCGAAATCATTCAACTCCGACACAGTTTTGATTATGTGGACTTGTTTACTACTCGAGTATTCCCGCAATCGAGATGAAAAGTCATCATTCCAGAATTTAGGACACAATTTGAGCGTCTTATAACTGTTCAGTGTGCCTTTCAAGATTGAGCTTCCGTCTGGCCAGCCTTCTGGTTTCACAAACAGCCCCTTCAGAAAGCGTTTAGTGACAAACCAGTAACTCACTGAGTAAGGCAAATCGATATAAACAAGCGTATCGGCAGCTTCTAAACGCTCGTTAAAGGAGCTGATAGGGCCACCAAAACCATCAACGATCCATGACTCGGATTGAAGAATCCCCTTGTGCGCAGCATCAAATTCTTCCCGTGAGACAAACTCACCATTGGGCTTATAAACGATGGAATCGAGTTGATGCAGCGGCAAGCCACTTGCTTGCGCTAATGCTTTGCTTACCGTCGATTTTCCACTGCCCGGCTTTCCAAAAACGGCTACCTTTTTCATTTAAATCCCTCCTAGAGATAAAATCCTAAAAGGTAGAAACAGAAAACCCACCTTTTAGGGTGGGTTCGATTTATCTAGCGCATACAAAAAATCCCACCATTCCTATGGAATGATGATAATTCGGTTGTTTAGTTGCGATAGATTAAATTTCATACAGCCACTTTCATATAAATCGAAGTTGTTGTCAATTCCCTGCCTAGACGAAAGTAACCGCACACGCCTCTCGAATCCGTTCTGGCCTTAATCAAGATAATCTGGTGTATGCAGGTTCGTTCCACAAACGGTACATTTGTAATCACCCGTAGGCTCGCCTTCCATTAACGCACTTGCTATTCCGGCCAACAAACCAGAAAAGAAGCCCTTAACTTCAGTCTCATTGGATTCTTTAGGTTTAGAGAAGCTTTCATACTTGTGCAGCGTCACCTGCTTGCAATTACAGCAGAACGCCTTTGTCTTTTCAGAACCGTATGTTTGAACCAAGTTGATAGTCTCCAGTTAACAGATTTCCCCCCCTAACGACTCGGGCAGCATTAGGGTAAAGGGTTCTTTAATAGTTAGGTTTAAAAAGGCGTTTCAAGTAAGCCGCTAGATGCTTAAGTTTTACGATATCGACTGTATAGCTTCTTGTATGGATGAGAACTGTATTTTGGTCAGACACATTTCCGCTTTTGCGAATTCATGCTCTTGAATCAGCTGAGTAACAGCTTGCAAAGATAGCTGCACACCCGCAGGTTCAAACACGTAGCTGCCTCCTTCTTCACTCACCCTGTAACAGTGTCCATCGCTGTCGATAAGTCGATCTGAGCCATCCCAAATCAAGTCGTCCAATTCGATGCTGAGCTGACGTTCTGAACCTAAAAACATAAGCTCAGAATCACCGTCCAATTTAAAAATGCATGGCCAAATAATCATTACCTATCCCGTAGAAATAGTGATGCCCGTCTCCAGTATTGGTTAAACAATCTGTCCTATTAATCTACCAACACATCACTGGATGGGTTGTTAAAGTGTTTAAACATTAACTCAATGTCATCACGTAAAACACGACTTTTCGAAAGCTCAGGTAGGTTATCGAGATCGAAAAAATCTATATCGGAGATTTCAATGTTGCTAGTAGGAACGCCGGACTCGAAAGTACAAAGGAAAAACATCTTATAGATATGCTGAGGATACTTAGGAACATAGGGGTGAGAATCCCGATCTTTAATCGCAACTAATTTCGGATTACTTACGTTAAAGCCAGATTCCTCATACACCTCTCGAATAATACCTTGAGAAGGCGTTTCGCACACATCTGCCCAGCCACCAGGCAGCGTCCAACAATTGTCTTCTCGCTCACGAACGAGCAAGATTTTGTTGTCTTTAATTACACCCGCTCGCAAGTCCACTTTTGGCGTTGGGTAGCCAGATTCAGGAATGAACAAATTCTCGACTTTAGACACCGGAGCATCGGCTAATGCCGCTAACATTTGATGAGATATACTCGCCAGTTCATCAAACCGCTCTAGGTCGAACTTATCTTTCGAATATGCTTGACCCGTTTGACTGATAGCCTGAAGCCTTTTAACCCAACTAAACCATTGATTCATAAATCACTCCAACAAAAGTTAACACAGCACTAAAAGGGAGAGGCTACACTACCATTTAATCTAAACCATACCACCATAAACTCGAAACCCAACGATGGAATGAACCATACCAAGCGTTGGGCTTCAATCTTGAACAGTATTAGAGCGTAAAGCTCATTGATATACGCTGACTTCGATTAAATTTTTATCGAGATCCAAAAAGTAAACCGATTGAATCGGGCCAATAGCCCCCGACTTTTCTACTGGCCCCTCAATGATTTGAACATTCTCTTTGCTCAAATGCTCTATTACAGATTCCAGCGGCCAGTTAGAGATTAGGCAAACATCACCCGAGCCAACATTGGCAATATTTCGCGGCTCTTGCCCCAGAAGCTGGAAGTTAATCTTTTGATTTCCGAACCTCACCGCCTTACGGCCATTTGCAAAAGTGACCTCTTCCATACACAGCACCCTTTTATAAAAATCCACTGATTTTTCTATGTCGGAGACTGTAAGAACAAGGTGATCGATATGACTAATCATTATTTACTCCTTGGAGCCTAAGCTCTGTTAAATATTGAGTGACGCAACCACTTTACCTAAACCATCAGACAATTCTGACAACTAAAGTTGTAAAAATACAACTTAATATGAACAGTGTTTTTTTATAGGCTAAATCCATTGTAAAGGGGCCACAAATATGAAAAAACTTACTCTACTTTCACTTGCGATAACCTGTCTGCTACCGACTCTATCTTATGCTCAACCGGTATCAAGCACCGTTGGGCTAAGTTACGAATTCAGTAATGTAAAGGTTGGTAACACTACCGCGCACGTTAATGGACCACGGTTTCAAGCTTCTTCCGAATTACCTTGGGGAAATATCAAAGGTGCTGCTGCAACGTTGTCAGATAACTCGATCGACTATCGCTACTACACCCTAGCTATAGAAAAGCCAATACCAATCCAAGCGTCTAATTTCTACGTGTCCCCTGAAGCTGGAATGACTTACGCGGATTACTCTGATAACTCATATCACAAAGCAGATTTCGGCCCCGAGGTGGGCATGTCCATTGGATACAACATCAATGAACAGTTTCAAGTACAGAGTAACTACAACCATTTATTTGGGATGAAATCTGGCGAAATAAACTTGGAAGAAGATAGCGTTAGCCTAGGCGTTAAATACCGCTTTAACTAAAAGTACATAACCCACCAATTTATGATGGGTTCAGTTCAAATATTTGCATTAAGGTGATGTGCACTTGGCTATAAAGTTCCAAGCGTTTGTTAGTGACCTTCACCCGATAAATTGATTGTAAGTTGCCCAACCACAAACCTAGTGCTAACATTTGTACACACACAATGTATGGAGCACATCATGGACACTAGAATTCAATTTCGTGTTGATGAAGAAACAAAACGCCTAGCTCAACAAATGGCTGAGAGCCAAGGTCGCACTCTTAGTGACGCATGCCGTGAGCTTACTGAGCAACTCGCGGAACAACAAAGAAAAACATTATCTCACGATGCGTGGCTAACTGAACAAGTAAACCTTGCATTCGAGCAGTTTGACTCAGGAGAATCCGTTTTCGTTGAGCACCAAACTGCTAAATCTCAAATGGAAGATCGCAAAGCCAGAATCCGTAATCGAGGTAAGCAATGATTTTATGGGAAGAGGAGTCACTTAATGATCGCGAAAAGATCTTTGAGTTTCTTTACGACTTCAACCCCGAAGCAGCTGACAAAACCGACGAAATTATTGAAGAAAAAGTTGAGAACCTCCTGGATCAACCTCATATGGGAGTCCAACGAGACGGAATTAGAGGGCGGTTGCTGATTATTCCGGAGATTTCGATAATAGTTTCCTACTGGGCTGAAGGCGATATCATTCGCATCATGCGTGTACTGCACCAAAAACAAAAATTCCCAGCGGACTGATTATGTCTACAGGGAAACTAACGCCTTACCAAGTGGCTGACAACACAACATAAAACGTAAACACTAGAGTAGGTTCAAACCGAACATACCGAGCGTTGCAAACCACTCTTAATCAGACTTTTATGTGATAATCTCACGGCCTCGTTCCAGCACCCAGCAACGCTCATTTTTGGTATAACCAATTTGACCATAATAGTCATTAGCAGATGGGGCTGCGATTAGAAATAGTTTACAAGTAGGCTCTATTTGAGCTTGAGTCTGAACTTGTAACTGCTTGCCTATACCTAACCTTTGGTATTCTTCATCAACCGCTAGGTCGGACAGATAACAACAATAGTGGAAATCGGTAACTGAACGAGCAATACCCACAAGCTTAGTACCGTCCCAGGCTGTGACTATCAGATTGCTGTTGTTCAACATACCGTTGATACATTTGATATTTTCTATCGGCCTCCGCTCTCCCAAAGTAGAACGCTTAAGTAAATCAATGAACTCGTCAGCTGAAATCTGCCGATTAACTTTGTACTCAATATTCAATGTGACCTCCTTATCACCTATCACCTCACTAAGGTGCAGCTAACCAAACCGGAAACGACAAAGGTTAGCTATCTCTCTTAAACATTTTATTCAGCAGCCACTTCTCGTAGCTTTGCATTTGCTAGCAGCACAATTGAATCATCTGAAATACGCTTTACGCCAAAATAGCCACCTGACGACGAAAGCTGATGTACCTGAAGTGAATCGGAGCAGAGCCTGTCGCCAGATCTTCAGATATCCCAATTTTGGGTGCAAAGTATCTTAATACATACCCATTATCACCATTAGCCGCTGTCACAATCACAGCATGGTAATTGCTGAGCTGTTTGAATCGCGCATCATCAGGTTGGAAACTCATAACAGAGTCGACAGAAGGTAGGACTAAAACCAAGTCTCGAGTTGAAAACGCCTCAATAGCGTCAACCGCCAAGTCCGATATTTCGGTTGGAAGGACACATGGTTTACCTTTCCAACTAGGCAACGCAAGAGTATATACACCATTACTTTTAGCTATCGAGACGTCACCGTATTTGCTACTAAAAAGTACATTTTCGAGTTTGTACTTAGAGATAATGGCAGCACCAGCGCCTAAGCTACCATGCCCGCACAGGTTAATTTCTCCATCTTTTGCAAACCAGCGAATGTGGAATTGTCCATTCACTTTAATGACAAAAGAGGTAACTGGCAGCCCCGCTTCACAGGTAATTCTCTGTAACTCTTGATCAGAAAGCCAACTATCAAGCTCTAATACACCACAAGGATTACCGGATGCCGCTTCTCCAACAAACACATCATATATATCTAGTTTGATAATCCACCATCCTTGATTGCGGTTAACGTCTAATTAAAATGTGAGGCAGCCTGTCACGTAACCCTACCACATTAAACACTAAAACCAACGCATAGTGAAAGTGCCACGTGTTGTGAATCACTCTTAAACAGTTTGTTAGGTGTTCTATACTATTGGCACCATAAATAGTTAGAGCCTAATATGTTCCTCTTTTTCAGACGTTACTACAAAATCGCAGCATTTGTAGCCGCTACTCTTACATTAATACAGTTCATAAAACTAATGCCATCTTGCGGCTATGTTCCATTTTCTCCGGCAATAGCCCAAATAACCGAACTCACCGAGCCTATGCCAGTGCGACAAAAAGGGCCGCGTGATATTAAATGGGCGAGAACATTCTCGATAAAAAACTTAGGGAGCGAACCGCTTATTATTGGAGGAGTACAATTTAAGTCTATATCAAAAAGCAACGGCATAGATGTCGACGGTTGGTTACAAATCATCGATGTAGACAATGGACGAAATGCACTTTCGCTAACAGTAGATTCTTGCAATGAAAGGATTTTAGGAATTACATTTAAAGATGAACTATCTGTGCAATTAGAACGCATTCTAAAGTCCAAGGAATATAACTGCGTCATCTCATTTCATTATTTGGGAGAGGTCACGGGGCATGATGGAATTATTCGATGCAATTCTGAATACGCTGACATAATGACGAACACCTAACGCCCTGCTAAGGTGTGAGCAACGCAATGCCGAAGCCGCCGCATACCACCCACCTTAAACACTAAACGCAACGCATAGCAAAAATGCCAAGCGTTGCGAATCACTCTTAAACAGATTGTTAGTAGTGAGTTCTGACACCAAATGGATGTTTACTTGCCCGTACTTTAGCTATGGCGCTTTCAGAGCCTTTAACCTTCCAAGTTTTTCCTTTAGTATCTTCTAATGCTAGAGATTTAAGCTCACTATCATTGTCGTTATCTTCATCCCTAAACTTTGCCATCGGACCGTCAAACTTCCCCAGCTTATACTCATAGCTTTCGCTCTCCGCTAAAGTCACTATTTCACAAGCAGGGTTTAGATAGAACTTAGTGGTAGAACCATCCAAGTACTCCCCAACAATAAATTTTAAGCTTAGGCTTCTTTGCCCACAGTTCACAACTTCGACATGTACGTAAGAATATTCATCGGATTCATAATGTTTCCTCGAACAAATACCAATCTTTAAACGCCCATTGTCCTTCCACACCACATAAAGTGATACAAATAAACTCAAAACCGCTACTACTGCTGCAAAAATAGATACGATAATTTCCATATCACTTTCCTACTACTAACGCCCGCTTAAGTGGTGAGCAGCGCAATACGATGTTTCCGCACGCCACTTTAATCACTAGAATCAACGCATAGTAAAAATGCCACGCATTGCGAATCCGTCTTTAAGCGTTTGTTAAATTCTTATGCACGGTACGAAGATGATTCGTGAAACCTTCAAAACTAGAAGTAATAGTACATGGCTTTTTCTTAGCGTATTCATCCATGAAAATTTTTCCCAGGCGCTGAATGTTCATGATGTCACCTATGTCTACTGGAGTATCCATTAGCGTGGCATTGAAGGCTGACTTCACATGCCAATGGTTAACTTTGATAAAAGAGAATACTTTAAAAGCATTCGCTTCCGTATAAATATCATCTGGCTCTAAGTCCAATATCTCGGTCAAGCGTGACACGTACTCCTCAGGGCTTGATGTCAAGTTTTCATAAACGCTAGTGTGAAATGAGTCTGACCAAGTATACTGGCGATAATCGTTTAAGGCGACTAACACGCCAAAATTTAATGGCTCAATATCCATATCCCACCACTTACGAAATAGTGAAGGATATAGGTCAACTTCTAACAAAGTATTAACAAAATTACATTCGGACAATTCTGAGTGGAATTTCTGCGAAAAACTAACCCCTTTAACTTTTGCATAGTCATTGCAAACGTGATCAAGTAGCTTGGTTGAAAACTCACACGCAAGTTTGTAAACATCTATTACTTCATTAAATTTAGTGTCCCTATTTTTAAACTTTACATGGAAAAACCATCGCCTCGTAATACCCAAACATTCATATAAAGCACTATGCTCCAAATCCATAAATGCGATACTTTGAAATACCAAAACATCGTGGAACAAGTCACTGGTATTTTTGAAAGCTAAGTCCCAAGAGTATTCTCCAGGTTTTTGATGGTCACCTATTCCAATCTTTTGTTTATACGCAATATCTGACTGAATTCGATATAAACCCATAGATAGAGATTCTTTGGGAAAAACCAAAGATTGATGAGCACTCGTATTTCTGAGGTGTTTTAATATTTCAAACTGTTTAGTGTTCGATTCTCGAAACTTTTTTACAGATTCTCGTAGCCACTCAGGGCTGTTCTTAGTAGCGGTTTCAACGAAAAATATAGTACTTTTAAGTAGGTTGTTTAGCTCTAGTATAAACTTCTTTGGATTATGGTAGCTTGCATCCATGCTTATTTTGTTGTCGTTTACAACTTCAATGTTTTGCACAAGTAAAGGGTTTTCACTATTCATCACTTCAAAAAAGGGGGAACTATTTGCAACTTCAAACATACTAACCTCTAGAATTTAAAGCCGCATTAAGGTGTGAGCGGCGCTTGGCTATACTTGAGCGAAGCGAAACTGCCAAGCGTTGCGAATCACTCTTAAATGCTTTGTTAGGCAAATGTTGATTTAAATGTACAGATTCTTCTTTATAGACTTTCGCCAACCACGATAGGATTGAACAATAGCCTCTGTGATATCAACCATCTCGCGAGCTAATTCACCATATGCTGCCGAGTCTTCCCAACTCCCTGCACGATCACAATTAAGCTGAGGAGCAAGACACATTTTAAAGTTAGTGACTGTTTGACCATATGGATACTCATCAAAATGCTCATCTACGAATGAGGTGAAGTTTGATAAAGACTGACTGAGTTGAAGAGTAGTACCACTAAGCTCTGAGTTGAGAAATGAATTTGTAGACGAAGATGCTTGGTCTATAAAGCCTTTTAATTTCCCATAGTCGTCCCAATGAAGAGAGTCACCTGTTCTAACCCAAGAAATAAGGTTGTTTAAATAGTCTTCACTCAGAGCCTCATTCAGCCCTTTGAACACCTCAAGATCATGCTTATCTCGTTTTTCAACTTTAGCCTTCGTATCCACGGACAAAGCCATTTCGTAGAGCCCTGAATTTACAAGATGATAAATGAGACCCAAGCAACACAGAGCAAAGCCCCAAGCCGCATCTGAACCGTTAGTTAAGGATAGTTCAAAGGCTCGTTCGAATACGGCATTTACAACTGTAATCCACAAAGGAGTGCTCATTAAAGAAAGCCCAGAAACCACAATGAGCCAAGTGATCTTGTTGTAAAATTTTGGCTTCAAAGCTTCGATTAACTTAAGGATAAAACTGAATATACTGTCCATTGTTCTCATAATTTATTATTTGCCTAACAGTTATTAGACAGAAAAATTCTGCATTTAAATATAGAATTTTTCTGTCTAGTATCTAACCGTACTTTATAGTTCCTATTTTCCTTCATTAGAACAAGGGCTTATTGAAAAATCCGCGTAGTCCATCGACAAAATGCGGAAAGTTTCTGTCTAACATCACTTCAAGAAAGAAGTGATTCTAAGTTCCTATATAAAACGACAACCGCCCCCTTAAACTGAGCATATTCGTATTAGTAAATCGTGAGACAACCTCGCGAGCTAAACTTGTCCAACTTACGCAACTTCGTGGCGCAAACTCGCTAACTCAACTTATCTACAAGCCGTATTCTGATGCCGACAGCGAATCAACATGGTTATTCGCTTAGCCAACCCAAGCCACAAGGAAGCATCAATTATGAACCAGTTAAACACTTTTTCTGATGAGAAAGCAGCCCATTTTCTACAGAAGTTATTTACCGATTTATTTAACCCTCAAGATGAACTTTCCATAGTAGTCGATGAGTACATGACCGAAGACTACGTACAATTGGTCGATGGTAAAACACTGAATAAGAGCCAGTTTAAACAACACTTAGAGGCACTGTTGGATTCGGTTGAATCTATTAGCGCGACGCTTGAAAGCGTGATTGCATCGGGAAATACCATCGCAGACATCCACATCATAGATGCGATAAAGAAAGATGGCTCAGCTGTCAAAGCAAAGGTTATTGCATTCTTTTACCTTAGAGGAAGCAAAGTCGCTAAAGTCGATGAGCTCACTTACATCATTGAAGGGAACTCCGAGGATAAAGACATGGGATCACGATATTAGTGAAAAGGATGTACTATTTAGCCACTTCACACTTGTACTGGTTAAATGCAGCTGAAAAAGCGGATACGCTGCTATAGCCAAGGTCAAACGCGATATCTGTCATTTTTTGGCCTTGCCTATATTGTTGTAGAGCTTTTTCCATCACAACACTTCGGCGCCACGCACTAAAAGGCATTCCAAATGTGGTATTGAAGAGCCTGTTTAACGTTCGCTCAGATGCTCCACATCGCACGCTGTAGTGTGAAAGTGATGCCTTTATATTCGGCTCGGTACTTACGTGCTCAATGATAGGTAACAAGCGTTTAACGATAGAACCAGATTGAGATTTGCCTTGGTTCACCGCTACCTGTTGGGCTAACTGATCAAAAAACACGCCGGAGTATGCGTTGGCAACCGAGTCTTCCACCATTTTTTCGCGATGAGAGAAGTTGTCCATCAGTTGGACCCACAGAGGCGTGACTGACAATAGAGATATTGAGTCCGAATAGGTGGGAAGCAGATTCGCATCACAATGCATTATGCTCATCTTGCTCTTACGGACGATTCGTAGTTCATGTAAGCACTGAGAAGGTATCCAGAGCAATTGGCCACTCACGATAGCTAAAGCAGCGTCAGGTGAGTGAACGACTCCACAGCCGTGATGAACATAAACTAGCTGATCGACTTGATGCTTATGGAGACCAAAACCCTGCCCATTTGGGTAATCTTTGATGCTGTGTTTCAACATGAAATATCGCCTACTATCAAACTATTACATCGAAGTCCGTTTATCGGAAAACATCGTATCACCCAAACTATACCTGACGAAAGAAACTTAGTTGCTAGCCCACCTCCATAACAACAAACCCAGCCTTAAGCTGGGTTTGTTTGTATTCGCTAATAACAAGTCGATCTAGCGCTTACATCAATGGAGTTTCCCCTGCTTTGATTCGCGCTTCTATGTGCTCGATGACCTTAGGTAGCTCAGCAATGGTTTCGATTACGTAGTGCGCGCCAGCGGCGTACAGCACTTTTTCTGCTGCTTGTTTTCTTAGTTCAATGTCACTGGCCGTCATTGCTTGGAACGCTTCTGGCGTTGCACCAAATTCATTACCCGATACTGATAGGCCAATCGTCCACATACCTGCATTCAAGCCTTCGTGAATACCCGCTACGGCATCATCTACCTTCACACAATTGCTTACGCGTGTTACACCCAAATCAATAACGTTCTTGAGTGCCATCCATGGGCCTGGGCGAGAGCCTGCGGCAATCTCATCGCTCGCAACCACACAATCTGGCGCGTAGCCGTGCTCGCGGGCTGCCGGAACTAACGCATCCATTACTGGCTTAGGGTAACCAGAACATGAGCCGATTTTGATCGACTTCTCACGCAAGAAAGCCACCGACTCTAGTGCGCCGTCAATCGGCTCGGCAAACTTCACTACTTGCTTTATCTGCAGTGGCATAAAGGTGTGGTAGATATCTTGAGCATGCAGCTCGGTTGGGCGTTCACCAAATTGAGCAACCCAACGTTCGCTAATGATCTCATCGTTTAGCAGCGTACGAATATGGTCGATTTTTCCCATCCCCATTGGGCCGCGAGCCTCTGCCAGCGAGATTTCAAAATCGTAGGCCAATTGGAATGCATCAACAAAAATTTGCGTGGGTGCGAAAGAACCAAAGTCTACAACTGTTCCTGCCCAATCAAAGATAACCGCTTCAATCTGTTTGTTCATTGTCTTTACTCTTAATGTCTTTGTTATTTCAGTTTTTAGGGCTTATCGAATCATTTGGCGTAACTTTGCCGACATAATGTCAGTCGAGAACACCAACGCCAGAATCACCAGTACACAAGCCGCTGTATCGCCGTATTCGAACATCTTCATTGAGGTCATCAGCTCAAAGCCTATTCCGCCTGCGCCAATCATGCCCAGTACCGCCGAAATTCGGATGTTGGCTTCAAGGCGATACAAGATGACGCTGATCCAGTTCGGAAACACTTGTGGCAGCACAGCAAATAAAATAATTTGCAGCTTAGAACAGCCCGATGCTTTCATGGCTTCAATTGGGCCTTGGTCCATTTCTTCGATTGCTTCCGCAAAGAATTTACCCACCATGCCCGCGCCGTGCAGAGATAGCGCTAGCACACCAGCAAAAGGCCCTAGCCCTACCGCAGCCACAAAGATAAGTGCCAAAATCAGCTCGTTAATACCACGCAGAACATTCAGAACTTGGCGCGAGAAATGGTATACCGCCATATTAGGTGTGACGTTTTTGGCCGCAAGAAAGCTAGCTGGCAGCGCCAGCACAACCGCAAGTACCGTTCCCCACAAAGCGATTTGCAGAGTTTGAATCGCAGGGCCAATTAGGCTTTCGCTGATGTAACCTAGGTTTGGTGGCAACATGCGAGATAGGAAATCCCAAATCCAAGGCAAGCCTTTCACCAACGAAGAGACATCCATGCGGGCACCGATGGCCGACCAATGCAGCAGCGCATAAGTAGCTACAACGATTGGGATCAGAATCCACCAGCCTTTCTTAGGTGGGTTGGCAATAAACTGTAAGTTGCTAGATTTCATTTCAAGCCACCTTTTCTGCTTGGATACGTTGCTGACGGCGCTTTTCAGCCATGCGCAATACAAGCTGGCTGATGCTGTCGTCTTCTAAACCGGAGTAAATTTGGCTCACGATGTCTGGCGTTAGGTCTTCTGGCAGCCCATCAAAAATGACTTTGCCTTCCGATAGGCCCACAATGCGCTCGCCAAACTCCATCGCATAATCGATTTGGTGCAAGTTACACAGCACAGCGATGTTGCGCTGCTTACAGCTGTTTTGGATGTAAGTCAGCACCTTGCGTGATGATTTAGGGTCGAGGCTCGCGACTGGCTCATCGGCTAACATTAGCTCTGGATTTTGCGCCAGTGCTCGCGCGATACCGACGCGCTGCTGCTGGCCGCCACTTAGGCTATCGGCACGAGCGTTTTGCTTATCGGCAAGGCCAACTTGGTCTAAACACTCTTTGGCAATGTCGATGTCTTGTTTAGGAAACAGCTGCAATGCGCAGCTCCAAAACGGTAAGTTAGACATACGGCCAACTAACACATTTTTCAGTACCGACAATCGCTTAGTGAGGTTGTGGTGCTGGAAAATCATTCCGACTGACTGGCGAATTTTGATCAGCTCTTTGCCTTTTACATGAGCGATATTGTGGCCGTTCAGTTCAATTTCGCCGTCTGTCGCTTCGGTGAGTCGGTTAATGCAACGTAGCAGTGTGGATTTACCCGCGCCCGATGGGCCCAAAATCACCACAAATTCGCCTTCGTTGATCGTTAGGTCGATGCCTCGTAGTACCTGATTGTCGCCGTAGGACTTGTGTAAGTTATTTATCTTTAACATGATGATTCCTTAGCTCCGCAGCTACTTAAATTTGGCCGCTTCGCGCACTGGATCGTACGCTGCATCATTAGTTTCGACATAACGATTCACAATGCCTTGGTCACCAAATTGCACTGATTTCATTGATAAGAACGCCTGTTTAATACGCGCTTTATCGGCTTCTGGAATATCGTTACGCCACACCATTGGCGACTCTGGAATCGATTCAGAACGCCAAATCACTTTGTACTCATCTTTGCCAATAATGCCCTTCTCTACCGCAGAGTTAAGAATACGGTCGGCAACGGTAGCGGCGTCCACTCGGCCATGTTTCACAGCAAGAATGTTGGCATCGTGTGCGCCGGTGTACACCACGTTGGCGAAGAACTGGCGAGGCTCAATCCCTTCACTACGTAGCCCAACATAAGGGAACACGTAGCCAGAAGTCGAAGTCGGTGAAACAAACGCAAAGTTCTTACCTTTTAGATCCGACAGCTGGTTGATGTCGTCGGCGTTCGCAGGTGCAATGATTTGGCTGTGGTACGCCACATCACCCGCTTTGGCGGTTTCTGCCACCACAAACGCTTCAACATCGGCAACTTCCGCGGCTTTCACATACGAAAATGGACCAAGGTAAGCAATGTCGACGTGGCCAGCTCGCAATGCTTCAATCACACCGTTGTAGTCGGTTGCGACAAAGCCTTCCACTTCAACGCCCAATTGCTCGCTCAAGCCATTAATCAGCACTTCACTTTGTTTGATCATCGCGCGTGAATCCTCTGAAGGAATCAGCGCGATTTTGAGATCATCTAATGCCTGTACCGACAAAGAAGCGAGTACAGCACTGGCCGCAATAGACCATTTCAGCAGTGATTTTTTCGTGTTCATAATCCGTTACCTTTAAAAGAAAATATTCATCAGTTGGTTGGAACAACCAGAAAAGTTTTTACCGCGCTCACCTTGCAGGGCGTCTTCAACCACTTGCTTCCACTCAGAGCGGGTAAAACCATAATCTTCTGGTTGAGTTTGTACGTTTAATGCGTGAATCCATGTTTCGAGCTCTTGCGCCGCCGCGTTCAGATCTGCGCCAAACACCGTGCGCAGGTGCACCGAAGTTTCACAATCTGAATGAGAGAACGAAGCCAGAACCGCAGGCAAAGTAAATGAGCATGCAATGCCATGAGGTAGCCCTTTGCTTAGTGTGACCGCATAAGAAAGGTTGTGAGATATGGATGTTTTGGTATTCGAGAACGCTAAACCAGCATTGAGTGAGCCTTGCATCATCAGGCTACGTAATTGCAGGTTGCTTGGTGCCTTAACCAGCTCAGGGAGCGTTGAAAGAATCGTAGTGATCGCTTGCTGTGCAAACATCAGTGACACAGGGTTACAATTACGATTCCAGATACTCTCCATTGCATGGGAAAGGGCATCTAACCCAGTTTGCACCGTTAGCGAAACAGGCAGTTCTAGAGTTAATTTCGGGTCGCAAATCGCCGCTTCTGGATACAAGCTTGGGTCACTCAGAGAAAACTTCTTGTTTGACGCCTTATCCCAAATAGTTGCCCAGCAGGTTACTTCGCTACCAGTACCCGTGGTTGTCGGCAATACGATCATAGGTAACGGGTTGGCAACAACTTCACCTTCCACCAGAACGTTACGAATTACCCCTGCGTTCGACTTAGCGACCGCCAATGCCTTAGTGGTATCAATCACCGAGCCGCCACCAATGGCGACTAACACTTCCACGTCGGATTGGTGCGCTGAAAAGGCGTCGCAGATCACAGGTAAGTCGGCGATATCTGGATTTTCAGAGACTTGATTGAATACGGATTGGCCACCCGCGACAGAGCTTAGAATCTTCCCCGCTAACTCATCAAAATAAGGATGATCGTAAGTGACGATTGCGTACTTACGCCCATGTAACGCCGCTTCCAAAGCAGGTAGCGCGTCTTGTCCAAAGCTAATACTGACTGGGTTGTGAAATTGCCACATCGTTGTGTTTCTCGTGTCTTGTTCGTTTCGATGTGCAAACTTTAATTTATGAAAATGACACTAATGTTTAATGAAAATACTATTTAATCACTCCTAACATAGAAAAAATCGAAGCTCGTTTTTAACGGTATATGGCATGGCGATAAGCCGCTAAATACCGAAATATGGACAGCAACGTCAGTTAGGAAACGCAATGAAGCACACGCAATTACGCTCTTTTCACACCGTGGCGAAACTGGGCAGCTTCGCTAAAGCGGCAGAGGCGCTCAACATTTCTCAGCCTACGATTACCGCGCAAGTTCGTGACCTTGAAGAGCAATACAATGTGGTGCTGCTTCACAGGCAACGCAACAACAACCGCCTCACCGACACAGGCAAAGAGCTGTATGAACAGACTCGGCTGCTCTTCTCACTACAAGAGCGCGCCAAAAAGCTACTGGAAGCCAGCGGTTCACTCAAAGTGGGGCAATTTAATGTTGGGGCAGTGAGCCCAGCGGCGGTACTGCCACTGATTGAACGATTCAAACGTTATTACCCCGATATCGACGTAAAGATTCGCACCGGAGGCTCGTATCAAATTCGTAATGGCGTGTTAAGCGGGGAGCTAGAAATCGGCATGCTGGCGTATCGCGACCCTAACCCCAAGCTTGTTTCAACCAAAGTGGCAGAGCAGCCTGTCGTGTTGGTTGTTCCGAACACTCACAAATTGGCTGAGCGTGATTCAATAACACTGGCCGAGCTAGAGGGAGTAAAACTTATTCATCGAGAGTCCGGCTCTACCACCCGCAAGATCATAGAAGATGAGTTGGTGCGAAAAAGCATTGTCACCCACAGTGAACTCGAAATCGACAGCCGAGAAGGGGTAAGAGAAGCCAGTATTTATGGGCTAGGTATTAGCTATGTCGGGTTGCATGAGTTTCAGCCTCACCCGAACATTGCCATGGTAAAAATTTCCGACCTAGAAACCATGTCGAAGTCGTATTTGATTCATCTTAAAGAGTTAGAGCAACTACCGGTGATCAAAATTATGCAGCAGTTAGTTGCAAGCTCGGTAGTCGGTGAGCCAAATTTCTCGGGAACACACCATCATCGCCGCGCAGAGCAGTAACAGATATTGTGCAAAGCTAATCTAGAGGGTTTCATCAAGTGTTTTTGCTCAATTAGCCCACTTGATGGCCTCATCTTCCCTACCTGCAAGATACCAAATCGGGTGTCATACGGCTCGCTTTACAATGTAAATTTAAGCGATTCTATTAAGACTTCTTTGGTGCCAAACGCTTGGACTTACCTTGAAACTGCTTGATGCTTTTTTTGCTGTTGGTTCGGCGGTTGGCTTTTTTATCGCGCGGGGCACGCTTACTCTCGCCCGTCGACGGTTTGTCGGTCACAGGAAAACCGTCCAACGCTTGCAGACGCAGTTCACGTTGAGTGAGGCTTTGAATCGCTGTTAATGCCTCCATTTCACCATGACATACCAACGACATCGCAACGCCCAGTTGGCCTGCTCGGGCAGTACGCCCCACGCGGTGAACGTATGTTTCTGCATGCATTGGCAGCTCAAAGTTCACCACTACGGGCAACTGCTCAATATGAATACCACGAGCGAGAAGGTCGGTTGCAATCAATACCTGTGTCTTTCCAGATTTAAACTGAAGCAACGCTTCCTCTCGCTCTGTTTGGCTCTTATTACCGTGCAGCGCATTGGCCGCTATTCCGGCCTTATTAAGTTTCTTGGCCAAGCCATCAGCATTCTCTTTGGCACCAATAAATACCAACACCTGAGCCCATTCATTTTGCTTGATGAGCTCAATCAGCGCCTTGGTTTTACTGCCTTTGTTGACAAGATACAGTGTCTCGGCAATATCCTGATTGGTGCTGTATTCTTGGTGGGCAGCGAGTTGCTTTGGCGCATGCATCAATTGCTTCGCTTTTTGCTTTAACTCATCAGAAAACGTGGCCGAGAACATCGCAGTTTGACGTTTTGTAGAGGTTTGCAGCGCGATGCTTTGTACCTCTGGCCAAAAGCCCATATCGAGCAAACGGTCGGCTTCATCTAAAATAAGGTACTGCACCTGACTCAGACTCAGGCCACTGTTTGCCAAATCCACCAAGCGCCCCATGGTTGCAACCAAAATACTCGGTTTTTCAGCAAGCGCTTGTTGTTGCAGCGCTTTGTCGACGCCGCCACACAAAGACACCGCATTGAGTTTAAGCGATTTACCAACTTGGTTAATCGCTTCTGTCACTTGAGTGGCGAGTTCACGCGTCGGCACCAATACCAACCCTTGCTGCTCGGCGTTTACCTTAAGCTTTTCTAGTAAAGGCAATCCATACGCTAAAGTTTTTCCACTACCAGTATTGGCCAGCGCCAAGACGTCTGCCCCGCTCATTAGCTCTGGAATCGCCAAACACTGAATGTCTGTCGGTGATTTGAACTCTTTTGGTAGAGCGTGAATAACATCAGAACTCAATGAGAGAGTGGAAAATGACATGGAGTTGGCCCTTAGCGTGGAGGCAGGAGAACTTGTAAATATAGCCGCGGACTGTATCACAATTGATTGTAACTGACACAAAAATACAGGATTAGCGTTCGGCTCGGCCATGTCGTAAATGGAAATACCTGTTGTCATAATGGCAACACGCCTATTGCCGTGATTTCACCTATTATCCTCACATTCAATTGATTTCAGTGAGGTGGGTATGTCCCGATTTCTTTTGTGCAGCTTTGCACTTGTATTGCTTTATCCAACGGCCATCGACCTCTATTTAGTGGGTTTGCCACAAATTGCGGCCGACCTATCGGCCACAGAGTCGCAACTGCATATTGCTTTCTCAATTTATTTAGCGGGAATGGCAGCAACCATGTTAGTTGTTGGACGCATCGCTGACCGGTTTGGACGTAAGCCGGTTGCCATGTTTGGTGCATTGGTATTTGCGGTTGCATCTTGGTTTGGAGGGGCTACTACGTCGAGCGAAAGCTTCCTAATGATGCGCTTCTTCCAAGGTGTGGGAGCGGGCTGCTGTTATGTCGTAGCGTTCGCCATATTGCGCGACACGCTAGACGATCAAAAGCGCGCTAAGGTGCTGTCGATGCTCAACGGCATTACCTGTGTGATCCCTGTGATTGCACCAGTGATTGGCCACCTGATTATGCTTAAATTCCCTTGGCCAGTGTTGTTTACTGCCATGGCGTCGATGGGGGTTCTGGTTGGCCTCATTGCGACGTTCGTTCTCAAAGAAACGTTGCCAAGTAAAGCCCGCAAACCGTCTTTGCAAGCAGCCGAGGAAAACGGCTTGGCAACAAAGCTAGATTCGAAGAGCAATGAATCTCTTACGGATCCTATGTTCATGTCTCGCGTACTTGTTACCTCACTTGGCGTTACCGCGATTCTGACTTACGTGAACACCTCACCGATGATTTTGATGGAAATACTTGGTTTTTCACGCGGTGAATACTCCGCCACGATGGCACTCACTGCACTTGTCAGCATGCTGACATCATTCTCAGCGCCGTTCGCATTGTCGTACTTCAAGCAACGCTCCATTCTGCTTGTGTCGCAGAGCCTAGTTATCGCGTCGGCTATCGTCATTCTTGCGGCTCACTTGAATGGCGATAGCTCGACCCTCTATTTAGCTGGATTTGCGATCCTCTGCATGGGGTTCTCGATTGGCTTTGGCGTTGCAATGAGCCAAGCGCTAAGCCCATTTGCCCAGCGCGCTGGTTTGGCGAGCTCTACATTAGGCATCTCTCAGGTGTGTTTTTCAGCTGTGTATATATGGTTGATGGGCATGTTAGGCGTGTCGGCTATTGCGATGTTAGTGATTGCACTGGCTGCCGGTGGCGCTATCGGCTTGACTCTAATAGTATTAGTGTCAAATCAACCACGTAGCGATGGCCATGAAACGATCTCTTGCACGCCTTGACCTAAACCTGTTGTTCACTCTGCAATTGCTGTTGCAAGAGCAGAGTGTCACCAAAGCCGCTAAAAAGCTCAGTGTGACGCCTTCTACGGTGAGTAAGTCTTTGGCGAAACTGCGTGATTGGTTTGATGACCCACTGTTTGTGAATACCCCGCAGGGGCTGCGTCCAACACCACTGGCCAGCAGCATGGAAGCCAGCCTATCTGATTGGCTACAAATCGGCAGCGAGATAGTGTCACGCCGAGGCGACGAAGCACCAAGCGGAGTGCGCTTTAACTTAGGGGTAGAGTCGCCCCTCTCGCTGATCATGGTTGATGAACTCACATCGCGAATTCACCACACCTACCCTGACTCTAAAGTGAAATTCCACAACTGGGACTACGACTCACTCGATGCCATCACTCGAGGCGAAGTCGATATCGGCTTCACTGGCCGAGAAAGCCACCCGCGCTCTAAAGAGTCACTCGATTTACTGCCCTACTTCATTGATTTTGAGGTGCTCTTTACCGACTTACCTTTGGTTTACGTACGAAACGACCACCCTGTATTACAGCAAGAATGGAGCTTGGAAACCTTTCTGAGCTATCCGCATATCAACGTAACGTGGGAAAAAAGCGAAAGCTGGGCATTGGATGATATTTTGATAGAGCTTGGCCAGCACCGTAACGTGAACCTCACCATGGCGAGTTTTGAGCAAGCACTGTTTGTCGCAGAAAAGCCGGGGCACAATATGATCACTACCGCACCAAAGTACTGCCAACGGTATTGTAAACAACTGCACCCAAACCTCGTCGCTCTGCCTATTCCGATTAATGAAGAGCAGCAGCACAAACTCAATATTCCGTTTACGATGATTTGGCACAAACGCAATAATCAAAACCCCAAGATTCAGTGGCTCAGAGATACAATTAAAAGCTTGTATTGCAATGGGTAGATTAACGCCCCAAACGCTGGTTATCTGAATACGACAAGCGGTTAGTCAGGCAGCGTATCACATGCAACTTGCTGATGAATCCATTTAGAAAATACCTGAAATTTGGTTCGGTGCTGCATTCCTTGTGGGCACACTAGATCGTAGCCTTTGCCTGAATCAATTGAGTCAAATGGCGCAACCAGCTGCCCGCTATCGAGCATCGGTTGCACAAACTCCATTCTGCCAAGTGCGACCCCCATGGAGTAGCGAGCCGCATCAATGGCCTGCTCGTTAAAGCTGTACAGATCGCTTCCCGACACACTGTCGATATCGAGCCCAACTTCTTGCAACCAATGTGGCCACGCATTACGCGATCCACTATGAATAAAATTCGCATTACGCAGATTGTCGATACTGTCTAACAGACCGTGGTCTTTCGCATACTGAGGCGAACAAACGGGCGTACGAATGCCAGCAAACAGGCGCTCGCTGTGATGGTTGGGATAACGGCCTTCGCTATAGAAAATGGCCACATCGTAGGGATCAAACTGAAAATCCGAACGGTTCTGTTTAGTCTGCAATTTCAGGCTCAAGTTTGGGTATAGCTTACGAAAGGAGCTTAACCTCGGCAGCAACCAAGCAGAGGCAAAATAGCCAGACGTACCGATATAAAGTTCACCACTTAACTCACCGCTTTGAATATCTTCCAACTCTGAAAAAATCAGCTCGAACGACGTGTTTAGCATCGCCAGTACGCGCTCCCCTTCAGGAGTCAGTTCCAAACGACGAGTTTTGCGCACAAACAAGTGGAACTTCAGTTGCTGCTCGAGTTTTTTGATTCGGTGGCTCACGCCCCCTTGAGTCAAAAACAGCTCATTGGCTGCAAGGGTAAAGCTCAAGTGCTTCGCGGCAACACTAAAAGTATGCAGCAATGACAAAAGTTGCTGTCGATTGGAAAGAATACTCATGCATTAACTCAGCTAATTTATAAAAGGGATAACTCGTTTGTCGACTAGTATAACACCGATATAAATTAAGCCATGTAATCCAATATCAATAAGGTGAATAGCATGGCAAAACAAAAAAACTTAAAAGTTGTCGTTATCGGTGGTGGCTCTAGCTATACACCAGAATTAGTTGAAGGCTTGCTGACTCGTTCTCATGAACTACCAATTTCGGATCTTTGGTTAGTCGATATCGAAGAAGGAATGGAAAAGGCAGCCATCATCGCCAGCCTAACTGAACGTATGATTGCCAAAGCAGGTTGCCAGATCCGCGTTCACCTTACGACCGATAGAAAAGCCGCGCTCGAAGATGCGGATTTTGTTTGTTCTCAGTTTCGTGCAGGGCGTATGGAAGCCCGCCTTCGTGATGAGCGAATCGCGCTAAAATACAAAATGATTGGCCAAGAAACCAATGGCCTAGGCGGCTTTTCGAATGCCTGCCGTACCATTCCAATCGCACTTGAAATTGCCAAAGAAATGGAAGAATTGTGCCCGAACGCATGGTTACTGAACTTCACCAATCCATCAGGCATGGTGACCGAAGCACTCACTCGCTACTCAAACATCAAAACAGTCGGTTTGTGTAATGTGCCCGTCAATATGGAACGTGGCGCAGCGAAGATGCTCGATGTCGAACGAAAAGACATCACCATGCAAATCGCTGGATTAAACCATTTGGTTTGGGCAAGAAAAGTGTTGCATAAAGGTGAAGATAAACTTGAGCAAGTTCTTGAAGAGCTGCTGCAAGGCAATGATCAAATGACGCCGAAAAACATCCCTCCATTCAATTGGGATGCTGACTTGCTACGCGACATGGGCATGGTGCCTTGTGCGTACCTGCGTTATTACTACCAATCACGCGACATCATTAATAAAGAGTTTGAAGCCTCAGAGTCGAAATCAAACCACGCTGATTTGGTTGCGAAAGTCGAAGCACAACTGCTGGAAATCTACCGCGATCCAAACTTAGACACTAAACCAAAAATCTTAGAAGAGCGTGGCGGTGCTTACTACTCTGAAGCAGCCTGTGAGCTAATGAGCAGTATTTACAACAACAAACGTACTATCATGCACGTCAACACTCGCAACAACGGCGCAATCCAAGGTCTACCAGACGATTGTGCGGTTGAAGTCAGCGCGGTTATTACCAGCAGTGAAATTCTGCCGCTCAACGTTGAACCGTTCCCTACAGATACTCTAAGGCTGATTCAATTGATGAAAGAGTTCGAGACCTTAACGGTTCAGGCGGCGATGACTGGCGACATTAATGCAGCCAAACGAGCATTGATTCTTAACCCAATTGTCGACGCTGGTACACACATCGACGATGCGCTGAGAGAAACCGTTCGAGAGAACATCGAATTTATGCCAGCATTCGCACATATATTGGAGCAATAAGCCGAGGAGTCTCCATGAAACTGATAATGAACGCCGATGACTTCGGTTTAACGGAAAGTGTTAATAATGCCATTGTTGATTGCTTCAAAGCTGGCATTGTTCAGTCGACCACAGTAATGATGAACCAGCCCGGCACGCAGCATGCTGCCGAGCTATACCGAGCAGGTAAAGTCACCAACGTCGGGTTGCACTTTACCGTCACGGCAGGGAAACCGTTACTGCCAGCAGAGCAAGTCGCAAGCTTGGTTGATGAAAATGGTGACTTCTTAGCCAAGTCCGTCTTGCTGAAAAAAACCGATGTATGCCCTAAAGAAGTCTACAATGAGCTCCAAGCCCAATACGATGCTGCATTGAAAGCAGGCTTTAAGCTGACTCATATTGACACTCATCACTTTGGTGGTATCTACCCAGCACTCAAACAGGCGTTCATTCAGTTTGCAAACACCGTACAAATTCCGGTAAGACGCGTTGATTCCATTGTGGCAGGGCAAGATCCTCTCAACGTAAAAACACCTGACGTGTTTGAGCTCGGATTCTTCAACAATGGCGCAACCATGGAGCACCTGAAAGCCATTCTATCGGCTTACAAATCGCAAATACCGAGCGGTAGCGTGGAGCTTATGTGTCACCCAGCAAATCAAGTAACCGAAGAGCTATGCTCACTCACAGGCTATACAGATAAAAGGCTAGAAGAGTTGCAAATACTCACTTCACCAGAACTAAAGCACTGGTTGGAAGTCGAGAAGATTCAATGCATCAGCTTTAATGATTTGTAATATAGCCACTTAAAGAACAAGCCCCGCACTAGTTGCGGAGCTTGTTCATTGATGGAAATCACAGTGGTACTCGTTACAGCGATTTAATCATCCACACATCACAACCGTTATGAAGCGTGCCTTCCAAAGGCTGTTCTAGATGTTCAAAGCCAAGGTGTTCGTAGAGTCGAATGGCCGAATCCATGTTAGACAAAGTATCTAAGTAGCAACGTTCAAAACCTTGCTGTTTGGCATATTCTAAACACGCCAATGTGAGCTTTTTACCTAAGCCCAAGCCTCTGCTTTGCTCGAGCAAGAAGAGCTTTTTCAACTCACAGGTCGCCTCTACATCGCCAAATGGGGCCACTCCACAGCCCCCGACTACTTCACCGTTTACCAACGCGACTAAATATAAGCTGCGATGCTCTTCGGTATAGTACTGACTCATGCACTCCACTTCTGCATCCGATGGCCCAAAGCCGTCACCGACAGCACCATACTCTCGGCCAACTTGTTTGATGATTTGGCAGACATCACTGTCGTGTTGTGGTGATATTTTGACGATTTCTACGCCCATCGAGGCTCTCCTTGGTTAGAGCGTGTTGCTCTACACGCCCTCAAAATACTCAGTGTTGGTGTATTCGTTATAAAGCAAAATATGAATAAGAAAAAGAGTAAGTGCTGCAAAAATCAGCTCGAAAGTTCAACAGCCTCTAATAACCTTGAAACGTGATTCAAGCTGTAAAAAATTAGGGTCTGCGCCTCCAATTTTTGACCTTGCACCATAATAAATGAGTTTTATATCAACTCGATAATGCAAACCCAAATATTCCGTCTAAACTAAAGAATTAAATGTTTATATAAAGGCTTGTTTATAAAGAAAAACCATACCATAAGTAAGGTGAAAATAAACAAGCAAATGCTAGGTGATCTGCGGGGCTGTTATGAAAAAAAAATCGTTCGCTAAATTTCAATATTTTCCGATCATCACCCTTGCACTTTCTATGCTGGCTGGGGGCTACTTTTATAATAAAACGTTAGACGATTGGTTAACCCAAATAGTTAGCGGTTATATGCTCAATTTAGTCGATGATGTTTCCCATCAAGTGCAGGAAAAAAACCTCGACTTGTACGACATGAGCACCACAGAAATTGACCAATTCTTGGATACCCTTTCTCAAGCTGGTGTCGGGCGTAGATTCACCATCATTCACAGCAGTGGCAAAGTATTAGGGGATTCACAGCTCAACGGGCGCGAAATTGCCAATACTGACGACCACAGTTCACGCCCAGAGGTGATCGCAGCATTGGCTGGCGTTCATGGGATAGCTAAACATTACAGCTCTACCGTTAACCAAGAAATGTTATATGTCGCCAAGAAGCTAGAACTGCCACCGGATGAGCATGGTCACGACTCAACCTACGTGCTCAGATTAGCCATGCCGATGACCACACTGACTTCGATGGCGAAAGAGTTACAGCTGATCGTTTTTGCGCTTTTAGCTGGCTCACTAGTGATCCTGGTGTTCTCATCTTGGGTTTCTAACCGCCGCCTGCTGTTTCTGATCAATAATGAGCGCGACCAACAAGAAGAACGGATTCGCCGCAGCACCCAAGAAATCGAGCTACTCCATCGCCTAGCCAACATGCTAGCTGCATGTAACAACATCAAAGAAGCACAAACCGTTGTAGCCGATATCATCCCTCGCATCTTAGGTGACATTAATGGCTGTGTATCCATCATGCGTGAATCGCGTAACCAATTGGAAGTGAAGCTCGATTGGGGTGGCGATTGGCCAGCCAATAAGATCTACGCTCCCCATGATTGTTGGGCACTTCGCAAGGGTAAATACCATTTATCAGCGGATGAACATCATCACCTGCCTTGTAGCCACATGAGCCAATGCGAAGACCAAGGCCTCACCCTTTGTATCCCTTTAACTGCACACGGTAATACCGTAGGTATGTACCACCTTTATTTTGGTCAGGAAGTGAAAACCGTCTCCGAAGAAACTAAGCAGCTCGCATTTACCATTGCCGAGCACTTAGGCTTAGCACTGGCGAACTTAAGCCTGCAAGAGAAACTCCGCTCTCAAGCACTCAGCGATCCACTTACGGGTCTATTCAACCGTCGTTACTTTGAAGAAGTGTTCGACAACGAGTGGTCTAAATCGAGTGCAGACCAAACGCCTCTGTCACTGTTAATGCTTGATCTCGACCACTTCAAGCGATTTAACGACAACTTCGGTCACGATGCAGGTGATTACGTGCTAAAAGAAGTTTCTAATCTGCTTAAAAGAGTCATTGGAGAAGAGCATGTGGCGTGCCGCCTAGGTGGAGAAGAACTGGCTGTCATCAGCCCAAATTGCACCATAGATGAATCCCTTGCCCTTGCAGACGAAATAGTCAGAGAGGTGCGAGAGCTGCATCTAGACATGAAAGGGTTATCGCTTGGTCAACTTGGTGTATCTATTGGTGTTACCACCTACCCTGATCTCAATGCATCCACTACCGAGCTAATCAAAGCGGCTGACACTGCACTTTACCAAGCTAAGAATAATGGCCGAAGCCAAGCCATTCATACCAACAAGTCCGACGCGGCACTGGTTGAGCTAAAACAGGCAAACAAACCCTCTGCAAAAAAGGCGAAAGGCACTGAGCTCGATCCTGTCGACTTCGCTAAGTAAGCAGGAAAGAGCCTCCTCTTTTAAACCATCGAATCAAACACTAAAACGCCCTCTAATTTTGAGGGCGTTTATCTTTAGCTTATCGGCCTGTTAGAACTCTTCACCATCGAATCGACCCGTATGTTCATTCCATAAGCCATTGATGATACCAAATGAGCAAGCGAGAAGAATGCCAAGAACCCAGCACAAATACCACATACCAATCTCCTTAATAGAGTGACGAACTGTTGTCGCGGATATAGTCGTTATCTAACCGACCGAACATTTTGTAATAACACCAAGCGGTGTAACCCAGAATCATCGGCACCACGATAATCGCGACGATAGAAATGATACCGAGCGTTTTCTCACTCGACGTCGCATCCCAAATGGTCAGGCTGTGCGACGGGTTAATGCTGGATGGCATGATCATTGGGAACAGCGCCACACCTGCCGTTAATATGATGCATGCAATCGCTACGCTCGACATGGTAAAGGCTAAGCCAGCACGGCGGCTAACGGTCGCCCACAAACAAAGCAATAAACTGAACACCGCAGTGAATGGAACCAGCCAGAGTGATGGCACATCGCTAAAGTTATGCAGCAGGTTCCCAGCCACGGCCACTACCTGCTTATTGAGTGGATTCGACACCGCATCCGCCGCGATAGAGCCATCAATCAGGTAACCCGCATGAGCGGCTGCAAACAATCCACCAAACATAAACAGCAACATGGTCGCACTTGCGCCATACAGCGTCATGGTTTGAGCTCGGCTACGCAGTTCATCCTTGGTCTTCATTTGTAGGAAGGTGGCACCTTGTGTCATCACCATTGCTAAGCTCACTAACCCACAAAGAATTGGGAACGGAGTCAGTAAGTCAAAGAACCCACCTTGATAATCGAGCATCAGTAAGTTGTTGAGTTCAAACGGTACTCCCACCAGCAGGTTACCAAAGCCGACACCAAAGATTATTGGAGGTACGATACCACTGACAAACAGAGCAACATCACACGCTTTGCGCCATTTAGGGTTATCAATTTTGGCGCGATAATCCATGCCGATTGGGCGCAGCCACAATGAGGCAAGTACCAGAAGCATCGCAATATAAAAGCTAGAAAATGCAGCCGCATACACCAGTGGCCAAATAGCGAAGATGGCTCCGCCAGCCGTTATCAGCCAAACTTGGTTGCCATCCCAGTGAGGTGCAATCGAATTGAGCATCACGCGGCGATCTAGGTTGTCTTTGCCCATCACAGGTAATAACGCGGCGACACCCATATCAAAGCCATCGGTTATGGTAAAACCAATAAGCAGTACCCCGATGACCGCCCAGGTAAACAGACGTAAGGTTTCATAGTCAAACATAGTCTTTCCTTAGTGCTGGTCGATCAGCGCAAGTGAGTCATTTCTTTTGTCATCACTAGGCGTATTTTCGTAGTGATAACGGCCAGTTTTGAGTACGCTCGGGCCACGCTTGGCAAACTTCACCATCAAATACATTTCAACGATTAAAAATGCGGTATAGAACAGATATACAAACGCGAGTGACAACCAAATCTCACTTGGCGCTAGGTTAGAAGCCGCCATGTTCACTGGCAGAACTTCACCGATTGCCCACGGCTGACGCCCGTATTCAGCCACAAACCAACCCGCTTCACAGGCAATGAATGGTAATGGAATCGCCCACAGCGATGCTTTCAGCAACCAACGATTTGAACCCAGCTTTCTGCGACAAACCTGAACGAATGACAGGCCGATGATTGTGAACATCAATACCCCACAGGCCACCATAATGCGGAAACTCCAGAACAAAGGCGCCACTTGAGGAATGGTATCTTGGGCAGCTTGCTTGATTTGGCTTTCGCTCGCATCCGTCACCTTGTCGGTGTACTTCTTGAGTAGCAAGCCGTAACCAAGATCTTGCTTCACTGAATCGAATTTTGCGATGTTATCGGCACTATCGTTTCCTGAACGAAGCTCTTCCAGTAACCCATAGGCTTGCATTCCCGAGCGAATTCGCTGCTCGCTTTGCGCCATCAAATCACGAAGTCCGATAACAGGTTCGTCGAGCGAACGGGTGGCAATGATGCCCATAACGTAAGGGATTTTTATCGCGTAATCCGTTTCCATGGTTTCTTGATTAGGGAAACCAAACAGCGTGAATGAAGCCGGTGCTTCTTCGGTGTGCCATTCCGACTCTATTGCCGCCAATTTCACTTGCTGCACATCACCCAGTTCATAACCTGACTCGTCTCCGAGCATTAGTGTTGAAACGATAGCAGCCATACCAAACGCTGAGGCAACGGCAAATGAACGACGCGCGAAGGCAATGTCTCGGCCCTTTAATAAGTAATACGCACTGATGCCCATAATAAACAGCGCGCCTGTGGTGTAGCCCGCCGCCACGGTATGCACGAACTTCACCTGTGTTACGGGGTTGAAGACCACCTCAATAAAGTTGGTCATTTCCATTCGCATGGTTTGATAATTGAACTCCGCCCCCACTGGGTTTTGCATCCAGCCATTGGCCATCAAGATCCACAAACCAGAGAAGTTAGATCCCAGAGCCGTGAGCCAAGTGACCGATAAGTGCTGGCGCTTAGACAAGCGGTCCCAACCAAAAAAGAACATCCCGACTAACGTTGACTCAAGGAAGAACGCAATCAAGGCTTCAATGGCTAACGGCGCACCAAAAATATCGCCCACGTAATGGGAGTAGTACGCCCAGTTAGTGCCAAATTGGAACTCCATGGTCAGGCCGGTGGCAACCCCAACGGCAAAGTTAATTCCGAACAGTTTGCCCCAAAACTTGGTCATATCTTTGTATATGGTTTTCCCCGTCATGACGTACAAAGACTCCATCACGGCCAGCAAGAAAGACAAACCTATGGTCAGAGGAACGAATATAAAGTGATAAAGCGCGGTACTCGCGAACTGAAACCGCGACAGATCAACGACATCTGTAAGCATAAGAACTCCTTCCCGCTACTGATGTAGCGGGTTAGATAAGAGAAATGTATAACTGTTTAATAAAGCGTTAAGAGTGGATTTACGCTTTGTCTGTAGAGTTGGAGAATGGTTTTCTCAACCAGTAGTCTAGGCTCACGTAACGGCCACCACCATAGAAGAACAGCACCAGTAGCATCACAAAGTAAGTTGCTGCGAACTCCATCCCGTTGTTGAGCATCACCGGGTCGCCCAGTTCTGTGATGTAGTTGTATCGACCAGGGAAGTTCACCGCCAGCCACTCAATGAAGCCATTCAAACGTACTGTAGATTCCATTCCGCTGGTCGCAATGGCATCCCAACCATGTTTCCAATGCACCATCGCACTTGCCACACTCATTAAAAAGATCATCGGAATCGACATCACTCGGGTAAACAAGCCCAAAGCGATACAAATGCACCCCAGCACTTCAGTTCCCGCCGCTAAAAACGCCAGTAGTTCAGGAAAAGGTAAGTTCAAGCCACCATCGGCCGTTGATGCGCCAAACCACGCGACCGTACCAGAAAAGCCCAGCACCTTAGATCGGGCACCGACAAAAACCACCGGAATCAAGTAGAGGCGAATTGAGAGTAACGCCAAGTAATCGTATTTTTTGCATTTTTCGACGACAGCGTCGAACCAGTTGAGAGCTGACTTAATCATAATTTTTCTCCTAAAGGTTGGACTGAAAGCAGCCCGATTTCATTGAAGTGTTGTGCCCACTCCATGAAACTGAATCTGGCGAGGTGCTGAGCAGCAATGTGTTGTAGTTGTGCCAGAGTCAGGTTTTGCTGTTGTAGTAATTGAATCAACGCGACATCCACTTCTCGGAGTTTTTGCGATATCACGTGATGATGCGAGTTGCGAAACACGGCATAAAACACCGGGTGTCGCCGGCGAGTTAAGAACGTCACCGTGTCTTGATGGAGCAAAAACGGCACTTCAACCAGCCTAAGCGTTGGGTTGAGCCACACGCTATCGTCTTGCTGTATTTCCTGTTTTTCTTCATCAAAAAATGCCGCATCTAATGGGTCTATTTCTGCATTAAATGCTACCCACTCGTATTCCAGCAAGGCCAGTTGGTCTGCAAATACGGGCAGCTTGTCACCGTCACGGCTGCACTGCAGAAATTGAACAAACTCAGTGGCGATATGGTGAAACTCCGGCAAGGATGAGACATGCACAGCAACAAACTCTTCGGCCATCTGCATCAGTTGAGCATCGGTAAATTGCGACGAAAACAGAGGGAATGTATTCGCAACCACACCTAGAATGTTGTCGCGGATAAATTCGCTATATCGGCACCTTGCCAGTTGCTCATTTGGCGACCGGATCAACGCCGTCAACGATTCCGTTTGCTCAAGCATCTTGTTGGGAGGGTTAATCATTCAACACCTCCTCACACAAAGTGGTAATGGTTTGGCTAAAGTCGAGGATATCGTCATGGACACCTCGCAATTCTTCAGCCAACGCCAACAACGGTGGCACGTTATGGTCACGCTCTAGCAGTAGTGGCTTACTGCCATGCACGGAATAGGTATAACGAGCCAGGTCGACCACTTCACTGGGTACTGGTTTGCCATGAGTATCAAGCAAGAAGTTATCCTGCTCTTTCAAATGGCCTGCTATGTGGTAGTAGCGAATCGCATCACTAGGCAGAGTGTTGATCATGTCGTATGGGCAATAGCGGTGATTGCGGCTATTCACAAACACGTTATTGATGTCGATAAGCAGTTCACAGCCACTACGCTCACCGATCTCTGCGATAAACTCGCCTTCTGGCATTTCATCCCCGTAATTGTGGTAGTAAGAGATATTCTCCAATGCGATTGGGCGTTGGATGATGTCTTGCACCCTTTGAATACGCTCTACCAGATACGGGATGTTTTCTTTGTGTCGAGGGATCGGAAGCAGTTCATGCAAATAGCCTTGATGATCACGCGAGAAACTCAGGTGTTCGCTATAGATGTCGATATTCAATTCATCGAGAAAGCGTGCAACCTCTCTTACAAAGGACTCGTTCAGCGGTTGGCAATCGCCAATGGATAAGCTCAAACCGTGCGCCACGAGCGGGTAACGTTTAGCAATCTCTTGAAGCTGTTCGCGCTTGAGACCGCCCATGTTCATCCAGTTTTCCGGCGCTAACTCTAGAAAATCAATATCTGGGTGCTCTGGCAACTGACACAGCAAGTCGACATGTTCGCTGCGCAGTCCAATGCCTTTTGATGTATTGGTTATTGTCCGCATACTCCACCTGTTACTTTGCTTTTGGTGAGTCGAAGTGTTTCTTCTGACGGGTTGATGCCTTCGCCTGTCACGCCACATTTTCCGTCACGAGCACGAACTAAACGACCTTGTGGATCGCTCTTGAGTTCTTGTTTCTCAAAGCGTTTTTCTGTACCACATTTACCCGCGGCACATTTACCGCCATGTTGAGAGCTCGACTGAGCTTCCACTGGCGCTTCTGTTGGCGTATCGGCAAACGCCATACCTGAGTTAAGCGTGATGACCGATGTCATCGCGATAGAAAGAGCGAGCTTATTATTCATGGGAAATCTCCTTCGCTGCACTGATTGGGTAGCTTGATAAGTCATGGCCAGCGATCACTTGACCGTGGTAGTACTCTTTAACGATCTTGATCGATTCCGGTTTGAGCTTGAGGCCAAGCCCCATCCAGTGGTTAAGCACTAAGATTTTTGGATTCACTTCTGCCGCGATCTTGCCGACAATCGATGGTTTAGCATGCATAAATGTCGAAACTTCACCCGCTTCTTCATGAATCGCTAAAGGCATCAATAAGATGTCAGCCCCTTTAGCAAAATCGATAAAGTCTGGGTTGCTGCCGTTTTGATCCGCAGAAATCACTATCACGCCTTCGTCGCTTTCTACTCGATAAGCCAAAGCCGGCACATCACCATGGGGGATCCCCAACGCGGAGATGGTCAAGCCATCTTGTTGGTAGACGGTGATACCGTGTGAGCTGGTGTATGGCACATCAGTGATCGTGACAGGGAATAAGCCATCGCTGCCATCGAACAGGCCATTCAAGTAGGCATACGCACCCTTGTCTCCATCGAATAAGGCTTTCATGTAACCCGTTAGACTTGGAAATGCAGAGCCTGCTTCTGGGCCAGCGATATCAAGTGGATCTTGACGGTCAAAGAAGTAGCCGCCTTTTAACAGAGCCGGTACGTCAGCCACATGGTCGGTATGGAAGTGAGTCAAACCAAGGAAGTCTAAATCTTCCAGTTTTCCGCCCGCTTGCCCAAATCGCAGATACACACCACCACCAGCATCAATCATCACGCGCGACTTTCCTTTCCACCAAATCAGCTCGCCAGACGACGATCGCAAATCATCTGAGATTGGCCCACCGGAGCCAAGAAGCTGTAAAGTGAAGTCTTTCTCTAGCGGTTCGAGAGACAGCGCATAACTGTTGGCCGCACCAAGGGATAACCCAAGAGCAAGCACTAGCGCTTTTAAAGGCTTTTTCATATTGAACACCTATTAGTTTGATTTTGTTATATTTTTCTTTGGGTGAGCGTCCAAAGAAGTGACGAGAGGGCAGGAAAAACGATCTGTTTTTGATGTCCGTCAAAGCACGGGGCTAAGATATCCAATAAGGGAAGTTAAATATATCCAGTAATTTTAAAGATTCGTTCAACTAAACTGAACGATAGAGAAAGAGAAGAATTTCGATTCCGCTATGAGTATGTTTCAGCGGTTAAAATGGTGATGTGATTAGATGATAATAGATACACGTACTGCCACTATCGCAGAGACATAAACAAAAACGGCCCTCATACTGAGGGCCGTTTTTATCAATTGAGCTAAAGACTTATGAGTCTTCGCTGACGAATACATACATATCACCGCGACAGCGATTGATACTGTATTCGATAGGTTTGCCACTTTTATCAAACGCTGTTTTTTCGATGAGTAACACTGGTACACTTTCTTCAATATTCAGCTTTTGCAGAAACTCTTCCGTGGGCATTTTCGCTGATACTCGACTTTGAGTTCGGGTTGGCGAAATATCTTGGCTGCGGAAGTAGTCGTACAGTGATAACTGGATTTCATCCGGATCTTTAATCAACTCAGCAGGGACATAAGATTCTTCAATCGACACCGCTTGCTCATCAATGTATCGTACGCGCTTAAGCAGGAACACTTGATCGTTTTCGGCAATATTGAGTGTTTTGGCGATCTCAGCCGAGCAAGGCACAACGTCTTTTTTAATCCAAAGAGTGTCGGGCTTTTTACCTTTCAACACCACTTGCTGGGAAAAGCCCGTCGCTTCCTTACCAGAATACTCGACCGTTTCACTGATCATGGTTCCTAGACCGCGCGAGCGAACAATTACGCCTTCTTTATCAAGTACATCCAGCGCTTTTCGCACCGTAATGCGTGATACTTTCAGCACCTCGCTCAGCTCTCGCTCTGTGGGGATAAAATCCCCGCCTTTGAGAATTTGCTGCTCAGTCGCCAATTTTACTGAATCTGAAATCTTGAGATACAGCGGCGACTTATCCTTATTCTGGATACGAGTTTGAATCAGTTCTATCAGCGGCTGGTAGGTAGTCATAGCGTTCTTGTTATTGCCAAGTATTTGAGAAGTATACCTTATCGTATGTCGACCTCAAACAACGTAGCTTTCGCTTCTATTCATTTACTTTAAAGCTCTATGCATTTGTTTTTGCCAATTCCGGCATGGGTTCCGTTGCTTGAGACGATATCGGTTTCACGGCCAGTGTTAACGCCGCCGCCACTGCAACTAATACAGCGCAAATTATATAAGCAAGCGCATAACTGCCACGGTTATCGACCGACCAAGCCGCCAGAATAGGGCCAATAAACCCACCAATGCCCCACGCGGTATACAAAATCCCATAGTTGGTGCCAAAGTGCTTCAAACCATATAAATCGGCCATAATGGAAGGGAAAACCGCCAGTAACGTACCGTAACCTATTCCAGCTAACGCTGCGCCGACCATTAAGCTTGATGAACTGACAAACTGACTAAACAGTGCCATGTTCAAGACCTGTAAAGCTAAAGCGATACCGAGCGTTTTCAGCGCACCAATGCGATCGCTAAGTAACCCTGAAACCAAGCGCCCAGCCGAGTTAAAGATAGAGAGCGTCACTACCAAGTACGCACCTTGCATGATATTGGCTTGTTCCACCGCGATAGAGGTAATGTTCGCAATGATCATCAGCCCTGCCGCCGCGCCAAACGCGTAAGTAATCCACAATAGGTAAAATTGCTTAGTCGCCAACATGTCACGCCACTCAAATTGACGCGCGGCCACAAGATTAGCCGCTTGCTTAGCAGAGGAATTCGCCCCAGTAGGAACATAGCCTTGAGGGGGATTTTTGATGGTACACGCCAATGGGAAAGCAATCGCAACTAGCCCTACCCCAAGCACTTGTAGGCTTGTGGTTAAGCCAAACTCAACAATCAAATAGCTGGTTAATGGCGCGAGGTAAATCGCCGCTAAGCCAAATGCGGTAGCCAGCATGCCGTTTACCATGCCTTTGCGTGAAGAGTGAAACCACTTCATCGCAGTCGGATTCAAACATGCATACGCAAATCCAATTCCGGCTCCGGTTAATACTCCAAAGCTAAGGTTAAGATTCCAAGGTGTTAGCGAAAGGCTCGACAACAACATCCCTAATCCCGCAGTGAACGTACCCACCATTAATACTTTGTTTGGGCCAATCTTATCTTGAATGCGACCAGCGACCAGCAGCGCAATAGACAGCGTGATAATGGTAATAGTGTATGGCATTGACGCTTGGGTATTATCCCAGCCCAATTCCAGCAACGTGTTTTTAAACACGCTCCATGTATAGAGAACGCCAATACAGAGGTTAATCCCGCAGCCCGCTGCAAGGATAGATAATGCACGATTATTCATGGGGATATCGTCGAGTTGAAAAAGCTAAAGAAAAGTAACCAAGCCTAAGAACTAGGCTTGGTAAATAGGGTTAGTACTGCTGAAGATAGTCCGTGATCTGCTCAACACTTGGCGCACAATCACCACCCACATGGCTGACCACATAAGAGGCAACTGCATTGCCAAGTAATACAGCATCAGCCAGCTCCCAACCAGAACATAGGCCAGCCAACACACCACCAGCATGAGTATCACCGGCACCAATGGTATCGACCACATCAGCCTTAAATGGCGAAACCGTGCCGTGACCGTCTTGTACGCTAAATAGTGCACCGTCACTGTCGATACGTAGAATCAGCGGACACTGGTAATGAGCGTACCAAGTTCTAACAAACTCTGAACTGTCTTCCATACCCAAGGTTTGCGCTTCTTGACGGTTGAGCGACACTATCGGTTGCAGCGCGATCAAACGTTTAAACGTGTTCGGCGTAATGTCCGCAATTCTAGGCCCAAAATCGACGAAGATATCCGTACTTTTCGGTAAAGTTTCCAGCCAAGATACCAGTACTTCACCACTTTGAGACGCTAACTGGTAGCCCGATAGATAAATCACAGCATCGTCAGCTAACGGCAACTGAGACAAGATCTCATGGCTCCAGTTGTTCTCTACGCCACTTACCGACAAAAACGTGCGCTCACCATCAGGCTCAACTAAGGCTAAACACCAGCCGTTATCCCCACTTGGATCGTCTAGACTGCTGGTTAAGCCTTTTTCTGCCATGGCTTCAGAAACAATATCAGCCCATTTTCCGCGGCCAATTGGCAACGCATTGACAGACTCAAGCCCCAGCTTTTTGATAGCAATCGCGATGTTCAATGCGCAGCCACCAACGTGAATGCCTTTTTCTTGCATCTCAATGTCGCCACCACGCTCTGGCAATGCTGGCGTTTCCGTCACGATATCAACCACAGCAGCGCCAATTAAGCACAGCTGACGTTGGTTGCTTAACGTGGGAATAAGCTTTACTAACGCGTTATGAGGCATAGGCTTGCTCCTTAATCTCACGCAGTCTTAGGAACGTTTTGGCGTAACCGTAGAAATCGAGTTTGTTCTCATCATCCAACTGCTGCTTGAGCTGAGTGTCGATCGATTGGATGCCATTTAACGCACCACAAATTGCCGCCGCCATTGCACCAATTGTATCCGTGTCACCTCCTAAGTTAGCACACAGAATCGCACAGCGATTTGGATCCGTTTGTGCCAGCTCTACCATCGCTATCGCAGCAGGGACAGACTCAATCGTGCTTACACCCGCACCGACTAAGTTATAAATTTTCTCCATACGCTCTTCCGTACCGCTGTTTTCAGAAGCCACACTCAGCGCCAGTTCAATACGCGCCCCCATAGACGCACTGAACGTTGTAATGTTTTTGTTCTGCGCCGCAATCGCAATCGCTGGGAGCTGGTCTTTGATCTCTTGCCAGCTATGACCTTCGATAGCTTTTGATACGGCCCAAGCGATCGCAACCGCACCTGAAATCGCCACATCGGATTTATGCGTCGGGCTAGACGCTAACGCGACTAAATCAATAAAGTCGTCTAGGTTGTTGGTTGGAACCAAGCACCCCATTGGAGACACACGCATTGCTGCGCCATTGGTTACCCCATTGTTTTCAAGCTCACTGATTGCCACTCCTTCTTTGATAGAGCGCATCGCTGCTTTGGAGCTTGGACCAAAAATATTCTTGTTAAATGCGTCAAAGCCCTCCGCCCAGCTCAGTACATTACGAGCAATCACTTCAGGAACAATGTCACCATCACATTCAATGATTGCATCCGCTAAGGCGAGTGCCATTGAAGTGTCATCCGTGAACTGGCAAGCATCAAAATAGCAGGCTGCGTTATTCTCTTTTGGCCCAGGCAAAAAACGATCGATCCAGCCAAAGTGGGCTTTTACGCGGCTTCTTGGCCATAGCTCTGAGGGCATGCCCATCGAGTCGCCAAGTGCTTGACCATAGAATGCACCGAGAATTTTATCTTGCTTACTTATATTCATCTTACTTCACCAAAAATACGTTTCGAAAACCCGCTCAGCCCCGTTACTCCAGATGCCGAGCAGGCAAATAGAGTTATGCTTGTGCTTTTTCTGAGTTAGACACGTCGTTTTGCTTATCGATATTGATCTCTTTGATTTCGCCATTAGGCTCACGGAAGAAGTACATAAAGATAACCAGAATCACTGCGATCATGATGCCGCCGAATCCCCACATACCAGCCCAGTCAAACGTTAGGCCATTTTGTGGTTCGTCATAAGCAAACATTCGTTCCATCAGCTCACCGCCGATGCGGTAACCCAACAAGCTACCAATACCCTGACAGCCAAGAGTGATAAGGCCTTGAGCAGCAGTTCTCATGTGAGCAGGTGCTTTCTTATCAACATAGATGTAAGCCGTTACGAAGTAGAAGTCGTAGCTCACACCGTGCAGCAAGATACCCGCGAACAACAATGAATATAGATACCAAGTTTCGACACTACCGTAGACAAAGAAACCGTAACGAATTGCGGCAGTTGCAAGACCAAGCAATAGAACCTTATTAATACCAAATCGTTTAGTAAAGAATGGCAGTGCTAACATAAAGAAGATTTCAGAGAACTGGCCGAGCGTCATCCAGCCTGTGGCATTGCTCATACCCACTTCGGTTAAGAAGCCATTGGCAAAGATGTAGTAGAACGCCAAAGGCATGCTGAACATGAAAGAACAAACGAAAAACGCTAGGAAGTTTTTATCTTTCAAAAGCACAAGAGCATCAAGGCCAAGCATGACTTTCAGGTTCAATTTACCGGTACTTTTCGGTGGCGTATTTGGCAGCGTTAGAGCAAACAGACCCAATGCAGCCGAGCTTAGTGCCGTAATAATCAGTGGGATATTGCTTGAAGAGATATCACCATAACCTAACCAACCCGGAGCAAAGCCGATAGCAATACCAGAAGCGATCCAGCCAATAGTCCCCATCACTCGAATACGCGGGAAATCACGTTCTACGTCATCGACATTAGAAAACGCAATGCTGTTGGTTAGCGCGATTGTTGGCATATAGGTTAACGAGTAGGCCAGCAATAGCGGGAAGAAGGTAGAAAACTCAGTGGCTTGCGCCGCCAAGTACATTAGGCCAGCCCCTGCTAACAACATGACAGATAAAACTTTTTGTGCAGGGAAGAAACGGTCGGTAATTGAACCTACCAAGATTGGCGACAAAATAGCGGCAATCGCCGTACACGCATACGACCATGCTATTTCCGTTGGCGTAAACCCATGAGTATTGAGTATTTGCCATAGAGGAACGAACCACGCTCCCCAGATAAACCATTCAATGAACATCATGAATGATAGTTTCATATTTGTTGATTTCATTTTTTAATCCTTTGGTACTGTAGGGTACGCAAAGAATGGTATTTTATTTGATAATACCAAAACAATACCATCGTGATTGTTTTGTGATCTAACCTTCACTGTTTGATCTTTGCTTCTTAACTCAAAGTATAACCCTGTTTCAAGAATTCATAGTCATATCAAGCCCTTCCTTCCCACTCACCACCATCGACATAAACGCAGAAATAGTTTGTTTTTCACGGCCTGCAATATCACATTAATCACTCAAAGGACACAGTTGATATTTACAATAAAAATATCACCTATATTGCTCAGTGCATTTTTCATCCAATAAAGACAGGGCAAGATGGCAGCATGTTAAACAAACGCCTTAACAGGAATGACACATGAAAAAATCACTACTGACACTCGCTCTTTCTTCGATCGTACTTGTGACAGGCTGCTCATCAACGGACTCTGCAGACCAAGAACCACCGACACGTAAAGAAGAAATCATTGCTCAGATTCAAGAACACGTAGAAGAGTATGGTTTCGACCCTTTGTACGGTAAGCAAGCCCCTGGCGAGGTTCACCCAGACAACCCAATTCGCGACACCGAAACGATTGATGCCATTAAAGACTACGTAAAGAGCTTGGACCTCGATTATGGCTTTAGTGTCGATCCAGCAAACCCTGTAATGCCAGACAACCCAAACCATAAGCTTGATTGGGAAGTGGAGCATGAACGAACTGAACGTGAAGGCCTGAAGGATAAACCAACGGAGATCTATGGTATTTACGTCAATGGAGTACGAGTGGCCGAAATCGAGATGAAAGATGGCAGCGGCTTTATCACTACTTCTGAACATGGGCCAGATGCACCACTAGCAACCATTGAACAAGTTGAAGATTACAATGTGTACTACATCGATGGCATCAACGGCGACGAAGCCATCATTGCTCAAAAACCTGATGGTGAAGTCATTATCATTGACGGCGAGCGCATTCGAAATGCTTCTATCGATCGAAACCAAGTGAAGCTTAAAGTGCAACAAGCCAAACAAAAGATCAAAGCCAACCGCCTAAAAGGCTAATCCATATCAGCCGCTAAACATTACTTCATGGATAAAGTGACTCACTGAAATAGGACGTCATATCATGGGCTTTAACATCGCGTTAAAGCCCTATCTTTTGGTATCCACCGGAGATCTTGCTATGCGTATTCCTCGCGATTGGGCTAGTTTGTTTGCACTGACAGCACTGGCTTCGCCATTGGCTTTCGCCTCTCTCGACAACATCGATTTTGATGTCCAACTCTCACAGTATGAAGATCAGTACGTGGGGACGGTTGGCGTGAACTATGGGTTCACCAATAACCTGCAGGGCAGTGTGAGCCTAGATTCGGACCTGTATACCGAGCTAGGGCTGAGTTACGGTAAAGTCGTTGGTGATAAGTATTTCGAGGGCTACGGCCGTTTTGGTTTTGACGACACAATCGATATCTACGATTTAGGTGGACTAGCAGGCAAAGCGCTGTCTCATCAAACGTTTGTCTATTGGGATTCCTATTTACAACTGCGTTCACCTAAAGCGGACTTCAACATTCCACCGCTAAGTGGTGACAACCCCGAAGACACCGATCGACCAATCTCCCAACTTTACGACAATCAAATCGAATGGAAAAACAGCATAGCCATAGATTACACTCCAGTAGATTGGCTGAGTTTAGGCATGAGCTATAACTTCGATGTGTTACTCACTGAGCACCACTATGAAGATAGCCTACGCGACAGCGTGGATGTTTCTGCATCTTTCAACCTTCCGTATGTCACTCCTTATATTAAATACACACACGGTGAATATCGCGCAAGGCCACAACAACCAGTCCCAAGCGAGAGTTATGCCGAGATCGGTATTTACTTTAATTTTTAGTGGGTTATTGCTTGTTCACGAGTGACTAATTTGCTCTGGCTCTCCATCAGCTAAGGCTTGTCTCCTAGCCTTGATAACACCCATGATATTCACATCATAAATATCTGATTTAGCCTTTGGATTAATGATAGAAATAGCTTAAGCCTTTAAAGTTAACTACAGATGACTTGTGCAGACCACACGGTCCATAAACAATAAATCTGTAGGAACTGTTATGAAAACTCAAATTCTTCCGATTTCCCTCGCTATCATCAGCAGCTTTGCAATGGCGTCCACCAGCACTGACTCTATCAACAGCGAGCTACCTACTTTTTCACCAGAATCTAAGCAGGCGACCGCAGTAACCAAAGACTTCAACGACTCACTGCGCACGTCGCTTAACTTCGCGAACTCAGTAGACTTCGAACTTGCTGACAAAGGATTCATCGCTCGCCAAGACAACCTAAAAATCATGAGCAAGGATGGTAAAAAAGTCGCGTGGGAGCTCGGTAGCTACGATTTCCTCCTACAAGGCAAAGACTTCGATAGTATTCACCCAAGCATGCAGCGTCAGGCAGTGCCAAACATGAAACACGGCCTTTACCAAGTGCGTGACGGCATCTACCAAGTACGCGGCTATGACTTGGCCAACATCACCTTCATTCGCTCTGAAAACGGCTGGATTGTCTTTGACCCACTAACGATTCCAGAGACAGCAGAAGCGGCATATGAGCTATTCAAGCAACACGCGCCAGAAGGCGACTTGCCAATCAAAGCAGTAGTATACTCACACTCTCATGCGGATCACTTTGGTGGCGTAAAAGGCATCGTATCTCAACAAGATGTCGATTCTGGCAAAGTGCAAATCATCGCACCTCGTGGATTCACTAAACACTCGATTTCTGAAAACGTACTTGCAGGTACTGCCATGTCTCGCCGCGTGTTGTTCCAATACGGCACATCGCTAGAGAAAGGTGCTCAAGGCCAAGTGGATGCTGCGATAGGTAAGTCGGTTGCTTCAGGTGAACTGTCTTTGATTGTTCCAACACTTGAAGTAGAAGAAGACATCCAAACTATCACCGTGGATGGCTTAGAAATGGTGATGCAAAACGCACCAGAAACCGAAGCACCATCGGAAATGAACACCTACATCCCAGAGTACAAAACATACTGGGGTGCTGAGACAACCGTTGGCGGCCTGCACAACCTGTACACACTACGCGGTGCATTTGTACGTGACTCACTACAGTGGGCAGACGTTATCAACGAAGCGCTATACGAATTTGGTTTCAAAGCAGAAACCTTAATCGCCTCTCACTCATGGCCACGTTGGGGCAACGATAATGTCGTCGATTTCCTTGAGAAACAGCGTGACATGTACGGCTACTTGCACGACGAGTCACTGCGTCTTGCTAACCACGGTGTAAGCATCAACGACATTCAAGACGAGTTCTATGTACCAGATGCCTTGTCAAAAGAGTGGTACCTACGCGGCTATCACGGCTCTTACCACCGCAACGCGAAAGCGGTACTGAACAAGTATCTTGGTTACTTCGATATGAACCCTGCGAACTTGATTCCACACAGCTCGAAAGAGTCGGCGAAGCGTTACGTAGAAGATTTTGGTACAGAAAGCATCATGAGCGCAGGCTTTAGAGCATTTGAGCGCGGCGACTACCGCTGGTGTGCAGAGATCGTAAACAAGGTGGTATTCACCGATCCAGAAAACAAGCAGGCTCGATACCTACAAGCAGACTGTTTAGAACAGCTAGGCTACCAAAGCGAATCGTCGGGTGAGCGCAATGTGTTCCTAGTCGGTGCAGATGAACTGCGTCGCGGAATCGTGAAAGGCGCTTCAACCAAAACGGCATCAGCAGACATGATTCAGAACATGCCAACTGAAGACTTCCTCAACTACATGGGCGTGCGTCTAAACGGCCCGAAAGCAGCGGAAGATGGGTTTGAAATGCGTGCAAACCTAGTGTTCACTGACGAGAAACAGAAGTTTGCGATTGAAGTGAAGAATGGCCGCATGAGCTCAATCGAAGGATACGATGTACGTAACCCGAACTTCTCGCTCACCATGGCACGCACAACATTCGACAAGATCTTAACTCAACAAGCAACACTGCAAGAGTTGATCAAGAGTGGCGATATCAAGGCTGACGGCAAGTTAGACAAACTAGCAGAGCTGACTCAGTACCTTGATAACTTCGAGATGTACTTCAACATCATTGAGCCACAAGACCACTCAGGCTACAGCTATGGACAATCTAAAACAGGTGAATCGCCAATCAACCGATAAGCCAATAATCCATAGACCCGCGATAGGGCCACGTTAGTGGCTCTATCCTCTAACGTTCGTATTCTGCTGATATTGAAGATCTAACATGAAACGCACTACCTTTGTTTTACTTTGCACCGCACTCACTACCACTTCAGTGGCTCAGGCTTGTGTCATGGATGGCATTGGTAGCGGCGCGTTAACCTCAGTTCCACCCCAAACATACAACGTCCAGTTAGCTATGTACCAAGCCTTGGATACTAATAAAATTACATCGATTCCAAGCAACAACTACGATCAAAAGTTCGCCGTCTTGATGTACCAGCTGCAACACCTTGTGGCTAAGAACCAAGATATGTTCACGCAAGATGGCGAATTTTTCTTTTTCGAATCCAGTAAAGGCCACTACTTCAAAATGGTGGTTAATCAAGGCAGCGCAAAAATCCTGCCTCACGAAGTACCTAAAGGCGAAAGCTTACAAGATGCGATTGTCACCGACATCGACGCATTAGGGGCTATCGTCAGCCAACAAATCACCCTACAAGACGCTATTGCATTGGGGGTATTCCATATCCCAGACACTATCCAGTTTGTATAACGTCTGCTGACTAAAAATTACTGAAAGCCGAGCCATGGAAAGCCTAAAAGAGAGAGCACTCTTATGTTGAAAATACTGCGTAAATTCCTAGTTCTGCTGTTGTTCACTCCAGTCATATCGTGGGCAGATTCCTCCCAACTGCTTGAGTGGGTCGATTTGATCCCACAAGAAGTTAGAGCCGCTCAACAAGCGGCTATCGACATTGAAATCAACCACGACTCCGTCACCGCACAACCGCTTGCGGATGCAAAACTTAGAGACGATTTAAACAACCAACAAATTGCCATTTCTGGCTTTGTCATCCCATTAGAAGGCGACAGCGAAGTCGTGACTGAGTTTTTACTGGTACCCTACTTCGGCGCTTGCATTCACGTACCACCGCCTCCTCAAAATCAGATTATTTACGTCACAGATAAAAAAGGCGTGTCGATCACTCAACTGTGGGATGTGGTGACTGTGAGCGGCACCATAACCACCAATTCTGTCAGTCACGATTTAGCCCAAGTGGGCTACTCAATGCAGGATATTCAAGTCGAACCCTACGGTGACCCGGATACCATTTAGGTTCGCCCCCGCATTTAGGACGCCTTGCGGGGATTTTTATTGCTGGCTGGATGCAAACTTTGGGTGCATCCAGCTTCTTCATAACCCAAATATTAATGGCAAGACGCTCACTCTAGATAAGGCGCTTGTACTAATCATTTTGTCTTTTCTGCCCACACTACTGCTTCAGGGCTGTAATCATCAATGATATGCGTTGGGTTTATATCTGATAGCCCAAGAAGTAATTTTTGACACATTTCACAATTTGGTATTTTGCTCTCGAATTTTTCAAGGTTTGTAGAGCAATACTGATATGACAAGCAATAAAGCATTACTAGCACTGATTCTCACTGGTCTAATTGTTGGGTGCAGTGACTCTGACGAAGCAACCGATAATCCAGAGCCAACGCCTGAAAACCCGTTTGAAGGCCTAGAAGACATTGAGGCAACTCAAGTTCGTTTTATGGTGAAAGGTACGATATCTAACGAGTCGACGCAGTATTGTGAAGCTTTAGATGCTGAAGTGTATATCAATAACGCTGATGGAACCCTACTCGAAAGAGCAACGCTGTTAGATAACGCAGTATTGGAGCTAAAAGATGTGCCTGAATTCGGATTCATCACAACAAAAGAGCAATACTATTACAGTGAATACAACCAACAAATAACCTTGGACATCGAGTATTCAAGCATTCAGAAGGAAGCCCTTTATTACAATGCGATTATAGTTGTAGACAGTGAGACCTATGAGGGAGACATTGGAGAGTGTTTTGATGTTCAAACCAAACCCGACGTATCTATCGACGAATCATACACGGGTTCTGCATATGTACCTGAATTTGAAGGCGCACCAGCAAATGCAATTGGCGATGATTACAATCGCTTCGCATTCACAGACTATGACCTCACACCACATACTATGTACGGCGTCAGCAACTCTAATGAAGTCACCATAGACACCACTATTACCAGCTATCTAATTAATGGTGATTTTAGCTTTATCGACGAAATTGAAAATCCAGTAATCAAACAACCTAATGGCGTTGTTTACAACTTATCGGAAAGCGACAACCCTGAGTTAGGTTACTTATATGCCCCATCTGAAGAAACCTTTGCGACAATGTCCGCCGAATTTTTAAGCGAGTTCTATAATGACAGTCTTCCGGGTGCATTTTCTGTAGAGCACCGTACAACACTTAATGATGGGCAATTTGACATCGACTTTCTCGACTCTTCGGCAATTTATGGCGTATATGTTGATGAAAACAATGCCATTGTTTTTGAGTCTGAACAGTTAGATCACTCTCTATTCGATTCACACTATGATTATTCGTTTGAAACTGATACTGAAGAAACCACATATGAGCACAACATCACTCAGGTGACCAAGGCAAACCAAAGCATAAAAGTCGCTCTCCCAGAACACTGGGATTTTGAGGCCAACTTTATTGCTTTCTCAGCTTCCGAGATAAGAGATGACCAACTGAGTCGTCCAACTATTATGTCTACCAGCAATGTAATGCTTGACTGGACACATGCAACCGACACACAGATACAAAGCTACAATAACTCATTGTTAACAGAAATGATGACAGCACATGTGCTAGTAAAAGACCCTGATGCAGAAGCAAACTAGCTCACGTCTCTTCAGGGCAAACTCTGCTTGTTGTATCCGCCTAACTAAACCTGCGCCATAATTAACTCTCTAACCCAGCGATTGGCTGGGTTAGCGTTCATTTTCGACAAGTACACCAAATGAGAATCGAAGGTTTTGGTTTCAAACGGAAAGTCGAGAATAACGAGGTTGAACACCTCTTTATATTGATTGGCAATGGTATGAGGTACTACCCCAACCGCATCGCTGTATGACACTGCTGCCATCATCCCAAGCAGCGATTTGTGCTCGCTGTAAACCTTACGTTGCGGCAATACGCCCTCGGTTATCCAGTCAACAAATTTCAGGTTAAATCGAGTCATATCAAACAGGGCATGACGTTCCGCCAGATACGCTTCTTTACTGATGGTATCGGCGTTAAGCCTTGGGTGATCTTTGTGAGTAATGCAGCATAGGCTGTCGCGCATAATGATCTGCGATCGAAATACTCGGCTATTGGGTGCATTCACATCGACCACAACATCCACTTTTTCCGCTGTCAGATCTTCACTGATTTGCTCTTCGTTAGCCGGCAAATCAATCAACACAACCTCAATTGAACTGTCTTTTAAGACTTTATCGATTTTTTGCCGCAAGTCATGAATCAAGGCTTCATGGCAATAAATCACGAATCTCCGCCTAGTGGTCGCAGGATCGAACTCCTGAATACCTTCCATCACCCCTTCAATATCCAGAAGCGGGCCTTGCAAACTCAGATAAAAGTCTTGGGCGAATCGAGTCGGCTTTATGCCTCGGCCCGTACGAGCAAACAGTTCGTGCCCAACGCTGTCTTTGAGGCGATTGAGTGCATTACTGACAGCAGATTGAGTTAAATCCAATTGCTCGGCAGCACGTGTTACCGATTCCTGCTCATAGGCAGAAATAAACACACGCAATAGATTAAGATCGAACTTGTTAGGCTGGGACATCACACTCTCGTTAAGGAATCGCGGTAGTTTAAGTATCGAGAATTAATAGTAATTCTCAAGTTAATTTATGTCATTTCTTGGCCGTATCTATTTTCTTATCCTCCTCAATAAAAAATGACAAGTTCACGCAATTTTTCCGCACGCCATTTGCATTAATCTATTTTCTACATACACTTTGAAAGCACCTGTTTAATTTCTCGGCGAACTTCCTCTCGCCCTAAACAAAAGAACCCACAATGAAGATACTGATTGTCGACGACAGCCACAGCGTTGCTGAAACCATTGCCGACTACCTCGAATTAATGGGCATGACGATAGACTGCGCTTACCATGGTGAGTCGGCCTTACGCTTGGTACAAGAAAATCACTACGATGTCATTATCATGGACGTCATGATGCCCAAGCTAGATGGCATTTCGGCGGTTAAAAAGTTACGCGAAGAACTGTTCTGTAATACGCCAATCTTGTTTCTGACCGCCAAAGACACGCTAGAAGACAAAGTCGCGGCATTCGGCGCAGGTGGCGATGACTACTTGCTCAAGCCTTTTGCGATGGAAGAGCTGGTCATGCGCCTGAAAGCCTTAGCAGTACGTGGCCCAAGGCTCGATACAGGAAAGCTCACTTTTGCCGACATTACCTACGATACTCAAACCGAGCACGTGACCCGATCAGGCTCAGTGATCAAGCTCAGCCGCATTCAATTACAAATACTCAAGGTACTACTCAAGCAGGCGCCTGCTATTGTCAGTCGCCAACAAGTGATTGAGTCCGTTTGGGGAGAAGACGCACCGAACAGCGATGCACTGCGCAGCCACATCTATGGCCTGCGCACCGCTTTGGACAAAGGGTTTGAAGAAACAAGGTTGGAGACCATACATGGCCAAGGCTATCGACTTAAACAGCAGTAACAGCAGTAGCAAAAAGTACTACCCCAGTATTTACCGCACCATTCGCTGGAGTTTTGGCATTGTCACTCTCACCATGTTTGGGCTGTTTTGGGGAGTGATCTACATGGCTGAAAATCAGTTGGAGGTCATCAGCCTACATCACTGGCTTGATACCGAAGCCTCCACCTACACCACCAATTACATCAAATATGGTGAAGACACCCCTCTGCCAAATCAAAGCGAATTTACCAGTTATTGGAGCAAACAAGCGTTGCCCGACTGGCTCAAGCAATACAACCAACCAGGGTTCTATGAGCACTTATTGGGAGAAGAAGACAAGCATTTTATCGTCATTCAACATCCTTCGGGAGAAGGGCTCATGTATCTACTGTTTGAAGATGACGCCGATGATTACCTAGATGCGTATGAAGACAATCTGCACAACTCTATCTTCATGATGGGAACCATTGTTTCACTATTAATCTTCGCTTATGGCGTCTACATGGTTCGCTCTATTTCAAAGCCCTTGTTACAGATCGAGCAAAAGATTTCGATGATGTCTCCCGATAAACAAGACTTCACCGTCGATACCCGCTTTTCTGAATCACGCAAAATTGAGCAAGCGCTTCTTGATAGCAAGCAGGATATTGCTGGTTACTTTCAGCGTGAAAAAGAGTTCAGCCGCTTTGCTTCACATGAGCTTCGCACTCCAATCATGGTAATTCAGGGTTCTTCAGAACTGCTAGAAAAAGTACCCGACATGCCGAATGTCGCAAACAAAGCCGTAAAGCGGATTCAAGTAGCCGGTGAAGAAATGAAAGTGCTGACCGAAACTTTTCTGCTGCTCGGCAAAGAGAGCATCGACGCGAACTATTTTGATCATCAAAACTTAGAAACCGTTCTTGAGCAGCAGGTGGTTCAGCTTGAGCCTTTGTTTGCCAAACAAGGCGCGAGTTACCAAATAAAGATCTTGGAATCAGCCACAATAAACGCACCAGAAAGCTTCATTACTGTGGTGATCAATAATTTGATAAAGAATGCCTTTAGCTACAGCATCGGCGATATCAACATTGAGTTAGACGGCACCCAGCTGCAAATAACCAATCGCCATGAAGGCCAAGATACCTACAACGCAGGGTACGGCTGTGGGCTGGCTATTGTAGAGCGAATTTGTCAGCGAATGGAGTGGAATTTCGACACACTCGACGATGGCATTCAATTTGTTGCCCGCGTCGATTTTCAATCCATTTCAGACAAATCCCTTTCAGAAAAAAGCACCTAGCGATCAAATCGTAACCTAACCTCCACACGTTGAATCACTTTTTAACGTGTGGGGCTTAATTTAGCTTCCGCTCCAATTTCTAAAATTAATTCCACATTTTCACGTTTCTTCACGATCGCTTCACACTCGATACCGCATAGTAGCCGCATGATAATTAATGAGGCAGCATCACAATGAACAAAACACTGATTTCTTTCTTACTTGCAAGCGCATTCTCGAGTGCCGTCGTGGCTTCTCCATACTTAGGTTTGGAATACGGTTATGGCACAACAAATCATGATTACAACGCAAACTTTGCGTCTGATAACATAGCGTTAGATCCAAGTAATGAAGAGGGTGTTTTCGGCGCGTTCGCTGGTTACTCATTCAATGAAAAGTGGGCAATAGAGTTTGGCTATAACCAATACGAGCTCGACGATGGTCGCTCACAATATAACGGTACCGTCCCACTTCCGGGCGGAGAATATCACCAAGAGACAGAATGGGATGCATCGGTAAAAGCTAAACAATTCACCCTCGCGCCTGTCTATACCCACGCATTCAACGATAAATGGACCATGAAGGTCAAAGCGGGCCTCACTTACACCCAATACACCACCAGCCAAAGCAAGGAAGAAGAATTCGAGTTAGTCACCAATGATGATAATGAATTCACTAATACGCTGGTGCATGAGAAAAAAGATTTCAATGAGGTTGGAGGGGTAGTAGCTGTGGGTGCCGAGTATGCTATTTTGCCGCAGTTGACCTTGGGTGCAAACGCCAAATATCAGCTCGACAGCTTTGCCAATACGGCGTCGCTCAACGTTTCAATCACTTACTACTTCTAAATTTTTAGTTTTAATAATAAGAGAATCCAAACATGAAAAAAGTATTGTTCGCTTCTGCACTATTTCTAATTTCAAACACTGCATTCGCTGCGTTTAATGGCCCACAAGCACAAGGCATCAACACAGTTTCTTCCGCACTTGAAGCAAAAGACGACAGCTACGTAGAACTTACAGGTAACATTGTAGAATCACTTGGCAATGAAACTTACCTGTTCAAAGACCAAACAGGCGAGATCCAAATCGAAATCGACCACGAAGACTGGATGGGTCAAGACGTCGCGCCAGAAGATACCGTGGTTATTCGTGGTGAAGTCGATTCAGAGTGGACAACCAGCCAAATCGACGTTGACGCCATCAAGAAGCTGTAATCTCAACGTCATAAAGATAAAAGTCATACGGACATGATTTTTATCGCCCTAATTTGCAGACTCCTACGACTCTTTCCAGTCTTTAAGCGCCTGAATATACTCAGGGCCAATCCCGCAGCAACCGCCTATGACCGTCGCACCCAGTTGATGCCACTGGCTGGCGTAATCCACAAACTCTTCGCAGCTCAACTCTCGCATTGATTGCATGGTATCGTTGGCTTCATGTTCCGCTCCAATGGGAGTGAAATTGTTGGCATACACACCAATTTCTAATGCCATACCTTTTTGCTTCATCACTGCCTTAGAATCTTTGATCGCTTGCGCCATTACCTCTGGCACAGAACAGTTAAACATCACGCCAGCAGCATTAGTGTTGCACAGCCCCTCGATGGCTGAAGTCACCGCTTCCCCCGAACGCAATAACGCCTGAGGAGAAACCGTATCTTCCAGTGAGAACGCGTAGTAACAATCTTTGCTCGATGCTTGGAGCACAGAATGGATCGCGTGAAGTTCTTCAAGGGAAGAAATGGTTTCAGCCAGCCAAATATCAACAAAAGGATCTTGCGCGGCAAAAAGGTCTGTAAAAATCTCTACGCCTCGCTGTGGCTGAAACAAGTCTGGGCGATAACTGCCAAACGCAGGGGGAATAGCGCCAGCTACTACAACCTTGTGATCGCTGTTATCTGCAACGTTTCGAGCAATCTGAGCCGCTTGTGCAGCTAGCTTCTTGCCGTCTGATTGATACAGATCGTCACCCAAGTGAAACGGTACACACGCGTAACTGTTGGCGATAATAATTTGCGCTCCCGCATCGACAAAATGCTGATGCGCCTGAGTCACAAAATGTGGCGACTCAATCAGAGCTTGCGCACTCCATAGGGGTTGCGAAAACGGCGCCCCCATTCGCTTGAGCTCACGGCCCATTCCACCGTCTAGGATAGTGACTGCTTTCATACTAACCTTCATTCCATGATTCAATTAGTAAGAATACTCAACCATCTCATGATTCGGGTCAAATGGTTATCTCGGCAAACATTTTGACAAAGGTAGAACGTTTATTCTACCATTGCAAAAGTAGAACAAACGTTCTACCCACTCTTCACCAAACAAATCGCCAACCATTTTATGTGGCAGAAAAGAGAGCCAATGTAATGAGCACCGAGCTAAAACAACAGATTGCACAGAAGCTGGAGATCGCGTTTAGCCAATATGGCTTCGCCGAACCCAGTGTGTCTAAACTGCAGAAATCGTGTGATGTGAGCCTTCGTACCTTGTACAAATACTATCCATCGAAAGAAGATATGATCGCGGCAGCTCTTGAATTTCGCCATCAAAGATACTTAGCGAGACTCGTTAGTGAACCTTCCATGAGTGGCTTAGCTGCAATTAATCACTGTATAGAACAGCTCGAAGACTGGATGAAAAATCATGCTCCTAATGGCTGTATGTCGAGTTTGGCTATCGCCTCTTTTCCGGAAAACGCCACCATTGCCAGTGTCGTCTCAGAGCACAAACAGGCAGTTCGTCGCCATTTAATCGAGTTGACGGGGAACACAGACACAGGAAATTCACTGTTTTTAATTCATGAGGGGATATCCGCGACTTGGCCAGTATTGGGTTCACAGTCCATCGATATCGCAAAAGCAATGATCACTGAATTAGTCGAGGTATAACGTGAGCAAACTACCCAACACAATGCATGCCGTACAAATGATAGGGCATGGTGGATATGAAATGTTGCAGTATTCAGAGACTGTCGCGATCCCAAGCCCGAAACCAGACCAAGTGCTTATTAGAGTAAACGCGGCTGGAGTAAACAATACCGATATCAATACACGTATCGGTTGGTATTCGAAAGGCGACAATCAAGCCGAAGATGCCAGCTGGAGCGGTGAAGCACTTAAGTTACCTAGAATTCAAGGAGCAGACATTTGCGGTGAGATCGTTGCTGTTGGCGGCAAAATTGATGCAAACCGTATCGGACAACGAGTGTTGGTGGAGCCTTGTCTATCCCAAGTCGAAGGTTCGCGACCGGAGATTCCTTGGTATATCGGTTCAGAATGTGACGGCGGATTTGCGCAGTATGCGGTGATGGATTCGGTCCACGCTTATCACATCAACTCGTCTTTATCCGATGTTGAATTAGCGTCCTTCCCTTGCTCCTATTCCACAGCAGAAAACATGCTCACCCGAGCAAGAGTAAGCCAAGGCGATCGAGTGCTTATTTCTGGTGCTTCAGGTGGAGTTGGTTCTGCGGCCATCCAACTAGCCAAAGCTCGCGGTGCGTATGTGATTGCAATAACCAGCCCAAGCAAAAGTGACCAAGTAAAAGCGTTGGGCGCTGACCAAACCGTTAGCCGAACAGACTTACTCCCTGAAGTATTAGGTCACAATAGTATCGACGTCGTCATCGATTTAGTCGCAGGCGACGCTTGGCCTCAGTTTCTGGATGTTCTTAGACACAAAGGCCGCTATGCCGTTTCTGGCGCGATAGGTGGCGCTATGGTCAACTTAGATGTGAGAACCTTGTACCTCAAGGACTTAAGCTTTTTCGGATGTACCGTTCTAGAACCCGAAGTATTCCAAAATCTTGTTAAACGCATTGAAAGCAATCATATCAAGCCGATCGTCGCACGTACTTTCGCGCTCACAGAGATTCAAGCAGCTCAAGAGTTCTTCCTAGCTAAGAGCCACGTGGGTAAGGTGGTATTAACCGTCGAGTAAAGGACTGTAGGGCGGCTTTGTATTGAAGCAGCCCTACCTATTAACGACGGTAGTACAATGAAATTCGATTTCCTTCAATCTCTTGCACAATAAAAGGAATTTCGTAGATAGAACCAAGCACTTGGGCATCAATCACTTCATCAACCGTACCCGACTTAATCACTTCACCCAACTTCATTGCGACAATATGATCGGAATAGCATGACGCAAAATTAATGTCATGAATGACGATAACAACTGCCTTATTCTTTTCTTCCGCCAATTTTTGCAGCGTCGCCATAATGTCGACTGAATGTTTAATATCTAGATTATTCAGTGGTTCATCAAGAAAGATATAGTCGGTGTCTTGAGCGACAACCATCGCAATAAACGCCATTTGACGCTGACCACCAGACAGCTGATCAATAAAGCGGTCTTGCAAATGCCCGATCTCAAGGTGCTGCATTGATTCATCGATAATACGATGATCTTCCTCAGTCAATCTCCCTTGGGAATAGGGAAACCGGCCAAATGCTACTAGATCTCGCACAGTAAATCGCATATTGAGGTTGTTGGATTGCCTCAGTACAGACAAGCGCTTAGCGAGTGCTTCACTGCTCCACTGTTCAAGAGGTTGCTCACCAATCAATACCGTTCCTGCATCACTATCCGTTAGGCGACTTGCCATTGAAAGCAGTGTACTTTTTCCCGCTCCATTTGGGCCAATAATACTGGTCACTTTACCTAACGGGAACAGAGCATCCGCATTCTTTACAACGTATTTATCGTTGTATTTTTTACTTAAGCCTTGGATACGAATCATGGGAGTAAACCTTAATCGAATTTATTATTCATCAATAGCAGGAGGAAGTATCCGCCACCAACGAAGTTGATTATTACGCTAATGGTGGTATCAAAGTCGAATAGATTTTCTACCACCCACTGCCCTCCAGACAGCAAAACCACAGCTAACAGAGAACTGGCAACAATTAACAGGCGATGCTGATAACCGGTAAAGATTTGGCGTGTTAAAGCCACGACGATCAAGCCAAAAAACAGAATAGGACCAACCAATGCAGTTGAAATGGACACCATTAAAGTAATCACAAACATCACTTGCATGATCAGCTTATGAGTATTTATTCCAAGACTTTTGGCATTATCGATTCCTAGCCACATAACATCTAATTTGGAAGACAACCTAATAAGAAAACTGCCACACAGGAGCAAAGGAATGACACACCAGTAGACTAACTCGTTGTTAATGTTATTAAAGCTGGCGAACATTGAACCCTGAATAAAAGTAAATTCATCTGGATCTGTCACCATGGTAAAGAAGCCAGTTACACTGCTAAACAGACTGCTCAATACAATGCCAATTAACAGTAAGGTAAAGATATTGCGCTGACGCCCTCGGAAGTAAAAGCTGAACAGTGTCATCGCACAGACAATCATGATTACGGTAGACAACACAAAGTTCAATTGACTGTTGATCACCAGCACACTGAACCCACCAAACGCCGCCACCAACAAAACTTGAATCATGACATAAAGAGAATCAAACCCGAGAACCGAAGGCGTCAGTATTCGGTTGTTGGTGATGGTTTGAAAAACAAGCGAAGACGACGCAATAGCGATAGCTGCAAGCACAATAGCCAGCACTTTCGGGATACGACGAGACAAGAAGAACTAATAGTTATCGACGGTAAGGCCTTTACCAATAAACAATGCGCAGATACACAATGCAGCTACCGCAAGCAGAACTATTTTGATGGAATCACGCATTGGCTTTGTCTCTCAACACAAGATAAATAAAGATTGAACCGCCTAAGATGCTAATGATCATTGAGATTGGGATCTCGTAAGGGAAGATAATCAAACGACCGATGATGTCGCAGCTCAGAACCAGAATCACCCCAGAATAAGCCGTCCAAGGTAAATTACGGCGCATATTGTCACCAATCGCGAGCGAAACTAAGTTGGGAACAATCAGGCCCAAGAAAGGAATCATACCGACTATCATCACCACCAAGGATGACAAAACAGCCACTAAAACGACGCCAATTAGCACGATACGCTGGTAGTTCAAACCAATGTTCTTGGCAAAGCTCTCCCCTACGCTCGCTGCACTAAACCGATTGGCATAAGCGTAAGCCAGTAAAGATACTGGCACAGCCAGATACAAAAATTCGTAATTACCCCGTAGTACAGATGCAAAGTTAGCCACAGTCCACGAGCCCAGCGTTTGAACTAAATCGTACTTGTAAGCAATGAAAGTCGTCATCGACGAGACAACATTGCCGTACATAATGCCAATCAGTGGCACCAATACCGTATTCTTAAATTTTAAGCGTTGTAGGAATCGAACAAACAGAACCGTACCGATAACCGAAAAAGCAAAAATGGTGACGAGGTGAACCCAACTGCTCATATCAGCAAAAAGGATTAACGCAACGATATAACCAAGCATGGCCCAATCGACCGTACCTGTTGTCGATGGCGCTGCGAATCGGTTTTGAACGATTTGCTGCATAATCAAGCCTGCAACACTGAGCCCCGCTCCAGCTAGCACGATGGCCAATAATCGAGGCAGTCTGCTCACTAAAAGGATATTTAAGCTATGACTGTCGCCAGAGAGCACTTGAGAAAGAGATAGGTTGGCAACGCCAACTAAAAGGGAGGCCGAGGCTAGAACAAGCAGCAGTAGCAAAGCCAACAGGTGGGATAATTTCATATCAGAAAACGACTTAGGAGGCCTTTCGAACCAAGTTGTCCAAAAGGCCGCAATTCAATATCAAATTGGAAAGTTTGTTTATTGGCTAATCAGCTGATCTAGCTCGTTAATCATGGTTTGTGTAGATTGATAACCACCCGCCATTAAGTACCATGCCGCTGGATCCATGAATAACACTTTATTTTGCTTAGCCGCTGGCGTAGAGCTAACAAGGTCGTTATCAAACAGTTGTTTCGCTTTGCCACTACTTTGTCCAATCGCTTGCTCTCGGTCCAAAATCAACAACACTTCAGGTTGTGCATCCGCGATATACTCAAATGAAATCAAGTTACCGTGGGTACGCGGTGTAGAGGCAACATTATCTGAGTGAGAAGTCGCAAAGCCCGCTTCTTGGTACACGAATGAAAAGCGGCTATTTGGGCCAAACATCGCTAAGCTGTTCCCGCTATTAGAGACAGTCAGTGCTTTAGGTGCTTCTTCACCAACCTTGTTCTTTAACGCATCAATACGTTGTTGTACATCGGAGATAAGTTGCTGAGCACGATCTTCCTTATCAAAAATTTCGCCCAATGCTCGCCAATGCTGCTGCGTTGTCTTCCAATAATCAGAGGTATCAACACGGAACATGTAAGTTGGTGCAATATCGCTTAAGTCTTTGTAAATGCTTGCCATACGACCTTCAGCAATAATTAAGTCAGGTTTTAGCGTGAACAAGGTTTCGTAGTTCACTTCTTTAACACTGCCGGTATTGATGAAAGTCTCAGCTTGGAACTTGTGTAGTGATGCTGGAAGCAGCGTCTTCGGCATACCAACTGGTGTTATACCCAATGCGTCAACGTAATCTAAACTGCCATAACCCAGCACGACTACGCGCTGAGGCACTTGGTTGATTTCAACACTGCCTAAACTGTGCTGATACGTTTTTGCCATTGCAGCAATAGGCGCTAAAGCAAGTAGAGAAGCGCCCATAACAATACGGAGAAAGTGTTTATTAAGCATAGTGATTCCAAAGGTGCGTATCTAAACCGTATTGCTGATATACAAGCTAAATACATAGGTTAAACGTGAACACGCGCATTTGATCTAAATCAAATACGAATCATTCTTGATTGCATGCACATTATCAGACAGGCACTATACGTCAAAAGAATTAACTGAATAGTGAGTATTCAAAAAATGAATTTAGCTCAGTTCGACCTCAATTTGTTAATGGTGCTCAAACACCTGCTGGAAGAGAAGCATGTTTCGAATACAGCATTAGCTCTCAACATGAGCCAGCCATCGGTCAGCCGTAGCCTACAAAAAGTGCGTAAATTATTTAAAGATGATCTACTTGTTCGAGCAGGACATGGGTACGAGCTAACCCCTAAAGCAGAAATCATTAAACAAGACTTAAATGCCGTTCTTGGGGGGCTGGAGAGGTTAATGTACGACCAATCCTTCCAGCCAGAAAATAGTACCGGTACGATTCGTTTTTTTGGTTTAGTTCCCCAGGTTGTCATGCTACTTCCATCTGTCATCTCTAGGATTCGTCAGGAAACTCCAAACATGGTGGTCGACATCGACTCTGTGCCTAAACGTCACTTTGATGCGTTAATCGCTGGTGATGTTCACTTTGTGCTCTCAACCAAGGAGCCACCGAGCTCAGAGCAAAACCTGTATCGCATGATTGTCGCCAATCGAGACTATAGATTGCTGATGAGTGAAAATCATCCGCTAGCGCATTTAGATGAGCTAACCGTCGAAATGTTACTCGACTGCCAGTTTGGTCAGATTTCACTTCAGGGTGATAAACGCCTATCGATTGAGCACCGCTTCGTTGAGCTAGGAGTCGTTGATAAACACCGTCGACTCTCTATTCCAGTGCAACTTTCAAACTTCAATGCAGCCCCTGCTATTGCGGAAGAAACAGATGTGATTTTTCACTTACCAACACCTTTTGCAGAAGCCGCTTGCCAAGGAAGAAAACTGGTAATGAAAGAGATGCCTAAAGCCGTTCGGATTGATGCACAAAACGTCTATTTGTATTGGCATAAACGTTACAACAACGACCCAATGTGCCAATGGGTTAAATCTCTATTCAAAGAAATTTATGGCTCAATAGAGACTGAATTATAGAAAATTAAATTATTCACATTTTGAATAGTGATAATCTAATCCACAAATGTAGGATTACTTGAGTTGACTTATTTTTAGCTATTTAATGCGAACCATTATCATTATAAATCGTATTAAATAGGCTGTAACCATGTCAAAAACGACACCTTTTGCATTAAAGCCCTTAGCAGTGGCAACCAGTGCACTTTGTGCTTCTTTGTCTGTTTTCGCAGACACAACAGATTCAAGCATGACAACTGACGAACAAATGGTTGTCACCGCTACACGTACAGAAATGGAGCTAAAAAACGCTCCAGCTTCTATGTCGGTGATCAGCGCAGAGGAAATCGAAAACAACCCAGGTATCACCCTTGCTGACATAGTCGCTAATGCCACCAGCGTGGAATCAGACTACGATGCGACTCGAGCTGGTCGCCAGATGATATCGATACGTGGTATGGACTCGAAATACACTCTAATCATGGTGAATGGGCGTCGTATGAGCTCTGCCAGCGCAATAGTACGCGGCAATGATTTTGACCTTTCAGCTATCCCAATGAACTCCATTGAACGTGTAGAAATCATTCGCGGCCCTATGTCTGCTCTGTACGGCTCAGACGGTATGGGCGGTACCATCAACATCATTACTAAAGCACCAGAAAACGACTGGAACTCTCAGCTTAGCCTCGATAACTCGACACCAAATGATGGAAATGGTGGTCAAGAGTACAACATTGGATTAACCACATCTGGTGCACTTATTGATGACACTTTATTTGCCCGTTTCTCTTTGTCTCAAACCAGTCGCAATGCTTGGCAGCCTTATACTGGGACAAAAGTTTCTGGTAGCAACGAGTTTGATCGTTCCGACATCACGGCTCTCGAAGAGAGAGACAGCATTGCGATGTTCGGTACTCTTTCATGGCATATGACCAGCGACCAAACCTTAGATCTGGATTTAGGTTACAGCGACGATCAACGTGATACAGCCGCAGAAAGTGGCACCACTGTTTTATATTCCGATGCACGTGTAAAACGCAACAGCCAAGCACTCACTCACTCTGGGTTCTGGGGTTGGGGTGATACTCAAGTACGATACTCACGTGAAAATGTCGAGAATATCGAAGCCGCAAATGATGGATCTGATTCAATAGAAGAGCTCACACAAATCATTGAAGCTTCCGCAACAACGTACTTAGGTAACAGCCATACCGTCACGTTCGGCTTAGACTACCAAACGAGTCAGTTAACCAACCCAGAGCATATTGTTGGTAACAAAGCAGAAGCCTATCAAGGCGCAGTATTCGTTCAAGACCAATGGGAAATGACCGACACTCTCACCGCAACCATTGGTGGTCGTCTTGATAAGCATGAACACTACGGGGAAGAGTTCAGCCCTCGTGTTTATTTGGTCCACCAAACCACGGAACAATTAGTGCTGAAAGGCGGTGTTGGTAAAGCGTTCAAAGCGCCAACCATGACGCAAAACCACCCTGACTTTTCAATGAACAGCTGTAAAGGCAACTGTTACATTGTGGGCAATGAAGATTTAGAAGCGGAAACCAACATTAACTACGAGTTATCCGCATTATACAGTGCTCGCAATTGGAGTCTCGAGGGCGCGCTATTTAGAAATGAAATTGAGAACCTTATCGAGCAAACCGATATTTACTGTGAGGAAGGCTCTTGGTCTAGCGGTGTCATGAGCTGTATCGACGAAGATGGCAATCTCATTGACCGCGACATTTCCGACCCTTATAAGTCTTACCAAAATGTTTCAAAAGCGGTGATTCAAGGCCTTGAGATGTCAGGTAATGTCCAGCTGTCAGACAACTGGGGCCTATCAGGCAACTACACCTACCTCGATACCGAAGACAAAAGTACCGGTGAAGAGTTAGATGGCCGATACAAGCACTCGGCATTCATGCGCTTGAACTGGTACCCAACTAGCAGCCTAAATACGTTTGTGAGCACGCGTTACCGAGGTGACCGTCGAATTGACTCCCAACTGGAACAAGATGCGTACACCACATTTGATTTCGGCACAGTTTACAATGTAAACGACTCACTTCGCTTACGTGCAGGCATCACCAACATCACAGATGAACGAGTATCTCAAGAGCTCGAAAACCTAGGCTACGTAGAAGCACCTCGCACTTACTATGTAGGCATGACTGCCGATTTCTAAGCTTTCCATAAAGTCCTTATAACGATCAAAGGCGCTCTTGTCAGGGAGCGCCTTTTTACTGGTTCGACCTAGAGACTTTTTGAATATAAACCTCCTGACATTGATTGAACTGCGCAAACAACTGCAGTTCAGGCTCCAATGCGGTCATAAACTCATAATGGTTATGTACGCTTGGTTCGACAACTAAGTGCAGCACATTCAAGGTAGCGCTCTTCTTATCTACTTTACAGTCTGCTCTAGCGACTAATTTCCCGTCCCACACTATCGGCAAGCAGAAGTACCCAAATTGGCGTTTTGCTTGTGGCACGTAACATTCCAGTAGATACTCAAAATTAAACAAGGCTTTTGCGCGCTTACGCTGAATGATTAAGTTATCAAAAGGTGAGAGGATTTTTGCGCGTTTACGATTCACTCGTTTATCAAGTAAAGCCAATGCATTCGGGCAAACATAAAACGGCTGTTTATTCACTTCAACACTCTGGATTCGGCCTGATTCGAGCAATTCAGAAATGGATTGTTGTACTAACCCTTTAACGCTTTTCAACTGATACACCATCTCAGGCAGAGTACCTAAGCCGTGAGCTTGCAGGTAACTGAGTACCAGAAAATGCCCCTGCTCTTGCTGAGTTGGCATTCGAGTGTCCACACTTTGCGGCAATACTCGTTCAGTGAGGTCATACACCTTATGAAACCCGCGCCGTTCAGAGATCATCAGATCCCCCTGCATAAACAAGTTTTCTAATGCGCGCTTGGTCGGTTTGGTGTGCCAGCCGTCGGTTTTATGCTCGGCAGATTCAAAATCTTTGGCCATCAGTGGCCCTTCTGCTTCGATTCGCTTAAGCACACTTTCCATCAGTTGATGATCTTTGCGATACCAATGAGTCTGTGCGCCAGATTTAATGGCGGCTTTACGAGGCAATGAAAAGCGGTAGTTTTCCATCGGTAAGTAGGCCGCTGCATGCGACCAGTATTCAAACACTTTACCGTCTGCGACCAACTGGTCGAGAAGCTCTGGTTGGTAGCTTGGGTTACGGCTCCACAATGTGTGGTGATGAGCCCGCTGCACCACCGAAATAGTATCGATCTGGATGTAGCCCAGTTGCTCAATCGCAGATTGAGTCTTAGCGTAACTTGTCCCTTTCACACTGCCAGTGGGCAGCCCTTGTGACAAAAGCGCAAGTTTCTGCGCTTGAGCCAAAGATAATGATTCCATTCGAACAGAATATCCCTTGTTATTGGTTATCGGTTATTGATTGCTTCCTTGCAACGTCATTGCCTGCTCGGTGTTAAAGCCACGAACAATATTCGCCAGTGTAATTGCGGTAAACACAACAATGACCAATGATAAGTGCCACGCTTGGCTGAGACCCAATTGAACTAGCCCCATACTCACAATGGACGACACCACCATTTGGCCGCCACCCGACATCGCCGCAGCTGCGCCTGCCTGTTTTTTGTATGGTTGCATCACCAAAGCTTGAGCACAAGGAAGTGCGATCCCGTTTCCGAGAATCATCAGCAATTGACCAATCATCAAGTACAGCGGCTCTAGCGGGCAAAAGAAAAACCACAACGCAGAAGCCACATGAAGCACTGGCGTGAACAGCAGCATATTTCGACTGCCAATCATCGGCCGAACACGATTACAAAGGCTGGTCCCCATGATCATGCCCAATGCAGGAATGATAGCCCACATCGCGTATTCATCGGATGTCATGCCGATTTGGTTTTGCATGATAAACGGCATCACCGATACCGTTGTGATCATCAAACTAAAATTCAGCCAACCGATGCTGGCAAAGCTCATGAAATAACGCGAATTCAGCAATGATTTATACTGCTTCAGCATGTTTTTCGCCGATGGTATCGCACTGGTTTGGCTAAGTGTTTCATCAAATTTCAACGCTATCATTACCCATGCCAGCGCAACGTAACCCAGCAAAGACACAAACACCATGGTCCAGCCAAAATGGAAGTTAATGAATCCACCAATCACCGGAGCAACTAACGGCGTAATCGAAGCCGCCATCGCAATATAAGATAAGGCAACTGGCAACTGAGCACCGCTGTATCTGTCTCGAGTCGACGCTCGAGCCAACACCGCACAGCAGCCCGTCCCTAACCCTTGCAAAAATCGTCCAATGACCATACCCGAGAAAGAATCGCTAAACACAATGATGGTGACCAATCCGGCTAACGCCAATAGTAAGCCGCTAAGCAATACCTTCTTGCGCCCCAAAGCATCGGATATTGGGCCATAAATAAATTGAGATGGGCCAAAACCAAGCAGGTAGACACTGACCAGCAGTTGAGCTTGGTCGAGAGAAATGGCAAAGTCTTTCGCTATCCAAGGTAAGGATGGGAACACCAGCCCCATGCTTAGTTGACCAACGCTGATAATTAAGCAGGCCAATAATATGGTACGAAATTGAATCGGTTTACTCATTCAGGATCACCAGAGGATTCGGTTGCACGCCCCCTGCGTCTTAGGCAGCCTTCATCATCCATCTGATTTAGCTTAGCTTTTACTCGTTTCACGGTCGATACGCTGACCCCACATTGGTCTGCGACACTTTGAATTGTATTTCCTTCCAGCAGCATCGCTTTTACTTGTTGATGCTTCTGCTTATCGGCGGGGCGACCGCGAAACTTGGATTTCCATAGCTCAGGATCACCTTTCAGTTCTTCTCGGCCTAACTCGGCGGCAAACAACCGATGCTGAATTTGCACTTTGGCGTAACCAGATAGCAGCGTCATGATAACTTTGGTCTGTGGGCAATCGGGTTTGAGCGTCATCGCTTCACAGGCTGTAACAATCATCACACCGCGCTCTAATAAGGATTCTAATGTCTGTTTGGCCTGAGAAAAATCGCGCCCAAATGCCGTCAACCACCAAACAAATAGACAATCACCGCTACTCAAATTATCAAATAACTGTTTAAACGCCGGCCTCTCAAATGGAGGGATGTTACCTCGCACTTGGTCCTCAATCACTTCACTGCCTGGTGACAGTTGCTTGAGTGCTGAAAGTTGTTCTGGATGGGCTCTATTCTTCGGAGAAAATCGGGTATAGATGTATGAAGTCATCGCATCACCTTAGCTTAGATGGAGAACCAAATGGCATTAATAGCTCCTTGGTTTATTTGGCGCACTAGCTCATTTGGTGTATTGGACCACAATATATTTTGGTTCATTATTTGGGTCAACACCAAATGAACCACTCTTTACTTTGCTCACCACTTCCGCGTCAATAAACACAGGCGCCCTAACGAAAAAAAGGGTGCTGAACAAGCACCCTTTGATGGACAGATTTTTCTTTTAACGATTAGAACTCATAGAACAATCGAACACGTGCACCGAAGTCATCTTCTTCAGCAAAGTGATCGGAAGAAACAGTTTGGCTCAAGTCATTTGCAATTGTGGTGTAGTAAGAGCCCAATAGTACGGAAAAGTTCTCCACTTCAAGCACATCAGTGAATTCGTAAGAAGCATATAGCGTAGACGATGACACCTCTCCCTCAGCCCAACCCGCTATTTCTTTGTTTTCGTATTCGTTATTAGCGTATACATAACCAACGCCAAATCCTTTCCAAAGAGCGTTAGCCCCAGCAGAGAAGTTGTTCTCGTCGACAGCATCAAGGTAAGCCACATTTGCGTTCACCGACCAATCACCACTGGTCCAGTTACCCGTTAGACCATAGCCTGTGCGATCTGAAATGTCGACACCTTGATCAGTAACTACAGCATCAGAAATCAAGTTAGTTTCCATCGATGCTGCCACACTAAAATCACCCATTTGATAAGCAACAACAGGGCGAATTAAAAACGAGTCCTTGCTGCTTGCAATGGTTTGACCATGATAAGAACCACCATCAGTGCCGTTGTGGAATAAGTCAGAACGATCGCCAATCATTGAGCTGAGTTCAACGTACAGGTTGCCGAACGTTTGACTATACATCAGTTGACCATCTGAGCCGCGACCACGTGCTTCTTTCATCTGATAGGTGTATGCCGAACCGTCGGTGTAAAGTTCGTTAGAGGTATCACCGGAGTACTCTAGGAACACATCCAAACCAACAGGGAACATATCATACGCTTCAAAACGGCCAGCTTTGATTGCCCAGCTGTCTTTTTTACCAAATTCGAAGTAAGCATCATCAAGGTTAACGTCACCAGTGCTTTCAAACAGTGGCTGCGCTTTGACGCCAACGTAGTGACCGTTGCTAGTGAATTTTTCACCCGCGAATTCGATCAGTACACGGCCATCTTGGTTAAACTCTTGTTCGCCAGAATCATTCGACTCACGATCTTGGTAGTTGAAGTTCAATTCGACATCACCGCCGATGGAAAAGTTACCCTCATCATTATCGACAATACTAATACCAGCATTGGCAGATAAGGCCGAAAACACGCCGATTGCGCCCAGAGATAGTGTCAGTGCTTTGTTCATAATTACCCTATATATTTTAGATTTATGGTTTTAAAAGTTCTGATTTTAGAAACAGCAAGCCCCGTCCCTTCTTATAAAAAGAAAGACTTACTAGAATTTATTGTTGTTATTTGGTTAGCCCCTAACCGCAGAAAAAGTCGCGATTAAGAGTGGATTTCAAGAGTTATGAAGAAGACTCAGCGACAAGCTCGACCGCTTCACGGGTCTGCTTTGCCAGTTCTTCCCAATCACCCGCTTCGATGAGCTTTTTGTCGACCATCCACGTACCACCGCATGCCAACACTCGCGGTACGGCTAGGTAGTCTCTGATATTGGTAGGATTGATACCGCCTGTTGGCATGATTTCAACGTCACCATAAGGTGCCAACAGCGCTTTCACCATATTGACGCCCCCCGATGCTTCTGCCGGGAAGAACTTGAGTGTCGTGAGCCCCATTTCTAACGCCGCTTCGACCGCACTTGGGTTGTTAACACCAGGCACGATATCAATGCCAATCTCTTGGCAAGCTTTAACGGTGTTAGGGTTAAATCCCGGAGAAACCACAAAGGTTGCCCCCGCTTCTTTCGCTGCGATAGCCTGCTCGCGATTAAGCACGGTGCCAGCACCAATCAGCATACCTGGCTGTGCTTCACGCAATAGACGGATGGCTTCAGCTGCAGCATCGGAACGAAAAGTAATTTCCGCCGCTGGTAATCCATTTTCCACCAGCACTTTACCCAATGGGATGATGTCTTCTGCGCGATCAATCGCAATCACTGGGATAACTCTGAGCGCTTTGAGTTGAGCTTTTAAATTCGACATGTTGTTTCCTATGAATCTATTTTTTGAACTGTGCGGTAACCGCATCAGTTGCCAGTTTTGGGATAATTGCGCCTTTGTGCTGAATAACGGTGCCAGCGAGGGTATTACCATTCATACACGCTTGTTTGATGTTGCCACCCGATAAGTAAGTCGCGAGAAAGCCGCCATTAAATGAATCACCTGCCGACGTGGTATCAATGACATTGTCTACCGGTGTCGTCGCCACAGAGTAAGGTTCAGATGCATTTGAATCAGCGACTAAACAACCTTCAGCACCGAGCTTAACCACCACATTTTTCACCCCTTGTTCTTGCAAGCGTGTGATTGTGTCGTATGCCGTTGTATCCCCCCAAATCAGCTGCTCATCATCGAAAGTAACCAAAGCCAAATCTGTGGTTTGATACATGGCTTGATAACATGCTCGAACAGTCTTCATCAGATCTTGCGGCCAAAGTGCTGGGCGAAAGTTGCTATCAAAAGCGATCTCAACACCCGTAGCTCGCAAGCGGCTCAAAAGCTCAAGCAGTTGGATACGATCTTGTTCAGGCAAAATGGCTAAGCTAATACCGCTGATAAACACCATATCAGCCTGAGTCAGAGACTCCGCTACGCGAGCAAAGTCAGTATGTTGCAGTAAGTAGCGCGCGGCTGATTGATTACGCCAATAAAGGAAGGTGCGTTCACCTTGGTCATCCAGTTGGATCAGGTACAAACCCGGCGTGCGTGTTTCATCTCGCAAAACGAAATCCGTGCCGACACCTTCTTGCTGCCAACGCTCCACCATGCCATTGCTCAGAGGGTCGGTGCCCATTGCAGTGACATATTGCACTTGCGCCGGCGTTGATGCTCTTAGAGCTTGGCTACAACGGCTAAGGTAAACCGCAGCATTCAATGTGTCGCCACCAAACGTCTGCTGCATGCTGCCAAACGGCTTGCCGTTCAACTCGATCATGCATTCCCCAAGTATTGCGATTGTCTTCATGTCAGTTCTTTTTAAGCATGCTGAATAGACCTGTCGACATTAGATACAACAGGTCTACATAGAGAGAGGAGAGAATTATTTGTTATCGATACGTACGAACATCATGGTCATTGCGAATGACAACGCAAACACACCAATCACGCCCAGTACGGCTTGAACAAAGTTTTGTGTACCACTTGCCAAGTAAGCTGGCAGACTGAACACAGAAGAAAGAATGTAGCTGGTTAAGTGGGTATCGATTGTGACCGAAATTGCACCAACAATACCTGTCGCCAAGCTCGCCATAAACAGTGCTTTGGTGTACTTAGTCAACACACCAAACAGAGCAGGCTCAGTGATACCAAGGATAGCGGTAATACCCGAACCGACTGTGATAGACGATTGCTCTTTGCTGGCGTGTTTACGTTGCTTGTACCAAATCGCCATGGTTGCGCCTGCAATAGCCAAGTTTCCTAGACACATAATTGGCATCAGTAGATCTTTTCCGTAAAGAGCAAAATTGTTCAAACTGATTGGTGTCATGCTGTGGTGAATACCAAATACAATGGTGATTGGACGGGTCAAACCGAACACAAAACCAGTCAGTGTTGGTGAAACCTCCAGTAGCGAGCTTACAACCCAGCCAGCACCGTTACTTACCCACATCCCAGCAGGCGCAACGACAGAAAGTACGACCGTTGAAGTCACAGTGAAAGCAAGTAGCGGAGTGAATACTGGTTTGGCAGAAGCAGGAACTAACTTGTCTACCATAGGGGTGATTTTAGATAGCACCCAAACCGCTAAAATTGCAGGGACAATTGCGCCACCATAGTTCAGCAGCTCGATTGGAATCACACCGAATACGCTAAGTTCTGGAGCATTTCCAGCTTGGCTCAACAGTGTGGCTTTTTCCAACAACTTTGGCGACATCATCGCCGCAGCAACCGCTAACGCAATGTATTCATTGACTTTAAACACCTTTGCAGCAGAGAAAGACACTAGCATTGGTAGAAAGAAGAACACTGCAACAGAAATAGAGCGGAAGAAGAAAACAGTGTCGGAAGACTCAGAGATAACGTTAGTCGCAATCAGGCCAGATAGCAGCCCCATTAACATACCTGCTCCCGCAATAGCAGGAACAACAGGACCAAAGATTCCTGCCACGATGCGCATCGCGTTTTGAAATAGCTTACCTTTCTCTTGCTCGGTTTCTACATCTTCTGGCGCGGCGCTTGCTCCAGACAGCGCTAGGTACCACTTTTCTACGTCGACACCAATAATCACCTGGGTCTGACCTTGCCCAAGAACCACACCTTTTACGCCTTGAATCGCTTCTAGCTTTTCTTTGTCGGCTTTTGACTCATCCACCAATTTAAAACGCAAGCGAGTCATGCAGTGGGTGATGTTTGCAATGTTTTCGTTGCCGCCAAGTGCCGCGACCAATTCTTGTAGTTTCATGCTAAAGCTGCCTGCCTTACCTGACGGTGTATCGCCAGCTGCCATGTTTGTTTGTGTCAATTGCATCATACTTTCCTATGTGCTTAGTCTGCTCATTTACTGCGCTCATCTTAGCTACTGGCAGTATTTATCCAATCGACAAATTAGTGATTAAACTCACAATAAGACGGCTAAAAATTAATTTTTGAGCTTTTTTTGCCAATTGGTTCGTTTTTCTTTCCAAATTCTAAACAAGAGCGAACCAGTTAAATTTAAGCACAATTTACCGCTTGTAATTTGTATTTTTTCACGCTTATATAAAATAAATCCTATTAGATTAGAGATAGTTTGAAGTGAATAAAAACACCATATCCAGCATTGAGTGCATCATTAGTAAACCGGATCGGCACAATCTGATCACTGTAATTGTAGAAACAGAATCAGGCATCACGGGTTACGGTTGTGCAACTTTTCAACAACGACCATTGGCAGTAAAAACCATGGTTGATGAATACCTTAAGCCATTATTAATTGGTAAAGACGCCAATAATATTGAAGATCTGTGGCAAATGATGATGGTCAATGCATATTGGCGAAATGGCCCAGTGATCAACAATGCTATTTCCGGTGTAGACATGGCACTTTGGGATATAAAGGCAAAACTGGCTAACATGCCGCTTCATCAATTATTTGGTGGTAAGTCTCGTGATGCTATTCAAGTATATACACATGCCACTAGCGATACGATGGAAGGCCTCTATGAGCAAGTCGATAAATATTTAGAGCAGGGCTATCAACATATTCGTTGTCAACTAGGCTTCTATGGAGGCGTGCCTGAAAATATTCAAACAGCAAAAAATCCAACGCAAGGCTCGTACTACGATCAAGACCAGTATATTGAAAACACTGTGGAAATGTTCAAAAACTTACGTGAGAAATACGGCAAGAAGTTCCATATTCTTCACGATGTACACGAGCGTTTGTTCCCAAATCAAGCAATTCAATTTGCGAAAGAAGTTGAGAAGTACAACCCATTCTTTATCGAAGATATTTTGCCACCAAGCCAAACAGAATGGCTAGACAACATTCGTAACCAATCGAGTGTTTCTCTAGCGCTGGGTGAGCTATTCAACAACCCAGAAGAGTGGAAAGCACTGATCATCAATCGTCGTGTCGACTTCATTCGTTGCCACGTCTCGCAAATCGGTGGCATCACGCCAGCACTGAAACTCGGTCACTTCTGTGAGAGCTTTGGCGTTCGTATTGCTTGGCACTGCCCACCAGATATGACGCCGATTGGCGCCGCGGTGAACACTCACTTAAATGTGCACTTACACAATGCTGCGATTCAAGAGCATGTAGAATACAAAGCCAATACACAGCGCGTCTTCCCGAACGCAGCAGAGCCAGTCAACGGTTACCTATACGCATCTGAAATTGCGGGTATCGGTGTGGAGATGGATCGCGAAGCAGCGCAAGACTTCCCTGTTGAATATCGCCCACACGAATGGACACAGAGCCGTTTGCCAGACGGCAGTATTCACACGCCTTAAAGCCTCGTTTGTCCTAGCGACGGTTTTATATGCAAACCTAAAAAAACGACCGCTAATCGCGGTCGTTTTGGTCTCGATAATTGAGGCTTTCGGGGTTAAATTTGGTGTGATAGGTACATTGGTAATTAATATCAATAATATCGCTCACCACAAATACCTCTCCCGTTTTTAAGAAACCACGGTTCGTGATATTCATTGCAGAACTATTACGTTTACAATCTAATAATTCTGAATCTTCTTTTGAAACATTGATGGCTTGATAACTGGTTAAATAACTATCTATTTCTAGCCCTAAAGATAATACGTGCTTCTGTAGAGAGCTTTCAATAATCTCTTCTGTTATTTTTGGAAACATACTTACAGGTAATTTAGTTTCCTCAATTTGAGTCACCTTACCCTGAATTAGTCTTAGTCGCTTAATATTCCAAAGGTATTCATCTTCTTCGATAGAAAAAACTTGCATTTCATGCGTAGTTGGCAAACGTTTATTGAGTTTTATTTTCTTGTAAGAAATCTCACCGAATTTATTTTCAGTGACAGAGTTATATATAAGTGGTGACCCAATAATAGATGTATTAACAAAATACCCAGACCCAACTTTTGATTTTACAATACCAATTGCTTCTAGTTTAGACAGTGCTTTACGTACAGAAAAACGAGAAAGATCATACTTTTCAGCCAGTTCTCGCTCTGATGGTAGTTTCACATCAATCATGTTTTGACAGATTTTGCTGATGATATCTTGGACTAATTCTTCGTATTTCTTCATAAGCACTCAGCTATTTTCGACCATAAGTAACTTATACCATTTTTCACCGTTAAATATAATCCAACTCAGTGCCTATCGCTGAAATTCATGCATTGCATTCAACTCTTTTAAGCTCGCGTCAATCCAAGAGCTTTTAGTCCTTATCGCTAAATTTTCTATACCGTCAATTAGACTGCACTTTCAAAGATTTTTTGAAATTCCTTCAAGTAGGCACTACTTGGTCTAGCCTCTACTCATAAGTAAACTTTAAACACGTTGAATTTCAGAGGTATTCTCATGCAAAAGCGAATTCTTATTACAGGTGCTACCGATGGTATCGGCTACGAAACCGCTAAAGCACTGGTCGAATTAGGTCACCATGTCATTGTTCATGGTCGCAGCCAATCCAAGCTAGATACGGTAACCAATCAACTCTCTGTGTTTGGGAAAGTGGAATCTGTATTGGCCGATCTTTCCAACTTAGACGCAGTCGCTAATATGGCTTATGAGGTTCAACAGCGTTTTGGTACTTTGGATGTGCTTATCAATAACGCTGGTGTGTTTAGTACGCCTTCACCAGTGACACCTGAAGGGCTAGATGTTCGCTTTGTGGTCAACACCATTGCACCTTATCAGCTAACCAAAGCCCTGCTGCCTTTGATAGAGAAAGACGGCCGAGTCGTTAACCTATCTTCCGCTGCGCAAGCGCCAGTGAACATCCCAGCCCTAATGGGGGAAAAACAACTTGGCGATGGTGAAGCTTACGCTCAGAGTAAGCTGGCTCTAACGATGTGGTCGCGCTGGTTAGGGGAAATGAACAAAACTCAGGGGCCGGTGATTGTCTCTGTGAACCCTAAATCTTTACTTGGCAGTAAAATGGTTAAAGATGCGTATGGCATTGCCGGAGGGGACATAAAGCTTGGGGCAGATATTTTGATCCGTGCAGCCCTATCCGAGGAGTTTAGTCAGGCGAACGGGCTGTATTTTGATAACGACATCGAGCGTTTTAGTCAGCCTCACTCCGATGCCCTCGACGATGCTAAAGTGGAAGCCGTCATTGAAGCGCTGGAAACATTTAATACCAAGATGAAGAAATGCTAGAGCTGTAAATCATCCATTCGCAGCGAGTAAGCAGAACCTTAGGTTCTGCTTATAACGCTAGCTTAAACCCTTCGTGGCTCGCCACAAAACCCAGCTTTTGATAGAAGCGAATGGCATCAGGGCGTAGTTTGTCGCTTGTTAACTGCACCATGCTGCAGCCTTTCTGCTTAGCCTGCTGAATCGCGTATTCAAACATCTGCTCCCCAATCCCTAACCCGCGAACATCCTGATGAATTCGGACACCCTCTATCAGAGCTCTCCAGCTGCCAATATGCGTCAAATAGGGAATATATAGGTGAGCTGCAGCATTCCAATTACTTTATGCTCATGTTCAGCCACAATCAGTTGATTATTGGGATCAGAATCGATGGCTTGAAACGCAGATAAGTAACTTGTATTCAGGGGAGTGGTGGTGTCTTCTCGCTGCGCACCAAGCGGGTCACTGGCGAGCATGTTCACTAAACTTGCTAAGTCGTCACTGGTTGCAGTGCGAAAATGTATATCCAACGGGTACCTCCACTTATCCGTTTACCTCAAAGAGGTTCAGGGTATCATTCTGCATTAAACGAAAAAAGGCGGGAAACCCGCCTTTTTAATATGCTTTGCGCTACTGGTGCGCTTGTAAAATCCGTTGATACAAGTCGTCTTTCTGCATCGCTCGGTCATGCTTCATCCGATGCATCTCCTCATCACTGATTGGAGAGTCTCGCAATTCTAAAGTGCGAATGTCTTTATCTAATGCGTCGTAAGCTTTCATGTCTTTTAGAAACACTTCATCGGCTTTTGCCAACGCTTTAATCGTGTCTGTGTAGTCCGAAAATTCGTTCAGTAGAGAGTGGTTCTCACCCAACATAGCTGCTCCTTGGTTATCCGTTACTAACCACTACAACCTAGCGCAATTCGACGCTGAGTATTTGGAGTCCACTCACGTTTTTTAGCTACTAAACAAAAACATCACTTAATTAGACTGCGTGGTTTTACGCTCAACAATTTTGGCGGGAACCATCATTTTCACCACACTGCTGTTCTTATCGTTGATTTGGTCGACGATTACTTTGACCGACTCGCGCGCTAAGCGCTTGAAATCCTGCCTAAAGGTCGTTAACTGATAACTTAACCATTCTGCCTGAGGAATATTATCAAACCCGAGCACTTTGAGATCTTCTGGGATTCGTAGGCCAAACTCTAATCGAGCCACGTCCATCACCGCCATGGCAAGGTTGTCGGTCGCACAGAAAACAGATTCAGGACGCGAAGGATCGGCCATTAATTTGCGAATTTCCTCTAACGCTCCATCGTAGTCATAGCTTGCCTCGATCACTCGCGGTAGGTTGCCTGTCAGCTCTTCAAATTCAGAACAAAAACCGTTTTCACGCTCGCCATTAGTAAAGGTGGGTACTTCACCAGTTAAGTACACTGAGCTTTTGACGCCTTTTTCATGCAAGTGCTGCGCAGCCTGCTGGCCTGCTTCATAGTTATCACTGATCACATAGCTACTTTTGGTCCCTTCCACGACACGAGCATATTGCACGACAGGAATATTGAACTCAGCACACTCTTCATACAACGATTTATTAAACGTCGCCGACGCGGCAATCACACCATCGACACGATACTGGAATATGTTCGGGATCGAATGCGAATCTTGGCCATCAAACTGCCAAGGGATAAGCACAGCCGAGTAACCTTGCTTTTGCAACTCACTAGAGATGAGTTGTAGCGTTTTCATGTGAATAGGATAATCGGCATCTGGGAAGACCAATCCAATCAACTTAGATTCATTGGTAGTGAGACTGCGAGCAAAGGCATTTGGTCGGTAATTTAATGCTTTCGCGGCTTCAAAAACCTTTTGCTTGGTCTTTTCTGCAACTGAACTACCCGGCACAAATACGCGCGATACGGTCGACTGAGAAACCCCAGCAAGCTTTGCTACATCTTTAGAAGTAACCGTTTGTTTTTCAATATTCATCAGTATAAATGTCTAAGCCGATTGACTGTGCACAGAGTAACATATGTAGGTACGTATTCATAAGAAGATTATCTTCGAACCTTGTTATTATTAGGTCAAATTGCATCTTTACATAAGTTTTGGGTTGTACCCACAAAAAAAGCCTTACTCACAAGTAAGGCTTTGGTTCGGTTCCCAAACAATTAGAGGGGCTAAGTAACCCAGTCAGCCTCTCGTTTTTGATGACTAGAAGTAGTAACGGATACCCGCAGCAAACTGGTCATCATTATTTTCAAATGAGTTCCCTACTGCTTGCTCGTTACCTAAGTCAAACTGGTACTCTGTCCAGACTAACAACTTGTTGGTTTGGAAGTGGTACTCTAAACCAGGTACAACGTACTGACGCTCGTAGCCATTTGCGTTGCCGTCTGTGTCCGTTAAGTAGTTGTAGTTAAAGGTCGGACGGAAGCCGTTGTCAAAGTGGTAATGAGTGAAGAACTCAACACCGCGGTGATCATAGAATTCCGCAAGTGTGTTTGTTTCCCAGTTCGAACCTTGGCTGTAGGTTAAGCCGACAAATAGGCCATTATTGACGTAGTTAACACCTAGTAATCCGATGCGTTGAGTATCGCCATCTTGGATGTTTTTAACGCCAGCATCAATGTCGTCAAATTCATTCTGGTGGTACGCCAGACCTACCGTCAGGCCATCAGCAACCGTGTACAGAGTTGAAACACCCATACCATTCTTAAGTGTGGCTGTTTTGCCATCAGCCAAACCCACGTCTTCACGCGTCGTTTGGTAAGTGAAACCGTATTTCCACTTTTCATTGATGCTGTTGCGGTAGGTGATTGAGTTTTCTGCACGGCCCGTACCCGATGCAATACCCCAGTCAGATAGATTGTAGTAACCCGAGCCACGTGAACCGAACAGTCGGCCCATATCAGTAAACCAAGCGACATCGTAGAAGGTAGACCATTGCTTAGTACCAGCTGCAATCTTGCCGTATTTCTCGTGCTCAACACCCGCGTAAAGTAGGCGGTCGTAGATGTTATCGCCATTGGCACCCGAGTTATAACCCCACTCTGCATGGCCAAAACCGGTCCAGCCATCGTCTAGGCCCATTTGACCTTTTAGGCCAAAACGCGAACTGCCGCTATTCCACTCACCTTGATGGTCGCCGCCTTTATCGTGGTAACGAACATCGAAACGACCATCTAAGGTCAGGCTATCGCCCGCATCGTTTACAAAAGTATGTGCGGCAAAAGCAGAGCTGGTTGTCAGTGCAGCCAAAACCACTGCTGAAACTATCGACTTTTTCATTTTGTCTCTCGTTATTCAGGCCGAGAAAAGCCACCGTGCTTTTTAGGCCCGTTATGAATAATAATTAGGAAAGAGCGTGCCCCATCCTTGAGGCACTAGTTGGGAGCATGTGCCTAAGCCGAGAAGGAATGCTTAGGCAACACCGAGGCGGATGAACGAACCGCCTCTACAATCTCTTTATAGAGATGGATTTAGGATCTGCTGAGTACGCTCGAATACGTCTAGGCCTTGCTGTTTTAGCCAGTAAGGTAGGTCGATCAATACCCAGTTTTCAGATAGCTTGTCGCCGTCACGGTAGTACACGTCAACCACTTGCATGTCTGCGCGGATTTCACCACCAGTCATACCTAGGAAACCACCAATTGGCGTGTTTGATAGGTTTGGCCAGCCGAAGAAACAAGAGAAGTTACCTTCTGCGAAGCGACATACGTGGCCGTTAAAATTCTTGTCTTTCAGGTTGTTACGGAACGGCAATTGGTGCTGCTGTTGGTAACGAGGAATTGTGTAAGACGCACCGATACCACATGGACCGTACCAGATCATGTCTTTAGACCAGCTCTTCTCTAGCACTTCTGGTGGGCAACCCATCGCGCCACTGTCGTTAAGTGCAGAAAGGTCATCAACCATCTTGTTCACAAGTGCTAGTGTTGCCACACCTTCTTCTGGAGCTGCATCTTCGAACAATAGGCCGTCGTGGTTACGTGGGCCAGGGTAAACGAAATGCTTACCTGTTGATGGTGGCAGTGGGTAACAACCCGCTTGATCCATCGCGCCAAGAAGGTCTAGGAATAGTCCAGTCTTAGTGATCTTGCCGTTTTCAACACAGTTAAATTCTGCGTAACGGATGTTCATGATTTTGCCAGTAGGGCGCATGCCTAGATACTCAGCATCGAACAGGCCCATGAAATGGCCCATGCTCATTACCCAAATTTCACCTTCAGTGACTTCATTCTCACCACCGATGAAGATGTCTTGACGACGCTGCATGCGAGTCATTGACTTCATTAGTGGAGACCAGAAAACGTCTGCTGCGGCTTGCGCACCTTCTTGCTCACGGAATGGGTAAACACCACGCCATAGGTAGTCTTCTGAAGTGTGTGCTTTTAGTACTTCAGCCACGTTCTCGTGAGTGGCATTTTCCATCGCATCGAAGTAATCACGTACTACACGTTTTGCTTCTTGATATTTAGACATAATCATCTCTCTTTTTGCTGCCGAGCCAGCATTGGAACAGGACTCGATAAAGTGTTTAGTTGCCAGCTGAGCCCATATGGTTCAGCTGGGAAATTCGTATTGATTAAGCGTTAGCGGTTTGCTTGTCTTTGTTCTTGTCGAACAAGCCGCCTTTGAGTGTTTCAGGTAGCGTGAACCATAGTAGACCAGCAACGATCCATACGATTGGTGAACCCCACATCGCAGTTTGAAGATCGGTACGCTCTTGAATGAAGATAAGAACCATTGGTGCCCACATACCCAAGATACGACCACCGTGGAACAGTGCCGCGCCGTAGCTGCGAAGATGCGCTGGGAACAGTTCTGAGAAATACCCACCCCACACAGCTGAAGAAGACAAACCGAAGTTGTAGATAAGACCTAAAATAGCCAGCATGTTTAGGCTACCGATCATCACGTCACCAGGAGCAACAAAGAATACCGATACCATGATGCCCGCTAGAATAAAGCCTAGTGCATTGAATTTACGGCCGAATTTATCTGCCGCCCAACCCCAGAACCATGCACCAAATAGTGAGCCAAAGGCTGAAATTGAGAAGATAAGACCAATAGTGGCACCATCAAACATACGCACTTCACGTAAGTAAGTCGTTACAAAGCCACCGAAGAATTGGAAACCATAGAAGTTCAGGCCAGCCAGCAATAGACACGTGATGGTAATGGTACGGTGTTGCTTGCTAAGCATTTCACCCCAAGAACCTTGTTTCACTGACGCGTCGGTTTTCTCTGCTTCTGCTTGCTCTTCTTCACCGTAAGCGATGACTTTCTTGTCACTCGGTAGAACAAATAGCATCACAACCGCCGCTGCTAGAGGTGGCACACCACCAACCCACATTAGGCTTTCCCATGGAGCATCAATGCTTGAGATGAATGCTGCATACGCACCCATTACCATCAGTGCTACAGAGAACATAGATGAAGCAAATGCGGTCAGCTTGCCGCGTACCGTTGGAGTAAATAGGCCTATCATCAAGCTCACTGCCACGGTGAAGTAACCGCCTAGCGAAAGACCAATGATGAAACGCATTGCGGCCCAAGTCGCGTAGTCAGTAAACATCATATTGATGATAGTGGCGCCGCCATTTAAGGCTGTAATCGCAATTAGCGTTGATTTTTTACCAAACTTTGTTGCAAACCATGCACAGCTGAGGGCACCAATAAGTGCACCAACCGACTGCCATGTATAGAACTGAGCCGTATCCGATAGGCTGATCCCGTCGTACGCTTCAACAATATAAGGGCGTACGTAATCAATAATTACAAAGTTGTAACAATAGAAAAAGTAGCCAACCAGAATTGCCAAATAGGCCGCTACTCTTTGAATCATAGGAACTTCGCTCATGTGTTTCTTGGTGGTCATGACCGATAAACCTCTATTTCACTTAGGATTTTTTAGTATTTTCTCAAACAAGAAAGCATCACTTTAAGATCTTTCCTGCGTTGATGTCGGGGAGGATCATAGTTTTTTTTCTACCTATTGTTCCGTGATCAAGGTCAATTTTAAAATGAATACGCACCCATTTTGGCGTTTTTGGTGATCTAAGTCTCGCTGTGAGCCTGATTTGCATATTTTGTGCAAGGATTCATCTATATTGGTGACAAAATTCGCATTTAGAGTGGATTTTGGATAGGAATAGCCAACCGTTGGCACTCATACGTAAGGAAAATAGTTTCTAAGCACCAAGGGGAAATGCCTAAATGGTTACGTACTCAAGCCTTATGGTAATCGCACTTTACGTGTCTATAACCATATTAATCAGCTACTTAGTAAATAAGCGCTATAAATCTGGTGGTGACTTTTCCACTGGTGGAAAGCAGTTTGGCTGGTTTACCGCTGGGATATCCATTTTAGCTACCTACATTAGTGCCATGACTTTTGTTGGCATGCCTGGTTGGGTCTACAGCTCAGGTATGGAAGCGATGAGCGTACACCTCAACTATCCTATCGTGATCTTTTTTGCAGTGGTCTTCTTTGTTCCCGTCTTCTATAAGCTGGGACTCACTTCGATTTACGAATACCTTGAGCTGCGCTTTGGTGTCGTCGCAAGAACCATCAACTCAGTGCTGTTTATTATCGTTCAGTGCATATCGGCGGGGGTAATTCTCTATGCTGTGGCTCTAATACTGGTTCAAGTTCTGCCCATTAGTATTTCCGAAGCGATCATCTATATCAGTCTATTCACCGCCTGCTACACCTATGCGGGTGGGATCTCGACCGTCATCTGGACAGATATGCTGCAGTCTGCTGTGCTCGTGATCGGTAGTATCGCTATCTTTGCCATTCTTCTTATCGACATTAATACCGGCGAGCACCTCTCTCGCGAGCATCTCGAAATCGTCAATTTCGACTTCGATCTTGGCGTGGACACCACGCTATGGGCGGGTGTGGTAGCGGTGACTTTTCTTCACTTGAGTGTGTACGCCACCAACCAACTGATCATTCAAAGAACGCTTGCAACCAAAGACGTGAAGACAGCACAAAAATCCATGCTGCTTTGTGGCTACGGAGCGTTCTTCATCTACCTATTCTTTGCGCTGATTGGTGTATTACTTAGCATCTTTTATCAGGATCAACATTTCGCAAACAGCAACGAAGTGATTTTAGATTTCGTCTTCAACCATACCAATCCAATTGTGGTGGGGTTGATTATCTCAGCATTAGCTGCAGCCGCAATGTCGACGCTCGACTCTACCTACAATTCAATGGCAACGGTGGCGACGTTCGATATCTATAAGCGCTTTATTCGCACTGGCGCCAAAGACAAACATTATGAGAGGGTCGCACGTAAGCTGAGTTTATTGGCTGCGGGGTTTGTTGTTGTACCTGCGCTATTCGCCGTTTCGAACGAATCTGTGCTTAAAACCATTGCCAGTTTGACCTCAATTTTTGTGGGTATCCGCTTGGGCTCGTTTGTACTTGGCCTAGCGTGGGCAAAGTCTAACGAACGTGGTGTCATCGCTGGCAGCATTACCAGCATTATCGCGGTATTTAGCGCTATGTCGGCAGGCATTGCCTGGCCGTGGTTTGCCCCACTTGGCACCTTTGTCTTTCTGCTGTTCGGTGTCATCGTGAGTCGACACACCGGCACGCTAACTCCACAACAGCAAGATTTTATTGCTAACCAAAAACACCTTTTTTCTAAGCCAACCACCAGCCATTATGGGCTACTGGTATTTGCGGTGCTGACTATCGTCGCAAGTATCGTGTTACCCGATTGGTTGTTCGCTGCCCTGTCTTAACGAGTTAACACTATGCTTTCTATTTTCGATATCTACAAAATTGGGGTGGGACCGTCTAGCTCCCATACCAATGGTCCAATGATCGCGGGTTTTCAGTTTACCCAGGCGATCAAAACGCATTTAAAACAAGTCGCCCGTATCCAAATCGATTTATACGGTTCCCTATCGCTTACCGGAATTGGCCACCATACCGATCGCGCTACCTTACTTGGGTTACTGGGTAATACGCCCGACAGCATCAAAATCACCAGCGCAAATCAGGCAATGCGTAACGCCATAGATCAAGGCCAATTGCTCGTTGCTGGCGAGCATAACATCGCGTTCAACTACCAAACCGATATGCTGTTCCACCAAGACAACTTGCCACTGCACGAAAATGGAATGACCATCACGGCCTTTGATACGCAGGGCAATATCATTGGTTTTGAGACCTACTATTCCATTGGCGGCGGTTTTATCGCCACAGCGCAAGAGCTAGAAAACGGAACAACTGCAGCGCCTACGTCCGTGACTTACCCATTTACCAGCGCAGACGAGATGCTCGCCCAAGCAGAGAAACATGGCCTTAGCCTTGGCGGTATGATCCTAGCCAACGAAACCGCATTCCAAGATAGCGAAGTCATCGACAATAAAGCCGATCAAATCTGGCGGGTCATGACACGCTGTATGGAACGAGGATTTGAGACAGAAGGTATTTTGGATGGTGGCCTGAATGTCACTCGCCGCGCGCCAAACCTACTGAAGAAACTGGAAGCCAATGCTGCGGTAGAAAGTGATCCAATGGAAATCATGGATTGGATTAACTTGTTTGCCTTTGCCGTTAGCGAAGAAAACGCCGCTGGCGGCCAAGTGGTTACCTCGCCAACCAATGGCGCAGCCGGTGTGATACCTGCAGTGTTGATGTACTACCATCGCTTTATCAAACCTTTAGATACCAAGCAGTTAAAGGATTTCCTTGCCGTCTCTGGCGCGATTGGCATCTTATACAAAACCAACGCTTCCATATCCGGTGCTGAGGTTGGCTGCCAAGGCGAAGTCGGCGTATCGTCTTCAATGGCTGCAGCAGGCCTTACCGCCCTTCGTGGTGGCAGTAACGAGCAAATCTGTATTGCCGCAGAAATAGCAATGGAGCACTCGTTAGGTATGACATGCGACCCAATCGGCGGGTTGGTTCAAGTGCCATGTATCGAACGCAATGCAATGGGAGCGATGAAAGCCATCAATGCATCACGAATGGCACTTAAACGTACCAGTAAGTGTTTAATCTCGCTCGACAAAGTGATTGAGACCATGTACCAAACGGGCAAGGACATGAATAAGAAGTACCGTGAAACATCTCAAGGTGGCTTAGCCCTTATTCATCTTGCACATCCTTGTGAATAGCACCAATTGAAAGTTAAAAAGCCCAGTCGATGACTGGGCTCTTTCTTTCAAGTTAAGCGGTAAGTTAAAGCGTCACGACCACTCGAACCGCAAGGCCAATAAGTACTAGGCCAGATAACCTATCAATGAGTACCGCTTTAGAACGGATTTTATCAATGACTTTCGAGTTGGATAAGATCAGCGTGATGAAGGTATACCACAAGCCATCAGTAATCAGCGGCGTTGCCACAATGATCATTTGATTGCTCAGTTCATTTCCCAGCGCGACAAACTGGCTAAACAATGCGATGAAGAACAATGCGATCTTGGGACTAAGAATCGAAATGAAAAACCCTTCTCGCGCCGATTGCCACACACTGACTTTCTCGCCCGACTCCAATTTAGCAGCAACACCACCTTTTGAACGCAGTGCATTAAAGCCTAAGTACGCCAAGTATCCGGCACCTGCAACGCTAATGGTTTTAAACAGCAGCGGGCTTTGCTGAAGCACCACAGCCAAACCAATCAGCGTAATAAAGGCGTAAATACCAATACCTAACGCGTGCGCCCATGCTGTTGCCAGTCCGTTTAGCCTGCCGCCCGCAAGTGAGTGCTTAGCCACAACCGCTAAGCTCGGCCCTGGCGACATTGCGCCAAGAATACAAATGGTGAAAAGTGATAACCACACTGTGAACGTCATAATGCTCTCCTCTTTGTGGTCACTGTAACAAAGGCCAAGCTATAAATTGAAATCAAACATTCTCATAAAGGTCATGATTTCAGATCATCCCCTATTACGTAAGTCGATTTACTTAGATTGAATAGTCAGAGTCCTGCATTAACACTGCGATTTGCTCTCTCGCCCAGCGATGTGCGGGGTCGCTGTCATATTTCGGGTGCCACATCAGCCAGTACTGGTGAGCTTGCGTGGCAAATGGCAGTTCTTTGTGAGCGATGGGCCAATGACGAGCAAGGTTTACCGCAATATGCCTAGGCACCACCATCAAGTGTTCACTCGATACTAATGTGTTAATCGCGGCTGAGAAAAATGGGACTTTCAACGCAATTCGACGCTCAATGCCCTGCTGTTTCAGTACCACATCAGTACTGGAGTCTTTATCGCCCCCACCGGTCACTTTAATGTGTGAGTAAGCCGTCAGGTCTTCAACAGATAATGAATTTTTGCTTGCAAGTGGATGGGTGTCTTTCATTAAACACACCGAGTTGTCTTCACCAATCTTAATACTCGACACACCTTTTGGTTGCTCTGCAAACATGGAGGTCGCGAGGTGAATGCCTAAATCGTGCATTTTCTCTAAAAAATCGGGTTGCCATAAACGATAGGCAACGTCGATTTTCGGCGCCGCTTGGTTAAGATATTGAGTAATATTGGGCAGCAAGTACTGAGCAACATAGTCACTGGAAGCGAGCACTAACTCACCTTGCCAGTCTTTAGGTTCAAAGGGTTTGTCGCTCAACAAGTGATCAAACTCGCCCAGCAATGCTTCCAATTTCTGTTTCAGTACCAGAGCCCGTGGAGTCGGAATTAAGCTGTTCCCTTCACGCACTAAAAGTGGGTCACCGCACAGCTCCCGCAATTGGGCCAACTGCCTACTCACTGCCGACTGAGTAATATGCAAACGCTGAGCAGCGCGGCTAACATGGCACTCTTCTAACAGCACATGCAGCGAACGAAGTAAGTTCAGATTAATGTTATTTAGCACGATGAACCTGAGATGATTGAAACACACGGTGTTCAAGTTACCGTAAAACAGAAAGGAGAGAAACTAGCCGTCGCCACCTAGCTTCTCGTATTAGGCTAGAGTTATTGGTTTGGCAGCTGACGAAGAAAGTCTTGGAAGCCGGCTTCTTGCACTCGGCTAAGCACCTTACGCAAGTCAGCAATTAAGTTATCGTCGGACCAATCGACCCGAATATCAATCGGCGCTTGAGTCAAGCTCTCAATGCGCAATGAAGCCGAGTAGGTACCGCGCTTATCGCCCCCTGCCGCTAGAGCGCTTTCCAGCGCAGCAATTAAAGCCTCAGGTAGCTGCTGCTCATAATCAGGCTTATAAGCCGGCACCTCTCCCTGTAGCACTAGCTCAGAGTTAACGGTTACGGCTTCAATAAAGGCTTGAGCAAATGCAGTGATGACCGCACCACTCTCTAGCATATTGCCTGCAACCGCGATGTGAGGCAGCGACAACGAACCCACGTAAGCAATATTCTCCTCGCCGTTAATAAACGCACTGTTGCCTTCTTTATCCATCACCATACATTGGCGTTTGGCAAATTCAGCATCATTACGCTTCAATTGCTCGATCACTTGCTGGCAGTTCAAGCCTTGTTGCAGTGCCTTTTTTGCGTAATCGGCATACCAAGGGTTAGTGAATAACCCTTGAGTGGCACATGCGCCGACACCACGCCAGCTGTGATTAACGTAGCCACCAACGGCAACCCCTCCGGTTGCCGTAATAGAAGCAGATAACCCAGTTTCAGGGTTAACATGAATAAGTGAAATCGTCATAGATTCTCAATACAGCTACTCTAATGAGTGACTAGTAACCCACCATTTGCCCGATAAACAGAGCAACCCAACACAGTGCGTACACAAACAGCATGAATGGCAAAATCGCTTTCAACCACTGCTCGTAAGACACACGACCAAGTGCCAGCATGGCCAGCGTACCGCCAGAAGTTGGAACAATCAGGTTAGTTAGGCCATCACCCACTTGGAATGCTGTGATCATTAGCTGACGGCTCATGCCAACTAGGTCAGCAACTGGGATAAGAATCGGCATCGTCACCATCGCTTGGCCAGAACCAGACGGTACGAATAGGTTGATTACCCCTTGCACCACACTCGCCACAATCGCAGATACTGCAATAGGCATATCTTGGATCAATGAGCTTAACGCACTGACAATGGTGTCGATGATTTGCGCTTGGTCGAGAATGATCTGAATCGATGCCGCGACACCAATAACCAGCGCACCGGCTGTCACGCCAGATGCGCCTTCCATCATCTGCTTTACAATGTTGTTCGCGTTAAGGCCGTTAACCGCACCAATCACAATCGCCATCAATAGGAACAGACCGGCGATTTCGTTGATGTACCAACCATTAGCGAACACACCGTACAGCATGATACCTAGGCCAGCTAAGAAAACGCCTAACGTCAGTTTGTCTTTTTTCCCTAGCGTGTACTCAGATAGGTCTTTGCTTAGCCCTTCTGCTGAATCTGGCTCTTTAAAGTCCATTTTCGCAACGCGAGTACAGATGTAGTAAGAAAGCAGCGCAAGTGAAGACACTACCATTGCGGCACGCAGCCAAGCACCCGAGAAGGTTGGCAACTCAGCAATACCTTGTGCAACGCCCACTGTGTATGGGTTAATCGGAGAAAGAGCAAAGCCCACACCGATACCGCCCACCGCCATAACAGTGCCCACTAAACTTGAGTAGCCAACAGCGGCAGAAATCAGCACCGCCACTGGGACTAAGGCAATGTTATTTTCAAAGCCGACCGCAACACCAAAGAAACCGTAAATAAACGTACCTACCGTGATGATCAGATTACGGTTTTGCACGCCAGCTTTGTTGACGGCAACACCAATGGCATTTTCAAGCGCACCGGTGCGTTGCAGAATGTGGAACAAACCACCCGCAATAAATACGATGAACAAGTAAGGCGCAGCGCTAATAAGACCTTTCGGGATCGCTACGAAAATATCGAAGAAATGCACAGATGGAACATCGCTTAAATACGCGAATGAATCTGCCACTACGGTGGTTTTATCATCGACAACGACTCGTTCAAACTCACCTGCTGGCACAATGAAAGTTAGCAAGTAAGTGGCGACGAGAATCATGAAGATCAGCACCATAGGATCTGGCATGTTTTTATACCAAACCTTCTTTTCTGTCGTCTCCATTTTATTTGTCATATCCATAGCATAGTCTCTCCTTAGTATAGGAATGGATGCCCAATCGTTTGAACACCCAAATTCACAAGCGACCTCAAATAAGGTTTAAAGTGCTTAACGGGAGGCAGGTTTACCTACCTTATGTGTGTTGTTGTTTCATTCGCAAACAGAAGTGATTTAGGACTTCAATGCCCGCTCGCAGGTCTTGCTGCAAAATCGCTTCGTCTGGGTGATGGCTAATGCCATCGGTACAACGCATAAACAGCATCGCAATGTCAGTTAGCTTGCTCACGGCTAACCCATCGTGGCCTGCTCCGCTGAATAAGTGTTTAGCTTCAATACCAGCTTGCCCAATCGCTTCAGCAAGCGTGGCAGACAGCGCATCAGAACAAGTCACAGCGGCTTGCTCATAAGTTTGCTCGTGGCGATATTGCAGATTGTACTGAGCCATCAAAGAGTGGATGTCTGCCAACATTTCCTCGCGGGCAGCAATACGTGAAGCATCATTTGGTGAACGAAGTTCAATAGTAAAATCCGTTTGCTGAGGGATCACATTCACGCCGTTCGGATAGTTGGCAATCTTACCCACCACGCCGACTAGATCGTCTTCACGCTTACACAGCTGATCGAACATATGAATGATTTGTGCCGCGCCTACTAGGGCATCTTGACGTAGGTTCATAGGTACTGTGCCAGCATGGCCGGCCTTTCCAAGAATCGAAAGCGTGTGGCGCTCGATACCCGTCATTGCAGTCACTACGCCTACTGGCAGGTTCGCTTGTTCAAGCTGAGGGCCTTGTTCGATATGCACTTCCAAAAAGCCTAATACCGAGTCTCTATCGTAGGCATCTTGCGCAATCTTCTCTGGCTGGCAGCCAAACTGAATCAAGGCGTCTTTCATGCTCACGCCATGAGTGTCTACAGCCTCTAGCATACTTGGGTCAAACGTCCCTGAAATCGCTTTTGAGCCGAGCAATGTCGATTGAAAGCGCGTGCCTTCTTCATCACTGAATGCAATAACATCAATGTGGAACGGAAACGCAATTTGGTTTTGGTGGAAATGATGCACTAGTGCAAGCGGTAAAATCACACCTAAAATGCCGTCGTATTTACCACCGTTTGGCACCGTATCTTGGTGTGAGCCAAAAATCAGCGTTTTCGCATTCGGGTTTTCACTCTTGTAACGGCCAATTAAGTTTGCAGCGTTATCTAGGCGAACTTCCATCCCAGATTGTTGCATCCACTCGCGGAGTTTCTGGTTTGCCGCCGCGTGCTCTTCACTGGCACACAAACGGGTTACCCCTTCACTGTCTGGATCTTTGGTTTGGCTACAAAACGCGATGCTTTCTAACCATTCCCACGCCAAGCTGGCTGTTTCTACGAATTTTTCCATGATGAATCGTTCTATTTTTGACCATATCTTACTTTAATTTATCATGATAAATACCAAATGAAAGCTATTTATCATGATAAATAGCTTTTTTTGTGAGTGTGATTCGATCGATAATCGGATGGTTTCATAGCCAAAAGATATGCGTGGCGTGATGAAGCAAAAGCAGAAAACAGGTGACATCTGGCAGAAATGCTTCAAAATTCAATCGGTAGCGCACGGAATAGAAGGTGATTGACGGTGGCAGGCAGCGCAAAGCAAAGAAGAACCCAACAATTGGCAGAATCCATCAAAGCATGGATTGTAGATCAAGCGCTTCAGCCCGGAGATCGTTTACCCAATGAACTGCAAGTCATGGAGCAGTTTGATGCGTCTAAAAGCACGGTTCGTGAAAGCATGCGCATCCTAGAAGCTCAAGGGATCTTAAAAACTAAGACAGGGCCCAAAGGTGGAGTGTTTGTCACCGAGATGAGTGAAAAGAAAGCTCAGGCGCTACTGAGTAACTACCTGTTCTTCAAAGACATTTCCATTTCCGACCTCTACCAAATTCGCCTCTCTCTTGAACCTGAGATCACCGCGTCATTAGCCGGAAGGCTAAGCGACCAGCAACTCGCAGCGCTCGATCAACAGATCGACAAATACCAAACTCCACCTGAAGATGTGTACCAAGAGCGCGAGCACCATATTGCCTCTCTGGAATTCCATGGTTTATTAGCCAGTTATTCAGATAATGAACTGCTCAAATTTATGGTGCGCTTTACCGCCCAAATGCTGACAGAACTAACGATCTATAAAAAACTCTACGAACCGGGTAACCACAAACTTTGGAATACTGGGGTACAAAGCCAACGTGCGCTTGTAGAAGCCCTGCGTAAAGGTGATGCAGTCAAAGCCAAGCAAGTCATGGAACAGCATATGCTGACGGCTCATCAACTGATGAAAAAACAAGAAGCCAAAGTCGCAAATCGCTTTATAACAGAGGGTTAACCCCCCTCTGACTCCAACCCTCCTCACTCGGCATGTCGCACTCTCGTCAGCCAATCTCGCGATAGCCTATTTACAGATCACAACTTTCCGTTGTACGGCGCAAAATCAGGCTAAATAGCCTACACTACTAATAAAATTATAAATGGAATTTGTCATGTCGTTGGTCACACGCTGGTTTGTTTCTCGATCCCTGTTTTACTCATGCTGCTTGTCTCCATATCCGTGTACAACAACACTCAATCGATGGTGGAAGACAGCCATTGGGTTACCCACACCCATAAGGCCATCGCTCGCGCTCAAGAACTGCTGAGCCTAGTCGTGGATATGGAGACAGGCCAACGTGGTTACCTCATCACTGGTGATGAAGTCTTTCTTGAACCCTACAACCAAGCACTTCAAGTGTGGGATCAAAAACTCCAAACCCTTTCCCACCAAGTCAGCGATAACCCGCCTCAAGTCGAACGTCTCGCCGTAGTTGACAGCCTGCACAAGCAATGGCTAGCGGAAGCTGGTACAAACGCAATCAATCAGCGAAAACTGGTCGTCGAGGGAAAAGCAGAAATGGCCAGCGTTGTTGAGCTGATTCAACAGCAAACCGGCAAACAAATCATCGACCAAATCCGTCTCGAAATCGCTCGGTTTATCGAAATAGAGCAAGAGCTTATCGATATTCGAGTGGTCAAATCCGATAGTTCGGCTGAACGCACCAGTATGGTATTGCTCATCGGTACATTACTTTCTGCCGCCATTTCCATGATTGTGGCGTTGTGGTCTTCGATTCGAGTTAAACAGCGGATTCAATTGCTGGTTGAAGCCACAAGAAAGGTTGCAGCAGGGCACTTAGAGGAAGGCGCCTCGACCCTGAACCACAAATATGATTTGACCGGCCATGATGAAGTCGCTCAGTTGACTAACAGCTTCAAAGATATGACTAACAACCTAGTCAAAAACGTTGAATCAATGCGAAACTCTAATGAAAGGCTAGAGCAAGAGCGCAAGAAAGCAGAAGCCGCCGCCAAAGCGAAAAGTGAGTTCCTCTCAACCATGAGTCATGAGATCCGCACACCGATGAATGGCGTGTTGGGCATGTCGCAGATCATTGCCAATGAAACCAAAGAGCCAAAAACTAGGGAATACATCAAGGTGATCCTAGATTCCGGTCAGCACCTGATGACGATTCTCAACGACATTCTCGACTTCTCTAAAGTCGAAGAAAACAAACTCGAACTAGAGGCAAACCCTTTTAACATCAGCCAAGTGATTTCTCCTGTGTACGGCGCACTTGAACCTTTAGTCGAAGAAAAGAACATCCAATTGGTGAACGAGAACAATATACCTAGCTCGATTGAATTCACTGGTGACTGCGCCCGTATACGCCAAATCTTGTTCAACCTAGGTGGCAATGCAGTCAAGTTTACTAAGCAAGGGCAGGTTCTTATTCGTAGTCACTTCGACAAGCAACATAATCAGCTGATTTTTGATGTAAAGGATACGGGTATAGGTATCACAAAGGATCAACAAGTGAACATTTTCAACTCGTTTGAGCAGGCCGATACCTCGACCACCCGAAAATTTGGCGGTACAGGTCTGGGGCTTGCGATTGTGAAAAAGTTGGTAGATCTCATGGGCGGGAAAATCACATTAACCAGCACTGAGGGGATGGGGTCGCACTTTCGCGTAGAACTTCCCATCTCTTGGACAGAATCGAGCGTAGCATCGCCAGTCGAAGCCTCTGTAGAAACCGCCACAGCCTGCCAAGCACACTTACGGGTGCTACTGGTCGAAGATAACCGTGTTAATGCCATTGTAGCGCGTAACTTCTGTGAGCAGCAGGGTTTTAGCGTTGATGTTGCAGAAAATGGCCGTGTAGCTGTTGAGAAGGTTCAACACAACCAATACGATTTAATTTTGATGGACAACCATATGCCCGAAATGAACGGCATAGAGGCCACGCGCTATATCAGAAAAGAACTGGGCATCAATACCCTGCTATTTGCCTACACCGCCGATGTGTTCAGAGAAGCGCATGACGGCTTTATCGCCGCTGGTGCCGACCAAGTTCTTACAAAACCCCTGCAACAAGAAAGTTTTGCTGACGCGCTCAATAAATTTGCCTCGCGCCTTCCTAATGCCGACGCACAACCAGAACCTTCACCAAACGTTGTACCACTCCACCGCCAACCCGTAGAGGCCTTGAGCTTAACAGAAGAAGAACTGAGCGAGTCGGAAGTAGTGGCAAGTTTGATCGAGGATAACGCCGCTCTATTAGAAATCCTTGATAGCATGATCAGCAGCTTCGATTCATCGGTCGATGAGTTGATTTCGCTGTGTCTTGCGAAAGACTGGCCATCGTTACAACGCACTTTGCATGCGACTAAAGGAATGGCGCTTAGTCTTGGACTACCAATAATGGCCAATCAAGCGCTTGAGCTAGAGCGTCAGCTTAAGCAACAACAGCCACCGAGCATCGAACAGTTGCAAAAGTTGGTCAATCGAATGCAAATCAACATTCATCAAGGCCACCGAATGATTGAACAATATGCCCCACCACCAAGCAGTTCTCAATACGCTGGATAGCCCCAAAACAAGCTGGTACAAAAAGGCCGTTAACCCATTATTTATGATGGATTAACGGCCTATTCGTTTGCGAAGTATATTGCTAATTGAGTAGCAGCAATTTACTGGTTTTGAGACTGATCCAGCTGCGCTTTCGCCGCTTCTACTTTCGAGAAATCTAGGCCTAGTTCTTCTACCGCTTCTTTAATCAGCGCAGGGTTTTGCATCACTTGGCCCATTAGCATTTGTAGCTGTTCTTGCGGCAAGCCAAGTTGGCCAATAGTCGCCATTGCAGCCAAAGGGTTTTGCGTCAGCGTCTGAAAAAGCTCGTTGATTTGCTCGTCACTGATGTTGTTCTCTTTCAGCATTGCTAGAATTGGGTTCATTCGATTACCTTTTAAATGACTTACTTGTTTAATAACTAGGGTCCCAGTCTAGCATCAGCGCAGTTCGTGTTGAACAGCAAACCTTTCACTCTCACCAATTCACGTGCAACGCTGATAACTGCTACACGTATTTACAGTGTAAAAAGCCCAGCGAAAGAGCTGGGCTTTAATGTGAATTGAGATAGGCTGGCTTAATACAACAATTCAAACTCCGCAATTCTTGGTTTGCCTCGAAGCAGCAGGAAGTTCAAAAATCGGCTGGTCGAAGTGGTGAGTATTTTTTCTTCATCCACGCCGTGCTTTTCCAGCAGTGCAATCGCTAAGTCTAGTTTAGAGATTTCCTCACAAAAATGAGCATCCGATCCGGTACTAAAAAACACGCCAATCTCTTTACCCATCGCCACAATTTGGTCACAACGGGTATCGCTGCCTTTACGGCTTTTTCCGGTTAACGACGTGTTGTTCACTTCAATCGCAACGTTATGTTCTTTCGCACAACGCAGCACCTGTTCCATATCAAACGGGTAGTTTGGATTGCCAAGGTGGCCCAGTACGTCAACTCGGCCACTCTTTATCGCGTTGATCAATGCACGTGTATGTTCCGCTTCAGTTGAGGGCTTAAATACAGGCTCGTGAAAGCTAGCAATAACCCAATCGAGATGTTGGTCGGAAGACGGTGGTAAATCTATCTCTCCTGCTACGTTAAGCGTGTTAGCTTCAACGCCACGCAGAATACCCACCTCATGAAGGAAGCGGGGCAAAATTCTTTGATTATTGAAATACCAGTAATGGGGGGCGCCTGGCATTTCTGGAGCATGATCGGTCGCACAAAGAAGTTTTAGCCCCTTATTCTTAGCAGCTTGAGCATTTTCTATAATGGTGCTGTAGGCGTGTCCACTGGCAATCGTGTGGGTGTGGCTATCAATAACGATATCCATAGCAATCTCCTCGCTAGGTGGACTAATTAACGGATCTCAAACGAGCCGTCTTGGTTTAAGAACAGGTTCAAGTCGGCTTCTACCGAGTGGTTAAGCACCTTATCGACATTAACGGCATCGGAGCGTAAATAGAACTCCAGTGCCTCTTCTGGTGACGTTCCCCCTCGGACCTTACGCCCAACTAAACGCTCTTGTAGAAACTCCGGCTGAGTATCAATAAACACAGTAAAGTCGGCCAGTCGATGCAGCTCATTCCAGACGGGTTCGTTTAGCAGCAGCCAGTTACCCTCAACGACAACAACATTGCGCTGTACAGAAATGGCATCATCAACTGGGTCATGTAAATTTCGGTCGTAGTAAGGCCACTTTGAATCTTTGACTTTGAGCTGTTTTAGTTTGTCGATCAGCTCGGTGAGATTAAAAGTTTCGTAGGAACCTTTGATGCTTCGCAATGGCACAATCTCTCCATTACGCTCAATGGTATTGGTGTCTAAGATCTCATTGGGATAGTGAAAACCGTCAAAAGGCAGTACCTGCAAGGGTTCTAGCTGTTGATGCTGTTCGGAAAGGTGTTCCCAAAATGCCGCTAATGTGGATTTACCGCTACCCGGAGGAGCACAAAGGAAAATAACGACTCGCTCCTCTTTTTCTTGGTACAAGCGAGTGAATTTTTCGATAAGAGGTTGATGGATTTTTTTAACATCGTTGTCTGGAAATACGGCTTCCGTTTCAAAGCCACTGACATTTAAATTCACTTTCATGGTGAACCCTTATTGATTGATCTCCTCTTCGATTCTTTCCAACAACATTTCGCACGACAGTTTCAGTACTGTTTTGATCAGAGATTCGTATCTCATTTGCGAAAAGGACTCAAACGAAGAGAACTTAAGCTGATTAATGGACTCAAGGTAAAAGCTGTCTTGCTGTGACGATAAGATGGCCTGATTGTTTATAAAGTCGTATATCACATCATCAACAAATTCGACGCTCTCTGGCTGCGATGCCGCATACTCCAATACTTGGTCGTAAAGACCGATATCGGCGTACGTTTCTAGGGAGATTTTCCCCATCGCAAACATCAACTTCGACATGACATCCGTCGTCACCAGCGGGCCATCGTCTTTCAGCAACGGATCCACCGCATACTCCTTCACTAGGTCGTCTTGCACGAACACTCTCGGAAGTAATGCTTTTAGCTTGAGGTTGATTATTTGGTTTGAAACCTGAAGAAAAGCGGTAGCACTTTCGCACTCATCCAATTCCTCCAGCAATTCGTCTTCACGTGACAACGTCTGATGACCTCTCCATTATGTGGCAGCGCAAAGGCTACCACACAAATTCGTTGCAACTAAACCGTTAAGCTCACGTCGTAAAACTCGAGTAACGCTTTTTCTGCATGTGCATTCCATACATAGTTGTTTGCACTCAAAATCGCGTCTAGTTCAACGAAGAACGGGTCTTGGTCTGCCAGCGATAAAAACTCATCTATCGGTGTTAATGGCAAATCAATATGTGGGTAAATCAGTTTCTTACCACCTGGAATATCCAGCTGATTCAAAATCGTATGTGGTGCAGCCTGCAGGCCACCAACGTGAGTAATCATGAATGATGGGTTCAAACGCCCCTGAGAAGACATTTCAATCGACTCAATCATATCGCCCGTTGAACCACCCGACGTACCGACAATATGTGTTGCTTCGTAGTGAACGTTGTAGAAGTTAAACGGCACTTTAAACTGCTTGTCGGTCGGACCGGCAAAGAAGTTTAAACAGCCATCATTACCTAACAGCTCGTCTGCCTGTTCCAATACTTGTGCTACTGCCGCGTAGACCATTACGTCGTCGTAACCTTGGCCGCCGTTGAGCTGCTTTAAGTACTCTACAGGGTCGTCCACTTGCGCAGTATTCACATAGTGCAGCTCAATGCCCTGCTCTTTCGCTTTAGCTACTGGAATTAAGCACTCAGCTCTATCAAGGCGAGCAGCATCGATATCTGTCACTACAATCAACTTAGGCTTTACAGGGCCATTGATGGCGTAGTCAATAGCACCGATACCCATAGGGCCAGCACAAGCCAATAGAGCCAGCGATCCGCCCTCCTTGATGCCCATATCGTGTTCATACACATACGGTTTCGTGTGGTAGCTTGCGTGGTACGCACCAATGATGCACGACATCGGCTCAGCAAGAGACGCATCAGCGAAGTAGCTTCCTTCGTATGGCAGTACACAGCCTAAATCAATCGCAATTTTAGGAATGATGGAATACGTCGCGTTACCGCCGAACGTTTCATAGCTGTAGCCTGCGGAGTACCCAGAAGGCAGACCCATTGCTGGCTGAAGAACAAATGAATCGCCCGCTTTGAATTGGTCTTTTAGGTTGTCGCCCACTTCGACAATGACACCTGCGTATTCGTGCCCTGTCATCACTGGGACCTCATCAATGTTCTCTGGCACACGTTTGTGTTTACTGCCTAGCAATGCCGCTTTGTAAGTCGACAAACAGATACTGTTTGAGATGTTTTTAACCAGAAGCTCATCGGCTGAAATACTTGGCAAATCAAAGGTTCTTAGTTGAACGTCTTTCTCACCACAGATAACCGCTGCTGTTGTTTGTACCATGATTTCTCTCCAAAACGGGGTGGTATGCCACCCCATACTGCATTGTTAGGCTGGTTGCTCAGTCGCGACCGTTTGTTGCTTAATCTTATCCATCAGCTCATCAAGCGCTGGATCATTGAGGAAGTTCTTAATTGTGATGACAGGTAGTCCTGTTGCATTGACCGCTCGGCTTTCTAAGCTTTCATGTGTGACCACAATGTCGGCCTCACTTGGTACCTTTTCGATAGCGAAGTTTTTCACTTCAATATCAATTCCGGCTTGAGTCAGTTTACGTTTAAAGGTCGAGGCACCCATGGCGCTAGAGCCCATACCCGCATCACATGCGAATGCGACAAATGAAATTGGTTTCGCTGTTTCTTGAGCGGTTGCTGCAGCAGTAGGTTTAACTGTACCTTCCGCTTTCATGTCTTTCATATCTGATACAGATTGCTCAAACTCGTCTTCTTTGTTTTCTGACTTGCTCATCTTCAAAATCGCGCTAGCCACTAAGAAAGACACAATCGTTGCTGTTGTTACACCAGCGATAGTGGCGATGAAGCTGCCTTTAGGCGTAAGTGCTAGGTAAGAGAAGATAGAACCCGGACTTGGACCCGCTACCAAACCAGCATCCAGTAAGTTGAAGGTCGCAATACCTGTCGCAGCGCCTGCAATCATTGCCACAATCATGATTGGCTTCATCAGTACGTACGGGAAGTACAGCTCGTGAATACCACCGAAGAAGTGAATGATGATGGCACTTGGTGCAGAGCGCTTAGACAAACCTTGACCAAACTTCGCGTAAGCCAGCAGCATACCCAAACCAGGGCCAGGGTTAGACGCCACCATAAAGAAGATCGACTTGCCTGATTCTGCTGCCGCTTGCAGACCCAATGGGTAATAAATCCCTTGGTCAATCGCGTTGTTCAGGAACAGAATTTTTGCTGGTTCGTTGATGATCGCCAGCAAAGGTAGGAATCCAGTCGCCACCAGCGCTTCGATGCCTGATTTCACAAACAAGTTCGCGGCAGTCACCGCTGGACCAACAATTTCGTAGGCAAACAGACACAAGATCATGCCAACGATGCCCAATGAGAAGTTGTTCACCACCATCTCAAAGCCTGACGGAATGCGGTGTTGGATACGCTTATCCATTTGCACCACAACCCAAGCACTCAGTGGGCCCATAATCATTGCGCCGACAAACATTGGAATGTCTGCACCCACAATCACACCCATAGTACCGATGGCACCTGCCACCGCACCGCGTTTATCACCGACAATCTGACCACCGGTATAACCAATCAGTAATGGCAGTAAGTAGGTGATCATTGGGCCAACAAGTTCACCAAATGCTTCGTTTGGCATCCAGCCCGTTGGAATAAAGAGTGCAGTTATAAAGCCCCAAGCGATAAAGGCTCCGATATTTGGCAGCACCATGGCAGTCAAATGACCACCAAAGGCTTGCACATTGGCTCGCATGTTTGCTTTCACGTGATGTTCCTTTTAGTATGCTTTTATTATGTCTAGCACTTGTTGCTTGGATGAAGCTTGTGCCAACTTGGCAATATTCTCTTCGTCCACAAACATCTCGCTTAACGCTTGAATCACCTCAATGTGGGTATCTGAGTCTTTTGCCGCTAAAGTAATTAGGACATTGGCTGGGCCTAGGTCCGAGCCGAAATCAACTGGAGATGGGAAGACATGAATGCCTAAGCCCGTTTTTAGTACGCCGGTTTCAGGGCGAGCGTGGGGCATGGCAAGTCCAGGGCATAGAACATAGTAAGGGCCATTGTCTTCGGTAGACTGAATAATGGCATCAGCATAGTGCTGAGAGACGTAACCTTTATCTTCTAGATACTGAGTCGTCTTCTTAACCGCTTCTTGCCATTGGTAAGCACGGTCATTAATAACATCTACTAGTTCGTGGTCGATTAACTCATACAGCATTTTTTTACCCTATCAACATATCGTCATCCGATGGGGTCATTATCAATAACAGCCCAGTCACCACGCAACTGAGCTGTTTTTGTGATACACACCTCACTTAATTGGGTGTCAATCTGTTTTAATGGGCTTCCCTCAAAATTCTGCCAAGAAATTTAATTACATTTTTCTCATTAGACACAAGTCAATAGACAAAATTTGATCCAATCAAAACTTCTAGATTTTTTTTGAAATTCATAATATTCAAAGTAGATCACAATAAGCCCATTGACTAAGCGTTTATCGTGATAAATCTCAAAGTTAATTTAAGGCTATTTGGCGTCTTAAGAATAAGAAGCAGCGATCACCATCACATGTGAATGAATCATAAAAGCGATTTGTCATGAAATTACATAGGCAACTCTTTGCGCCTTGGTTCTCCGCTCCCCATCTGACTCAGCATCCAACAATAAAAAAGCCCAGCCAAAAGGCTGGGCAAGACGGCAGTTCGATTACGTCGCTGGTAATCTAATAGGACTTAAATCTTAGAAGTTATAGATAAGCGCCAATTCCACACGCGCGATATCTTTACTGTCTGGACCAACAACATCATCCGTGTAGTCGCTTGCCAATGCGTAGTAGGTATTCACTTCGGTTTTCAGGTTGCCGGTGATGTAATTGTGGAACTGCAGATAGAACTGGGTGTACGCATATTTCTCATCTGAGTTTTCACCAAAGAGTACATCTTGGTTAAGCGTGTATATTGCGTCGTCGGTGTTTGCACGCCATGTCGACATAAAACCAGTAATTATCGTTTGCTTCGGCGCATACTCAATCACTGAATAGCCACCTAGCTGCATGGCGTTACCGTAGGCACCATCATGAGCGAAGCCTAGCGGGTCGCCGGTCCACAATGGGTTGAAGGTCGTCACTTTATCGCTGTCTTTGTCCGAACCAGACGCATAGTGTAAGTTCATCCCTAAACGGTAGTTCCAGTCGGCTTTCCAGTTATAGTTAAAGTCGGCATAAGCCATGTACGCGGAGATGTCCTTACCTGCATGATCACCGAACTGGTAAATACCATCGACCATGTAGCCAAAGCCTTCACTGACAAAGTCATGGGCATGCAAGCCCAATACTTGAATATCAATGTCACCATCTGGCGCGTTAACAAAGCTTTCGTTGATAAGCTGGTTGCTCATCACGTAGGCTTGCATCGCACCAAAATCAGTACGCCAGTTAGCAAACAAACCGGTCGATTTTTTGCCATTGGTTTTATCGTCCCAGTTGCCACCGAAGCCGCCATTTTCATAGACAGGGAAGACTTCCTCACCGTAGTAGACATCAAAGTTGATACCACTTACCGAGTACTTAGCGCTAGCCGCATTCCAGCTAGACTGTACTGGTGTCGGTTCGCGGTTCATCATTTGCCATTCGTTTAAGTAGATCTCTTGGCGGCCTAAACGGGTACTTAGATACTGCTCGCCGTCATCAATCAACTTGAACTCAGCAAATAATTGATGGAAGTCGGTACCTGCATCATCGACAGGGCCTGGGTTGTCTAGGTTGGTGTAGTTAGTACGAATTTCACCAAATAGGCGTATCCAATCTTGGTAAGTCACGTCAGTTGCAAACAGCATGCGCGTTCTCAGTTCGTTCTTTTTACGATCGTCACCGTCATACATATGATTCCAACGATTATCCAATGCCGCTTTGATGTTACCGCTAAAGGATACTTTCCAATCACCGCTCTCATCGATTTCGAGGCGCTTAAGCACGCGTTATACATTGTGATAAAAAAGGCTGACGCAATGTCAGCCTTTTTTGTTTATGCGATATCAGCTTACTCGTAGTCTGAAGCGTATGTATCTTCGTAGCTGTGCGAGTAGAACTCGAATAGGTTGCCAAACGGGTCTTCTAGGTAAACCATTTGTGCCTGCTTTAGCTCATCTTCTGGGTGGTAACGGTGGATATCCATACGCACTTTACCGCCAAATTCTTCAACACGCTTAATAGCAGTATCAAATTGCTCTTTTGGCAGCTGAAGACAGAAATGGAAGATGCCTAGGCGAGAAAAATCAACTTCGTGACGCTCTTGGCGCTCTTTCATTTCAAACAGCTCAACACCGATACCATCTGATGTCACTAGGTGAGCGATGTTGAAGCCTTTAAAGCCTTCACCGAATACTGCAATACACATGCGGCCGATTGCACTTTCACGCTCTTCAATAACCTTAGTGTTATTCATTACAATACGTAGACCAAGCGCTTTAGTGTAGAACTCAACCGCTTTGTCCATGTCGCCAACCATGATACCTACGTGATTCATTTTCATAACTTTCTCCAAATTATTTAATTATTCGAAGTCAGTGCGACTTCAACATTGTTGTTTGTGTGTCTTGTTTCGATGAGGAGAGTATAGGTAGAATTAAGAATTACGTAAAATTATTGATAATTATAAATATGATAATTTTTTGTTATTACATCTCTGTAGTAGTTCTCGGCCGCCAGCCGCTGGCAATAAAAAACGCCCAGCACACAGTGCTGGGCGTTTGAATATCATTATCTACTCGAATTAGAACTTCTTCGGTGCGTAACCTGTCATCACTTTCAAACGTAGCTCTTTACCAATTTTGGTCATTGGGTGCACCACAACTAAGCCTTTTACCGACTTCTTCAACTTACCCATATCTGCTTGCTCTGCTTTTGTGATTTCACGAGAGAACGGCATATCAAGTAGAGCTTTACGTTCTTTATTAAGATCGTAACTTTGCTTGTGCTTAAGCTGGCTCACTTTCTTAGTCAGCTTTTCAATTTCATCAGTAAAATGTGTAATCATTGATTGATCACCACGAGACTTCGCGGCGTTCAGCTTATGACGACAAGTGTCCAAGCGATTATTTAGCTGCTGGATTTCTTTTTTTGCGCTCATGGTAATTCAGCTCTCTGATATTAAGTGGGCGCGGAGTATATCATAGACTTTCTCCACGCCCTAGTTTGGTTAGCTTACGATTGATAGTCCTCTATGGCACGCTCCAGCGCCGTCATATCTTGGCTACAAAGATGCGGCCTCAACGCCTCAAATTTTTCCGCCGGCCAATCGTATATCTTGAACGACAGTAGCTTTTCTATCGCAGCGGAAGAGAATCGATACTTCACTTTCTTAGCTGGAGATCCCGCCACCACCGCGTACGGCTCGACGTCTTTGGTGACCACACTATTGGCAGCAATCACTGCACCTTCACCTATTCTCACACCCGGCATGATCATAGCGCGCATGCCGATCCAAGCCCCATCGCCAATCACGGTATCTCCCTTACCTTGGTATGAGTGCTCGACATCATCTAAAAACGGATACAGGCAAAACCAATCGGCTCGGTGATTATGATTCCCACCCATAAGGATCACCACTTCAGCAGCGATACAGACGTAGTCGCCAATATAAAGTTTATCGACGGACCACTTGGGCTGATGATGTTGCGTGTGTGAATCACCCAATAAATAGCGCACCACAGAATGTTCAAAGCCGTTATCCCAGCAATCGCTGTAATAACTGTGTGTGCCTTTAATATGGATATTTTTGTTCTGCACCACTTGATGCAGTAACTGAAATTGAGACCAGTGTTTCTGTGTCATGACAAATTCCTTCAAATGAATTGAGTTGCCACGGAACGATTTTCGCGGCGTAACTTATACGTTCAACTAAGCTACGCTTACTGGATGCGAGGCTGCTTTAGCAGCGGATTAACTTGCATGATAGGACTCCTGAAAACGGTCAGACAGTAACGCAAACCATCAACTTGTGTGTCAGTATGACGTAAACTCATTCAGATTAACTATAAGTGGAAATTCGCTATGAAGAGAGCAATATGCGCACTTGCGTCTATTTCGATGTTAGCACTCACCTCGCCATTGCTGGCCAAAGAGTCGAGCGTCGCGGTTCAATATCTTTCTCCAGTCAATGACCAAGAGCAGCAAATCCTCAAAGCCATTAAAGACAGCGGCGTAGACGAAACTCTGATGTCGCTCGCCGATCTCTACTTTCCATTCAATAACCCACTTACGATAAAATACGGCAGCGATGATGGCCCGCTCTACGACCCTGAATCGCATCAAGTCCATATTCCTTATGAGTTCTACCTACAATCTGAGCAGTACTTCGACAAAAACCTGACGCAAAGTTCTGCGGAATCGGCACAAGAAGGAGCGAATGCAACGTTACTGCACACCTTGCTGCACGAAGCCGGCCATGCTTACATCGCCGACCAGAATATTCCTATCTTGGGTAAAGAAGAAGACGCCGTAGACAACTTTGCCACTTTGCTACTGCTCAATTACGTTGAAGGTGGGGATAGCATCGCGATTAATGCCGCCGATATGTTTGCCTTTGAATCGGAACACAAACCAGAATACTACGAGTTTGATGAGTACATTGACGAGCACAGTTTCGATCTACAACGCTACTTTTCGACATTATGCCTTGTCTACGGTTACGACCCAGAAGCGCATCCAACACTGTTAGATGAAATCGAAAAAGACTATTTAACCGAGCGGAAAGATTTTTGTGAATATCATTATCAGTCACTCGATCAGAATTGGAGTGTGTACTTAAAAACCGAGCGCGAGATAAATTAGAGAGTTTGCAGAAATACCAAAGTACTAACCATGGCCTTCCTTGGCCATGCTTTGTATTAGTTTACGCGTTGGATAGTCTTACTTGGGTCAATTGATTTTGCCGCTTCAGACGGTGCATACTGGCGAACCAGTACGTTCCAAGTATCAGTTGGCTTTAATCCGTCTAGTGGAATATTGTTGATAGCGTTCTCGCCACAACCAAAGCTCACGGTGTAAGTCCCATCGGCATTTGGCTTAGCAATACCCGAGTTTATCGACGCTTTGTCGTTGAACATAAAGCCATCTGTGTTGTAAACAGTGAATGACCAGAAACCTTTGTTCTTCGGATCTTTGAACGTTGTTTGGTGACACTCTGTGCTAGAAAACTCTGGCGAGTACTGATAAATGTTGTCTTTGTAAGTTGCACCACCTCAACCGTAGGCGGTACCTTGCAGTTTACTCTCTTCGCTCGTATAGCTGTCCATACCAAACATGCCTTCAGAGTCTTCAATACCAATATCGGCAATCTCTAGCAGTAACTCTCTTTTCACGCCTTCAGTTTGAGCGGCCAGCTCAGGCAAAGGCATATTGTCAAAACTTACATACTTATCGTCAGACGACGCATTGATCACAAACTGATCTTGCAACTTATTCAAACGGGAGATTTCAGCTTGATCGTTAAGGTCAGGCAAGTAGATGCGAACCACTACAAACATGTATTTGGTTGAATCTGGCACCGTTATGGTTTCATCACCATCGGTGTAAACTAAGTCGAAAGTTTGGTGATTCTCATCAGTGAACTGAACCATCGCAAAGCGCCCATCCATATCAGGAAGAGTAATGCTTGCCCCACCTTCGGTATCAACGACTGCAGTTGAATAAATCGTGTCACGGTTCATTCTGACTATTGGCTGTTCTTCTGTTTTGGGAGTAGTACGGAAGTGACGCCATGAATTCTGTTTTCCGAGTTCAGATTTAGCAATCGTGACGGAGAAGTATTTTGACGTTTCCATTTGAACAAAGTTCTCACGGGTTCCTCCAGCTGCCGTTGCTGAACCAATACATAGAGTGGTCAAAATAGCCGTTGCAATCGTCAATTTTTTCATAGTGTTTCCTCTCAATTAGGGTAACTTCGTACGTAACTTCCCTCCATGGCAGTCGACTTGTGTTTAAGTTGGTAAAGGCTACTAGCGGTGAACCGTATATCCGCAGTTCACTCAGTGAGGTGAATTGCGGTGAGTTCAAAAGTTACGCTTCGTCTCGCTCTCCCTCTTTGCACATAGAATAAAAAAACATCAGTCGCATTGTTAACAACGGATAGGCTCACGTTTGAGCCGATACGGCCCTCTGGCCGATCTGTAGAAATGCACAAGGGAAGATCTGAGCTAAAAGGGATAAGAATAGTTTGGTAGAAGAATGATTCAGATGGAGCGATTTAAAAAACAATATGCTTAGCTAATACGTTGAAAAGACAGATATTAGTTTAGTGAGTTACATCACTTAGACCTTAGTCTATTTATCACTAAAACTATCAACATTCACATTCCTGTAATACGAAATTCGTTAGTCTTAAAGTTTATAAAAACAATAACATCTTACAAACCATGGCTAATTAAAACAGGAAGTAACTATGGGCCTATCTATTAGAAAAAGACTTTACGTGCTGTCGCTGATCCCTCTACTCGTGATTACATCCGGGATGATGTGGTTTACCTATATGAAAACCACCAGCTTTAATGAAAGTCAGGTTGAGCTTACCCGCTCTAACATGATGAACATGAAGAAAGAGGAACTCAAAAACTACATGCAGATGGCGCGTTCTGCGATTGAACCTCTGCTGCAACGCGGAGCCACTATCGAAGAAGCGTTACCAGTGCTGCGTGAACTGGAATATGGGGAATCTGGTTATATTTTTGTGTACGACGCTCAAGGTGTGCGCGTCTCTGTTGGACAAAGTGACAAAGGCATTGGCGACAATTTCTATAACCTGCAAGATAAACAAGGCAATTACTTAATCCAAGATTTGCTTAAAAATGCCAAAACCGGCGACTTCACTACCTATTATTTCCCTAAGCTGGGTCAAACTGAAGCGCTACCTAAGCTGAGCTATTCAATATTCATCCTGCAATGGGACGTGATGATAGGTACTGGTTTCTACACCGACGATATTGATGCCATCATAGAGTCCATGGAGCAGGCCGCTAACGCGGAGCTAGAGCAAACTCTCAGCGCTATTGCCCTATTCTGCCTTGTTATCGCAGCAGCAGTTGGTGCATTTGCTGTCATCATTAACCGCAGCATCATGCAGCCGATCGAGCAGTTTGATCAATCGATTCAATCCTTTGCAAGTGGCGATGCCGATCTCACCGCACGCATGCAACCATCGAAGATTCCAGAGTTCGCTAGCCTAAGCGGCAACTTCAATCAGTTTGTGGAAAGCCTTCAATCGATCATTAGTAACGTTGGTAATGTCGGCCAGCAAGTACTGGAAGAAACAGGCAACATGTCGAGTCGAGCGGCACAAGTCGATGAGCTCGCATCTGGTCAACGCGAAGAAACCGAGCAAGTCGCAACCGCGATGACAGAAATGACAACCACAGCTACTGAGATTTCCAACAATGCTAGCCAAGCAGCGGAGTCAGCAAAACAAGCGGACGACAATGCTAAGGAAGCACAAGATATCGTTAACTCGGCAGCGAATTCTGTGCAAGACTTGGCAGGAGAAGTGTCCAAAGCAAGTGACGTTATTTCTCGACTAGAAGGCGACGTTCAAAACATTTCATCTTCACTAGAAGTGATTCAAGGTATTGCTGAACAAACCAACTTACTCGCACTAAATGCGGCTATAGAGGCGGCGCGTGCAGGTGAACAAGGCCGCGGTTTCGCAGTGGTTGCCGACGAAGTTCGCCAATTAGCTAGCCGCACTCAAGATAGTACTGGCGAAATTCATGAGATGATTGAAAAGCTCAAATCTGCGTCCGATGATGCGGTAAAAGCAATGGATGCGAGTCGAGCAAGAGGCGACAGCACTGTCAATGAAGCCAACGCGGCTGCGGAAGCATTGGTGAAAATCCAGAACTCAATTGGCACCATCATGGATATGAACTCCTTGATTGCGACTGCAACTGAAGAGCAAAGCATTGTGGGGCAAGAGATTTCCCAGCGTATCGTGGTAATTTCAGATCAAAGCAGTCAATCAGCTGAACTTGCCAACCAAAACCGTGCTGGCAGCCAAGAGCTCAACGACCGAGCCAAGGAACTGTACCACTTAGTCGACCGTTTCACCGTCTAAACCACCGAGTTTACAGTGTAAAAAGAGCGCCTTTAGGGCGCTCTTTTTGTTTTCGCTGTTTCCGCCCCTTAGAAGATTGGCACTTCATTCCCCCCTCTTTCGCCAGCCTTGCCTATATTTATAACTCTTATGCAAAGACTCGGTTAAAAACCAATACTTTTGTAAAGATAAGGTTAACCGACGGAATTATTTATACGTACGTTAGTCTATAAATTTTCAATTTATCCATAACGGGTGAGCACACACGCCTCACTCGTGACATATCCAATAATAAAGCGGAGATAGAAATGCGCTATTTGGCACTTTCTTTAACAATCCTTAGTACGAGCGTAGCAGCGGCAAAACCGGAGCCTTTCCCAACTCAGCCGAATGATGTCGGTGACAACTTTATGGTCAGCGCAACCAACCCATATGTGACCAGTACGGGTTACCAGATTCTAAAGCGCGGCGGTAACGCAATAGACGCCATGGTCGCCATGCAAATGGTGATGTCGGTAGTCGAGCATGATATGACCGGTATTGGTGGCGGTACTTTCGCACTGTATTACGATGCCAAACAAGATAAGTTCCACGCTTTTGATGGCCGCGAAGAAGCGCCATCCAGCGCCAGTCCAGATATGTTTATGGAAAATGGCGCGCCTATCGAGCGTAATGAAATCCTCGGCCCACGCTCTGTAGCCGTACCTGGCACCTTGCGTTTGATGTACCAAACCCACCAGCAATACGGTAAGTTGCCGTGGCAAGAGCTACTTGCTCCAGCCATTGTTCTTGCGACCAAAGGCTACGCGATGAATAGCTACAGCTACGACATTGTGGTGCGTGAACAAGACCGAATGATCAAAGACCCAGAGATCAAAGCGATGTATTGGCAAGGCGACACCATCAAGCCAACGGGTACGTTAATGAAAAACCCGAAAATCGCCGCCACCCTCACCAATATTGCTAAATATGGTGACAGCTACCTGTACGGCGGTGAGTTTGGCCAGCACATCGTTAAAGAAGTGAACAGTCGCCTCGGTGAAAGCGACGCTAAACTATCTTTAGAAGATTTCAAGAATTACCAGGTTAAGCAGCGTGAAGTGGTACAAAGCGACTATCGTGGTAACCACATCTATTCGTTCGGTTACCCTGCTTCGGGCGGTTTGATGGTAAGCCAAACTTTAGAGATTCTGGAAGATTACGATATGGGCAGCATGTCGATGACCGATGCTGAACCGTGGCGACTAATGGTAGAAGCCATGCGCGTGACCAAAGCCGACCGCGTAAGCTATGCCGGCGATCCAGATTACGTGGAAACCCCAACACAAGCGTTGCTCGGTGAGGAGTATCTTGATGACAGAGGTGAGCTGGTCCCAGAAAACGGTGCAATGGAGAAAAACCCTCCAGCAGGTGACGTAAAGCTCTCTGGTGAGAAGCCCGCTCAACATCAGGGTTATGAAAGTAACGATACTGGCCATATCTCAATTGTTGATAGCGAAGGCAATGCGATCGCAATGACCAGTACCGTTGGCACGGGGATGGGTTCAGGGGTGATGGTTGACGGTGTAATCCTCAACGCCCAAATGGCCAACTTCTCCAGCGCACCAGAATTTAATGGCAAACCAGCACAAAATGCCATTGAACCTGGTAAACGCCCTCGCTCTGCGATTACGCCAACCATGGTGACAGATAAAGACGACAATCTCAGACTGGTTGTAGGCTCTCCGGGCAGTGCGCAAATCCCTGGCTATGTACTAAAAACACTGGTTGGTGTTTTAGATTGGGATCTATCTGCTCAGGACGCGATTGATTTACCTAACATTCAGTACGGCATCAAAATAGATCGTACCAAGCCATACAACCCGACTGGGCTACTGGTTGAAAAACGCACCTTTGCAGAGATGTTTGTACCAGACTTCCAAGAGCTTGGTTACCCAGTACATGTCATTCCTGTAGTCAGTGGGCTAAATGCGATTGAACTGAAAGACGGCAAGATTTACGGCGCAACCGATCGCCGCCGCGCTTCCACATCTTTGGGTGAATAACGCATTAAGCGCTAAGCAATAAAAAGGGTGCCATAAGGCACCCTTTATTTATCCCGGCATAACAACTAAGCCCAGCGGCTCAAGCAACTGTTGCTGCTGCCATTCACAAATTTTCACCCCTGTCAGATCAACGCGCCTCACATCGAGTCCCTCTAGGTCGGCGTGAGTTAAATCGCAACCCTGCATATTAAACTGCCCCCAACTTTCAGGTGAAAAAGTCCCACGGCTCAAGTCAGATCCTTTGAAGGAGGCTCCGAACAAGTTAGCTTCCGTCCAACGATTTTCAAACAGTTCTACTTTCTCTAGGCACAATCGCTCCAAGTTTGCGTAGGACAAATTGCACCCGCTGATATACGCACTACAGAAGTAAACCTGATGACTGATTTGATTGGAAAACAGAGCCTTAGAAAAATTGGCACCTTTAAGATCGCAATCTCTCAACTCAATGGCAAAACAATCTGCCCCAGAAAAATTCGCCATAGATAATTGGCAATCTTTGAAGCTCGCTTCTTTGAGGTTAGCGTAAGTGAACTGGCAGCCTTCAATCATACCCGGCTCGATAAAGCTACAATCTTCAAATTGCGCTTCACGCAAGTCCGCTCGGCTAAAGTCACACTGATAGAACTTGCAGCGCTTGAAGGTCGCATAACTCAAATCCTGCTTCGAAAAATCGTGGTGCTGATAAACGTGATCCACTCTGTTCATAACGTGCTCCTGTATCTGATGTCGGTAAGGCTATCACCTCAACTTATTCGAATCATCAAAAATAAAACCTGTGAAAACAGTCATTTAAAAGCATGCGAAATCGCGATTTTAAGGCACCAAACAAGCTCGGAGATGGCCCTATTTTGTTTTCTAGAGCCGCTACAGAGATGAAAAAAGTTTTATTCAGTACAGAGCTTCACAGTCCACTTTTCATTTTGGCCATGGGTTAACCAACCATTACTGGTTGATTTGACGTATATAGGCAAAAATATCTTTTACATCGTTTTCGCTCAGCACACTTTTCCAAGCGGGCATCCCTTCATTGCCGTTGAGTACTGTATCCATCAGCTCTGCCTCCGACTCCCAAAACGAAGTCAGGCCGTCATAGATGTTTGATGGTGCTTCACTTAACGCTTTACCTGCCACACCATCACCATGCCCTTTTTCACCATGGCAAGACACGCATAACGAAGTAAACTGCTGTTCTCCGTTAGCAAGGTCGGCGCTTAACACCTGACCGGACATTACCAACGCCAACACCATCGTGATTCTACCCATCGCCTTTTTCATCGTTCACAGCCTCATCTAATAACATACTGTGCGATATCTTAAGGGGAAGCATGTGGAAGTAATGTGAAAGGGTAAATAGGCAGGGCACAGCAGTGATACGATGAAGAAAGTGCCGACGCTAGGGAAACGTCGGCACTATGTAAGGCTAGTCGTGCGGTTTAGTGCGGAAAATCGTTTTGTACTCGAGCACATTTTCAGGGCATACGTCGATGCAGCGGCCACAGCTCATACAGTTTTGATCCATCACACGTCGGTCTCCCTCTTTTAATGGTTGACGTAGAACATCTGGCTCAGGGCACACGTTGTAGCAGTCCATACACTTGGTACACGCCTCTCGGTTGGTTGCGGTAATGCGTAGCATGCTCTTACGGCCTATCACACCATAGGTCGCACCTAGGGGACATAAATGCCCACACCAGCCATGGTCAACCAATAGCAAGTCGACGATAAACACCAGAAGGATAAGAACCCACCCAGCCCCCATGCCAAACAATATCCCACGATGCAATGCAGCAACCGGATCGAGCCAGCTCCATATCATAGTGCCAGATACCGCGCTGCCAATGAGCACTGCAAACAATAACCAGTAGCGCAATTGAGCATTCCAGCGAAAGCTTGCTTTGATTTCCAGTTTTCTCTTCAACCACGCAGCTGTGTCCGTAACAACATTCATCGGACACACCCAGCCACAAAATGCCCTTGGGCTCAAAAGGGCATAAAAAACGACCACCAGAGAAAAGCCCAATATTGCATTGAGCTCTGGGACATGTCCACTCGCTACCACTTGCAAAAACATCAGTGGGTCGGTCATCGGTACTGTGTCTAGCAATAAGCTAGATGACAGATTGCCTTTGAGAATTCCAACTGTTGGCCCCAGAAGAAACAGCCCCATTACCGTGAACTGGCAGGCTCGGCGCAAAATGAGAAACCGATGAGCATGCCACCAGCCAAGTTTTTGCCGCGCTTCTTTACCCGCATCTTTCGCAAGATTTTTCGCCATTATTTGCTTCCTCCGAGTGTTTCAAGCGCACCGGAAGGAATGGCACTACTGTCTGGGCGACTGTTGCCTAAGGGCTTATTAATCTCCTCCCAACCCAATTGGTAATGCGCGCCCATTTTCCCTTTGGCTAACTCAGTTGGAATGATTTTGATTGCAGCCACTTCGGTGACACACGCCTGCTCGCATTTACCACAGCCAGTGCATTTATCGGAATGTACAGTTGGGATTAACTTGGCATGATAGCCAGTACGTTCATTGCGAATGTGCTCAAGCGTGATAGCTTCATCGACCAGTGGACACACGCGATAACACACATCGCACCTTAACCCCTGCCAGTTAAGACACGACTCGTGGTCAATCAATACCGCTGTTCCCATGCGAGCGTCATCTATGTTCGTCAGTGAGTGATCAAGTGCGCCACTTGGGCATGCCACGACACACGGTATGTCTTCACACATTTCGCAGGGGATCTCACGAGCATTAAAATAAGGCGTGCCCGACTCGACTGAAGAGAGCAATGTCGCAAGTTTAAGCGTGTCGTAAGGACAGGCTTGAACACACAACCCACAACGGGTGCACGCTTTTTCAAAGTCGCCTTTCTCTAACGCTCCCGGCGGACGGACGGGCACACCGCTGCCATCTCTTGCTTGGCTCTGCACCGATTGCAAGCCAAATACAGTCGCCACCGCACCAACACCCGCAGCTGTACGCGCTGCATCGCGTAAAAAACGGCGACGACTTTCTGAAGTTTTCGCTCGAGGATTGCTCATCACACTATCCCTTACACACCCAATAGACTCAGTGCAAGTCATCGGCATGCTAGTTGTCATTGCTCTAATAATTGTAGGAGGATCACCGGCAATGTATGCGAATAACGCAACAGATCTACTACCCCAAAAGAGTAATCCAAGATTTGATTGAGTCAGATCAAGACAGCAGAGTGGTTGAGCTCAAAAATTGACAAAAATTCGGTTTAAAGCTGGAACAAAGCAAGTTGTAGGCTAAAGCCAACAAAGATGATACCGCAGGTAAAGTTCATCCATTTCGCTGTGCGCTTTTGTGTTAGCCATTGCTTCAATGTGCCCGCCATCAAAATGACCACCATAAACCAGCTCGCCACGACAGCGGCTTGCAACGCACCAAGCATCAAGCTATCGCGCATTACGGCTTGTTTGTCGACAAATTGAGGGAAGATCGACAAATAAAACAACACTATTTTCGGATTGAGTAAGTTGGTGAGCAGGCCTTTAACAAAGTGCTGTTTCATTTTCCGTTTCGCGGCTTGTGGGATCACTAACGTGCCATCTTCCGCTTTCAGCGCCACTTTAAAATGGTTGTAGCCAAGCCAGATTAAGTAACCGACACCAATCCACTTTAGGCCTTGGAATGCCCATGGTGTCTGGGACAACACCAGACTCATCCCATTGGCGGAAATAAATGCATGGAACAAAAAGCCAAGCGACACCCCCAATATGTTCACCACCGCGAACAGCTTGCGTTGGGTTAACGCAGTGCTTAACACTAGCAAAGCGTTAGGACCGGGAATGACAGCAATAAAGAATACGATGACAACAAACGCTAGAATGCTTTCCACACCCATTTACGATTCACCTACAAGATTAAAAACTGCGGAAGTGTACTCTGAATTAGCATAAAGCCAATACACAATAATCCGTTTTGCCCACAAGATATCGCTACTCCACATTCCGAATAGAGGGTGAGGTAGCCTCTCGATATTAGCCAAACGCTAAGTGCATTGACCAAATTAGATATTATCATTAACAAGCCATATAATAATATTTTGTTATATCCAAATAACGTAAAGAGAAAGCGTTCCTATTACTGGCAAAGGCACCCCGATATGCTCAACCCAATTTGGTTAAAGACCTTTAAAACTCTGGTTGAAGTTGGCCATTTTACTCAAACGGCTGACACGTTATTTATGACTCAACCCGGTGTAAGCCAACATATCAAAAAGCTTGAACAAGCATGCGGCCATGCCCTGATCAAACGGATAAACAAGAGCTTTGAACTGACTGAGCAAGGTAAGCAAGTTTACGACTACGCACTTCAGTCAGCCGAGCGAGAACAACAGCTTTTGCATAGCCTGAGTGAAGACTCTCCCTACGCTGGGCAATGTACTATTTCGTGCTCAGGTTCTTTTGCCCTATGGCTATATCCACAACTACTCACTCTACAACACCAGCATTGCGATCTTTCCTTCCAACTGGAAGTCGCACCAAACCAGCGAATTTTGGACAACATCCAAAACGGTTTCACCGACTTAGGTATCGTCACCGACACCGCTCACAGCCACCTTTTTAGCTACCAAGCCGTTGGGGAAGAACCACTATGCTTAGTGATTGGCAAGCAGCATAAGAGCAAACCTGTCACGTCCGATCTACTGAAAGAACTGGGTATGATCGCTCACCCCGATGCCAAACATTACCTTGCGATGTACAACGAACGTTGTCACTCACCAGAGCTGCAAGGCTTGGAGGTTGAAAGTATTGAAGTAAGCAGTTACATCAACCAGCTCAGCCAAATTCTATTGCCTGTTTCGCAAGGCATTGGCTTCACCGTACTTCCGCAGAGTGCCATCGATGCCTTCCCAGACAAACACCAGTTGGTCATCCACCAGCCTGTTTCAGCGGTGAATGAAACGCTCTACTTGGTACACAAGAAAAACCGCGATCTGGCGAAACGCTACCAGACCATCCAGGCATTAATTACACAACGGGAAGTAACACTCCAAAACCAATAAACAGACCTCCGCTGATTTTATTCAACAACGCAGCCTTACTTTGTAGATGACCACGCATGGTGTGGGCACTGGCAACTAATAGATATTCGACGCAATATTCCACCGCCACAAACGTTGCCGCCAGGACTAACCACTGCTGAATAAAACCGATATTAGGGTTGAGGAACTGGGGCAGAAATGAAGCAAAAAACAGTAGTACTTTGGGGTTGGCGATCGCGGTCATGAAACCAGTTTTAAACAGAGTATAACGGCTGGTTGCACTGGTCTTTGTCTCAATGTCCATTCCCTCAGCTCTTTGTTTCAACAACTTGTAGCCGAGCCAAATCAAGTAACCGCCACCGAGCACTTTCATCACGATTAAGATCGATTCAGAAAGGCTTAAAAGCACGCCTATTCCACTCAACGCTAGAGTGATCAACAAGCTAAAACCCACCACACCGCCTAACACAGTATATTTTGCTTGTTGCCGGCCATACGTTAGCCCATGTGTCAGCGCCAATAAGCCGTTCGGCCCGGGAACTAAACTCACGCCAACAACGGCAACCAAATAAATCAACCAAACTTCGAACTGCATCTCTATTCTCAATAACTATTGGGATAAGTCACAAGTCTACGAACAAATCGAGTTTCCCCTTGGTATAAAATGGACACATATAGGTAATATTTAGACATTCAAATTGATATTGGCTTTTGATTCATGGTTGCCACACAACTTCCCACACACTTCCCTACGCTACGTTTTGCGCTGTTACTTCTAGAAGATTTCGCCATGCTGCCATTTGGTGGTTTCATCGATAAGCTAAGATTTACCGCAGATGAAGCAGACAGTAGTCAGCAAAGGCTATGCAGTTGGAAAGTGGTAGGACACCAACAGCAAGTACGATCCAGCTCTGGAGTGTTGTTGAATATTGATCAGCACGTTGACGACATTGAATTGACCAAAATCGATTACCTCGTGATCTTTGGCAGCCGCACCGCTAAACAAGCCATCGAACAATCCAACCAATATGGCGATTGGATTAAACGAGCAGCGGCTAACGGAACACCTTTGGTCACCTTAGACAATGGCAGCTTTTTATTAGCGAAGTTAGGGCTTTTGTCCAACCACGAAGTTGCAATCCATTGGCGTCACGAACAGGAATTTCGCTCTATGTTCCCCAAGCTGCGCGTCACCAGCGACAAACTGTACCAATTCGACGGTAAGCGCATCACCTGCGCGGGTGGAAGCGCCAGTATCGATCTCGCGGCGGAAATCTTAGCCAAGCACTTTGACCAACCACGAGCGCTTAAAGGCTTGGCTGATATGCTGGTCGATGAGACTCGTGAACCGGTCCATATTCTGCGTTCAACTAAAGACGAATATCAGCAGGACTCCATTCTCAATTCCGCCATCCGACTTATGCGGCTCCATCTAGCAGACGCTACTAGCCTCGAAGAAATTGCACAACGAATAGGAATAAGCCGCCGACAGCTGGATCGTAAATTCCACGCTTTCACCCAGCAAACCGCTCACCACTACTGGCTCGATATGAGGCTAGATTACGCGAAATGGCGATTAGTCAACTCGACGCTAACTCTCTCTACGATAGCCGATGAAATAAATGTCAGTGACGCCAGTTACCTTTCTAAGCTGCTAATGAAACGTTTTGGTCAAACGCCCAACCAGATCCGCATTAAGAACGGCTTGGAGAAACCAACACAGATGTAATGTACTCAGCATGGGTGCTCAAGTACTCAATATCACGAAGGTAGCTCAGGTGATGGCCATCTGCGAGGTTATCTATGAACGCGGTATTACCCTGCTCTGCTTGGCTATGCATGTACCCCACCAGCGCATCTAGCCTCTCCTTCATAGCTTCAACCAGCCCCTCGCACTGCTGTGGTGTTGCGCCATAGGCATCGCAAAACAGCTTGGCTCTGTGTGATTGGCTATCAATGTTTCCCAAAGAGTCATTAGAGCCCGTTTTGAATGGCGCCCAGCAATAAACGGCGTAGGCGAGATCCCATAATCTCGGAGCGGGATGTGCTGTATCAAAATCAAACACACCGGTGACTTGGTTTTCTTTCAATGCCACGTTGTAAGGCGAAAAGTCTCCGTGAACTATCACCTCTTCGGGTGTTCGGCTTGGCAACATCCACTCTAGATTCTGGGCACGATTTTCTGAAACAAATAAAGCGCTCACATCATGAAAACGGCGTAACAGCTGACCTGCTGAGGTTAGTGCTTGATCGCTAGCGATAGCCCCGACAAGTGGGTAATTGTAGACATCACCCACCACATAGCTGAGTGTTTCGCTGGAATCCGTTGCCTCGATAACCTTCGGGCCGGCATCAAAGCCATTTCTGGCAAGATAATCCAAAAAGCAGTGAACACTTTTGGACCACTGTGTAAGTGGACGAATCACCGTCTCTCCGTGCTTAAAAATTGCGCCTTTTCGGCCGCCACTAAGTTCCTGCTTATCCATCTATTATCCCACTTTTAATAGAGATAACGTGTTCATCGGAATCAGGCGTTTCAAACCACGTCCAAAACATATCGAGCATCTCTGGTGTCATTTCGTAGGCCTTGTTTTCTCGCTGGCTATTACGTGACAAGGCTCGTTGTTGGCAGGTTTCGAAGTCCACATCCAGATAATGCAGCTCCGCTTCAAGGTTATGCTGATTTGCCCACGCCAGCATGGCCACGCGATCGCTACGGCGCCACAAACCATAGTCAAAAATCACCGAAACATTCAGTTCAATCATCTCCAACGCGGAGCGCTGAAAAAGCTCAGTAAGAGTGGCAAGACGAGCGTCAAACACTTCTCGCTCCATGTGTTCACCGTAAAGCGGGATCATCCATTCATCAATCGAATAACGAAAAGCCGGCTCAGTGTCCGCCAATTGTTTTGCATAGGTGGTTTTACCGCTGCCGATAAAGCCACAGATAAATATCACTTTCGCCATCTCACTGCCTCATTCAATCACAGCACTCTATCGCCTCAGAGATCGATAGAGTGTTGTTTACACTGTAAATCTAACTTACGTGTTTTACTTAGCTTGCGCCTCGGCTTTAATAGCGCGCATCAGCACCGATGTATCCATGCGGCCATCACCTGCGGCACTTAATTGCTTGTATTGCTCAACCGATTTTTGGGTTAATGGCAAAGTGATATTTTGGCGCTCAGCTTCGTCTAAACAGAAGCCCAAATCTTTGATCATCCAATCGATAGCAAAGCCAAAATCAAACTTATCTTGTGCCATCGTATTGGCTCGGTTTTCCATTTGCCATGAACCCGCTGCACCATTTTTCAGGCAATCAATAAGAGCAGGGATCTCTAAGCCAGATTTCTCGGCTAAAATAAGCCCTTCCGCCAACCCAGCTAATACACCCGTGACACAGATCTGATTGACCATTTTCGCGCGCTGCCCTTGACCTACACGCCCCATCAATACCGATGACTTACCGTAAGCATCAAACACAGGTTGCAGCTCATCAAACACGCTTTGTTCACCGCCGCACATGATAGTTAATACGCCATTCTCAGCGCCCGCTTGACCACCAGACACTGGTGCGTCCATGAAGCGCACACCAGCGGCAAGAGTCGCCTGTTCCAGTTCTTCCGCTAATAATGCCGACGTTGTGGTGTGGTCAACAAGAATGGCTCCAGCTTTCATCGCTGCAATGGCGCCAGTTTCACTGGTTGTCATGCTACGCACATCGTCATCATTACCCACGCAAACCAATACCACATCGGCCTCTTTAACACATTCGGCTACAGTGCTCGCCGCATGGCCTTGGTACTGTTCAGCCCAATCCAGCGCTTTATGATGAGTACGATTGAATACCGTGACGTCAAATCCTGCTTTCGTTAGATGCCCTGCCATTGGAAAGCCCATCACACCTAAACCAATAAAACTTACTTTCATGTTGTTCTCCATTATTTGACGGGTTGCGATTTCTGCGCCAGTTGAACCCCTTCAATCAAAGCATCGATGAGTAATGTCAGTGCCTTGGGTTGATATTTTCTTTCTTTGTAAACCAAATATGCCTGCCTGTCGCTGCGGTGATATTGCGGCAATATTTGCACTAGATTCATCTGAGATGATACATGCCTATAGGGTAAGGAAGCGATTCCAATTCCTTTCTCTGTGGCCTGTACTACAGCATGGATATCATTCACAGTTAACTTGGGGCGAATGGACACCATTTGGATCAGATCTTCCTCTTTGTAGACAGGTATTTGTAGTAGGTGGTCGACACAGATCCACTCATGTTTTTCGAGATCATCAGGCTGCGTAATCTCGGGATGAGACCGCAAATATTCAGGGCTGGCAAAAAAGCCATGTTGAGCTTTGAATAGAGGACGAGCGATCATCCCTTCTAAATTACTGATGTCAAAAGTCATCAGTAGATCGCGATCAGTTTGCGGCACTGCCTGCTCTTGGCTGAGCACCAGATCGAGTTGCACTTTAGGATACTGTGCCAGAAAGCTCTCTATGATTTTCCCAACAAAGCCATCATAAAAGTTATGCGGAATCGCCAGTTTGATCCGCCCTTGAATGGCCTCTCTATCGGTTAGAATCTCCGTAAATGCGGCTTGAACCGATTCCATGCCGCTACTGAGCGCCTGAAAGGCTTCCTCACCCGCTAAAGTCGGGACAAGTTCCCTACCCTGCTTCTCCAATAAACGAACATTGAGTCGGGCTTCCAGTGCAGTTAAACGGCGTGACATCGTCGATACCGGCAGCTGAAGCTTTTTGGATGCCGACAGCAATGAGCCTTCTTCGACGACAGCACAAAACAAGAACAGATCATCAATATTTCCAAATATGGAATTCATAGTTCTAGATCTTCCTATTTTTTTCATTAATGGATAGTTATAACCTTTCTACATCAAAGTTCAACCAACCACAACTCAAGGGTAAATGACTATGAATAAAAAACAGATGTGGTTAAACACGGTTTTGTCTTCCTTGGTAATGGCAGCCATCATGTCTGGAATCATTTCAGGAATGCGTATGGAGTTCAGCCCTGAGTGGCCGCCGATTTGGCTACAAAGTTTTACGTTATCTTGGCCAATCGCGTTGATGTTAGGGCTTACTGTTTTGCCTCTCATTAGGAAGTTTTCAGAATGGGCAACAAAGCCAAGAAAACAAGACAAAAGATTACCAGACTCGCTAGAGATAGCTCAGCTACAAGGGACACAACTACGAGTGGAGCAGCAAGTTCGTTAATGTGCCGCGTCCATTAATCATTAGGAAAAATATAGGCCAACCGATGGTGTTGGCTAAAAACACAAAAGCCGGGCATATTGCCCGGCTTTTTCGTTTGTTCACATTCGCTGATTACAATTCAGCGTTGTGGTAAACCTGCTGCACATCATCACAGTCATCCAGCATGTCTAGGAACTTCTGGAACTTCTCAGCATCTTCACCCGATACAGGAGTGTGCGTTTGAGGAACAAATGTGATTTCTTCAACGTCGATAGTCAGATCTGGGAATGCACCGTTTAGCGCAGTCTTGGTTTTGAAGAACTCAGTGTGAGGAGCAAATACAGTAATTACCCCCTCTTCTAGCTCTACGTCTGTTACGTCTACGTCGTCCATCATTAGCGTTTCTAGGATGATCTCATCATCGTCGCCTTTGAACTGGAATACCGCTTGGTGATCGAACATGTGAGAAACAGAACCTTCAACACCGATTTTCGCGCCTGTTTTCACAAAGCACTGGCGTACATCTTGGAAAGTACGGTTACCGTTGTCAGTCAGACAGTCAACAATCACACTTGTGCCGCCAGGACCAAAACCTTCGTAGCGTGCTGGTACATAGTCTTCACCGCCGCCACCTGTTGCTTTATCAAGCGCCTTGTCGATAACGTGCGCTGGTACTTGGTCTTTTTTAGCTTTAGCGATCAGGTGCTTCAGAGACAAGTTCATGTCTGGATCTGCGCCACCGTTTTTCGCGCACATGTAAATTTCTTTACCGTATTTGGAATAAACTTTAATTTTTGCGCCTGCAGTTTTCGCCATTGAGGCTTTGCGCACTTCAAAACTTCTTCCCATCGGGATCTTCTCTCTAATTCAATTTAATGCGAAGGATTTTAGCAAAATGTAGGACCTTTTCAATTTCCTACTCTGCTGAGACATGAGCATTCTGCGCTAAGCGACGCCCATCACTCGTTTGTACTTTTCAATGGATTGATCGAACCATGCTTTTTCTTGCTCATCAACAATCTTGTCGCGCTGCTCGATGATTTCTTCAGGGCCAGCTTTCGCTTCTCTGAGCTTCCAAACCAAGAACGAGGCTTGCTTATCTAGCTCTACTTTGTTCTTTTCGTCAGCAGGTAATAGTGAAAGATTGATCGACATGGTGCATACAATTCAATAAATACGTGGGCACGAAATATAGCATAGTGAAAGGGAAAAATAAGGGATTTTAGATCAATAAACGCTGAAAATAAGAAGGGTGACATCAGCTGTCACCCTTACTATTGTTAGTTGCAATCACTTCTAGTGGAGCAAACCCAACTCCCGCGCTTCTTCGATGGATAAGCCACTTTCACGAATCTCTCTTAATGCTTCAATGCGACGACGAGCTTCGGCTGACTTAACCTGTTTCACAGGCTTTTGAGTTTCTACTTCTTCCGTGAAGTCCCACTTATTTGCAATGTTAGTCATTTCGTCATGGTCTATAGAATTAATGGACATTGTTACCTCCGAACGAACCATGTAAGGGACAGGTAATCTGTAGCAAAGCCCCAAATTCTTGTTAAGAAAATTTGGTTTAGAATGTGATGAAAGTATAGGTTCAGAAAGCCAATTAATATTTCGCTCATTAAACCTTTGCACCCCTTAAATTGTAGACGTACATTTAAGGGATTACCCCTGTAAAAAGTAAGCTGATCTGGGTCTCATTTTCAGACTGAGGTTCAGTGGTTCTTCCCTCACCGTTTCACCTTTGTTCCAGCCGTTTTTTCGAGTGACTTCACCTTTCAAGAGCGTGGTTGTTTTACGAAACAAAATAACAGTTAATGATAATCATTATCTTTTGTATTTAATGAGAGTCGTTATGAGTAAACCAGAGCTTGAGCATGCCTTCCACCCCGACCCAGTCCTCCAAGTGAGAGAGCTGTGTGTCGACTACATCACGGACAACGGAGATTTTAATGCCGTCAATTCCGTCAGCTTTGATATTGGCAAAGGAGAAATCTTTGGCCTAGCGGGTGAGTCCGGTTGCGGAAAGAGCACCATCGCATTTGCGATTAATCGCTTACATAAGCCGCCGGCATTCATCTCAGGTGGCCAGATTCATTTTAATGGTCAAGACTTGCTGAAACTATCAGACAAAGCGATTAACACGCTGCGTTGGAGTGAAATCGCAATGGTCTTCCAAAGCGCCATGAACTCCCTCAATCCTGTTCTGACTATTCAGGAACAATTTGCCGATGTACTCAGGCATCATAAAGGCATGACCGACCAGCAAGCCAAAGACAGAGCAGAAAAGCTACTGGACTTGGTCAATATACCTCGGGAACGTCTATCTGAATATCCGCACCAGTTTAGCGGCGGTATGCGCCAACGTTTGGTGATTGCCATTGCGCTTTCACTCAACCCAAAACTGATCGTCATGGATGAGCCCACCACCGCTTTGGATGTCGTGGTACAGCGCGAGATCTTGCAGCAAATTTATCAACTGCGTGACGAATTTGGTTTCTCGGTACTGTTCATCACTCACGATCTTGCCCTTATGAGTCAACTTTGCGATCGCATAGCGATCATGCGAAATGGCGAGATCGTGGAAGTTAACGCGTCGAAAAAGATCCGCAACCAACCTCAACATGCCTATACCCAAAAGCTGTGGGCCTCTTTTCCAAACATTCATGAAGCGAAACATGCGCAAGGAGAACCGGCATGAGCAAACCAATCATCGAAGTCAAAAACGTAGTCAAAGAGTTCACTATTGGTGGTGGGTTTGCCAAGCAAGAACGTTTCAAGGCACTGCAGGGCATCAGCTTCAACCTTCATGCTGGTAAAACGCTGGCGCTGGTTGGCGAGTCTGGCTGTGGCAAGAGTACCTGCGCTCGGTTGATGACGAAAGTCTACCCCGCTACGGAAGGAGAAATCCTATTCAATGGCAAAAACATCAATGACATCACCAGCCGAAAAGAACTGTTGGATTACCGAAGCAAGGTTCAAATGGTCTTCCAAGACCCGTTTGGTTCCCTAAACCCAACCCACACGATCGCCCATCACCTGACTCGTCCGTTGAAGATTCACAAGCAGGTAGCGTCAAACAAAGACATCCCAGCTAAACTCAATGAGCTTCTTGAGATGGTGGAACTTGCTCCCGATACCTTGGAAAAATTTCCTCATCAGCTCAGCGGCGGCCAAAGGCAAAGGGTCAACCTAGCACGCGCCCTCGCGGTTGGTGCAGAAGTCATTCTGGCTGATGAGCCGACATCAATGCTGGATGTGTCGATTCGTTTGGGCGTGCTCAATCTGATGCAGCGAATGAAAAAAGAGCTAGGAATTGGCTTTTTGTATATCACCCATGATTTAGCCACCGCTCATTACATCGCCGAGGAGACGGCCGTAATGTATAAAGGCCAGATCGTAGAATGGGGCGACACTCAATCGATACTGACCAACCCACAGCACCCTTACACTAAGCTGTTGATTTCAGCAGTGCCAGATCCCGACTTACCATTTGGTAATTTGGTTGAGAGTGAACCAAACTATTCGATAGACGCCGACAATATCCGCAGTAAAAGTTCACAATTTGAAACTGAGTTTGATCAAGTCGGACCGAACCACTTTGTTAAACATCATTTTGAAAGCAAAGGAAAAAACGTCGCATGATGCAATTAGATACTTGGGTAAGTCACATCAGTGACTGGTATCAACAGCGGAAGCATGATCAAGTCTCCGATCTTGAATCATTGATCCTATCCGCACCTGATACGGTTTGGGGGCCAAGCATTACCGATCTGCAAAGCAAAGCGATCGCCTGTTGGTTAGATGGCTGCCTACGTATCTTTCATCACCATAGACACACTCAGCCAGATAAGGCGTTTCAGTATCTCCAGTTAGCCTACAGCAAACTCCAACACTGTGTTTGTCAGCCATTGTCGGAGCTAGAACTAAAAGACTGGTGTATGAAGCGGATGCAGCACCTGACGGTACTATCACTTGAGTTCTGTAATCAACAGCAGCCTCATTCTTGGCACAAGCAATCCCAAGCGCTGGTGGAAGCACACGTAAGCTTTATGGCTTCACAGCACTGGAACGATGATCAAGGCAAAACAGCAAATACGCCTTCACTGCATTAACCGTTCACTGTATATAATAACCGCCGCTCTTAAGCCTATTTGTGGTGGGTTAGAATTGAGGGGACTGCTCTCATTCAGTTTCGGAAGCGCAAATACAAATCCGCCGCTAAGGTGACCATTAGCGGCGGATTTCTTTTTATATGAGAGCCTGCTGGCCTTATGCCCGACTAAAGCAGAGCTTCGCCTCGTCTTGGACGTTCAAAGTCTTCGACGAGCGTCTCAGGCGCATCATTCACAAGGTAGTTCAGCGCAGAACAGAAGCTGTCTGAGCTGGCATAAATATCACGTGAACGATCAATGGTACGTTCCGCCGTTCTGCGCACTTGGTCGCTGTTTTCATGGTTGCTGTATTCTACTTGGAGCAAGAAAACCGCATCTGCGTACTGCCGCTTGCACATAGTTTCACTGTTAAAGGCCGTATGCGATTGAGCATATACACCGCATGACGTAAACAAAGCCACTAGAGCAACTAAAGAGTGTTTCTTCATCATCAAGTCATTACATTCCGATTCGATATCATGATGGGATTTGTCTCTGTAACTGATTCTCTACAAGCTTAAACATCATCTGAACAATCCGAGATACAAACGGAAGAAGCGTAATCACGGAACAATGATCAAGAGGAGTCACTTGATCATGCTTTCGTTGGCAGCGGCAGTAAAAAGTACCAACGAAAAAAAGCGAGTTCTTTACAGAACTCGCAAACAATTCAGAATGAATGTAACAATATGAGCCAATCTATTAATTCATCAGAAAGGACAAAAGGTTGTCTATTCGGGATAAATATTAACAACCGACGCGCTCCTAATGTCAGCTCATTGTCAGGGTAATGTCGTAGATTCGTTTAATTTATAAACAATTGCGAATATCTGTATCAGTGGCTTAGCAAACGTAACAAAGTGCTACCAGCACTCACCGAAACTTAGTTGCAGCTTTACACTGCAACTTCATCTAACGCCCTAAATACGGTTTCATCAAGGTGGCCTTCGAATACTTGTTTGCACACTTTTCGGCGTACCGCCAATCCAGAAATCAGCCTTTCGATAGACAAATGCTTGTTTTCGCTCTGTTGGTTATACAGCTCAACTAACTTACTTAGTGTTTCGTATGGTAGAGGCTCTTGCCCTACTCTCAGCCAATCGAGCTTGTCTATGAGCTCTGAGCACTCATCTTTGATTGAGGAGTGTGAATGTCCTGTCATTGCAGCTAACGCCGTTATACTGCGTTCTAGGGCCTCTGGAGAGGTATATTTAGACAAGGTAATGGTGATCTCATCAGCATTGATCTCAACTAAGTGCTTTCTGAGCTTCACTCGGCGGCCCAGTTTACCGCGTGGTGACGGCGCTTTACGCTGGATCGGCTCGAATTCCCCATCAATGATCTCTGACAACTCATCCAGCTTCTGCTTAGACACCATTTCGTTACGCAGTGGGTTTGGCAAAGTCGGCGCCATATTACGCTTACCTGCATTGGTGGTGCGAGCGCGAGAATAACGCAGTACTTCTTCTGCATCACACTTGATGTCCACCTGGTAATCCGTGATCTTACCTTTTTCGCTCATTGCGGTCAGGGTCAAGTGGTAACCCCACAAGTTCACCACAAACAGATCATCGGTCCCCTTTCCTTCCGATAGTTTCTTCAACTCACGAATCAGATCCATCGAAAAACGGCGCCACTCGATGTTTCTCGCCAGCTTTTGGTTGAGCTCAGTCAGGAGCATCACGTCAGTATGACGACGCGACATGCGGCTACGGAAATAAGAATACAGTTGGAAGACCAGCGTATGCTGTCTTAGGATCTCCGGCGGGAACAAGAAGAAATAATCTCGCGTCATCAGCTCTTCGTAGAACGAAGGTTCCCACACAAGGATATACAAGTTTGGCTTAATGCGAATTTCGCCGTCAGCGCCCTCTGTAGGCGCTTCTTCTGATGCAGTGATGGTACGAGCCAAAAATCGGAAACGATCGCTCTTAAAGCCTTCTGGCATGTTCTCACTAAGCCATCGGCCGGTCAGCTCGTGCAGCTGGAAATCAGTAAACTCGATTCGATCAATACTGTCACGAATCGAATCACGCGCCGGACCACTGTCCTTTTTGCCACGTAGAGACAAAATATCGGTGATGTAGAGCGGTGTCTTGTTAGGCGCTTGAGTTGCTTCTAAGTGGTAATCTTCACGATGATGATCATGGTATTGTACTGTCAGCGTGAACAACGCGAACAACGTCATAAGATCGTCGACCGTCATGATGTTTTTTGAAGATCGAGTTTCGATTACAGCTCGAGTTCCAGAGATCGACACCATGGACTTTTGGTAGTTCTTACGTGTTCTTGGTGGAGCGAGAGCTTGATCAATGATCCCTGCCCAGTTAGTTGGCGAAACGACAAATTGATCCGCTTCATCTTTCATCGCTGGTGGCGTATTAAGCCCGTGTTCATTCAGTAAGCGTTTATTGACCTGAGTCTGCGCCAGCGCTTTGGAGCGTTTTTGCTTCTCATTTTGTTTAACTGATTCGGTCACTAAGCTGGTGGAGCCAAGAACGGAGATCAACTGATTCGGATTGATAAAGCGATGTAGCATGGTTTTTCCCGCTAGCCCTTCTTCAAATCGAACAGGGACTTGCTTAAACAAACCAATATTTACTGCCGCTCTTAGGCGTTGTTGGATAGCCGCACGGGTCAATTGACCATCGGTTGCATCAATAAGCTCTGTGGTTGAGACATAGCCGTCCTTACTGCGAAAGCCTTGCAATGAAATAAGATTCAGCAATTCCACGATACTCTTCGTGACGCCTTTAAAATGTTGGTATTGCTCAATCCAGTCTACGGCCGTTTCAGATACTTCGAATAAATGTCCGTCTTTGTGGCTTCTTGGGGCTTTGATCAGTAGTTTTTCTTCTGAGCTCATTATTAGATCCGTGTCACACTAGCCGTAATATCGCTATAGTTCCAAGAGAATAAAGAAAAAAAGATCATAAATAAAGAAAAAATTGCTGCTTTTAAATAACTGATCTATTTGATTATTCTGATCTTAATTGATTATATGATCTATTGATCCGAGCGAAGGTTTGCTTGTAACGTGATGTTTTTAAAGGACAAAAAAACATCACGTTCAGAAGCATGATCATAGTGTGATTGAAACGATGATCAACGTAGAGCAGAAAGCATGATCAAACTTAGCTAGAAGCATGATCATATAAACTTCGTACGCATGATCAACGAACATCTGAAAGCATGATCATCACCATTACACATGTTATCCACAGAGGCCTGAATTCTATTCGATGTTGAAAGGCAAGTTTGGTCAATTGCGTTTTCATTTTTTCCCGAAACGATGATCAAGGCAATGCGATTCATGCTGTTTTTTTATACAAAATTCGTTTTATTGTAATTGAAATGACACCACTCGGTTATCGCTCTGCTTGTTTCGTCAATTCGGATTACAATCGAAAGCATGATCAAGGTTTATATTGTGAGTTCGATTGAATGGACGTATGCGCTCCACAACGCCTTACTGATTAAGGTTTTATGCTCAAGCCCCATTCTATCTGCACTCTTCCGTAATTCAGAGTTCAATTTACATGCTTCCGAGGTTTTCTGTTTCTTGATCATTGATCCAGAAAAAGATCATTTACGCCCAGGGGATGTTTGTTCGTAATATAGTCCTAGTTACTCTTGATCATCGTTCCTATATTGGCATATTCACACGGAACAATGATCATGATAACTACCTTGATCATTGTTCCGTTGTATTAAGAGTTGGTTCACTAAGCTATGAATCGTAGTTTTTGCCATCACTAATTCGCGCGTTATTTAGGCGAGACTGAATTGAAATGACACCTCCCGTAATTTGCAAGCTCTTTATAATCGTTCCGTAAGTTCTTTCGCTCTTTTGGGTTTACAATGTAAATAAGTAACGCTGTAACATTTTAAAAGTAGTCTTGTTATTGAGGCTAAGTTTTGCTTCTTTAGACGGGTTTTTTAGTAGCACTTTTGTCAGCAATCATTAAATACCAGGTTAATTTTGTATTTAATGTGATAGCTATCTAAAAGTGTTTGTTCACCTTTTTATTGTTTTGGTTTGATATTGCTGTACAATCTGTCGTTAGACCCTAATAACGGAATTTGGCAATGAAAAGAGAACAAACGATAGAAAATCTCTACCAGCTCGCTGAACAAACGCAGCAAGTACAAGCTGACCGTATTGAAATTGTTTTGGAAGAGCGCAGTGACGAGCATTTCCCTCCAATGTCTAAAGCATTGATGGAAACGCGTTCTGGATTAACGCGCCGTAAGTTAGATGATGCAATCAACAAGCTTGAAGAAGCTGGGCATCAATTTACTAAGAACAACGCCAATCATTACTCTATTTCGCTACAAGAAGCACACATGCTGATGGATGCGGCAGGTGTCGATAAATTCCACCAGCGCAAGAAAAATGGCGACAATAAACCGTGGATCATCAACGTACAGAACCAAAAGGGTGGCACTGGTAAGTCGATGACTGCTGTGCACTTAGCGGCTTGTTTAGCACTAAATTTAGATAAGCGTTACCGTATCTGTCTTATCGACTTAGACCCTCAAGGGTCACTACGTTTGTTCTTAAACCCGCAAATCAGTATTTCTGAGCACGAGAATATTTACTCTGCAGTGGATGTTATGCTTGATAACGTGCCAGAGGGGGTAGAAGTCGATAAAGAGTTTTTGAACAAGAACGTATTACTACCAACGCAGTATCCCAACCTGAAAACGGTGTCGGCGTTCCCTGAAGACGCTATGTTTAACGCAGAGGCTTGGCAGCATCTTTCGCAAAACCAGTCTTTGGATATTGTTAAGCTGTTAAAAGAAAAGCTTATCGACAAGATTTCCTATGAATTCGACATCATTATGATCGATACCGGCCCTCACGTTGACCCTTTGGTTTGGAATGCAATGTACGCTTCAAACGCGCTCCTCATCCCTTGTGCTGCTAAGCGTCTAGACTGGGCTTCAACAGTAAACTTCTTCCAGCACCTGCCAACGGTGTACGAGATGTTCCCTGAAGACTGGAAAGGCTTAGAGTTTGTTCGCCTGATGCCGACAATGTTTGAAGACGACAACAAGAAGCAGGTTTCTGTACTCACTGAAATGAATTACTTGTTAGGCGATCAAGTGATGATGGCGACGATTCCACGCAGTCGTGCATTCGAAACGTGTGCGGATACATACAGCACCGTATTTGACTTGACAGTAAGTGACTTTGAAGGTGGCAAGAAAACATTAGCGACCGCACAAGACGCGGTACAAAAAAGTGCACTTGAGCTGGAACGAGTGCTTCACAGTAACTGGTCTTCACTCAATCAGGGGTAAGTAGAAAATGGCAATTAAAACATCTGATCTCAACGCAAAACTATTTGGCAAAGCCAATAAGCGCCGTGCGACTACTCCTCAAGAAGCGCAAACTGCTGCTAAAGAACAGGCTCAAGTGATTGAGTTGTCTGTGGCGGGTGAAGACATGGTGTCCTTCGAGTTAGTACGTATTCCGGCAAATGAAGTCGCGACGAAAACCGTTGTGTTTGCTGATAATGCTCGTGAACAGTCATTTTTGAATGAGCACGCACTGTCTGATGTCCTGACCACATTACGTGAGCGCGGCCAGCAGTACCCAGCAGTAGGGCGTAAGGGCAGAGACGGCAAAATTGAAGTGCTAGATGGAAGCCGTCGTCGTATGTCTTGTATTCTGGCCGAGAAAGAGTTTCTTATCTATGTAGCCGACGACATTAACTCAGAGCATGCTAAGTTCCTCTCCGACGTAGCCAACGCGCATAAGCCTTTGTCTTTGTATGAAAAGGGCAAAGAAATGCAAGCTAAGCTGGAAAGCGGTGAAGCGGAAGACCAAAAAGCGTTGGCAAAAATCTTCCAGTGCAGTGAAGCGCTAGTTAGTGGTGCACTCAAAGCAGCGTCGTTGCCTCTAGAGCTGCTACAAGCTTACCCTAATGTGGGTGACCTAGGTCGTCCTACAATCGTTAAACTGCATAAGCAATACAGCGAATTATCGTCTGATCACCAAGTGAAATTACTGGAAATGTGTGCTTCTAACGAAGGCTTTGTATGGCAGCGCAGTCAAGCTCAAGGTGTTGCACGTTTAACCAAGGAAGTATCGGAAACGATTGAAAATTGGATTCTAGAGCTTTCACCTCCTAAAAAAGCTATCAACAATAAAGTAGACCTAGTAAAAGGCCGCGCAAGTTACACTCGCAAAGGCGCTAACTTGGCGCTCAATCTTAAGAAAGTGGATGATGAAACCATGCAAGACATCCTAAACTTTATTGAGAAGAAGCTCGGCTAGTCCCAGCGTTTCCTTATTCTTATCGACAAAAGCCGCGCAAAGCGGCTTTTTTTGTCTCTTATGATAAGATGGCGCTATTCCAACTGATGCTTCTTCTTGTATGGCTACTCTTACGCATTTCCTGACCCAATTGATTCTACAGGCAAAAAAACAGCGTCATCGCTATGGCATTGCATTGTCTGGCAATCACGAAGATTGCACGCAAATTATCGATACGATTCTTTCCCAGTACGATGAACCTGTCTGCTTTCAAGTCGGTGGTGAAGCTGATTCTAAGTTGAGACACGTGGCGTACAGCAAAGGCCAGAGGTTACTTGGCGACGAATGTCAGTTGTTGGTATGCGATTTATCAACTGGTTTTGATGCTAATAGCTTTAGCGCTGCATTAGGTACCTTAGTGGGTGGTGGGTTGTTACTGGTTATAGGTAAAGCAAACCAGCTAAATGAGCATGCGCGAGCTTGGTTGGACAAGGGATTACATCAGCTTATCCAGTTAGAGGCTTCCGGCTCTAGCATTCCCAGTTTGCCTGTTCAGGTAGAGAGCAAAGCTGTCGGCTATCAACCTTATGAGCAGCAGCAACTCGCAATAGAGAAGATCTGCCGTGTAGTAGAAGGGCACCGCAAACGTCCTCTGGTCATGACCGCAGATCGCGGAAGAGGAAAGAGCAGTGCTCTGGGTATCGCAGCTGCGCAGCTGATGCAAAAACGGGATATTAATATTGTTGTTACCGCTCCTCAGGCATCTTCTATAGCACCTGTTTTGCAACATGCCGAGCAGGGTTTACCGCAAGCTGTGATAGAAAAAGGAACAGTTCGTTACGCTAATTCGACGCTAAGATTTATCGCGCCAGATGAGTTATTGCGTGAGAAGATTGAGTGTGATGCGCTGTTGGTTGATGAAGCTGCAGCGATTCCTCTGCCTATGTTGCAAGCGATGGTTGCTAGGTATCACCGTTGTGTGTTTTCCAGCACAATACATGGCTATGAGGGCTCTGGTCGCGGTTTTAGTTTGAAGTTTATCGAGTGGCTGAAAGAGCAGCGCCCTGGTATGCAGACTTGCCACATAGATCAGCCAATCCGCTGGCAAGGCGGCGACCCGCTAGAGAGCTGGCATTATCAAACCTTTCTCCTAGATGCTGAACTCCCGGTATTAGACGAGGAACAGCTCGATACAGGAATGACTAAGCTGGTCAAATTAGATAAAACGGATTTGGTCGAAGACCCGCAGAAGTTTGGCCAATACTTTGCGCTATTGGTGAATGCGCATTATCAAACCTCTCCCAATGATTTGTTTCTTGCTCTGCAGGATGATGCCATTTCTGTTTATGCCGCGTACTGTCATGAGGCTTGTGTGGGGTGCATGCTCGTTGTTGAGGAAGGGGGCTTAGACGACGAATTGGTGAAGGATATTCAGCTTGGCTTGCGTCGTCCGAAAGGACAATTAGTTTCTGCGGGTATTGCCAATCATCTTGGTATCACGCAAGCAGCCACTCAAACCAGCCTACGTATTATGCGTATTGCGGTTCACCCACAGCTTCAACAGCGAGGGATCGGCAGCATGATGCTGACAAGTCTTGCTGAACAAACTAGCGCGAGTTTCCTCAGTACCAGTTTTGGGGCGACGCCTGATTTGCTTTCATTTTGGTCTAATAACGGGTTTGTTGCGGTGAAAGTAGGATCGAGCCGTGACCAAGCGAGTGGAAGCTATTCGGTGATAATGGTTTCCGAACCTCAGCAACAATGGCAGCAACAAGCGCATCTGTTATTTAGCGCTAGCCTAGATTACCAGTTCACTGATTCACTCAACCAAATGGAACCACCGATGGTGAAGGCGTTGCTAGCTTCACGAAAGCTGACTCCTGAATTTACCTTGTCGATGCCCCTTATCACGCAGTATGTAAAAGGTGGTGCAAGCTATGAGAGTGTCGCTTTTCTGATAAAACAGTTACTGTTGTCACTTGATAAGACGAAGCTTTCACCTGTTAGCGATTTGATTGTCGCTAAAGTGCTACAACAAAAAACTTGGGCTAGCTGCGTTGGCGAGTTCGAGTTGATTGGTCGTAAGCAATGTGAACAAAGGCTAAAGCAAGACTTAGCTGAAATCGTGCAGAATTTACACTGTAAACCCACTTCTCTCTGAACTGTGCCGGTGACAATTTACAGTGTAAAGTTTGTTAGTGAACCAACTCCCATAGTACAAAATCATGAAAAAGTCCTATTAATTTCTAATAAAAATGTAGGACTTTTTTGTGCATCTCGATTCCTATCTTAAGTCATTAAAAGATAAAGAAAATACAGCGTGAATAGAGTTTAACCCTTTGTTGTCGTAGGGGAAAACCTCTACTTGTATTTGCGTATTTGCTAATCCTTTCTAAACTCAAAAATGACGTCAGATCACAAAAATACTAACTAAGACAATTTACTAATAACAACAATGAATTGGGTAATAGTATGGACTGCTTGCTAGGTGAGTCATTAGAAATTTCTACCGTAATGGATGCAAAGGTTCAATACGAAGAATGGCTTAAACAACCTTCACCTTTGAATATCGATGCCTCTCAAGTTGGCCGCGTGGACGCTGCCGGTTTGCAGCTTTTAGCGTCACTGTTTGTCAGTGCTCGTAACACCAATTTAGACATTACCCTCAATAGCGCTTCAGACGTTTTGCAAGAAGGTATCGACCTACTTGCATTACAACACGTGTTTGAACCCCACAGGGAAGAGTAAGGAAACTAAATATGACAAAGATTTTAGCCGTAGACGATTCGATCTCCATTCGTCAGATGGTCAGTCATACCCTCAAAGATGCTGGCTACGAAGTTGAAACTGCCAATGATGGCAGTGATGCGCTGAAAAAGGCTCAGGTCACCAAATTCGATGTTGTGATATCGGACGTTAATATGCCGATCATGGGCGGTTTTGACTTGGTTAGGGCTATTCGTGGTAAGCCTCAATATAAATTTATCCCTATCTTGATGCTGACAACGGAAACCAGCACAGAGAAGAAACAAGAGGGGAAATCGGCAGGCGCAACAGGGTGGTTGGTTAAGCCGTTTAATCCAGAGACGCTTCTTAAAACGCTGAAGCGTGTTATCTAAAAACGGCCAATAAGAAAATAATAACAACGTCAAACGGCAGGGAAGAGTATGGCTTTAGATATGGAGCAACTTCGTAAGATGTTTTACGAAGAGTGTCGTGAAAATCTTGAAGTGCTCGAAGATGTATTACTTAACATAGACCCGAACAGTGTTGAAAAAGAAACCATCAACACTATCTTTCGTGCGGCTCACTCAATTAAAGGAGGAGCCGCAACCTTTAATCTTTTCGATATTAGTGAATTCACCCATTCCGTCGAGGCTTACCTCGATTTGGTTCGTAACGACGAGAAAACCCTCACCAAAGAAAGCGTTGACATACTTCTTAAAAGTGGCGATTGCATCGCGAGTATGTTGGCTGGCCATGAAAGTGGCACTGACGTTGATGAAGACCTTAAACAGACAGTTAGCCTTCAGCTTCAAGGCCTATTAGGTGACGAGCAGGAAGATATCCCATCAAGTGATGTCGCCTGCGAAGACTTACCAAGTTTCGATAACGCCTCTGTCTCTTCTGAATGGAAAGTCACATTCACCCCCCATCAAGAGATGTTTTTCAGCGGTAATGACCCGTTAAGAATTCTGCGTGAAATTGTAGAGCTTGATGAAGCGTGTGTGATTGAAGCGAACCTAGACAAACTGCCCGAAGTAGGGGAGATGGAATCAGAGTTATGCTATCTGAGCTGGCAAATGACTCTGAATGGCGACGTCACCAAGCACGATATTATCGAAGTGTTTGAGTGGGTTGAAGACGAATGTGATTTATCAATTGAATCTGTGTTACTTGATTCTGCGCCAGTGGAACAAGCTGAAGAAGTAAATGAACAGCCCTCTGAGGACGTTGTAGATCAAGGTCCTATTTCTGCTGAGCCTCAAACTGAGCAAACTCCACCAGCGGCATCTGCGCCTGCACCAACCGCCACCGACTCAAATAAAGCGGTCGCAAAAAGCAACAAGCCGGAATCCAGTGTCAGTTCTATCCGTGTTGATATCGACAAAGTCGATAGCCTGATCAATTTGGTGGGTGAGTTGGTGATCACTCAATCCATGCTCAATGAGATTGGCAATGACTTCACCATAGATAAACTCGAAAAGCTCAAAGCGGGTCTCGATCAACTTCTACAGAACAGCCGCGATTTGCAAGAGAACGTACTCAATATTCGTATGCTGCCAATGAGTTTTGCATTCAGCCGTTTCCCAAGGCTAGTACGTGATCTGTCCAGCCGACTTGATAAGCAAGTAGACCTTCAAATCCAAGGTGAAAATACCGAACTGGATAAAACCGTTCTAGAACGAATAGTCGATCCATTGGTTCACTTGGTAAGAAACGGGATTGACCATGGCATTGAAATTCCCCAAGAGCGATTAGAAGCGGGAAAACCTGAAATGGGTGTCATTGCGCTGAATGCTTACCATCAAGGTGGTTCGATTGTTATTGAAATCAAAGATGACGGTGCTGGCATTGATTGCGACAAACTTTGGCATAAAGCCCTAGAGAAAAACGTGCTTCCTGCAGATGCTAAGCGCGAAGAAATGAGCGATAAGCAAGTCATTAACCTGATTTTTGCTCCGGGCTTTTCGACGGCGGATGAGGTGTCTGACATTTCAGGCCGTGGCGTCGGTATGGATGTAGTTAAACGAAACATCGAAGAGTTGGGAGGCCATATTGAAGTGGACTCCAAATTGGGTGAGGGCAGCCACTTTACGATTAGCCTACCGCTGACGCTAGCGATTCTGGATGGCCAGTTGGTGAAAGTCGCGGGCGAGGTGTACATCATTCCACTTCTCACCATTATCGAATCCATTCAAATCGACCCAGAGTGTATTAAATATGCCTCTGGTGGTACGGAGTTGTACCGCCTTCGTGAAGAAAACATACCAATTCTTCGTCTACAAGAAGAGCTTGAAATGGGAGAAAGCGGCTCGCTCAATAATCGAATTTTGTGCTTTGTAGAAGCGGCGGGAACGCGCGTTGGTTTGTTGCTAGATGAACTGCTCGATCAACAACAAGTAGTGATTAAAAGCCTTGAGTCAAATTACAGCAAAGTTCTGGGGATCTCTGGCGCAACCATCTTAGGAGACGGCTCTGTTTCGTTGATCTTAGATGTTCAGGGGCTCATCACTGGTTATTTGCGTAAGAATACTGATTCGGGCAAAGGCATCGCAGCTTAGGGAGTGAATATGGAAAGTCAAACCACTCAAAATGATGTAGCCAGCGAGAGCGTTGCTCCTCCGGCTTCCACTGCGCAAGGCTTAGCCAGCACTTCAGAAGATGCTAATGAAAATGCCGATTTTTTAAGTTTCTGTTTGGCCAATGAGCTGTATGGCGTAGAGATCAAAGATGTTGAAGAAATCCGCGTGTGGGAAAGGCCGACGCCTATTCCCCGCTCTCCTGATTACGTAAAGGGCGTGATCAACTTGCGTGGCATGGTTGTGCCTGTGGTCGATCTGCGTTTGCGTTTCGGGATTGGCAGCAACGACTACTTACCGACCACAGTAGTGTTAGTGCTGCGCAGTTACGTTGAAGAAAGTGAACGCTTAATGGGCTTGGTGGTGGATGCTGTGAGTGATGTTGTCGGTCAAGGTAGCAGTGAACTCTACCCTGCGATAGGAGACTCAGCGGTTAGTGGCTATTTACAAGGACTTCTTAATGTAGGCGATCAAGTGATGTCTCTTTTTGATACCGAAGAGCTGCTCAATATCGATAAGATTCTCAAGGTGGGGTGAGCATGGTTAAGCAAGAATTTTTAAGTTTTGTACTGGAAAAAGAAGAGTATGCCGTTCCTATTTTAGATGTACGTGAAGTACGCGGCTGGAGCGATGTGAGAGTAGTGCCTAACTCCCCAGATTACATGAAGGGGGTGTTAGAGATTCGTGGAGAGTATGTACCTATCGTCGACTTGAGAATGCGCTTTAACTTAGCGCCAGCGCAAATCAATGCCACTACGGTGGTGATTGTCCTTAACGACGAAGAAAAGCATCCACTTGGAATTATTGTTGATGGAGTGTCGGAAGTGTATGACTTGTCGCCAGATGAGATCAAACCAGCCCCTGATATCTCTGTCACTGTGGACGATAGCTATATCAAAGGGATCGCCTCTGTGGCGAGTGGCCATTTGATTCTAATTAACTTAGAGGCTCTGTTTGATGTAGATGAGCTAAATAAAACGTCAGTAGAAGAAGCGTTAATTTAAGAGGTGACTCATGGGATTTTGGAACAGAAAGGAAGCAGCGTCGTCGCAGTTTGTCGCTACCTCACAAGACACATTAATGACAGAATACGAAGAGGAAGAGTCTGGTATTTCTAAAGAGCAGTTGCTCTCGGCATTAAACGGAGCGCAAACCGCGCTGATGATGATCGATAGGGATTTTAAAATCACCTACGTGAACCAGAAGTCGATAGACCTGCTGCGAACGCACGAAACATTATTCCAATCGGTATGGCCTGGCTTCAAAGCCGATGAAGAGTGCCTTATGGGCTACTGTATTGACGGGTTCCATGCTAATCCTGCACATCAAAGACAGCTTCTTTCTACTCCGAATAATCTGCCGTATACCACCGTTATCGATGTCAAGGGCGTTAAGATAGAACTTAATGTTGGCGCTATTATTGATAACAATGGAGACTATGTCGGTAACACACTAGAGTGGGATGACATCACCAGCAAGTTAGCGAAAGATCACGATGTTGCTCGACTACAAGCGGCGGTCGACCAAGCGCAAACTGCAATGGTGATGATTGACCGTGATTTTAATATCACCTATGCCAACCAAGAAACTTTGGCGTTGTTCAGTAAGCATGAGGCCAAATTCCGCTCAGTTTGGAATGGTTTCACGGCATCCGAAGAGTGGCTGATGGGGCGTTGTATCGATGAGTTCCACAAAAATCCGGCTCATCAACGTCAGTTATTGTCCGACCCTAGCAACCTACCATTCAAAACCGATATCCAAGTCGCAGACATTAAGATCGAGCTGAACGTTGCAGCGATTTTAGATCTACAAGGCAATTACATCGGTAATACCCTAGAATGGGCAGATGTAACCGCAGCACGTGAGCAAGAAGACGATGTTGCTCGCCTTCAAGCGGCCGTCGACCAAGCACAAACGGCGATGGTGATGATTGACCGTGACTTTAATATCACCTACGCCAACCACGAAACTATAGCGTTGTTTGGCAAACATGAAGCAACGCTTCGTACCGTTTGGAGTGGTTTCACCGCCTCCGAAGAGTGGTTAATGGGGCGCTGTATCGATGAATTCCACCGCAACCCTGCTCACCAGCGACAACTGCTTTCTGATCCAAACAACCTCCCATATAAAACAGACATTACCATTGCTGATTTGAAGATCGAGCTAAACGTCGCTGCCATCAAGGATGCGGCGGGCCACTATATTGGTAATACTCTCGAATGGCGCGATGTGACGGAAGAGCGTGCCAAAGAGCAAGAGATTGGTCGCCTTGCTTCGGCCGTTAACGGTATGACAACGAACCTTATGATGGCTGATAAAGACGGCATCATTCAGTATCTGAACCCATCGCTTGCCACACTGCTTAAGAGCCGCGAAAGCGATTTACAACGTGTCCTACCAGGCTTTGATGCCGATAATTTGGTGGGTAAAAACATCGATGTATTCCATAAAAATCCAGGCCACCAGCGCAATATCATCAATAACCCAGATCGCTTACCGTTCTCATCCAATATTGCTGTAGGCGGACTAGAGTTCAATTTAACGTGTATTGCGATGCGCGACTCAGCAGGCGAATACATAGGGCCTGCCTTGCAGTGGGTTGATATTACCGAGCAACAAGATGGTCAGCGCCAAGTGGAGTCTTTGATTCAAAAAGCCATCAATGGTGAGCTTGATGAACGTATTGATACCACGGTGTACAGCGGCTTTATGAAAGAGTTGGGTGATGGGATTAACAGCTTACTCGATACGCTTGTCGACCCGCTAGGGCAATGTATTGATGTCATGAGTAATGTGGCTGATGGTGACCTTAATTCCAATATGTCGGATGAGTACCAAGGCGAGTTTGGCCGCTTAGCTGAAGCGGTCAATACCTCAATTCTTAATCTACGTAACATGGTTGATAAAATCACCACCTCATCGGCGAGAGTGGCGACGGCATCTACCGAAATTGCAGATGGTAACAACGATCTCAGCCAACGTGTTGAAGCACAGGCATCTAACTTGGAAGAGACTGCCGCAAGTATGGAAGAGATGACCGCAACGGTTCGTCAGAATGCTGACAACGCGAAAGGCGCTAACGAATTGGCAGACGATGCGGCGAAGAAAGCCAGCAAAGGCGGTTCTGTGGTAGGCCAAGCAGTATCGGCGATGTCTGAAATCAACAGTGCGAGTAAGAAGATTGCTGACATCATCGGCGTGATTGATGAGATTGCATTCCAAACTAACCTACTGGCACTGAACGCAGCCGTTGAGGCGGCGAGAGCCGGTGAGCAAGGCCGTGGTTTTGCGGTTGTAGCGGGAGAAGTCCGTAACCTAGCACAGCGCAGTGCGGCGGCGGCTAAAGAGATTAAAGGTCTTATCAACGATAGCGTTGAAAAAGTCGATGAAGGTTCACGTTTGGTGGACGAATCCGGTGAAACACTGAATGAAATTGTCGATGCGGTGGCGCGAGTGACCGAGCTCATTGCTCAAATTGCATCGTCGAGTATTGAGCAGTCTACCGGTATCGATGAAATCAACCGCGCCATATCCACTATGGACGAGATGACACAACAAAATGCATCCTTGGTGGAAGAAACATCAGCGGCGAGTCAATCGCTTAAAGATGAAGGTAAAGAGCTGCTGCATCTCATGAACTTCTTTAGCACCGACAGCAATGTCGCCACTTTCGAGAGCAAGAAAACGCCGGCCAGAGCGCCCAAGCCTAGCAACATCAGTGAGATCCGCACCAACAAAGTAGCGAACTCAGGTATCGATTTGAATGAGGATGGCGACGAATGGGAAGAGTTCTAACTCGTTCGGAAAGTGACTTTACTTTGCAAGATAACGAGTTTGAGTTAACAGAAAAGGACTTCGAGTTCATCCAATGGTTCTTACATAAAACGGTCGGAATCTATCTTTCCGACCGTAAAAGAGCCATGGTTTACGGGCGATTGAGTCGGCAGATGAGGCAGCGTGGATTGCAACGTTTTGCCGACTATCGAATGTTAATTGAAACCGATGAACAGGAACGCATCCTGTTCATCAATTCACTCACTACCAACAAAACTGAATTTTTTCGTGAGTACCACCATTTCGAGTTTTTAGAAAAAGTGATGCTCAATGAATGGCAAACCAATAAGCGAGATTCGATCAATATATGGTCGGCAGGTTGTTCGACAGGTCAGGAGCCCTATAGCCTTATTTCATCGCTGTATGTTTCTGGGGCGATGGAGATGTTTGATGAGGTCAGTATTCGCGCCACTGACCTAGACACAAAAGTGTTGGCGCACGCAAAAGCAGGGATCTACAGCGCAGACAGCGTTGAGAGTATTCCGAGCAAGTATCTCAAACCTTGTTTTGTTAAAGGTAAACAGCAGCAAGAAGGAAAGATCAAAATCGCGAAAGGGTTGCAGAAATACGTTCATTTTTCGCGACTCAATCTTTTGGATTCGTGGCCCACTAAGCCTAAGTTTGATCTTATTTCTTGTCGAAATGTGATGATCTATTTTGATAAGCCTACTCAGGAAGCGCTATTGAAGCGGTTTCATCAGGCATTAAAGCCTAATGGCATTTTGTTTATCGGCCATTCTGAAAGTGTAGGAGCTTGTAGCGAACTATTTCACCACCTTGGGCAAACCATTTACGTAAAACAATAATGATATAGGCAATCAATATGATGGCGTTACATACCCCAAGATCAGACTCAGACAATACGCACATAAGCCGATTCTTTCACCGCAAGCATCAGCACCATATGGTGAAGGTCATGCCAGGTGGAGTGTATTGCACCAATACCAAGGAAGTGATTTGTACCGGATTAGGATCTTGTATCGCTGCGTGTGTTTGGGATCCTGAAGCGCATGTCGGGGGAATGAACCACTTTCTGCTACCGTTTGACAGTAAAGATCAATTGCGTCATTGGCATCCTAGCGACGCGGTGACAACAGCTTCTCGCTACGGCAGTCATGCGATGGAAATGTTGATTAACCAACTGATTGGGTTAGGTGCGCATCGAGAATGCCTTCACACCAAATTATTTGGTGGCGCACAAATGTTGGGTAAGCATTCGATGATCGGAGAAAAGAACATCGAATTTATTCTTAACTATGTGAAGCAAGAAAACCTCACCGTCGATGCCTTGGATCTTGGCGGGCTTGAACCTCGGAAAGTCATGTTTGATCCGCTGTCGGGTAAAGCGTGGTTGAAAAGAATTCCATTTACCGAAGTACATCAAGTGAAACACCAAGAAGAACAATATGCCTCTCAATTGGATAAAGAGAGCCACCGTTCGCATGACGATGATGTGGAGCTGTTTTAATGAATAAAAAAATTAAAGTTCTGGTCGTAGATGACTCTCCTGTATTTCGAGCACTTCTTTCACAGCTGATTAATTCTGATCCCATGCTGGAAGTGGTAGCGGCGGCAGAGAACCCATTTGAAGCAAGGGAGCTTATTAAAAAACACAACCCAGATGTCCTCACCCTAGACATTGAAATGCCGAAAATGAATGGCGTGCAGTTTCTTAAGAATTTGATGCGTTTACGCCCTATGCCTGTGGTGATGATTTCGACCTTAACTCAGCACGGTGCGGAACCGACATTAGCCGCGCTTGAGCTGGGTGCAGTGGATTACTTTCCAAAACCTGCGGTCGAGAACACCGCTGAAATGGTGAATTACAAAGATGAAGTGAACAACAAAATCAAAATGGCAGCGGGGGCGAATGTGCAAAGCCACCCCGTTGATGATTTTGCTCCTATTGCACCAAGCCACAAACCAACGGACTTTGAAATTATTGCCATTGGTGCTTCTACTGGTGGCACGGAAGCGGTGAAAAATGTGCTTTCTGCTCTGCCAAGTGGTTTACCTCCTGTCATCATCACACAACATATTAGCGCTATGTTTACTGCTTCCTTTGCTGAGCGTTTGAACGCAGCCAGCGCCATTGAAGTCAAAGAGCTGACCGCCTCAAAAGCGCCATTGGTTAACGGGTGCGCCTATTTAGCTCCAGGAGATAAGCACATGGTGGTGGTTCGCCGTGGTAAACACTTGTATTGCCAGTTGGATGATCGGCCTCCGGTCAATCGACACAAACCATCTGTTGATGTGATGTTTGATGCGGTAGCGGAAACAGTGGGCGAAAAGGCTGTTGGAGTGATACTTACCGGAATGGGCCAAGACGGCGCGCAAGGCATGCTGAAGATGCGAGAGCGTGGAGCTATGACTATCGCACAAGATGAAAAATCGTCGGTGGTTTGGGGGATGCCTAGAGTTGCGGTTGAAGTCGGTGCGGCGCACAAAATAGCGGATTTAAAGAAGATCCCTCAGCTGATTTGTCACTTTGTATATCAATAATTAAAAGAATTACGTCAGGGACTGGCTTATGACAACAACAATGACACCCAAAACCAAACGGACTATCGCGCTGGCAGCTCAGGTGCTTTTGCTTGCGTATGGAATGTATTTCTTACCCTCTATTTCTCATTTGGTAGTGATGGTTTTGGTTGCTGCGATACCTTGGTTTGCGATGTCTTATCGTAAGCCGACTAGTGAGCCAGAAAATGCCGCTTCGTCTTTCACACAAACCACCAAAAGTACGCCAATAGATCAAGTTCATAGCGTGATGAAAGAAGCGCTGCCGGGCGTTTCAGACCCACTAGATAAACAGCATCAAATTATTGAGGAATCGGTTGAAACCCTCAACAACAGCTTTTTTAGCCTGCAAAAAGTAGGGGAAGACCAAAGCGCTATTTCCACTAACTTAGTGGATGGCCTACTCGCCAACAAAGACAGCGAATACGACCTAACCTCGGTGCTGCCTAAAGTTGAAAGGATTATTTCTGAATTCGTAAACACCCTGGTCAATATTTCGGAAAAGAGTATTTCTGCGGTGCACAGTATTCACGACATGTCGGACAAACTGGATTCTGTCTTTAGGCTACTCGACCAAGTAAAAGGTTTGTCTGAACAAACCAATTTATTGGCTCTGAATGCTGCCATTGAGGCGGCTCGTGCTGGTGAAGCGGGGCGGGGGTTTGCTGTGGTTGCCCAAGAGGTCAGGAACCTATCGCTAAAAGCTGCGGAGCTTAACTCGGAAATTGAACGTGAGATCAATGTAGCGCAGCAGACGGTCAAAGAAGCCAACGACACCGTCGGTGAGATGGCGTCAATTGATATGACCTCCGCGATCGAGTCTAAAGAGCAGGTAGACCATATGCTAAGTGGTGTGCATCAAGTCAATATCGAGATTGAGCAAGAAGTGCAGAAAATCCGTTCGCTGGGGGATCGGCTTCATGTTCATGTCGGGGATGGTATTCGGGCGCTTCAGTTTGCCGATATCGTCGTCCAGCAGGGTGATTATGCAAGATTGTCAATTGGTTACTTAATGGAAGTAGCCGACGCACTTGAAGAGCACAGCCGAGAGGCATTGTCGAGTGATGAATTGATCGAACAACTACAAGATATTCTGGGGCGCTCAAAAAATCGTAGCGGGCCAGCAGCCAACCAATCGAGTATCGACGAAGGTGAAGTCGAACTGTTCTGAGGAGAGTGTTATGAGCGTAGAAACACAAATAGATTCAGGAGCAAAGCACGTAACTGTTGCAATTGAGGGGGCATTTGGCTTTAACCTTGTGCAAGAGTTTAGGCGCAGTTACACCGATAAACGGGATTACCGTTTTACCATCGACCTACGAAAAGTCGATTACATCGATAGTGCAGGGTTAGGCATGTTGCTCAATATGCAGAACTACCTAGGTCAGCCTGATGGCTCGGTCACCATTACCAACACCTTACCGCAAGTGAAGAAGATTTTATTGATCTCCCGATTCGATAAAAAATTCCAAATAGAGTAAAGGTTAAGGAGCCGATCATGCGAGTAATGATAGTCGACGATCATGCCACCAATCGAGAGCTTTGCCGCTTCATGCTTTCACATTTGGTTGAGCATATCGACACGTTTGAAAATGGGGAAGGCGTGGTGGAAGCCATGCAAGGAATGGAGCATTTACCCGACGTCATTTTACTCGATGTCATGATGCCGATAAAAGACGGTTTCACTACGGTGACAGAAATTCGTGAAGCGTTCCCTAACCACCATATCCCTATCATCTTTTTAACAGTATTAGATGATCACGACTCCTTTGAACGTTGTTTGTCGCTGGGGGATGATTTCATTTTAAAGCCTGTTGAACGCAGTATTTTGGTGTCGAAAGTGCAAGCGCACTACCGCATCGTGAAAATGCATAAAGAGGTGATTCAGCAAAGAGATGAATTGAGCCATTTTCATGAACAAGTTCAGTATGACTACTCAATTTCTGAGTCTATTTTTACCAACTTGATGGAAGAAATGAGCTCACAAGTCAGCCACATCTATGGTGTTAACTACATTTCCACCCCTTCAACAGTCTTTAATGGTGACTTGATTGTGGTTGCCAATCGCCCGCACGGTGGGGCATACGTGATGGTCGCAGACGCAACCGGGCATGGTTTACCTGCGGCGATTTCAGCGATACCTGCGACTCGGGCGTTTTTCAGTATGGCGGCAAAGGGTTTGTCGCTGGGCGAGATTGTCCACGAGATCAACGACTCCCTATGTAAGTTTTTGCCACTTGGCATGATGCTAGCCGCAAGCGTGTTCGAGATAAGAGCGAACGGCTTCGAAGTCTCTTGGTGGGGCGGCGGCTTACCAGACAGTTACTTATTGGATAAAGAGGGGAATATCATTAAGCGTATGGTATCGAACCATATGCCGCTTGGGGTATTGGACTCCCATGAATTTGAAAACGACATTGTTCACTTTAAGCTTGAGCCGGATCAGCAAATTCTTTGCTATACCGACGGCATTATCGAAGCCATGAACGAGCAAGGTGAGCAGTTTGGCCAAGAGCGCTTGGAAGAGGTGTTCAAAACTGGCCAGACGCATATTCCTACTATCTATGATGCAGTGAGACAGTTTTCGAACATGAAAGCGGGCGATGATCTATCGATACTGTCGATGACGTTTCCAATTATTAATGGTAACGATGCGACTAAGCCTTCTGAAGATACTTACTTCAGTAGTGTACCGATGCAGACGACACTTAACTTCCCCGCGCCGATACTTAAGGAAGTCAGTGTGATGAGTGAAGTTCGCCAGTATCTGTCGGGCACGCTTAATGGAGGTCAGCATCTGGATTTAGTGTGTTCTGTGCTGTCCGAGCTGTTTGCTAATGCGATTGAGCATGGTTTATTACACCTTAAGTCTTCGTTAAAAGAAGACCCAGATGGATTCTTCGAATTCTATCAATTGCGTGAAGAGCGCCTGAAGGAGTTGACGAATGACGCTTGGGTTAAGTTAGATCTCAACTACGAGCCCGACGCAAAGCGTTTGACAATGGACCTTGAACATAACGGAGAAGGGTTCGATTACCACAAGCTTAATATGGCGAACTCAGACCAAACACATGGACGCGGTATCGTGCTCGCGTCTGAGCTATGTGACTCATTAACCTATTCTAAAGAGGGCAAACGAGTATCCGCCGTCTACAGTTTTGGGGCTAAACATCACTTTCCAAGCTCTGCATGATAGGGTTTGTAAGTGTTAACTAACTTAATTGAGCGGCTCTGATTCGAGCCGCTTTTTACTTGAATCTACTTTTTGTTGGTAGGCTGGTTAGGTGTTTAAACGTCATGTTTTTCTCTAGGTACTGCCATGTGGATTTTGCCGCGTGAGAAGAAAAGCTGCCGTGTCGTCTCGCTAGGCAGATCCGCCTAGGGTATTCAGGTGTCAGTGGAACGACCTTTACGTTGGGGTGAGATTCTGGAATGGCTAGCTCCGCCACAACCGTTATTCCAAGCTGAGCCCGAATCAAAGCGAGGATTGATGTGAGTTGCAGTGCGGAATGCTTAACATTAGGCTCCACGCCCGCCGAGTGAAACCAATTTCTGATCAGTCGCTCGCTGCCCCCTTTAGTTAAGATAAAATCTTGTGAAGCGATGTCTTGCGCGCAGAGAACGGAGTGCTGAGCAAAAGGATCATCTTGGTGGACTAACGCCATCAGCCGGTCGGTAAACACTGGGATGATGTCGAGGTCGAGCTCTTGGGTATCGACGACAATAGCAAAATCCACACGGCCATCTCGTACTGCGGCTAGGGCATCTTCATCGCTGTGCTCGCTAATCTCGATGGTGATATTTGGGGCGTGTTGGCGTAGTTTATGGATGATACTTGGCAATATATGCGTAGTTGCTGAAGCGCCAAATGAAGCGATCTTAACCACTCCTGCCCCTTTCTGAATCATCCTCAACTGGCGAAGCAATGCTTGTTCGCGATGCTGTTGCTGTTTTGAGTATTCAGCAATCAACGCCCCCTCAGCAGAGAGTGACAGTGGGCGGGTATCTCGATTGACCAACGACAGCCCCAACACAGCTTCTGCGCGTTGCAGAGCTTTGCTGGCGGCAGGTTGGCTAACACTGAGCACATTTGCCGCGAGTGAGACGCTGCCCATTTTTTCCAGCTGCACTAACAACTTCGGCACAATAGATGGAATGGCATCGAGTTGATCTATCATCGAGAGTATAACCTCAGGTTATTTTGATATTCACTAGTATTCCAGCAGAATTTGGTTTCATCAACTGGCACCCGCCTTGCCTGTGATTGGCGTAATGACTATCAAACCAAGAGGAATGGAATGAGTATCGAAACATGGTTGGCGTTTGTGACCGCATCTTTAATCTTAACGATGACCCCAGGGCCGAGCATTTTGCTGGGGGTGGTGCACTCTATGCAATATGGAGTAAGAAAAACGGTTTTCACCGCATTGGGAGATATCTCTGCCAATTTTATTCAGATGGTGATTGTAGTGGTTGGTCTAGGTGTGGTTATAGCGACTTCTGAGGTGGCGTTTAATGCCATCAAGTGGTTTGGTGTTGTCACCTTGCTGTACATGGGGGGGAAGATGCTCCTGCAATGCCCTAAGCCGATTAAAGTGGTCGATTCTAATGGTGAATCTGTCTCACCGATTCGGCTTTATTGCAGCGGTTTTCTGGTCGCAGCAGGTAATCCCAAAGCGATCGTATTTTTTAGCGCCTTCTTCCCACAATTCATTGACCCGACTCAGCCGTTGTTAGGGCAGATGCTGATCATGTGTCCGACTATGGCGCTGCTGGATTTTACTTGGGTGATGATTTACGCCTTTTCTGCTCGTCGGTTTCTTGGTTTCATGCAATCACGCCCTCAGCTTCTTAATCGAGCAGGCGGCTCTGCTCTGTTGGTGGCTGCTGGAGCACTTGCGGTGACGGGAAATGTGCTCAGCTGAATAAAATTCATCGACGATTTATTCCGTATCTACAGATAAGGATTCTTTATAAGTGTGAATGACTTATGAAAATACAATAGGGTTTTCGAAGCGAGATATTGGACTTCATTATTAGCTTATTGGTTTTCATATCAGTTGCGAATCATTATCGTTTAAATTATCATTTGTTATTAATATTTTGATACAAAATACTCCTCTATAAAACCATTTGTGAGGGTTATGTGTTTTCGAAAGTAGCATGGAATCTAATGCTATTTCACTTGCTTCTTAATGGACTTCGCAATGAAATTAATAACAAAAATATCGGCTCTAGTTCTTAGCGCTATTGTCTCTTTTTCGGCTTTTGCTCAGGAGCAACGTTCGGTAAAAGATGAGAAAGGCACTTTCACCATCAGTGGTACACCGACTCGTGTGGTAGCGTTGGAATACTCGTTCGTTGATGCGTTAGCATCTGTGGGGGTTTCGCCAGTTGGTGTTGCGGATGACAAAGACGTGAACCGCATTCTTAAGACCATTCGTGACCAAGTGTCTCCTTGGACATCGGTAGGGATGCGCCCTCAACCGAGCTTAGAAATTATTGCTCAGCTAAAGCCCGACCTTATTATTGCGGACGTTCAACGCCACTCTCCAGCCTACGACGATCTATCACGAATTGCGCCAACGCTGATCTTAAAAAGCCGTGGTGAAAACTATGAAGAAAACCTAGAAGCTGCAATGAAGATAGGCATAGTGCTAAACAAAGAAGCGCAAATGAAAGCGCGAATCGAGCAGCACAAAGCCACGATGGGGGAGTACAAAACCAAGTTCTCTAGTGAGCAAACCATGCAGTTTGCTGTTGCGACACAAAAAGGGATGTGGATGCATGGGCCAGAATCATACGCAGGCAGCGTGCTAACAAGTCTTGGTATCCAAAGCCCAATGCCAGAAGAAACAGAGAAAGCGTATGTTGAGGTAAGCCTTGAGCAACTGCTAAAAGTAAACCCTGACTGGTTGTTGATTGGCCCTTACAGCGAAGAAACGATTGCTGACTCATGGCAAAAGAACCCACTATTTAACCTACTTAATTCTCAAAAGAACCAACAAATCATCAAAGTATCTCCACAAGTGTGGTCGCTAAACCGCGGTATGTATGCGGCGGAAGAAATCGCTCAAAACTTGGATGAAATCCTAAACTAATTATGACCCCTCCAAACTCAACACCTCAGTGGCAAACGCTGCTGGGGTGCTTAACTGCTGCCTGCGTATTAATAGTGGGTGCTGCATTTTCAATGACCAGTTATTCGTCATTCAACTTAACGATGGGTGACTTGGCTGACTACTTATTGAATTTTGATAGCGCAAGCATGGAACAACAAATATTGGCGACGCTAAGAGCACCAAGAGTGCTGACGTCGATGCTGATAGGCGTCAATTTGGCCGTTGCCGGACTATTGATGCAAGGGCTAACGGCTAACCCGCTCGCTTCGCCAAGTATCCTCGGTATTAATGCAGGCGCTTCATGTTTTATTGCTCTTACGTCGATGAACCTAGTGTTTTTACCAGAAGTGTCAGTTTCTGTGAGTGCGCTGCTTGGCGGTACACTAAGTGGTTTGTTGGTGCTTTCTCTTGGTGGATTCTTCTCGGCTAAACAACACCCGATCAAATTGGTACTTGCGGGAATCGCTGTTAATGCTTTGCTAGTCGGGGTAACGCGCAGCGCGCTGATCCTTGCCGATGACATGGCTTATAGCGTACTTAACTGGTTAGCAGGATCTATTGCCAATATCACGTGGCAAGACTGGGCTGCATTTTGGCCGGTGAGCTTAGTGGGGATATTGATCACCTTAAGTTTGGCTCGCAGCCTTAACTTACTAGCGCTTGGCGATGATATCGCGGTGGGCTTAGGCGTAAATATTTCGCGTACGCGGCTCATCACTTGTGTGGCGATCCTCTTACTAACGACATCAAGTGTTGCTGTCGCTGGCCCAATCGCTTTCGTTGGGCTGTTGGTGCCACACATTGCCCGTAAGTTAGTGGGCAGCAATCACTTTGTGTTAATTCCTGTGTCGGCATTGCTAGGGGCGAGCCTATTAATGTGGTCTGACGTTATGTCCCGCATGGTGGCTTTTCCGGCTGAAACCCCAGTTGGCGTGATCACCGCGCTGATTGGCTCTCCTTTCTTTATCGCTTTAGCGGTAAGGAGCAAAATGTCATGAATCAAGTAAAAGTTTCTCTACTGCTCGGCACCTTATTGGTCTGTGCAATCGGCAGCTTGTTTATAGGTGGTACGCCACTCGATGCGAGTGATGTTATCCATACGTTTTGGAGTGGCGGTGAGCTCGACTTCATTGTCAATCAATACCGTTTGCCGCGCTTTCTATTAGCTATCGGTGTTGGGGCGGGTTTAGGTATTTCTGGCGCCCTTATCCAAGGTGTTTTGCGTAACCCACTAGCATCGCCAGATCTAATGGGCATCAGCGCTGGTACTGGCTTTGCTGCTACTCTTCTGCTGGTGTATGTTCCAGATGCCTCTTTACCCTTGCTTGCTGCAGTAGCGATATCTGGCGGTATTGCGGCAGCCATCGCTATTATTGCCATTGCCTACAAATACAACCCAACACCAGCTCGTTTAGCGCTGATTGGTATTGCGATCAGCGCGTTTATTTCCAGCGGTATCGACTTCTTACTGATCGTCAATCCGGTTGAAATCAACACGGCTATGGTTTGGTTAACGGGTAGTTTGTGGGGAAGAAACTGGTCGCAAATTCCTCTGATTTGGATCAGTTTGCTGGTTCTCATTCCGTGGGCAATGTATCTAGCTTGGCGTCTTGACCTGATGGGGTTAGGAGAAGAAGCCGCAACAACAGTCGGTGCTCAGCCGGAACGTACGCGCCTAATTGCCCTTATTTTGTCTGTCTTACTCGCCAGTGTCAGTGTTGCGGTGTGCGGAACCATTAGTTTTGTTGGCTTGCTTTCACCGCATTTAGCCCGACTGCTGTTTGGTCATAACCACAAGCTTCTTTTGCCAATGTCCGGCGTGATTGGTGCGTTATTAGTCGTGGTCGCTGACACGCTCGCTCGTGGTATCGATCCTCCGCTGGAATTGCCAGCAGGCGTTCTCACGTCTCTTATCGGGGCACCTTACTTTATCTTCTTGCTTCAGCGTTACCAAGGTTGGAAATAATGATTAAAACTCATCAGTTGTCTGTGGCTTATGGCAAAGACACCATCATTCAGAATTTAGACCTTGAGATCCCAGAAGGAAAAATTACCGCGCTAATCGGCCCTAATGGCAGTGGTAAATCGACACTGTTGAAAACACTGTGCCGCATTAATAAGAATTTTGGTGGTGAGTTGACGGTATTCGACAAATCGATCAAAAGCTACGCCGACAAAGAACTCGCTACACAGATTTCATTGTTGCCTCAAGTGCTCACTACACCTGAAGACATCACGGTACGTCGGTTAGTTGAGTATGGTCGTTCTCCTTATTTGTCTTACTGGGGAAAGTTGTCGAAAGAGGATCATCTCAAAGTAGATCAAGCGATTGAGGAAACTCAAATTCAGTCGCTGGTGGACAAAAAAGTCGATGCGTTATCTGGAGGACAGCGTCAGCGGGTGTGGATTGCCATGGTACTGGCTCAGGATACGCCGATCGTCATGCTGGATGAGCCAACCACTTACCTTGATTTATCCCACCAAGTTGAGCTCATGAAGCTGATTCAAAAGCTTAATGCTAAAGGAAAAACCATCATTGTGGTGCTGCATGATTTAAATCAGGCCTGCCGTTACTGCGACCACCTTGTGGTACTGAAATCGGGAAAAATCGCCACAACCGGCACTCCTGAAACCGTATTTACCCAATCTCTGCTTCGAGATGTATTCGATCTTGAAGCGGTAGTTATGCCTGATCCTGTATCAAGCAAACCTATGTGCATAAACCTATAACGACACGCACTGATAACAACAAATAACCATCTATTAGATACATTCTTCTAAGGAAAAATAATGAAGGCCCAAATTCGCCAATCTTTTGCGCTATCTTTTTTAGCGCTGTCTATCGCAAATGCAAATGCTGCAACCCAAGAGCAGCCAACAACAGAAGAAACCGTAGTGGTAACGGCGACACGTTACTCTCAAACGCCAGACAAAGTCGCTGGTGCCGTAACGGTGATTGATTCGGAGCAACTTGAACAGCAGGCAATTATCTCTGACGACCTTACAAGCGCTATCGCAACGCTAGTGCCAAGCATGACGCCGAGCCGCCAGAAAATGTCTAATCAAGGTGAAAACTTACGTGGTCGTCAGGCACTTATCATGATTGATGGCGTGCCACAGATTAACCCACTGCGTAACGGTAACCGCTATGGCTACACTATCGACCCATCAATGATTGAGCGTATCGAAGTGGTGAACGGTGCGAGCGCAGTACAGGGCATGGGTGCTACGGGCGGCATCATTAACTACATCACCAAAGGGGCGAAACAAGGTGATAACTGGAAGCAGACAGTCGGTACACGCATGACGTCTAACTTCCACAACGATGGAACGGGCGGTAAAGTTTATTACAACGTTAGTGAGTACAACGAGCAATTCGATATGTTCCTTGGCGGCTCGTGGGATCAACAAGGCCTATACTACGATGGTAATGGCAACCCAATCGGCATGAACGATATCCAAGGTGAAACACAAGACAGTACAGCGACAGATATTTTTTTCAAAGGTGGACTGAACTTTGCCGGTGGTGAGCAGCGTGTTGAGTTTATGGCTAACACCTACACCATTGAAGCCAATGGTAATTATAAAGCGGTTAGTGGTGACTTTGAAGCGGGCATTCCGGGTACTGTCGAGCCTGGTGCACCTGAGGGTGATGCCGTGAGCAATGAAGCTCAGCTGTTTAACCTAAAATACAACCACTATGCGTTGGGTGACGGCATTCTAACGTCACAGATTTTCTACCAAAACTATGATGCGGTATTTGGCCAAGCTTCTTGGTACCCAACGGAAACTAAAGAACAAGATCAGGGTGTTATCTCGTCGCAGAAAATGGGCTTCAAAGTGAGCTACGAGACGTACGATTTGCTCGACATGGACGACACTTGGGTATTTGGCCTAGATGGACTTCACGATCAGACTGAGCAAACTCTTTCCCAATCTGGCTTAAATGTTACGCCATTGATGGAGTACTACAGCCTAGCTCCGTTCATTCAGGGTGACTTCCTTGTCACTGACAACCTACGCCTTTCATCGGGTGTTCGCTACGAAACAATTCGTGTGAAAGTGGAAGATGGTCAAACTATCTATGGTTACGGCACGGACGGTCATAACTCAGATATCATTGGTGGTACTCAAGATTCATCGAAAGCAGTATTTAACGTTGGTGCGATTTACACGCTTACGGATGAACTGAGCACGTTCGCAAGCTTTAACCAAGGTTTTGGCCTACCAGATATCGGTCGTATCCTTCGTGGTAACTGGATTGGTGGCCCTGATGCGACGGACCCGAATGGCAATCCTTATCCAAGTAAAGGTTCTCCAATCGACTTCAATGAAATGCCTGCGGTTGAGCCGGTGGTTACCGACAACTACGAGTTAGGTATTACTTATCGCAGTGCCGATGTTTTTGTGAGTGCAAGCACTTACATGTCGATCGCTAAGGACGGTGCTAACCTGCAACTAAACAGTGGCGGTACTTACGATGTTGAACGTCAGCGTACGGATATTTTCGGTTACGAGCTAAGCACCACTTACCAAGTGCTTGATTCGACGCAGCTTCAAGCGATGTACTCTCACGTAGAAGGTGAAGTTGATACCACAGGTGACGGTAGCGTTGATTCAGATATGGATCTAAAGAACCTAACTCCAGATCGCCTATTGCTCGCGGTTAACCACAGCTTCACCGAATCTCTGATGAGCCGAGTACAATACAACCATCTATTTGACAGCAGTAAGGCTGAAAACAATGTGGGTGCTGAACAAAACTTTGAAGGCTACGGTCTAGTTGACTTCAGCACGCATTATGACATGGCAAGTAAAGGTCGAATCGCATTTGGTATCGAAAACGTATTCGATGAGCAGTATGTAAATTACTTCAGCCAAATCCGTAACCACAGCTCTTACTACTTCTCTGGCCGTGGCCGTACCTTCAGCCTAAGCTACGAATTGGATTTCTAGCTCAGTTGAGTTGCTAGATAAATCTTCAATCTTAATGGCCACGATGTGTGGCCATTTTTGATCAGCTTATTAAGCCGTTATTTACACTGTAAAAATAGAGATGAAGGAAAACTGAAAAGCCCAGCATTCATGCTGGGCTTTTAACCTACCAAGAGTCGTCGCTGTTTTTAGAACGCACCTAAGAAACTTTTCATTGCTTTAAGTCTTAGGGTTGCCGCACCTAACATGTCGATAGGGCCAAGCAACGCGAACGGTTTTTCTGTTGCTATCCACGCTGAGCCACGGGCGCCAATGGGTATTTCAATGCCTTCAGGTTCGCTAAATTCGATCAGAACGGTACGGCCAATATTACGAGAGTTGTTCATTAGCTGCTGAGCCACCCCCGGTTCTTGGCTCAAATGAGTGCCTCGCGCTTCACCGGTCGCTAGCGTTATCGAATGGACTCGGCCGCGAAAAATGTGCCCAGGGTAGGCATCAACATAAAACTCAGCAAATTGCCCAGCTTTGACGCGGTTCCATAATTGATCGGGAATGCGCATTTCCAGCATCTTATTTTCGGTGTTCCAAATCTGCAGGTTACCCACTCGCGAGCCTGCTGCGGTATCAAGCCTTGTTATCGCACCGTCGAATGGGGCTCGGATTTCCAATAAGCTCAATTCATACTGCGCTTGCTTTAGCTGTGCCTGTAGTGACTCGATTTCGAACTCTAAACCCGCAATTTGGCTTTCGGCCGCATCAATATCTCGCTGCGCGACAGAGTGCTCGAGTTTTTTCAAACGAGCCAGATCATCTTGGTTTTGTTCAAGCTGAGTCTGTTTACCTGCGATATCGGCTTCTAACTGGGTAATAGTATTTTCTTGTTCATCATCGACAAGGGTGTAAAGCAACTGGCCTTTTTTAACCCGCTCATTGTGGTCGACATAGTAGCGATCGATAGATTCTGTTACTGGGCTCAAAATGGCTGACTGAGCACGTACAACGGATGAATCGGTGAGATCGACGGGGGAGTAGAATCGGTGCGCGAAAAAGACTGCTACGTTCATCAGAATACCAACCACGACCATGGTTGTGAGGCTGGTGGGGGTTTTCTTTACTAAGCCAGTTTTTAACAACAACCAGCAGATAAAAATATAGGGATAGAGAAGTTCTTTCATTAGCGAGTTAGCCTCCGAATTGCGTTCGACAGTTTCTCCCAATCGATCACAACGATGATAATGGCGGCAATCCATAACCAACCGTAGAAAAAGCCCAACATGCATAACCAAAAGACCAACTTAGGCTGGCCGGTATGCGCGGAGTGTTTTTTCGGCAGAGAGTGCAGTTTCCAATAACCCCAAACCACCAGCGCCAATGTTGTGATGGTTATCATGGTCAGGGCACCAATGAAAACCGGAGTATCGAGCAGTTTGGGCTTGAGAACGGAGGTAGTAGTCCAGTACGAGTCTGGAATGTCGGTATGATGAATCACGAACGCGGAGCTCAATCCGACAGACCCCAAACCAATCAAAAGCAAAGCGGCCACGACCGCAAACTTTACTTTGTGCCGGCTTAGGAAAGATGGTTTGGCTTCGATGCAGATATCTTGTGCCATGTGACCTCTTAAATATTTATATCAACTGCTGCCATTTAACCACTAAGGAAAGGTGGTTATTACCATTTTGTGCCATGATGGGAAAATGCTTTTATGGCGCTGAATTTGAAGGTGGCACTAATAATGCAATGGTTTTGATAGTGGATGGCGCCGCACTTTTTTCGCAGAGTTTGACGGGACTCGAACACTGCTTCTCGTACATCGACCTTTGGGTGACATATGCCTTAATTTCGAGACTGATTTATTTTGCGCCTAAACTGAATTGTATAGACTGAAAGAAAATGGATGTTTGTAAGCAGTAGGTTCATGGTATGTGGAAAAAATTCGTCTCATTGTCGGACGATGGTAAGCAAGTGATTGCAAGGCTATCGCCAGAGATAACAGTCGATCAGAGCTTTGATACTCGAGGGCTTAGCGAAGCCATTGAGGAACTAGAAGCGACCCATTTATTGTTGCTAGAAGATGATGTGAATCGATTTGTGAACTACGCTAAGGACCTAAAAAAAGACGCGTACGACGGTATCGTGATTGCCCAGCAACGCAACGCGCAGGTCGAAGTAGAACTGTCTTCCCACGATATGCTGGCCTCGATGAAAGTCACTGGGGCGTATGGCGGGCGCGGTTTACGTGGCAATGAAATTGTTCATGCTTTGGCTGAGGCTCATGTCACCAAAGGGATTAATAAACTGGCGCTGAAGAAAGTGCTCGTGATGAGTAATCAACTTAAAGCAGGCGAAGTGTTTACTCAGCCGGTGGCAAAGGGCAAAGAACCTGTGCAAGGGCAAGATGCCAAGTTTATTCCGTTAGTCGAAGATGCCACCAAACGTGTACTCGCACCAAAAGCCGAGGGAGAAGACAAGGTCGACATGCTCGATTTAGGCGAAACGGTGACTGTCGATGTTGGTGATCATCTGATGAAACGAGTGCCCGCCACCAAAGGGCAACCGGGTATCACAGTTCAAGGTAAACTCATCCCACCTAAACCAGGCAACGACAAAGCCCTTTCGGCCAGTAAGGGCTCGGAGGTGTCGCCAACCGATCCTAATCTTCTTATTGCAAGCCTATCGGGTATGCCGATCTTGAAAGAAAAATCCGTAGAAGTGGATAACGCTCTTTGCCTCAAAGAGATCGGTGTGGCAACTGGGCACGTTAAGTTTAAAGGATCGATAATCGTCACTGGGAACATTGAATCCGATATGGTGGTGCGTGCCACGGGCTCAATTACGGTTGCTGGGTTCATTGAATCGGCGGATGTACAAGCTCAAGGTAACATTGAAGTGGCTAAGGGCATTATCGGCCACACTGTTTCCGAAGGGGAATCGAAAAGCTGTGTGGTGAAGTCTGGTGGGTCAATTAAGGCTAACTACGCACAGTATTCAGAACTTCAAGCCGCAGAAAATATCGAACTATCGGTGCACTGCTTGAACAATGCCATTCGTAGTGGGGGGGATATTACCGTCAGTGATGCGGGCGGCCGTCAAGGTACTCTGAGTGGTGGACATGCGCGCATTGGTGGCAAGGTCACGTGTGTAAACTTAGGCGTTGAAGGGGACACGCCGACTCACGTTGAAGGTTTCGCCAAATATGCCATGTATAAAGAACGCCTAAGCAAACTCAAAGCCCACTATAAAGTCTCGCAAGAAGCGACTATGGAAGTGGTTCGCAAAGAGCTTGAGTTAAGAAAAACGCCAAAAGCGGAACGTTCAGAAACGGCAGAACAAGAGATAGAGCAATTCAAACAAGAGTCAAACGACAACCTAGAGAAAGCCAAGCAGGCGCTCGACTCCTTGATGGAAGAATTTGATGCGTTGCTCGTGACCAATACCATTGAAGCGAAAAATAAAGTGTATAGCCACGTGACGGTTCAATTTGGGGAAGATAAAGTCACAACCAAGCGTTCTCACGGCCCTAGTGTATTTAAGTACAACCAGTACAAAATTGAATGCACCTCTATGATGGGGGAAGAAGCGTTAGAGCATGATTTGTAGAGCGGTAGAAACGATAAAAAGAGGCCTAAATGGCCTCTTTTTTTGTTTTTAGCGCTAACTAGGCGCTAAAAACAAAAGGCAGTGTGGCGTTTACAGTACTGCTTTTATGGCAGCATCCGCACATTCCACGTCTAAGTGACCGCCAGGGGCACCTCCGACACCGATCGCTCCAACAACAGCGTTGTTGATCGTGATAGGCACTCCTCCAGCGAGAAATAGTAGGTTGTCATCCATAGTTTGTAGCGGCTGCATAATCGGTTTTTCGGCGATAAGTTTCATTAAATTAGCCGTAGGCTGTTTCATGCTCATCGCGGTAAATGCTTTTTGACGAGAGCTGTCTAACGTGTGTGTACCTGCGTTATCTGAACGTAGTTGCGCGATGACATTGCCAGACACACCGACCACTGTTGCTGTCACATTGTAGCCTTTCGCTTCACATTGCTTAACTGCTTCATGAGCCAGTGAGAATGCGGTGCTGGAAGATATTTGACTAAATGATGATGTTGCTGGCGCTTCATTGGCGAAAGCGCCAAAGGAAGTAGTAGAGAAAATCAGTGAAGAAGTGAAGGCTGCTAGTGTTAGACGTTTCATGTGAACTCCTGTTCGACGTTGTTGTTTCAGTAAGTGCATCCTAGCAAGGGCAGTATTGCCTCCAACTTTCCCAATCATTACAAAGCTGTAATGTTTATTAAATTTGAGAATAGATATTGGTAGAGTAGATAAAAGGTTAGCGATGACATGGAAAAGTGATGAAGGTTTTACTAATTGAAGATGATGCGCATATCGCCCGTTTTCTAATTAATGGATTTCAGCAGGAAGGCTGTTCGATTTGCCACGCAGAGAATGGGATTGACGGTTTACATCATGCAATAACAGAATCTTACGATGTGATTGTTCTCGACATTATGTTGCCTGGCAAAGATGGTTTCGAAGTGCTGTCTCAATTACGAGGGGAAGGGCACAGTACTCCGGTTCTTATTCTTAGTGCCAAACACTCTGTAGAAGAGAGGGTTCAAGGCCTGCAGTCTGGGGCTGATGACTACTTGATCAAACCTTTTGCTTTTCCTGAGCTTCTGGCTAGGTGTCAGTCTCTTAGCCGCAGAGGAAAACACATTGCTCAGCAATCTCATGTCTTAGAGTACGATGAATTATGTTTAGACTTGCTTAAACATTCTTTAAGCCGCAGCGGGCAAACTATTCCACTCAATCAACGTGAGTTTATGTTGATGAAGCAGTTTTTGGAAAACCCAGAAACAGTCATTTCTAAAACCGCTATTTTGGAGCAGGTCTGGGGGCATCAGTTTGATCCACAAACAAACGTGGTGGATGTCTTGGTGTGCCGGCTGAGAAGCAAGGTAGACAAATCCTTTTCTTCCGCTCTGATTCATACCTTAAGAGGAGTCGGCTATGTCCTCAAATCTGGCCATTGATGCGGCTCTTAAAAAGACTCAGCGGGCCTTGCTGTGCCGATTTATGGCAGTGCTATTAGTATGCCTGTTGGTCATAGAAGCTGTGGTCGGTGGCTTCTTCTTTTACGATTTGTACCAGACAGAAAAGAAGCTAATGAACTCAATGGCTACGGAGTATCAGCGAATTTTGACCTACGACTCTGCTCAGCGTTTAGAGCATGTTCTGGTTGCAAATCCTCTCCGTTTGACTGAAAACAATGTGGCTGCATTTTCTGTCGATAAAGCGGGCTCTGGTGACGTCATTTTCGTCTCTGGAGATGACAATATTCCTGCTCAGAATGACTTAGCAACGTACGTAGCCAACAATAAATCTTGGTTTCAAGCGTTTATTATCAGCCCGTATATGGCGATTAAGTTGACGGGTGAACAGCAAGATTTCTGGCTGGTTCTTGATAATCAGGCACGTTACAACATTGCGTTAAAACAGTGGCTCCTAACCCTCTATGCTCTGTTAATGCTAGTGGTGGTGACAGGCATCTGTACCTATATCATTATTGGCCGGACGATTTCACCGTTAATCACTTTGGGTTCCTTGCTGGAGCGATTACGTGCCGGTGAATTGGATTTAGACACACCTAGCGCCGCTCCCCTTTCAACGCAAGGGCTAGGTCTTATTCGTGATAGTGTTCATCAAGCCATCGGTCGGTTGCAACACGTCACAACTACTCTCAATACGACTGTGGATGCAATTGCTCACGATATTCGCACCCCGTTATCTCGTATTACATTGGCCTCACAACAGGCCTTAATGCATGAGCCTTCCCCAAACAAGCCTAAGGTTCTAGAAAGTGCACTAGCCGATTGCTCAGAGCATGCCGCTCAGGCCAGCAATATGTTAACGGCTTTAATGAAATTGAATGATGAGCTGATCGGAAAGCGGGCTGCGCAATCAATCGACACCGACGTGCGAGACATAATGAACACCGTGGTCAGTTGGTATGAAGATGTTGCGGATGAGAAAGGGGTGAGCTTAGCCGTTGGTAATACAACTGACCGCCTGATTCAATCTGATCCAGACAAACTCACGCAAGTGTTGGTTAACTTAGTTGATAACGCAATTAAGTACACTGAAGCAGGTGGTCGGGTGGTGCTTGAAAGCGTTATAGGAGGGAATAACCAGTTAGAGATTCGTGTGATTGATAATGGAATCGGCATTGCTCCTGAGTACCAAGACTTGGTATTCGAACGCCTTTATCGAGTCGATACAAGCCGAAGTAACATCAGTGGATATGGGCTAGGGCTATCTTTAGCAGCTGCAATGGTTAGTAGTTTGGGGGGCACGATATCGGTGGAGTCACAGAGAAATCAAGGCAGTGTGTTTATGTTAACTTTGCCTCGTTAGTCACTGTTCTGTCTTGGCGTTGTGCCTTTAGCGCCAAGGTTTTCCCTTCTGGTTGTTAAGAAACGTAAATTTTCAATAAGTGAAAAATATCGCTCAAACCTTATAAATAAAGGGATTGATTGGTGGTTTTCATTCAGTTTTCATGTTTCATAAATAGGATAATTCTAATGATTAGACACATTTATTCGCTAGATAGCTAAAAGGCTAAGTGAGAGTATCAGTTAGATTGCTAAATTAGCAGTTGCTTACTTAAGTCAACCATCTAGGGATACCTATGAAACTTAAATTGATTGCCTCGCTGGCAGCCGCCTCTTTACTCTCCCCTTTAGCGCTAGCGATGACACAAGAAGAAAAAATCAAACAGATCACCGTCATGCTTGAGCAAAACCCAACCGTCATTGACGGCTTGTATGACAGCCTAAATCAATACGTTAACCAAGCAGCCATGACGGGTAATGTGATGGAGAAATATCACGATTATATGCATAACAACCCAAGCCACTCTTGGTTTGGCGCTGAAAATGCAGCGGTAACCATCATTAACTTCACCGACTACAGCTGTCCTTTCTGTAAACGTTTGGATCCTGTGCTGAATCAGCTGACCGAGGCATACCCTGAGGATGTTAAAGTCATCAACATTTATGTGCCGTTGCGTGAGCGCGGAAATGTCACGAACTCGTCGGTATTGGCGGCGAACTTGTGGAAAAACGAGCGCGATGTCTACCAGCAAGCTCATGAGATGCTTATCAAAAAATCGGGCGTTCACGATATGACTTCACTGAACCAAATCGCTAAACGTTTAGATGTCTCAGACCAGCTTACAACTGACCCTAAGACCACCGAGTTGCTAGAGCAGAACTACCAGCTGTTTGTTGACTTAGGACTAAGAGGGACGCCAGGCATGATTGTAGGCGGTCAAATTGTTGAAGGTTATCTTCCATACAACAAGCTTGAACCTTTAGTGGCAGAGAAACTTGAACAGGCCAAATAATCCGTCGATTTAGTGCAACTTACAACAAAGGAGTTGGTGATGAAATGTTTACAAAAACTGGCCGTTTTATGGCTGATGCTGGTGTCTTCGTTCGCGTTTGCACAGAGCGAGCAACAGGTGGCGGAGATCATCAGCAGTGATTCTCCTCCGGTTGGGGTGGTGTTTGAAGTGATGGAATGGGAAGAGGGGACGTTTACCGGAATCCTTAACCAGATTTCTCACTTTTCCGATACGCTCAAAGCTAAGCACCCAAACATTGAAGTAGCGGTGGTAAGTCATGGCTCGGAACAGTTTGCGTTACTGAAAGAGAATCAGGGCTCTCAAAGTGGTGTTCACGATCTAACCCAGTCGTTAGTGAGTAATGGGATTAGCGTTGAAGTGTGTGCAACTCACGCTTCTTGGTATGGAAAAGACGCCAGTGACTTTGCTGATCACGTAGAAGTAGTTGAGCGAGCGCCAATGGCTATACGAGCATATCAAGAAAAGGGTTACGTGCTTATTCGTATGTAATCTATAGTCAAAACTTGATTGTCGATATGATTCTTAAAATAGGAATTACCGCAAGCGCAATAGAATAACGACTAAATATCATATAGATACCTATGGCACTTCCATTGCAATGTTGAACTAAACATCGCATGGGAGTGCATTATGGGGCCGTCTAGAAGTAATGATAAGAGTGCAAGTAATCATCACTTTCTGGTGATTGCTAGTGTCTTATTGTTTGTCGGTTTAGCTTGGTATTTAGTGCCTCACCCTGTTGTATCTGTCGGGCTAGCATTTGTGCCAATTGCCGTGCTGTTTACTCTTCGTTTCCCTGTCTTATTCGCTTTGTTGTTCATCGTGTTTTCTTACTTTCGAATTCACGAAGCGTTTCCAGTGTTAATGCCGTTCCGCATTCCTTTACTACTGTCGTTAGCGACGTTGTTTACCTTCTCGTGGCATATCTTTATTTCAAGGAATATCCAACTGAAAGGCAGTAAAGAGCTGACCTGCTTCTATTTGTTTTTTGTCGCGGTGACTTTGGGAGTGATGTTCGCCACTAATCGCCCGGCATCGCTCAGTTATTTCACTAGCACCTATGTGAAAATCGCGATCATGACACCGGTACTGGCATCGATCCTGACCGAGCCTCGCCATTTCAAGTTGGCGATAAGGATGTTCTGCTTAGCGGGTGTCATGGTGGCATTGGTGGCGATCAGTAACAAACTGGCGGGAATTGGCCTTGTAGAAGGCACACGCGTCACAATTGGCCGTAGCTTCCAATCGGTGTTGGGCGATCCCAACGACTTATCTTTGGTATTGCTGTTTCCACTCTCGTTTGCCTTAGCGCTGTTCCTCACTCCAAAAATCGCAACGTTTGAACGGCTCTTTGGCATGGTTGCTGTCTTGCTGATTGTTTGGGCCATTATCGCGACCCAGAGCCGTGGGGGAATATTGGGGATTGCGAGTGTATTGGGGATTTTTGCCTATCGACGAGTGAAATCGAAAGCCTTGTTGATGGTTGGTGGCATGCTGGTCCTTGCCATTTTGTATGTGGTTGCAGGGGTCGACGGCCGACAATCAGGTGGGGCGGCCGAAGATGGTATAGACGAATCGGCGATGGGGCGGATTTATGCTTGGGGCGCAGCATATAGAATGGCCTTGGACAACCCGTTTACGGGCGTAGGGTTAGATAATTTTTTGTATAACTACTTTTTCTACAGTGCGCACTGGGATGGCATGAATCACGCGGTGCACAGTACATGGTTTGGTGTGCTGGCGGAAACCGGCTTTTTGGGTGTAATTTTGTTTATCATCATGATAGTTGTGATGTTAAAAACAGCCGCAACGACTCTATATACCGTGGCCGAACGGCGCGAACAATTTCCTGCTATTTCCTCAGCGATGAGTGAAGGCATATTTGCAGGGATCGTCGCTTTTTGTGTCTCGGGATCTTTCCTCACTCAAGGCTTTACTTGGCCTGTCTATATTCTTGTTGCTTTGACGACGGCGAACAGCGTATTCGTCAAGCAACACGCCAGCTCGCTATCGAAAGAGCATTGATCGCTCCGTATGGGGCTGTGTTGGGTTTATTTTGACACAGTCATAAGCCTGTCAGAGTTGACTAAACTTGATATTCATCCAATCTTTTATTTTTGGATTCGGATACATTTACTGATCTGTTCTTATTATTGGAGTCATTATGGCGACTTTTCCAAACTCATTTTTGTGGGGCGGCGCAATTGCAGCCAATCAAGTTGAAGGCGCGTTTAATCAAGACGGTAAAGGACTGTCTACATCTGATATGTTGCCTAACGGGATATTAAGCCCTCATCAAGTCTTGAATGAACGTACTGATGGTATCAAAGACGTAGCGATCGACTTTTATCGTCGCTACCCAGAAGACATCGCTTTGTTTAATGAGATGGGCTTCAACTGTTTGCGCCTATCAATCGCTTGGACCCGCATTTTCCCCAATGGTGATGAACAAGAGCCCAATGAAGCTGGCTTAGCGTATTACGACAAGATTTTTGATGAGCTAGCCAAATACGACATCACGCCATTTGTGACCCTATCTCACTATGAAATGCCATTTTCGCTGGCTGAAAACTATGGTGGCTGGGCAGATAGAAAACTGATTGATTACTTCGAACGTTACGCGCGTACGGTGTTTGAGCGTTATAAAGACAAAGTAAAGCTGTGGTTGACCTTTAATGAAATCAATATGTCGCTACATGCGCCATTTACAGGAGTGGGTTTGCCTGAAGAAGCCTCCGAGCAAGCGATATATCAAGCGATTCATCATCAGCTTATTGCTAATGCCAAGGCTGTGAATTTGTGTCACAGCATCATTCCGGATGCCCAAATAGGCAATATGCTGCTCGGTGCTCTGAATTACCCGTATACCTGTAACCCGGATGATGTGATTGCAGCGATGCACGAAAACAACAAGTGGTTGTTTTTCGGGGATGTACAGGCACGAGGAAAGTACCCTGGCTACATGCTGCGCTATTTCCGTGAAAACGGTATTAAGATTGAAATGGAAGAGGGTGATCTAGAAATCATCGCCTCTGCCAGTGTTGATTTTGTATCATTCAGTTATTACGCCAGCGGATGTGCCAGTGCCGACCCGAAACAAAAAGAAGTCGGTAATATCGTCGATAGTGTGCCAAACCCATACTTAGAGAAAAGCCAGTGGGGATGGTTGATTGATCCGAAAGGTCTGAGAGTTCTGCTCAACTTCTTGTACGATCGCTACCAAAAGCCGTTATTTATCGTTGAAAATGGTTTGGGTGCACGCGACGAAGTCAATGAGAAAGGTGAAATTCTCGATGACTACCGAATTGCGTATCTCAATGACCATTTAGTGCAGGCTCGTGAAGCGGTATTGGATGGCGTTGAACTCATGGGTTTCACCAGCTGGGGTCCGATCGATTTGGTGGCCAACTCAACTGCCGAGATGAGCAAACGCTATGGTTATATCTATGTCGATCGCCATGATGACGGTTCAGGGACGCTGGAAAGAAAGCGCAAAAAGAGCTTCTTTTGGTACCAAGAGGTAATTCGCACCAACGGTGCTAGTCTCAAAGAATAGCGACTGAAAGCGGAGTCAATGGCTCCGCTTTTTTAGCTTGAAATCTGGCGAATATCGGAACTGATATCGTCGATAAGTTTTCGCGCGGATTCGTCTCGTTGTTGAACCAAAGCAATAAACAGCAAATCGGTAATCACATTTTGTGCAGTGCGCGATGCTATAGACGAGCTCCGATGCTGGCTTTCATCAGCAATGGTAGCGAATGATAAATCTGCAATATTACGTAATCTGCTTTTGCGAGGTGAGGTGAGTGCGATGATTTTTGCACCTTGCTCTTTGGCTGTTTCTGCGGCCGCCAAGATCTCTTTACGCTCACCCGAAAAAGAAATCACGATTTGTACATCCAGAGGAGTTAAGGTCCTAGCGATGGCAATTTGAACATGGCTATCTTGTTCGGTGAGAGCGGTAATACCCAGTTTCAGAAGTTTAAAGCTGAATTCTTTAGCGGTCAGAGCTGAGCCACCAATTCCAACGACTTGGACCCTATTTGCTCCGTCAAGTAGACGGATCGCCTCTGCACAGGTATCTAAAGACAAAGCATTCGTTGTTTGAAACATTGCATCAGTTTTGGCCTTCACTAATTTTTGAGAAATTACTGCGAAAGGATCATCGGCAAGGATATCGCTGTGGAGCGGCGTGGTTTGGATAGCCTGTTTACGACCAAGTTCCTCAGTTAATGCAAATTTGAATTCGCTGTATCCCTTGAAACCTATCTTTTGAGTAAATTTCACAATACTGGATTGGCTAGCATCAGTGGCATGGGCTAACTCTTGGCTGGTCAATGACGCCGCTGTTTCTGTGTTGGCAATCACCCAATCAGCAATTTTTCGTGCGCTCGCAGACAATTGAGTTCTTCTAGTGACAATTTTATTTACTACTGACATAACAAAATTCCAATTATTTGAAATAAATTATTCCAAGACGAAAATAATCGCTATTTAGCCTAACTCACTGCTTTATCAATACTAATCTACGCTTATTAAGTTAGGTTAAGCAATTTGTTCTCATATTATTCCATTTTTTAGACGCTCTCTGAATAACCCTAATTGTGATTGTTATCACTAATTTGGAATATTTTATTCCATAGAATCGCCCTCAGTTTGTATTTGGTAAGAGATAGAAAAATGAAAATTGATTTGACCCGTTTGGTCACAGAGAGCCGTAATTCCGCCAGCGAAGAGATCGATACGTTATCGACAATTGAGATGCTAGAGGTGATCAACCTAGAAGATCAAAAAGTGGCGCTAGCTGTCAAAGAAGAGCTTCCGCAAGTGGCAAAAGCCGTTGATGCGATTACTCACGCGTTTGCGAATGGTGGTCGACTGATTTATATCGGCGCTGGTACTTCAGGGCGTTTGGGTATTTTGGATGCTAGTGAGTGTCCACCAACTTATGGTACTCATCCTGACTTGGTTATCGGTCTTATTGCTGGTGGACATCAGGCAATTCTTAAAGCGGTAGAAAACGCCGAAGATGACGCCGCACTTGCTCAAGCTGACCTAAAGTCTCTCAATCTAACGGATTCTGATGTGGTGGTGGGAATTGCGGCAAGTGGTCGTACTCCTTATGTGCTTGGTGGGTTGTCTTATGCGCGATTCGTTGGTGCAACAACTGCTGCAGTCTCATGCAATCCCAATTCTCCAATGGCCAGCACTGCGGATATTGCCATAACGCCAGTAGTTGGCCCTGAAGTTGTCACTGGCTCTTCTCGAATGAAAGCAGGTACTGCGCAAAAACTGGTGCTGAATATGCTTACCAGCGGAGCAATGATTCGAAGCGGTAAGGTGCTAGGAAACCTAATGGTCGATGTAGAAGCCACCAATGCCAAATTGGTACAACGCCAAGTCAATATTGTGGTTGAGGCAACTGGTGTAGGCAGCGAGCAAGCACAGCGAGCCTTGGATGCGTGTGATCGCCATTGTAAAACCGCAATTCTAATGATTCTTGCAAACATCGATGCAGAACAAGCAAAACAACGTTTAGCGCAAAGCAAAGGGTTTATTCGCACTGCGCTGATTAACGCTTAAAACCAATATCCTGAAGAGAAACCTCATGGCAAAAATAACATCGTCAATGATCGAAGCCTTGCTGTCAGCGGTAGGTGGTAGTGGCAATATTCGTAAGTGTGGTAACTGTATGACTCGCTTGCGATTAGCGCTTATTGAAACTCACTTGGCCGATCACAACAAAATAAAAACCACGCCTGGTGTATTGGGTGTGGTTGAAGGTGACGAGCAACTGCAGATTATTCTAGGTCCGGGGAAGGCGCAACAAGCCTCGGAGATGATGAATAGTATGATGGCTGAACAACCACTAAACAGTGTTACAGAGGCCACTCCAAACTCAGACCTTTCTTCTGTTGCTGCTGAGCAGAAAAAGCAGATGAAGAGTAAACAAACCAGTGGAGTTCAGCGCTTTTTAAGTAAGTTCGCCACCATCTTCACTCCATTAATCCCCGGCTTCATTGCGGCAGGTCTACTGTTAGGTTTTGCCACACTTCTGGAGCAGGTGTACATCCTCGACCAAGAGCCTAGCCAAATGATGTTGGACTTGGTCGCTTATATGAAGGTGTTTGGGACGGGGCTTTTTGCTTTCTTAAGTATCTTGATTGGTTACAACGCTCAACAAGCTTTTGGTGGTTCTGGTGTAAACGGCGCAATTTTGGCTTCGCTGTTTGTTTTGGGTTATGACCCAAACGCAACGTCTGGCATCTACTCTGGCATGAATGAGTTCTTCGGATTCTCTATCGATCCGCGAGGCAACATTATTGGCGTGTTACTTGCGGCAATTTTAGGGGCGCATGTTGAGCGACAGGTCCGTAAGTTTATGCCAGATGATCTGGATATGATCCTAACGTCCGTTGTGACGCTGCTCATCATGGGAGCCGTGACTTATCTACTGATTATGCCAATTGGAGGTGAGCTATTTAAAGGCATGTCATGGCTATTCCTCAACTTAAACGATAACCCATTCGGAGCAGCGATTCTTGCGGGGTTGTTCCTTATATCAGTTGTGTTCGGTATCCATCAGGGCTTTGTACCTGTGTACTTTGCATTGATGGAAGCTCAAGGTTTTAACTCACTATTTCCAATCTTAGCGATGGCAGGTGGTGGTCAGGTAGGTGCTTCACTGGCGTTGTACTTCAAGGCTAAAAAAGATTCGTTACTTCGTACTCAGGTCAAAGGCGCTATTGTTCCGGGCTTACTTGGTATTGGCGAGCCACTTATTTACGGAGTGACACTACCAAGAGTGAAGCCATTCGTCACTGCATGTATCGGTGGTGCGGCAGGTGGCTTTTTCATTGGTTTAGTTTCTTATCTTGGCTTGCCAGTGGGCCTAAATACAGTATTCGGCCCGTCGGGCATTGTTGCTGTGCCTCTCATGACTTCTGACAGCGGCATTTTCGCCGGTATGGCGGTGTTTGTTGTAGGTCTTCTAATTTCTTATGTCGTGGGCTTTCTTGCGACATACATGTTCGGTTCCAAAAACGTTGATTTAACTTAGGTAAAGCAGTGATGAATATAAACAAGCTTATTTTGAGTACGGCAGTTCTATCCGTCGTCGGTTGTTCGAATAGCATGAATAAAATCAGCAACCAAGACCTCGCACAGTATCAGCAACAGCCACAAAAGTATGCGGATTACATTGTCGATAACATGAATGATCGTGAGCTAATTGGCCAAACTTTGATGATGGATTTTCGTTCATGGGGTAAGGATCCTTATACCGATGAAGAGATTCCTGTCACCAGACTAAACGACGAGATCAGTAACATGATCTCCGATTATCACATCGGCGGAGTCATTTTATTCCGTCAAAACCTCGTGAATTCAAACCAGATCGTGGAATTGACCGACGCTCTACAAGCATCAAGCAGTAACTTACCGCTGCTGATTGCGACCGACCAAGAAGGCGGTTACGTCACTCGTTTACAAAATGGTACTGAAATGCCTGGAAACATGGCGTTAGCGGCATCGGGCGATGCAAGCAACGCATATTTGGCGGGTAAGATTCATGGTACCGAGCTCGCTGCATTAGGGATCAACTATAACTTCGGCCCTGTTGTTGATGTAAACGTCAGCCAAGATAATCCAATTATTGGTGTGCGTTCGTACAGCAGCAATATCGACCTGATTAACGAGATGTCTACCGCCTACATGGATGGTATTCATGATGCGAACGTCATCAATGCACTCAAGCATTTTCCTGGGCACGGTAATGTAAGTGTCGATTCTCATTATGATTTGCCTGAGGTGAGCTATTCGCGTCAGGAGTGGGAAGACGTTGACCTCGCTCCATTTAAGTATGCAATTGAGCATGGCGCTGATTCAATTATGTCCGCCCACGTTACGTTGCCTAGCGTAGACGATACGGTGATCAAGGCGACGCTCAGCGATAAAGAAATGTTAATACCTGCAACTTTCTCTAAGCCAATCCTAACGGGTATTTTGCGTGACGAATTAGGCTTTGAAGGACTGGTTGTTACCGACGCGTTGGACATGGGGGCGATTGCCGATAACTTTGATCGTAACTACGCAGTACAAGCTTCGCTAGAAGCCGGCGCTGACATTGCATTGATGCCACTTCAAATCACAAGCAAAGCGGAAATTCAACAGTTAGAGAGTTTGTATGCATCTCTTGAAGATGAAATGAAAGCGAATCCTGAATTCTATGAGCGAATCAAAGAGGCGGCACTTCGTGTGATTACGAAGAAGCTAAAAATGGGGTTAGTTTACAGTCCATCGGATAAACAGTTTGCTGTTGATACTGTAGGTTCAGAGCAACATAAGCTTGAAGAGCAAGCCGTGGCAGATGCAGCGATTACGGTGATTGAAAATCAAAACAATGTTCTGCCTGTTGATCCAAGTGAAATCAGCAATATTCTGGTGATTTCTGATGAAGATAGCCGAAATACTCTTGTTACCAAGTACTTAAAGCAAGTACAGAGTGAAACTGGTAATCACCCAATGTTCATTAGCGACATTAAAACGCCGTTGCTAGAAGACAATTTGGATGCAAATGAGCTGCGAAACACGATAGCCAAATCAGACCTGATTATTCTCGCAACTTACAACCTTACCGGCAGCGCTATTGATGCCCAGAAAATTGTCGACATTGCTAACGAAGAAGGGACGAAGCTAGTGATGGTTTCTACTCGTAACCCTTACGACATTGCTCATGTTAACAACGTTAAGGCAAACATCGCTATTTACGGTATTACTGGATTTGATGTAACGAACAATGACCGTAACTCATTAGAGGCCAATATTCGTTCTGGTATTCGCACATTGTTTGAAGATCCTCGCACGGGCAAACCGCTCAATTCACCGCATGCGTCACTCCCGGTTGATATCCGAAATAGTGAAGGCGAGATCTTATACCCGTTTGGCCATTCAATTGAATACAAGTAATGTTAGCGAAGGATAACAACATGTTGAATAGTAAATATAAACTGGCTTTATTAGCAACATTGCTTCCGGGTCTAGCTATTGCTCAAGAAGATAATAATGTGACGCGTGAAACGAAAGATCTAAAGGAAAACTACACTTCATCTTGGAATGTCGCATCTAATGTTTACATGGAGCTGGAGAAGTTTGAAGGGCATCGAGATGCTGATGGAAATGCAATCATAGATAAGCTTACTCCTGTCGCTCAGGTGTTCATTAATAGCCCACACTCGAAATGGAGCTACTTCCTCGAGCATAAAGTAGCCCGAAGGGCGATTACCGAGGACTTAAACAATACGGTCAATTCGTTCCAGCGAAATCGTACTCAGATTGGCGTTACTCGTAATATGGTTCGTAACGAAGATGTGACGTTTAATCTTAATGCAACTTACCGTAAGGAATCGAACGACTCAGCACCAGGAACGGACGCCCGAGGTAGTCACAACCTATATTGGGTAATGCCAAGTGGTGAGTTCAGAATCACCGACAAGCTTTCATTTTCTTACTGGGACGCATTCTATTATTACGATCGATTTGTTGGTTCAAATGATTATGAATGGGAAGCTGAACATGGCTTTGCCTATAAGCACAGTGACAACTTCACTGCAAAAGTTTACCTCTATACGGATTGGACTTGGGACTCAGATAAAAACAAAAACTGGGAACAAAACCAGATCCGTGGTTATTTCCCAACTAAGATCAATGATGACTGGAGTGTGATGCCTTACTTTCGTTATTTCATTAACGAAAAACTCTACGACAGTGCAAACAACTATCGAGTGGTTAATGAAACCGATGATGGCTTGCGTTTGGGTATGAATGTAGATTACCGCATTAGTCCGAAATCGACACTTTGGGTGGGTATGGCTTATGAAGAAACGAAATGGGCAGATGCCAAATCAGCAGGCCTCACCAGTGGTGACGACAATAGCCAAAAGTTCTATCTCGCTCAGGTAGGCTGGAAATACAAATGGTAAGAGGCTAATGGCCCAATTGTGAAGCACTAAAAGCCGCAGCTAAGCTGCGGCTTTTTTGTTTGTTAATTCTCGCTAAATAAGAAAACCTACCTTTAAAAAACTTCCATTTCTCACTATATAAGAATCTAATTTGAGTGCGATTTTTATTCGAGATACAACCGACCTATGAATGAAACAAAACCGAATGCGAATCAGGTCAACGAGAAGATCCTGCAGCTTTTGATGCAAGTGGCAGTAAACGATGAACCAGTGACCGCGAAAGTACTCAGTGAGCAATTAAGTGTGCCACTGAGCAGTTTATATCGGCATCTAAAGTTGCTGAAAGAGTGGAACTTGATTGAGGAAAGTCCATATGACAAAACCTTGATCATCGGTCCTGCGGCACTGTTGTTGATGCGTAGCTACGAGACCAGCAGCCACAATCTCGATTCGGTGGATGCGGTATTGAGCCGGCTGCAAAAACAGACGGGCGAAATGGCGGCATATATGGTCCCTGTTGGTTACAGGGCATTGTGTGTTAGCCGAAAAGAAAGCATGCAGGCACTGCGTTGCAGTTACGTCCAGGGTCAAAGTCAACCCCTGCTACGTGGTGCCTCATCAAAAGTGATGTTGGCGTATATGCCCACTGCGCGCTGCGAAAAAATCTTACGCCATTTTGGTGAAAGCCATCGAATGGAAGAGTGGCAGCGAGAACTGGAAAACATTCGCCAGCAAGGGTATGCCGTGAGCACATCTGAGATCGACACCGGGGTGTCTGGGATCAGTGCTCCGGTGATGAAAGGTAGCAAGTTGATCGGTGCGATTAGCGTGATGGCTCCGGCGCATCGAGTCGAGATTGCGAAACAGCGGATTATATTGCACGTCCTACAAGCGGCGAGGGCGTTGCCACCAGAAAGGTAATTCACATGCTAAGGCTATTCAAACACATTTCTTTTGGTCGCGAGGTTGCCAGCAGCGCTCATATGGCAGCGCTATTCACCGTGAGTGAGCAGCTAAAACCCATGACCGAGCTTGAGTTTGAATACGCGGAACAGACGATGGAAACCGCCTACGACTGGCTGTTTCCTTCCCCTAGTACGTGTGCATTTGCTAACGCGGGCCACTTTAGTTTGCACGATCACAACGCTAATGGGTTTCAAGTTCGCCTGACTCACTTTCTAGGCCAGCGAGTGCTGCCCGTTGTGCTTGCCAACACACACGAAGCCTTACTGCATAGTTTGCCGTTTGTCAGCCTTGGCGGAAAAGAGGTCGGGATCATTCATATTGGAGCTCAGTTTCAACTGAAGCCCTCGTTGGAGCTCTGTGTCGGGTCGGCTTACCACTTTGCTTTATCACGATATAACGATTGCCGAGCGTTTTACTTAGGTATTGACGAAAACAGCATCGATGCGAAAACCATCGAATACGCGGAAGATTTAGGCTGTGATTGGATGACAGCGACAGAATGCACTTTTCGTAATCGCTTTCAGCTAAAAAGCCAGCTGAGCAGTTATCTTGCCCATTGTGATGAAGTTGTTCTTGATATTGATCTTGTATCGTTGATGCCGCAAGCAATGGTAAACCTGTCTGCTCATCTCGAGTTACAGATGGCTATGCGTATGATTCGACAATGCATGATGGCGGGTAAAGTGAAGTTGATACAAATGGTAGGGCAACACGAGAAAGTGGTGTACCACAAACATACTCAAAAGCTGTTGGCGGATATTGTACAAATGCTACCGAGTCGAAACCGAGCTGCTTAGTCGTTGAGCGGTGTGGTCTAGGAAGGAATTTTCTAGGGCGCTAAAAATGTTAAAGCTGGCATAAAGCCAGCTTAGTTTCGGTTGAGTGCTTGTTACTATTTCTTTGTCGCGACTTTACTTGAGTCTTTCCAGTATTGGATGCGCACGCGATGTAACTGAGCTTTTCTCATTTTTTTCATAATGTCCCTCACTTTGATGATAGGGGCTCTTCACTGAGCTTTTAAACAAACGTTTTTCCTTTTGTGTACAAATCGAATTTAGCTAGGTAAGCCAAACTTCGCCACGATCAAGTTCACATTTGTAGCTAAGTAAACTGTACCATCTGTACAGTTATGTGATCTTTGTAACCCTTTTGAGGGATCCTTGCAAGTGCTTGAAAGTGAAAAGTCAGTTTTCATTAGCAATATCGCTACGCGAACAAACACAATAATCCCTACAATTCATTAGCTTAGTTTTTAATCAAAGATAACCCAACGATAAGTAACACCAACCAGACAAAAACAGCCAGTTCGACCATCCATTCTTTGTCATCCCAGCCTAACCTCTGAAGTTCCGGTTGTGAAAAGTTGATCTCAATATCGTCGCAATATTCGTCTAATTCATTCATATTGTTGCCCTTATCTAACCAGTACAAAAGAATTGTATGGCGAGAGCGGAGGGAGAAAAATCCAAACGTTTTGAACCATCGTTCACAATAATTGAAACTATCGGATACAAACTGAGTGAGAGAAAATATTACCCTCTTAGGCCAATAAGATTTCCAAACGGGTCTTCAACCTGACACATCGCCTGTCCGTGCTCGATATCCATTGGGCCACGGTATAACTTCGCCCCAATAGACTCAAAGTGTGCAAGCGCGCTTGTTAAGTCGCTCACCTGCCAATAGACCACGGTTCCACTCTTACCGTTTCCCACTTTTTCATCCGCTTGGACGATTTCAATCGCCAGCCCTTCTAGGTCGAGTACTGTAAAGTCGAACTCGGGCAAGTACCTTGTCTTGGCGTTGGGAAAGGCTTGTTGGTACCAAGCAAGCCCTTGTTCTATATCTGGGACGTGAATAAGGATGGCTGAGGGCGTCATGGCATTACCTAAATTGGGGGATGGAACTTCCTGAGTGTAGATCAAAAACGCACTCCGTTATTGGAGTGCGTTTTTTCACTGTTGGTAAGATTACGAGCGACCAAGCATTCTGGAGATAGTGCCATCTTTATCGATGACTTGATGTTTGATAGCTCCACCAACATGTAAAACAAATACAAAGATAAGAATTTCTACCGCTGAAGTGTGGATAGTTGAGCCAAGCTCTTGAAGCCAAGGTGTTTTGGCGCTCTCAGCGATAACTTGCCAGCCAAAGATTTCGATGGCACGACCTCCGCCTACGCTCATTGCCACGCCGGAGATTGGCATCGCAAGTGTGGCTAACAAAAGAATACCGTGCACAGCTTTCGCGGCTTTGTCTTGCCATGCTGGCATTTTAGAAGCTGGTGGTAACGCCCCTTCTTTTAATCGCCAACCAAAGCGAATCAGTGCTGCGGCTAATATGAGTGCACCGATAGATTTGTGCAGGCTTATCCACTCAAACTTTTCTGGGCCACGCGGTAAATCAACCATGTACAGTCCAATGCCAAATACACCAATGAAGGATAAACCGACTATCCAATGTAACACGATAGTTTGCCATGTTAATGGCTTTTTATTGAGCATAATTAACCTCTTATATTTTATGGGTATAGAGCAATTATCCATCAATGTTGTGAATTGAACTACACAGAATAGCGTAAAGTTAGGTAAATATAATTATCAAACCACCCGATATTAAGCGAATGTTAGTGAGTTCTAGAATGATAGCCATTGGTCTCTGATCTCTAGCACCACTTCGTAGGTTGTAAGTGCGCTCGCGGAGAGTTGATTGAGTCGTTTACTGGTCTTGCAACAGACCTCTAGGCGAGCTTTTCTCGAATCTCGTTGACATGATGTTCAAACTGCTTTTTGATTGCGGGTTTGTTCGTTTTGGCGATCGTTATCCACTGCAATCCGGTTTCATCGGCATGACGAAATTCCACCTGAAGCTCATACTTTCGAATCGTGGTTAGGGCAGCCAGTGCCCCGATAACAATAGAGAAAGGGCCGGTTAAGATGCCAAACCCATCAGGGCAAATCATCCATACGACACTAGAGGCGATCAGCCCAACAGTCACCACCTTGAGCGCATGATCTTTGAACGTATTACTCTTCACTCGAGCGGCATTAATTTTGGAAAGTGAGTATTGGTCTTTTTTAAACCGAATGTTCGCGTTATCGATCGAGAAACCACTAAGTTTAGTCATGAACAGCTCCTAGCATGATTAAGTATAAGTGTTTGAATTTTATATATTGATGGAGGTTATCGTTATAGGGTGATTAATTCCACTAATTTCTTATTGTAGTGGTGGTTTATGTGTTCTCATGTATTGATATTGCGAATGCTTTTAGGGTGAAAATTCCGTAGTTACTTGTGCTTAAATTTACATTGTAAAACTTGCCTTAAAAATAATTAGCTGAGCAGGAAATGGGTACCAAACACTAGTCAAATCGTCGATAAAAATGCAAACTATTCTCATTATCAAGGTGTGAGGTGGAAAAATGGAAAAAATCGCGATTTGGGGAGCTGCCAGCGGCCTCGGTGCTGCTATGGCGGAGTATTACTACAAGCAAGGCTTTGAGGTGATTGCAATTGCTAGAGAACCGACCAACAACTCCAACCTAGCAAAATGGGGAATCGCTACCATTAGTTGTGATGCAACCGATCAGCAGCAAGTGATAAATACAGTACAAGCACTGCCAAAGGGCACGATCAATATTTCTTCAATGGGCAGTTTTAACGCAGAAGTGCCTGTTGACTATATAGGGCACCGTTATGTGATTGATGCTCTTGAGCAGTCCAAGAACGCGCGCTTCTTGCTGATAACATCGTTAGGCTGTGGTGACTCGTGGCAGTATTTATCGGAACGTTCAAAACGAGGGTTTGGTGCTGCTGTAAGAGAAAAGTCGCTGGCAGAATCTTGGTTACAAACCAGTGGTTTGGATTTTACCATTTTGCGTCCGGGCGGCTTAAAAGATGGTGACGCAACGGGGCTGGGGGAGTTGTCTCAGGGGACAGAAGTACATGGCCTGATTACTCGAACAGAAGTCGCAAGGCTTAGCCATGAGTTACTAAACAACAAAACCAGCATTGGCCAAGTGTATCAGTGCGTTGACCCTAGTTTGTCGTATTGAAGATAAACTTAGAAAAAAGAAGAGCCGTTGTATACGGCTCTTCTTCATTGTGGAGGTATGCTGATTAAGCGGTTTTAGGTTGTTCGACTTCTTCACCAATAAAACCGCCCGTTTGGTGGGCCCAAAGTTGAGCATAAATGCCATTTTGTGCCACTAACTCTTTATGTGTGCCTTGTTCAACGATGTTGCCTTTATCTAGTACGATTAGGCGATCCATTGCTGCGATAGTGGATAAGCGGTGGGCAATCGCTATGACGGTTTTACCTTCCATTAGCTCGTTGAGGCTTTCTTGAATCGCCGCTTCAACTTCTGAGTCGAGTGCCGATGTTGCTTCATCGAGTACCAGTAATGGCGCATCTTTTAGCAGCACGCGTGAAATAGCGATACGCTGGCGTTGCCCCCCGGATAGTTTCACACCTCGTTCACCGACCTGAGCATCGTAGCCTAGGTTACCAAATGGGTCGGTAAGCGTTTCAATGAACTCATGAGCATGGGCCTGTTTGGTCGCTTTGACCATATCTGCTTCACTCGCATCTGGATTACCGTAAAGGATGTTGTCCTTAATTGAGCGGTGAAGCAGTGAGGTATCTTGTGTCACCATACCGATGTTGCTGCGCAAAGAGTCTTGTGTGACGTCGGAAATAACTTGTCCGTCGATCTTAATCTTCCCGCTTTCTACATCATGGAAACGCAGCAGCAAGTTCACTAGTGTGGATTTACCCGCACCAGAACGCCCGACTAAGCCGACTTTCTCACCCGGTTTAATATCGAGGTTTAGGTTGCTGATCACCCCTTTGTTTTCACCGTAGTGGAAACTAACGTCTTCAAACGAGATACCGCCTTGTGGCACTTCTAGAGGTTTTGCGTCTTTCTTGTCTTGAATATCGATAGGTTTAGACAGAGTTTTCATCCCATCCACAACCGTGCCCATGTTCTCGAATAACGCGCCAACTTCCCACATGATCCACATCGACATACCGTTAATACGCAGAGCCAAACTGATCGCAATGGCAATAGCACCGATACTGATTGAGTTGTCCATCCATAGGAATATAGACAATGCGGCAATCGAGAACACCAAGATGTAGTTAGTGATTTCTACAGCGACGTCAAAACCAGTGACTAAGCGCATCTGGCGATAAACGGTATCTAAGAAGCCCTTCATGCCTTTTTCGGCGTAGTCGGTTTCTCGTTTACTGTGAGAGAACAGTTTAACCGTTGCGATGTTGGTGTAACTGTCGACGATACGTCCGGTCATCATGGAGCGAGCATCGGCTTGCTCTGAAGCGACATTCTTTAATTTCGGTACAAAGTAAATTTGTATGCCAATGTAGCAACAAAGCCAAATGAGCATCGGGATCATCAAGCGCCAATCTGCCTGCGCTAGAAGCACAATGATTGAGGTGAAATACACCGATACATAGACAAACACGTCCATCGTCTTCATCACCGTTTCCCTAACAGCGAGTGAAGTCTGCATGACTTTAGTGGCGACGCGACCTGCGAAATCATCTTGGTAGAAGTTTAGGCTCTGCTTGAGCAAGTAGCGGTGAGCTAACCAACGTATCGACATTGGATAGTTACCTAATAGCGTTTGGTGAATGAGCAGAGAGTAACCAATGACCAATATCGGCATCACGATAAGCAGCAAGGCACCATAACCGATCAGCATTGAGCTATTTTCTTGCCAGAAAGTCTCTGGATTGCTGTTTGACAGCCAATCAACCAACTGACCCATTGCACCGAATAATGACACTTCTACGATCGCCACAATGGTCGACATGATCGACATAATGATCAGTGGTACTTCAAAGCCACGAGTGTAATAACGACAAAACGCGAAGATCCCCTTAGGGGGTTGCCCTGGTTCTTCTTCGGGGAAAGGCTTAGTAAACCCTTCGAACTTCTTAAACATAAATATTCCTTTGAGCTCGTCTCACAGTGCATCCATCTGCAGTTAATAGGCGTAGTGAGAGAAATAGACAGGCTGAATAATGGTATACCGATTAGTATGAAATGTAACTAGTATCAAATAAGTAACTTTGTGCATATTATGCGAAAAATTCACATATATAGAATTGGCGACAATAAAAATTACTGCCATATTCACAATATCCAGTTAGAAGTAGGTGTTATTTTACAATGTTACCTAGTATTTCAGTAAAATCGACGTTAACAATATGTTTACAATCGCAGTTATTCAGTGATTAAAAAGAGTTTCTCAGATGCTAAAGGAACAAACGCTTACTTTTGCCAAACCGCACAACGTGCAAAACGCTAACTGTGTCGTGATGGTTCCACCAAAAGAATTTAAGTTCAATGCTGAGACCGCTGAAGACAATGAATTTCAGCACCAAGTAGATTTAACCACGCAGCAAATCAGAGAAAAGACCATGGTCGAGTTTAAAGCTATGGTGGCATCGCTGCGTCGTGAAGGTGTTCAAGTCGTCGAGTTTGACTATCCGTTATCAGACGTTGAAACCCCGGATGCGGTATTCCCTAATAATTGGTTCAGCACCACCATTGATGGCTCGCTATACACTTTCCCGATGGCGTGTGAAAACCGTCAGCATGAAGTTCGCCCAGACGCGCTTATTGAAGCGCTGACGGCTTCAGGGCTTCATGTGACACACCAAGATTCGTTAGAAGATTATTTGTCTGACAACGCACACCTAGAAAGTACTGGTGTGATGGTAATCGATCACTTAAATAAGACCATTTACGCGGCGCTCTCTCAGCGTTGCGATCGTGAAGTATTAGAAGATTATGCAAAGCGCACTGGCTACGGCCGTGTGGTGTCATTTCAAACCGCATTGCCTTCCGGTCATCCGATTTATCACACTAACGTGATGATGGCGATTGGCGAAGGTTTCTGCGTGATTTGTGATGAAGTGATACCTGAGTTTGAACGTCGTTTTGTCCTTAAATCCTTGGCGAAAGATAAGCAAGTCATCTCTATCTCTATTGAGCAGATGAACCGCTTCTGCGGTAATATTCTGCAATTGGAGACGGTCAACGGAGACAAAGTTATCGCCATGTCGCAATCGGCGTTCGATGCCTTTTCACCGGCTCAGAGAGCTCAGCTGTCGAGTCACGGTAAACTGCTTCCTTTCGATGTTCGTACGATTGAAGATATCGGTGGTGGTAGTGTGCGCTGCATGCTTGGCGAAGTTTTCTTACCTAAGCGAGTTAACGCGTTGTGATGTATAAGGGAGAGCAAATGCTCTCCCTTGTTATTAGAATTGAATAGCCCAACCAACTAGAAAGCCTTGGGAAGCGGTATTGTAGGCAAAAACATCACCGTTATCGTAATCCACCCAAGTGGATTTATAGGCCAGGTTGAGATCAGACCAACTGTTTATTTGGTAGCGCACACCTGTTAGCACTGAACTTGTAAAATCTGTGTCGCTTCCAAGTCCGACATCTACGCTCGCGTGAAAATGCCAATCTTCACTAAGCGAGTTCGTCCACCGAATTCCTACCAGATAATCTATCCAGTCTTCATCGAGCGATTTCGCTTTATCTAGAGCACCTCCCTGTGTATACAGTTTGGCGTCGATGTCGTTGTCCCACCAACGGATTCCAGCCATATAGTCTATGGCGCCAACCTCGTACTCAACGCGTTTGAATCCTTTGGCTTCAAGTACACCTTGCCGGATGTCTACATTCCCTTTCAATAATTCCAAGTTAGTGTCCAACACGGCATCGGAGTGACCACTGAGCTTCATAAAGCTGTAATCAACGTAGTAACCCCATTGATTGGCGTAAATACCTTCAAGGCGAAGCATTGCTCCCATATCGATATGATCCATGATGAAAGCAGGATCAATATCTACATCAGTGGAGAGGTCTCCAATTCGACTGTCTCCCCGAATGTTCAATGCCAATGCATAGATCTCCATGCTGTGTCGCCATTGTGAATGCGCTTCTGTTTCTGATATATCGCTAGCATCAGCAGAACAAGCAGCCCAAAGCATACCGAGACAAAAAATATTCCTTTTTTCCATCTCTTATCTTCCTCTTATATGAGTATTAATTCATATGTTTAAGGTAGTTCATATTTGTGGAACTGCTCAGAAAATCCTCTTTTTCAGTAAAAACCTCTGACATACAATTGACAATACCCATCTAGACCGACCGGTTTGTTTTGTTTATTGTGTATGCAAATTAACCACGAGGTGATGTATGAAATATGATCTAACACCAGTGCAAATGGAAAATGCTCTTAGCTCTATGAAGGAAGCATTTACAGCTAACCCGATGCCAAGTCAGGCGAGCAGAATCAAAAAACTAATGGGGCTTAAGTCCGCGCTAATCGAATATACAGACAAACTTTGCACAGCTGTCAGCCTAGATTATGGGCACCGAAGCCAACTGGATACATTGATGGCAGACATCGTGCCTTGTATCGGTAATATTGACCATACGATTGACTGCCTGCCACATTGGATGACGTCGTCAATTCGCCACTCCGGTGCTTTGCTTTCTACGTCTCGAGTTGAAGTGGTTTACCAACCTAAGGGTGTAGTTGGGATTGTTACACCATGGAACTTTCCAATCATGCTGTCTGTGGGGCCACTAATATCAGCGTTGGCAGCGGGTAATCGAGCGATGATAAAGATGAGTGAATTTACCCCATACACCAACCAGGTGCTGGGTGAAATGCTCGCAACGGTATTTGATAACAGTGAAGTTCAAATTGTGGAGGGTGAAGCCGATATCGCTGCATCGTTTACGGCGTTAAGTTTTGATCACATGTTGTTTACGGGGTCAACGCAAGTTGGTCGCCACGTAATGAAAGCCGCTGCGGCCAATTTAACACCTGTAACTCTTGAATTAGGCGGAAAATCGCCGGTGATAGTGGCAGAAGACATGCCAATCGATATTGCGGTAGAACGCATTATTTATGGCAAAAGTCTGAACAATGGGCAGGTCTGCGTAGCCCCAGATTACATATTGTTGCCAGAGAGCAAAATTGAACAGTTTATTGATGAGTACAAATCTCAGTACCAAAGCTTATTTGTAGAAGGGGTGTATTCGAACAACCTGACCTCAATGGCCAACCAAAGGCAGTATGAACGCATCATGGCGCTGATGGATGAAGAACAGCAAGCAGGAACTCGAATTGAAGCCTGCCATAGCGATGCACTTGATCCTGATATCGATAGGTTAGTCACTCACTTACTAGTCGAGCCAAGCTTGACCTCCACTGTTATGACAGAAGAGATCTTTGGCCCTTTACTGCCAATTATCGGGTATCAAAACATCGAAGAGGCGTTTTCCATCGTCAATAGTAAACCTCGACCTCTCGCGTTATACCTAATGACTTTCGATCGAGACTTGCAACAGGAAGTGAAAACCAAAGTTCATTCCGGGGGAATGTGCATCAACGATTGTGTGTTCCACTTGGCTGTGGATGACGCACCGTTTGGTGGCGTTGGAGAGTCTGGGCTGGGGCACTATCACGGTAAAGAAGGGTTCCTCACTTTCTCACATGCTAAAACCGTAATGGAAACGGGTTTGGACCATAGAGTAAAACACTTGTTCTCAGCGGAAGATAACGAATTGAAAGCAGCAGTCATGAGTATGCTTGGAAAGTAGTATGTGATTTTAATTAAACTTTAAGGTTATTAATATGTTAGAGCGATTTTTTGAAAAAACGATCAAGTCCTATTTGATCATCACGGGTCTACTGACAGCCACTGCATTCTCTACGTTTTTGGCACCAGACTGGAGCATGAGGACTCTGTTTTCCTATAACGATGTCATGATGATGAATAAAGAGTATCTGCAAGGAACCTATCAGCATTGGGGAGTGATGGTGGGTTGTATCGGTGTTCTGCTCATGTTCTCGGCAAAATACAAACAGCTTAGAACCTCGACAATGATTTACAGCGCGTTCGAGAAATCCATGTTTGTTGGCATTTTCTTGTACAACGTTTGTATCAATGATTACCAATGGTTTTACGGTTGGAGTGGTGTATTCGCGCTCGATGCGTTTGTGACGGTTTATTCGTTGGTCTACCTGTATTACTACTTGAATAGAGATAAAACGAAAACCCCAGCTCACCTTCGTTAATCTTCTCGCTAAAGTTAAGCCCGCATACAGCGGGCTTTTTTCGTTCTAATCCGAATCAAAAACAGTGAGATCAAAAAGATCTTTCTTGACACATAATTGACATTACCACTCTAGACCGACCGGTTTGTATTGGTATATTGTTTAATCATCAAATGACAAGAGGCAATACTCATGACAAACCAAAACTTTAACTATCAGCTAAAAACCACGATACACGCGCAAGAAAACGGCATTGCGAATATCCCAATGTTATTCGCTCGGCTTGGCGCTAAACGCGTTGTGCTTTTTTCAGATCAAGGATTGAAGCAACTTGGTTACATTGAAAAGTTCTCCGCTCTATTTGAAGGCCAGCACCAAGTAGAATTGGTTGGGACCTATACCGACATTGAGCCTGATGCAACATGTGACAACATTAACGCTGCGATCTCTTACGCTCATAGCGTGCAAGCTGATGCGATCCTCTCGGTTGGCGGTGGCAGTGTTATTGATGCGTCAAAAGGGGTGAAGTACGCATTTCACAAAAACATTAATGACATTCGCTCTATGATCGCAGGTGGTGGGCACATGGAGGTATGGCCAAATAATCAAGACATCAATATCCCTCATATTGCTGTTCCTACTACGGCGGGTACCGGTGCTGAAGCATCGCCTATCGCAGTCTTTTTCAACGAACACGAAAACATTAAGGCCAGCTTAGTGGCTTCTGGCTTGGAAGCGGACATTGCTGTACTTGACCCAACCCTAACCACCAAGCTTCCAGCTCACTTAACTCGTTCTACAGCGATGGACGCGCTGACCCATGCGGTTGAAGCGATTGTGTCCCCAATGAGTAATAGTTTCACGGATGCTTATGGCATTCATGCAGCTAAGTTGATTGTTAATAATTTACCTTTGGCACTAGAGCAACCAGACAACTTAGTTGCGAGAGCCAACCTATTGCAGGCGAGCACTATGGCTATTTCTGCGTTCTATGCTTCGCTGGGCGGCATTCCAATTCATAACTGTGCTCATGCATTTGGGGCGATCAGCCATATTCCACATGGGGACGCCAATACGGTCTTAATGCCGATTGTGGTGGAAGCTTTACCTGAATTCTATGTACCGAATGCACCCAAATTAGCCGCCGCTTTCTCATTGGAAACCTCTGGCAGCAATGAAATGGCTTATCAGCGAGTTCTTGGTTTTTTGCGTGAGTTCCAGGTTCGTATTGGAGCGATGCAACGTTTTAGCCAGTGGAGTTTCGATGATTCGATTAAGCAGGAGATAGCTCAAGCGATAGAAAAGGACATCAGTTTCCAGTTTTATCCAATGACCTCTCAAGCTATTGCCAACATCATTGAAGGCGCTGTTTAGCTATGCGTTATCGATACATCCATTTAGGAGGCTGACGATGAAAATAGAAAATGTACTGCTATCGGCGTTGATCGTTTTTGCACCATTAGTGCTGTTTATTTAGTTTTTGATAACAAGGACGTTTTGTTTTTCGTATCTGAGGAGGCGAACCATGCCTTATAAACGTTCAACTTTAGCATTGTTGTCTTTGTCTGCTTGCGCGCTGTTTTGGAGTCCGTTGAGCTCTGCCAATCAGGCGTATTCTGAATTGTCGAATTCATCTCAGAGGCAAGTCGTGGCGATGTTAGAGAAAGCTTATGCCGGAGACCCTCACGCCCAGATGGAAATTGCTCACCATTATTTAGATGGTACACATGTGGAGCAAAGTGAAGAAAAGGCAGCTCAATGGTTCAAAACGGCGGCAACGGCGGGTAACCCAGAAGCTCAAACTCAGCTCGGCCTCATGTACTTTTCTGGCAGCGGCGTCCAAGCCGATCAATCGCAAGCGGTGGTCTGGTTGGGGAAAGCTGCGGAACAAGATTACGACCCTGCGCTCGACTTATTACATTGGATGTCCCAAGCCGCGCACTGATTCTAATACACATTTTTCACAGTAATTGGAGAACGTCCTATGAAGACATTCAAGAAGTCTTTAGTTTTTACCGCGATGGCTGCAGCAAGCGGTGCAGTTGTGGCAGCGGAAAATGAACAACCCAATATTGTCGTAATTGTTGGCGACGATGTAGGATTTGCCGATACGCAGCCTTATGGTTCTGAGGTCGCTACACCCAATTTGATGGAGCTTGCTGAAGAGGGCGTTAAATTTACTAACTTTCACGCGTCACCTACTTCTTCGGTGACTCGTTCAATGATGCTGACAGGTGCGAATAGCCATGAAGTTGGCTTGGGTACGTTTGATTACGCGGTTTATCCTGATGCTGTTGGTAAACCAGGTTATGAAGGTTTCCTCACGAAAAAAGGCGTGACGGTTGCAACATTACTTAAAGAGAGCGGATACCACACATACATGGCGGGTAAATGGCATTTAGGCCACGAGGACGGCTTTTTACCCGATGATCGTGGTTTTGAAGAAAGCTATGGGATTCTAGCTGGTGGCTCAAATCACTTTAACCGAGACATGATGTTCCCGGCAAAAAATGCTGCGACAGCGCAAGCGCTTCAAAAAGGTGAGGTGCCTGGAGTGGAGGTGGAACCGACATATCGAAATGGTGAAGTAGTCGCAGACGAATACAAAGGCCAATATTCAGATCAGGTGTACACCGATGAAATCATCAAGATGATTGAGAGCAATCGAAAAGATGGTAAGCCGTTCTTCGCGTACGTTCCATTCACCGCGATACATCTACCGCTGCAAGCACCTGAAGCGGCATACGCTGATAAAGTCGAATACTACGCTGAACACGGTTGGGATTCTGTTCGAGAAGATCGATTTAATCGAATGAAAGAGATGGGAGTAATTCCAAAAGACGCTTCGCTGTCCGATCGGAACTCTCTAAGCCGCCCATGGGATTCATTAACAGAGAAAGAGCAGCAGTGGTACGGTAAAAAGATGGCTGTTGCAATGGGTATGATGGAGCTTCAAGACCAACAAATTGGTCAGATCGTAGATTATCTAAAGAGCATTGGCGAATACGACAATACTTACATCATGTACCTTGCCGACAATGGCCCAGAAGCGGCAGACATTACTGGAGAAAACATCAGTGATCTAATTCGTACATGGACGGCACATCACTTTGATAATTCAGTCGAAAACCTTGGTAAAGCAAACTCAAGTGTTTCTCTTGGTCCCGAGTGGGCGAGTGCCTCTACAGGTGGGCTGTCGTGGTACAAAGCGTATACAGCAGAAGGCGGCATCCGAGTCCCGTTCATCGTGAAACCAGCCAAAGAGCTACTTGAAGGTGATGGTGCATTAAAACCGGGTACACAAACCAACGATCTTTCTCAGGTGAAAGATGTGGCGGCAACCATCTTAGAAATTGCAGAGGTTGAGCACCCTGGCACGACCTACAAAGGAAGAAAAGTTGCACCAATGAGTGGGGTAAGTTTACTGCCGTATTTTGAAGGGAAAACGGAAACGGTTCATACCAACGATAACCCGATTCCATTCGAGTTGTTTGGTAGTGGCATTCTGCTTAAAGGTGATTACAAGATCATTCGTATCTCAACGGGTATGGGCGGTGACAGTGAATGGCACATGTATAACACCAAAACAGACCCTGCAGAGCAACATGATTTAAGAGATAAGAAGCCTATCTTATTTAGAGAGATGCTGGCGGATTATCAAAGTTACGAGCGGGAGCAGAACATTATCCCTGTTGATGAACGCTGGAATCCATTTGAGAATGTGAAATAAGCGTTAGCCCATATAGGGGAAGCATCGGTCGCTTCCCCTCAATCATAAAAGGACGTTCTTGTGACTGAAAAGTTAAGGCGTTATCTATGACAACTCTCTCTGTTCCTCAGTTTAATGGCAAAGCACACAGTAAGCTTCAGGCTCTCGCGAAACCCATTGGTGCGGTGTGCAATATAAATTGTACTTACTGCTACTACCTCGACAAACAACAGCTTCTAGCATACCCAAAAGGGGAGCCATATATTATGGACGAAGAGATGCTTGAAGCGTATATCAAACAATACATTGAGGGCCAAAACACACCTGAAATTGTCTTCTCTTGGCATGGTGGTGAACCCACTATGTTGGGATTATCATATTTCCAAAAAGTCGTCGAGTTTCAGCAAAAATATTGTCCGGAACATAGCAAGATCAGTAACGACCTGCAGACAAATGGAACGCTATTGAATGACGAATGGTGTCAGTTTTTTAAGCGTCATGATTTTATTGTTGGCGTGAGCATCGATGGCCCTGAGCATTTGCATAACCACTACCGAAAAAAACGAGCGGGTAAAGGGACGTTTGCGAAAACCATGAACGGCATTGAGCTTTTGAAATCTCATGACGTTTCGTTTGCCACACTCACATGTGTTAATGACGTGACAGGGCGATACCCGCTTGAGGTTTATCAGTTTTTACGTGATGAGGTTGGTTCGAAACAGATTCAATTCATCCCTGTAGTAGATAAACGCTCTAGCTCCACGAACAATAAATGGTTGCATGCGAGCAAAGCGATCATTCCTGTATCTGGGCCGGTGGAATCATGGAGCGTAGATTCTCACCAGTGGGGAGTGTTCCTCTCTACTATTTTTGACCAATGGTTCGAGCACGACTTTGGCAAGGTGTTCATTCCTTACTTTGAAAACGTCATCGGTATGTGGATGGGTAAGCCAAGTACGATGTGTACTTTGAGTGATATCTGTGGAAAAGGGTTAGCTGTGGAGCCTAATGGTGATGTGTACTCGTGTGATCATTATGTGTATCCAGAGTTCCGAATCGGCAATATCCTTAAAACGAATCTAGCAAGTATGGCCTTTTCCTCACGCCAACAGGCTTTTGGGTTTGGTAAACAAAAATCACTGCCAAAACAATGCGTACAATGTGAGTTTAAGTTTGCCTGCCATGGTGAGTGTCCTAAGAATCGTATTATTAAGTCTCGTGATGGTGAAGACGGTTTGAACTACTTATGCACTGGCTGGCTTAAGTTCTTTAAGCATGTGGATCCGACCATTCATGCACTGCTTAAGGCCAATGGCATTGAGCAAACAAACTCTTGATAAATAGTAATATGCAACTTGTTTATTTCTTCTTGTCTACTAAGCTTTGAACGAGACAGGGAGAGTGGGAGTAATTACATGAAAATTCAGAGTGTTTTCTTGATCGTTGCCGCATGTGGCCTGACCCCGATTGCTCTGTCGTATGGTTTTTCACCTGCCGCATCTTTGGGCATTTTGTTCAACATAGATGCAACTCCAGTGAATGTCTCTCATATTTTCCGAGCGGTGATGGGGCTATATCTCGCCTTAGCCACATTTTGGGTTATGGGAGCATTCCGCAGCAATATGAGGCTACATGCCCTCTATAGTTTGGTCATTTTTATGTTCGGCTTGGCTATTGGCCGAATGGTGAGTCTAGTTGTGGATGGAATGCCTCATTGGTTGTTATCCGTATATTTATTACTGGAACTAGGTTTTGGAATCATTGGCATCAAGATGATTCGAAAAGAAGAGATTGAAACAGAATAGGGACGTCATATGAAAAGGATATTCCATCTCATTATCTTGAGTATATTGGCAAGCTGGTCTTCGCTAGGGGTGGCCGCACAAGAACAGCCGAATATTTTTGTCATCTTTACTGATGATATTGGTATTTCTAACGTCAGTGCTTATCACAATGGGGTGATGAGCAGCCAAACTCCAAATATAGATAGCATTGCAGAAAATGGAATGATGCTAACGGATTATTACGCTCAGCCGTCTTGTACCGCTGGGCGTTCTGCTTTTCTAACCGGGCAGTTTCCTGTGCGAACCGGTATGCACACCGTTGGCTTGCCTGGAGGGCCGGTAGGTCTGCATGCGGATACTCCAACGTTACCTGAGATATTGAAAACGATGGGCTATGTGACTGGCCAGTTTGGTAAGAACCATCTTGGTGACAGAGACGAGTTTCTACCTACGATGCACGGTTTTGATGAGTATTGGGGTTGGCTATATCACCTAAACGCCATGGAATACACCGAAGACCCTGATTGGCCAACCGATCCTGCGTTTCAGAAGTTTGCGCCTCGTAACGTGATTCATGCAAAATCTGATGGCAAAGGGAAGCAAACCATTAAAGATGATGGGCCACTGACGATCGAACGGATGAGAACTCTTGATGACGAAGTGAATAAGCATGCTATCGACTTCATTGAAAGAGCGGTCAAGGCCGATAAACCTTTCTTTACGTGGTATTGCCCTTCGAGAGGCCATGTGTGGACGCATCTGTCGCCAGAGTATGAAGCCATGCTTGGAAAAAATGGTTGGGGGCTGCAAGAAGTGGTCATGAAAGATCTCGATGACCATGTAGGGGAGATGTTTGCAAAACTAGAAGAGCTCGGGGTAGCAGACAATACTATCGTGATTTTCACCGCGGATAACGGCCCTGAGATCATGACGTGGCCTGATGGCGGTATGACACCTTTCCATGGTGAGAAAGGGACCACTTGGGAAGGGGGCGTTAGAGCACCTGCTTTAGTCAGCTGGCCAGACAAAATCCCAGCAGGCTCTGTGAACAACGGCATATTTGATGGCATGGATTGGTTACCAACGCTAGTCGCTGCAGCGGGTGGCCCTACCGACCTCAAAGAAAAACTACTGAAAGGCCACGATGGCTTCAAAGCCCACCTTGATGGTTACAACCAATTAGATATGCTCACGAAAGATAGCCAATCGAATCGAAATGAAATTTTCTATTATGAGCGTGACAAACTTCAGGCGGTTCGAGTTGGTGATTGGAAAGCTCACTTTGTGGTTCAGAATCATGGATGGAGTGGACCAAAAGAAGAGTTAAATGCCCCTTTGCTCTTTAACCTTCGCCGAGACCCTTACGAAAGGGCAGCGGAAGAATCTGGGATGTACCTAAAGTGGATGGGGCAAAAAATGTGGGCATTTGGTCCTGCGCAGGCAGCAGTGCAGCAACACTTAGCGACCTTTAAAGAGTGGCCGCCTCTCACTCCGGAAATGCCAGCTACAAATAATGGTGGTGTGGGTAACTAACCTAAAGCACCAACGAAAAAGGCCCGCATCGCGGGCCTTTTGCTATATGGAGCTAGTCTAGCTAATTGAGGAAATCGTTTCTTGCATGGCCGTATCTAGAATCGCGCGATTTCTTTGCATTGCCGCCATGAGGGTAGAGCCAAGCCATAGTCCATAAAGTGTGCGAGACAGCGCTTTAGGATCGGCGATATTAAAGTCGTCATCTTCATTTCCTTCAATAAACAGATCCGCCATTCGCTGGATGATTTTCTCGGCACCCTCCGACATTGTGTACTGCATTTGGTTGGAAGTGCCTGAAATCTCACCTGCCAGTTTGACGACCAAGCACTGAATTTGAAAGTCGTCCGTTAGCTTGGAGTTGCTCCAAAACGTAAAGTACTCAATCACTCTTTGTTGGCGAGTCATTGTCTCATCACTTAAGTAGCCATCTAATATCGATAAGTGATTATCGAAGTAATCCCCAAGTAGGATTTCGCCAAAATGCTCTTTCGATTTGAAGTAGTGGTAAAAAGAACCTTTTGTGCCTTCTGCCTCGTTGATGATCTTCATAAGCCCAACACCGGCAAACCCATGTTCATTAATCAGCTTGAAGCCAGCATCCAACATGGCTTGACGCATATCTTTCATTGGTTATTACTCTCTACATAACATAGTCTAGATAGTATACCAACCGCTTGGTCTAGTGACGACAAGTAATTTCACTTAACCATATTTGAAGGTGAATGTAACTTAGCCTTCAGCTGAGAAATTACATCGTCGGGGGCGAAAGGTGCAAGCTTATTAATACAGGCTTGTGCGGTTTTCAACTTGTGCCTAACTTGTAGATCGCAGCGTGCATATAGGTGATTTGGGTCTTGGCTTAGGTTGTAAGCTTTGGCAAGTGCGGAATCAGCTTGCGTCAGGCTCGATTGCTCTAGTGAAAGCCCATAAACCAGCCAGTATTGTGCGTTCTCAGGCTCAGCGACTGTGGCTTGCTTAAAGTAGCTGATGGCCTCACTCTTGTTCTTCTGCCGTATCAAAGATAGTCCGATGGAGTACATGAATACTCCAGATGAAGGTTGAGCATTGAGTCCTTGCTTGAGTACGTTTAACGCCAATTCCTCTTTTCCCGCTGACTTGTATAAATCGGCTAAGTTGATATAGCTGTTAGGGTAGTAGGGTTCAATTTCTATAGCAGAGGTGTAAGACGTAATGGCTTTATCAAGCTTTCCTTGTGCGCGATAGACGTTGCCAAGATTGGTTCTTCCAAAGCCTCTATCGCTGTTATAAATCTGAATACTTAAATACTCTTCAAGTGCCGGCTCAATACGCTGTTTCTGAGCTATTGTCATGGATTGCCAATGTTTGGCTAAAGCACCTGCCGCTTCTGTCCGAACAGCATAAACAGAATCCTCCAGTAAAGGCGCCAATAGCTGCCATTTCTGATCGAAAGGATAGTTGATTGCTCCTTGAACCGCGCCTAACCTAATGAGCTCGTTCTGGTGTTTCGTTGCTCGCGCTAATGCCACTAGGCTATTTTGTCCTGGATGATTGGCTATGCGTTGTAATGCTGAGGCTCGAATAATGGCACTTTCCCCTGAGTTCTGGGCAACATATGACAATGCATTTCCGGCACTATTATGATTGATGGCCGAGGCATAAAAGGCGATCGAAAAGTGTCGTGGGTTTCGATGCTCTGAGTTTGGAAACCATTTCTCCAAAGCACTATTGGCCCATTGATCGGTTTTATCCTCGTGACAGCTCGTACAAACGTTCGGTGTACCGATGTTCATAGAAAGATCGGGCCTTGGGATTTGCCAACTATGGTCACGTCGGGGGTCAACTTGCATATAAGTCGTTTCCGGCATGTGACACGTCGTGCACTTTGATGCCTCGCTGTTGGGTAAGTGGAAAGTGTGCTTATCTGAGCCGTATTCTTGTGGAGAGTGGCACTGAGCGCAGACCGTTTCCTCTGGTATTTTCAATTTTGCATTGTGCGGGTCGTGACAATTGGTACAACTGACTCCTTTTTCTGCCATTTTTGACTGCAGAAATGAGCCGTAGACGTAGTCCTCGTCATATATCTGACCATCATGATGATACAGTTCAGGGGTAATAGTACTGAGCAAGTAGCGGTCTAGAAAATTGCCGGAGACATGATCGTTACTTTCGCTAAGCTGAACTCGTCGGCTATGGCATTGCGCGCACACCGCCAATTGATCGGTATCTTCAATAGCAAGAGGTTGAGCGGTTGAACTGCCTTCTTTAATAACCCATTCTTTTACCGCTTTTGATAGATCACGTTCGAAGCCAAAGTGCGCTTGTGGTTGTTGACTTGAGTTGGCCCAGTCAAGGTGAGCTTGCCCAGCACCATGGCATGCCTCGCAGCCGACACTGATTTCAGACCACGTTGTTTTATAAGTGTTTGTGTCAGCACTATAGTTTTTTTCAAGGTTGGTTGAGTGGCAATCTGCACACATGAAATTCCAATTCTGACCTGTGTTAGTCCAATAAAATTCATCTTTGGGGGTCATGTTCGGGTAGAGGTGGAACCATCGCTGTCCACCTTGGTTTTCTGGCCTTGAGTCCCACGCAAAAGGAATCAGTTGGACTCTACCATCCTCGAACTCAACCATATATTGCTGAAGTGGGGTGACGCCAAAAGTGTATTTGATTTGATAGTCATGCCATTGGCCATCGGGCCCTTGTATGTTGACCAAGAACTGATCATTGAGTGTGAAGAAGCGGTTGACGCTACCTTCAAACTCGAACTTAGCATCGTTGAAGTCACCCAATACTGTTTTGGCAGTAGCGTGCTGCATTGCCTGTTGATGGTGAGAACCTTGCCAGGCTTGGAAGGCATCTTGGTGACAGTCGGCACAGGCATTACTTCCAACAAATTGGCTTGCATGGGCAGAGGAAAAGATAGCTGCAATTATATACAGCGTTATAATGGATAAAGTCTTAGCCAGTGACGTGTTCATGAATGTCCTTATTCATTTGATTCGAAGTCTCTGCTTCGTATGACTATGATTATAGACACCATATTGTTTTATATGGTTTTTTTATCTTAAATTTGGATCTGTATGGCGTCGAATCCGATTATGGTTGTTCAACTTGTCGAACGTGATGACATGAGGGTGAAAGCGCTCGAGTGTGTCTATTCTCTCCTGCTCCCTCAATGCTATATTGCAGCTGGTTTTGTGCGTAATTTAGTGTGGGATCACTTACATGGTTATGAAAAGTCTACCGCGCTAAATGATGTTGATGTCATCTACTTTGACGGCCAAGAAACGGATCAGCAGTTGCTCCGAGAGTATGAGCATAGGTTGACTCAGATGATGCCAGAGTTGAACTGGCAGGTGCGAAATCAGGCATGGATGCACGTGAGAAATAACGACAAACCCTATTCATCAAGCCTAGATGCCATGAGTCATTGGGTTGAGAAAGAAACGGCAGTGGCCATACGCAAGAGAGATGACGGTGAATATGAATGTCTGGCTGCCTTTGGCTGGGAGAGCCTGTGGGCATTAGAGCTGACTCACAACCCTAAAAGGTCTGAGAGCCTTTTCATTGAGCGCGTGACGAGTAAAGGTTGGCTGACTCACTGGCCGAAGTTGAAAGTGGTGGCGCAAAATGAGCAATCCAAGCAAGGATAACGGTAATGGTTGAAATAGCTGCGTACGCAAGCCAATGGGAAGAGCAAGTTAAACAGTTAAAGGTGCGGGCCGAGCAACAGGCGTTTACTGTAAGTGATATTGCGCTGGCTCTACAGGAAATCAAACCCAATGAGCTGCCGCACGTTGTTTTACACGAGGAGCAAGTCGTAGGCTTCTTTTTGCTGGATGCGGCTTACCACCGCAGTTATTCGTTTTGTCCGAACACAGGGTGGGGTATCCGTTCATTATTGGTTGATCAGAGGTTTCAAGGACAAGGTATTGCTAAAAAAGCACTACAGCAGTTACCGCAGTTTGTTAAACGTCATTACCAAGGTGTGGAGCAGCTAATGCTCACAGTGAACTGTCGTAATGTTGCGGCTTATTCGTGCTATCTGAAAAGTGGTTTTGTTGATACAAAAGAGTTGTATTTAGGTGGCCCCGTAGGGCCACAACATATCATGCGCTGCTTAGTTTAAGCCTTACGAGTCCATAGAATTGAGTAGCATTTGCAGCTCTTGAATCAGTTCTTCGGTTTTTGGCTCGATTTTTTTCATTTCTTCAAACACTTTGAACTGCAGGTCTTGTTGGGTCTGCAGTACTTCTGGTGTTTGTAAGAACTCGGCGCGCTTTTCGGTTTGTTCGATCTGCTCTTGTTGCAAATCGCGGTATATTTCCTGACGTTTCTCTTCAGTGATGTTCTCATCCGCTAACTCATTGCGAGCGTTGGATAGCTCTTGTTCGAAGCCTTGAGGGTCATAACCTATTTCTTTTGCCACAATATCTAGCTTTTTGTTGGCTTCATCGGTTTCTTGCACTAGTTGAGGGTTTTGTTCAAACGCCTGTTTTTTGATGTGGCTAAGTTGGATCTGAAGTTCGCTCACTCGTTGATTGATTTGAGTGGTGGCTTCCAATGCTGCTTCACTATCTTTTAACGCTTCAGAGCGAATTTCCATATTGCTATTGGTTTCGGGCTCATTGGCAAATGCAGCAGATAGAGCTACAAGAAAAGACAATGAAAGTACTGGCAATAATTTGTTCATAGTAAGGCCTTTCGAGCAAAATTCGATAGGCCGTTACTGTAAATCCTATTAATAGCAGCGAGTCAGTAACTCGTCATAGATTGTAAATGATTGGTAAAATCTCTTACGTTTATGGCTGAAATTTAATCGTCAGTGTAAGGTAAGAGGAAGTTGTCCGATATCTTTCTAGTTATATACTAAACAACAAGTTAGGAAAGGTTTCGTACTGTAAGTGTGGATTATCGGTACCATGGTTGTGTAGGGCTATTCTTACAAATTGATACTATCCTGACTTACTTTTTGCACAAAATTCGAAAAGCGATTCGCTAGCATGAGTACACTTCGCGCTCACAAAGTGAACGGTTTATTTGTAACCTTAGGGTGGGTTTTTCCTCAAAATGAAGATTAGAACATTGTCTCCATTGGTGTTGAGTGTGATCTCAGTACCAGCGTTTAGCGCAGATGTTGTTGACCAAGAAAAGTTAGAGTTAGAGCCAATCTCTAAAACGGTGAACATTGATCATGATGAAGGATGGTTACAACTTAAATCGGGAGAAGTCTTGATTGGCAGTTTTACCGGATCGGTTAAGGAAGATCATAACTCGTACGATCAAACTATCGAGTTTGATAGTGATGACCTCGGTGACCAAGAAATCGATTTGGAAGATATTGCAATCTTACAAACCGCAAGTAAGTTTCGAATTCGCTTAGCCAATGGTGAAACTTACGAGGGTTACCTAAGAATCGAAGATGACAAGTTGACGATTATTGACGGCGAGCAGACTAAGATTGTGCCAACGGGTCAAGTGGTCACAATACATAACCTCACGACCAATGAACTGGAGCGCTGGAGTAGCGATATTTTCCTAGGGGCAAATTTCAGTAAAGGTAATACGGATGAACTTTCAGTGGCTGCAGAGTTCAATGCCGAGCGCACCACTGTGTATTCGCGAACCTTGTTGAAATACAGTGGTAACCTTACTGAGTCATCTGGCGAGAAAACCGCAAACAGCCATATGGCGGATGGTTCGTACGATATTTATCTAAAGAATCAGCTCTTTTTTAGGCCAATTAAGCTGACAGTATCCAGTGATGAATTCCAGAACATTGATTACCAAGTCAATGCATCTATGCAGATCGGTTATTTTGTAGTGACACAATTTGATTTAGAGTGGGATGTATCACTCGGTCCGGGTTACCAGTACACGCGATTCGATACGGTTCAAGAAGAAGACTCACAAAGTGAAAGCAGCCCGACTGTGCTGTTCTCTTCGAATTTAGAATATGAAATCACCTCTGATCTCGATTTCACTCATACTTATGATATGAGCTGGGCGAGTAATGCGGCTGGTGGTGTTAGGCATATCAACAATCTTGGCCTTGACCTGGAAGTTATTGAAGACCTCGATTTCAGCGTGAAATTTGTATGGGATCATGTTTCTGAGCCGAAAGCTGATGAAGCGGGTATTGCGCCAGAAAAGGACGATTACAAACTTAACTTTGGTGTGACCTACGAGATTTAGCGCGATGCTAAACGCTCCTTGATAAAGAAAAACGCTCAGCTATCGCTGAGCGTTTTTTATGATTTGATGTTGTTATGAGTAGGGTGCTTAACCTTGCTTTGGTGCCCATACTTGTTGCGAGACGACTTCATTCCCCTTAAATGTTAGTTGCTCTACCTTTTCGCCTTGGCGATTCCAGTGGGTGAGTTTCCCATCGCTCATCTTTCCGTCGTCAAAAGTAGCTTGAGACGCCTTTTCACCGTTGTTGTAGTAGCGGGTGAAAACGCCATCTTCTAAGCCATTATCATAGTTGCCAGAAAGTAGTTTCTCGCCGTTCGGATACCAACGTTCTACTGGGCCGTCTAACTTGTCGTTTTCGTAGCTGAGGGAGGCTTTTTTCTCCCCATTTGGATACCAAGCTTCTGATTTACCATTAAGCTTGCCTTTGGCGTAGTTGACCTTAGATGCGATTTGGCCGTTAGGGTACCAATTGGTTTCAACGCCAAGTTCTAGCCCGTCTGAAAACTGGGCTTTTGTTGCAATCTGACCGTTGTCATACTTGCGTTCAAATTGCCCCGTATAGGGTTGCTGGTGGTTAACTTGGTAGGCGACGCCTTTACGTAGTTGTAGGTAATCGACCGCTTCTTCCTGTGGCGACGCATAGGTCATTCCAGATACAGCACTGAGTGCGATCAGCAGTGGAACGAATGACACCTCTGTTATTGGACGACTCACAATGGGACTGTGCTAATCAGCATCGCACCGTGAGCGGAGGCTGTCTTTAGTCAATTCGGTAGTCAAAGCTTGCAGAAATAGAAGGAACTTTTCGTGCTAGAAACGCTCATAGTTCGGCTTTGTAACGCTCTAACTCAATGAAATTATGTACCTATTTATTCGAGATGAGAGATTCATTCCTAAATTCTTTAAATGATGAAAATTGTTATCTAATGGAAACAAATAGTTAACAAGAGTGTCATTTTTCTCTCCTACCATTGCGGCGAAATTATAAAAACTACTCGAGCAAGGAGTCAGCAATGTGGAATCGTGATGATAAAGATTCAGAGTTCAGCCAAATGATCGAGGCGAGACTCTCTCGTCGTCGCTTTCTAGCCGGAACTGCCGCCGTCAGCGCCGGTGCATTTCTTTCGCTTAACCCAATTACTAAAGCGTTTGCAGCGCAACAACCTAGTAAACTGCTTAACTTTGAAGCCGTACCGGCTTCAACCGCAGACGCATTGATCGTCCCGAAAGGATACAAAGCAACACCACTGTTATCTTGGGGTGACCCTATTTTCCCGAACGCACCAGAGTTTGACCAAAGTGGTAAGCAAGACTCACAAGCTCAATTGAGCCAGTTTGGTGACAATACCGATGGTATGAGCCTTTTCCCGATCAGCGACAATCGCGCTGTTATTGCGGTGAATAACGAATACACCAACTATGAATACCTATTTGATCATGGTGGCAACGCGATGACCAAAGACGATGTATTAAAAGCTCAAGCCGCTCATGGTGTAACGGTGTTTGAGATCGTGAGGTCCGGCTCGCAGTGGAAGCTAGACAAAGCGGGGAAACGCAACCGACGCATTACTGCCAGCACCGAAATGATGTTGACAGGGCCAGCGGCGGGTCATGACTTGATGAAAACCAAACTCGACCCACAAGGCATGAAGCCACTCGGCACGTTTAACAACTGTGCCAACGGCCAGACGCCATGGGGCACTTACCTGACGTGTGAAGAGAACTTTAACGGCTATTTTGGCACTAGTGGTAGTGCGACAGTTTCTGACGACCATAAGCGTTATGGCATTGTAGCGTCGAAAAGCAGCTACCAGTGGCACGATACTGATGAGCGTTTTGACGTGGCTAAACACCCTAACGAGCCACACCGATTTGGCTGGGTTGTGGAAATTGATCCAAATGACCCAACTTCGACGCCGCTAAAGCGTACTGCACTTGGCCGTTTCAAACATGAAAATGCAGCCTTACTGATTGACGATAGCGGTCATATCGTTGTTTACCTCGGTGATGATGAACGCGGTGAACACTTATATAAATTCGTTTCCAAGAACAAATACCAACCGGGTAACGATGCAGCGAATCGCAATCTACTTGAAGAAGGCACCTTGTATGTTGCGAAGTTCGATATGGACGATGAAGAGCTAAAAGGGAGTGGCCAGTGGGTTGAACTGACACATGGCAAGAATGGTCTGACTAAAGAAAACGGCTTTAATGACCAAGCAGAAGTGATGATTTTTGCTCGTCGCGCAGCTACCCAAGTCGGCGCTACTACCATGGATCGACCTGAGTGGGTTGCTGTTCACCCAGACAATCAGCACGTTTTCTGTACGTTAACCAACAATAAAAACCGTGGTGTGAAAGATAACCAGCCTGTAGGTGGCCCAAACCCACGTAAAGAAAACCATTATGGTCAGATAGTACGCTGGGTGCCGAGCAAAGGAAGCCACATTGGCGATACGTTTGAGTGGGATCTCTATCTGATTGCGGGTAACCCAACGGTACACAAAGACAACCTGTACGCGGGCAGTGAAAACATTACGGCAGACAACATGTTTAACAGCCCTGATGGCATTGGCTTTGATAAAGCAGGACGTTTGTGGATCCAAACGGACGGTAATTACTCCAACGAAGGTGATTTTGCTGGCCAAGGAAATAACCAAATGCTGTGTGGCGACCCGGTTACAGGTGAAGTTCGTCGTTTCTTAACGGGCCCAATAGCGTGTGAAATCACAGGCCTGACTTTCTCGGCGGACTACAAAACCATGTTTGTTGGCGTTCAGCACCCGGGAGAAAAAGGTGCGCCATCGCACTTCCCAGATGGGGGAAGCAGTAAGCCTCGCTCGACCATCATGGCGATTACTCGTGAAGATGGTGGCGTGATCGGCGAATAACGACCTAACTCAATCTCGCACTACTCAGGGGGCTTCGGCCCCTTTTTTACTTTTTATGGGATAATTATGCGCAAGTGAGCATAAAAACTGTGATCTTATGACTGTTAGGCACTAAATGTAGTTGCTAGGAACGTACGGTAACACTATATTGAAAGAGTATCCCAATAACCTAAAGGTGTCAGCCACAAGTAAACTCCCAGTGTAATACGAATAAACTGAGCGCAAATGAGAGACACAAGGCTTAGCGACTTTCGCTAAGAGTGAATCAAGAAAACGTAAAAGAACAAAGTATTTACAACGGCCTTTTGCTTCAAGCTACAGATGAAGTCGCACCTTTAAGTTATCGATACGTGTGTTGATAACCAAGGAGGAGGTTTGGCTATGATTCCATTCGTGTTAGCGGCAATTGCGATTTGTGTGTTTTTCACATGCTGGGTAGTACAGCACGGCTTACCAGTGCTAGGTATGAAGCTTGATGAAGCAGATCTACTGCTTATTTCAGAAATGTCAGGTGAAGAAGTCTTAGAAGCTTAGTAGCAATAGTTCATAATATTGCCATCGTAAAAAGGAGCCTATGGGCTCCTTTTTTAATTCTTCCAACTCGGGTTTTACGCTAGAGAACTAAGAAATTACACTGTAAATCCTAGCGCTTAGTCAGCATTCTTTAATGCTAAAACTCTTTTACAAATATCCTTTGTCATAAAACTGAAAACAGGCCGTTTGGGTTAAGTTTTATCCATCAATTTGCTAAAATAACTTTGTGATTCAATACCTTTTTATCAATACCACTGGAGCTTATTTATGAAGAAACCGCTTATTTCGATCATTGCTTCAGCTGGCGCTGGCGCTGTCGGTGTTCTAGTGCTAGCCGGAACCATCGTTAGGGAAGAATACATAAAACACCACATTCACCCGAGTTTGTTCGCGGAGCAAGGGACAACGGTATTTTGCGGCAACGTGTTAGGTGAAGATGAAGAGATCATTGAGCTGGTTGCTCGTACTCAGAATCAATACAGCGGTGGTGCGATTTATCAACGAATTGTGGAAATGTCTGAGCCAAATAATGCCGAGTTCCGCAAAGCGGTGAAGCAGCAGCTTGAACTTAATGAGTGTGCTCACCTCGACAAGTCGATACATCAGGTCGAAGACTGGCTGGTATTAGCGAATAACCAAAACTTAGACTCGGTACTGCAAGGCGAGTTTGACACCTTGTCAGCGGACAATTTAGCGGCAAACGCCCAAGGCGCTATGCTAGCTCTTACGGCAACCACAAATCAGTACTTCCAGTCGGTGTCTACGCAGTATCAAGAGGTGCGTATTCAAAAAACGGTAGCGATGACTCGCAACGATAATTCGATTGAAACGGCCTTCCACGCCACCTCTAAAAGCGCCAATTTTGAAGTAAAATGTGTCGCGCAAGTTCTACCTACTCCTGCGCAGTTGACTCGTGGTCAGATGATGGCATGTGAGCATTATGAGCAAGGCGAGTTAAAGTCTGCTGTGGATTTATCCCAAGGGATATATTTGGTAGAGGACTACCAACATTCTGAGCGCTGGGTTCCTTTAGCGCAAAAACTCGAGATCCCTGAGTCGGCTTAGAGCGTAAACGAATAAAAAAGCCTAATGGTGCGTCCATTAGGCTTTTTTCTTTTTGGTGGCTAGTTCTGAAATAGGATTGTTAGCGCGTATTTACTGAGTATCTAGGTAAGCTTTTGTCGAGATAGCCGTCCATGCACGCGACTTTTTAAGGTATTCAGCTTGCGACTCGATGATTTTCTGAGCCTGAGGATCTTTGCTCGCTTGCTCTTGCAGCAGTTCGTCGGTTGCTTTACGCATTTCAGCCAATACCGCTGGTGGGAAATCGCGAACTTTAATGTCTGGGTATTCGGCTTTCATTTTGCTCCAACTGGTAGCATTCGCGTCTAGAGCCTGAGTGTACATGTCAAAAGCAGCGACGCGGAATGAGGTTTCCAGAATAACTTGTAGGTCTTTTGGTAGCTTTTCCCAAGTGCGCTTATTAACTAGAAACTGAGTCTCTGAACCAGGTTCATGCCATGCAGTGTAGTAGTATGGAGCAATTTTCTGGAAACCCATACGCAGGTCGAAAGCTGGGCCAACCCACTCTAACGCATCGATGGTACCGCGCTCAAGTGATGTATATAGCTCACCCGGTGCAATGTTGGTTGGTTTCGCCCCTACACGTGCTAACACTTCTCCCGCAAAACCAGGGATACGCATCTTCAAGCCTTGTAGATCTTCAATCGAATTGATTTCCTTTTTAAACCAACCACCCATTTGAATGTCGGAGTTACCACCTGGGAACGAAAGTAAATTATGCGGAGCGTACACTTCCTGCATTAGCTCCATTCCACCACCGTGGTAAAACCACGCATATTGTTCGGTAGTGACCATGCCAAATGGCATCGATGAGAAATAGAGTGTATTCGGTACTTTTCCTTTCCAATAGTAAGAGCTTGAATGGCCTAGATCGTACTGACCTGACTTAACCATATCGAAGATACCGAGTGGCGCTTTGTGCTTGTTGGCTGAGTCGACTCGAATTTGCAATCGGCCATTCGACATTTCGTTGGCAATTTTAGCCATATTCTTTGTCGCATCACCTAAGATTGGTGTGTTTGGTCCCCAGGTTTCCGCAAGCTTTAGTCGATAGACTTTATCGTCTGCCGCATGAGCGGAGAAAGATAATACGGTGATTGCGGTAATGGATACGGTTTTGACCATCTGCAGAAGTGTGTTTGTTATTTTCATGACTCTGACCTTGAGTGGTGGTTATTGAATGTCCGTCTTCGCGGTCAGAGTAGATTCACGTGAAAAGTAGAAGTCGTCAATCGAACTAAAAAATACGCGCCGTGAATCAATAGCGAAGTGAGTGGTTTATAAGCTTGTCACAGGCAGGGTTGGCTGGCTTAAGTTCGAAATGGCAGAGCGATCATCTAAAAGCAGTAACGGAATTAGTGAATGTTCATTATTGCAGAGTTGATGTTCCCATCACGGAAATAAATAGTACTAATCAAGCTTCTCAATGTACAAAATGATTTCTCCCACCTTGAAACCAAATTTGGTCATTTCCGTTTTGTTAAACAAGCGCTTATCGTCGAAAAGGAACATCCAATCATCGAGAGTTATATGGTAAATGGTGTCGTCAACAGGGACCTCTAGCTGATAGCGCCAGTAGAGCGCAGAGCCGGAACTTTCTCCTTTAGCAATACCGATCACGTCTTCGGCCTGACCTTGAAAGGTATTTTGCCCTGTCTTAGTAAGTCGCCAGTTTCGGGTAGTTTTCTCTCCGTCATCGAACCTAAACCACTCCTTCAATTCTCCTTGATTACCTTCCCATTCACCGACTAAGTCCGCTTCGAAGCGCCTTAATAAATTGCCGCGTCTATCAAGGACGATGCCATACGCTTTGAGTTTGCCATTAAAGAACTGCTCTAAGCTGAGTTTAGGTTCTGTGCTTTGATGATGTTCTAAATTAGCGGAGCCGCAGGCTACCAATCCTAGCGCGAGTAATGACGTGAGTAATGCTCTGAAGATCATCGATTCAATCCTAGTAGTTGTTGACGAAGCTCTGGTTCAGTGGTGCGCTCGGACAACCAAATATCCAAAAAGGCTTGTGAGAAAGTAGGGTCTTGAACAGTGCCAATCGCTTGGTCCTCAAAATAGAACTGCCCATACCCAGTATCGTCTGAGATGAAAGTCAGCTCATCTCCGGGTTCAACATTGGGCCAGATTGCTTGCAGAGGTTGGCTCCACTGTCTGATGTCAGACACCGAATAACCTAAATGCTGCCATTGATCTTGGGTGGCTTCGATTAATGCTTGCTGAGAGATGGATTTGAAATAAGTGATTTTCAGAGCTTGGCTTGATGGGCTACCGGTTTCCTGGGAGCGATAAAACTCTGCTGAATAAAGTGTCCAGAAAAGATACTGCATTTCACCTTCACCGACTTTGCGCAGGTGATTGATAGGGGAGGCAAGTAGGCTAGAGCTAAATAGACTAAAGCTAAACAGTGCTAAGGGGATCCATTTGAGCATAACTTACCTCACAAGGTTTCAGTGTCAGTTGTCAGTTAAGAGATGCTGCTGGTTTATGTAACGGGTGCCTGAAACCAATGTAGGAAACAACACTCCCCAGGATAGGGCCAGCGTAATCAGAAGAGAGTAATTGGTTAAATCTGATGATAATGCGCCCGCTTGTATCCCTGCCCAATAACTTATTGCGCCACCAATTGCACCGAAAATCACATTGACGAAGAGTGGCTTGTCCAGCAACCAACTTAAGCTGTGGTTTAAGGTCAGTACGAACATCACCCACAAAAGGATCAGCCACGCAGGGAAAAATGTATCGATGGAGGTGAACAAATCACTGGGTAGAAATGTACCGATGATTAAATGAATTTTGTCTAGCAATACCCCAATTAAAGCCAGTGGAAGTAACTTCAAATCCGCACGTTTGGTTGGAGAGAATAGAAAGTGGATGAATAATAAGCCTGTAATTAGCCAGATAGCATGCTGCGTATAAAACGCAGCACCAAACCAACTGGCCTGAAAAAGTAGGAAGTTAGTAATCCAGAACCGTTTCATCTTGTTGTCCTCGGTAGCGAGGTTTGCGAGCAACGATATGATGAGTGCTGATCACTCGCTCAATAAAAGCTCCTTCGCAATAACAGAAGTAAAATAACCATAATCGTCTAAACTGCTCATCGTATCCATGTGGGCGAATACTTTCCCAGTTTTTTTCAAATGTAGTGCGCCAGTCTTGCAATGTACGGGCATAGTGAAGCCCTATATCATTGATTTGATGGACAACCATATCGGTATGGTTAGCGATGTTATTACTGATCACAGCGATAGAAGGTAAGCAGCCTCCAGGGAAGATGTACTTCTGAATAAAGTCGACGCCTTTACGGTATTTCTCATAGCGTCCATCAGCAATGGTGATCGATTGAATCAACATTTTTCCATCGTCTTTTAGTAGACGCGAGCAGGTGTCAAAGAAGGTTGGTAGATATTCATGTCCAACGGCTTCGATCATTTCGATAGAGACGAGTTTGTCGTATTGACCGGTGAGCTGTCGGTAATCTTTTTTAAGCAGTGTAATGTTTTCGCCGAGACCCAGTTCTTTAACTTTACTTTGGGCATATTCATGCTGGGCATCGGAAATGGTAGTTGTGGTGACATGGCAACCGTAGTTCTGAGCCATAAAAATTGCCAGCCCTCCCCATCCTGTGCCTATTTCAATCACTTTGTCTGTAGAGGTCAGCTCTAGGCGCTCACAAATGGTTCGCATTTTGTTCTGCTGAGCAAGTGTAAGATCCGTAGCGTCACGAGAATAGATAGCCGAAGAATATTGCATTGAGTTATCTAGAAAGCGAGTGTAGAGCTCATTACCAAGGTCATAGTGGGCCAAAATGTTGCGCTTTGAGCCTGATTCATTGTTGGCATTTCGTTTTCTCAGCAGCCAATTCTTAGCTGTGCTTAGCCAACGTACATTGCTATCGAGTTGGTCTAACTGAGTTTGGTGGCGAGCCATGATTTGGATAACGTGGGTTAGGTGCGGGCTGCTCCACTTTCCTTCTATATAGGCTTCCGCCGCACCGATACTGCCATTGTGGGTCGCTTGTCGGTAGAAGCTACTGTCATGAACTATGATTTCCCCTTTCAAGAGGGCATCTGGATTGCCAAAGCAGCGTCTATGTGAGCCTTCGACAATTTCTAAACAGGCTGAGTCGAGCTGTTCTAAAACACCAAAAATAAGTGAACGATACTTGTCGTTCTCGGCATCGATAGCCATTTCAGTGACAGTATCTCCCCGACTTACCGAGCTAACTTGGGGGACGTTTTTGGCGATGTGTTCCATACAAACCTCACTATTATTGTTCGTCTCAGGTTTATGTTGATGATTGATTCGGTTTTTGAGCCCTGTCGGCTGCTCTTATGTTGCCACTCTCTGTTTCCGGCTCGTAAGTACCGCTTGATACGTTCTTTTCATCCTTTACTCCCTTTGTTTCTGATAAAGAATGTGGATGCGGTACAAAGGGGACTTTCTTTAAAAATAGCTTTAGTGCTTGCCAATAAATGCCTGAGACTATCTTCAATGTCATCGCAGGGATTAAGGCGAACGTTTTACGCAATTGTGGTGCTTGAAACTCCCATTTCTTTAACGTTAGCGTGGCATCAAACAGCTTGGTTTGAGCGTGGTTTTCAATGTGAACCAGCGTATTAACTTGTGGTGGGCGAATTCGCCAAACGTATTCCATATCCATATCCATGAACGGTGAGACATGGAACGCTTTCTTATTGCGTAGCTCCCTTTCTGGCTGAACATTATTCCTAAGCTCAATCAAATAATAGTGCCTTTCGCGCCAAGGGGTGTTACTTACGTCGGCTAACATGTACTGGCAGTTCTCGTTTTCGTCGTAGCAGAAATAACAATTTATCGGGCTAAAATAGAGCCCAAAACAGCGGCATTGCGCGAGTAACATCACACGGTTCGACGACTTCCAACATCCACCTAATTGTTGAACTTTTTGGTCAATACGTTGTTTGAGAGTGCCTGGTTCACCTTTCAAATAATCTTTTTCGCTAAAACGGATAGGGTTGTACCATTTGTCACCAAAAAAGGCGCTCTTAGTAAAAAGCTCCTCGAGTTCGTCGACATCTACGCCCATCATATACAGCTGATAGCGAAACTGATGTGGAATGGCTCCAAACCTGCGGTGTCGGACCTGTCCCCAATAGATGCCACTATTGAGGCTCATAGTGATGCTCCAAATTGCTCAGTGACATCTAACGCGCTGCGCACTCCGTCTTCATGGAATCCGTTGTACCAATAGGCTCCGACAAAGTAGCTGTGTTGTTTGCCATTAATCACGTCCCTTTGCTTTTGCGCTGCGACACTAGAAGAGTTGAGTACCGGATGGTGATAAACGAACTTTTGAAGAACTTTGCTTGGGTCGATTTGCTCCGTTTGATTCAGCGTAACGCAAAATGTTGTATCGGCTTCGATCCCTTGGAGAAGATTCATGTAATAGGTCACACAGGCAGGACGCACTTGATCACCGTCTAGCATGTAGTTCCAGCTTGCCCAAGCCAGTTTTCGTTTGGGCAGTAGTGATTCGTCGGTATGTAAAACGATTTCATTGCGGCTATATGGAATCGCGCCCAAAATTCTCTTTTCATCGTTGGTTGGGTCTGCAAGTAATGCGAGGGCTTGGTCTGAGTGGCAAGCAAAGATGACATCATCAAAATGTTGCAGTTCTCCGTCTTGCATTTCGATAGTGGCGCCAGATTCGGTGCGAGTCACACATTTTATCGATGTGTTGAGTGCAATAGGCTTTTTCAAGCGTTCCAGAATCACTTTGACGTACTCTCTCGAGCCTCCGGGGACCACGTACCATTGAGGGCGGTCTGCAATGTTCAGTAACCCGTGGTTGTAGAAGAACTGAATGAAAAATTTGAGCTCAAACTTTTCCATTTCACTTAAGCTCGTTGACCATATCGCCGCACCCATTGGCAAGATGTAGTGTAGGCTGAAAAATTCGCTGAATTTGTTCTCTTTGAGAAAATCGCCAAGTTTAAGTGAAGGATCTATATCCCCGCTGTGGTACATCTCTTTGCAGAGTTTATTGAACTTGAGGATGTCGGTAATTAGGCGCCAGAACTTCGGTCTAAGTAGGTTGCGCCTTTGAGCAAAGAGCGAATTAATGCCATGGCCGTTATATTCAAATTTGGATTGAGTGTTATGGACACTAAAACTCATCTCTGTTTCTTGACCCATGATGCCAAGTGTTGCGAGTAGTTTATTGAAGTTAGGGTATGTCCTATCGTTAAACACGATAAACCCAGTATCAATCGCATACTGGCTACCTTGGAAGTCAATGTCGACGGTTGCAGTATGTCCACCAACATAGTGATTCTTCTCAAATACCGTGACGTCATGTTCTTTATCTAATAAGTGGGCGCATGTAAGGCCTGATATACCCGAACCAATGATGGCGATTTTTTTCATTATTAGGTCATCCTTGTTGCGAGTTTCTGCCACACTGAAAAGGGCAGTAATCTGAGTAATTTCATTACGATGATGAAGCGAGAGGGAAAGCTTATTTCCGTTTTTTGTTTCTCAATGCCCTTGATGATTTGACTGGCGGCTTCGTCGGTTGATATGAGCATCGGCATCGCGAAGGTGTTTTTTTGTGTCAGTGGAGTATCCACAAAACCAGGCAGTACTACGCTGACATGAATGTCATGTTTTTTCAGTTGAATAGATAAGGTTTTTGCAAGATAAGTAAGCGCAGCTTTAGACGCGCCGTATGCCTCTGCACGCGGCAAAGGCAATAGCCCTGCACTAGAGCTGACTAGAACTAACCTGCCTCCAGGTTTGATTCTGTGTAGCCATTTCTCCAAAGCGTAGCCGATAGCAATGAGGTTAATTTTGATAACGCGCTCAAACTTGCTGGCGTCAAAGTGCAGCGCATCATCAATGTATTCACAGTCGCCAGCATTTAGGACCAATAAATCGAGTTCTGCATCGATTTGCGGAATGTCGTCATAGCGAGTCAAGTCAAAGCTCAGGGTTTCAATATTAGAAAACTGCTCGGATAGGGCGGAAAGTTTGTGAGTGTTACGGCCACAAGCAATCACGCTCTGTCCTTGCTCTGCATATTGTTTTGCGAGCCTTTCGCCTATTCCGGATGTGGCACCTGTAATAAGAACGTTCATGATTTAGCCGCCCTACGTTTAATGCCACGAATCACTTTTCCAAGCAGTGGAATATGTTCATACAGCATGGCGCCCACGTCGAGGTAGTCTCGGTGATAAATTACTTGATCATCGACCGCTTTCAAATGGGAGTGTCCCTGCACAGTCACGGGAGCTTTGCCGTTTAGTTGAAAATGGCTGAACGTCATTGTCCAATAAACGGCGGCTTCATTGCCAGATTCCATCACGTGTTCAACAACAAACTGGCAGCTAATGATTTGAGTGTAGAGTTGGTCGAAATAGGCAAGTAAGTCTTCGCGCCCACTGACATGATGCATAGGATCGATGAACTGAACATCAGGATGATAGATTTCATTCAGCGAGCCAAGGTTATCGGTACCTAACTCACTGTATACCTGAACAAAACGTTGTAACCACAACGAATTTCCCATACGACTCTCCCTGTTATTCAAGCCAATTTAATCAATTATCGAAGACTATTATGGGTTGAATTATTGACCCAACTAACTAATTACATTGGTTTTGTAAAAGTCTAGCGCAGTTAAACGAGCTTGTTTGTGATCCACAATAGGTGGCCAATATGTCTCAGTTCGTTCTGCACTGGCTAAATACTGATGAGGAAAGTGGATATGTTTGTCTGGTACACTTTCCAGTTCTTTTAAGTACTTACGTATGAACTTTCCATTTGGATCAAACTTTTCGCTTTGGGTGATTGGATTGAAAATTCGAAAGTAGGGTTGGGCATCACATCTTGTGCTTGCTGCCCATTGCCAGCCACCGTTGTTCGCGCTGAAGTCACCATCAATTAGGTGCTGCATAAAAAATCTTTCCCCCCACCGCCAGTCGACCAGAAGATGTTTGGTGAGGAAACTCGCCACGATCATTCTCAGCCTGTTGTGCATCCATCCTGTCCGGACTAGCTGTCGCATTGCAGCATCCACTATTGGGTAGCCCGTTTTTCCCTCACACCATGCTCGAAAATAATCAGGGTTGTTTGGCCAAGTATAGTGGCGATATTTTTCTTGAAAGTTATCGCCCTTAATGAGGTTGGGGTAGTGGAACAACAAATGTTTATAAAAGTCGCGCCATATCAACTCATTGAGCCACGTAAAGTGAGGATGACTGGTGTCTTCTAGTAACTCTGGAGATTGGGTGATTAACTGGTTTGCTATGGCACGAGCGCTAATTGCACCGATTGCCAGATATGGAGATAACCCAGATGTCCCTTTGATGGCAGGAAAATCTCTTTGTTGGCTATAAAGGTGAAGCTTTTCAGCCATAAAATGAGGAACCACTTGTTGGCTGACGATGTCACTTAAAGGCCAGCGGCTGGAGTCAGATTTCGGGTAGTCCAGCTCTACTCTGTCTGAGGAAGTGTGCAGTTCAAAATCGTCACTAACCTTCGAACTATTTTTTTGAGAAGTAACGTCTTCTTCATAATAACAATGCTTAGCCTGTGGAAGGGGAGATACATCGATTCCTTGGCGTTTAATTCCTTCAAGCCACGCTCGTTTAAAAGGCGTGAACACCTTGAACATCTCGCCCTGTTTATTGAGGACGGTTCCCAATGGTGCGATTGCTATAGATTGGAACAGCACTAACTCCAAGCCGTACTCTTTTAATTGTTGGTCGCGCTGTTGTTCATTGAGTTCCAATTCTTGATTGGCGTAAACCGTATTGATACCGTGAGACTGACAATACTCGTTTAACAGCGTGACCTGATCTCGATAATTCTGTGCTTTTAGATGGACAAGCGTCATGCCGTAATGTTGAAGCTGAGCTGCAAGCTGGTTCAAGTGGCGTTCGATTAGATCTGCTTGTATTGGTGCCAGATCGTGTTCTTCCCACTGCTTGGGGGTAGAGATAAAAAGAGCGCGGCTTGCGCCGCGCTTAACTGCTTGGTTAAGAGCAGGGTTATCTTCAATTCTTAAATCGTTTCTAAACCAGAGAATCGTGTTCAATATCCATACCTCAGACGTAGCTCTTTAGGGTGTGGGTTGAGATAGGTTTGAGTCGCCAAATATTCGTTTGGATGCTCTCGGAGGTAGTGATTAATCAAGGCTAGTGGAACGAGTAAAGGAGTGACGCCTTGTCTGAAGGAAGTGATTTCCTGAGCAAGCTCTTGTCTCTTATCACTGTCTAACTGCTTCTTAAAATAACCCTGAAGGTGCTGCAAAGTATTGGTATGGGTTTTGCGCGAAGCATGGTGCTTAAGAGCTGCCATCAAGCCAGAAATATATTCGTTGGCCTGTGTGTCCAAGTCCATGTCTGAGCGTGCTAAAAGCTTGCCCAAAGCTTTGTAACTTTCAACATGATGACTCATCACTAAGTATTTGTGTGCGCTGTGAAAAGCGATCAGTTTGTGCTTGGTGATGCCTTCGGATTTGAGATCTAACCACTTTTGGTAGGTGAATACTCTAGTGACAAAGTTTTCACGAATTATAGGATCATTTAAGCGGCCATTTTCTTCGACAGGTAGAAGAGGGTTACGTTTCATGATTTGCTGAGTGAACAAACCCACGCCGTTAGATTCAGAGCCTTTTCCGTGATGGTGATATACCTTCACACGTTCCATTCCGCAGCTGGGGCTTTTAGCACACACGATGAATCCAGCGAGGTCATGGCACTGCTGGTCGGCAAAATCTTGACCAAACTTGGTGAGCTGCTCTGTGACGTCTCCACTGCCATCTGGTCGTGATACTTTTATCACGTCGCCATGAGAAACCTGTCTGATTGTTGGTCGAGGGATTGGCAGACCGATACCCACTTCAGGGCAGACCGGTTTGAACTCAGCAAATTCTGAAAGCTCATCGGTACAGAAATAGAGCTTTTTATGACCTTTATCGTAGCGTACCTTTTGCCCGACAACACAAGCACTGACGCCAATCTTTAGTTTTTTGTTCATAATCACGCATCCATTCATTCATAAGATTAAGGATCATCAGATCCTAATAGATGAATTTTCCTAGTGGGTTCAGAAGCTGACTAACACCTTCTGTAAAGTGAAGGGCATCACTGGAAACGGTTAAGCACACGCACCCTTCTTCTGTGACAGGGCTGTGAGTATGTTCACCATCAAGCCAGATAAAGTCTCCAGTTTGGTAGCGTCCCATATCATCTTCAAAGCTACCTTGCAGTAGCAGTGTAATCTCGAAACCCTTGTGAGTATGGGTAGGAACATTACCGCCTTTTTCAATATGAAGCAGGCTCATTCTCATATCACCGTCGTCGAGATCCAAACGTGAACGCGAGAGCTTTCCGAGACCTGACCACTCTTTCAAACCAAGTGATTTGAGTGCGCGAGGTAGCGCTAGGCGTTTACCTGCAATTTCAATCTCTGTGACCGTTTTTGGTAACTTATCTGTAGCAGGGTCGGGCTCTAAGTCAGTAATAGAATCGATCATTGAGATAAATTGTTCGTCCTCAACATCGGCAACTTGATTGAAAGATGCTGACTCAGGGGCAAAAGCTGAATCTGCGAGATCTTTACTGAACTGAGCGACCTTTGCCTGACAGTGAGGGCACATCTCAACGTGACTCGATACGATCACGGATACTGATACGGGTAACTCTCCCGCGGCAAACTGTTTTAATACAGCGTTATCTGGGTGGTATTTAATCATGGAACTGCTCTCCCATTTGCTGTTTCAGTTTGGCTAACGCTAGGCGAAGCCTCGATTTGACGGTTCCAAGAGGGACGCCGAGCTGCTGGGCGAGCTGTTCTTGGGAAAGTTCTTGATAATAAACACCTTTGACGACGGTTTTTTGAGCTGGAGGTAAGCCATCAACGTATCGAAGCATTTCTTTGCTCATTAGGTGATCTTTGAAAGCGTTGTCGTCGTTTGTTGCCTCATCGGATACAGAATCAATAGGCCAAAGGTCATCTGCTAGGTTTTGTTCAGGCTTTGCTTGAATTTTTCTCAGCATATCGAAACATGCGTTCCGCATTACTGTGTAAACCCAAGTCGTAGCTGCGCCTTTGCTACTATCGAATAAATGCGCTTTTTTCCAGACTGAAGTCATTGTTTCTTGAATTAATTCATTTGCGGCGAACTCACTACCGAGCTTATTGAATCCGAAACGCTTGATTTTCGGAGCAAAAAACTGAAACAAAGAGGTGAAGGCGTGCTTGTCACGACGTGTCGCAACGAGCTCCATCCATTCTTCCAGTTGTTGAGTTATTTGAGGATCAGGGCTGATGGCGCGCTCCTTTTGAGATGTCTCTCTATTCATGCTCACTTGCCTGTTCATGCTTTTCTGCCTGCTTGTGATTTCTTGCATGGTCACTAACCTTACAATCCATTTTAGAGTCAATACGTTGGATTTGATAAGTTGGATCAATTTTGTTTCGACGAATATGCAAAAATATTGTTGAGCATAGTCACCAAGGTTGGCAGGCTGTCTGGCTTAATGAAACGTTCTTTCTCTTTAAGTGGGATCGGCAATACTTCTAGCAAGCGAGCAGACACCCAGTCCATTCGAGATAAATCATGTTCTAAGTACAATTCGCCAAAGTGAGGATGCTCATCAAATAAGTTTTTCAGGGCCTTGCTAAGCAAATTGGAATTCTTAGGTGGGTACGCAGATATGTCCCAATGCTGTTTGCTCGCCGTTTGAGCAAGGAGTAAGCCATCCTCCTGATATTTCATGTTCTCTAAGTGCAGTAACGATATTGCCTCTACATCGATTAGAAGCACCTGATCTTCACCAATGTTAAAATCAGTCACCCTAACTAGCGTTCCCCAATCCGGAATATCAAATGGCAGGGTTTTGTCATATCGAGCCAACACGAACTGGTTGTCGTGGTGAATTAGGCTCATCATAGACAAATACTTTGTTTCAAAGATTCTCAGCCGCTGCTTACCCTCCGGCAGCAAAAACAGCGGTAACGGAAAGACAGGGATGAAAGGTGTTGAGTTACTATTTGGCACTTCGCTTCCTTAGTGTTGAACTTACCTATTTATACGGTTCTAACCCGAAAAAGATCAGTGACTCTGAAAACTCCCCCTTCATGTGAAAATCGAAAAGAATTGCTTGTTAAGCAATAACTTGCCCGCCTTTAGGCGGATAGTTGCTTGAGGATGTGTCGAAGAGAGATAACCCTTTGATAATTTGGCCATAATGTTTGGCACTGACCTTGCTCTATCGGTATCGGATTGTATTGACTCATTTGCATCTACTTCTATCAAACGCTTTCAAATATGCCTTTTCATATCATCAGTTGATCTGACATGTGCCGATTTGAGGGGCTTTTGTTTGATAAGCATGCAGCTGGGAAATGGAACTTTTACTATGCCGCTGCTCCAAGGTGCGGAAAGTATTCGTGAGTTGGGGATAAGGCAAAATGGTGACATTGAAGTTTCGTTTAACCGTAGAGGGTATGGACGAAGAAACGTTTGTAGTTCGAGAGTATCGAGGGCATGAAACTCTTTCAGATGGCTTTGCCTCAAATGAGCCAATTTGCTACGGGTTTCAGTATCAAATCCAACTTGCTAGTCGTCAGTCGAACATCGGTGCCGATGACATTATCGATAAAAATGTGCTGCTTGAGTTGTTACGCAATGGCACGGTAGAAAAGCGAGTTCATGGTATTGTCCGAGAATTTTCAAAAGCAGATACCGGCTATCATCACACCTTTTATTCCTTGACTCTTGTGCCAGCGATCGAACGTTTGTCGTTAAGGAACAATAGCCGAATTTTCCAACAAAAAACGGTTCCAGAAATCATCTCTATTCTGCTGCAAGAGATGGGCATTAATGACTACGCGTTCTCCCTAACACGTGACAGTCAAGTTCGTGAGTTTTGCACCCAATATCGTGAAACGGACATCGAGTTTATGCACCGTTTAGCGGCTGAAGAAGGCATGGTGTATAGTTTTATCCATAACGAAGATAAACACACGGTGTTGTTCTGCGACGACAGCAAGTGCTACCCCAACTACGCAGGCATTGTTCCATACAACAACCTTTCCGGTGGTAATAGCTATCAGCCTTATGTGTCGTGCTTTATTGAAAAGATTCAAGCTGAAGTCAGTCACTCTACACTCAAAGACTATAGCTTCAAGAAGCCGGAGTATGGCTTCTTACAGCAGCAACAAGCCAGTGACATAGGCTATCAAAATAATACCTATGAACATTACGATTATCCTGGGCGTTATAAATCGGATGTATCGGGTGTGGTGTTTAATGAAGTCAGGCTCGACTACCTGCGCCGAGAGTCTCATCTTGCCAATGGCAAAAGTGATAACCCCCGCTTACAAGCAGGGACAAAATTCGATCTTTCTGAGCATCTCGACCCGACACGCAACCGCGAGTGGTTAGTGGTTTCTGTGACGCATACGGGCACCCAACCACAAGCGTTAGAAGAGGAAGCGGGCACTGGGGAAACCAGCTACCGTAATGAATTTACAGTTATTCCAACCAACAAAACTTGGCAAGCAACGCCTCACACTAAACCACAGGTGGACGGCCCCATGATTGCCATCGTGGTTGGCCCTAAAGGAGAAGAAATATTCTGCGATGAGCTTGGCCGCGTTAAGTTGCATTTCCCGTGGGACAGATATTCGAATACCGATGAGCACAGCTCGTGTTGGGTGAGGGTATCTCAAGGCTGGGCTGGCCCAGAATATGGCATGGTTGCAGTGCCTCGAATTGGCCAAGAAGTCATCGTTTCTTTTCTAAATGGCGATCCCGATCAGCCTATTGTTACAGGCCGCACCTACAACGCGATAAATACACCGCCATATCCTCTTCCCGATGACAAAACGAAAACCGTGATCCGCACTAAAACGCATCTTGGTGAAGGGTATAACGAGCTCAGTTTTGAAGACCAATCCGGTGCCGAAAATGTTTACCTTCGAGCACAGAAGAACTTCGATGCCGAAATCAAAAATGATTCGACTACGGTAGTTAAACACGATCAGCACACTACCATCGATAACGATAGCTTTACTCAAGTGAAAGGCTCTTCGCACCTCACTGTACAAGGTGAACAAAGGGTAAAAGTGGGTAGTGACTTTGCGATGGAAGTCGGCGGATTACAGCAAAAAGCCACGTTGCAAACCATTTTAGATGTAGGTGATGAAGTGCACCTTAAAGCAGGAAATAAGGTTGTGGTGGACGCCGGAAGCGCGATCACCATCGCTGCAGGTGGAAGCTTTGTCAAAGTTGATGCGGGCGGCGTTCACGTAGTTGGCCCCGCAATCAATATGAACTCAGGTGGAAGCGCAGGCTCTGGCAGTGGTTATTCAGGCTTAGCCGCAGAATTGCCGATGGGATTGGAAGAGATTGCGGCGCCTGAAGATGTCATTTTGGTGCCGAAAGTGGCACTTGAAGAATCTATGAGCCCACTACTTAGAACTCGCCAGATAGAGGCTTTACAGGGGGCGGAGCCTATTTGCGAAGTGTGTGAAGAAGCAAAAAACAATGAATAGCAATGTAAGCGGACAAAGAGACTTTTGGCATCAAATAGCGGCTAATAAAGGACAAAAGCTGTATCTCATTGTAGATGGGGCTCAAATCGAGCATCTCGCGAAAGCACTATACAACATAGAGGGGCAAATAAACTTAGAGCCTATTTATATGAGCCCCCCTTATGATCAACTGATTAGTGTCTCTCCCTATGTCATCGAAGTGACAGCTCAAGTTAAAGATTGGTTTTTCAACCTTAACAACCCAATGTCAGGGTACTTTATTTCTTCTGCTAAGCCGTTAAGCGAAGTGTGTGATGGTTTTCGTCAGGTAGCTCTAGCGCTTTCACCATATGGAAGTCAGGTTTTAGTGAAACTCGCTCACTCAGAATGTGCCTGGGTATTTTTCAGTACAGACTGCCCCATGTTTTGGGAGCAAGTTTCGGCGATTTGGGTTCTGACTCGGAGCGGATGGATGTACAAGGAAGCCCCTGACCATATCAAAAGTGATAGTAAACGTATCTTGCGCATTTCGGATGTGCAGTGGTCTTTACTAGGAAACATCGCGTGGAAAACGACACTGGAGCGAGCCGAAGTACATATGTTTAAGTTTAAGTGGTTTCACCAGGTTATGCATAGCCTTGACAGCCCTAGTCAGTGGATCGAGCAACATGCTCAATCTGCATATAGCAAAGGATTTACGACTGAGCGAGATCTTTTATTGTATTTCAATATTATCGGCTATTTAGGTGAAGAAGAGTTTCTCGATAGAGCTCTTCACCCGAAGATCCACTCTTTATTGGAAGAAACGTCAATGCAGACTCCATCACAAAGGGTCGAGGTCGCTGCTGAATTAGCTTACCAACACTTTACGCAAAACAAGAACCAAGAGGAACAAGCATGAGTAATCCTAATGACGATGCAAAAATGGGTCAAACAAAGGATGCTCAAGATCCTGCTGGTACCTGCCCTCTAAAGAAAAATACAATTCAGCTAATTCCGTTACGATATGGCTTGGTTGAATCGTCACCCGCAGAAGAAGCGATAGATCTTCCATTTGATACTAAGTCCAAACCGATGGGAGTGCGATTACTACGAGATGGATGGATCTACATATTGGTGAACGACGATGATGCGTGGGTCATTCATGAATATCGTGTTGAAGATGGGCAAGTGTCGCAACTAGTTTGGCAAGATAAAGAGGTAAGTAGCGACCAAAGGGTAAGCGCAGTAGGTGACTCTAGTTTGGTTTTTGAAAAGGTGAGTGTGCTTTATTGCGCATACTCCGAAATTCAATGGACAGCCAAGAAATGCTCTCAAGTTATTGGTTTTGAAAAAGATAGAGCCCGCTTTATGCAAAAAGTTAGCCTATCAAACTTTGATGCTGTTAACGGAGGAAAAGATCTCCTGACGCCAAAGCAAGCATCGTTCTTTATTGCTGAATGCGGTGAAGGACCCGCTCAACCAATTAATGACTTTGACTTCACCCCTTACGAATGGGAGCACAAGCCTCTTTTTTCTTCCACAGACTTTTCTAGTGTTAGCAGTACTGTGCTTGCAGAATTCCAACAAGATCACCTTTATCTAGTATTTAATGATGATATCGGTGTTCTTCGTGATTTGGCGAGTTATCAAGGGTTGGTTGCTGAATCTCTGGAAGAGTGGCAAGCGGACGAGCAACGATATCAAAAATATATAGAAGGTAGTTATATAGAAACCCAGCTTCGAGTGTCTCCCGAAAAAGTGGATGCACTGGCTACTGTGCTAGGAAATGAACACTTTATTAACGATCTTAGCTCTGAGCAGAAAGAGAGTGTTGTTGACTGGATACAAGAATACGACGACAAGTTTGGTGAACTTAGTCGCCCAACAGTAGGCGAAAAATATCGCATAATGGAGCAAACGTTAGGCGCAGAGAAAATGGAGGAATATCGCGACCTTATTCACGATATTCAAGAGCAGTTTTCTAATGACTTACACGGTGTTCCTTTTTGGCAGTTTTGGAATGGTTCGCACGGAACACAGGGTATTAAGAGTCTTATTAACCAAGATGAGATGGAGCTGTTTTTAGAGCAAGAGAGGGCAAAGCTAGCCTATTGGAGTGAGAGGCTTAATACCATATCTCTAGACCGTGTAAACTTCTTTGATCGCTTCTACGCAGCTGCGTGGTACTTCGATGCATCAACGAGTGTTCAATTAGAAGAATTTTTGGCTGCGGAATACAGTTGTATCCAAGATCTGTGCTGGAATGATGAAGCAAGCTTGCTGGTGGAAGAAAAGCTAGAAGAAATGCCTTGGGTCGCTACTTATCGAGCGATGTCTACTCTCTCTGTAGATGAATATGATAAGTTAACAGAAGCTATCGCAAAGAAAATCTCTGAAGCCAAGTTAATAGCAACATACCAAGAAGATCTTGCTAAGTTAAATGCTTTGGGAGCGGAGCTTAATTCGGTCATCAATAATCAATTGCATCATAATGAAACGATTCAATCCAACGAATCCTTAAACAGTTTTTCACGCCTTATTGATTCTACATACACCCCAGCGAATACCATAGGTTTAACGAATGCGATTGACGCTTTCTTTAAAAAAGCGGCCAACTATCAAAGTTTTAGCCCGAGCGAAGTGTTGCGTAATTACAGTGGGGCTGCGTGGCTAGGCTTATTGCAAGCCTATAGAAATACAGACATCACCCTAGGTTTTGCCAGCCAAAAAGAAATGAGTGCTTTTGACAAACTTCGAATGGATGCCGTGGCGCTTCGGGAAGAAAATACATCTTTGAAGAATAGAATGCGTCAGGTTTGGGCTGAACATAGAAAAAAAGGGCGCTCTGGCAATGCTGATGTCAGTGAATTAGTTGAGCAGCATAAAAGTAATCAGGCGATGTTGGCCAGTGTTGAGAATAAGATCCACAGTGCGATATTGCCTATCAGTGACGGGGCTGAAAAGTCGGGCTTTTATATCAAAGGACTGACAGAAGCTCAGAAAGCCGATGTAAAACAGTTAGCATCCGATTATAAGGCTATTAAAAATGTAAAAGCATGGAGTAGCCTCAATGCTTGGGATGGGTTGTCTGCGCTGATTACAGTAATGGCTGTATACAATGCAGTGGATACATATTCTAAACAGAAAATATCATCAGTTGCAGCACTGCGAGATACCTCGGCGGCAGTAAGTGCGGTTTTTGGTTTAGCGCAAGGGCTTAGATCTAGCTACGATACTGCAGCATATAATAAGGTGAGCTCTGCTGCTTCTAAGCGGAACCATGCGGCAACGTTAGGGCGCTGGACAACTGTTCTTGGGGGGGCTGCGTATATTGCAGGAGCGATATCTTCCGGGGTAAAATTTTACCAATCAGCCAACCAGTTTTGGGGTTCTGTTTCTAAAGGAGATACAGCTTATATTGCTAAACTTGGTACAGATGTACTTGCGGAAACTGGCATGACATTCGTCAATAGTTATGGTGCATATAGAAGCGCTCAAGTTGGTCTCGCAGCAATGAGTGCCAGTGGAGCAACAAGAGCTGCTATTTGGGCAAGTAACAGTAGTCGATTAATGGCTATTGGCATTAGGGTAAACTTCATTGGCCTCGTAGTTTCTGCAGTTCAGCTTGGTGTCACTGCGACCTATAACTATTTTAGCTTGTCGGATTATTTACAGTGGTTTAAGGAAAGCCTTTGGGGAAACGAGCCTCAACACCACTCCTTACAAAAGAGCAACCAGCAGTTAGCCCATATTACCTCTAAGCCTTCGATTTCAATAAAAAAACTGGCATCGGGCAACGCGCTGTCAATAGTTATGCCAGGGATCACAATCAACGAATTAGATGATGCAAAAATTGAGATAGCAGTGTATTGGTTAGTCGATCATCAAACCAATGACTGGCAGCCTTGGACGGAGCCCGCCGCACAACAATGGGTATGTTTAAGTGAGCCAAGTGATCCGCTGGAGGTTGGTTTACCGATCTTCCCCCGTGAAGCGAATGCAGAGCATGGGATCGGTATCGAGCTACGCTATTTCCCAACACCGGACTCGGAGGAACACAGTATAGTGCGTTACCAGACCAATAGCTTGAACCGGACAGGGTTACTGAATCAAGTCAGTTTGCTGAAAGCCAAAAATACCTCAGACGACAACTTGAGGCTATTAACAACCAACTAAAATGACTAGGCGCATAACGTGGCAAAAGAACAAAGTGTAGAGCAGGATTTCGATCTAAGTGAAGACAGGCCCTTGGCAGGGGAAGTACGAACGTTTCCTTTGGGGGAGGCATGGTTCTTTTCACCTAAACCTCTGCCGTCAGCAAGAGTTACCGCCGGCGGCCTAGGGGAGTCGGAGCAAATTCTAGAAATCAATGACACCTATATGGATCTTGGTCAGTCTAATCATGGTAAGGCCTTTCAAGTTCAGTCTGTTATGACCGGAAATATGTTTATGCTATGTGTGGCCATTGCAGTTTTTTTATCGGTGGCATTATCCAATCAAGCTGTACATGGAGGCTTCCTAAAAGCGTTGTTATTTGACCTGAAAGAGGGTGGGTTAGTGGCTTTAGGTGCTCTTTTATTTCCTTTATCAGCTGGTTGGTACGCCATCATCAGCACTTCCCTCAAGAAAGCGCGTGAAAAACCGATTCGCTTCCATCGTCAACGGAGGGAGGTGTGTTATTTTAAAACTGGGAGTGACACACCCATCATTGTTCCTTGGGAGGAAGTGGTGTCATGGGTGTCTGTTTACAAAGGGTTTACTGGGAGTGCGGTGGTATCGAATGTTACGTTTGGTATCGCGCTACCCGATGCAACAGGGCAAGACTATTGGATGTTTAGGAAACCTGTCGGACTAATGGAGGAAGGGCAGCTCCATTGGGAAGTGATCCGCTGTTATATGGAAGAAGGACCGGAATACTGGGCCAAACCGGCTGGAAATGAAAATCGAGCAACGTTTGATGAACGCCGTGCGCAAATTATAGATGACTTCAAAAGTAGCCCTAAACCTTTATTTGCGATGAGCATGTCAAACCCAACGGCGTCGTATTTCAATTTGTTTGGCTACTATGTATTTAATATTTTGTCATGGTGGAAGCTGCCGTATCTTGTTGCTGAGTGGGATAGTAAGATTTCAATGGCTAAGTTTCCGCCAGAGATCGATGAATGGTCTAAACCACTATCAGAAGAAGAATGGGCTAAGCCTAGTGACGAATTGCGCAAGCAGAAAGCGATAGCAGAAAAGCTCTATAAATCAGGTGGAAACCTTAAAGACTTACAAAAGCTCATTGCGTAACTTCGCTAAAGCCACTCTTCTGAGTGGCTTTTTCACTTTTACCTCAAGCTCATCTACACTCATCATTCCCAAATAAAATAGAGAAACACAAATGATTACCGCTCTTTATGCTTCAATTCTTGCTGGATTAATGATTTGGTTGGCGATTCAAGTGATTAAACAGCGCCGTGCGAATCAGGTGAAATACGCTGATGGTGGTGTAGATGGCTTGCAGATCGCGCGTAGTGCTCAGGGTAACGCGGCAGAGTACATTCCTATCACATTGATATTAATGGCGTTGGTGGAGTACAACGGGGCGAGTGCTTTGTTGATACATGTCATTGGTGTGAGCTTTGTTGCTGGGCGAATCATGCATGCTAAAGCGATTTTGAACGATAAGCTCAAAGGCCGGATAAGTGGGATGAAACTTACCTTCGCCGCTATGGCGGTGTTGATCGTACTAAACTTATGGTATTTACCGTTTGAAAAGCTTTGGTAATTGCCTATGTCACTTCGTGTGCCGCCAGCTTGGGTTCTGGTATTAATTGGATTGATTCTCAATGTGTTGGCGATTCTGATGTCGAGCATTGTACTGGATGAGTTAGGCGACGAAATCGCACAGCTCAATGAAAGTAAAATGCAGAACCAATACTCGATTCAACTCGCTTGGAAGAGCGTTGAAACGCTAGAGCGAAAACGTGAGGCATTGTTGCAGCACGTTCAGCTCAGCCCTGAAGGTGGTGACGAACAGCTACAGCAAGCTTTGCAAGGCCAACTTCAATACTGGGTGGGAAAAGATATCCCAGCGTTTACTCTAGCGAACTTGCCTGAGCTCATGATGTTGATAAACAAGGCTCAGCAAACCCATCGGGATGCTATTGACGAGTTCTATCTAGATAACTTGTCGATTACCGAAGTGATGCAAGCCCTCAACGATCGAATTGCGTGGTACAAAAACATCGGGCTTTTTTTACAGGTGTTTGGGCTTGCATTGATTCTCGCGCGTGACTTGGCGCGAAAGGAGTAAATCGAAATAGTGTTCAGACCCTAGTCTTTCTCGGATGGGAGCCTAAAGACTCCACCAATGGTGAACTCCCTCAGCTTTTCCTCTAACTCGACTTTTGTAAACGTATTTGTGCCTTCGTGGTATTTAAGGTCATACGCACTGCGATCTTTGAGCATCTTATTAACGGTGTCGAATGAATAGCGCTTCGTAGACCGTTCGAAGCTGATCTCTTCGTTTGTAAAACTTGTTACTCGATAGAAGACAAACTCATTGTCATCGGTTTTTTCAACGTCTCTGATCTTAAATGTGTTAATGACATAAAGATCACCTGCTTGAGGTGCGTGAATACGTGGGACCCACGTGTCGAGAGGGTCTTCGCCTCCAGGCATATAATTAAAGGCCAGCGCTAGTGCACCAAAAGTTGCTGCCGTCCATTTCCAATTGATGGTGATTAAACTGATGATTCCACCAATCACTAGCACCGTTTTGTTCACCCACCCGGGCACAGTGTCATATAGCCAGTGCCCTGAAGAGAAAGCTGCCGCCATTAAGATAGGTCCAGCTAGCAGAATAATAGAGCCAAGTATCAGTTCACCAGTTGTTGCTTCTTGTTCGGCAGTGTCATTTTTAGTTTCGGTAGACATCGTACATTCCTTGTTGAATATCCATCCAAAATGCTAATGGTTTTTTACTGTTTCATCAAACTTGGAAATAAAAAGAGCGCTACCCGATGTAGCGCTCTATGAACAAAGATTGGTATGTAAAGTAGAACGTTATCGAAAGAGAAGATGCTTAAGAGGTGTTTTTTCTAGCCCAACCACAATTGCGTATGTAAGGAGTAGTGTTCCCGTAAATACGATTAAGTCCTTGAGGCCTCCTGCCACACCAAGAATTCCCGATACATTCATCATCACGATTACGATGAGTAGGTGGCTTACGTAAACGGGTAAGATACGTTTGGCTAGGGTAAAGACCAGTGGGTGGTTTCCTAAATTCGGCTTAGCCAGCAACCACATGAAACAGCCAGTTGCCCATAATGCAGTGCCCATGAGAAAGTCATTCATGTTAAAGATTTGACCAAAGCTATGTAGGTAATAGGCCTCAATAAAGTGAATGGCCATACCTAGAAAGGTAACTGCTAAAGCGGTTGTTGCTCTCCAACGCAGCTCTACTTCACGAATCGTAAACCCTATTGCAACCATCAGTGTTGCGAAGAAGGGCCCATTGCGCGTGAAGAAGGGGGCATCTAAGTCCGTAATGATTTGGTAACTCCCTGCAAATACACCGTAGTAGTACAAAGCAATGGAAATAGGGAAGATCAGAAACGTTTTATCCCACTTCACAAGGTAAGCTAGCACAGCAACGGCGATAACCAATGCGGGGATGAACCACAAATGCACCAAGCCACCTTCTAGGAGTGAATTGAGCGGCGCTTGTGCAAGGTAATTCCAGTAGCCAGTGCGCTCAGCAAGATAGCCATGCTCTGCCACAACGCCAAGATTAAATGGCATAACTAAACTGATCACGCTCCAAATTAACCAAATACGAATTAAAGGCTTACTGTAGCTCTTTAATGTACCGATTGGGTCTTGAGTCAGTTTAGGCTGGATTAGAAACCCCGAGATGATGAAAAACAGTGGGACTGCAAACCGAGTGAGTTGGTTGAAGATATAACCAAACCAAGGCGTGCCATCATATTGGAAGTAGGTTAAGAACATCTGGCAGTGCAATGCAATGATTGCAACCATGGCGATGACTCGGCCTAGCTCAATGCTGGCTATTTTGTCTTTGGGGAACATTTCGTCCTTCCTGAAAGTGATGACTCGCAATAGAGTTGGCGAAGATACCAAGATACGGTCGTGCAAAATAACGTGGTAAATCAAGATTGATGAAGATAATTTGCGCGCTGGTCTTCAGAATAAGAGTCACTTCACGAAGTTACATTATTAGGAAGTTTTGCTGTTGCACTCGAAGGTATTTCTTGCTGTTAGATAAGGCTTAGCCCCGATAGAATAAAGATCCCTAGGGTGCAAGTTAGTAGAGAAAGCACCGTTGTCATCGCAATGATATTGGCAGCCAATACAGAGTTACCTCCCATTGAACGTGCCATGACATAACTAGCTGCAGCAGTTGGTGCGGCACTCATTAAAAATAATATCCCTAAGTCCATCCCCCTAAATCCAAACCAAATACCTCCTAGCGTGATAAGAAGTGGGGCGATTACTAGCTTGGCACTCGTTGCGAGCCAGGCTGGTGCTTGATCATTTTTTAGTGAGGTGACGTTCAGCGAACCACCAGTACACAGCAGCGCCAATGGTAAAGTCATGTTGGCGAAGTATTGTCCTGCATCGAGCGCGATGGTTGGAATTGGAATGGACAGAAAATAGCAGGCGACCCCGAGTAAAATTGCAATGATTAATGGGTTTCGAGTCAGAGATTTACTCATCATGGTAATAGCTTGCGTGGCTGAGCTTTCCCCGACGGGTGTGAGTGCAATGACGGCCTGAACGTTGTAGAGAATAGTAATCGCGGCGACATAAATAGCGGCTAGAGCGACACCACTCTCACCATAGGCATTGGCAACATATGCTAGCGCTATGATGGCGGTATTGGCTCGAAAACCACCCTGAATCACGACTCCATGATCGGATTTATTCGCGACTATGCGCCTTACAAACAGGCTGGTGGCGATAAAGAAGGCTAGGTTTGCTGCAACGCCGTATGCAATTAAGCTACTGCTCGAAGTAAAATCGTGTTCGGAGGTAACGATGCTAAGAAAGAGCATAATTGGCAGCGTGACTTGGAACACGAGCTTAGAAGCTACATCGATAAAGTTATCGTTGATGAGCCCGACTCGTTTTAGAAATACGCCAAGAAACAGCATCAAACAAATAGGGCCAGTGATGCTGGCAGAAAAAATCAGCTGTTCAAATAAGCTCGTCATAACGATCCATGTACTTCGCGTATCAACTTCAAGACAGGTGGTTTATTTTTCCACAATTAAACCGATGTGAGAAAACAATTTGCAAAAAAGTACGAACGTGCTAAAAATAAAATACAGTTGGAGTTGGAAAGATTATGCGCAAAGGTAAAGTTACCCGCGAACACATATTAACGAAAGCATTTGAGCTTGCTAGTGAGAATGGGTTAGAGAGCCTGACCATAGGCATGCTTGCTAAGCATTGTGGTATGTCCAAAAGCGGATTGTTTGCACATTTCAACTCGAAAGATAATTTGCAGGTATCAGTACTGGAACACGCTAACAATGTTTTCGTAGAGCGTGTCATTCGCCCTGCGAGAGAGCAGGAAAGTAACAGTATTGAGCAAAAACTGAAAACCTTGCTGGATAATTGGTTAGGCTGGAATCACTCCTTTCAAGGGAGTTGTATGTTTCTTGATGCCTGGAAAGATGCCAATTCAGAGCAAGATGCGACTCAACAAGCGCTGAAAAAAACCATCGCTGTTTGGATTAATTATTTACAGATCCAAATTGAGAAAGGGATTGATACTGGCGAGTTCAGTTCAACGCTCTCGCCTAGCCAAGCGATCTTTGAGTTGTATGGCTTGTACCTGAGTGCCAACTTGTTCTACTCAATTCATGGTGAACAAGCGAGTTATGAACACTTTTGGTTAGGCGTTAATCGGCTTATCGAAGGTTGGAAACTACAAAGCTAGGTCAGTTAAAAACCGAGTTAGGTAAACTAAGCAACTATTAGAGGGAATGAAGCATCATTCCCTATTAAAAATAACAAAATAGCACGGTCGTTCGTTTTTGTGCCGGTGCGAGGGTAAAACAATGAGTGAGAAGATCTATTTCAACACATCAACAAAATTCAGTTTTAAGAGAAGCTTAGTCAACCTGACGACTCGGCTTCATCACATCGTTGCCCCTAAGCATGCAACTAAAGTAGCGCGTAAGTTACTGCTCACTCCGGTTAGAAGTACGCCAAAGAATAGTGAGCCGAAAGGGCTTATTAAAGGGGAAGTAACGAGTCGTGATGGCGTATTGAAAACGTATCAGCTAGGAACTGGGCCTACATGGGTATTAACTCATGGTTGGTCTGGTACAGCGAGTCAGTTTTACCCTCTGATGGAACACATCGCTAAGCAAGGTTATACCGCATTGGCATATGATCATCCAGCTCATGGCGAAAGTGAAGGTGTTTACGGCCATATTCCTGCGTTTGTACACGGGCTGGAAGCAATCCTTGACTCGGCCGATGACGTTGCGGGCCTTATTGGTCATAGTATGGGAACGGCATCGGCGTTAGAGTGTCGTCATCGCAAGTTAGAAGATGTACCGATGCTTCTGATCGCACCGGTTCTAGACTATGTAGATAACTTATTTGGTAGCGTGGCTCGTTCCGGTTATTCGATTCGTCTTTTTGAAGCAGTCGTATCTGAGGTTGAAGAGCAGTACCGTTATCCGATTCATACCGTAAACCCATACCAGAAGCTTAGTGTAAGGTCATCATCAACGATTATCGTTCATGATGAGAAAGATAAGTTCACTAAGTTTTCGGTTTCTCAAAGAGCGGCCTCTGAGATGGAAAATGTCACTTTAGTTGCGACTCAAAACCAAGGGCACGGACGAGTGATGACGTGTTCGCAAGTGATGGAGAGTTTCGATAAGCTAATTGGCTGAATACGGAGTAAATATAGGTAGGGTGAATAACAATGCCATTCATTTATTCACCCTATTATTCCCATAGCTATCATTGTGTTAACGTCATTAACCTTTCTTTTGATAAGGTTAACAGTTTCATAAAGATTATTATCAACCTTGTTGAGTATATGTGATCATCACTAAGCCACTATGGCCTCCATAAGGAAGAATAATAATGAATAGAAATGATAGTGTCCCTTTACCGTCCAATACCCGAGAATGGTTCTTTAACAAAAACAGCATCATCATCCTGTTGGATGCGGTGCTGTTTTACGTTCTGTACAACACCCTCCCGTTCGATCCCGATGTAGTACTCGGGATTAGCATGCTGACGTTTATTGCTATTTTGTGGTTAACGGAAGCGCTGCACGTTACCGTCACAGCCGTATTAGTGCCAATTATCGCAGTATTATTTGGCGTGTTTGATACCCAAACTGCGCTCAATAACTTCGCTAACTCCATCATCTTTTTGTTTTTGGGTGGCTTTGCGCTTGCTGCAGCTATGCACAGACAAGGTCTAGATAAAGTGATTGCCGATAAAGTGCTGATCATCGCTCAAGGGCGTATGAGTGTTGCGGTGTTCATGCTATTTGGTGTTACCGCAGCGCTGTCGATGTGGATCAGTAATACTGCAACAGCTGCCATGATGTTACCGCTAGTTTTAGGGGTTCTAAGTAAAGTGAACTCTGAAAGTGGCCATAAAACGTATGTATTTGTGCTGCTGGGAATCGCTTACAGTGCCAGTATCGGAGGCATTGCGACGGTAGTAGGAAGCCCGCCAAACGCGATTGCAGCGGCTGAAGTCGGCTTAACTTTCACTGAGTGGATGGCTTATGGCTTGCCAACGGCTGCAGTATTACTGCCTATTTCTATTTTGGTTCTCTACCTTGCGCTTAAGCCGGACTTACGAGGTAAGTTCGAGTTAAACCAAGACCCAATTGAATGGGATAAAGGTAAGGTAGTCACGTTGGCCATTTTTGCGCTTACGGTTTTTTGTTGGATCTTTAGTAAGCCGATTAATGCCATGCTTGGTGGTTATGCGAAGTTCGATACTATTGTTGCTCTAGGCGCGATAGTGTTAGTGAACTTTGCTCGAGTTGTGCACTGGAAAGATGTAGAGAAGACCGCGGATTGGGGAGTACTACTTCTATTCGGTGGTGGTATCTGCTTGAGTAATGTGCTTAAAGCGACGGGGACGAGTGTTTTCCTTGCAAATGAACTGAGTGCGTTGATTTCACACTTTGGTATTTTCTTTATCATTTTGGTGATTGCAGCGTTTGTAGTGTTCCTTACTGAGTTTGCAAGTAATACCGCAAGCGCGGCTTTGCTGATTCCGGTATTTGCCTCTGTTGCAGAAGCCTTTGGGATGTCGCCAGTGGTGTTGTCTGTCTTGATTGCTGTTGCTGCATCTTGTGCGTTTATGTTGCCAGTAGCCACGCCGCCTAACGCGATTGTGTTTGGCTCAGGTCATATTAAGCAGCAAGAGATGATGCGTGTCGGGATCTTGCTGAATATCGCTTGTATTGGCGCGCTAACAACATTTGCTATGATGTTCTGGGCTTAAGGCTGATAAGCTAATGCGCAAAGCGGGACTGTCGTCCCGCTTTTTTGTATTAGGCTTAGCTTCGATGAAGGCCATAAATCGCATGACTGAGTATGCGGTCACCAATTTTCTCGCTATTGGTGATGATGCCTTCTAACTGCATTCCTGCGCGTTCTGCGACGGCTCGGCTGGCGATGTTGTCTTTAGCTGCCGATAATTGGACCTTTTCAATATCCAGTTCATTGAAAGCGATATCGATCAATTTGGTTACTACACGGGTCATGATGCCAAACCCTTGGTATTGTTGAGAAAGCCAATAACCAATCTCAGCTCTCTTTAGGGAGTGGTCAATGTTATTGAAACTGCAGTTCCCCACAATGCTGCCCTGATAAATAATAGCGCAAGTCATTGATTTCCCTTCGGCATAATCATGCAGCGATTTTTGGATAAATAAACGAAAATCTTGCTCCGACTGACAGTAAGGGGGCCAAGCTAACCATTCTGATAAGTAGTCAAGTTGAGGGGCGACTATATCGACATAAGTGGCCGCGAAAGATTCTTGCACTAAGGCAAGTGTTAATTCTTCATCGATGATTTGAGTAAACATTGTCTCCCCTAATTATGAAACCACTCAGATATCTCTACGCTACCAAAGGTTGTAAGCACTCGCTATAACTAATTGTTCCGTTAAATGTTTTATTTGTGGCACGAAATTACTGCGGTACGTTATTCCAATCACGATCCTGACTTTAATCTTACAAAAACTGTGGGATTAGGCTAACCCCTTGTATTAGTCTTTTAAGCTCAAAATAAAATACAAAAATAATTATTTAGGTTGGTTGGGATGGTTAGTAATCGTGACGAAGTAAGCGTTGACTTACGTTGCGTGCTTTTGGGCATCTCCAAGGCATTAGATGCCGTCGGTGTCGATGAGCTACATCATGGGCATAGGGTGGGCTATATCGCCTACTGCTGTGCGAAAAAAATGGGCTGGAGTGAAGAACAAGCACAACTTGGGTTTGCGCTTGGGTTAGTTCATGACTGCGGCGTATCACAAGCCGGTGAACTCTCAATGCTGCTTACGGAAATGCATTCAGAATGCTTTCATGCGCATTGCGAGCGAGGTTTTCAACTGTTGTCGGAGTGCGAACCTCTTGCTGCGCTCTCACTGCCGACGCTGTATCACCATACTCCATGGGCTACGCTGGAGTTGAATTCGACTATTAGCGACAGCGATAAGTTGCTTGCCGCGCTGATTTTCATTTCAGATCGGGTCGACTACTTGTACTCCGTGTCTCAGCCGGATCAGTATGGCAACCTATGTCGAGCAGGCAAGCAGAGCATTATCGATCAACTTACATCTAATGCGGGTGAGTTGTTTGAAACCAATATGGTTCAACACATGTGCGAGTTAGTCGATAACGATGACTTTTGGTTTTCGATGAACTGTGAGTACATCGAGGCACTGTCTCGCCAACTTGAACCTGTGCCTTTCTATGGTACAAACCTAGGGCTAGACGAAACCATTGAATTGGCGGAGTTTATTGCCAAGATCGTTGATGCGAAAAGCACTTTTACCTTTCAGCACTCATCAAAAGTGGCCATTCTTACACGGTATATTGGCAAACAGCTTGGCTATTCAAACCGCACGCAGAAAAAGCTCTACCTTGCAGGCTTAGTGCATGATTTTGGCAAGCTTAAAACACCTGATCACGTGTTACATAAGCCAGGCGATTTGACGGAACAGGAATATAACTGTATCAAGCGTCATGCGACCGATACGCGTTTTGCGTTGCAGTCGATGCTGAAATCGCAGGATGTGATTGAGTGGGCTTCTAATCATCATGAGCGTTTAGATGGTTCAGGGTACCCAAAAGGTAAGACTGCAAAAGAGTTGGATCAACCTAGCCGTATTGTTGCGGTAGCGGATGTATTTCAAGCACTCACGCAGTCGAGGCCTTATCGAGAGGGAATACCATTGGATATAGCGCTCAATATTCTTGCTCAGCAAGTTATAGATAATGAGCTGGATGCCGTAGTGTTCCAGTGCGTGAAAGATAATGCGCACACCTGCTACGAGCTGTCGGTAGGTAAAGAGAGCGTGCCAAAAGAAAAGCCTAGCGAAGTTCGCTAGGCTTTGACTCTACAAAAAGGTGCGTAATGGCACCTTCTTTCCACAAATTACTGTGCGTTTACGTATTGCTTGAAGCGCGCTTTGGTATCTGCATCCGCTTTGCTGTACCAAAAATGCAGCATTTCTTCAGCTGTGCTGTCGCCTTTCACCGCTGTTTGAGCATTTTGGTCGATCTTCGCTGGAAGTGTTACTGGCTGTACAGCGACTGCCGCAACACCAACGGCTGCTACGCCTTGTGTTTTGTTGTAGTCTTCAGTTTCACGACGGAAATCTCGGCCAATTTGCATGCCTTCTTTAAGCAGTTTGTCATCCGCGGTTTCAATCGATTGACCATTGGCATCAACTAGATTCCACTGGAATTGGTCAATGTCTTTCTTCGCTTCACGTTCATTGCGATATTTCGGCAAGCTGAACGACAACTCTTTGTCTGCGGTGTTGAACTTGGTGATGATTGCATCACTTTCTACTGTAACTCGCTCGTCACTTCTGTCGAAGTACGGGGTGTAGCGGAATACAATTTGGTTTTCGCCGTCAGGCAGCGTAACGGTCTTCTCTGATGAGAAAAAGCCTCCCGAAATCTCTGGCTTCTCGCCATTAACAACCAGTAGGTCAACGTTGTTAGGGACTTGGATAGTAACGTCAGCGGCAGCAAAACCACTTGCAGTAATAGCAAGCGCTAATGATAAAGGCTTGATTATATTCATTGGTATTATTCCAAATGCTTCGATTCAATTTGCTCTCAGAGATTGCCTCGCTATGCGTTGAATTGCAATGTTTGAATGTGAGAAGTTTGAAAGTTCACCTAGCTGTCACAATTGCATGAAAAAGCCCTTAAGACATGTCTCAAGGGCTGTAGTTTGAGCCGGGGCTTATTTGATGCCGTACTTCATGAGTATCTTGTCGAAGGTGCCGTCTGCTTTAATAGCGGCTAATCCTTTATTGAATGCATCGATGATCTCAGCGTTTTTGCTGTTAGCAAGGCCAGAAGTGACATGGATTGGATTGACCGAGAGTGCGCTGCTGGTAAATGAAAAATCGGACACGTTCATGCCAGCTCCAGAAATGGTCGCTTTCGCTACCACTTCGTCTTCAAGTGTGAGGTCGATACGGCCTGCTTTCAATTTTTTTACATTGGAGATCAAGTCATTTGCTTCGGGTTTGTTGAAGTTAGTCGCACCCAAAAACTCATCGCCATAACCGTAGTTTCGAATGATACCGACAGATTTGCCCGATAGGCTATCTAACCCAGAATACTCAAACCCATCGCCTGCTTTTTTGATGAACTTCAGTGAGTTTTCGAGATAACTGTCGCTGTAATTTAGATAAGAAGTACGTTCTTGGGTAAACCAAGTGGCCACTAACACATCGATCCTACCTTCTTTTACTTCGTTAAGTGCTCGCGTCCAAGGCATGATTTTAAAATTCACGTCATGTCCTTGTGAGGCAAAAGCGGCGGTGACTATTTCCACGGAAATACCCGGATTACTTTTGTCCTTTTGGACAAAAGGCGGCCATGGGTCTTGCGCTGCGGTTATGGTGGCGGCCTGACTTGTGAAAGATAATAGGGCCGCGATAAACAGTGTTATGAGCAGTCTCATAGTGTGTCCCCTTTGTGGTGTTTATGTGCGGAATTTAGTCATGTGTTTCGCGATGCTCTGGCTGAGTTCCAGCACTTCCTGTGTGCGTTGAGAGTTTTGGCTTGCGCCGGCAGAAACGTCGGTGGTGGCCTCAGAGGCTTCCACAATGGCTTGGCTGATCTCTTCCACGGCCATTCGTTGTTCTTCGGTTGCTTGAGATATTTGTCCACTGCGTTCTGAAATATGGGTGATTAATTGCTGTACTTCGGTTACAGAATGCTGTGATTCGCCAACCCTAGAAGCGGTGCTTTCAAGCATGGTAGCAATGCGTGTTAATTCGTCTTCTACGGATTTGGTAGCATTATCTAATGCAGTAATATTCTTTTGGATCTGCTCGGTTGATTCGCTGGTTTTTACCGCAAGGTTACGAACTTCGTCTGCAACTACGGCGAAGCCTCGGCCCTGCTCTCCTGCCCGAGCTGCCTCAATGGCAGCATTGAGTGCAAGTAGGTTGGTTTGTTCTGAAATATCGTTAATGACATTCAATACAGTGGTGATTTTTTCACCTTCTTCGATCAAGATGTGCATCTCAGCGTTCACATGATTCATTTCTTCGCGCATGTTAATGATCTCCTGCGCGGAGTTTTCTATGGTTGTGTTGACGCTATTGGCGAGATCAGTCGCATGGTTAGCCTGACCTGCTGTATCGGAAGCGGTATCGGCAACGGTAGCGACTGAGTGATTCAATTGAGTAGCAGCGGCTGCCACCGTGGTCAGTTGGTGTTTTTGAGTTTCAAGCTTTTGAGCATTACTTTGCGCGGTTGCACCGTTTGCGTTGGCTTTATCTTCTAATTGAACAGAGGCTTGGCTGACATCTTGAACAATGACTCGCAGTGATTCTGTAAAGTCATTGACTCCCTTAGTAATGGCATCAAATTCTGCATGCTTGGCGGGTTTGATTTTGTTGGATAGATCGCCGTCACCGGAAGACAGGCTTTGAATGCGTTCGGTGAGCTCTTGAATGGGGCGAAGCACGGTAATACTCAGTGCGGCCACTATGGTAACGGAAATGATTACATCGAGGATGATGAGCTCTAAGATGTTATGGGTGAGTGAGTCAGCCAGTTTGGTATCGAGTGCATGGGTATCGAAATATACGTTGACTGAGCCGACGGCATTTTCTTCTTCATACTCAATAAACACTAAAGATTCACTTACCATGTCTTCGCTTGGGTAAGCCTCGTTGCTGTTGACCTCTACTATTTCTCCCTCTTTTTCAGCCAAAAACAGAAGATTCGCACCTTGGTTGTCGAGCACTTGAACGGCAGAAATTTCTGGTGATTTAAGTTCGGCAGAAATCGCTAGTTGTGCGGTTGCTAGGTCAAAGTCCCAAATAGCGCGAGGTAGGCTGACACTTAGCCTTTGACTGGTGTTATGCACATTAACGTCAAGCTCGGTATAGAGGTTGTGTTTAAAGTTGTCGTATTTCAAAAACGCGGATATGAGTAACACCACTGTCACTGCAGCGATGACTTGGATAAGGAAGATCAATTTTACACTTTTCAAAATATGCTCTCCGTAGCAATCCATTTGGCATCAATCAAAAGTCTTATTGACTAAATAATAGGCAATGATTCATATAAGTGTGATCTACATCTTTATTTTGGGCTGGTGGCACAGCTGTCGTGTTATGGAGTTGTAAATAGGTGAGAGGTGTAATAATTGCCGCTAATGCACATAACTAGCTTTTTCCACTCTCATCTTTAAGATTTATAAAATCTTGACTCAGTGTAACTTTTGTTATGAAACAAATTGATAACAAGTGATGTTTTTTTAGTCATCACTCGAAAACGGTTTTATTTTTTTTTATTAAAAAAAAAGTTTCTCAAATACTGATGGTGATGTTCTTCGGTATTGGATCGGAGAGCAGACACTCGGACAACCGCGTTGTATTTCCGCTGTATGTTGTGATGGTAATGGTTGAAGCGAGTGACACGTTCAAGGAATGAGAGAATTTAATATGAATCGTATTACTTTGTGCGCCGCTAGTATTGCAATGGCATTAACTGGCGTTGCGAAGGCCGCACCAACGGCTCCAAGCGTTGATGTATATGGGTCTAACAACCTTCAGTTTTCCAAAATTGAGTTAGCCATGGAAACAACATCTGGTTACAACCAGATGGTTAAATATAACGACTTAGCCGACATCACAATCAAGTTTAATCAGTGGAGTGGCACAACTGGCGATACCTACAAAATCTATTTTGATGGTGTTGAAGTCGCAACTGGCCCTATTTCAGGTGGTCAAACGAGCGCAACTTTCCAGTACGGCCAAGGTGGCTTGTACCAAATGGAAATCGAAGCGTGTGATGCAACAGGGTGTAGCAAAAGCGCACCTGTAGAAGTAACGATTGCTGATACCGATGGTTCACACTTAGCGCCATTGGCGATGAACATTGACCCGAACAACAAAACCTACAATACCGATCCAAACACGGTAGTGGGTACATATTTTGTCGAGTGGGGCATCTATGGTCGTGAGTATACCGTCGACAATATTCCAGCTGATAATTTGACTCATATCCTTTATGGCTTCATCCCAATTTGTGGTCCGAATGAATCAGTGAAATCTGTTGGTGGTAACAGTTTTAATGCTCTGCAAACAGCGTGTCAGGGTGTTAATGACTACGAAGTAGTAATCCACGACCCTTGGGCGGCTTTCCAGAAGAGCTTCCCTCAAGCAGGACATGAATACAGCACACCGATTAAGGGTAACTACGCGATGCTAATGGCACTTAAGCAGCGCAATCCAGACCTGAAAATCATCCCATCTATTGGTGGCTGGACGCTTTCTGACCCATTTTTTGATTTCACGACTAAAGCAAACCGAGACACGTTTGTCGCATCGGTGAAGAAATTCCTAAAAACTTGGAAATTCTATGATGGTGTAGATATTGACTGGGAATTCCCTGGTGGTGGTGGCGCTGCGGCAGACCTTGGTGACCCGGTTAATGATGGTCCGGCATACATTGCCTTGATGGCAGAGTTGCGTGCGATGCTTGATGACCTGCAGGCGGAAACAGGACGCACTTATGAGCTAACCTCAGCGATTGGTGTGGGTTACGATAAGATTGAAGACGTTGATTATGCCGATGCGGTTCAGTATATGGATTACATCTTTGCAATGACGTATGACTTTTACGGTGGCTGGAATAATGTTCCAGGACACCAAACTGCACTCTACTGTGGCACCTTTATGCGCCCTGGTCAGTGTGATGGTTCTGGCTTGGATGAAAATGGCGAGCAATATAAAGGGCCTGCGTACACGACTGACAACGGTATTCAATTGCTGCTTGCTCAAGGTGTTCCAGCTAACAAGCTTGTTGTGGGTACCGCTATGTATGGCCGAGGCTGGGAAGGTGTAACACCAGATACACTGACAGATCCAAATGACCCAATGACGGGTACAGGTACCGGAAAACTGAAAGGTAGTACGGCACAGGGTGTATGGGAAGACGGTGTTATCGACTACAAAGGCATTAAGTCTTACATGTTAGGAGACGCTCATACTGGTATCAACGGATTCGAATATGGTTATGATGATCAAGCGAAAGCCCCTTGGGTCTGGAACCGTACCACGGGCCAATTGATCACATTTGATGATAAGCACTCGGTACAAGCTAAAGGTGAATATGTACGTTCATTAGGCTTAGCTGGCTTATTCTCATGGGAAATTGATGCAGATAACGGCGATATCCTTAACGCGATGCATGAAAGTTTATCTGGTGGTCCAATTGATCCAGTTAACCAGAAGCCTGTCGCGGTGGCTGGCTCAGACCAAACGGTAACAGGTCCTGCATCTGTTGCGCTTGATGGCAGCGCGTCTAAAGATACTGACGGTACAATTGCTAGCTATGTTTGGGCGCAAACCGCAGGCACTGCAGTGACATTATCTGGGGCTAACTCAGCTCAAGCGAGCTTTGATGTTGCTGAGGTCGCTCAAGTAGAAACGCTGACTTTCTCATTAACGGTTACGGACAATGATGGTGCGTCAGCTACTGACACTGTGGTAGTGACAGTCAATCCAAAAGATCTTCCACCGGTGAACACTCCGCCAGTAGCATCAGTATCAGCTCCGGCTAACGTAAGTGCCGGTGATGTTGTGGTAGTCGATGCGTCAGCTTCGGCAGATGCTGATGGCGATGCCTTAACTTATTCTTGGGCTATTCCTGCAGGGCTGGAAGCAACAGTACAAGGTTCTTCAGTTAGCTTCGTTGCTGCTGAATACACTCAAGATACCACGCTTAACTTTACGGTGACTGTGAGTGATGGCCAAGCGACAGCTTCAGCTTCAGCAGCTGTAGTTGTAGCGAAAACCTCAACAGGCGGTGGTACGTGTGACAATTTATGGGATGCAGGTGCTGTGTACACAGGTGGTCAACAAGTTTCTTGGGCTGGTAAGGTTTGGGAAGCTAAATGGTGGACTACTGGTGAAGATCCAACGACAACAGGCCAATGGGGTGTATGGAAAGAAGTAGGTGTTGCGGATTGCGCGACCAACTAATACACCACTTAACTAACTTATACGCAACATGATAGAAAGCTCTGCCATACGGCAGAGCTTTTTTGATCTTGCAAAATAGAAAATTATGTATAGTGTTATACCTATGTATAACACCAGTTGTCGGAAACAGGTATGGTGGTATGACAGATTGGAATGATAGCGTACCGATTTTTCGCCAGTTAGCCGAGAGGCTGACGGAGCAAATTTTGCGAGGTGTTTGGCTTGAAGAGCAAGCACTCCCATCGGTACGAGCCGTCGCTGCAGACTTAAAGATTAATCACTTAACCGTGATGAAGGGGTATCAGCTATTGGTTGATGAAGGGGTTATCGAAAAGAAGCGGGGGCAGGGCATGTTTGTAGCAAAAGGTGCATTGGCTACTTTGAAAGCCAGTCGACGTAAGGCTTTCATGGATCAGCAGATCCCCAAGATTGCAAATTCAATGCAGCAGCTGGATATATCTCTAGAAGAGTTTCTAGAACAACTGACGACACAGATGAAGGGTGAGAAATGAGTGTACTAATAGCCGCGAACCAAGTGTCAAAGCAGTACTCTGGCCGCCGAGCAGAACAAGGTGAAGCAATACAGGACATTAGTTTTGAGTTGAAAGCCGGGCAAGTACTCGGATTACTTGGCCACAATGGAGCGGGGAAATCTACTCTAATTAAGAGCTTATTAGGTGCACACTCGTATCAAGGAAGCATTGAGGTTGTCGGTTTGGAGCCTATTGCTCATCGAGCACAAGTTATGGCCCATCTTTCGTATATTTCAGACGTCAACGTATTGCCAGAGTGGATGACGGTTAAGCAAATATTGAAGTATACCAATGGAGTGCACCCAAGCTTTGACCGTAATAAAGCCGAAGCAGTGCTGGCCAACACTAATATCCAACTGCATAGCAAGATCGGCGCACTGTCTAAAGGGATGAAAGTGCAGCTGCATTTAGCGATTGTCATTTCAACCGATACTAAGGTGCTGATTCTTGATGAGCCAACTCTTGGTCTTGATCTCGTATATCGCGATACGTTTTATCGACACTTGCTTGAATGGTTTCACGACGGAGAGCGTGCGCTTATCATCGCGAGCCATGAAGTATCAGAAATAGAGCACCTATTAACCGATGTACTGATTCTCAAAAATGGTCGAGCCGTTATGCAAACCTCGATGGAACGTATTGCCGAGGACTACGTGATCGTAGAGACCAGCGAGAGTGAGTCAGAAACGATGGCTGCGTTGGAACCCCTGTCGTCTGAAAGAGGGCTAGGGACAACTAGGTGGCTACTTAGAGCTGATAAAGCCACAGCATTGGAAGACGTTCAATCTATTTACAGTGTAAAGCTAGCGGATCTCTTTCTGGCTTTACAGAAGGAGGGCGCTTAATGCATCCAAGTATCCATATGTTAGAGAAAGAGTGGTTGGAGCATAAACTGGTCACTCGAGTACCGCTGTTTATTTTGCTATGTGGCGTGGTGCTATTTGTTAGCCTGCTAATGAACAGTAACTTACAGCATAATTTATTTTTTCAAATGGAGTTTAGCGGTGATGTTAGTGATGTACACCTTGAGTTCGGAGATGACCTTAACGCTTTAATTTTGGGTGGTACTGGATTTATTTCGATACTGCTGTCGAGCCTATACTTTCCGAAAACTCTGCGAAAAGAGCGAATGGAAGGCAGTTCGATGTTTTGGCGTAGTATGCCCGTATCGGATCTCGCGACTCATGGAGTTAAGTTAGCCTTTGGTTTAGCGATGATTCCACTAATCACTTCGGTATTGGTTGTATCCGCAGACTTCTTTTTGTGGCTACTCAATATCGCTTCTGAAAATCAACTGGCTCTGCTATTTAAGCAACAGTCTCTGAGCTATGTACTGCTCCATTGGATGGAGTTTATCGTTCGTATGTTGTTGGTGGGCGTAGCGCTGTTTCCTTTCGCGACTATTGCAATGGCGGTTTCTCAGAAAGTGAAATCACCGATTTTAGTGATGGTGCTAGGGTGGTATGCGATCAAATGGATGTCTGTCGGCGTATTGGGTATTTATGTGGTGAGCGACTTCATGCAGCTGATTGTGTCGCTACCGTTTAAAGTTCTTGCGAGTCCAAACCCGTTGAGTGCATTTAGTGATATGGGAGTTGCTCCTTTGCTGGTCTATATGCTTATTGGAGGAGCAGGCTTGTTCGTGAGTTTGAGGTTTAGCCGAACAGTTGAGTAACTGCAATATCGGTTCACCCGTTGTTCCTATATAAAAATGGCCAGCTTAGCTGGCCATTTTTGATTGGTAAGAAGGCAAACCATCGAGTTAGTTCACCGCCCTCACTTTACCCTGTTTTAGGTCCGTGAGAACTTGGGCTTTCGGGCCATCGGCAATGATGCAGCCCTTCTCCATAACGATGATCCTATCAACGATATCAAGCATCGACGTTTTGTGAGTGATCAGAATTAACGTTTCACTTGGAGCAAGCTGCCCTAGCTGATGTTTGATGTGCATCTCTGAACGATTATCCATTGCACTGGTTGGCTCATCCATTAGTAATACAGGCGGGCGACCTAGTAATGCACGAGCGATTGCAACCGCTTGGCGTTGTCCCCCTGAGAGGAGTAGCCCGCCTTCACCGACTTGCCGCTCCAAACCAGCTGGGTCTTGCTGGGTGAATACCGTAACACCGGCTCGGTTGGCTGCATCCATGACATCGCGGTCGTCTGCGAGTGGACGGCCCAAAGTAATGTTATCGCGTATCGAACCATAGAACAGGTTACTGTCTTGTGGGACACAACCGATGTTGCGCCTAATGTCGATGTGGTGCAACTGATCAATATCGGTGTCATCGATACGAACATGCCCTTCAGTTGGCTTGTATAGCCCCATAATCAGGCGCTCGAGAGTCGTTTTACCGGAACCTATTCGACCTATGACTGCGACTTTCTCACCTGGGTTAATGGTTAAGCTGAGATCGCGTACCGAGGCGATAGGAGAGTCTGGGTAGTGGAAAGTGACTTTATCCAGTTCAATCTTACCTTGGACAATTGGGCGGTGAATGTAGCGTTTTCCTTCTTCTTGCTCATCGGGCATGCTCATCACTTGCTCAATGATGGTCAGAGAAGATTTGGCCTGATTGTAACGGGTGGATAGTAAAGACAGTTGAACCATAGGCCCAATCGCACGGCCGCTTAACATGGTGGCTGCGATTAACCCACCCATAGTAAGCTCACCCTCGGCGATTAAATAAACCCCTAGGATAATCATACCGACGTTACAGGCTTGTTGGACAAACCCTGCCGTGTTTTGGATTCCATCAGTAATGCGTCGACTCTTAATATTCCAGTTAGCCATGTGAGCGACCGCTTCTTCCCAGCGGTACTGGAACTGACTTTGCGCACCGAACAGCTTCACGGTTTCAAGCCCAGCTAAGCTTTCAATTAGGTTGGCATATTTTTGAGACGCCAATCGGGAGCCTTCTTCTATGGTTCGCCTTAGCGGTCCTTGAATCAATGCAGAGTAAATGATCAGAATGAGTACACCGACAATTGGGACCAGCACCAAATTACCTGCCATTAACCAAATCAGTAGCAGGAACAGCAAAGCGAAAGGTAAATCGATCAACGAAGAAATTGTCGCGGAAGTGAAGAACTCACGAATCGATTCGAACTCCTGAAGGTGGCGTGCAAACGCACCAACTGAAGGTGGCTTGGATTCCATTCGAATTCCCATCACTTTACTAAATAATTTAGAAGAGATAAGGATGTCGGATTTCTTCCCCGCCACGTCGATGAAAAAGCTTCGTAGTAGCTTTAGTCCCAGATCGAATAGGAAAATAACAAAGATACCACTGGCGAGAACCCAAAGGGTTTCAAACGCTAGGTTTGGTACCACTTTGTCGTACACCAAGCGCGTGAACATCGGAGCGGCGATAGCGAATAGGTTAATCAAAATCGAGGCAATAAACACATCTCGATAGATCTTTTTCGATTGCCAGATGGTGCTCCAGAACCAGTGACCGTCGCGTGTTTTTAGGACTTCAGGAGAACGTTCATCATAGCGAAACTGTTTTTTTACTAGGAAGTAACGGCCTATATAGCGCTCTTCCAATTCATCTAATGGCATGGAAACCGGAACTAGCCCAGATTCGCCGGTAACAATTTCGACTTCTTGTTTGTCTTTGTTAAAACTATTGAGAACGCACGCTTCCCCACCTTTTAAAACCAACACGACTGGGAGAATGAGATCTGGGATTTCAGTCAGCTTCGAGCGGTTTTCTTTGGCGACTAACCCTGCGCGTTCTGCGGCTCTGGGAAACAAGAAAGGCGTGAGCTTGCCATCTGACAGCGGCAACCCATTAATCAGCGCTTCGGGTGAATTCGCTAAGCCGTAATAGCGACTCACGTATATCAGCGAATTTAATAGCGGATCTTGCATTCAGTTAGACCTATTCTTTTTTTATTTATCTACGATAAAGCCTTGGAAGGCTTCAATAAAGTGTTCAGACAAGAAATCTAACTGAGTCTGAGTTTCCACCCTTGAGGCAATCGTCTTGATTCCCAAGTTATGCGCAGTACGGGAAATCGAAGTCAGCGTGAACTTCTGCTTTTCGTCGTCCAAATGGTGTGTGAATAAGTAATCCAATTTCACATACGCAGGTCTAAATTCATTAATGTAGTCCAATGACTGGAAGTTTCGTCCGTAATTGTCGACGCCGAAATCAGCACCAGCATTGCGTATTGCACTACAGAACAGCGCAGTATGGTGCGGTGAGTTGATAAAGCAGTTTTCTGGGATCTCAAAGTGAAGCATATCAGCAATGGCTGAATGCTTCGTCAGAATCTGCGCTACCCAGCGTATGAAGCTCGGTTGGGCAATGCTGCTCTGAGAAACATTAATGGCGATAGGTGCCGTGAATTCGTTTCTCTCTAGTTTCTCTACAATGGCTTTAATTACATATTCGTCGAAGATGTGGCTGGCATTGAGCTGTTCCAGCGCAAATAAGTATTGGTTTGCGCTGAAGCGTTCGCCGTCTTTCTCGATCGCTGAGAACACTTCTTGGTGATAAGTTTGCCCCCAACTGTTGTTCGCAGATTGGAAACGGAAGCTGAACCAGTCATTGTGAATTGCTTCTTCAACCAAGGCTTTCCACTGCTGTTTACCCATGATGTTTTGGCTGGTTTCGCTCGAAACGTAACCGTAATTGATATCTAGGTTAGATTTAGCATTGGCCAGCGCGTTATCTAGCATGGTTAATACTTCAGTCGACGATTTAGACTCACGGTTGTGAACGACACCTAAAGAAAGGTCAGATGCAGCCGTTCCTGTTGGGTCGGCGTTTATGTCTTGCACGTAGTTGACGATACTGTCAGCCGTGATTTTCAGTTCACTGTCATCCATATTCGGGAAGATGAAACCGAACTCTTCGGTAGAGATACGCGCAATAGTGACGTCTGGAGAATTAATCGATACTTTAAGGTGATCGGCAAGCTCACGAACCATGCCATCACCTGCTTCGTAGCCTTTATCGTCGTATAGCTCTTTGATGAAACCAGCTTCCAAAATTGCCACACCACCGAATGAATTCTCAGACAGCCAAGCGTTAAGTTGGCTCATGTAGTATGCGCGGTTGCCCAACTGAGAAACTGGGTCGATGTAGGCACGCTCACGCAGTTGCTGCGCTTCTTTTGCTTGCGCTTTAAAGGCTTTCTCTACTTGTTCAGACATACTGTTGATGCCATCTACTACGTAAATTAAGTCTTTGGTCGCTGGGCGAGGCAGTGGCTCACCAAACTGGTTTTTCGCAACTTGCTCCATTTTAGTGACGATAAGCTGAAGTGGACGCAGTGCGCGCTTGAGGATGAATGCAATGGAAATCAAACCAATAGTGAAAATTAAGCAGAAAGCTAGCACTAAACGCTCGAACGCTTTCCACAGCTGGGCGTAGGCGTCCCCAGGGTGGCTAACGATTTCAACTTCTGCTAACTGCATCCAGCCACTGGTGACAACTCTGCGGTCGTGTATACGTTCAAATAGGTTCAGGTCGGTAAACCATTTTGGTACGCCGTTAGGCTGAATTGGGTAGGAACGTAGAATCTCTTCTCCGGTATCGAGAAAGATCAGGCGTACGATGGAATAGCTACTACCATCAAACAATGCATTGATGACGGATTCTACCGCAACACTGTCTTTGTTCTCCAAATACGGTGCTAGGGCGAGGCCCACAGTATTGATGGTATTGTTGACCTCGGAGCGCTGCTGTCGCTCTAGGTTCGTCCGGGTGGTGTTAAATTCGATAATGGATACTGAGATCATCAGCATCAAAAATACCGCAATCATTCCCGCGACAAGCTGTTTATATAATGTCATATGGCCTACTCATCGTAACTTACAATTGGTTTGTTCAAATTAAGGGAGCGCTCTCTTGCGCGAAGATCATTCCAAAGGCTTAAACGAGACGACTTGCCCGCAAGTTGTCCGTTATTGGATTTCATTAGCCAAAGGTTTTTACCGTTGAAACTGTATATCGGTAGTAGATCGCGACGCGTTGAAGCGGGCTTAATTTGAGGGTTGATATTGTCTAAGATTACCGGTTCTGCGCTTGGTGTAGAGTAGTAAGCGAGCACCATGTGAAATTGATTCAGTTCGATTGCTTTGACGTACACAAGGCGTAGCTTTTTGTCGGATACACCCAGCTCAATCAAAGAAAAATATTTGGCGATAGTAAAGTCTTCACAATCGCCGGCATTACTGCCAAGAAACTCGAGTGGGGTTGCCCAGTAGTCTTTCTTACCCCAAAGGTCGATATCGTTGACGAAATAGAGCTGATTGAAGAAACGATTTACTTCGGTCAGCTGTTCTTGCTCCGATAAACCGTGATAACGTGAAATCTCTTTTCGCCATGTTTCGACGCGCTTTCCGGCACGGGCTCCATAGGTACGAGTCACCGCATCGACCCATTGCTGCTCCTTAGTATTAAGAGCGACGGAAGTGGGTGATGTAAACAGTATTAAAAATACCGCTAGCCAGTATTTCTTCATAGGCTATTGCAGTTTGCCAGTGTTCTGTTCATCAATACATCTCGTTCCATGAGCTTAGAATTACTCTTTCAGAGCATTTTGTTGAGCACTTAAAATTGGCTTGAGCAGATAATTCATTACGGTTCGTTTACCCGTAATGATGTCGACTGAAGCCGTCATACCAGGAATAATAGGTAAAGTTTCTCCTTGGCCTAAACTGGTTTGTTCGGTACGAACTCTCACTAAGTAGTAGCTATTGCCTTCTTCATCTTTAGTTGTATCGGCGCTGATATGTTCCAACTCGCCTTCTAGTCCACCGTATTTTGTGAAGTCATAGGCGCTGAACTTAACGATTGCAGGGAGGTCAGGGCGCAAGAAGGCGATGTCCTGAGGCGCAATCTGCGCTTCCACCAATAATGTATCTTCTGTCGGCACGATTTCCACGATATCCATACCAGGTTGAATAACACCGCCCACGGTATTTACATACAGTGTTTTGACGGTTCCTGTTACTGGAGATACGACTACAGTCCGATTTACTCTATCTTCTAAGCCGACTGCGGATTCTGTAATCGCAGACAGTTTATCTTGAGCTTGGTTGAGCTTTTCTTGCTGCTCAGAGCGAAACTTCTGAGCGGCATCTATTCGGCTTAACATCGCTTCTTTAATAGCAGAACGGAGAACTGGGATTTTTAGTTCACTTGACGTCATTTCGCGTCGAGTATCGTTAACCTGACGTTGGAGCTTTAGCAATTCAATTCTTGGTACAACCCCTTCATCGGCAAGTGGTTTAGTGATTTCTAGCTCTTTCTTGGCGAAATTGTAGCTTTGACGTAAGTTTTTCACCCTAGCTTGGATTTCAACCAAATCTTGTTGCTTTTGGTTCACCTGCTGATCGATAACGGAAATCTGGTTACGTAAATTATTTAAATCTTGGCGATATTCAGCTTTTTGTCTTGCAGCGAGCTTCGGCTGTTTTTCTTCAAAAGCGGGTGGGAAGGCAAGCTTGCCATAGTCGAGCATGACGCTTTTCTTCCAATCTTTCTCAGTGAAGTCTTCGTTAACAACCACACTGGTCATAGACGCCGACAACTGAAGCACACTCGCAGTCAAGTTTGCCACTTGTTGTTCTCGTTCACGAAAGTCGGAACGAAAGCGCGTATCATCGATTAGAAGCAGTTGTTGGCCTTTCTGGACGGTTTCGCCTTCACGAACCAAGATCTGTTTGACTAACCCACCTTCAAGGTTCTGAACGACTTGGATTTGCGAGGAAGGGACAACCTTACCTTGGCCGACGGTGACTTTGTCTATTTCAGCCCAAGACGCCCAAGCGATGGCAATAGCAAAAAACAGCACCATGACCCACAGCATGATGCGAGCGCTACTTGGTGTATTGAGCAGTAAGGCAGCGGTTTTGTCGTCGACATAGTCAAGCTCATTTGGCGAGAGTTTATCGTATCCACTTTTGCTCATAGATGATCCTTTCCGTCTGGGTATTCTCTTGATTTTATAACTACTTACAGCAAATGTTAAGGAGTTGATAACCGTGGGGTATGTTGTATATCTACTATAGATGATAGCTGAGTTACTAATACCTCCCCAGCATTAAGTTTAGACTTGTTACACAGAACCATTTTTTGCTTTGTGACTTGAGTTTGAAAGGGGAAGGGCGCACAATCGTGAAAAAATCCACGAGGAGTAGAAATGGAGCTTTCAGAAATTCGCCGAGAGTATGAGCGCGATGGGTTAAGACGAAAAGATCTTAAAGCGAATCCAGTCGATCAATTCAATTTGTGGCTGCAACAAGCCATTGATGCTGGGCTTACTGATCCAACCGCGATGACGGTGGCAACGGTAGACGAAACAGGCCAACCTTTTCAGCGAATTGTGTTGCTAAAAAATGTTGATGACAAAGGGTTTGTGTTTTACACCAACCTTGGTAGCCGCAAAGCACGGCAAATCGCGGTGAATAGCAAGGTGAGCTTACACTTTCCATGGCATCCATTAGAGCGTCAGGTACATATCACGGGAGTGGCGGAGAAGTTGTCGACTGTCGAGAACGTTAAGTACTTTGCATCTAGGCCAAAAGAGAGCCAAATTGCTGCTATAGCGAGCCGTCAGAGTAGTCGCATTTCTGCTCGTGGTATCCTCGAAGGCAAGTTTCTTGAGTTGAAGAAGCAGTTTGAACAGGGGGAGGTACCTGTCCCGACGTTCTGGGGGGGCTTTAGAATTCGACCTGAAAGTATAGAATTCTGGCAAGGTGGTGAACACCGACTGCATGATAGGTTCTTGTTTTCAAATCATGATGGTCAGTGGGACATCGATAGGCTTGCCCCGTAAAAAGAATCAAACTATTACGCCGCTAATCAGCGGCGTATTCATTGGTTAGCACAACTGAAAGCTGTGTTTTAAGCATGGTTTTAGGGATCGCTGAGCCGTAGCCCAAATCCAATGCTCGATCGATAAGCTGCTCTTTACTGTGAGCAGAAAACTTTCCTCGCAGCCTGACAACATAGCTCTCAAAGGTTTTTATCGAGATGTTCATGACTCGAGCAATGTGCTTCGGTTTTTTTCCATATAGTAATAGGAACAACACTTCGGCTTCTCGAGCCGTTAGTGGCTCTATTAAGGACTCTTTTGGACTATTGTGGGTCATTGGCTCACTGTGATCCCCTTCTAACCCTGTCGCGCGGCAAATCCAATGGCCTATTTCTAATACGGCGGTATTGGTGAGCTCTTGGCCGTAAAAGATGGTGCCTTTTATCTCTCCGTGTTCGTCTAGCCAAGGCGACTTAGTAAAAATGTGGGCATGCCAGCTACCGTCAGGGTATGGGTGAATATCTAATACTTTGATTGATTGCCTTGTTTCCATCACATACTTGTCTTGAGCTTGGAAATCGGCCGCACAGTGCCGAGTTGCGCTTGGCATTTCAAAGTCCGTTCTTCCAATACAATCAGATGGTTTCTCTACACCAATGAGGTCGGCGTAAGCTTGGTTGGCGTAAACAAAAACGGAGTTAAGATCCTTACAACCCCAATAACCTGGTAATTGTTGGAAAAGTGACAGTTGGTCGGGGGTGACAGTTGTAGACACGAAATGTTGCTCCTGAATAGAACACACAAATTATACTGCTAAATGTGGCCATATAGCATTGATTATGAATAAGTTTATGTGTCTTCCCGATGCTATTGTCGGGTATTTCCTTATAGCTAAAAAAATGCCAGCCGGAATAAGGCTGGCGAAACAAGACTATTCTTGTTGACGTGTAGAAGAGGTTCTACGTATTTAGCAGTCAGTTGCTAAATCAGAGAGGCACCATGGTGCCAACCCGTAGTTAGTGACTAGGGTTCATAGACTAATTTAATGAGATTATTAAAGATAAGAAAGGGGGGATTTCCCCCCTTTTTCAAGATGTTAGTCTAGGTCTCTTACGACACGGAAACCGACATAGTTGGAAGCTGCAGAAGGAGCCATGAATAAGCGCTGATGCGCGGCTGCCATTGCTGGAGAGAAGCTCCATGCACCACCTTTAGTCACACCTCGTGAGTCATTCGTCCATTCCCAAACGTTACCGACCATATCGTAGATGCCCATGCGGTTAGGAGCAAAGGCTGTTACCGGAGATGTGCTGTTGTTAGACCATGGTGTACCACCCCAACCCGTATTGGCTTCACCTGGGATAAATTTATCACCCCACCAGTACTTGTCTTGGCTTCCTGAGCGAGCTGCGATTTCCCACTCATCTTCTGTCGGAAGTCGGTAGCTAAATCCAGTTTGCTTACTCAACCAACGCGTGTAGGCGTTAGCATCGCTTCTGCTGATGCAAACAGCCGGTGAATTAGCGGATTGTTTAAAGCCAGGATCTCTCCAGTAACTGTCTGGAACAGGCGTTACTTCTGAATTGTTTACCGCTGTACAGATATGTTTAAGTTCGGCATCGGTCTGGTAATTGGTCACATTCACAAAATGCTCAAATTGCTGAACTGTTACTGGAGTGACACCGATTGCGAAAGCATGATCAAGGTCGACTTGGTGCGAGGCGTTCTCCCCAATCAAATACTCTCCAGCGATTAAGGTCACTAACCCTGGCGCTTTGCCACCGCTAGGCATGGTATCTGCGAACTTGTAACCAGCAACGAGTTTATTTTCATTTTCTCGTAATACTGCACGTAAGGTATGGTCAGAACTGATCTTAAGTTCTTGGTGGAAAGAGCTGTAGCCTTCTTTCTTAACGGTAATCATGTGTGGGCCAACTGGTAGCATTATCTCAACTGGTGAGCTGCCGTAGTTGACGCCATCTACCAAGACTTTGTCGTTATACTGGTTAGAACGAACGGTTAAGTTAACCCATGCGGTCTCTTTTTGCGGAGTTTGGTCTGCATTATATTCGCCTGGCGCAAAACAGTATTTGGAGTTGAGGTCAAGCAAGGTACAAGCTGTAACTTCTGCTGGGCGTGCATCCAGTTCAACATCCATGACTGATTTAAAGCGCTTACCGTCGTAGAAACCAGATTCAATGTTTTTATGGCGCAGTACATGAATGTTGAGAGAAACTTTGTTTAGATTCTGTTTAACCAGTTTTGATTCACTAGTGTCATCGATAAGCAGAGCTTGGAATTGATTAACGGCTTTTTGCAACGCCAGATCTTCAGTCTGTTTAGCACACTGAGCAAGTGTCATGCTGCTACTACATACGTTAGTGAAACTGACTTTTTGAGTGCCACTCTCACGTAGTTCGCCCTTTAAGCGCTCTGCACGTGCACGCAGTTTATCAGTATCGAGCTTCGCGATATGTTCTTCGATGGCATCAACGGCCAATTGTTTTTGGTCTAGCTCTGCGTTTAATTCTTGTAGCGTTTGTTCAGCTTCAAGTCGAGCAACTTGGTTTTGCTTTACGTCTGCCCAAGCTTGTTGATAGGTGTTTTGGGTTGAAGTGAGATCGAGCTCAGGGTCGTCGATCATACGCTGATAATCGCGCTCAAGGTTTGCTTTGGCTTTGTTTAATTGGGCAGTCAGCTTTTCGGCTTGCTTATCGAGCTGAGTAAGCTGGCTTTGCTGACCTTCAACAAGCTGCTTTTGACTGTCTCTATCTTTTTGAGCTTGGGAAAGCTCCGAGTGCTTAGTGAACAAAGCGTCGTCGATGGCCATCACTGAAGAAGGCGTTCCTTCAGCCATTGCGGACGTTGCTACCAAGCAAGGTGATAGAGCAAGTAAGAGAGCGGGTAAACCTTGTCGCATTGTCTTTCTACTTCAATAAATAAATTTAGTTAATTAGGCCATTCTAAACGAAAACGCCATTTTGTCAGAAACTATCTTGCGATAACTTGATGACAAAATGGCGTTTTTACTGAATCTTTGTGAAACCTGACAAAATTTTCGTCGATTTCTGTACAGATTCTAATCTGAACTAGCTGTCTTTGTTTGGTCTTAGTTTGACCCAAACAGTGTCGTTACCATTTACAGTAATAACTCGATTATATGTTTCGAAGCCCGATTTCGATACCGTAACTTGATGGCGGCCATTTGGCAGAACCACTTCTACAGGAGTTGCACCGTAAGTAATGCCATTGATGGTAACAGAATCGTTGTATTGATCTGAACGTACCGTCACGTTAGCCCACTTCTTATCATTCTTTTTCGATGAAGAAGCTGATTCTGCTTTAAGACAGTAGCGAGAAGACACGTTTAACAGCTTACATGCCGCAATGGCTTCTGGTTTAGCCTGAAGCTGAGCTTGCATTTGAGTGAAGTACTCACTGTTGCCCTCGAAGCCGCTGCGAATCATTTGGCTATCTTGGATATGAATATTCAGCTCAACACCTTTTAAGTTACGCTTAGCGACTACTGATTCAGTTAAGCTATCTAGTAAGTTAGAGCGGAACGTTTTCACAGCTTTCTGCTTGGTAAGGTGAGCACCTTGGCTTGCACATTCACCTAGGGTCATAGTAGTCGAACACGTTGTTTTGTAGCTTGTTTCTAGAACATTGCTTTCGCGCAGTTCTGATTCCAAGCGTTTTACTCGTGCTTCAACGCGGCGCTCTTCTAGGTTTGAGTATTCTGTATTCAGACGCGCTTGTTTTTGCTTGATTTGAGATAAGCGCATTTCATTTTCAGTAATGGCTTGCTCGTTTTCTAGCTTTTGAGCTTGATTGTCTTTAACAGCTGCCCATGACTCTTGGTATTTCTTTTGAAATGAAACCAAATCGGTATCTGGGTCGTCTAGCAGGCGTGCATACTGTTTATCTAAAGCGGATTTAGCACGGTTGCGTTTAGCATTGAGGTCTTGCCCATCTCTTGTAATACGAGCGTTCTCATTCTTGAGTTGTTGAAGCTTACTGCTTTCGGCATCAAAATCTGAAGAAATAGAGTCCAGTTCGGCCTGTTTTGTACTTAGCTTTTCATCGATGGCGGTAACCGGGTCTACCTGGTTAGCTTCTTCCGCATATACCGATGCAGATACCCAAAAAGGGCTTAGCGCGAGCAATAGCGCTGGGATGCGACGTGTTATCATAGGTCCCTGCAACAAATTAACGTAGTGTTCCACATTTCAAGATGTGGAAAAGACAAACTTTTGACGGCTTTATTAATAAGCTGTCTCATAATGCAATTTCTATTCCTGTTGGCACAAAAAACATTTCAATAACAATCCGATAGACGGCGGAGTTATCCTATTTACTTTATGTGCACGTTCCATTTTGGTCGTAATAATAAAATATGCAAGCCTAGAATTTGATTGAGCCAGCATCTCTCTAGATTGAACAGACATTAACCGTAATTAATGTGCACTTGATCATTGTTCCAGAGTGTGACCTGTACAAAATTTCATCTCGAAATTCGAGCGACTATGAGCGTAGTTTTGTATCAATAGAGCGCTATTAAAGGCAGTGTCGTTGCTGATAATTTTGTTATACCATTAGATGGAATCACTCCACTGAATTGACTCAATGAAACCAAAAGCGCCGTTATCCATTGCTGAAAATTGCGAAAAAGCCAAAGTTTTGTCGCCTGCCCCGGCCGAAATTGTCACTTTGCCTTCGCATATGGATTGCCATGATCACCAATACACGCAAGTAGTGATTGGGCTAAAAGGCCAGGCGGAGTTTGAAGTCGGTGGTATGGGCAATTTGGTCGGCCCAGGCCAAGGTTGCGTGGTGACTTCTGGTTCAGACCATGCGTTTGGTAGTTTAATGAGCCAATCGGATATCTTGGTTCTGAATATGCCTTTGCCAAGCGGTGACGACCCACTAATGTTGCAACGCATCAACGATTTATCTCGTTCTGATACTTATTTTCAGCTGGATAACCAAATTCAAAAACTCATCCAGATGTTGGTCAGTGAAATGCAAGCAAATCCGAACGACTTGTTACTTAGCCGTGCTTGTAATGATACAGTGGTTGCCTTATTACAACGTCATATTTCGGCTTTTGAAACCGCTAAAAAGGACTCACGATTTGATCTGGAAGCGATCGACCGATATATCGAGCAGCACCTAGGACGCAAGATTACGGTTGCTCAGTTAGCGGGGAGTGTTTTCCTCGGTGAAAGCCAGTTCCATATGCTGTTCAAAGAGCAGATGAAGATAACACCTCATCAGTACGTGCTCGGTAAGCGTATTGATATGGCCAAAGTTTTAATTGAGCAAGGCCACTTATCTTTAGGCCAAGTGGCTGAACTTGCAGGTTTTTCTGGTCAAAGTACGTTTACCCATTCCTTTACACGTCTACAGGGCGTTTCTCCTTCCCAATACAAAAAACTGCACTGTCAAACACCGACAAAGCGCTAGCTGACTGGCTATTACCTATATTCCCTATCTTTTTTACTATGACCTTGTCTTATACCCAAGTGACTTCAAGATGAAGGATTCAGAGCGTTATCACTGGTTCAAGTTCAAGGCAAATGGCGCAGCGGAATAACGGGTTCTTCCCAAGGCATTTAACGTAGAAATTGAGCCAGTGATACGCTCCCAAAGGGCGAGTTTGCCTAGCTCGCACACGTTGTTTACGATTCTCAATTTAAAACCACTAGATTGTCGAATCGTTGCCGCGTTTGCAAACTAGGCAATTCTCGCTGAACCACGCATCTTGAGGTTACTTGGGTATATAGGCTTCACTCATATTCACCATTTGAGAGTGAGGAAGCTACTGTGTATATAAATGATGAATATTAGATGTTAATGAAGCTAACATTTACAACATAATATATTGCCCATATTGGTGTGATTCTGTATTTATTTTGTTAATAGCCAGAGTTTTTAGCAAAAAACTCGGAGTTTTTGACAAGTATTCAACTCAAGCTCAAAATACACTGCAGCCATTGTAGGAAACTCGAACTTTATTCGAGTGTGAGATTGAGGAAAAACCATGTTTACAGCCACTGATGTGTTGAAAGCAGAATTTGTAGGGCAGCCGCTCGACAAATTGTGGTCGCTGATCTCGCCACTTTATATGGTGGACGAATCCCAATGGCTAAATCAGCTTTTACCGTTAGCAACGCCTTCTGAGTCAGAGAAGCAAACGATAGAAACCAAAACGACTCAGCTTATTGAGGCTATTAGAGCTGATAAAAAGTCGATTCAAATGATCGATGCTCTGCTGCTTGAGTACAGCCTAGATACTCAAGAAGGTATCTTGTTGATGTGTCTAGCTGAAGCGCTTATGCGGATCCCTGATGCCGCAACCGCTGATGCACTGATAAAAGACAAACTCAGTGTTGCAGATTGGAAATCTCACTTAAAGAACTCAGACTCTGTATTTGTTAACGCTTCAACTTGGGGCTTAATGCTCACAGGTAAAGTAGTTGGCTTATCTGAAAAAGAATCTAAGAGCCCAACTCAAGCGATGAATCGCTTAGTTAACAAGCTTTCTGAACCCGTTATCCGTCAAGCGATGCACCAAGCCATGAAGGTAATGGGTCACCAATTTGTGTTGGGTCGCAGCATCGCTGAAGCTCAGAAAAATGGTCGCCCACTACGCGAGCGTGGCTTCACTTACTCATACGATATGTTAGGTGAAGCGGCACTGACCACGGCGGATGCTAACAAGTACTTCAAAGACTACTTAATGGCAATTGAAGCGGTAGGTAGAGAAAATACTGCGCAAGCCAATGCCAATAGCCCTGCACCTTCAGTATCGATCAAGCTCTCAGCTCTTCACCCGCGCTATGAAGTCGCCAATGAAGCGCGCGTTATGAGCGAATTATACGACACGCTGCAGCAACTGTTGCGCCGTGCAGTCGAACTAGATGTCGCTATCACAATTGATGCAGAAGAAGCCGACAGACTAGAGCTTTCTCTAAAACTGTTTGAAAAAGTTTATCGCAGCGAATTAGTTAAAGGCTGGGGTAAGTTTGGTCTAGTAATTCAAGCATACTCTAAGCGTGCTCTACCTGTTCTGCTATGGATTAACGGCTTAGCAAAAGAGCAGGGTGATTTAATCCCGCTGCGTCTTGTTAAAGGCGCATATTGGGACAGTGAAATCAAATGGTCTCAAACGTCGGGCTACGCTAATTACCCTGTCTACACGCGTAAGGAAGCAACTGATGTGGCATACCTCGCGTGTGCTCGATTCCTTTTGAGTGACAATGTGCGTGGCAACATTTTCCCACAATTTGCTAGCCACAATGCCCATACAGTCACCGCAATTGCGGTTATGGCTGAGCATAAAGATTTTGAATTCCAACGTTTACACGGCATGGGTGACTCACTATACAACCATGCGATGGAAGCGTATCAACAGTCTGTGCGTATTTACGCGCCAGTAGGTAGCCACAAAGACTTGCTGCCATACCTTGTTCGCCGTCTATTAGAGAACGGTGCTAACAGCTCGTTTGTTCATCGATTGGTGGATGCTCGTTGCCCTGTAGCAACGTTGACTCAACACCCTGTTGATATGCTGCTTAAGTTCGATACGTTGAACAACGCTAAAATTCCTTTGCCACCTCAAGTATTTCCAGAACGCCGTAACTCAGCGGGTGTTAACGTTGATATTGAAAGCGAAGCGAAGCCGTTTGAAGCTCAAGTTGATGCGCACCTAAACACGGTTTGGAATGCGGGTCCAATGATCAATGGCGAATCTCATTTCGAAAGCATGATCAAGGCTGGGTGTGAGACAGAGCCTGTTCAAGCGCCTTACGATCGACGAATCGAAGTGGGTCGAGTGGCTTTTGCTAACCTTGATCATGTTTCCGCTGCAATTGAAGGTGCCGAGCAAGCATTTCAGTCTTGGTCTAAAACCGACAAAACAACCCGTAGCGCTGCGTTAGATAAGTTAGCCGACTTACTAGAAGCGAATTTGCCAGAGCTAGTCGCGCTGTGTCATCAGGAAGCGGGCAAAACGATTCACGACAGTATTGATGAAGTACGTGAAGCGGTTGATTTCTGTCGCTACTATGCAAAGCAAGTTGATGCTTTAGGTGAACTCGAACTGCAAGGGTTTGATGGTGTTACTCGCCGAACTTCACGTCAAGGCCGTGGTGTATTTGTATGTATCAGCCCATGGAATTTCCCATTAGCGATTTTCCTCGGCCAGGTAACGGCTGCGTTGGTTGCAGGTAATACTGTTGTTGCGAAACCAGCAGAGCAAACCAGCTTGATTGCCGCACGTGCTGTGAATTTGATGGCAGAAGCGGGCTTCCCAGCTGGAACCATCCAATTGCTTCCAGGTCGTGGTGCTGACATTGGCAGCGCACTAACGTCTCACCCAGCGATTGCAGGTGTTGCTTTTACTGGATCGACAGCGACGGCTCAGCGCATTAACCAGACGTTAGCGTCTCGCGATGCAGCGCCAGTTCCGTTTATAGCGGAAACAGGTGGCCAAAACGCTATGATTGTTGATAGTACGGCACTGCCAGAACAAGTGGTGCGTGATGTGATTCGTTCTGCTTTTGCGTCTGCAGGTCAACGCTGTTCAGCACTTCGTGTTTTGTTTGTTCAAGAGGACATCGCAGATCGCATTGTTGCGCTTATTCAAGGTGCGATGAACGAGCTGAATGTTGGCACTCCGTATCTACATAAAACGGATGTTGGGCCGGTGATTGACACCAACGCTAAACAAAAGCTTTTGGCTCACATCGAATCTATGACTCAGTCTCAAAAGAAAGTGGCTCAACTAGAGCTTAACGATGAGTGTACTCATGGCGACTTCGTAGCGCCTGCGGCATTTGAGATTGACGACATTTCATGTCTGAAAGAAGAACAGTTTGGACCAATTCTGCATATCGTCCGTTTTAAAGCGAGCGAGTTAACCAATGTTGTTGAGCAAATTAACCAAACCGGTTTTGGCTTGACCATGGGCATTCACAGTCGTAATGAAACGACTTACCGCTGGATTGAAAAACACGCTCGAGTAGGTAACTGCTACATCAACCGTGATCAAGTTGGTGCCGTCGTAGGTGTTCAGCCATTTGGTGGTCAAGGCCTATCTGGTACAGGCCCGAAAGCGGGTGGTCCACATTACTTGTTCCGCTTTACTCAAGTTCAAATTTCGCAGTAGCCGCAATAGGAGAATAACCATGGTTCATCAAGTAACTCGTTTTTCTGATGCCTTTGCGGCGTGGGAAAACTGGAATCTCACAGACTTTGATGTCAAATGTGAGTGCCTACTTTCACTTAAATCTCAGCTAGAGTCTGAATCGCCAAAGTTGGCGCAAGTTATCTCATACCATGTTCAGCAGGCATCAACCTTGCTAGCTGAGCCGCATCAATTAGTTGGCCCTACCGGAGAAACCAACGAGTTGTATACCGCGGGGCGTGGGGTGGCATTGCTGATTCAAGACGATACGAGTGAGCAGGCAAAATTATCGTTAGTGGCTCAATTAACTGCAGCACTCATCGCTGGTAACAGCGTCATTGTTTGTAGTGATGATACTGAGCTGACTAACGCTTTGGAGACTGCGTATACGCAATCTTCAATTTCGACCAACCTAGTCCAATTCGCTTCATTTGATGCATACCATCAGCTGCTGGAGTCGGATGTAAGAAGTGTTGGCTATGTTGGGAATCCATCGGTTGAACAAAGCATCAACCGTGCACTAGCAAAGCGTGAAGGCGCAATTGTAAGTCTAGTATCTGAAACGGATCTTGAGTGTTTAGTTGTCGCACACGATCCACATTTGTCTCTTCGTTTTATCACGGAAAGAACAAGAACAATAAATATAACAGCGGTGGGTGGTAATGCGACCTTGCTAGAGCTTGGAAGCGAAGCCCACTAACGCTTTATTCTGTTGCCCCTAACAAGGGGCAACGACATAAAGTGCGATCTTTTAAAAGAGGACGATCACATGGAAAATAGCTTTGCTATTACAACCACATTTATCGCGTATCTGATCATGATGCTCGCGATTGGTGTTATTGCATATCAACGAACGAAAAACTCTACCGACTACTTCTTAGGTGGCCGTTCGTTAGGGCCTTGGCCTGCAGCGCTTTCTGCTGGTGCATCTGACATGAGTGGTTGGTTACTGCTTGGTTTACCAGGGTATGCATACGCTGCTGGTATTGAAGCATTTTGGCTAGCTGGTGGCTTATTAGTAGGGACATGGTTGAACTGGTTGATCTGTGCAAAACGCCTACGTACCTACAGCATCACAACAGACGCATTAACTCTACCAGAGTTCTTATCACGTCGATTTAATGATAACTCGAAGCTTATTCAGACAATTGCTGCGTTCTTCATTCTTCTATTCTTCCTTTTCTACACAAGCTCGGGCTTAGTAGCAGGTGGTAAGTTGTTTGAAACGGTATTCGGCTTAGATTACACAACTGCCGTAATTATCGGCACGGTGTGTGTGGTTTCGTACACGCTATTTGGTGGCTTCCTAGCGGTATCTTGGACTGACTTAGTTCAAGGTCTATTGATGTCGGCAGCGCTGTTGATTGTGCCAATCGCGGCGATGAATGGTGGCCTTGGTCAGCTAACCAGCGATCTTTCTGCTATCAACCCTGAGCTGCTCACGCTATGGAATGATGCGAAAGGTGAGCCGTTGTCGGCGATTGCTATTATTTCGCTGGCTGCTTGGGGCCTAGGTTACTTTGGTCAGCCACATATCCTTGCGCGTTTTAAAGCAACACGTACTAACAAAGATTTAGGTACAGCTCGTCGTATCGCGGTAACGTGGACGGCACTTTCTATGATCGGTGCGATGTTAGTTGGTCTAGTGGGTTTGGTTTACGTTACTCAGTCTGGTGGTGAAGTACTTGAAGATGGTGAAAAAGTCTTCATGCTGCTGGTAAATGCAATGTTCCACCCTGTGATTGCCGGTATTCTATTGGCAGCGATTCTTGCTGCGATCATGAGTACGGCTGACTCACAGCTTCTTGTTTCGTCGTCTGCACTTGCTGAAGACTTCTACAAACAAGTATTCAAGAAAGATGCAAGCTCTGATGAAATTGTTCGCGTTGGTCGTTTTGCGGTAGTGGCAATTTCGATTGTTGCTCTTGTTCTAGCTATGACACCAGACAGCTCTGTTCTTGGCTTAGTATCTTACGCTTGGGCTGGATTCGGCGCGGCATTTGGCCCAGCTGTTGTTATGAGCTTGTACTGGTCTCGTATGAACCGTAACGGTGCACTTGCGGGTATCATTGTTGGTGGTGTTACCATCGTAGTTTGGAAGCAACTATCGGGAGGTTGGTTCGACGTGTATGAAATCGTACCGGGAATCATCCTATCTGCGTTGTCAATCTATGTTGTGAGCATCATGACTGGTGAGCCGGAAGAGTCTGTGAAAGCTCAACACGCTAAATTTGAAAAGCAATTAGCTGAGCTTGAGTAATCACGCTAATTGATGTGAATTTTGTTAAGAATAAGGCCTGCAGATATGCAGGCCTTTTTGTGTTTTAGCTTCACACTAAAGTGGTAGTAGCACAGTTTTTGAAGTGAAACCGATTGTTTATTGAACGTGCATCACGCTTTTGCGACTAAAGTTTGAGCGATCGGAACCAATGCTCGCACAATGTGTCGATTATCAATAACACAACCGTTTTATTTGGGAGAAATCAAAATGCCTAAGGCCTACTGCAGCTGCTGTCGCAAAGACACCCACCATAAAGTCGTGATGCAAAGGTGTCAGACCGAAAAGGATAAAACGGTGTTACAGAGTTTGCTTAGCAGTCTGTTCCAAGGTGGGCATTACGTTAAAATGGAAAAGCAGGGTTTCTGTCGAGTATGCAATCACCGTTCAGAACTCACACAAACTGACTTTTCAAACGTCCGCGTTATTTAGTCTACCTTCCATACAATTCTACCTTAGTCACTGATTTGATTCGGAGAGCTGCCGCTTTCTGATTTTTCACGATATTATTTCTCCCAAATAAGATAATAAAGTGGCTCACATGGATTTAGACAGAATTGATAGAGAGATCCTGCGTACCTTGCACCTGAAAGGGCGGCTCTCAATGGTCGAGTTAGCTAAGATGGTTAACCTCACCACCTCTCCTTGCTCAGATCGAGTGAAGCGGCTGGAAAAAGATGGCTACATAAAGGGCTATCATGCTGAACTTAATCCTGAAAAATTAGGTTTAGATGTTCAAGTGTTCATTCACATTCGTTTAGACCAAACCAGTTTCTCTATTTTCGAAAAGTTTGCAGAAGCGGTGGCTCTAATGCCAGAAATTGAAGAATGTTATTCACTGTCGGGTGACTTCGATACCATGATTAAGGTTCGAGTGAAAGACATGAAAGCTTATCAGAGCTTCATGTCGAGTAAGTTGGGGACATTACCTGGTGTGATACAAACGCGCAGCGAAGTGGTCATTGAGGAACACAAAACCAGTTTCGGGTTGAATCCAGAACTACTGTCTACGTTGTAGGTTGTTGTTTATATATTTAAAAAAGGGAAGCAAGTGCTTCCCTTTTTAGCTTGAGATTTTCAAGTCGGTATTAGGCAATAAACGACGACACAATACCGATTGCACCGCCGAACACACCGCCCCATACAACTAACCAGCCTAAATGCTCTTTAATCATCTTCTGTACCATTTCTTTCACCAACTTTGGAGTGAGTTCATTGAGGCGTTGGTCGATGATGTTTTCGATGTTCTCTTTAATTTCATCCATCATTGCAGGGGACTCAAACTGGTCCTTAATGGCTTGTTTGATGGTGTCGCTTTGGCTAATTTCCACCACAGATTGCTGCATCTTTTCAACAAATGGCTGCTTTAGAGGTTGAAGCGCTTCTGTGCCGCCAAACATCGCTAACATTCCACCAAATGAAGAGTTGGCAATGACATCGACAAGCGAATCGAAAGTTGGGTTGAAGTCTACCTTTTCTAAAATGGGTTCTAGGTTAAGTGATTTCCCACCAGACATCTCTTTATTGAGGAAGCGATCGATGTTTTCTGACGTAAAGAACTGCTCCATCATCAAGGTTTTGATTGCAGCTTTGAATTCTTCAAAACGTGCTGGAATCACCCCTGAGCCATACAGTCCGGGTACTTTCTCAAATAGCATATGAATGGCAAGCCAGTTGGTAATTGCGCCAGAGAAAGCAAACAGGCCAGCGTAAAAGGCGATTTGGTTATCGAAGTGATAGCCCACTGCGAGTAACAGCATTGCGGCGGTGTTGGTAAGTAAACTCTTATTCATGATGGTCGTAACTGAAAAAAATTACACAAATTCTAAGAGATTCTCTTCAGATAGAAAAGTGTTTGCTTGGTTTCGGGCTCTTGAACCCACTGGTGGGTGAATGTTAGCAACTGGCTACATCACAAATACTACTCGGTGGATGTGAACTGAGTGGGAAGCTATACGGTAGATCATTTTGTCATGCTCAGTTATTTGCTAGACTCTCGGCAATTTTGATTTCGTTACTTGGATCTATGAAAGAAAGAGTCGTAGTCTCGGTGTCGTCTATACACGGCACCCGACATTTTCACCTTAACAAATGGTTTCGCCACTTTCTCAAAGGCTTTAGCTATTTCTTTGCTGTCGGGCTTATCGCCACGGCAGGCGTGATCTATTACCTACTTGATGAAGTAGATTTTGCCAAGTTGAAGCAGCAAGAGCTTGAGACAAAATCAATGTCTTTGACCGAAGAGGTTGAGTCTCTGCAAGCCCTGAAAGTGACCTTAGAAAGTGATCTGATTGACCGCGAAGAACGGATGAATTTGGTTTCAGATCGTTTAGGTGACTTAGAAAAAGTGTTGGGGATGCAGGAAATCGAAGGTGAGCTTGAGTCACGTCTTGATACTGCGGCAATTACATCATCAGTGAGAATGGTGATGTTAACCCAAATACCAAGCGGCCCTCCTGTTCATAACGCACGAACTTCTTCAGGATACGGTAAGCGCAAGCACCCAGTTACCGGAGCGATAAAGTTTCATCGTGGACAAGATTTTGCGGTGAATACGGGAACGCCTGTTTACGCCCCTGCGGATGGGGTGGTAGAGGTAACAAGGCCAAGCAGTAAAGGCTCAGGAAACTTCTTACGCTTGCAGCACAGTTACGGATTTTCTAGCTCCTACTCGCACTTACAGAAATTCAAAGTGAAGAGTGGAGATTTTGTCCAGAAAGGCGACTTGATTGCTTATTCTGGTAACAGTGGGTTGTCATCCGGCCCGCACCTTCACTACGAGATTCGTTTTGTTGGTCGCCCACTAGACCCAAGGCCCTTTGTTGATTGGGGCGTAAATGATTTTGAAACCATTTTCAGTAAAGTAAGAGGTATTCGATGGGAATCTTTAGTAAACAAAGTCGAGCTAAGAGTCAGCAATCAGCTACAACTCTCATCGCAAAAGGCTGTTCTATTAACGGACAACTCAGGCTAGAGAGTGACATTCAAGTCGACGGTAATGTTGAAGGTCAAGTTCATGTCGATAAAACCCTTGTGATTAGCGAAACTGGGTTTGTAAGTGGTGAAATCTTTGCTGATCGAGTGATTGTTAATGGCCAGTTTGAAGGCACTTGTCATGCAACGGCGATTGAAATTTTGAATCGTGGTAGTGTGACGGGCACTATTTACAGTGACAACTTGAGTATAGAGCCAGGTGGCAAGTTCAATGGTGTGACTCACTCAAAGCCAGAGCAGCAAGTGGTTGATCTTAGCGATGCGAAAAAGAAAGCGGAAGGGTAAGCCAGCTTTCGATAGCAAATCCATAATCTATGATCTAGATATAGAGCCTTGCAACGTTGCAAGGCTTTTTTTATAACCTTTTAGGCAAATCTTCGATAGACTATAAATAGGGTTGTTTATCGATCTTTGACCGGAATTTTAGCTCAATATTTGTGGCCTTTGGCCGATAAGTTAGCATCTTACAATAAGAATTTAGCGCATGAGTATAGTAGGTATAGCGATAGGGGCTACGGGGTTATCACTGATTTTGGTGTTCCTGTGGATGTTGTCACTGTCGCTTCGCAAGAAAAGATTAGAGCAGGAAAAGCGCGAGGCAGAAATTGCTTACCGAAAAGCGTTAGAAAAATCTCGTCTGCAAGAACATCAAGAACGTCTGCGCCAAGCGGAAGAAGGGCACGTTCCTACCATTCTATTTTTAGCAAAAGAAGCCGAACGAAAAAACATCAAGGAAGCCCTGTATTGGTATGAGAAAGCAGCTCAACTAGACAGTATCAATGGTATGTATGGCGTAGTTAGAATCAGTGAGCGTTCTAGAGAGGACATGGTGCTTAAAGAGCGAGCTCGATTCTGGCAAATATCCATTGCCGCTCATGAAGGAAAATCGGCGTCTAAGTTTGAGCTGGCGATGGCACTGCTCAAAGGGCTAGGTACTGATGTTAACCACGAGAAAGCGATGAAGGTGCTGGAACAAGCTGCGGCGGATCTCCATATCCCATCTATCTTGTTCTTAGGCGACTGGTGTTTTTCGCCCGAGAATCCATCCCCAACACCGGGTGATTCGGTATTTTGGTACAAAAAAGCAGCTGACTTAAATAGCCCCGAAGGAAAGATGAAGCTTGGCTTGAATTATCTCAAAGGTATTGGTGTTGAGAAAAGCCACAATAAGGGTTGCTATTGGTTAGAGTGCGCGGCTGAGAAAGGCCATGCACAGGCGATGTACCATGCAGGTGAAGCTTGGGTAGACAGAAAACCAAGTGGAAATGCTATTGCATATATCTGGCTGTTTTTATCCGCTCACTTTGGCTACGAGCCAGCTAAAGCTTTGCGCGATAAGGTAGGTGGCGATATCGGTGTGGATTCAGTTGTTGGTTTGCAGTCTCTGGCTAAGCCGTTACTGAAAAAGATATCAAGCGGTACTGTGAGTAAGCACTCCATCATTCGAGCTTTGAACAAACTGTATAAGCGCAATATTGAGTTGCCAAAGAAGCGAAAAGAAGCCCAAGTTGATGACTTTATTATGGATTCCGACAGTAATGAGGATGCCAGAAAAGACAACGAGAAAGCGCCGAACTCAATGAGGATGGACTTTTCATCGACAACGATGGATAAGCCTCAAGGATAAAAAAATCCCCAGCATGCTGGGGATTTTTTGTTTTTGGGGAAGCTTAGCTTAGTAGCTTGCTTTCTTTTGCTCTGCTTTACACACTGCGGCAGTGAATACTACGTCGGTAGAACTGTTCAGCGCAGTTTCTGCTGAGTCCTGAATCACACCAATAATGAAGCCAACTGCAACAACCTGCATCGCAACTTCATTTGGAATACCGAACAGACCACACGCTAATGGGATAAGCAGTAGTGAGCCACCTGCAACGCCTGATGCGCCACATGCTGATACCGCCGCAACAACGCTCAGTAACAGTGCGGTAAGAAGATCCACTTCGATACCTACCGTGTGCACGGCTGCAAGGGTAAGAACTGTAATGGTAATCGCAGCACCTGCCATGTTGATCGTTGCGCCAAGTGGGATCGAGACTGAGTAAGTATCTTCATCTAGCTTAAGCTTTTCACACAGAGCCATATTTACAGGAATGTTGGCTGCACTTGAGCGAGTGAAGAAAGCCGTTACACCACTTTCACGTAGACATTGGAATACCAGCGGGTACGGGTTTTCACCGGTTTTGATGAAAACAATAATTGGGTTCACAACAAGTGCGATGAACAGCATAGCGCTCAACAGAACGAATAGAAGCTGAGCGTATCCCGCTAATGCTTCGAAACCAGTAGTCGCAAATGTTGCTGAAACTAGGCCAAAGATACCGAAAGGTGCAAGGCGAATAATAAATCGTACGATCTGTGATACGCCGTGGCTCAGATCTTCAAAAACTGCTTTGGTCGTTGCGGATGCGTGGTGAAGAGCTAAACCCAGTGCGATTGCCCAAGCCAGAATACCAATGTAATTAGCGTTCATTAGTGCGCTAACTGGGTTATCAACCAGCTTAAATAGTAACGTGTGCAGAACTTCACCGATCCCTTGAGGTGGTGTTGTACCTTCTGCGCCCGCAACCAGAGTCAAAGTGGTTGGGAATAGAAAGCTCAGCACGACAGCAGTTAGCGCGGCGGCTAGTGTGCCAATTAAATATAAACTAATAATTGGACGCATGTGCGTGTGTTGGTTTTTCTTCTGATTCGCGATAGATGCCGCGACAAGAATAAAGACTAGAATAGGTGCGACGGCTTTTAGTGCCCCGACAAAAAGGCTTCCAAGTAACCCTGCACTTTGTGCGCTCTCTGGAGAGATCGTCGCAAGTACCACGCCGAGAACGATACCGGCGAGGATCTGCAGAACGAGGTTTCCGCGTGCAAATCGGGCAAATACATTGTTGTGTTGCATAGTTATCCCTGCAATGAATAGTTTTATAGAATTATAGTGATTTCAGTTATTGAACTGATCACGACAATACTAGTCATTGCAGAGGATGTGTCTAGGATTAATTGAATTTTTACATGAAAAATTGCCAATAAGAATGAAATGTAAAATTATATATTGATTAATGTTATTGAAATGTATTGACTTGGAAGTGCCTTCAGTTTTCAGGAATTAGCACAAATGGTGTCGCCTATCACGATGAAAACTCTTGCCGTGATAGGCGACTTTACCGACTAATAGCCTTTTTTGTTATGTCGGCTTTGTGATTGTACAGAACGGTACATCTTGGTTTGTTGCTTGAACTTGGACCGTTGCAGAGCCAGTGTGGCACCATTACGTTCTTGCTCTCGGAGAAGCTTGAAGTAACTAGTGAGCCTGCGTTGTTCAATGTCGCCATTTTCAATGGCTAGTTGAATCGCGCAGCCAGGTTCCTGCTGGTGTTGGCAGTCACTGAATCGACATTGCTCAGCTAAAGATTCGATGTCTGAAAAGGTTTCAGCGACCCCGTCAGCGCAATCGGCTAGCTGAAGTTCTCTCATTCCGGGTGTATCAATTAAGATCGCTCCCGCAGGCATAAAGTGTAACGAACGAGACGTGGTAGTATGTCTTCCTTTACTGTCATCTTCACGAATCGAACCCGTGACTTGAGCCTGAACGCCCATGAGCGTGTTCACTAACGTTGATTTACCCACGCCAGATGAGCCAATGAAAGCGACGGTTTTCCCCTTACCACACCAGCTTAGTATGCCTTGGCAGCTGTCGCTATCTAACCCGTTGACACTTTCAATCATTAGCATTGGATCAAGCGCTTGAACCTGCTGCCTTTTATCTTGAGCATTGGCACATAAGTCTTGCTTTGACAGCACGATGACCGGTTCAACGCCAGCTTGGTTCACTAATGCCAAATAGCGTTCAATTCGGCTTAAGTTAAAGTCGTCGTTGAGTGAGCAGACAATGAACGCCGTATCAATATTGGCGGTGATCAATTGTTCAGCCACTTTGCTACCAGCAGCTTTACGGCTAAATAGAGAGTGCCTGTCGAGCAATCTGACATACTGTTGGTCGTTATCTACCAATAGCCAGTCACCTACCGTCATCGAGGGCAGGTTATGATGCATTGCTAATGTGCTTTCACCTTGCTCAGACAAGAGTGTATAGCCATTACGATGGTGAGCAATGATTCGAGCAGGTTGAAACTGCTCAAGTTCTTCTAATGTTAGTTGTTGCTGAAAATGTATGTTCCAACCAAGGTTATGTAGTGAAATGGTTGAATGTGTTTGTGTATTCATCTTGTTTCCCCAGACATACAGAGTCGGCTCTGTCTATGTCATTAATAGAGAGCTAGGGTCAGGACAAATGTGTAGCGGACCCCGGTAAAATTGAGCACCGGGCAAAAGGAGGGAAGAGGCGTTTTAGTTAAGCGGTCTTCGCCAAGTTTGCCGGGTGGGTGTGTAATACAATCATCAGTACCTCCAAAGGTTTGTGTGATAAACGTACGGATCTTAGCAAACAGGTGGCAAAATGCCACCTGTTTCTTCGCCAATTAGTGGTGATGCTTCTGCATACCACTCATGACTTTTTTGATGGGTGCTGAAAACGTCACTTCATCACCGTTTTTAAACGTGATTTGCATATCGATTTTCTCACCTTCAACCAGTGGTTTCTTCAGGTCGAATAACATGATATGTAGGCTGCCAGGCTTTAACTCTACGGTACCGTTTGCTGGTAGCTCAATACCATCAACTTGGCGCATTTGCATAACATCGCCATCTTTGATGACATCATGAAGTTCTACTTTTCCAGCAGCATCAGTGGACGCTGAGACAATGGTCTTCGCTTCGTCTGTATGATTCATTATTTCCACAAACACTGCGCTAGTCGCTGCATTTGGCGGGGTAGCGCGTGCATATGGGTCATGCAACATGATATCAGTTTTGGCGTGAGCGAGTGGGCTAAGCACAAGGCTTGCCATTAAAAGCGCTTTGAACTTCATGTTAGTTTCCTTTAATTGAGCTTGTAATGGTGTTCATTGCTTCCACGATAGGAGCGGGTGAAAGCGTATGTGGCACTTTGGTGATCAATGTGCCATCTGGTTTTAAGAAGTAAAAATAGGAGCTGTGATCGAGTGTGTACTTGAGCTCTGAGTCCTCAAGCTCGGTTTTACGAAAGATAACGCCATAGCGATGTGCCAGTGGTGTCGTCACATCTAATGGAGCGGACAGCCCCTCAATCATCGGGTGGAAGTATTGAGCATATTGATAAGATGCATTCGCTTCATCTCTTTCTGGGTCTAGAGAGATAAACATTGGCCTGAAATGAGACTTTTGGTTGTCGTCTACCGCGTTTAGCGCACCTGCTAACATAGCTAGGGATGTTGGGCATACATCAGGGCAGCGCGTGAAGCCAAAATAAACAATTCGAATACGCTCGTCTTTGCTGTCAAATATATCTACAGCTTGGTTATCTTTGCCAAACAATATTGGGTTTGACGACTCAGCCGAAGCCTCTGAGTTGGATTGTGGAGACGAAGACTGGGAGTCAAGATACGCTTTGACACCAAAACCAAGTGCAAATGCGACGACTAAAATAAGAGACCAGTTTTTGCTCATTGTTCCATCCTTATTGCTGGGAAAACATCTTGGTTGCCATCAGATAGAGTACCTAACCATGTCATTTGTTCCTGAGTACACACGGGTAAAATGATCTCACCTTGGAACTGATCGCCTTGAGTACGGGTTAGTCGATACTTTGCTGTACCCATGTCCATCTCATGCCCTTGCATATCCAACGACAATACGTCTGACTGGGCATTCGGCCATTCGATAGTGACTTGTATAGGGACTAATGGCTTTGCGACATCAGAATCAAGAGACATGGTGACATTCTGTTGAGTACAACCTTCAGTCGATAAAACACAGTAGTCGTCGATAGGTTTTGAGCCAGACTGCTGATTGAAAACGCTGAGAATATCAGACGCAAAGAAACCAACGGCTAATGCAGCACAAACAGCAGAGGCTTTTAAGGCTAGGTGCATGGTAGAGATTTGCTCGTAAGTGAGTATTGCGGCGATGTTAGCACAGGGTTGGGTAGGTGTTTGAGGGTAAAGATAAAATTGTGGCAGCAATCAAAAACGGAGCCATAAGGCTCCGTTGTATTAATCTCGTCAATAGGTGTTACAGATTCCGCCCCTCTGCGTACTTTTCTAAACCTAATACCAGAGCGATTGCACACAGCATTAACAAGGTCGCGATACCAAGCTGGGCAGGTTGGGATGTCAGCGCTTCAAATTGAAAAGGTGTCAGGTTCTGCTGAAGTAGAGGAACTTGCTCACCACTAGAGTTTGTACGCCAAGATAACGTTTCTTTCCAAGGCCAAATCTTCGGCAATGTGCCAATCATCAAACCGGTAAGGAAAATGAGCGTTACGTCGCGGTAGCGTTTCAAAAGCCAAGATAACAAATGAGAAAAGCTTAGCAAACCACCGATACAGCCCAGTAAGAAGAGCAGCAAAATATCCATCTGAAAGGATTTCACTGCGCCAAGTACAGGTGTGTACATACCAATAAGCAGAAGTATGAAGCTGCCGGAGATACCCGGAAGGATCATGGCACAGATTGCGATAGCACCTGCTATTAGCACATTGATACTAGTAAATTCGAGCTCCAATGGTTTCAACACGGTGATGCTGTAGGCGAAAGCGATACCGAGCAGCAAAAATACTAAACGTGATAGTGAGCGCTGCTCAATTTGCTTGAGCATGTGAAATACCGAGACCAAAATTAGACCAAAGAAAAACGACCAAATAGGTATAGGGTGTTCAGTGAGTAGCCAAGAGATTAGCTTCGCCAAAGTTGCGATACTGGTCAGTACGCCACCGAATAGAGCTATTAGGAAAAAGCCATTAATATGGTTAAATGCCGCCTTAAAGCCTTCTCTTTTCCATATGCCCAGAACACTTGGGTTAATACGACGAATGCTTTCAAGCAGCGTATCGTAGATCCCGGTAATAAAAGCGATGGTTCCACCTGAGACGCCTGGGACCACATCCGCAGCACCCATCGCCATGCCTTTGAGAAACGTACTAAAATAATTCATTGGATTGTTAAGGTAACTTTGATTGAGTCGAAGTATACAAAGTCTCTTGTCGAAAAAGTATGAAAACTTCTCGTACTCACACAATCTTAACTCATTCCTGTTTGGAAATTGTTAGGGTGTGTTGATTGAGCTGGTAAGTTACTAACTACACCACATTCGAGAAAAACTGTTAGCCAATGTAACGTATCAACAGATCAACGCTGTCTCCACGTGCTGTGATGGCAAAACTATCAATCAGGCTAATAATAAAACGAATAATAAGAAACTAGTTGAGTGGTATTTTGCATTTATTTGCATAGTGCATTTGCAATATGCAAATCTCAATGTGGATTTGGTCTATTTCTGTTGAATCTACCGCAAAAATTATGGTTTTAAAGTTGGCACGCATCCTGCTATATACAAATTGACCCTTCTTAAGCCGAGGGTCACCTAGCCAACTGACGTTGTTAGTGAATAATTTTGTTCACAATGTATATAAATACATAGCCAATCGTAATCTACGGTTGGTTTTTTTTTGCCCAAAATTCCTACAAACAGCGTAGGTCAACTGCAGAGTTTGACTTATCTTCGCTTTATTTTTCAGATTTTGAAGTGCACGACGATTTACAGATCGTATGGAGTGAATTGGCCCGTAAAACTCGACAATTGCGCAGTTTATCTTTAATAATAGCCGCTTCCGTCTAAATTTATGGTTATTTTTTGACCAGTTAAAGTGTCAATCAATGATGCCAAGAGGCATCGATAAGAAGGATCTTAGCTATAGGAAATTCCTAAATTCCTGAGAAAAATTAACAAAAAGAGACTATCTTTTTCGTTAATGGTTCTCTAGCTCGTTAAGGAAGATGAGTGCGACAATAAAAGAGGTTATATGAATCAATTAATTTCGGTTGGACCGCTAGAATCTTTCTTAATCGCTATCGGCGTTTTGTTTCTTGGTCACTTCGTAAACGCTAGACTGCCTATTCTTAAAAAATTTAATATCCCAGAGCCGATTGTTGGCGGCCTGATAGTAGCTTGTATCATTACGTTCATGCACTTCAATGGCGTAAATTTAGAATTCTCGTTGCCACTACAGAACACGTTTATGTTGATGTTCTTTAGTACCGTCGGGTTAGCTGCTAACTACACCCAGTTAATGAAAGGTGGTGCGAAGGTCTTTATCTTCCTTGCGGTCGCTTCGGTATATATCATCATTCAAAATGGAGTGGGTGTGTCTTTGGCTACTGCGCTTGGGTTAGACCCTCTAATGGGCTTGATTGCAGGTTCCATTACGCTTTCTGGTGGTCACGGCACTGGTGCTGCATGGGCTCAAACCTTCAACGACAGCTATGGTCTATCAAACACGCTCGAAATCGCGATGGCATCTGCCACCTTCGGTTTGATTATCGGTGGTATCATCGGTAGTCCGGTTGCGCAAAAGCTGATTGAGAAGAACAACTTCGAATCTGAGTATGGGCGTGGCACTCAAACCCACCAAAAATTCCCAGAAGTTGTTACTTACAATGAGTATGAAGAAGACAAAGTCACCGCAAAAAAAGTGATTGAAGTACTATTTATTTTGCTTATCTGTGTGACTGGTGCTCAATACCTAGAATCGTGGGTAAGTAGCTTTGAAATCAAATGGTTGATGATCCCAGATTTTGTTTACGCGCTATTTATTGGTGTGTTCATCACCAACGTGATGGAAGTGACCAAGGTGCACAAAGTGGATACCGAAACGGTGGATATTCTAGGTACAGTATCCCTGTCTTTGTTCCTAGCAATGGCATTAATGAGCTTAAGATTATGGAATATCTTCGATCTAGCCATTCCATTCTTAGTGATTCTAGCGGTGCAATCTGTGGTACTTGGCTTGTTTGCGTACTTCGTTACTTTCAAGGTGATGGGGTCTAACTACGACGCTGCCGTCATTTCTGGTGGTCACTGTGGTTTCGGCTTAGGCGCAACGCCTACCGCTGTAATGAACATGGGATCGTTGGTAAATAAGTTTGGTCCATCGCCTCAAGCGTTCATGGTAGTTCCAATCGTAGGTGCTTTCTTCATTGATATCGTTAACCTGATCATCTTGCAAAGCTACATTACTTTTATTGGCTAGTACTTCGTGACAGATATCTGATTGATCAAAAAGGCTCTGCATTGCAGAGCCTTTTTTATTTGAGCATGAGTTTTGTGCCGTTGAATTTCAGTTGAGACAACAGAGCTTTCGCGTTTTCTTTGCCTCTTTCATCAAACTCTAAACCATAGCGCGCGTAGTGCAGCGAACGTTGCAAGTTACAGATTTTTCCTACTAATGGCGCCAGTGGTGTTTTATCTCGGGTCGCAGCCGCCAAATCTATGGTAATGGTGTCGCCCACTTGAAAAGGCCTGCTTAGTGGTGGAGTGATGAAACGACAGCCTCCCTTTGAAAGATCTCGAACTTCACAGTCTCCCTTATGAGTATTAGCGACGACCTTGCCCGGTAAGTTCACATCGTACCTAGGTTCTTTACGCAGCTGTGTTACTTGCATTGTATTGGGTATTGATATCGCAACCATAGCGATAGGTTCGCGAATATAATGGACCAATTGACTGCGGAAGTGGATCATTGCACCTTCACCGCGTGGTGAAATGGCTTTCACGTTCAACCAGAATCCTTCTTGGAAGAAGAAATTTAGATCGTCATCTGATATTTTGGGCACTTCAATCAGGATAAGGTTTTTCCCGTGGGTACCAATGAAAGCGGTTTTGCATTGGAATTTGGTGCCGACAGGGGTAGTGACGATAATGGAGAGTTCGCTGCTATGTTCAACCATGTTGAGAGCGTCGGTACTGTTGATGGTTGAAACTGTTTGTTGACCCTTTGATTCTTTTGCAACCACTGTTTGGGTGTTCATTTAAGCCGTCCTATGTGCTTGCGATTATTATATTTGTTAGAACTAGGATTTTAAGTTTGACCCAAAAATTATTCAAATTGATGGGAGCTGATTTATTTGAGTTATCTATCAAAAATTAACAAAAGATAACTGAAATAGCGTGATGTTGATTCAGGCTTATGGTGGTTTTGACCAAAAATGCAGTTTTGGAGTGTAGCGACGAATGTGGTGGATAGGAGAGTGTAGTGGATAAAGGTAGTGTTGCGTTGTTGGTTCAACTAGGGTGGCACAACATTGAGCAGAGTGAAGTTATTCAGTCACTTTGGGGCGGCTATGGTGAGTTGGTTCGTGTATCCAATGGCGAGAGCTCACTGATTGTGAAACATATTCGCTTGCCTGAAAAAAACGACCATCCTAGAGGGTGGAACACTGCACGTTCACATAATCGCAAGCTACGCTCTTATCAAGTTGAAGCGAATTGGTATCGCGACTTTGCCGCAGCGTGCAGCTCAGACTGCGTAGTCCCTAAGCCTATTTTTGTAGGCGAAATTGAAGGTGAGCTAACGCTTGTGATGGAAGATCTTAAGCAACTTGGTTTTCCTAATACACTGGGCAACGCCGATCCAGAACATGTAGATCCGGTTTATATAAGACCTTGCCTTAAATGGTTAGCGCATTTTCATGCACAGCATATCTCTCACCGTGGAGAAGGGTTGTGGGAGTCTGGAACTTACTGGCATTTGCAGACCCGACCTGATGAGTTAGCAAAGCTGCATGATTTACCGCTAAAACAAGCGGCTGAGCAGATTGATGACTTGCTCAATCGAGCGCCGTATCAAACGCTGGTTCATGGGGACGCAAAGCTGGCGAACTTTTGTTTTAGCGACGCGAGAAAAGGTGAAAGCGATCAAACTAGTGACGATGAGCAAGTAAAAGCAGCTGCTGTGGATTTTCAATATGTGGGCAGAGGCTGTGCCATGAAAGATGTGGCATTGTTTATCAGTAGTGCTGTGCCTTATGAAAAGTGTTTTGAGCGTGAATCAGAGTTGCTCGACATTTACTTTTCCTATCTTAATGATGCGTTGGCAAAGCATCAGCCACACCTAGATAGTGAGCTTGTCATTGCATCGTGGCGACCATTATTTTGCGTTGCGTGGGCCGACTTTCAGCGTTTCGTAAAAGGTTGGAGTCCCGAGCACTGGAAGATTAATCCGTATACGGAATCCCTCAAAGAGCGAGCGTTAGAGCAGATCAAAAAAGAGAGGTGACCTGACCTCTCTTTTCATTTGATTTGGGGCTATCTATGCATTTCCCAAGGCTGTTAGCTGCACACTAACCACTGCATGGTCGCTGCACTGTTTATCCTGCTCAAAGATAGGATTGACAAGGTGGGAGTCCAACACAAAATAATCACTCACTTTAGCTTTGGGATTAAACGCGGCGGGTGCAAACTCTGCTGAGAGTAAGATGTAATCCAATACGGAACCTTTCGCTCCCATGCAATGAGTATATGGTCGGCTGACAGCATGGTCTGCAGAATAAAGATCCCAAGCATCATAGAGATGAAAGGGTGAAAGCAGCAGGTGAGAATCCTCTTGTCGGAATATCTGCTGTGACATTAAACCTGCGAACTCTTCGGCGGTAATTGGCTTATTAAAGTCGCCCAGCATAATACATGGTCGGTCATGTCGCTTTTTAGTATCGACAATAGATTGGTGCAGTAGATGCGCTTCCAGCCCCCTTTGCATCGTTGATTTCCAACGTCCGATGTTTTCCTGATGCCAAAGTTCGGTTAGAGGTTTTGGTGCGTCATCCGTATCGGCAGGTCGCTGCGACTTAAAGTGAACAACGTAAACGTCACATAGCCCAATCAATGGTAGTTCGATAACCGCGTGAATAGGCTTACGATTGTATTCGAATACGGTATCTGGAGTTGGGTAGTAAGACCCGACTGCTGAGCATTCTATAATGGGAAAGCGAGAGGCAATGGCCAGTACTGGGTGAGAATAGATGTATTCTTCCGCGTGGGGTGTATCTACAGTAACAAAGTAAGGATAACCCAGCTCAAACATTTGCTGCCGTAACTCATCAACACTGAAGACTTCTTGAAAGGCGATGACGTCAGAGTTGAGCCGAGTAATGGCATTGCTTATCCAGTCTTTTTTTTGTTGCCACTCTTGCACGGTATAGATGTTGGCAAAGTCATAGAATGCATTTGGCGGGGCCAAATAATTGAACAGATTAAACGTAGATATCGTGATAGAGTCGAGTTTAGAAAGCACTCAATCGTCCTTAGTATTTGTCTTACACTAAGAATACGATCAATTTGGTGTTAAATCACAGTTCGATTTCGCCGAACTTATTTAGCCTAGGGAATACCGCAACAAGGAATATCGGATGTCTGCCCAATCAGCCAGCTGGAAAACACCTCAGAACTTTTTACTTATCATCTCCATCATAGTGCCCATTGCGTTTTCTAGTTGGATGGCATTGCTGAATAATTTCGTGATTGAAAAGGCGAACTTTGATGGCGCGGATATTGGATTGCTTCAAAGTGTGCGTGAGATTCCTGGCTTCTTAGCATTCACTGCGGTGTTTGTTTTGCTGTTCATTCGTGAACAGCGATTCATGTTAATTGCACTGGCGATGTTGACACTTGGTACCGCAATCACAGGCTTTTTCCCTAGCTTGTTTGGTTTACTGCTTACCACGTTATTAATGTCGACCGGTTTTCACTACTTCGAAACATTGAAGCAGTCGCTTTCATTGCAATGGCTAAGTAAAGAAGAAGCGCCAGAAATGCTGGGCAAGTTGATATCGGTAGGCGCATTGGCTTCGCTGCTTACCTATGGCGCACTGTGGGTGATGCTGGAGCAAATTAAGCTAGACTACGTTTGGGTTTACTCAATCACTGGTGGTATAGGGTTTGTGCTGGTGTTATGGATTGCTTTTGCATTTCCAGAGTTTAAAACTGAAACGCAGCAAAACAAGAAACTGTTCTTAAGAAAGCGCTATTGGCTCTATTACGCATTGACGTTTATGAGTGGTGCAAGAAGACAGATCTTTACCGTTTTTGCTGGCTTTTTGATGGTTGAAAAGTTCGGTTATTCAGCAGCAGATATTACACTGTTGTTCTTGGTTAACTACCTGTTTAACTTCTTATTTGCTAAGCGCATAGGTAAATTCATTGGTGTGGTAGGTGAGCGCAAAGCTCTCATATTCGAATACGTTGGGCTAATCTTCGTTTTCGTAGGTTATGCGTTTGTGCAAACAGCAGAATGGGCCGCAGCGCTTTACATCATTGATCATCTTTTCTTCGCATTAGCATTAGCGATCAAAACGTACTTCCAGAAAATTGCCGACCCAGCTGATATGGCCTCGACAGCTGGTGTTGCGTTTACGATTAACCATATCGCCGCAGTAGTCATTCCGGTGATCTTTGGCGTTATTTGGCTTACTTCGCCTGCATTGGTTTTCTATATTGGCGCAGCAATGGCAGCGGTGTCGTTATTGTTGTCGTTCAATATCCCGCATAAACCACAGGAAGGCAACGAAGTGAGAATTCTTCGCTGGAACTAACCGGTTCCATAATCTAATCAGGCATTACTCGCTTTAAAATGCTCGCTAACCACTGGGTTTTTTGAGTGTTGTGGTTCTTATAGTGGTAGTAGCTGTAAATATCGGGGGTTTCGAGTGGGTGATCCCAGTCGAACTCTAACAGTTTAATGCCATTCACAAATTCATAGTCCGAGAACTTAGAGACAGCGGCCATCATGTCGCTGGTTCTTACCGCTTCCAACAACACGGAAGGAAACTCAGAACGTAATACGATGTTAAATTTGATACCTAGGCTATCAGCCAAAATTTCCGCCGCCGGCTTATAGTAGTTCCAATTCGGCGCTAGTATTGTACCTACTGGGTATTTGGTCGCTTCTAACGGAGAAATCGTTTCTCCCTTGTGAGGGTGGTCTTCGCGGCAAACAATTCTAAATCTATCCTGAGCGATTTTTGTTGAATACAGGGATTTGTGCACTGGAACATGGAAGTCGTAGCTGATGCCAAAACAGACTTTCCCGCTCTCGATTTCTGATTGAGTATCCTGATTCCAAGACTGGAACAGCACCGATACATTTGGCGCCTGTTTACGGATTTCAGTGTAGATGTTGGTCGCGAGGGCGCTCATCAGGAACGGAGAGATCGCGATGACGATTTGTTCATCCAGATTAGCGGGGTTGAAATCTTCTTTGCTGTTAAGAGTGTGCTCAAGATCGAACATCAACGGGCGTAAAGACTGATACAAATCTTCGGCATAAGGTGTTGGGACGATACCTTTGCTGTGCTTTACAAACAGCTCATCGTCGAAGGTTTGGCGGAGTTTAGTCAGTGATTTGCTTACAGCCGGCTGAGTGACGAACAGCCTTTCTGCCGCCTTACGAGTGTTCTTTTCTTGGAACAGAACGAAGAAGACTCTTAGAAGATTTAAGTCTAAATTGTCGTATAAGTTTCTCGCCATCGACCCCTCGCTACACAGTGAATGTATGAATATTCTAACAAAGTGTAACGGTTCGTAAGAGGCTGTTTTGGAATACAGACTATTCCAACTTTTGTGCAAATTGTTGTTGATATTGCTTTGGTGACACGCCGATAAGCCTCCTAAAGTGATGGCGCATGGTAACGGCGGTGTCAAAGCCAGCCTGTTGGGCGAGTCTTTCCATATCGACTTGTTCAGATTCGAGAATTGCTTTTGCTCGTTCAATACGTTGATGGATCAGCCATTCCTTGGGCGATAAGTTAAAGCTAGAGCGAAACTTCCGATCGAATGTTCTGCGTGACATATTGGCTTTGCACGCAAGATCGTCGATACCGATGGCCTTGGTAATATTGGCGTGTGCCCATTCAACGGCCTGGGAAAACTGATTCGGGACTTCCAAAATCGGTGATTCGACAAATTGAGATTGCCCGCCTGAGCGATGCGCAGACACAACTAGCCTTTTCGCTACTTGGTTTGCGATTTGGTAGCCGAAATCACTGCGGATCACGGCTAATCCAAGGTCTAAGCCGGCAGCACTGCCCGCAGAGCAACCTATCTTGCCATCAAATACATAAAGTACATTGGCTGCATAATCGACGTGTGGGAATCGCTCTCTAAAAGTGGACTCAAACTTCCAGTGTGTAGTCGCTCGCTTCCCATTCAGTAGCCCTAGCTCTGCAAGTAGAAAGGCCCCAGAACAAAACGAGAGGATACGTTTTCCATTGTTAGCAAAAGAAGTGACCTGTTGCCTTACCAAGTCCGGAACCTGTGAAGGTTTGGTCGGCCAACTGGGAACAATCAGTAGATCGTAATCCTCAATCGAATCCGTATGTTGAGTCATCAACCCAATTCCTCCAGTCGTGGTAATGACAGTGTTTTCGAAGTTGACGATATCGGTTTGGTACCAAGGGTTAAACTCCGGCCTTGGCAGTGCGAACAGTTCAACTGCGCAAGCTAACTCAAACAGTGACACATGAGGGTGGGCGAGGATGGCGACTTTGGTCATGCTCTATCCTTTTAATCTTTAAAGGTTTGGCTGATTATTATCGATACTTGTCTTTTACGCCAGTGTTTAATGTTTAAACAGTGAGACAGAATGGAAGGGTAAAAATAACAAGGAGGGTGTTATGACAAGTGCCGTATCAAGAGTTCCAGCCGCAAGCAGCGCTGAGGCGTTAAATCATTTTGAATCACTTTTGAAGTTTGAGACCGACTGCTGGGATGTGCATCATGCCCTTAGCAATGGGTTGCAAGATTTTGTGTTGGTGGACGTTAGGGGACAAGAGATGTTCGCGGCTGGCCATATCAATGGGGCGATCAACATTCCACATCCAAGACTAAACGAAAAGAGTTTGGCACATTTTTCTAAAGACACGTTGTTTGTTGTCTACTGCGCTGGGCCACACTGCAATGGAACAGAGAAGGCTGCGACTCGAATAGCGAAATTGGGCAGGCCAGTTAAGAAAATGATTGGTGGTGTCACTGGCTGGTTAGACGAGGGCTTTACATTGAAAGTATTGGAGTCTCTAGATCAAGGAGAAATAGTATGAAAATGTTGGTAGGAATCGATTCAACATGGTCATTGAGAGCTTGGCTTTGCGCTCGGTTGAGCAACCAAAGCGTTGACTTACAGGTGCTCGACTTGTCTAAGCCAGAAGTTAAATCGCGTCTAGCCGAGCTTTCTCCTTCTGCCTTAGTACCGGTTCTTGAAGATGGAGAACTGCACATTCATGACTCTTTGGCTATCAGCGAGTACCTCAACGAGTTAAGCCCAGGCTGTTTATATCCGCCGAATCTGGCACAAAGAGCGGTAGCTCGAAGCCTTTGCGCCGAGCTGCATTCAGGCTTTTTTCAACTCCGCTCACAATGCCCGTTTACTTTCGATACACCAGAGCCTGTAATTATTAACGAGCAACTTGCGAAAGAGGTGGATCGAGTCAAAACCATATTCTCAATGGCAACCTTGCCATTTATGTATGAAGAGGCTGGCGTTGTAGACTGCTTTTATGCGGTACTAGCCTATCGCTTGCGTAGCTATGGTATTCAGTTTGATGGTGTGGCAGGACGGTACCAAAATCAGTTGCTGGAATGGTCATTGCTCAAAGAAGCGATGGCGTTAGCTCATGCTTGGCGAGAGAAAGTTTGATCTCCTTTTAAAATCTATGTGTTTTATGCATAACCTTCGTGACTAAAAGTTATTGGATTCATAGTTAGCGCGTCACTACACTGCGCGCTTTCGTTTTACTAACCGATTTAATCATCTATTGAGTGAGCGCTATGTTTTCACAATCTCTTTTCGCTCAAATCATGAGAGTGACGGTGTTGCTTGCGTTGTCGCTGGTGATTGTTCACCACTCTCCCGCGTTGCTTAGAGTACTGGCAGAACAAGCTGTGAACAGTGGTTGTCACCAAACGAGTGGTGACATGGACCATTCGCATCACCATCACTAACTTTCGATATTAAGATTATTTATGAGCATTTTTCGATTTCCACTTCTGGTGTGGCTAGGGATAGGCATTCTGGTTATTTGCCTTGGTATCAGGCAGTCATTTGGCATTTTTATGATGCCAGTGTCGGACTTTTTTGGTACTGGCCGTGAGTTTTTTAGTTTTGCGATTGCACTACAAAACTTACTGTTTGGCGTGTTTCAACCTTTTGTTGGTATGGCTGCAGACAAATGGGGGGCGAAGCGAATCATTATTCTAGGCGCTGTTTCTTATGTGTTAGGGTTGTATCTCACTTCCATCGCAACCGAGCCAAGTATGCTGTATTTGTCGTTGGGCGTATTAGTTGGCTTAGGTTTGAGTGCGACTAGCTATGTCATCGTGCTCGGCGCTGTCGCGAAAGTTGTGCCTGCCGAGCATGCTGCTAAAGCGTTTGGTCTGACGACTGCTGCTGGATCATTCGGTATGTTTGCAATGATCCCGGGCGCCCAAACGTTAATGACTGAGTTTGGTTGGCAAGGTGCGCTGCAAGGGTTTGCGATGTTGTGTACCTTGATGGTGGCGTTTGCGCTATTTATGCGCACGGCTAAATCAAGTACTACGGAGCAAAGCAATCAGGCCGAACAATCGCAAACACTTAAGCAAGCGTTAACTGAGGCTTTCTCACATCGTGGCTATTGGCTGATTCACATTGGCTTCTTTGTGTGCGGTTTCCATGTCATGTTTATCGCCACCCACCTACCAAGTTACTTGGCAGATAAACATTTACCGGCCTCGAGTGCGGCAATGGCATTAGCGTACGTAGGAATCTTCAATATCTTCGGTTCCTATTTTTGGGGTGTGATGGGCGACCGTTTCAGCAAACGACACGTGATGTCTGCACTGTATCTGATGCGAACATTGGTCATCGGCGCGTTCGTTACTTTGCCTGTAATAGAGAGCACGGCCGCGATATTTGGTGGTGCGATTGGTTTTTGCTGGTTAGGAACCGTACCTTTGACTTCCGGTTTAGTTCGCCAAATCTTTGGTGCGAAGTATCTTTCTACTTTGTATGGCTTGGTGTTCTTTACTCACCAAGTGGGAAGTTTCTTAGGCGCGTGGGCAGGCGGTCGTATTTACGATTACTATGGCTCTTATGATCCAATCTGGTGGTCGACGGTAGTATTGGCCTTTGCCGCAGCTTTAATCCATTTGCCTATCAACGACAAACCTGTACAGCGCTTGGCAATGGCTAATTAGGTTCTAAAGAGTGATATCCAGCCCTCGACCACTTCAGTGTTCGAGGGCTTTTTATTATGGAACTCAAATGGATAGCCATCAAAATCAATTTCGTTCAGCGTTGCGAAATTGCTCAATATCGACAATAGTGTAGGTTCAACCTAGACACAATTTGTTACAGGGCACTTATGGCAAATAAAAAAGTGTTGGTGCTGTACGCGCACCCTTCACAGCATCGCTCGGAAGTGAACAAATCCTTGTTCAAAGCGGCGCAATCCATCGACAATGTCACCACAGTGGATCTCTACGCTGAATATCCTACTTTCAACATCAATATCGACCGCGAACAACAACGCTTGGTCGACCATGATGTCATCATTTTTCAGTTTCCACTTTACTGGTATTCGACCCCGGCGATTCTCAAAGAGTGGCAGGATTTGGTTTTGGAATACGGTTTTGCGTATGGCACCGATGGAAATGCTCTCGAAGACAAAGTCTTCTTCTGTTCGGCAACCGCTGGTGGCAAAGAGGAAGCGTATCAATCGAAAGGCTATAACCATTTCACCATTCGAGAGTTGCTGCATCCATTAGAGCAAACGGCATCGTTAACGGGTATGCGTTACCTTGCACCTTTCGCCTTGTTTGGTTCTCGTACCGCGCTAGAAGAAAACCGAATCGGCGAGCATGTTGAAAAGTGGGGACAGCTACTTACGGCATTAGTGGAAGACAGAGTCGATCTTAAAAAAGCCAGTAAAGTTGAAAAGCTGACACATTACTTGGATGAACTGATTTCAGGGAGAGAATGATGACAGGTGTATTTCTACAAGCCTTTATCTACCTTGTGGCGGCTGTTATAGCTGTGCCGATCGCTAAGCGGCTTGGGTTGGGTTCTGTACTAGGGTATTTGATTGCAGGGGTGGTGATTGGTCCAATCATTGGCTTAGTCGGGGAAGAAACGACAACTATTCAGCACTTTGCCGAGTTCGGTGTAGTGATGATGCTCTTTTTGGTTGGCTTGGAACTCGAACCTAAAATGCTGTGGGCGATGCGAAATCGTCTAATGGGACTCGGGGGGATTCAAGTCGCGGGGACCACTGCTGCTGTTATGGCTATTGGTTTGGCATTTGGTTTAGTGTGGAGCTTAGCGCTGACCATTGGCCTCATCTTTGCGCTGTCATCTACGGCTATCGTACTGCAAACCTTTAATGAAAAAGGACTAAGCAAAACTGAAGGGGGAAAAAATGCTTTTTCGGTTTTGCTGTTCCAAGATATCGCAGTGATCCCAATGCTGGCGTTCATACCATTGTTAGCGATGCCGGAACTGATTGAAAAAGCTCAATCTGCTGCAGCAAGTGCCGCGGATCATCATGAAGAATTGAGCTTAGTCGCAGGGCTGCCTGGTTGGGCTTATGGCTTAGTGATTATTGCATCGATTGCTATTGTCGTTGTAGGTGGACACTACCTAAGCCGCCCATTGTTCCGCTTTGTTGCGAGCTCCGGTTTGCGTGAAATCTTCACAGCCACAGCACTGATGCTGGTGGTTGGTATTGCGGCGCTAATGAGCCTAGTTGGGCTTTCTCCCGCACTCGGCACGTTCTTAGCTGGTGTGGTGCTCGCAAACAGTGAATTTAGGCATGAGCTTGAGTCGAATATCGATCCGTTCAAAGGTCTACTGCTCGGCTTGTTCTTCATTACTGTGGGTGCAGGCATCAATTTCTCGATTCTGTTCGGCGAGTTCTTCTTAATTATCGGCCTAACCATAGGCGTGATGCTGTTGAAAGGCTTGGTGCTATACCTATTGGGAATGGCCTTTAAAATCAAAGGTAGCGACCGCTGGTTGTTTGCGTTGAGCTTAGCGCAAGCCGGTGAATTTGGTTTTGTACTGTTGAGCTTTACCGTGCAGAACCATGTACTACCTGTAGACATCGCACAAACCTTATCGCTGGTGGTTGCGTTGTCGATGTTCCTCACCCCAGGTCTATTTATCTTGTTTGATAAGGTTATTTTGCCTCGATTTGAGGAAAACTCTAACGATAGAGAGACTGACGTCATTGATGAACAAGGCTCTGTGATTATTGTCGGTATTGGCCGATTCGGCCAAATCGTCAATCGCTTGCTGGTATCGAACGGGATAAAAACAGTGGTATTGGATCATCAAGCCAATCAGGTTGATGTGGTGCGTCGAGTCGGTACCCAAGCCTACTTCGGTGACGCGACGCGGCCAGATCTGCTGCACACGGCTGGTATCGAGCATGCCAAAGCGATTGTCATCGCGCTTGATAACAAAGAAAGCAGCGTTGAGTTGGTGAAGTATGTGAAACATACCTACCCGAACGTGAGTGTGATAGCGCGAGCATTCGACCGTGGTCATGGTTATCTATTACGACAAGCGGGCGCCGACATTATTGAATCTGAAACCTACCATTCATCGTTGGAGATTGGTGGTCATGCCATGAAAGTCATGGGGCTACACCCTTTCTATGTAGAACAGCAAAAATCGACCTATAAACGTGTTGAAGAGAAGAAATCAGACTTGCTTTATGCGGCTTGGGAAGATGATGCAGAAGGGGAGCGTTTCGATAACAATTATCGCCAACTCTTTATTCACCTTGAGCAACATATGGCCGAGCAGATGAGTAAAGACCGCAGCGATAAGCACGCGCTTTCAGAGCGTGGTTGGACACCGCCGCCAAAAGGCTATGCCGACGACTTCGATGAAGAGAACGTACAACCTATATCGAAATAAGCGGTGAGAGTTATCCTTGAATGACCGCTAGGTCTAAGTAGAACGGTGGGTGATTGCCCGCCGTTTTTTCTTTAGATAACTATAATTTAATCATGTTAAATAATTGTATTTTCTTTTTATTTTAATGCTCTATGATGGCCTAAGTTCTTTCGCATTTTGAATAAAAGGTCTCCAATTGTCTGAATGGTTTACCACACCAGCATTGATCGCCATGCTGCTGATATTTGTTGGCTCGTTTGTGCAAACTGCCATTGGTTTTGGACTGGCAATTGTTGCTGCGCCTTTATTGTTCCTGATATCTCCTGATTACGTACCTGCTCCTATTTGCTTGGTCGCTCTGTTTATTTCTGTTCTCAATGCTCTAAAGCACCGTGCGAATGTATCCATAGGCGGATTAAAAATGGCGCTTATCGGCCGCATACCGGGCTCTATAGCTGGTGGTGTACTGCTTGTAATGGTGTCTACCGACATGTTGGCTCTTTGGCTTGGGGTCCTAGTGCTATTTGCTGTCGGGGTAAGCCTGTTGCCTTTTAGGATTGAGCCTACCCCTGCACGCATGGGCGTCGCGGGCTTTTTCTCTGGCTTTTTTGGTACTAGTTCTGCTATCGGTGGCCCACCAATGGCTTTGTTGCTTCAACATCAAGATGCAAACCAATTGAGAGGCAACTTATCTGCTTTTTTTGTATTCAGCTCAATCATTTCATTGATTATTCAGATGCCCGCTGGTTTTCTAAACTGGCATCATGTCTGGATTACCATACCTTTGATTCCAGCTTCGTGGCTAGGCTACAAGCTCGCTATGCTAACCACTCAATCTCTGCCAAAAGAAAAGATCCGTATAGGGGCATTACTACTATGCAGCGTGAGCGGCTTGACGGCGGTATGGCAAGGGGCTGCGCAATTTTTTGGCTAGTTCATCTCACTAGAGTTGCAGCCCACGCTTAGGATGATAGACAGTGTATACGGATTGAATTTGGTTCATCTTGAGTTAAGGAAAGATAATGATAATGGAAGTGGCTATCTTGGATGTAAAACCATCTCAAGAACAAAAGTTTGAACGCGCTTTTGCAAAAGCGCAGGCAATAATTTCAAGCATGAAAGGTTACGTTAACCATCAGTTACAGCGCTGTGTTGAACAGCCAAATCGCTATATATTGTTGGTCAACTGGGAAACGTTAGAAGACCATACTGAAGGTTTTCGAGGATCAAAACCTTACCAAGAGTGGAAGGAATTATTGCATCATTTTTATGACCCATTTCCAACGGTCGAGCACTATACTCAGGTAGAACTGGGCTAAGCGTTTCAGCCGATGGTGAATGGGTTAAAACAGGAGTAACCATGCGCACGATTGGTAATATTATTTGGTTTTTGTTTGGCGGCGTCTTTATGGGGTTGATGTGGTGGTTCTTCGGACTATTAGCTTTCATTAGCATCATCGGTATCCCGTGGGGAAGAGCGTGCTTTGTGATGGGGAATTTCTCCTTCTTCCCGTTTGGGCAAGAGGCTGTATCGCGTGATGAACTGACAAACGAGATGGACATAGGCACCAGTCCATTTGGGTTAGTTGGTAACGTAGTGTGGTTTGTCTTTGCGGGCCTGTGGTTGGCGATTGGTCATATTCTTTCTGCCGTTGCGTGTTTTATTACCATCATTGGTATTCCATTTGCGCTGCAGCACTTGAAACTCGCGGTTATCTCGTTAGCGCCAATCGGCAAGACCATAGTGTCAAAAGAAGAAGCAGCGATGGCTAGGTATTCTTCGCTGCGTTAACTTCCGGGAAAAATTTACTCTGAAAGCGAAAGCACTGGTTTCGACCAGTGCTTTTTTATTGCTTCTGACATTTGATGGGCTATACCCAAATAACCTCAAGGTGCTAGGTTCAGCGAGATTTGTTTTGTTTACAGACAAGGCAACGATTTGAAAATCTAGTGGACCTACATTGAAAATCGTTAACACAGTATGTAAACAAAGCAAACTCGCCCTTCGGGAGCGCGTCACAGCTACGATTTCAGCGTCAAACGACTTGGAAATAACTTGTTATTCCACTGCGTCGTTTTCCTTGAACTTGAAGCCGTGACATCGCTCTGAACACCGCACCTTGACGTCATTTGGGTATATTTATGTTTTAATAACTACTATCAATTTGGACAGAGTGACCAAAATGGACATTGAGACCAATCAGAAAATGGATAAGAACCGACTCTTACTTTGGCTTGCCAGCCTCGCGTTTGTCGCTATCGTCGCCGTATTGGGTACAGTTGGTTGGCAAAATCACCAAGATAGTATGGCTGCTAACCAACGCATCAAAGCAGAATCTGCACTTCTTAACATTCAGTCTGGCGATATTGGCCAAGGCGTACTTGCACTCAGTGACATTGTTGATGCTCAAGCCGCTGATCTTGAGCCGTTCGAGACCGTGTTTCAGTACTGGTTGCCGCGCTTGGTTGATAGGCAAGAGGGTTTGCGAGGGTTAGAACCTAATATTATCTATCGCGATCAAGAGCGCTATTTCTATATGACAGAGCAAGCAAGCTTAGTCCCTCTTTCGATCGAGCATGTTCTAGGTTATGTCCATAATGATTCCGCCACGGAGTTGTACATATTGAGTACATCAGGCTCAAACAGCTGGCAAATGTCCATTTACAGTACCGAGAATGGCGAGGTATTAGCGCAATATCCGGTGGATGGCTTCGCCCGTTTTGGCCAGTCGCTGATATCCATTGAAGGCTCGGACCATGTATTGCTGTCTGCTTACCCTGAAAACAACGCTATTGAAGTGGGGAGAGCGAGTTTATTTGCCGTTGAGCAATCTGGGCTTAAGCCAATCTTTACCGAGCAAAACGGCAATGATAAAGCCATGTATGTATCTGAGTATTGCGACAGCGTATTGGTCGAGACTTCTAAAGGTGCTCAGGTTCACTACTTTAATGACGACTATCTTCAACAAGAACAAGCTGCGGTTGAAACACTTGATTTCTTTGATATGACCACTTCGGAAAAGCTGACCGAAGAAAGGCTTCGCCGTGACCTTTCTGCTCAGATCGATCAGCAGGGCAAGATCTTAGTTAAGGAACAACAAGGCTTTACGCTATACAACGGTAAAGCAGAGCGCGCAGGCACATGGACGCTCGATGACTTGAGTAATTGGTGTTACTCCGAGCAAGATGTCGAGTCGTTGAGTTTCCCGCTCACTCAACCAGAATCGGCGCTGTGGGGGATGCACCCATATCAAGTCGATTTGCCTGAAATTGCTTCGTTTGACCCTGAAAATACGCCGGTTTATGAACTGACAGAGAGCTCTAAGAGTGCCGGTATCGATGTGTCGGAATGGGGTGATAAAGTCTATCGCCGAGTCGTGGAAGCACTGCGTTATGATTTAGCGAATGATTCACCATGGAAAGAACATGTGGAGCGATTAACTGAATCACAAACTCTCGCTTTTTATCAGGCTGAAAAAGGTGTTTTGATGAAGGGCATGTCAGAGAAAGGCGATATATGGCTTGAAAATACCTGACTTCTTCGGCCTCAGTTGGGCTCAGTGATGAAGAAACCCAATTGGCAGTCTTCGATGAAGAACACTTGGATGTTTATCGAAAGGTGGCGAATCGATTAGAGCTGCGCAGTCGAATTTCACTCGACCTATTTTATACCGATTACGAGGTGGACGACTTTAGTGAAGGCTTTAAAAACCGTCCGAAATCGGTCGTATTTGTTGGAGAAGATAAGCTGCTTTACCGATATAGCGATGACGATATTCGCTTGAAAGACATCGAGTCAGGCACCATCTTGTGGCAGAGCACCGTCGGAGAATTGGCGTACTCAGAAGAACCGTTTTATTTTGAAGTCGAGCCAACCACAGACGTATTTGTACTGTATACCAGTGAAGGTGCTCAATTGTTTCAATTGAGTACAGGATACCCGCTGAGTGAGTTTGTTTATTATCTTGATTTGGAAGATCAGCTGGCAGTGATGTCGGATATTGTTGGTTATGTGCCTCTCGAAGTCTTCTTCGACCAAGAGCACCGGTTAAATCTACGTTGGGGTAATACCCACTTTTACCGCCTTGCACCATCTGGGTTTGAGTATGGTCAAAGTATTCTAAAGCAAGCTCGGCAAGGTCGGTGAGCCACGCTCTGCAACGGAGGTAAAAATTCCCCAGCCTAATTAGGGCTGGGGTGAGTTACCCAATCGCACTCAGGTAAAAGGAAAAGACGGTTAGAAGCTCCAGCCCACTCTAGTAATTAGATGGGTTATTTGACCGCTTTCTGAATCGACAAGATTGGTTTCTGCGCCAATGGTCAGCAGCAATCCATTCCCGCCGAAATCAAAGTTATGCATGTAACCTGCGCCGAGCGATAAAGCGCGGTCGTTGTGTTTTGTGCCTGTATAATCGGTAGAACGGTAGTCGGCTAATCCACCGAGTACATATAACTTAGACGCCTCATTGATGCCGAAGTTTGCTCCAGCAGTGTAAGTTGTTAGCTTTGGAGTTCTGCTGGTTCTATAACCCTGGAACTATGTGTTTTGAACGCTTGCCATCGGTTTCCATGCCCCTTGTGGTGCGAGCTCTCCTGCACTGAAACCGATGTTTCTTCTCATGTCTGTATCAAACGTCGTTGCGAGTGAAAAACCTAACGCTGCAAAGTATTGAGCTTCTTTTGTTTCCGATGTGTTTGAGCTGTCTGCAAAAGTAAAGCTGCTCACAGAAAGTAGAACCAAGGCGCACATGGCGGTAAATAGGTTGATGGTTTTCTTCATATTCATCTAGGAATCTCATTGAGCCCTTGTCGTATTCTTAATCTCAGCCAATTCCTTCTTCGCATAACGTTTATTGAAGAAGTGCAAGAAGAGCCAGCCAATAACTTGGCCGGCTCTCTTGCTGATTGGCTTGTTTCATTATCATCGTCTAGGTATTAGCCGATGTAGAAAGTATAAGGAATAGGGTCTTTTGCGAGCCAATGAATATCGGTGATAGCGGACTTAACGTTTAGTTATATCTGAACAGGCAGAACGCCTGATAGTGTGGTTATCGTTTGTCGACGATAGACTTAATCAATCGAATCAACCACTGGATAGTGGCTTCGTTACGGTACTTACTTTGGAAATAGGCAAATACATCGGGCTCTATCGAGTAGTCGTCGATTAGCACGTCAACTCGCCGGAGCTGAGGGTAGTTGTCGAGGCTAAAGAAGCGTGAAGCGGGGAACAGCAAATCAGTTTTGCTGACGACATCAGCGATGGCTGATGGCAATTCAGAACGAAAACCAATTTTGACTTCGATTCCCCGCTGCTTCATCAATTTGTCGGCGATGGTTTGGTGTGAATTCCAATCTGCGACAATTATTGATGCGATAGAGTAGCCAAAGCCGGGCTTGATATTAATGGTATCTTCTTGATGAGGGTGATCTTTGCGCAAGTACATCTTGAGACTGTCTTGCGTCACTTTTCGACAGGCAAGTTTTTTAGGGGCATGCGGAATGTCGTAGTTCACCGCTAGGTTGATTTCATCGTTGACGAGTTCATCGATGGTCGATTTAGACCAGCTAAGTAGATGGACGTCAACATTAGGCGCTTCAGCAAGAATCGCATTGTATAATTCGGCGGATATGGAACTGAGAATAAACGGTGATAGGGCGACTTTAATAGTGCTACTCAACTGCGCTGGATCGAACTCGTGTGAATTATTGAGCGCCAGTGACAAGGTATCTAATATCGGAGAAACTGTGTCTGCTAGTTGGTCAGCAAATGGTGTTGGGTCGATGCCATACTGAGTGCGGACAAACATTTCGTCATTAAAATGGTCGCGTAAACGCTGCACCGCTTTACTGATGGCTGGCTGCGAAATACATAACCGCTCTGCGGCGCGGCGCATGTTCTTTTCTTGGTAGAGCACCACAAATGTTCTGAGTAAGTTCAGATCTAAGGTGTTGTACAGATCTTTAGACATTTGTGGTTCCTTTCTCTATGCCGGTTTGTGGCGGTAATGGAAGATAGCCAGTGAAGTCGGCTCAACCAATACTTGCTTATCATCAATGGTCTTGTGCAGCTCGTGTGAGTCGGTATTGCAGATCATCTTCCACTGCTGACCTTGTTCTGTTGGCAGCGTAAAGCGAGCTGGTGCATTGGTTTGGTTAATACAGTACAGCAGCTCATTGCCTTGCTTATCAATACCTAAGTGCAACGCGACGGAGCTCAAGCGATTCCAATCTTCGTGCTCCATCAGTCTGCCATCGATTCGTCGCCAAAAAATACGGTTGTTGTTACGCTTTTCACCGCTGAAGGCTTTGATAAACGGTACCATGTACTCTTGGCGTGCCGAAACCATCTCCGCCAGCCATGTCTTGAACGCTTGTTTACTGTCGGTTGGTTGCCAATTGAGCCAGCTTATTTCGTTGTCTTGGCAATAGGCGTTGTTGTTGCCATTTTGCGTGTGAGATAACACGTCAGCGGTCAAAATATGGGGAATACCGAAAGCAAACAGCAAGCTTGCCATGAAGTTACGTTTTTGTTTTTCACGCAGTTCGTTTATAACTGGGTTATCGGTTGGCCCTTCCACGCCATAGTTATCTGAGCGGTTGTCCCCGTGTCCGTCTCGGTTTTGCTCTCCGTTTGCTTCGTTGTGTTTATGTTTATACGAAACAAGGTCTTGTAGCGTGTAACCGTCATGATAGGTGATGTAATTGACCGTTAGTTTGAATGGCCAGTTTGCTGCACTGTATAAGTCACGGGAGCCCATAATACGAGTTGCGAACTCTTTCAGGTAACCTTGGTCACCACGCCAAAAGCTGCGGGAAATATCACGTAGGCGATCATTACATTCGTTCCAACCGAAAGGAAAGTTCCCCACTTGATAGCCGTTCGGGCCGATATCCCAAGGTTCAGCAATCAACTTTATGTCTTTTAGAATTGGGTCTTGAGCAATAGCGCGGAAGAACGCTGCGTCTTGGGAGAAGTGATCACCATTTCGCCCAAGGGTCGCTGCTAAATCAAATCTAAAACCATCAATGTGGTATTCAGATACCCAGTAACGCAGGGTATCCATAACCAGATTAAGGGCTGGCTGATAGCTTAAGTCTACCGTGTTGCCACAGCCAGTGTAGTTGGCAAAATGCTTGTCGTGCTTGAGATAAAAACGTTCATCGAGCGCTTTTAAGTTGAAAACTGGCCCATCACTGCCACTTTCCGCTGTGTGGTTGTACACGACGTCTAGAATGACTTCTATGCCATTTTTGTGCAGTTCACGAATAGCAGTTTTCAACTCAGTGACAGCATCTTGTTTAGCGTAGCGCGGGTCGGGAGCCATAAATAGATAAGGGTTATAACCCCAGTAGTTGACCTTATCCATGTTGAGAAGGTGAGGCTCGTGCATGCATGCGGCAACAGGTAGAAGCTGGATGGTGTTAATCTTCTGCTGTTTATAGAAGTCCAGCATCGGCTTTGAGATTAGACCTAGATATGTACCTTGTTGGTCTTGCTCAACATCTGGACATAGCTTGGTAAGGCCTTTGACATGCGTTTCAAATAGGATGGTTTCTTCGCGTGGTATTCTTGGTTGGCTGGAATCTTGCCAATCAAAACTATCGTCAACCACAACGCATTTAGGTAGCTCAAAGCTAGCTTTTGAATTAAAGGGCGGTTGATAGTGAAGTGCGCTTTCCAGTGATTTAGCGTAAGGATCTGAGATAAGCTGAGATTCGCCCTCCACCTTCACAATGTAGCCGTACTTTTGACCAGCGCTGATGCCTTCAATAAAAGTATGCTTCACACCCGCGTAATCATTATCGATGTCATAGGCTGTGTACTGCCCTTGCTGGTCGAAAATGGCGAGTTGGAGTTGGCTTACATTCGGCGCGTAGATAGAAAAATTGCAGCCACTGTCTGTCAATGTGGCTCCGAGAGGATATGGGCGTGAAGACTGGGTCATCTTTTTAGGTTCTTTTTATTCAGATTACGTTTTCTGGGATGAACTGTTAGTAAAAGACTTTGTCCAACAATGGTCAAGCACCCTAATAATAAATTTTCGATGTAATTTTATTTCATTTATATGATGGATTTATCAAAAAACTTGAGCGCCTTGGCATTTTGTTCTGCTTATTTTGATCGGACAGCTATCTCCTCCCCCTCAATTTTGTGATCGAGCCAATTTAAACGGCGTACTGTATTTTTTCTCATCCTTTCTCATCCCCCCTAAATTAGTTTGGGGTGGAGGAAGTCAACCTATTACTCCCTAGGTAATCTAGCCACAGTTGAAACAAATCGGGAATACGTTCCCAGCTTACCTCATTACTGAGTGATACCCATTTCTGCCTTTTGGGTCTGACTGAGACGAGATAAGAAATATAAGAAACCCTAAATGGAGTTAATAATGAAAAAAGTAAGTGTAATTGCTGCTGCAGTGGCTGCGACTTTAGCTGCTGGTTCAGCGTTCGCAGTTGATTTTAACGGTTATATGCGTGCTGGCACTGGTATCAGTGGTAATGATGGTGGCGATGTTTCATTCATGAAGAATGGTATTGGTCGTCTAGGTAACGAAAACGACAACTACTCTGAGTTTGGTCTTGCAGAAGAGCTAAAAACTGGTGAGCAAACTTGGCGTCTAGAGTCAATGATCGCATCTGGTGCTGACGGTGCGAACGGTTGGGAAGACGGCGAGTTCAACGTTGCTCAGTTTGCAGTAAAAGCAACTGGCGTACTTGAGTTCGATAAGGATGCGACACTTTGGGCTGGTAAGACTTACTACCAACGTAAAGATATCCACATCACTGACTTCTACTTCCTAAACACGTCTGGTACTGGTGGTGGTATTGAGAACATTTCTGTAGGTGATCAAAAACTATCTCTAGCGCTGATTCAAGATGGCGAAGATGAAAACGGTGCGGGTTACATTGCAGATGCACGTCTAGCAAACATCGGCCTTTGGGAAGACGCTTCTCTAGAACTTGCTCTTGCGTACAACTTCTCAACAGAGAACAAGAACGGTCAATACGACGGTGATGACGGTCTTCTTGCAACAGGTATCATCCACCAAAACATGAGTAACGGTTTCAACCAAACTGTTGTTCAGCTTGGTACTGCAGGATACGGTATCCAAATGGCTAACTTCTGGGGTGCAGGTTCATACTACGATCGCTCTGGTGATCAAAATGATGGTTTCGGTTACCGTATCATCAACTGGGGTGTAATGAACCTAAGCGAGTCTTGGGAGATGGGTCACCAGTTAGCATACCTAGCAGGTTCTGACTTAGGCACAGCTAAATACGATTCTAGCCAATACTCTGTAGTTGCTCGTCCAATGTATAAGTGGAACGACACAATGCGTACAGTATTCGAGGCTGGCTACAACGCTGGTGAAGTAGATAACGTAGACTTCGGTGGTGCTAAGTTCACAGTTGCTCAGTCTTGGGCAATGGGTGACAGCTTCTGGGCTCGTCCTGAAATCCGCGTATACGGTAGCTACCTAATGGATCTAGAAGGCGATAGCTTCGGTCAAGTTACAGATGCAGATGGTAACGTGACTGCTATTGGTGCTGACAACGACTTCGTTGTTGGTATCCAAGTAGAAGCTTGGTGGTAATAGACCTATAACTGTCCTAAAAGTCTAAAGTCCTGTTAAGATAGCCGACATTTAGTCGGCTATTTTTTTAAACGCTCGTGCGAGCATTTAAAAAAATAATAAGAAGGAAAAGGTATGTATTTTCGTGCACTAATGTTAAGTGGGTGCGTTGCACTTGCTGGTTGTCAGTCCCCTCAAGTAATCGTTGAGCAGAACGCGGTAGAAAGTGCCCAGGTAGTTAGTTCACTGTCCGCGCTTCAAAGTACGAAGATGAAGTTGCCAAGTAATGTTTTGGTCGATATCACCCCGAGTACTCAAAATCTTAAGTACGGACAAATTAATGGTCCTGTCGCTGCTTTTGAAATCCCTGCGAACCGAGGTGAGTTAGAAATTACCATTACTAGCCACATCAAAGATTCAGTTTTCTTCCCATCTGCGATTATCGTAGATAAGAATGGTAAAGAGCTGGAGTCTTACGAGGGTAGCGATTTTGAATACAAGAAACCACGCTTACACCTAGGTAACCGAATTGTTGCAGAGAAAGACTTTTATCCACCAAATGGAGAAGAGTCGGTATACCTTATCGTTTACAGCAAGCCTTCAGATTTGAACGGTACAACGGATGTGATTCACCCAGCACGACTGGATGCAGAAGGTCGCGGTAATTATCTGCCTGAAGTAAAAGATATCCCGATTCCACATGCGAATGTAGGTCGAATCGAAATCGATATTGAAGGCGCTGGCCGAATGATAATTGGTACAGATAATAGCACCAAAGAACCTTACAAGAAGGCGCCTGTAGATGCACAGCCTGAAACCCAAAGCTATTATCACAATGCAATTAAAAAAGCCGTAGAAGCGGATGACTTACCAAAAGCATTGAGCCTGTTAGATGAAGCAAAAGCACTCAATATTGAAGGTGCACAAGAAGTGTTTGTAAAAGCCGTCAATAGTAAGAAATAGCGATTCTATTACAGTTATGAAAATTCAAAAGCCAGTCGAGTATTCGACTGGCTTTTTGCTATTTAAAAGATCTCAATCCAGGAAAAACGCCTACGCCACTTAGCCTTTAACAAGTTCCAAATACATAGCGCACAGCGGCTTAAACACTAATGGTATATACGCGCGCTGAGCATCGACAATAAGTGAGTAACGTTGTCCGCTCAAACGGTCCAGTACGGTGTGTCGACCGTTTGACAAGTGCCAATCCTCGATAAGGCTATTTGGTATATGAAGCTCAACGTCTTGTGAGTCGTGGCTAGAAAAATTACACGCCAAGATAAGGGTTTGCTGCTCACAGGAGCGAGCAAACGCATAGAGCTTATTTCTCAGCCTGCCAAAGTGTTGGTGGTTTTCGGCGTATAAATCGTGATAGCGCCCCAATAGAGCTGGACTGTTCTGAGCTAAGTTGAGTAAAGCACTATAGAATTGACGTAGCTGGACTTCTTGTGGCGTTAATTGACCACCATCGAACTTGCCCTTGTTCATCCAACGCTGATGGTGAGGAACGCCGATATAATCAAATATTGAGGTACGCGAAGGTTGACCAAAACCGGCATTCTCTGCGCCTGCTTCCCCGACTTCCTGACCGAAGTAGATCATAGTTGGGGACGATGATAAGCAAGTTGAAACCAACATCGCCGGGATAGCTTTTTCCGCGCTGCCTGCAAATTCAGGAGACGCAATCCGCTGCTCATCGTGGTTGTCTAAAAAATGCAGCATGTGATGTTCAATGTCACGGAGCTGGTATTCAATTCGGCCAATATCAGCAGTTGTACCGTGCCCTTGCATTATGGCTTTTAACGTATCGTATAGGTCAACTTTGTCATACAAGTAGTCCATTTTACCAAGGTGAATATAGTCTCGGTATAAATCTGGCTGGTACACCTCTGCCATAAGAAAAGCATCAGGGTTAACGTGTTTTATCCAGCTGTTTAAGTAGCTCCAAAACTCGACCGGGACCATTTCCGCCATGTCGTAGCGAAATCCATCAACGCCTTTCTCTAACCAAAATAACGCAATGTCACGAAACTTAATCCAAGAATCTGGCACGCTTTTGGTCTGCCAAAAACTAAAATGTTCCTGATGGTTCTTGTGCTCGTAACCTTCGGGTAACTCGTCAAAGTCCTTTGTGCCGTCAGGGCGAATGCCATAATTCACCTTCGCCGTTTCATACCAGTCGTCGAAGTCCGGTTTCGCTTTACGCGAACCATTCCCCGTCCACTTTGCTGGCAGCTCAAGGTATGGGTTATCTAGAGTTGGGTGAGGCTCACCACCTAGCGGAAGGTAGGCCTTAGGGATATCAGGTGTTTCAAAACGTCGCTCAGGAATGTAGTAGAAATTGTTGTCGCGATGGTATTCCTGTGAGGTATCATCGGCTTGGCCAAAATCCAGTGTGCCCTGTGGGTTATTCAAACCACAATAATTGCGTGCTACGTGGTTTGGAACAATATCGATGATTACTTTCATTCCGGATTGGTGTGTTCTCTCGATTAACTGTTCGAACTCTTTATTTCTGTTACGTGGATCAGTGGCTAAATCAGGGTTCACCGAGTAATAGTCTTTAACTGCATAAGGGGAGCCAGCACGGCCTTTTACCACGCTTGGGTGATCATGACTGATGCCACATTGACTGTAATCTCGCACTAAAGCGTGGTGAAGCACTCCGGTATACCAGATATGAGTTACGCCAAGACGTTTGATCTCTTGTAAGGCGAGCGGAGTAAAGTCGTTAAATTTCCCAACGCCGTTTTCTTCGATGGTTCCCCATGGTTTATTTGTTGTGTTGGTGTTGCCAAACAAGCGAGTAAAGACTTGATAAATATTGTGTTTCTCTTTTTGCATAACGAATGTACTAAGTCGAAGATGTGTCGCTATCCAGCCTAAAATAAGGCGAGCAGAAAGGGCTCATCCTTGAGGAAAGATTTTCGGGGAAAAGGGGATGAATTACAAATTTGACTGATTATTGCCTGAAGCCTAACTAGAGTATGTTAGGCTTCAATTTTTACCCTGTACCTATTATTAGGCTAGAGGATTATCCCTTAGAGGAAGTGCTTTATGGGAGGGTAGTAATGCTATTTTCTACTGTACAAAAGGAATGCATTCAGTTTATCAGATGATTCTTGGATCGTTTCGATTTTTTCCTCCGAATCACTAGCTTCTCGATAGGAGTGTTCCGCGTGTGTTATAGCCTCACGAGAGTCAGTTCTAATGATGTTGAATATCTGAGTTAACTCATTTTGGCACATGGTCAGCTGTTCAGTAATCGTTGCAAGTGAATTGGAGGATACTTCGATGTCTGCCACACTCGAGAGCATTTGACTAAATAATGTTTTAGTTTCTGCAAGGCTAGTTTGTGTAGTGATACTTAACTTGCGAACTTCGTCAGCGACGACGGCAAACCCTCTACCATGTTCACCGGCCCTTGCGGCTTCGATAGCTGCATTTAATGCTAATAAATTTGTTTGATCCGCAATATTACTGATTTCATTCATAATGCCAGTAACTTGACTACTATGCTGAACCAAGGTTTTTATCTTGTCTTGCGTATTCGAACGTAGGTTGGATTGTTGCTCCGTTTGTGTCGCTAAGTTCTCCATTTGGCTTTCAAAATTGGTGTACGTTTCTGATGACTCGATAATGATGTCGTGGATCTGTTTAAGATTACTGGAGGTGTGAGCTATCGCACTTTCATAAGATCTTAGTTGTTCGATAAGAGCAGATTGAACAGAGATGATTTGTTGACTCCTCCTAGCTTCGATTTCTGCTTTGTACTGCATAGTAGATAGCAATGTGAACTCAAAAGGTGAGCGATTTTTTCGACTGCTTCCACGTTTAAAAATGGCTAATGCAGCCAGAGTTTCATTTTGATGTAGACCAAAAGCTGTTTCTCCAAAAGTAGAGAAACCAGAAACCTTGATATCATCAAAGCAGTTTACCTGTGTCAGTGAGCTCGCATTATTAAGCCTGCGCAATACACAGTCATTCAGAAGCATAGTTTCAGGCAGGCTACCTGAAAGAAACTGTTTGAGGTCTTTTTCAGTCTGATGAGCCAGATCGTGCTGTTCTACGATGTATAAGCGTTCTCCAAAGTTCATGTCACTGAAGAATGTAACACTACCATCGGTGTTCATACTGGCGATGGATTTGATAAATAGCTCTCCAGATTTGTTCTTAATAGCAAAGGAGTGATTAGCTAGAAGATCATTGAGTTGAGCCTTAGTGCATTTAAAGATACGGCAAAGGGCATCGACTGGGTTTATTGCTTCCCAACTATGGTTGATATTGACGGCTTTGAGAGTTCGACTCGATTTTTCGAAATCAACAACATCAAAAAAAGATTGGTTGGCTTAAAGTTGTGGGTTCTGAATATATCGTAGTGATACTCAGGTGTGAGTTTACAGTAAAGCAATACACATTTATTTGAATGTTGTTTCTCATTGAAAAACACATCCGCTTGAGAAAAGTCAAGCTTACCGCCAGCACTGCCTCCTATGAGGTGGGTAGGAGAGACAGAGGAATTAAGTATAGCGTCACAAAAATAGGATTCAGATGCGGTTAACCCAGGAAAGTAGATCAAGCCAAAAGTATCTCTAGGGTCTATATCGAATGGCACTCTAACGAGAGAAGAAATAGAGCGCTCTATTGCTTCTGAGTCTTGAGAAACTGGTATTTCAAAATGCGTAATATTACCTATTAATGATTTCGGGAAGAAATGAAGTAGTACTTGGCGTGAAGTAGCAGTTTGATTGTACAGCTCGTTACCACCAAGAATTCCTGCACTCATTAACACTAAACGATTCGGGATGTCTGAAAACTTTTGTCCAATACTTCGCATGATACTTTCAGGGTTTGGGCAATCAGGGTGTAAGTAAGCAATAACAAGCCTGTGTTGTCCTTTAACTGAAAGGGAATGTATTTGATCGGTTGTAGTACTAATTATCTCAACCTCAGATAGAGAGTGGTCGCCCTTGGCGTTCTTTTTTTTCTTAAATCGTGCAAGCATGATCCGGCCTTAATGCAATTCTTGTTGACTGATTCTTGGTGTATCCATGTTCTAAATCACTTCTGTTCGATACTGAGCAGTTTGCAAAGTCATGTTTCCACTCCGACCAAGTGGGTCGAGCGGCTGTTTGGTGTTTAAATCAGAGGGAAGTGGTAGCTGGGAATGAGTGAAAAATAAGCGGTTATGATTTGTTGAAGCTTATCGTTGTTTTACTGTTTTTATATCAAATGGTTACCTTTCTTTGAGAGTGTAACATTATGTTTCAATGTGGGTGGGTAAGGGTACTAAATTCTAGGATTTATGTTTTTTTTTAGGATATTTTGGGGTGGGGACTAGTGTTAGAAGGCATCAGTTAAATGCTTCAATCGCCTAGTATATTGAGATTTTGAGCAGCGGTGTAAGGTTGAATTGGGCACTCATATTCGCAGATAACGCGGTAATCTCTTTGTTGAATAGAGCTCTTTGTCGTCAATGTCATCTTTTTTGCTAAGGCATTGATTAACTAGAGTTAAGTACACTCTAATTTAGCAAAAAAGCCACGCAATGCGTGGCTTTTTCTCATAACGAATCGTGCTAGCGAAAGCTATGAATATAAACTGGATTTGGCTTAGAAGCCTTTGATGTTCTCTGCTTCTAGCTCAGTGAAGTATTTAACTGTCTTCACTTTTAGCTCTTGAGTTGCTGGCTCATCACAAACAATCACTGATTTAGGGTGAAGTTGTAGAGCAGATACTGTCCATAGGTGGTTCACACTGCCTTCAACTGCAGCTTCAAGCGCTAACGCTTTGTTATGGCCAGTAACAAGAATCATGATCTCTTCTGAGTCTAGTAGAGTACCAACACCGATAGTTAACGCGTATTTTGGTACTTGGCTGATGTCGCCATCGAAGAAGCGAGAATTCGCGATACGAGTGTCTTCAGTCAGCGTTTTGATACGAGTACGTGAAGAAAGCGAAGATGCAGGCTCGTTGAATGCGATATGGCCGTCGTTACCTACGCCACCCATGAATAGGTTGATTTTGCCGTAAGACTTGATTTTGTCTTCGTAACGTTTGCACTCAACTTCGTTGTTCTCTGCATTGCCATCTAGAAGGTTGATGTTCTCTTCTTGGATGTCAATGTGATTGAAGAAGTTAGTGTACATGAACGTACGGTATGACTCAGGGTGATCCGCTGGAATACCAATGTACTCATCCATGTTAAATGTCACTACATGCTTAAAGCTCACTTCGCCAGCTTTATGCAGTTCGATAAGTGCTTTGTAAGTTGCTAGAGGTGTACCGCCAGTAGGTAGACCAAGAACGAATGGACGATCTGCCGTTGGTTTGAAATCGTTGATGCGTTTAACGATGTGCGCTGCTGCCCACTTACCTACTTGTGCTGCTTGATTTAACGGGATAAGTCTCATTTTTTGCCCCTAAGTATTGAATTTTTATGATGCTCTGAAACATTAATTCGCATTATAAAATAAGTTGTTGCGATCCGCCATTGTTTTAGGTCAATTTTTCACTTTTTGTTGTGGGAATATCCAACTGTCCCCGTTTTATCAGGCATTTTCTGTTGTTTATTTGCTCAAATATTGCTGTGCGTGATGGCCTGAGAAGAATAAATTTATATGAGAAATTAAGCGCTATTTGACGTAGCTCAACTCTTGCCGTGGCGTCGATATCATTCGTCACCCATACTAAAATTGTTGGCAAAGAAGAAGGAGGCGGAGCAATGAAAAATCAATTGGATCCGACCAAAGTCTTGCATGCTTATGAGCGTGTAATGGAAAGAGGGACACCAACCGAATACGGTAAGATCTATGATGGCGTAGAAGCGTTTTCTGATTACGACGGTTATAACCTTTATCTACGAGGCAATGGGGTAGAGCTGAAAGTCGGTTTTCATAATACTTACCACTTAGAATACGATCAGGAACATCTGCGTGACAGTTTCCTTAAGAAAGTTGCGCAGCTATCTAAATAGCCGGCAATAAAAAAACAAGCCCCAGACCCTAGTTCTATATCTGGGTATCGGGGCTTGCTATGTTAATCGTCTTCTAATACTGGTTCAGCTTCGTAGTCATCGTTAGTTTCGATAGCAGAACGCTTACAACCATTTAGCGTGTGGAAGCGCTTACGACCACGTGCCAGTTGGATGTATTTTAGCCAAACACGTTCTAGCTTGGTTTTGGCTTTATGTGGATGACTAAGCACTTTTAGAAAATGCTTTTCTTCCGCATTTTCTGGTGTGATGTCGCCCATTTCTAGGGCAAACATGGTGTCACCATAAAGTGTTAGGATTTCTTCTTCCGCAAGAGTAAAATCGCCAGACTTAGCAAAGCCACGTGGGAACTTTGTGTTGTCGTAGAATCGTTTCTTGCCATGGCGGAATTCAGTGTCGGACATATCAACCTCAGTGTATGACGCTATTGTTGGTAGTGTAATTTTTAAGGCGAAGTTATTGGTAAATCGCACAAATGAAAATCAAATTATTTTTGTGGTTTCGATTAATCTTGCTGATTAATATTTCATCAATATTGCAGAGAGCAACAAATGGACGTAAAAGTCTTTAGAACCTTTCTTGAAGTCGCAAAAGCCAAGCATTTTGGACGCGCTGCAGAAAACCTCTACATCACTCAGGCAGCCGTCAGTGCGCGCATTAAACAACTCGAAAGTTACTTTGATACTCAATTGTTTACTCGTGATAGAAACAACATCAAATTGACCTCTTCGGGGGAGCGTTTGATCAGTTATGCGGAAGTCATGGTATCGACGCTGCAACAAGCAAAGCTAGAGCTATCGTTAGAAAGTGGTAAGGCTTTACAGCTGACACTTGGCGGTACGCCTAATATTTGGGATGCATATTTACAGAACTGTTTGAGTGTTGTGACAGATTCATTTGGTGGTTACGGCTTTATGGCTGAAGTGATGGGGCGAGAGCAGCTCAATCGTCAGCTTCTTGAACGTACCTTGGATATGGCTTTTGCGTTCGACCAAATAAAAGCGGAAGAACTGCATTGCAAAAAAGTCGCGGATTTAGTGTTGGTATTGGTATCGACTCAAGAGGATTGTGTCGATACCGTGTTTGATTCTAAATACGTGTATGTGGATTGGGGAACGCGCTTTGCTTCTGAGCATGCAGATCGCCATCCAAAAGTACCAGCACCGTATCTACGAACCTCAACGGCACGTATCGCACTCGATTTTATTCTAGAGAAAGGAGGGAGTGCGTATTTGCCTGCCTCACTGGTTGAGCCATTTATCAACTCAGGGCAACTGTTCAATGTCACTGGGGTTAAAGAATGGCAAAGGCCAATTTATCTCAGCTACCGTAAAAATAGCTCTTCAGTTGAAGCGATTACGCAAGTGGAAGAACTGGTTAAAGATATTGATCCGCTTACAGCATATTCTCTGCAGCAAGCAGGTGAAGTCGCGTCTGATTAGCAATAAACGAACTGTCCATCCTCATCGATTGCGGATGAGGATGGAAAACTAACCTCTACAAATTCATTAAGCTTTCCAGAGATTCATCAATGGTATTGAAGTGATAAGAGTGGATGTTTGAGCCATCGCTGGCATCGATTTTTATCGCGGAGATTTCATCGCTATGATTGTTCTCGATGACCCCCAGTGAGTGTTCGACAGAGTCGCAGGTGATTTCCATGTGGTTGCGAAGCACAATTACGCATCTTTCCAGATCCATAGCCAATTCCTTGTAGCAGACGTTGTAGATTTTTTTGTTTGTTATGTTTTTGTCCCTATAACTTTAGTTTACCCCCTAAATAATGCCAGATTAGTTCCAAAATCTTTATTTTTCTAATTCTGTTTTGCTGAAACATATTGGTTGAGCTGTGTAATTATTGCTGGGGATTCATTGCGTTACAGGAGTGGCTTGGAGAGCCGGTCGCGAGAAATTTTTTTTGGACTCTATGTGGCTTAGGCAAGGTAGAGTTCCGAAAGTGGCTAAAACACCGTAACCTGTGTAGTAAGATAGCTCTATTGGAAGATGATGCTTAAGGGTGAAAAAATGGGAGAGACCAGCGCAGTGTTATGCCCGTCGCAATGCCAAAAAGCGCGTATGGCTCGCGATGTCCACTACGATGGCCGCTTTTACGTTGCAGTGAAAACAACTGGTATATTCTGCCGCCCTATTTGCCCGGCTAACTTGCCTAAAGAAGAGAACGTCGAGTATTTCTCCAACCAAGCTCAAGCACTTCAAGCAGGTTATCGACCTTGTTTACGTTGTCGTCCAGACAGTGCGCCTAGCTCTTGGGCGTGGAAAGGTGTTGAAACGACGTTTGCCAGAGCGGTAACCCTAATAGAAGAAGGCGCACTTCAGAATGGCACACTCGCCATGTTGGCTGAGAGGCTTGGGATCACTGATCGTTATCTTCGTCAGTTATTTCAATCTCACTTGGGTATGTCGCCTAAGCAGTATGCTCAGTATCATCAGTTGATGTTTGCAAAACAACTGCTGCATTCCAGTGCGATGAAGGTGGGGGATATCGCTTTTGCGTGCGGGTTTAATAGCGTTAGGCGGTTTAACGATGCGTTTCAAAAGCATCTTAAGCTAACCCCAAGCCAAGTACGTAAAACGGACAGTCAACTGAGTTCGTCCAATTCAATCTGTTTAGCAGTGCGTGCGCCTTTTAATTGGCACCAAATGCTCGCGTTTTATCGGCTGAGAGCCGTGGAAGGGATTGAGCAGGTAACGGATACCAGCTACCAAAGGTCTTTTGTCTTAAATGGCAGTAAAGGTTGGTTTCAGGCCGAATTGCAGGGAGAAACCTTAAAGGTAGAGTTTGAATTAGAGGATATCCGTCAGTTGCGCAATTTAGTGGTTCAACTACGGCGCATGTTTGACTTAGATGCAGACAGTGCGTTGATTGAACGCCAACTGCGAGAATTAGATGCCAATATTGTGTTGCATTCAGGCCTTAGAATTCCAGGAGTGTGGGATTGTTGGGAGGCTGGCGTGAGAGCCATACTAGGTCAGCAGGTTTCAATTAAAGCCGCTATTGGTCAGTTGAACTTATTGACGCAAACACTGTGCCCAAATCATAAAGTGTTTCCAACTCCAGAGATGGTGATGGCGGCTGATCTCAGTTTTTTGCGCATGCCAAATAGCCGAAAGGAAACGCTTCAACGGTTTGCTCTCTATATGAACGACAATAGAGATGCCGACCCGAATGAGTGGCTGGCCATCAAAGGTATCGGCCCTTGGACGGTGAATTATGCACGCCTTAGAGGTCAGTCCCAGCCTGATTGTTTCTTAGATTCTGATTTAGTTGTGAAGAAAGCGCTGCAACGCTTTCCTAAGTTGAGTAAAGCATCGGTTGCTCCCTGGGGCAGCTATGCGACCTTCCATTGTTGGAGTCATTTTTAATGAATTACTACACTGAATATCAAAGCCCTATGGGATGCGTGACTGTGCAAGCTAACGAGCAAGGCTTATTGGGAGTCTGGTTCGAAATTCACACCACAAAACCGGAACAATTAGGGCAAAGAGATGAGAGTTTTCCTATACTTAGCCAAGCTGTTGCACAGCTAGATGAGTACTTCTCGGGAAGCAGAAAGCAATTTGAGTTACCGCTTGCTGCGAAAGGGACAGATTTCCAGATGAAGGTATGGCAAGCGTTAACGACTATTCCTTACGGAGAGGTATGGAGCTACCAAGATCTGGCTAATGCAATTGGTAACCCTAAAGCCGTACGAGCGGTTGGTTTAGCCAATGGTAAGAACCCAATATCGGTAGTGGTACCCTGCCATCGAGTGATAGGCAAGTCGGGTAAACTGACCGGATACGCCGGTGGCGTTGAACGTAAAGCGGCTTTGCTAAAATTAGAAGGGTATACCAGGTAAATTAAAGAGGACAGCTATGGTGAAAGGATTCATCTTTGCAGTGCTGGTATTGATGTTACAAGGGTGCGATCGAGAAAAACTTGAAAGGATCGCAGATGCAGACACGTATGAATTCTCAGGGCTGTATACCAATCAGTACAATCAAGACACGCTGACATTTAAAGATGGCTACGTCAGTTTCGAAACTCGCGGGGTATTAGTGAGCAGAAGCTATCGAGTGGACGATGGGCATGTGCTGATCAAGTTTGCCAATAACTCCAAGGAAAAGCGTGAAGATCTCGTTATGCGTATTCATGGTAATGGAGAGCTTCTTACCTGCAGTGCTTGTGCTAAGTACAATATGATGAATATTTGGGTTAAGGAACTGTATATCTCAGAGTCACCTTGAACTTGAATCGGTGACGCCGCGCTTTGATGCCATTTAGGTACAATACTTGGTTTTAGCGTATAACCATTGGCTTTCGGGTATAAGAGTGCCGCAACTGAAGCGTTTCAGTTGCGGCATTCTTAGTTTAACTAAACAGGTGTCCGTTCAGCATCATGTGGACTGCGATACTGGCAGCATACCCCAAGCCGATAATAGGGGCCCACTTCAAATGACCAAAGAAAGTGTACTTGCCATGCGCTGCTCCCATCAATGCTACCCCAGCCGCAGAGCCGATTGACAATAAGCTACCACCTACGCCTGCAGTTAGCGTTACCAATAGCCAGTTACCCATATCCATGGCAGGCTCCATGGTTAAAACGGCAAACATCACAGGGATGTTATCGACGATCGCCGAAAGGATACCCACCATAACGTTAGCCCAGATAGGATCCCATTGGGTGTACATGATCTCTGAAATGACGCCTAAATAGCCAAGTAGGCTCAAGCCACCGACACACATAACCACGCCATAGAAGAACAGTAATGTGTCCCACTCCGCATGGGATACTCGGCGGAATACATCGAAAGGTACTACAGAGCCCAAGCGCTTCAGCGCGTGGTCATCGCGATTAGCAATAGCGGCGGCTGCTTTTTTCGCTAAAGAGTGTTTAAGCGTGCGGCGAAGGAAGAAGCCAAAGAACTGCAGATATGCAAGGCCCATCATCATCCCGATAACTGGTGGGAAGTGCAGAACGGCGTGGAACGCAACTGCAGTGGCAATGGTAAGAATGAACAAGCCGACAATGCGTCTTGCACCGCGTTTTAGCTCTACATGCTGGTGGATGGTGTCTGGTTTTTGGTTCGGAATGAACCATGACATGATCACTGCAGGCACAACGTAGTTCACCACGGACGGTAAAAATAGCGGCATGAACTCAGAGAATGAAACATGGCCTGCTTGCCAAACCATCAGAGTAGTAATATCACCAAAAGGACTGAACGCACCGCCTGCATTGGCGGCGATAACTATGTTGATACAGGCGAGGTTAATAAAGCGCGGATTGTCGCCAGCCACTTTCATCACAACGGCACACATCAGTAATGCTGTCGTGAGGTTATCTGCGATAGGAGAGATGAAAAACGCGAGAATACCGGTGAGCCAAAATAAGGTTTTAAAGTTGAAGCCTTTGCCAGTCATCCATGCTTGCAGCGCATCAAACAACCTGCGTTCTTCCATCGCACTGATGTACGTCATCGCAACCAGCAAGAACAATAGCAGTTTAGCGTATTCGAGTAAGTTGTGTTCGAGCGCGGCCTTGGCTAAATCGATTTGACCGTGTTGCTGATATACGTAACCAATGATCGCCCATATGATCCCGGCTGCAAGCAAAACGGGCTTTGATTTTCGAAGTTGTAAGTATTCTTCAAGCATCACCAAGGTATAAGCACAACCAAAAATCAGTAGGCAGAGGTAGCCTATCCCTGATTGAGTCAGATCCAGATAACCCGATGTTGATTGCGAGGCGAATGCCTGTAGCGGGGAAAGTACGCCCAAAATGGCGAGTCCATAAAGCCCGATTTTCATTTGCTGCACTCCATTTGCTGCTAATGACTACCTATAGTAAAGAGTTCTACCTTTGCTTGGTGTGATACAGCTCGGAAATGGTTGATTAGACGCCACTTTTGTCACCATTTTGTAGCATGGGTGCTGCCGATTTATTACCGAAAGGTAGAGCCTGTGTACCGAGCTATATGGGCTTCTGGGGGTAGTATCACAAATTCCCGAATTGATTTGGCTAGGCAATTCTGTTCGGTAAGGTTCTTGATTTGGGTCATCTCGCTGGTACCACTTTCGGGTGAGTATCTTATGTGTTCTGTTCCACATAAAAATCGAGGTAGATAATGACAAGTCCTACTGAACAAGGACGCAAAGTTACGCTCGGCAGTTACATTGCTCTAGCGTTTGCGGTGGTTTTCTTTTCTGGCTTACTTCAATCGAGCGAGTGGTATGGTGTATTTGACTTCACCACCCTTAATGGCTCGTTCGGTAAGGTTGCTTACGATGTAACGGAAACAGCAGATGGCATCAATGCTGCGACAACATCACTGCGTGGCCAAGGCGGCAGTGGCGCTCGTGATGGCTTCATTTTTGCGTTAACGCTGATCCCAACTGTCATGTTTGCGCTAGGCATGATTAACGTGCTTGAACATTACGGTGCACTTGATGCTGCGCGTAAGCTACTTACTCCTCTACTACGCCCGCTAATGGGTATTCCTGGTAACTCTGGCCTTGCACTCATTGCTTCTCTTCAAAGTACCGATGCTGGTGCAGCAATGACACGTCAGCTCAAAGACGAAGGGCATTTAACCAAACGCGAAACCGACGTGTTCACTATGTTCCAGTTTACCGCTGGAGCCACTATCGTGAACTTCTTTTCTTCGGGTGCAGTGCTATTCACGTTGACTATGGCTGATGGTTCTCTAGCAGTAACTTCATCGATTGGCTTAGCCGTAGCAATCATGTTCATCTTCAAATTCGTTGGCGCGAACTTGTTCCGCATCTACTTAAACATCACTGAAGGCAAAGAAGATAAAGATCAGCAAGGCAAGCCACAAAACATGAAAGAGGAGACAGCGTAATGAGTGAAGTGAAAGCGAAAAAACCAATGGTGACAGACATCTTCGTCGAAGGTGCGAAAAAAGGCTGGGTTATCGCCACTACATCAACCGTTCCAAATGTATTGATGGCGTTTGTGATTATCAAAGCGCTGCAAATCACAGGTGCGTTGGATCTGATGGGATCGGTGTTCTCTCCAATTATGGCGGTATTTGGTCTGCCGGGTGAAGCGGCGGCGGTACTTATTGGTGCTTGGATGTCGATGGGCGGCGCGGTAGGCGTTGTGATCACCTTGTTTGACCAAGGCATTCTTAACGGTACTCATATCGCAATTCTTGCTCCGGCTATTTACCTTATGGGGTCTCAGGTTCAGTACATGGGGCGTATTATGGGCCCAATTGGTACAGAAGGTCGTTACATTCCAGTCATGATCGGTATTTCTGTACTGAATGCCTTCGGTGCCATGTTCGTCATGAACATTTTGCTATAAGGGAACGCGATGAATTTTTCACTCAATGATTACCTCGAAGAGCTTCGCCCTCTAATTGATGTTGATTGTGGTACATACACGCTTGAAGGCATCGAGGCAATTGCCACTCAGTTCGAAAGCAAGTATGCCGCGATGGAAGGTTGGCAGGTTAAACGCATCGATTGTGGTAAAGCAGGTGTGGGCCTTGAAGTGCGTAACAAGCCGGATGCAGAAGTCATAGACATCATGCTCATTGGTCATATGGATACGGTTTTCCCGAAAGGAACGGTCGCTAAGCGTCCTATGACCACTGACGATACCAAAGCCTATGGGCCAGGTGTATCTGACATGAAATCTGGATTACTGAACGTCGTATATGCATTGCGCAATCTCAACCCAGAAGTTATCGATAAGTTGTCGATCTGCATTTGCATGAATCCAGATGAAGAGACGGGCTCGCTTGATTCTGTCGACTGGCTACAATCTGTCGCGAAACAGGCCAAGAATGTGCTGGTTGCAGAAGCAGCACGCGCAGATGGTGGACTGGTTAAAGCACGTAAAGGTATGGCTCGTTATAAGCTGACCTTTAACGGTAAGGCTGCTCATGCGGGGAACGAACCGCAAAATGGCCGAAGTGCTATCACGGAAATGGCGAATTGGATATTAGCCATTAACACGATGACTAACTTTGAGTCTGGCACGACATTAAATGTTGGCGTGGTATCGGGTGGGGCGGGTGCGAATATCGTTCCTGAGTTAGCCGAGGCCATAGTTGATGTTCGCTTTTGGAACAATAACGAGTATGACGATATTGATACTCAGTTCAATGCGTTGGCCATACAACCCCATGTTGAGGGTGTATCGATTGAGCTAGAGAGAGAAGCGTATAAACCGTCAATGGTGCCAAATGGTCAGACTCTTGCGCTAATGTCGCTAGTGGAAGAATCTGCCCAAGAGCTCGAGATTGATATCAATTGGAAAGAAGTGGGCGGTGGCTCAGATGCTAATAATACTGCCATATTAGGTGTGCCGACACTCGATGGATTAGGGCCGATTGGTGCGGGATTCCATAGTGACGAAGAATACCTGCTACTTGAGTCCATTGAACCTCGCATTAAGTTGCTGATGCGCGTGATGGAAAAACTCGCCAAGTAGCAGAGTGACCATAGAGTCATAGGTTAACCTGAGAACCAGTAACGAAAGTTGCTGGTTTTTTTTGTTCAAAACACACCCACTTTTGTCTTTGCGGATGTTGATTTATTTATCTAAAGTTTCGCCCCTCCATCATGATGAGGTTGAAGGGGATTTGCCCTGCGCAGTGACATTGCCGCGATGGTCAGTTCTGACTATTCTCTGACATGCCTTACAATTAGATAACTTGAACAACTTTAGAGTTTTCGAGTACGAAGGAGTAGTGGTGCATTAATTGAGTTTTTTTGATGATTAGATAATCAGTTGCACTATTGGTAAAACTATTATTTATCATGCATTTACATGGTTACTCCTAACCTGTTATTGCAAATATCAATAAAGCTAAATTGGCTATAATCTATTCACTTCAATAAGGATACTTAGTGTCATCAATAATCCAGCCAAGTTTTTAGTTGTTGAGACCAGATCAATTGGATAGTGTTTGAGCTTAACGTATATGGCTCTCGCTATATCGTTGTTAAACGCGAAAAAACAACCAATTGGCAAGCGAATCTATAATTATTTGCAGGGATAAAAACAGACAAAAAAGAAACCTGTAAAAGGTAAATGAGGATCAAATGCTACACCTGATCTATTTGGACTGTAGTCACGTTTGCAAGTTAGTGTTTAACGGCAGCACGCTATACATCAGCCGCGGAAAAAAGAAAACCAAAGAGCAACTATTAAGCTCAAAGGAAAGGTTCGTACTCAACTATTTAGCGAAAAACTCTTCGCCTGAGTCGCCTAAGACAGCTCGCGATATAGAAGCCGCGTATCGAAGTGAGTTTGGTAAAGAATTTGGCTTGTACAGCCTAAAGAACACGATTGCTGCTGTTCGAAAGAAATACAAAACACTGATTGATAGTAGTAATGAAAGTTGCTCAAAAGAGTTTATTACCAACGTATTCAAAAAAGGGTATTACACCAGTTTTGATGGCGTGAGTAACGAAAGCGAATATACGGTGATCACTCCGGATATCAATCGTGACAAGCCAGCGCTAGCCGATGTGTTGGGCGGTTATTTGCAACTGCATGGCAAGAGCCTGTGTCAGCGTGGGCTTGTTGCCTTGATGTTGTCAGTGATGTTTGTCGGCAGTTTGTACGCGCTCAATATATCGTATTTAAACTCGGCCCTTGATATGAGCGTGTCGAGAACCAAAGCGATAATGTCGGATATTTTGGATAGTCGCTGTGAAGTTGAACCTTCAATCCAGCGAATTAACCAGAGCATTAACTTGGATTCTGCGGTTGTGGTCGCGCCCGAGTATGCATGTGTGATTGATAAAGACGAAGTCAGGCAGCTTACAGACCAAACAGAGATAGATGAGCTGCTGTCCCATCCGCAGTTTATCTATGGGCGGTTCGCTGGCGAGGATGGCGATTACGCTTATGCGCGAGTGCCAAAGTCGGTGACCGAAATTAAGTTTGGTAACTTGCTGGTTCGCTATCTGCTGGATGTCATTGTGTTGAAGAGTGACTCTGGTTACATCTTCACCTCTGGTAGTGTGCAGGACAGCATAGAAGTTTACTCGAATGAAATCGGTGGCGGGATTGAAGTCCAGTATTACAGTGATGACATACTGGTGGAGTGGCTCATCGTACTAATGGCAGCATTTTTATTATTGTCTATTAGGTCACTCATTCCATTGGTTCAGTTCCTTGGATACTGGCGACGTTTGTACGTGAAGTTAGAGGCCATCGTTGATGCCAGTACTAACCATGTGGTGTATTACGAACTACTAACCAGAGTCAATGCCCTAGAAACCAAGGAGTACATTGAGTTTATAAGGCGGCACAATCTGGTGACGTTGCACAGCGTGATGTTAATCAAGCAAATTGCCAGAACTAGGCAAGAGGATGATTCCCATCATTATGGGATTAACCTGTGCCCGAGTTCTTTGACTAAAAGTGACTATCCGTACCTATTAAAAAGTTTACAAAAGTTAGGTGATCAAAGCCTGACAATTGAGATTGTAGAGTATTCAAGCATAGAGCTATCCCAAGAGATGCTGGATAACCTAAGCCAACTCAGAGCGCTGGGCTTCACTGTTGCTTTAGATGATTTTGGAACGGGGAGTAGTAACTTGGAACTCATCCGAAAAGTGAAGCCACATTACGTTAAGCTCGGTAAAGAGTTTCTCGACGGAATAGAAACCTGTGACGATGTGAAAGGCTTTTTAATGAATATTGCCACTATTAGTAAATCTTCTAATGTCAAAGTCATTCAAGAAGGCGTGGCGCGAGTAGGGCAGAAAAGAATAATCGATAAAATAGGTTTTCATTATCAACAGGGCTACTTATATAGCGATGAATAATCAATGTGGTTATTACTGTGCTAGCAAGACTTAGTTCGAATATATATTGACCCGAGTAGTAGAGGAATATTCCCAGCCACACCTTAAATGGATTTAGTTCCCTAAATTAATTGAGCTGTTTAATACTTCTCGATTATTAAATTAATAACACATACCAATTTGCTGATTTCCTTGCTGCGGGTAATTGAATTATCCATACGTAGCAGGGAGGGCTGAGTTGTGCCTAATCATTTCCAGAATATACGTTAATGGATACATACAATGAAATTTAGATTTCAAAACTTGCCAATACTTTATCAAGTTCTTGCACCGGTTATTTTAGCCATCGTGTCTTTTATTATCGCGATTGGCTTTACGCAGAGTAAGCTAAACCTGACCTCTGAAAACTCCCAGCTTTCTGCTGATACAGTAAGCTACGCTAACTACATGCAACGCTCTGAACGCGTTGTGCAGCGATACCGTCGCGCAGCTTATGAAGCGCTGATTGGCCAAAGAGCGTGGGATAATTTCTTTGCTGAGCAAGACAAATATACGCAGCAGCTCGACTCATTGTTCGACAGTATCCGTAACTCTTCTGTATTTAGTGATTATGCCAAAGGTCAGCTAGAGTCGATTGAAAGAGAGTTTGCGAGCTATCGAGCAATGATGGTGAAAGCTTCGAAACTGAAAGCTGAGTCAGAAAAGGAATACGCATCGCTGCCTTGGATTTACGAGAAAATCAACAACACTAACGAGTTGGTACTGGCAAGCGAACAAGCAGCAGATGAAAAGAACGCATGGCGCCAAGCGCGTGCAGAACTGTTCGTTGCATCAACTAAAGTTCAGACCTACTTCGCTGAACTGATGCAATCTTACAACCCTGAAAGCCGTGAAGATTTGCGTGTTGCAATGGCAAGCTTTGCAACTATTATCGATGATCTGGACAACTCAATTGTTGATGAAAACATTGGTGTTACCTACTCGGAATACACCGATGCAGTTCGCGAAGTGAATGACATTAATGATGAGCTCTACAATGTGACTCAAAATGCGGTAGAAGTCGGTCAATCGATTCGTCAGCATATTTCTGAGCTTGCAGCATATGCCAACGAAAATGCAGAAGCTGCGTCAGACGAGAGCTTGGTGCTTATCGGTGAAACATCGACCACGCTGATTGTTGCGCTTGTTGCTTCATCAATTGCAGCAGCGTTTGTGGGATACATTTGTGCATCGAGCATCAAATCAACGGTGTCTGAGCTACAAGTAGTGATTCAAGCTGTATCTCGTGGTGAGCTGTTCAAGAAGTCGACCAGTGATTCTGACAATGAAATTGGCCAGCTATGCCAAAACACTAACTCCACGATTGATTCTCTGAACAGTACGGTAGGTAACCTGCGTAATGTGGGAACTGAAGTGTCCTCTTCAGCGACTGAGCTTGCTTCGGTAATGACAGAGCTGGAAGCGAATGCAGTAGAGCAGCGTTCCCAAGTTGAGCTAATCGCATCAGCAATTACCGAATTAGCGACCAGTTCAACTCAGGTTGCGGCGTCTGCGTCGTCTGCTGATCAAAATGCTAAAGCTGTTATCGCAATTACCAACCAAGGTGTTGAGTCTGCACAAAATGGTGTGCATTTATCCGATGAGCTGTGCCAGGAGCTTCAGCAAACCTCTGATGTAGCCTCTAGCCTTGATGAGCTTTCAAACAACGTGTCGAGCTTTGTTAGTATGATTGAGAACGTTGCAGAACAAACCAACTTGCTTGCACTTAACGCTGCGATTGAAGCTGCACGTGCTGGAGAAAGCGGTCGCGGTTTTGCCGTGGTTGCTGATGAAGTTCGTGTCCTGGCTCAGAAAACGTCGGAAAGCACAGGATCAATCCAAGAGCTTGTAGATACGCTGCAACTGCGTGCCAAAGATATGATTCAATCCGTTGACCGTTGTGTAACGAAAGTAGAAGCCACAGCAGAAATTAACCGCCAAACCAGCAGCCAGCTTGCCACCATTTCAGATGAAGTTGCTCATATCTCTATGAACAACAGCGAAATGTCGTCAGCAGCGGATGAGCAAAGCCGCGCAATTTCTTCAATGAACGAAAACATTGCCACCATTGATGAAGCGATTGCACAAAACGCGACTGGTGTAACGCAAAGTGCTGAAGCGGCTGCATACCTATCTGAGTTGTCAGAAGGTCAGAGCCAGCAACTTGATTTTTTCAAACTTAAAGCTTCCTAAGCTCCTTTCTCAAAAGCCCAGAGTTCGCTCTGGGCTTTTCATATCCTCTGCACTCCCTCGAGTCTCCTCCAGAATTGAAATTAATACTCGGATAGAGTTTTCCACTTGGATAATCATATATTTAATTGGATAAATCTAATTTTTAGGTTGCTCACGACCCCATGCATCAGATAAAAATGTCAATTAAATGTGCTAGATAACATGTTGTAACAAAGTTTGGTTAGCTGTTACGTCTGGCTTATGTCAAAAAATGATCAAATAAAAGCTAAAAATTACAAAACAATCATACATGTTTTAGCGATGAATCATTTTTTTGTTGGATGTATTGGGGGTTGTAAATGATTACGTCCAAGCGTGAGCGATTTGTGGGGGGCCGCTATGTTGTACTTATTTAGCTTAGGGGGCAGCTCATCTTACAAATTGGTACTTAACGGAAACCTATTATATGGCGTAGATGAAGAAAGTAAAACAATGGAGTTTTATCTTAACGACAAAGAACGTTTTGTTCTTGAATATCTTGCCAAATATTCGTCCTCGGATGCGCCTTCTGCTGCAAGAGACATCGAGCTTGCTTATCAACGTGAGTTTTCGGATGAGTTTGGCCTGTATAGCCTAAAAAACACCATCGCGTCTATTCGAAGAAAATACAAACTTATCACTGATAGCCATGACATCGATGGCCCGAAAGAGTTTATCAACAATGTATTTAAGAAAGGCTACTACATCAACATTGATGTAGTGGATAGTATATCCAAGAACAAACAGCTCAATTTTGACATTAATAATTATAAGTTGAGTACTGGCGCGATGCTGGATTTGTTCATAAGGCTCTATCACCTAAGCATCTTGAACAAAGGTGCCAAGATGGTGGTGTTATCGTCAGTGTTACTTTGCATTCTGTATATACTTCAGATTTCGCATATCAGCTCAATCCTTCATAAATACAAAGGGAACACCAATTACATAGCGCATGAAATCATGGATTATGGGTGTGATGATACTCAGAATGTCGCAGTTTTGAGTCAGTCGTTGAATTTGGACTCTGCGATCCTGATAAAAAATGGAAACAGCTGCTTAATCGATCGAGAAAGCATGAGAAGTATTGATAGCGAAGCTGAATTAGAACGCTTGCTGAGTTTACCTCAGTTTGTATACACATCGAGAACCAATGGGCAAGGCGCCGAGTTTTATGCTCGAATATCCAGACAATCGATTGAAAGTCGTTATGGTAATACGCTGCTGCCGTTCTTGGTTGACTCTGTGCACATCAATACTGAATTAGGGAAACTGTTGTCGACAGGGGAACCTGGCCAGTTTCAAGTGTACTCACAAAATTTTAGAGAAGGCGCTGAGATCGTCTATTACAGTGATGGCATTGTCTATGAATGGTTAGGCTTACTAGCACTACTAACTTGCCTGTTCTACATGAAAAACCTGTATCGTTTTGCTCATTTTGCGACAACTTGGATTGGGCTGCGATACAAGTTAGAAGTCATCATGGATACAGAGAAAAGTCATCCGGTTTATTATGAGATCCTCACGAGAGTGAAGCGAGGCTCTCCGCTTGAATACATTAACCATCTTCGACAATCTCAGTTGGTAACTTTCCATACCATCTCGACGATTAAAGCGATTGAAGCGGCTCAGCAAAGCGGAGCAAGTAATAATTATGGAATCAATCTGTGTCCCATAACCTTGCAGGGAGATGACTTTGATTTACTTGAACAGTTTTTGAGTAGGCTAGAAGCGAACGAAGTGACGTTAGAGATCACTGAAAACTCGACCGTGCCATACACACAAGAGATTATAGAGAACATTCGATACCTTAAAGTGACAGGGTTTATTATTGCGCTAGATGATTTTGGCACTGGGAACAATAATGTTGAAGTGGTTAAGAAAGTTCAGCCTAATTACTTAAAGATTGATAAAGAGTTTCTTACTGATATAGAGAATGATATTTCGGCTAAAGAAATTTTAATTAATCTCTCGAATATTGGTTATGTGTCCGATTCAAAAATAATTCAAGAGGGAGTAGAAACCACTAGGCAAAAGAACTTTTTGTCTCGATTAGGATATATCTATCAACAGGGGTATCTATATAGCGAGGAATAACACTTAGGTACCAACTTAGGAGGCGACCATTAGTGAATTTTGATTTTTTATTCGAAGGGTTGGAAGCAAAAGACACTAACAGTCGAAATGCATGCGTGAAGTGCAACAATGCATTAGATGAGACTGCGGGTTCTTCAACTTGCCCCCAATGCTTGCAAGCCGAGTCTTACGTGAATGGGTTTAGAGGAGATTACCCCGAGGACGTGCTCACTGCGATGTTTAACCTAGATGTCTGTAAGAGGAGAATCGCTAGACTGATAGAGGAAGAAAGAAACGGTATAGAGCTCGACATTACGCTGTTACTCGATATAGAAATAAAGATTCATCAAGTATTAACGCTGTTGAAATCAATATCAATTAAGACTGAACCAATAAAGTATATATACATTAGTTGTACTGAAATCAGAGATTTAATAAATAGTCGCAATATTCTACCTGTGGCTATAGATAATATATAACAATTTAATCATGGATGTGTCGTCATGAAGTTTAAGTTTCAAAATATACCTATTTTGTATCAGGTACTTGCACCTGTAGGTTTAGCTATCGTGTTATTCGTTATAGCAGTAGCATTTTCAAATAATAAGCTAAGTGATACTTTAAATAATTCACAACTGTCTTCGGACACCGTTGAATATTCATCTTACATACAAGAAGCCGAAAGAATTGTGTGGCGTATCCGAATGGCTGCAAACCAGGTGCTGGCTGGTGATAAGCAATGGGATGATTTTTATTCGGAACTGGTTGGCCACCAAGAACAACTTGCCCAGCGTTTCTCAAGCGTTAGAACTTCTCCTGTGTTCAATGGTGATGCTGATAGCCAAGTCAAAAGCATTGAGAATGGTGTTGTCGCTTATGAAAAGCAGATGAAAGAGATTCACAGTTTAAAAACGGAAGTCGAGCGTGAGTATTCGTCGCTGCCATGGATTTACGAGAAAATCAACGAAACAGATGCGATGGTTTTATCGAATAGCACCTTAACCGAATACGACAGACAAGAATGGTTTTCGGCTAAAGAGCAGTTATTTATCCAATCAACTCAAGCGCAAACGTACTTTGGTGAGTTGATGAAGATATATAACCCGGAAAGCCAAGAGAAGCTAGATAATGCATTAGCTAATTTGGGTAAAATTATCGTTGACCTTGATAACCCGATTGTAGAACAGAACATTAGTAATGTGCTCAAGGACTACTTAGCTGCGGTTGGTAGAATTAACAATATTAACCGTCAGATTTTTAGTCAAGAAGAACAACTTGCTGCTCTCGGGTTGTCGCTGCGCCAAAGTGTCAGCAAGTTATCGAGCCAAGCCGATGAACGAGCAGGCTTAGCGTCAGAGCAAAGCCTAGTGCTGATTAGTGACACGCAGTCTATGTTGATGATTGCGGTACTTGTGGCCTCTATGTTAGCGGCTTTAGGTGGTGTGCTGTGTGCCAGCCGCATTAAAGCAAACTTAACTAGCTTACAAGTGGTGATTGAATCCGTCTCTCGAGGGGAGCTGTATAGCAAAGTTAATGTTGATGCGACCAACGAAATCGGCTCATTATGTAAAAATACAGATAGCACAATTGACTCTCTGAACAGCACGGTAGGCAACTTGCGTAATGTGGGCACTGAGGTATCTTCCTCTGCGACAGAGCTCGCGTCAGTAATGACTGAGTTGGAAGCCAATGCTAATGAACAGCGTGCTCAGGTTGAGTTGATAGCGTCTGCTATTACTGAACTAGCGACCAGCTCGACTCAGGTTGCAGCATCTGCGGCTTCAGCGGATCAAAATGCCAAAGCAGTGATTGATATTACGAACCAAGGCGTAGAATCTGCTCAGAATGGTGTACAGCTATCCGATGAACTTTGTACCGAGCTACAGGAAACATCGAATGTCGCTTCGAGCTTAGAAGAGCTGTCAAACAACGTGTCGAGCTTCGTAAACATGATTGAGAATATTGCAGAGCAAACCAATTTGCTTGCACTTAACGCTGCGATTGAAGCTGCACGTGCTGGTGAAAGTGGCCGTGGATTTGCAGTGGTAGCCGATGAGGTTCGTGTTCTAGCGCAGAAAACTTCTGAAAGTACAGGCTCTATCCAAGACTTGGTCAATACACTGCAAGTGAGAGCGAAAGATATGATGTCTTCTGTCGATCGCTGTGTTGAAAAAGTTGTGGTGACTTCCGATATCAATAAACAGACTAGTGCACAACTTTCAACCATATCGGATGAGGTAGCACACATTTCGATGAATAACAGCGAAATGTCTGCAGCAGCAGATGAACAAAGTCGTGCGATCACTTCAATGAATGAAAATATTGCGTCGATTGATTCAGCCATCGCTCAAAATGCGACGGGTGTGACTCAGAGCGCCGAAGCTGCTTCATACTTATCGCAATTGTCCGAGAACCAAAGTCATCAACTGCAGTTCTTCAAACTTGAAGCTAATAGCTAGTTAGTTTCAGCTTTTTATCTCTCCTCTGTTTTGCACTGGGTGCTCTCTCGGCCCCAGTGCTTTTTAGTATACTTATGTCAGTGCTAGCGCTGTTAAGTGTGGTGCGCTGGTATGTATACGACGGGCAGGTAAAGGATGAAGAACGGTCAAACTAGCAAGGATCGAGATCTTGAATTGGTGGAATGTCCATGTATCCGGCACTGCTGTCTAGACGATAAAGATGTCTGTGTCGGGTGTTTTCGTACCCTAGAGCAGATCTTGAATTGGAATAGCCTGTCGGAGTTGCAGAAGCGCCAGGTGCTTGCAGAGTGCCAACAAAGAAAGAGCTTGAGATAAACAAAAAGCCCCGATGCAACGGCAGCATCGGGGCTTGGTATTTTTACTACTGGTTGTGCGCGTTAGGCGTGAGAAAGTTGAACTTCTTCTTCTTTCTTGCCAGCTGCTGGGTCTGCAAACTTGCTTTCGTCCAGTGCACCTTCAGATTTAGCAACGATAACCGTTACTGCACAGTCACCAGTGATGTTAACTGCAGTACGAATCATGTCTAGAAGACGGTCAACCCCCATGATTAGTGCGATACCTTCAAGCGGTAGACCGACTTGGTTTAGTACCATTGCTAGCATGATTAGACCCACACCTGGAACACCAGCAGTACCAATTGACGCTAGAGTTGCAGTTAGGATAACCATTAGGTAGTCACCCATGGTTAGGTCGATGTTGAATGCTTGTGCGATGAACGCTGTCGCTACACCTTGCATGATCGCAGTACCATCCATGTTGATGGTTGCGCCAAGTGGTACAGTGAAAGATGATACGCGGTTTTCAACGCCCATACGGTTCTTAACGGTTTCCATTGAAACTGGAATGGTTGCGTTAGAAGAAGCCGTTGAGAACGCGAACATGATTGCGTCTTTCATCTTACGTAGGAAGATCATTGGGTTTAGACCAGTGAAGCTCTTAAGCATGATGCTGTAAGTCACAAGGCCGTGGATGATCAGCGTACCAGCAAGTACCGCGAAGTAGCCTGCTAGGTTTAGAATCGCACTTAAGCCTAGGCCAGTGAATAGTTTCGCCATCAAACAGAATACACCGTATGGTGCAACGTACATCAGCAGCGTAACTAACTTCATGATCACTTCGTTTAGATCATTAAATAGTGATGCGATACGCTCGCCCGCTTTGCCAGACAGGCTGATCGCGATACCGAATAGTACGGCGAAAACGATGATCTGAAGTGTTTTACCTTCTGCCATTGCGTTGATTGGGTTGGTTGGGAACATGTTAATGATCACCTGACCCAAAGATGGCGCTTCAGCAGATTGGAAAGAACTTGCAGCTGTTAAATCAGCACCAGCACCTGGCTGGAATACAGTACCCATTGTAAGTGCTAGGGTAATAGCAACTGCAGTAGTGATTACGTAGAACGCTAGGGTTTTACCACCCATACGGCCTAGTGTAGATAAATCCTTTAGTGAGCTGGTACCACACACTAGCGATACGAACACTAGAGGGACAACAAGCATCATCAAGCTGGCTACAAAAATTTTACCGCCAACCTCAAATAAACCATTAACAATGTAGTCGTTAATGAACGCGTTATCTGCGAACAGAAATTGGATAACAAATCCCGTCAAAATACCCGCTAACATACCGGCGATAACGCGAGCAGTTAGAGACTTAGGTTTCTTGGTATTCACTAGAACACTCCTTTTATTATTCACTTCGACATCGTTTCGAAGCGAGCCGGAGATTAGCAGGGGAACAAGAAATTAAAGAAGTAAAATCCTTGGTTCTGGTTTATAGATGTGATCGCAATCACTAGTTTTTAATTTTATTTAACCACTCATTAACACTGTTTATTAGTTATTGCATCTAGATAACCATATGTTTAACAGATTAAATTTTAATTATTTACAATAACTGAGATTATTATCACATGAGAAATCATGTGCATATCAAGACGAAGATAAGCACCAAGTGAATAAATAGTCAGTTTTTATTCACTTGGGTGTTCGTAAAGTCATCAGCCGAATAGGTTAAGCGGTTGATTAAGAAGCGACTTGAGGTTGGTAGCGACCAGGCTTGTGGTTCATCGCTAGAATGAGGTTGGTGACCACAGCGCCCAGTACCGACAGCAAGATCAACTCAATGTTAACGATAAACAGCGACATGATAACAATGCTGCAGTCGAGCGCCATTTGCACTTTACCGGCGCGAATACCAAAGCGTTCCTGTAGAAATAGAGCGAGAATATTGAATCCGCCAAGGCTCATTTTGTGTCTGAAGATCACCAGCATTCCCATGCCGATTAAACCACCACCCAATGCCGCTGCATAGAAAGGGTTAATGCTCGATATTTGAATCACGTGGTAAAGATGATCCACCGCGAGCGAGACAATAGTGACGGCCACAAATGTGTTGATGGTAAAGCGCCATCCCATTCGGGTCACCGACAATATATAGAAGGGAAGATTCAGCGCGAAAAAGATTTGTCCGAAGCTAAACGAAGTGGTCTTGGTTAGGAAAATCGCTAATCCCGCCGTGCCCCCCGTCAGTAAACCGACTTGGTTAAAAAAGATTACGCCCAACGACACCAAAGCACTGCCTAAAATCAGTGCTAGCATGTTTTCCCGTAAAGTATGGTTATCGTCCATACAAAAGACCTCCATCCTAGAAGTAATACAAAACGCTAAGCGATAATTTTCTCACTTAGCAAAACGGAGCATAAGATGGAGTTTTCACTCGATGATGTCGAGGTTTGGGGGGGATTCTGTATGGCGATGGGTTGTTAAGTTATCTTTACAAGGTGGTAGGTCGGCTACCACCTTGCGTGTGTTCGAGCGTTACTTGCCTTCGAGTATCTGCTGGTATTCGGCTTCGTCGGCTTGCTTGGCAAAATCTGCCAGCGGTCGGAAGTCGTCGGTGTACCAAACCTCTTGTTGTTTTTTGTTGTCCGGTAGTGCCTCGAAGTGTTTTTCTAGGTCGCTTTTGTGTAGCTCTAGGCTTACCCACTGCTCTATGTCATCACCATTATCAAACTGCGAAGGTAAGCTTAACTCATGGCTTGAACCTGAGTAATTGGGGGTCAGCGTCAAGCCAAAGCGATAGTCTCGGAACAGAACGGCCCATTTGTTAGGTAAGCGCTTACTGCTGTCCCACCACTTGCCGTCAAGCTGCTCAATTTTCTCATCGGTGACGGATTTCGGTTGAGCCTTGAGGTTGTTTAGTGCCTGTGCGAAGGCGTCATCCATCCTTTCAGCGAACTCCGAACTGGAAAGGTTAGGGTTATCGAGCAAGATAGCGCTCGCCAACTGAGCGCCTAACATGTTGGAGTACAAGTCCTCGGAAGAAAACGCAGAGGCCAGTTCATCAAAGCCACCCACAGAGATCATGCCGAACCATTGTGCTATCTCGTGCCATTGCGCCAGCCTAAAGGCAATCAACGATGCTGACTGCACTTCCATCTTCAATCGTTGTTGTGCGGTCAATTGGCTATTTTCATGAGCATGCCACTGAATCCGACGAGTTCTCAGTTCATCGGGCAGTTCAATGTAATGATCTTGGCCGAATTGCTGCTGATTCTGATGGAACAGGTAGTAAGTGTAATCGGCCGTATCACGCACATGGGCAGTATCGATGAAGCCACCTTCTTCTGTGAAGATTAAACCGTTTTTCTCATCGGCCATCCCCAGCAAACTTGCGGATACTGAACTGCTGCCATCGTTGTATTTATGATCGCCAATATCATCGGCATCAAGCGTATTGCCTAATGAAAAGAATGGTACCGGTACGCCCACTAATTTGGCTTTGAGGTCTTTGCCGAAAGCGCAGCATGGCCTCACACCTACTGGGGCTTCGAGCGCAAATGCTTGCGTTGATAAACCAAGTAGTACAGTAAGCAGTGAGAGTGTACGTGTCATTCGAAACTTCATTAGATCAAGTCCTCTTAAAATGCTTCATTAATATTGAAATAGAAGCCAGCGCTGTCTTTACCAATACCCAGATCGACGCGGACGTTGATGCGGGCTTTAAAGGCGAACCGATAGCCTACGCCTAAAGTGGGTAACCATGTGTCATCAAAAAGTTGATTATATTCAGGCGCGATATTACCTGCTCCCACCCACGCGACCATGCCGTGCCTTTCATTAAAGCTGTGGCGCAGCTCTACTTGAGTCGAAATCTGATTTTCATCTCGGTATTGCCCTTGGTAATAACCGCGCATGCGCTTGTCATCACCGAGCTGAGAGTAGCCATACCATGGGATGTCGCCTTCAGCGCGCTGGCTATAAAGATCCCATGCAATAATGCTGGCGCTGTTGAGCGACCAATATTGGCGAGCATTCAGGGTTAGCTGAGTGAAGTCATAGTCACCACCATAGCGTTGGTTGAAGTCACTCCACTCAACACTCAAGTAGGAACCTTTCCTTGGGTTAGGTTCAAAATCTCGACTATCGTAGCCGAGTGCGACTGTTGGCCCACTGATCTGGCTTTGTTCCAAATCATTGGGCGTAAACGCCCCAGGATCGGCGTCGAGTGCTGAGAAGTGTTGGTAGTTCCAGCCAGCCATTAAGTAAGTTTCGGGAAGAACTTCCAATGCAACCTTTGGAGCTAAGCTGAAACGCTGCACATCGTATTCAGTTTTATTGGATTCATCCTCTGCCTGAGCTCTTCCTACACCCCAATAGTAGCCCGGTGAATGGCTCAATCCGCCTTCTACAAGCAGGCGAACTTTATCGTTATTTAAATAAGTCCGGTTATTGGCGACCAAACCATACGAGCCCGATGTCGAGCCGTAAGAACTGATCGTTAAGGTCGAATACGGGGTGGTTGGATTCCAGTCATAAGGGGTATATAAACCCACTGCGGCAACCCCAATACCTAACCCTTGTTCAGGATTGAAGAAAGGGCCGGGCAGGACTCCCCAATCAATGGCTTTGGAATGATCCACTTCATCACTTGAACCCAGTGCGATCAACATCTTGTCCAACCAAGACTGAGGTTCTTCTGCCATTGCTGGCAGAGTCAGTGCTGCGGACAATATCGCTATCGTAAAACGTGTCATAGTGGTGCTTAGAATCGACGGTCAATGGAGAAGAAAATACTCTGGCGATCACCGAATCCAGCTTCTCCGAGTAAATACCAATCCTTATTGATTTGATATTGCATACCAACCAATGGGTTCCACGGAGTGGTGAGATGTTGGGTGACTTCAAAACGAGCATCACTTGGAACAATCCCAGCAAGCCCAGGCGGTAAACCAAGATCTGCGACACTACCAGAAAGATGTTGTTCAACATCTTGGTACATTGCACCTACCCAAACTCGTAGCGGTACATCGTGGGTATTAAAGTCATACCCCACACGTGGTGATACCACAATGGCATCGATCTGGCCGTCGATAATGGTTAAATCACTTTGGGTGTAGCTGGCATCGACTAACCCGAACCAGTTGCCGTACCCTCCAGCTAGAACAAAGCCGACACCCTTGGTGTAGCCATCTAAATCAAGGCGGAAATCGTTGATCGTACCATTTACGGTATATTCATGCGGTTTTCCACCTGGAAACAGTGGTGGAATGTTCATGGTTAACGACGCATCTACATCGGTTTGAGAATAGCCTTCAAGGATCCCAAACAGAGCGTAAACGTTCAGAAACGGAAACAGCCAGACATCGGCACGAAATGACACCACTTCTGTTTTTTGGGTTCCGTCTTGGGCATCCAGTGCGAGGCCTGGAATGTCGAGTCCTTTCAACATAATTGAGTCAACACTGATTCCCTGTTCCATGCTCATGTAGCTGATGTTAAAGCCGATTGGCTTAGGTAACTCGTAGCCGAGTGCTTCAGCTTTTTCTTTCCAAATTGGTAGAGAAAAAGAGCTGGCAAATACTGAAGGTGAAACCAACAGGGAAAGCAGTAAGGAATATAGCGGACGCTTCATTTATGTCTTCATCAATGGTGACAAGTTGTCATCGGTAATACGTTTGCCCTAGGAGCAAACACCCACTGATCCACTTTGATCAGCGCGGCCATCTTACTCCTGAATTTCAAAAAGTAAACTCGAAAGTGTACTTTTTGAAATGAATGGACTACTCTTGCCCACCAGATAAGACGACGTTGGCGGCAAAAAGATGAAAGTGAGTGAAAAAAAGCGCTTAGCCATAATGGAAGCGGCTCAACAGGAATTCGTAGAGCATGGCTATGTAGCGGCGAATATGGACAGGTTATGCGAGCAGGCCGGAGTGTCGAAGCGTACTTTGTATCGCCACTTCGAAAATAAGCAGACCTTGTTTATTGAAGCAATGAGCCACATTGTCCACAGCTTTCGCGACAAGCTCATACTCAATTATGACTCAGCAGAGCCATTAGCGAGTCAGCTCAAACGTCATATGGAAGTTAAGCTCGATGCACTTTATGAAGAGTTTGGTATGCCTCTCGCAAGAATGCTGATCAGCGAGTTTATTCGTGAGCCTGAGCTTGCCCAAGAGTATTTGCGCTTAATCCACCGACGGGATGATGAGCTAGAAAAGTGGATCCAAGCAGCCATAAAAGACGGTAAGTTGATAGAAGGTGATGCTGCGAAAATGACTAAAATGCTGATGTGTCTATACCAGGGGCATTTTTTGTGGCCGCAGTTGGTGTCTAATACGCCGGTTGCAGAGCCAGAAGTGAGAAGTGCTCTGCTTGATGACATCATTCAATTGTTTTTAGCGGGCTACCAAGTGTCTAGCGGGAAATAAAAAGCCCCGCATGGCGAGGCTTATGATTTTTGACGACACAATGAGCCGCAATTATCTAGATGATTACTGTTGCGCCATTAGGTTTGCAGCCGTTTGATCACCCATTTCGATAAGCTTATCGAGAATCCGCTCTCCATCGGCTCTTACCCCATTGTGCTCATATTCATTGGTGATCCATGCTTTTGAGTTCGGGATCTTCTTCAGTGTTTCACGGCTGATATCCATTTCAACAAACATATCATCGGCGTACACCGCGCAGCTAACCGGCACAGTATTCGTTGCGAGCACTTCATCATTGTAGAGCGGTGTCCAGTCGGACTTCTCAGCTAACATTTGCGCCGCGGTTTGCAGAGGCTTTAAGCATTCATATTGCTCAAACATCCACGGGAAGACCATTTCGCCGGTAAACAAAAAGGGTTTACCCGGCTCATAATTGAACTGATCGTGTTGCTGACGAACGCGATGTGCCGACCAATTAGAAGCCGTATTTTGGCAATAAATCGATTCGTGCAAAATCGCGTAGATAGGGTTAGTTTGAAAAGACTGCTGAGCCAGCATCTCGTTAAGAAACTCATAACGCAGCACTTCCTTTCCATCCACTTTGACAAATGCATTTTCCAGTGAATAGTACATAGGTAAGAAGGTATCGCTCATGCCGAAATTAATACCCAATTGCTGGAACTGTTCTGCGGTAAAGCGCTGGCCATTGGGTAGCGGCTCGACGTTATTAACCAGGTGAGTAGCAATCTTTTGGCAAAGCGCTTGTGCTTGAGGGAATTGGGCAAAGAATGCTTGGTTCTTCTCTAAAGTCCGTGCAAAGGTTGCTTGATAAACGTCATCGGCATGGCGAGTGGTTGATGGTACACCACCGGTGATGTATGAGCGCAATAGGCTTTGAGGGAACATAGATAGGTAAGTGATGGAACAGAAACCACCAAAGCTTTGGCCTAAGATTGCCCACTTTTCGACACCTAACTGCTGACGAATTATCTCGGCATCACGAACAATATTATCAGACCTGAAGTGACTTAGGTATTCAGCTTGCTGCTCTGAGGTCATAGAGGCCAGCGTTTGATGAGAGATAACGCTACTGTTGCCAGTACCACGCTGATCGAGCAGCAACACTCGGTAATCTTGCAACGCTCGGTTTAACCAACCTGAAGTGCCGTTTGGCCTTGGTGATGGAAAACCTGGCCCACCTTGAAAATAAACTAACCAAGGCTTTTCGCTATCTGTGTCAGACGCAAGGCTCACCTCGCGTGCAAAGATTGTCAGTCGAGTCGCGTTTTGCTCTTGGTGGTTGAGTGGCACATCAAAGTAATGTGGTGTGTATTTAATCCCTTTATCAACAAATGATTGGGCAGCGTGAGTCATGACTGAAATCCCTTTGGAGTACGGCTAGAGGTAGGGCTCCTATCTTGGCTGAATTCTGGTTAATTGGGAATGCTAAGAGTGTAAATCTTCGCGAATTTGTTCCCGCGATTCATTTTCAATTATTTTTTGAAAATGATTCAAAAGACACGTGGTTTTTCGTTCTGACGGTTTGCACTATTCTCTCCTCACACCAAGATTGTTACCGCATACAGCGATACGAAAAACATGATTCTTAAAGGTATCCCAATGAATATTGTTCAAAATGCTAAAACTCGTTACTCAACAAAAGCGTTTAACCCAACTAAGAAACTGTCTGAAGAACATGTTCAGGCGGTAAAAGATCTGATCCGCATGAGCCCATCGAGTGTGAACTCTCAGCCATGGCACTTCATTGTTGCTAGCACAGAAGAAGGTAAAGAGCGTATCGCACAATCAACTCAAGGTGGTTTTGAGTTCAATACGCGTAAAATTCTAGATGCGTCTCATGTTGTGGTGTTTGCGTCTAAAACCAGCATCGACGAACAGTACCTATTGGAATTGCTAGAGTCAGAAACTCAAGCAGGCCGTTTTGACAACGAAGAAAGTAAGCAAGGCATGCACGGCGGCCGTTCTTTCTTTGTAAACATGCACCGTTTTGATCTAAAAGATGCGAATCATTGGATGGAGAAACAGGTTTACTTGAACGTAGGCACATTGCTACTGGGCGCTTCAAGCCTAGGTTTAGATGCAGTGCCAATTGAAGGCTTTAATGCGAAAGTGCTGGATGAAGAGTTTGGTCTACGTGAGCAAGGTTATACTAGTGCAGTGATCGTACCGCTTGGCTACCGTAGCGAAGACGATTTCAACGCGGCGCTACCAAAATCTCGCTGGGATGAGTCTCAAGTCTTCACGGAGTGCTAATCCATGGTCCACTTGATTGCAGAAATTAAGGCTGCTCAAGGGCAGGAGCAGAAAGTAGAGCAGCTCTTAACAGAGCTGTTAACACCAACACGCGAAGAAAATGGTTGTTGTCAGTACGAACTGTATAAAGATCAAAATATCGATGGCCTGTTCATCATGCAGGAGATTTGGTGCTCGCAAGAGAGTTTAGATGTGCATTTACAAAGTGAACACCTAACCGCGTTCAGTGCTCAATGCAAAGAACAAGAGCTATTAGAGTACGTTCAGATGAGACCACTTAGCTTTATCGGCTAACAGCATCTGTAGATACAAAAGACAAAGAGGCGCAGTGAGCGCCTCTTTTTGCATTTTGTGGACTGAGTTTATTTGATCTCGGCTAACGCGGTTGCACGTTGAGCGCAGCACTTTTCTTGAATAAACTGCTGAAACTTTCGAATGGTTGGGCTTAGAACCCTGCGATCAGCACACACCATGTAAAGTGGGGCATTTTCTCCGTCCCATTCTGGCAGTATGCGTACTAGCTTGCCATCAATCAGATCTTGGCTGACATCCATGAGAGACTTGTTGGCAATTCCACGACCATGCACCGCCAAGCGATGAATAACGTCACTGTCGTTACTAGAAGGCGTCCCTTTCACCAGTAGTGATGTTTGTTGCTCACCACTGGTTAATGGCCAGTTGTTGTAAAGGCTGTCGGACGTCATGTAGCACAAGCAGTTATGTGACAGCAGATCTTCCGGTTTGGTGATGGGTGGATGTTTACTGATATATTCCGGAGAGGCGCAAAGCACTCGGGCATTGTCTGGACACATTGGGATAGCAATGAGATTGGATTCCGCTGGCTCACCGTAGCGAATCGCAATATCCACGGGCTTCGAATACATGTTGGTTAGGCTGTCGGACAACTCAACTTTCACAGACACATTGGGGTGAGAATCAATAAACTCGTCAATCCAGTAAATCAACAAGTTACGGCCAAAATCAGACGGTGCGCTGAGGTGTAAGTTACCAGATAACTCACCGCGTGAAGAAGATACCAAGTCGAGGCCATCTTGAAGTGTGCTGAGTGCTTGCGTGGTTTTGTCGAGAAAGATTTCCCCTTCACTGGTTAAGCGTAGGCTTCGGGTTGAACGCACGAAAAGTGGAAAACCGATTTGCTCTTCTAACCTTTTGACGCTGGCACTGATGGCGGCTGGCGTCATATCCATGCTGTGTGCAGCACTGGAAAAGCTGCCTTGTCGGGCCGTTTCAACAAAAATATTCAGGTCATTGAGCGCTTTCATAACAGTCCTTAACTGGTGGTACGCTGCTGATAGTAAGCGATCTACGAAGTGAGATAAATCCAGCGCTAGCCATTTTTGCGAATAAACAGTAGCGCAATTCCACCTAAAATTAGCGCGCTAGACACCAGTAATACGGTATTCAACTGTTCGCCAAGTAAGGCTACACCAGCGAACAAAGCGATCACCGGAACACAAAGTTGCGCTACTGATGCTTGAAGTAACGATAGCGACTTGATCGCGGAGTACCATACAACATACCCCATTGCAGAAGCGACGACACCAGACACTGTCGCCCATAACGCGCCAACAACCGTGATGCTGTCCAACTCGATTAACCATGGGGAGCAAAGCAGTATGATCACCGCAGCGCTGATAAACCCTTGGGTGGTGCCTATTCTAGGAGAGGACGCTCGTTGGCCTAACATACTGAAAGCCGCCCATGCGATCCCCGAGACGACCATCAGTACAGCAGACCACAAATCAGGAGCGGTGGCAGAAGGCAACATTAATAGAATGAATCCAACCATAGCGGTGATGAGTCCTAGCCATTCGAACTTATTGAGTCGATTTCCCCGTAGCAGATGAACGGAAATCATCGTGAGTTGCACCGAGCCAAACAGCAGTAATGCTCCTGTTCCGGTGGCAAGCTCAAGATAGGCAAAGGAAAAGGTGATGGCATAGATAAACAAGGCGACACCACCGAGGAACAATAATGATTTGTTGTCGGTAAGGCTAACGCGTTCCTTACGTTGGAGAACTAAGTGAATGACGAGTAAGGTCAATGCACCTGAAATTATGCGAATAGCGGTAAACGAGCCTGCGTCTATCGCTCCTTGCGCTAATGCCAATCGACATAGGAGCGAGTTGGCTGCAAAAGCGATTAACGCGATGGCGGTAATAAGGTAGTGAGACAAGCGTATTTCCCTATTGATAAAGTGTCCAAAAGCTAACCGATTCCATGGTTTGCGCCAGTTGCTAGGGTATCGGTGAAGTGGCATGTAAGTAAAGTGACCGGAAAGGTACGTAAAACATCTCACGACGGGCACAGGTTTTGCTTTTACTGCTTTTGCCTTTGTTGGTTATGGAGATTTTAAAACAAGATGGACATCAAAATAGACCCAATCACCTCATCGGGTGTGATTCAGTTATTGCAGGAACACTTAGAGGATATGAACGCGACGTCGCCTCCTGAAAGTGTTCATGCATTAGACCTCGCCGCATTGAAAGATCCCAGCGTAACATTTTGGACTGGGTGGGATGGCAGCACACTGTTAGGTTGCGCGGCGATTAAGGTACTAGACGAGCAGCATGCTGAGCTTAAATCGATGCGAACAAGTACAGCGGCACGCAATAAAGGCGTAGCATCGCAGCTGCTTAATTACATCATTTCAGAGTCTAAATCTCGAGGTTATCAGAGGTTGAGCCTTGAAACAGGGTCGATGGAATTTTTTAAACCCGCACGTAAGCTGTATGAAAAGCATGGTTTCCAATACTGCGAACCTTTCGGAGATTACCAACTCGACCCCAATAGCCAGTTTATGACGTTAGCACTGACGTCTTAACGACATTTAGCTTGCCTCGGCCCTCTTTCGGATGAGTTGAGTCGGTGAGAATCCTGTCACCATCATGGTGCCGGAAAGCACCAAAATGGTGCCCGCAATGGTATTGATTCCAATGGGTTCATTTAAGATGAGGTAACCCCACAAAATGCCAAATACGGGAATTAAGAACGTGACCGATAACGCGGAAGCTGGGCCAATATCTGCAATCAAACGGAAATAGAGCAAGTAGGCGACACCGGTACACAGAACTCCCAACGCAACAACCGCAAGAATCTCTGTTTCCGTTGGTACGGCGCGCATGGGAATGAAAGGGAGCAGTGGTAACACGATTAATACTGCTGCCCACATATTTCCGTGAGCATTATCGAACGCTGATACCTGCGGGGCATTCTTAGCGTAATTGGTCGCAATGCCATAACAACACGCCGCCATAACCCCTGCGATGATAGGCAGTGTTGCCCCTTCACCAATTCGCATCGCATCCCAGCCTACTAATATTGCTACCCCTAGTACACCAAGGGCTAAACCAGATATGGCTTTGAACGAAAGTGGGCTTTTATGCCAGAAGAAGCCGATGACTGCTCCCCAGATCGCTGCAGTCGAATTGAGTATTGATAGGGTAGAGGCATTAAGCGTTTGAGCTGAGTAAGCGAACAGCAGGAAAGGCAACGCAGTATTAAATAGCCCAATAGTGAAGAAGTGGCGAGGGTGCTGCATAAATGGCAGCTTACGTTTTAGGTAGATAGCAACCAGCAATAAGCTCAATGCCGCAAAACCGACTCTCGCTTCAATCAGATAAGCCGGGCCAAAGCTATGAGCGGCGATACGCATAAATAAAAATGACGCACCCCAAATCGAAGCTAAACAGACCAAACGTAAAAAACTTGCTGTCGACATTATTCACCTGCCCAATAGAACCTCACTCGGCTAATGTGAAGCAATCCACTTGGTTAGGCAATCAGAATTTTACAATAATGTTAAAACTCACTTTGTAAGTTCAAGCGGATAGTGCTCCATGCTGCCGATATTGTTTGGTCTGTCGAGGTCAAACTATTGCTTGTACCTAGCTATGGTTCGGCCGATGCCATACAAGGCGAAGCATGCATAAACAGTAAATAACGATGTTGCTGCAGCGTAGGGAGATGTGAAGTGGGTTGGTAAGCCTAGAACTCAAAGAACACCTAACGCGGGAAGAAGTTGGAATAACGCCAGATAAGATTTGTTCAATATCGCACGGCCACAGAACTTGATACCGATGGCAAGCCAACCCAAGTAAAAGTGAAGATAGAACGTGTTTGTTCATCGAAAAGGATATGGTTTATGAGTTTGCCGCCACTGTAGCATAGGCGAGGTAACCATATGCGACAGTGGCACATATAAATCGTATGGAAATGTGAAAATTAATTTGCCGTGAATGAGGTATTCGTAAGCGCTCGTCCTTTGTCTACCCTAAACACAGAAATGGCAGTTTTCCTCACTAAGACCATAGGTGCCTTGCTGACTGGCTAAATGCGCTTGGCCAGCGGTTAGCCCCATTTGGTAACCCTGCTCTAAGGTCTTTTTACTCATCGTCAGTCGCTTCACCGCAAAATCTTCTGGTGGCGCAATAACACGTACAGTAACGCCTTTTGGCGGTTGGCGAATGAATTCCAGTGAGCGGTTGTAGTTTTCTGCTCGAACCAACATCGCTTGTGCGATTTGTGGGTGTTTGGCGAGAAGTTTTTTTACCAACCAAGGGTATTTAGTCGGGCTCATCTGATAATTGAGTGGATGAGACAGTATGACGGTAATTTCCGTTGCACCACGTCGATAGGCTTCTTCCACCGGAATGGAGTCCGATACACCGCCATCAGCGAAACAACGACCAGAGAAGCAAGGCGTATCGCGATAGGCAATCGGCAGTGCTGCTGTGGCCTCGATGACACGCCCTAAGTTATCTGGTTGAACGTGATAATACTCTGCGTAGCCCGTTTCAATATTAGTGACGGCAGCATACATTGGAATGGAACTGAAAAGGGTGTTGCTATCAAGTGGAAAGCGAATATTAGATTGCTCCCAAAGCCACTTTACATCAACCAGATTTCCTCCTTTTGCAAAACGCGTTGGATTGAAAAAGGCGGTGTCTGTTGCGAGCTCAGTGATCACGTTGAAACTACGTTGTGGTGCGTGAGCAAGATAGCCGACTAAGTTTGAAGCGCCAGCGGATACACCAATAGCGAAGTCGTAGGGCATATAAGCCTGTTGCATAAATGCATCCAATACGCCACTGGCGAAAATACCGCGCATTGCGCCACCTTCAACAATAAGTGCTTTGTTTGTCATGGGGGAACAGTCCATCAAAATTCGAGATTGTGGTTAGAATAATGAACCTTCCGCAGCGAAGAAAATCGCTTCTCTAAATCATATTAATAGGTGATAGCTATCAGCTGTGTTTTCTACACGCGCCTTGACCAATCGACCTCATAGTCAGTCTTTGTTACTTAGCAATGTCTTACTGAATGGAGGTGGGCTGCGATTTTCGTCGACTGGCGATTCGCTGCTTAATGGGCTCCAATATTGGCAGGATACCGAGCCCAGCAAATAGGGCGATACTGGCGATTCCAATTACCCCTCCAAGCAGAAAGGTAGCGAAAACTGGTAAGGAAGGTGAAACGAACTGGTGCAGTGACCAAGCTGTGATAGATATGGCTAACGTGATGAGCCACTGTCGGTGAGCGTATTGCAGCGGCTTAATCGATTGAGAGGCCAAGTAAATCAGCATTAGCCGAATCAAGTAGACACCCGCCAGCACGGATACTGTCGCCCACAAACCATAGCTTGGTACCCAATAGAAATAACCCGCCACAGCGAGAGCGGCGCAAAATACATGGATCCACATTTGGGTTTGGCTCGATTCACCACAATAGCAGCCAAGATTTAAGTAATCTCCAGCATTCTTTATCGTATTGACTATCAGCAGCGCCACAGTGATTAACCCAGCGTTATGGTATTCAGCGGGTAGTATCAGAGAAAGAAAACTAGGTACGGTAAGCGCCATACACAGCGCGACAATGATGCAGAAGTTAACGCCTAGAATCGCCATCTCTGCACACTTTTTCTCACCATCAGGTTTCTGTAACGTAGGAATACGGTTTGGAAACCACCATAGCGCATAGGGCTGTAATATAAGCGGAAGCAACAGGGCGAATTTTACCGCGATGGCATAAACTGCCAGCTGTTCGACACCTACAAACTCGGCTAACAGCCATCGATCTAGCCCAGTAATCATATAAACCGATACGGAGCCGACTAAAACAGGCAAACCAAAGCGAAGTAACATGGCGGAATCAGCAAAGTGTCCGAATCTTTCCATTTGCTGCCATTGGAAGCGAACCAGAGCCAGCGCGAGGAAAATGCTCGATAAACACGCTGCGATCAATACCGCATCAATCCCATAGCCATGCTCCATTAAAACAAATGTAAGCAGAGCTTGAATTAGCGCTTTTGCCACATTCAATTGGCAGAACTTTTTCGCCATCGACTGCATACGCATTAACGTCAGTGGAATCGAAATTAGCCCGTCCAACAAAATAGGAATCGCTAGCAGCACAAGCTGATATGGTTCAAATCGAGCAGGAAGGATAGCGACAAGGCTATTAAGCGATAAAGCGATGGCAACTGCTCCAAACAGCACCAATAAACAGCTAAGGCTAAAGCAGTTCGAGATTAGTTGCTGCTTGTGTTTACCCTCTGCAGTACCAACATAGCGATACATGGCATCGACCAAGCCAAAGCTGAATAAAATTGTGCCGATATCGGCCAGTAAAACCAAAGACTCTAAGGCCCCAAACTCAGCGACAGTAAGTGTGCGAGTGAGGTAGGGGATCATCAATAGCGAGACCCCTTTCATCATGATGATGCCGATGGCGTAATAAACTGATTGAGATAATGCGCCCACAGTTCACCTTCCTTTAGCGACAAGCCGGAGTGAGTGTGAGCAGTGAACGTTTGCAATCCCCCAGTATGCTGCGGAGCTTTCTTGGTTGAGGGTGGGCAAACATAGAGCGGCATTGCAATTTCATTGCGGTGAGGTGTTGGTTTAGCTGTCGGTGGTAGTCCGCGTAGCCTTCCAGTAAGCGAGCCTGTGCGATGCGAATGGGGCGCTGAGAGTGCGTATAGCCCTGATACTTTTCCAAGATATTTTCGATACAGGCCAAATTGGCAAGGCGCTTTTCATGCGATTGAGTCTGAGAGCCTTGGCGCATTAGATAGCCCGTTTTTACTGAGTTGAGCGCAGCGACTGAATGCTTTTCACAAATCCTCAACCACAACTCCCAGTCCTCACAATAGGTAAAGCTGGAATCAAACGGTTTCATCTGCTTGAGCACATCTGCTTTCACTATCACAGTAGAGGTACCGATAATGTTATTGGCGATAATAAAGTCGAGCGGTTGTTCGAGGAGCAAGAACCGGCGTGTTTCTGATTGGAATTTGTCCCAGTAGCCAAAGCAGTCGATGATCTCTTGATAGCTTTCTGTCAGGTGATTGTAGTTGGTGAAGCTTAGTGCGATCTCTGGGTAGAATTGATGCAGTTCCAATTGATCGGCAATCTTATTGGGTAGCCAAAAATCATCCGCATCTAAAAACGCGATGTAATCGCCTGTGGCTTGTGCAATGCCTATGTTTCTCGCCATCGATGCGCCCAAACCGGGCTGATTCAATACCTTGATACGAGAATCTACACTTGCCCAATATTGGAGTAGTTCGTCTGAACCGTCGTTGCTGTTGTCGTCAATGACGATGACTTCCAAATCACGGTGGCTTTGCTCTACTACGCTGGATAACGCCTTATTGAGATACTGTTTACAGTTATAAGTGGGGATGATCACCGATACTTTATTCATAGCCAACACTCTCTTTATCTGTTCTTCTTCGTGACTGATTTAGTCTGCGTTTAACCTAGTTTGCGAATAACTTGTATTGCTATTAACAGGGAGCAGGATATGTGCCAATAGCTATCTATTTGTTTTATATGTATTTGTTGGTTAACTTGCCAAAATGCAAAGGCAGCGGCAGTGAAGTGAGTGGAATATCGTTGAAATTGATTCTCAAAATGAGAAATGACAAGCCTCATCCCTTAACTATCAGATAAGTAGGATGTTTTAATCAGGTGCGAAAGTTGCTTACTCCTAAAAATGGAAGACAATCCTATATGGAGGTCGGGATGAAGAAGGTGGCATTTATCACGCCAACATACCCAGTGCTGAGCGAAACGTTTATCCAAACAGAAGTGGATGCGTTACATGCGTGCGGGCATCAGGTTTGTGTCATGACATTCGAAAAAGAGCCCTCCAAGATAGAGTTTGATTATGATGTAGAAGAAATTGGTTGCGCGTTGGACTGGCATGTATTGAGTTTGTTTAAAGTGCCTAATGTTATCCATGCGGTGTCATTTGTCTGTAGCCAATCATCTTTGCCAAAACGTTCTCTGCTTTATTATGGTGCTCAACTGGCGTTGCAGCTTTCCAAACAGGGTGTGACTCATGCTCATGCTCACTTTTGCCAACATACCACGGCACATGCGATTGTGGCGTCTAAACTGTTAGGTATTGGTTGTTCCTTTGTCGGACACGGACATGATGTTTACGAATCAGCATTTGATATCGACCAAAAGCTCAGATTCAGTGATTTTTCGGTCGCAGTCTGCCGAGATATGTATCACGACTTTCAGCGTACTTTTCCATCTAATATCAAGTATCTGCATTGTGGAGTGAAGCTCGATCAGATCCCACACCTAGAGCGAAAGCAAAGTGACGGTTTGCATTTAGTGTTCGTGGGGCGATTAGTTGAAACCAAAGGTGTCCATTTCTTGTTGCAAGCATTAGCAGAGTTGTTATCGGCAAAGCGTACGCGTCGTACCTCTATCAGGTTAGATATTATTGGTACTGGGGAGCAGCAGTCTCAATTGCAGCAGCTTACCAAACAACTAAATTTAGGTGATAGCGTTCGATTCCTAGGAGCAAAACCTCATCAACAAGTGTTGGAAGCCCTACAGACTTATGACTGTTTGGTTGCCCCATTTTGTTTTTCGGATTCAGGCTGTGTAGACACAGGCCCTTTAGTGCTTAAAGAGGCGATGGCATCAGGTAGCCCTGTCATCACTTCAAACATCATGGGGTGTAAAGAGATCGTTGTGCCAGGGACTGGCTACCTAGTGGATGAAAAGGATGCCGGTCAGCTCGCACAGGCGATAGAACAGTTCTCTCAATTAACCAGTAAACAGCGAACGTTGATGGGAAGAGCTGCGCGTCAGCATGTCATCAATAACTTTGATGCCTTCAAGCAAGCTCGCTGTTTATCGGACTGGATTGAGCAAGTGTCTAGCTCTTAACGCCTGACTAAGCTCTGTAGAGTTGGTGGAGCGAATAATGAGCTGTAACGGACCTTTAATCATACTGCTGTCTAGTTTCTGAGTGTGTTGTTCGTTGTGGCAGCGCATAGCTAATGCAAACCCATGTAGGTAATCGACTAATAAATCACGGGTGTGCTGCTCTTGATCTGCAGGTAAGTTCAGCCCCGAAAAAATCGTAGATAACTTGTCGTTGAACACTCGTGCTGGTCCATCGGAACTCATTGATAGCAATGTTTCTAACAAGCCTGAATACTGGCTCAGTAGCTCGAGATAACTGACGCAAAGTTGTTCAAGCTCCTGCTGCCAATATGGCCCATTGATGGGTTGATATAAGTTTTCGATCAGTGAAATCGTCATTGCTTCGAGCAGCGCATTTTTGTTGGCAAAGTAGTGGTAAATTGCCATCGCATCGACCTCTAAATTGGACGCTAATTGCCTGATACTGGGTAGCTTTCCACTTTCCTGCATCATAGATTTCGCACACTCAATGATCTGTTGTTGATTGAGTTTTACTTTGTCAGCCGATGGTCTTCCGCGCTTTTTCATGTTGACACTCATAGATGATGATCTTTACACTATAATTCTACGCTGTAGAATTATAGTGGTTTTGATCTCGAACCTCAACGTATCTTCTTCCTTTGCTCAGAGTAAATAGGAGCTCATCATGGCGAATATCGTTTACATCGCAACTAGCTTAGACGGCTACATCGCAGACAAAAATAATCAGGTGGATTGGCTGCATGAAGTGCCAAACCCAGAGGGTTCTGATTTTGGGTTTGCCGACTTCATGGAGAGAGTAGATGCCTTGGTTATGGGGCGAAATACCTTTGATATGGTGGCAAGCTTTGGTGGTGATTGGCCGTATAGCAAGCCTGTATTTGTGCTGAGTAATACAATGACGTCTGTCCCTGAGCAATACCAAGACAAGGTGTTTTTGGTAAAAGGTGAACTGAAAGACGTGGTCGCGAGCCTTAATGAACAAGGTTACCAAGACTTATACATCGACGGCGGTGTGACGATTCAGAACTTCTTAGCTCAAGACTTGATCGACGAAATGATCATTACCACCATTCCTACTTTACTTGGTGGTGGTATCCCGCTATTTGGTGAACTTCAGTCTCCTCTCAAGTTTAAACATCTGGAGTCGGAGCAGTGTGCGGGTATCTTGGTAAAAACCCGTTTTGTTCGTACTAGAAATGGTTGGTAGAGCCAGCACTTGATGGTGGTGTGAAACGAAAAAGCGAGGAGCCCGTTAGCTTCTCGCTTTTTCGTTTAATGAGGGGGGAAACAACTCGAGCACAAGTGGTTTTATTGCTGGAGGGCGGTGAGTGAATTCACCTAGGCTGTCATGATGTTGATTGCTCTTCAAGCGCGAGAATAGCTTGTTTAATGGGCTCGGGGAGTTTCGCTTTAGTCTGGTTTTTGAAGTCAAACATGACACAAGTAGCGTGGCCTATGGTACTGACTCGAGATTGCCCTTTGCTAACGATCTTATATTCCATTGTAAATCGATCGCTTTGAACATCGACCACTTTCGTTCCCACGCGTAAGGTATCTGGGAAGGTGATTGGCAATTTATAACGGCAACTGGTCTCGCCCAAAACGGGACCTATTTGGCTTTGTGCAATATCCACCAATAGTCCGATCTTTTCAAAATACGCTAACCGAACCGATTCAAAGTAGCGGAAGTAGACTGCGTTATTCACATGTTGCAGTGCGTCCATTTCCCCCCAAGCCACGGGAATTTCAATGATAACGGGAAAATCGGCTAGTAAGTCGTCCATAACTCTTCCTTTGTGTAATGGTAATTTTTGTCGTGATAGGTGATTGAGTTTTTATTCTAAATCGAATGCTTTCTTGATATGAAATTTTGTTAATAAATTGTGATCTAAAGGTGGCGGTGTCATGTGGATTTGTTTTGCCGCTTAACGAGTAAATCGTTAGTAAGAGCTATTATCTGCTACGTTTAAATAAGGGGCTTGATACAAACATCCGGTTGTGGCCAAGGGAAGCGAATAGGTGATCAACATGGTGAAACCTTCGACAAAAGTTGTTTTAGTCCCTTCAATTGTTTTGATTCTCTTAGGCTGCCTAGGCTTAGCGGTTATTGACCATCAACTAAAAAGTACTTTGGATGAAAGAATCAATATAGAGCTTGAGTGGCTTGCCAAAAACGCGCTAGTGACTCTAGCCTCCACCAATGCTCTGATCACGATAGAAACAGCCGACCCGATTGCTAAGAAGTTGAGCGAGATCAGTGGAGCGCGGATTACATTTATCGATAGCAATGGCAAGGTTACGGGCGATTCGAGCGTTGAGCACAAGCTTATTGCCGATATGACAAACCACATTGATCGTATAGAGCTGGTTCGTTCGCGTCAGGACGGATCTGGTTTTTCAGTTCGTTACAGTGACACACTTGAACTTAACTTTCACTACGTTGCGGTTTATCGAATGATTGAAGTGGCAGGTCAAGTTATCCCGTACTATTCACGCGCTTCTTTTTCGTCTTTAGTGCTCGAGAATCAGATGAAAGACATGCGCATGGCGTTAATGTCTCTTTTATTGGCTGGTGTACTTTCTATCAGCATGATCATATTTTTTATCCTGCGTTTTGTTTCTTCGTCTATCCTGAGTCACCAATCGGCGTTAGAGATGGAAGTCGCATTGAGAACACAAGAAATTGATCGAATGCATCATCTAGACTCACTACTCAACGCATGCAGTGAGATCACTGAAGCTAGGCTGGTTGTGGAAAAGCTTATACCGAGTCTTCTACCCGATACATTAGGCGCGATTTCAATTTATAAGCAGTCACGTAACTTGCTAAAAATGAAACTATTTTGGGGTGGGCAGTGGCAGGGCAGTTGTTATTATAATCCCGATCAGTGTTGGGCGCTGAGAAGAGGGCACGAACACTTAATCGTGGATAGTGACTCTGGCGTTCAGTGTGAACACACAATGGAAAATACCGGGGAGTCCTCTTTGTGTATACCATTAAGTGCGCACGGAGAGACGGTTGGTGTGATGCATATTTTGAAAGACAACTTTGATGATGACACTATAGTTCTGGCTCAAGCTGTGGCAAAGAGAATTGCGATTTCTATTGCCAATATAGAGCTCAAAACGAGTTTGCGTCAGCAAGCATTTAGAGACTCGCTAACGCAACTGTATAACCGACGGTATTTGTTCGAGACCATGAACCAATGGGTCTCCAGTGCTAAGAGAAAGCACACTCAAATAGGCATTATGATGGTCGACTTAGACCACTTTAAGCGGGTCAACGACAACAATGGCCATGATATTGGGGATAAAGCGTTGAAGCGTGTCGCTGCATACTTCTTAACCCAAATTCGAGATAGCGATATTGTCTGTCGCTATGGTGGCGAAGAGTTCTGCATTGTGATTGCAGATACTGAACCTAAGGCATTAATGTCCATAGCCGAGGAAATCAGAATCGGCGTGGAGGGCGTATCGATCCCAATAACTAATAAAGAGAACTTGTACATTACTTGTTCTATAGGTCTTGCACTGTATTCCAGTGATAGCTCCCATAAAGATCCATCTATCGAGACCACTATCTCGCAAGCAGATGAAGCCTTATACCTTGCCAAAAAAGATGGGCGTAATTGCGTTAAGCTTTATTCGTCAAACTAACCCACAGATGCGAAAATTGGCTAGTCCTTCAATGCTCAAACCTGACTAATGTTCGGCACAATGCGTTTGAGACGACTTTTACACCGCCCACTTAATACCAAAACTTAGCTGTAATTGTTGAACTACGTGAATGGTTTTCACTAACACAGCGCTAAGTCTTGTGTTATGTTATAATGTATCTTTTGTGGGTTTTTTGTAAGGCAATGTATGCAAGATCTGGAATCTACCTTAAAACGAGTTGAACAAAACTTAAAGGCGAAAGGTAAGTACCTGACCTCGAAAAGAAAGCTCGTACTGCGCGCCTTAGTTGATGCAGATCGAGCTTTATCGGCTTATGAGTTAGTCGACTATTGCAAAGAGCGTTATGAGCAGAATATTCAGGCTATGTCTGTATATCGAATCTTAGATTTTCTCGAAGGCGTGCATTTAGCACATAAGCTTAAAGTTTCTAATAAATATATCGTTTGTTCTCATATCCTTTGTGACCATGAACATGGTGTCGCTCAATTTCTTATTTGTTCCAAGTGCAACAAAATAAGCGAACAAGCCATTGCACCTGCGTTGATCGAAGGGCTTAAATCCCACGCAAAGCAAGAAGGTTTTACAGTCATTAGCCCTCAGTTAGAAATCAACTGTGTTTGCGATGAGTGTGCCAAATCTAGTGAGGCGTGATTGTTACTTTGCTTTGTCCTATCGCTGTAATCATCGATACGCTTTCGCGATCTTTTTCTTATTCAAACCATTAGTCTCATCAGCATGGAGATCATGAGCCACTATGCCCGCAACATTGATTAAAAACGCCCTTATCGTCAACGAAGGGACAATTACCGAGACCGATTTGCGAATTGTCGGTCAGCGAATCGAAACCATCTCAACCGATATTACGGCAGCACCTGAAGATACGGTGATTGATGCGGGTGGGTGTTATCTGATTCCCGGTATGATTGACGATCAAGTACATTTTCGTGAGCCGGGGTTGACGCATAAAGGCTCGATTGCGACAGAATCTAGAGCTGCGGTTGCTGGAGGTATCACAAGCTATATGGAGATGCCGAACGTCAGCCCTGCGACCACAACGATTGAGGCGCTAGAACGCAAATTCGCGATTGCCGGGCAGAACTCCCTCGCAAACTACTCTTTCTACCTCGGTGCGACCGAAGACAACCTTGAACAAATCAAACAGCTTGACCCTAAGAAGCACTGTGGCGTGAAAGTCTTCATGGGCGCTTCGACGGGGGATTTATTGGTAGAAGCCCCTCAAGCTTTAGAAGAGATTTTCCGTGATTCACCAGTGCTTATCGTAACGCATTGCGAAAGCGGTCCTGTGATTGCGCAAAACAAGCAGCGACTGCTCAAAGAGAAATCAGAATTCACTATTGAAGATCATCCTGTATTGCGCGATGACCAAGCGTGTTATGCGTCATCTTCTTATGCAGTAGAGCTTGCTAAGAAGCACAACAGTCTGCTGCATGTTCTGCACATTACAACAGCAAAAGAGCTGGCACTGTTTGAGGCTGGCCCAATTGAGAACAAAAACATTACCGCTGAAGCGTGTGTGCACCATTTGTGGTTTAGCAACGAAGACTATGCAGTGCGCGGAAACCAAATTAAATGTAACCCGGCCGTGAAATACCCAAGTGACCGTGAGGCGCTACTAAAAGCATTGAACTCAGGGCAAATAGACATTATCGCGACTGACCATGCGCCACACACTTGGGAAGAAAAACAGGTGCCTTACGATCAAGCGCCAGCAGGTTTACCGTTAGTGCAGCATGCTTTGCTCACCTTGTTTGACCAAGTCACTCGAGGGCACATGACAATGGAGCAAGTGGTTCAAAAAACGGCACATAACCCAGCTATTCGCTACGGTATTGAGCAGCGAGGTTTTATCCGTGAAGGATATTTTGCTGATTTGGTGCTGGTGGATGCAGGCTCGCCAACCCTTGTGACCAATGAAAATAGCTTGTACCACTGTGGTTGGTCACCGTTTTCAGGACATCAGTTCTCAGCGCAAATCAAGAAAACTTGGGTCAATGGCGGATTGGTGTATGCCGACCAGAAAGTGAACGAGAAAGCTGCCCAAGCAATGAGGTTGGTGTTCGACCGATAAGGCGTATGGTCGAGAGATGTAATGCTTTCGTTGAGCTTTATTTGTCGAAGTAAGATTGTCGTAGCTAGAGTGCCTTTGAGGCACCGTATGAAGAGAAATCAAAATGTTAAGAAGAAATCCCACTGGCCACATGCCTAAAGTTTCGGAAACGGCGTTCATCGATCCGACGGCGATTATCTGTGGCAGAGTGATCATTGAAGATAATGTTTTTATTGGTCCTTACGCGGTGATTCGTGCCGATGAAGTGAACGAGCAAGGTGATATGGAAGCCATCGTTATCAAACGCGATACTAATATTCAAGATGGCGTGGTTATCCACTCAAAAGCTGGTGCTGCTGTTACCGTCGGAGAGCGCTCATCCATAGCACACCGATCTATTATCCATGGCCCATGTGAAGTTAGCGATGACGTGTTCATTGGGTTTAACTCGGTGGTGTTTGACGCAGTGATTGGTAAGGGGTGTGTGATTCGCCATAACTGTGTGGTGGATGGCCTAGACTTGCCAGAGAATTTCCATGTTCCACCGATGACGAACATTGGTGCTGATTTTGATTTGAACAGCATCTCGAAAGTGCCACCGGAATATTCGGCATTTTCAGAGTCTGTGGTTTCAGCAAACCACGAGCTGGTACAAGGCTACAGGAGAATTGCCAATGAACTCTAAGAACCAGCCGATACGTGCTGTTCCCACCAACATCATTACTGGGTTTCTGGGGGTGGGAAAGACCTCAGCAATTTTAAATTTAATGGCGAACAAGCCTGAGAATGAGCGCTGGGCGGTGTTAGTGAACGAATTCGGCGAAATTGGTGTGGATGGAAGCCTAGTGAAAGGGCAACGCAATGAAGATAAGCACGTCTTCATTCGCGAAGTTCCGGGGGGCTGCATGTGCTGTGCGGCTGGGTTGCCAATGCAAATCGCATTGAATCAGCTGTTAAGTGAAGCAAAACCAGACCGTCTGCTAATTGAGCCTACCGGACTTGGTCACCCGAAAGAAGTGCTTCAAGTGCTGTCGACTGAGCATTATCTCCAAGTGCTTTCACTACAAAAGAACATCACCTTGGTCGATGCGCGCAAGCTTGCGGATGTGCGTTACACAGAACATGATACATTCAACCAGCAAATCGCGATTGCCGATACTGTGGTCGGTAACAAGCTCGATCTGTATCAAACCGGCGATGCCCAGAAGCTAGAAGCTTACGTAGCAGAAGTCGGGCGACCAAACACTAAAGTGGTTTTTGCTAAGCATGGTGTGATTCCGTTTACCGAGTTTGAAGGTGAGACCACTATTCATGAGCACCCACCACATCATCACCATCATCATGCGAGTGACAAACCTTTAGCATCAGAAATACCAATGCCAAAGGAAGGTGTCGTTAAAGCGATGAATGAGGGAGAAGGCTTTCAAAGTATCGGGTGGAGGTTCTCTCCGCAAAAAGTCTTTGATCGTGAACGCTTGGTTAGATTGTTAGTTGGAATCCGAGCTGAGCGCATGAAAGCGGTGTTTATCACGCAAGATGGGATATTTGGCTATAACTTAACTGAAGATGGTTTGAGTGAGTCTGAGTTAGATGAATGCATGGAAACGCGGATTGAGATCATCGCTAGCAGTGTGGATGGCAATATAGAAAAGCAATTGCTTCAGTGTATTATTGCTCAGCACTAGAATGATGGTTCAATGATACCCCTGAACTTGCCTTATGTTTGGCGAAGTACAGGGGCTTTTTACTAAGTAACAGAAACTAAGCGTTTTTCTGCCAGTGCCATAGCAATATTTGCCATACAGTAAGCACTTTCGTTTATGAAGTGCGGGTATACATCGTGGCTGCCTTCCCAGAAAATGTCGTACCCAAAGAAAGTTGCTAAAAGCGGCTCTCCCTGTTTGACCACCTCAAAATCCTTACCACAAATTGTTGGGTGTACAGTTGCGATTCGCATACCGTCGCGATCGAGTGGAATGGCGACTTCTTTGATGTAGTTGAATGCGCAGTAATCCTTAAGCTCCATCATTTCATTTAAATTATGTGACTCAAGATAATCTAATACGGCCGTGAGCATTTCTTTCATGAGTTCTAGAGTGTCGAATTTCAATGAGCCGTGGGCTTGAGATCCGACTTCAATCATGACTCCGTATTGACCTGATGTGCACAGGTAGGGTTGCTCATTCCATGGCTTTCTGCTTTCGAACAAAATGTTTGCTTCAGGCATACGTTGTTTAACGTAAGCTCCCATTCTTTTGTAGAAGAAGCTGTCGGACAGCAAGATAAGCGTGGCTCCCATATTGCTCGTTGTATTATGAAGGTCTATAACCAGCTGCGTCTCGGCTTTTGCTGTTTCTGCGCCTATTTTCTGAGCAAGCTTTCTCTCGTGTGTGGCATGAGGCTCAGGATTGTGGTCAGTGGAAAATTCTCGGTTGAGGTCTGAGTCTATGTAGCGAACATTTTGTTGCACCGCTTCCGGGTTCGCGAGGGTCAAATCGGTCGAAAACGTTGAGCGGCTTGCATCATAGAGTCGCTCCCTGATGAGCTTGTGAAGGTATATCCCAGAGAGTTCATTGCCATGAGTTCCGGCAACCAGTAAAACATGATTACATTTTTCCATAATTGAGAAGATCCTATATTCGAAACCAATGCTGCCTGATGATGTCTTAGTTGAGTACGCTCTTCAGTGAGACATTAACCGCATCACATTTGCTTTATCTTTAATTTGATATGTTATAACATATCAAATTAAAGTGTCATCCAGTACTGTTCTCATGAAAAACTTCAAAGCAATAGCTTTCTCCACGGCAGTCATTGCCTTATCTATCGCTTACTTTATTCCTGATATTGAGCACCAATCTCACCCTATTCAGAGTGATGATCAATCCATGCAAGTCGTTATCACGCCAGCACCTGAGCAAGATGTAGAACCGAAGCCTATTCGTGTGCATTACATTGTTAAAGTCGGCGATACCTTGAGTGATATTTTCTCTTCTTGGAAGCTGTCGTACCAAACGCTACAGCAGGTATTATCTGCGGATCTAGCACACCTCCAACTCGATATGATCAAGCCTGGAGAGCATTTAGAATTGGTCATAGACAGCGAAAATGGTGAGCTTCTCTCTTTGATCTATCATATTAGCCTCGTTGAGCAGGCGGTTTACACTCGCAGTGAGGATGGAGAGTTCAGCTATGCATTTAATGAACTCCCAAGTGAATGGCGAGACACGATATATTCAGGGACCATTAACGGCAGCTTTTCATTGTCGGCGTACAATATAGGTCTGTCTTCCGCTCAAATCGCTAACATCACTCAAGTATTGCGCGACAAAATAGATTTCTCACGAGCACTGCGTGCTGGTGACAAGTTTGATGTATTGGTTAAACGCCAATATCTCGGGGATCATGAAACGGGCAACAGCGAAGTTCAAGCCGTGTCTTTCAAATTGGCCAGTGGAGAAATATCAGCATACCTAGCGGAAGATGGTCGCTTCTATGATAGAGAAGGCAATAGTCTTGAGCGTGCGTTTAATCGTTACCCGGTAGATAAGCAGTATCGTCGAATCACCTCGGCGTTTAATCCTAAACGTAAGCACCCAGTAACGGGGAGAATTGCACCACATAATGGTACCGACTTCGCCACTCCGGTGGGGGCTTACATATACTCAACTGGAGATGGGAGAGTCACAGCGATTAGGAATCACCCTTATGCAGGGAAATATTTGGTTATACAACATAACAGCGTTTATACCACTCGCTATTTACACTTAGACAGCTTTCTCGTGAAAAAAGGACAAGAAGTTAAGCGTGGACAAAAAATCGCGATTTCTGGTGCGACTGGCCGGCTAACTGGTCCTCATCTGCATTTTGAAGTGTTAGTAAGAAACCGTCCTGTAGACCCTATGAAGGTAGACCTTCCTATTGCTCGTTCGATTTCGGACGAGGACAAGGCGGCTTTCTTAGCAAAAATTGACGAGTTCGAGTCTCAAGTCGAAGCAAGTAAGAGCCGCACTTAAGCTTCTCCTAAACGCGAACCATGGAGTTGCTGTGAGCTTGTTGATTCACTGAAAAGAGCGGATTGAAAACCAAAATACTAAAAAGCCCGATACAGAAAGTATCGGGCTTTTTCATTTATCACTTGGCGCTAAATCCGCGATGCTTATAGCTCACCGACTGTCGCCCATACTGCTGCGAGCATGTCATGACCGAATGCGACACTGCGCTCTGGAGACCAACCGTAAAGCTCGTCTGCTTGGCTGATGTGATCTTTAAATGGCATCTCAACGGTGTAAGACAAACATTTGAATTGCTCACCGACCCAGTTTGAACCTACAGTTAGGTTCGCTTTGCCAGGCTCGTCTTTGTCGTAACCAAATTCGTCTTGGAATTCTGGAGTGATCGTTAGAAGCGCTTGTTTGAAGTGATTTTCCAAGCGAGCTAGGCGCTCATCGTAGGATGGAATACCTTCGCTGCCTGCGACAAAGTTGTATGGAATTGCTTCGTCACCGTGAATATCCAAGAACATGTCAACGCCTGTTTCAAGCATACGCTCTCTCACAAGAAAGACTTCTGGGCTGCGATCCATGGACGGGGTTTGCCATTCACGGTTTAGGTTTACGCCAATGCCGTTAGTGCGCAAGTGACCACGGATACTGCCATCTGGGTTCATGTTTGGTACAACGCGAATAACCACGTTGTCTAGCAGGGAGCGACCAACCGTGTCAGTTTCATCCAACAGGCGTTGTAAGAATCCTTCGATAAACCATTCAGCCATTGTTTCGCCAGGGTGCTGACGACCAATAACCCAGATGTTTTTCTTCTCTGGGCTTGGCTCACCAATGGTGAGCAGGCTGATGTCGTTATTGTCTAGCGTGTGGCCTAGTGTTTCTAGCTTACATGCTGGGTGCATTTGTGCACCGTGCAGTAGATCTTGGTGGCGATCGTATGAGTACGGCGCAAAGTAAGCGAAGTACATAGAATCGAATTCAGGGATGATATCGAAAACGAGCGAGTTACCATCGAATTGAGCTGGGATTCGGAACCACTCTTCGCGGTCGTATGATGCAACTACATCGTAGTCTTTCCAGCCCTCTGGGTAAGCAGAAGTAGCAAGCTCACTGATGGTAAAGTGGTGTGGCTTTTGTGCTTCGCTTTCTAAGCGGAAGTGGAACCACTGGGAAATTTCGGTTTGATTATCGGCAGGGATAGTCAGTTGAATGTTTTGCGGTGAATCGGCAGACACGACATGAATGTTGCCGCTTTCGAAGTTACTGAAAATTTTCATTGTAGTTGTTATCTCGTGGTTGAGTTGCGGTAAGACTAGCACATTTTAATTTGAGCCAACTACTTTGTTGCTTATGTATGATGTAAATTTATATTAATCGATTTTTTATAGACGAACTTTATTATTTATTGCCGAATTTACAATCTAGGTAAGCTTTATTCTAATATTTGAATTTCAGTATTTAATATTCTGTTTAAGTGATGTCGGAAAATATTTTTAATTATTTTGTGAATGTATGGTTGCTTGGGTATATCTATTGTTAATTAATATAAGTTACCGCTTTTTATTGAAATTAGAACATTGATTCAAACTTCACGGTTTTTTATCAATATTTGCATAATTCAACATTAATAATGTGATCTGTATATGCGTATTTTCTTGCTGTGAAACTAGTATGCAGCCGAAATCAAATAACGATAAGGCTGCACATGAAACTGTCAAAAAAACCTTTAGCTCTCATTCTTGGTGCGATGTTGCTGGCGGGTTGTAATGACTCAGACACAACCAATGTAAAAATCGCGACTTACAACCTTTCTTTCGACAGAAATACTTTTGAAGATTTAGTCGCTGAAATGCAAATCGAGCCAGAGCAACAAGACGTGTTGGTTGCGGGCTACTTAAATGGTTCGCTTTCTGGAGATACTAAAACGACGGCACAAAAAGTCATTCAAATACGTAATGTTGCGGCTGTTATTCAAAAGCAACGCCCTAATGTTTTGATGATGGCTGAATTTAATAATGATGGAACCGGTGAAAACAAAGATGCGTTGGTTGGTTTCCAGCAAAACTATCTATCGGTTGCACAAAGTATTGATGGAGCTGGAGGTGAGGCAAACTTAGAGCCGATTCAATACCCGTTTTTTGAATCGTATGCGACAAATACAGGCTTAGTATCTGGCCACGATTTGGATAATGATGGCTCTGACGGTTTCCAACCTGGTGATAGCTGGGGCTTCGGCTTATACCACGGTCAATACGCATTTGCACTGATGTCTCAATATGAAATCGACACGGCAAATACACGTACATTCCAAGAATTTAAGTGGAAGGATCTTGAAGGAGCGAGTAATCCCGTGATTACTATTTGTGATGGCTCTGAAACCATTCCTGAAGGTATGGAGTGTGGCGACCCGTGGTATTCAGCAGCCGAGTGGGATGTAGTTCGTCTATCGTCTAAGAACCACGTAGATGCACCTATTATTATCCCGACGGAGAACGGTGAAGAAGTTGTGCACCTTCTTATGTCCCACCCGACACCACCAGTATTTGATCCGGGCAAAAACAAACAAATGAACGCTGATGAAGTGGAGTTCTGGCACCAGTACATTCAGGGTGGTGAGTCTCTATACGATGACGCTGGTAAAACAGGGGGCCTAACTGCTGGCGCAAACTTTGTCATTATGGGCGATCAGAACTTAGATCCAGTCGCTGGCGACGGATTTACTGAAGTTATGGCTGCGTTGCATGCGGATCCATTGGTCAATCAAAAGGTGATGAATGGTGAGCTATACCCTACCAGTTATGGTGCTGCCGAATATGCTGTTGACGAATTAGAGGACCACCCAATTCCTGAGCGCATGACATCCACATTTGGCCTCGGTGTTGATTACGCAATGCCTTCTGCAACGCTTAACGTCGTCGACTCTGGTGTGTACTGGGCGGCGTCATTTGAAGAAGGGCGTCAGCTATTCAATGACCCTCGTGTTGGCGAAGAAGGTGAAGGCAAAGATGTGTCATCTGATCACCGCATGGTCTGGATTACAGCGCAGTTTTAAGGCTTTGTTCACTGGTAGTTAGTGCTGTTACTTAGCTGCCTAACTCAAAAGAGCTACTCGCTTGGTTAGGGATTCTCAGTCAAGTGGGTAGCTAATACCTCAATGTTCCACTCTTCTTTTATCACGTATGAGTTCCTTTAATTAAATGAGAGAATACGTAGTGATAAATACTAGAATAACGTGGTGAACATGTTTAGGTTGAAACCTGTACTTAAAAAAGCACAGGCAGTGTACCTGCCTGTGCAAACGTTAAAGTATAGGGAGCCAAAATCGATATATCCGATTTTATCTCTATTTAAGTTCCCACTGCCTTATTAAGCAAGAGCTTGGTGCTATGGTATTCGATGTTGCTATTATCTCAATGAAAACTAGCGATTATCTCGACAATTTATTACTTATCTTAATTGTTGATGGAAATAGAGTTGGGAGGGGTATTTGCATTTTAAGTACTAGATTTGCTTTTCCCATAACTAATATAAATTAATCAATCATGCCTGATTAGTTCTCTTGTAACTCATAGCAATAATCTTTTTATAAAGTGACTAAACAGACAACCATAAGACCAATAAACTATTGGTTATTATGATGCATACCCTTTATTTGTATAATGCAGATCTAATATTTGAGTAATCTCTTGTTTTTCTATCACTATTGCCTCATTGATGGTCATTGGGGTGGGGACTATTTGTTCAAAAATATAAAAACAACTATATACCTCACTTAATGAAGCTTCAGTGATGGATGGGATAGTTTACTACAACTTAATCCTACTATCTTGTTGTTATTGAAGGTTTTTTTTGTTTTGATGCTGTTTGTTGAAAGAGGTGGATAGTCGTCAGGTTTGCTGAATAATCCATTGTTTCACTTACTAACTCTTGTTCATGCGTGCAAGTATTGGGGGGCATTGATGTGCTAGTTATAAAAAATCATTACAAGTATAAAATTCAATCTTGATACTGAATTAAATGACCCGACAGATCGTCAATATTTATATTTCTTGTCATTGGGGAGGGCGTAGTGAGAGGGAAGTACCAGATTCAATGTGATAGAGTAGGTGAAATTACAGTCTTAGTTTATGCGGAAGAACTGCAAGTCGAAGTGGAGCGTGAAGGCCAAAGAAAAAAGCATAAGTCAAAATTATCAAAAAGTGAAAGTGAGTTTATAGGCATAATTGGCCAGTATGGTGCTAAGCATACTCCTATTAGTTCAAGATACATAGAAGCGAGATACATGGAAGTATCAGGAACTTCTAATTTACCCCTCAACTTTATTAAGAATACCCTAGCTTCGGTGAGACGAAAGTTTTCTGAGTGTGTATTCAATCTTACTGGTATTAGCGGAGTAAAGTTTGTAGTCAATATTAATCGTTCTGGCTACTTTTTGAATGTAGATGAAGTTAAAAGCCCAACAAATTATAGACCTGCATTGATTGAAGTTGATGTTGATAAATATTTAAAGATTAAAGCTGTTTTTAATAGCATCAAGAGTGAGCATAGGAGAATAGCAAAAACACTGGGGTTGTCATTTCTTGTATCTTTGTCTGCTTTTTTTCTCATACTACTCATTCAGTATTACTATATTTCATCAGAGATTCAGAAAAATTCTGAAGACGTTGTTGGTACAATGATTAACTTAACAGAGCTTAGTTGTAGTAGTGATGACGCAATGTTGATGAAGACGCTGGGCAATAGTATTAGCTTAGAGTCGGCTTTGATCAAAGATGTAGATAGCAACGATCAATGTATGGTAACTGAAGACAGTGTAGAGCGTTTTCAGTCAAGGCCAGATAAGTGGTATAAAAGAACGAGTAGTTATCTTTACATAAGCCGGATAAATAGTGGCCATGAAGTACATGGCAGGATCAGGCTAAAATCCATAAACTCGAGATATTCTAGGTACCTTTCCCCGCTATTGTTTGAAAGTTTGACTTTCGAGAGGCTTGATCAGTTTAAACTATCTATAGGTAATAAAGTAGAGAGCAGAGCCGTTTACAAAGACACTATTAACACCGGACTTGTTGTCAGTTACTACGGGGAAAATATCATTTTAGAAATGGTGTTATTAAGCCTGGTATTGTTTAGTATCATTTACTTGAGGAAGGCAATTAACTTAACTAGGTATATTATATTATTATTTGGTTTTTCTATAAAATTAGAAGGTGTAATTAATACGAATAGTATGCAGGTTGAGTATTATGAGGCGCTAAGCTTATTCAAAATAGGCGGAAGGAATACTCAAGGAGCAATTGGTTTTTTGAGAAAGAGTAAGCTTCTATCTACACATACCATAATAACTTTGGAGGTTCTCTCTAAAGCAGAAGAGCAGTATGGTTCAATCGGTTTTAACCTATGCCCAAGCATATTATTAAATGATCATCACTTTTCTAATATTTGTAGAATAATTATGGATAGCGATAAGCTATTTGTGATAGAGGTAACGGAAGACTCTAAAGTAAGCTACAGCGATAAAATTGTAGAAAAAATTAATCTTCTTTCTGGATTAGAAAATGTTAAAATAGCAATTGATGATTTTGGTCAGGGAAATAACAATGTTGGTCTACTTAATGTTGTAAACGCATCGTACATTAAGATAGATAAAAAAATAACACAGGATACGTCTTCTAATAATTATAAAGACAAGATTACCAAGATCATTGAACTTGCTAACTCGTTTGGAGTCGATGTCATCTTTGAAGGTGTGGAAGACAAAAACATTAAATCCATGCTCGGTGAAGGTGCTGTATTTCAGCAAGGTTATTACTACAATCGAGGGTAATAGCCTAGTGTGACGTGTGTTACTCCCTTATAAAACTATAGAGCAAGCGAAATTTTCGCTTGCTCTGTTCTCGCTCATTCTAATCTGACCTTAAGCCTAGCTTCAATTATTAAGCAACTTCGAGAACATCGCTCCTAACGTTCTAGTGTTACTCGGATTAATTAGAGAGAAGCATCGATACCATTTCATGTGCTATGTGCTATGTGCTATGTGCTATGTGCTATGTGCTATGTTGCCATCTCGCTTGTTAAAGGGAGGCGCATTTTTAATTGCGTGATCTACAGCTAGAATGAAAAGGTAACACCTAAGAACAGGTATTTAATTTACCTATATCTGTTGCCTTCTATACGGATAAGTATCATCGATAGGCGATATATCGCTGTTAGCCCTATTTTAAGGTGAATAGATCTATATAGTAATTTTGTAATTAAGTGATGATGTTTCACTTTTCAACATCATCACAAAGAGCTATATAGGTCCGAACCTCGGAGGCTTCTTAATGCATGGTCTAACTCGTAAGAAATCTATGTATGACATGGATGACATTATTGCCAATCATTTTATCGATGAGGCTATTAGGGTTCAGAATAGAAATGTAAATCGCTCATATGCGCTAATGAAACAAGCACAAAAATATAAGCCAGATTTTCCTTTTATTGAAAGGAAACTTCAAGAGTATAAGAGAATACTGACACGTTAAAAATAGACTTTTATCCTATTCTCCTCTTACCCTCATTGAAATCTGTTATTTGAAGCGGTGACATGAGTTTTCATTGTTTTCACCATTATTCCTCCTCATGTAATTTTATAGCGACCCTCTTGTGTTTCTAGGAAACTTGATTAACAGATAAGTATTTCAATTTCTAGCTATCTTTCTAGGCTTGTCAAGTAACTATGAAGCAATGTTTATACCGCAAAGGTGACCATTGAATCTGTTAAGTGTGCTCTTTTTAATTTTTAGATAAAAAGCAATTGCGATTTTTTGACTATGGCTGTTTATCTGAGAAAGTGAAGCTCTTGATTAAATGGGATAATCGCCAAAAATAAAGGGATATCTTCTGTTTTCGTGTTTAGGGTTATTTATATCAGGCATAAATATAGACGACATTTTTGTTGAAGTGATACAGGTGTATTTATGTCTAACAATAACAACAATCATTATTGCAGACGCAATAAAAGGACATGGTTAGGGAGTAATACTCTAAACGCTACATGGAACGTATTTAATCTAAACAAGCTAGTGGTTTTTCTATTTCTTATAGCAACTACCAATAAGGGCTTTGGAGAGCTTCATGCAAATGAACTCCCAAACCTAGGTAGTGATATTGAACTAACAGATTCAACATCAGTTGACCTATCACCCCATATAGCAGGCTTATCTGAGTCAATTGTAGAGAAAGAAAGCGATGAATGGGCAAAGTCTCAATTAAAGCAATATATTAAGAATAAAGACGAAGAACTGGTTTCTTCAATCGACCCCAAAACCTACTGGGATAAAAGCTCTCTTGAAATTGATTTCAGCCTGTATGATAACCTGTTTGAAAATGACGGTGACTACTCTGGGTCAATTGGTTTCGTGGGGCCACTGTATGATAATGAAAAAGAAGCTTATTTGCTGCAAATCAGTTATCAACTGAACGGCTCTGGTCAGTTTATGGGGCGAGACTTCTTCAACTTAGGTCTTGGCTATCGACTGTCAAGTGGTGAGTATGTCTACGGGGTCAATGCGTTTTTTGATCACGACGTTGACAGAAAACACAATCGAGCTAGCGTGGGTGCTGAGCTGTTTTCTACTTACATCGATCTTTCTAGCAACTATTATTTCCCTCTATCCGACTGGAAAAGTTCGCCAGACAAAGCATTTTACTTAGAAAGAGCAGCGCAGGGCGTTGATCTGTTTGTGAAAGGTTACCTTCCAAGTTACCCAGCGCTAAGTACGACATTAGGAGCTGCGATGTACTTTGGTGATGAGGTTGATCCACTAGGCCAAGGAGTATTTGTTAAAGACCCATATGAATACTCTATTGAACTAGGCTATCGACCTAGCTCATTGCTTAGCTTCGATGTGAAGTACAATGATGCTAAAGGGAGTAATAGTGAGTTCTCGCTGAGTTCCAATCTTACTTATCAGTTCGGCCAGTCTTTACCTAACCAACTAAAAGCGTTAGCTCCGGAAAGTGTGTTGGATTTGGATTTACGCCGTTATGACTTTGTAAAGCGTAACAATAACATTGTGCTAGAGTACAAATTTGATCCTCGCTTGGCTGTAGTCAATGCGCATACACTCGCTGTACAACCTCTCAACTACCCTTCGTTTGAACCGATCGAGTTAGTCGTTGATATTAATGGCAGAACCTACTCCGCGAGCGAAATTCCTGACAGATATTCAGTGCAGTGGGATCTCAGTGCTTCCCCTGAACTTCTTGCTACAAGCAGCTCTTCGCGTTCTTTAAGTGCGCAGGTAGGTGGGAGCGTGGTCGTCCCGCCATTTGATGTGAAAGGGAAAGGGTTCTCTTACCAAGTCACCATTACTGATAAAGAAACCAAAAACGTTATTACAACAGGTGGTGTTGTTAAAGTTGAAGCTAACGATGGGTTGTTTGATGGGATTGGCTTAGAACCCAATGATGGTAACGTGATCGCGCCTCAAAAAGTCGTTCAGTTTGCTGTTCTATTCAAGACTAACGACTCAGAAAAGCAACCTTTAGTAGATGCACTCAATAGCTATTATGAAGCGTACTTAAGCCGAGATAACATCGAAGCGATGCTAGACATAACAGCACCCGATAGCCAGTATAAATTCAGGAATAAAACTTGGCCTAATGTGCTCGAAATTCAGCTTTCTCAGTTAGATGCTCAGCCTAACGGAAGAGTCGAAATCCCATATTTGGATTCAATAGCTAATAACCTTTCTCCTGTTGCTTTTTCTTCGCGAGGAGTGATGACACAGGTTTTAGCGACCAAAGTATTTGATTTTCGCGTTGGTCCAGAAAACCTAGACCGTGATGGTGATGGATTAAAAGATTCAGAAGAATATGCCCATGGAACGGATGTTAACTTAGTCGATACCGATGGCGATTTAATGTCCGATAGAGAGGAGCTTGAAAATGGAACTGACCCTCTCAATAATCGAGAGCATTCTACCATTTTGGTTAATGGTAACTTTTCCTACCAAGTTCGCGAGAATGAAGCGGTCACAACTGAAGCTTTAACAGTTACAGACAATCTTGGCCCGATTACTTGGTCTGTTAGAGATGAGGACGGCGCAAATGCGAATTTGATAGACACAGAAAGTGGCCGAATTACTTTTAGTCCTGCTGATTTTGAAAGTCCAACAGATGCGAACCAAGACAACAAGTATGAAATCCGCGCAACGGTAACGGATACCAATGCTAACCAAACGACCAAGACGATCTTGGTTGAAGTACTTGATGTCCTTGAATTGATACAGCATTCAATAAAGCTTTTGAATCCGGTTGTTAAGGTGAATGAAAATAGTGGTGACGTTAAAGTAGCGGATGCGACTGTTCTGGGTAATGCAATTGGCGGAAACAATAACCTAAGTTGGAGCCTAGAAGGTGAGGACGAGCAGTACTTTACGCTTAATGGTCAATCTTTGTACCTCTCCAATCAAGATTTTGAGAATCGACGAGATAACAATAACTCGAATGACTACCAGGTGACCGTAGTTGCTGAGGACAGGGATGGTAATAGAGATTCAGAGTCCCTGACGGTTAAGATTGAGAATGTATCAGAAAGCGCAACGCACGATGTCACGTTGAAAGACCTAAATACTGCAATTCCAGAAAACTCGGGCGCAGTGAAGGTTGCGGGTGTCGAACTAACGGGTACAGCCATTGGCGGTGAGACTTGGTCCTTGTCTGGGGCAGACGCATCACATTTCGAACTGAGAAGTGGTGGCAGTGAGTTGTTTATGAAGTCGCAAGATTTCGAGTTACCAAAGGACTTAGGGAGTAATAACACGTATTCAGTGGACGTGGTTGCGACAGATGCAGACGGTAACATCAAGCTGCAACCGCTAACGGTGACGGTGACCAATGTAGTGGAGACGGCAACGCATGATGTCAGCCTGACAAACAAAGTCACGGCAGTACCGGAAAATTCGGGAACAGTGAAGGTTGCAGGTGTAGAGCTAACAGGCTCGGCTATTGGTGGCGTAACTTGGGGTTTAGCAGGCGACGACTCTGCTCACTTTAGCTGGTCGAATGGTCACAGTGCATTAATGCTCAGAACGCAAGACTTTGAGTCTCCGGCAGATCAAGATCGTCAGAATAGCTATGAAGTCACTGTGGTTGCGACCGATGCTGAGGGTAATACCAAGGAGCAATCTCTGACTGTAAACATCACTGATGTGTATGAATTACCAAGGCCTCGTATCTCTGGAGCTAAATGGTCTTGTCAGGGTACATGTAGCAATAGTTCAGCAAGTGAGATTGCCTATGAGTTCACTGTAGATGAACATGCCTCGTCAATAACTTGGATAGAAGTGAAAGTTCATATACATCAGACTGTTCCTGATCAAAACATAAGGCATATGTATTATATATCCAACCAAACTTATACTGGTCGTTTGAACCTTAATTACTCATTGAAGCGTACTCCATACCTAAAAGTCACATTGAAAAATGGTGAAGCTTACATGGTGAACTTGAGTCAGGTTAATAGCTTATAGATTGAAATATCTATCTACGAAGAGATAAGTACTAAAATCCCAAGTTAGAGTAATCTAACTTGGGATTTTTTTAACTTGTAAGTGTGAAAGTCTTAGGAGACTGCCAACTATTTGGAGGGTTAGTGAAGCTATTTTGATGTCTGCATTTTCACCACTGCATCGATACATTCAGCCCAACCGACTGGCTATCAACCCACGGTAGTACTTGAACATTGTCATCGAAAGCGTCGGTAAACACCCATGCTGATACTGATCCAATCACAGCTCCCGCTAATACATCACTCCAATAGTGCTTATCAGCTTCTACACGACCAACGCCCACTAAGGTTGCCATTCCATAGGCGGGCAATGCTGCTTGCCAGCCGTAACGCAAATGCAGAGTGGTGGCTGAGGCAAATGCATTAGCCGTGTGGTTGGACGGGAAGCTGTGGTTATCGCTACCGTCTGGGCGTTCTTTCTCTATGGTTGCTTTTCCTAGTAAACCCATACCAGACGCGGTCGCAATACTAAATCCAGCCTGTTTAAACCCTTGCCAATCTTCTTTGTATGCGGGTACCGCGAGTGCGGTGGCGACTAATCCATACGCACCAATATCACTGACCGTTTTCCAAGAGTCTGAGGCAACCGCGTTACTACTTAGGCAAAGTAGTGGAATGGTAATCAGTGGGTTATAAGAGAAGGCTTTGAACATTGTGGAGTCACCTACAGCAAATGGGTGGGCATATATAGCATAGAGTGCCACCACAAAGATCAAAGAAATGTGAAAAAAGCCATTAAGCGATTGTAATTTGGCTACGAATCTCGCAACACACCGCCCCAGTTATGCTTACGTGCCATTTGACGTAAGCGCTGTAATTCTTGTGCAGTTTCTTCTTTTAACCATTCAATAATGTCGTCAATGACTTGGGATTGCGTTCGCTGGTGGCCGTAGTACCGCCACGCGCTGTATTGAACGCTGGCGTTTTCTGGGCAGTAAAAGAACTCACGCTCAAGCTCTTGTTGGATTAACAACAAATCGGTCACGGTAACGCCCTGTCCAGAAAGGCAAGCACTTAGTGCGAGATCGAGGGTAAAGAAGGTGGTGTTTCTGGCTGGGGCTGTTTCTTTATAGTCGATTTGCGATGTCCACATTTTCCAATCATGGTGGTCGAGGGTTGGGTGTAAACGAGGCATTTTGAGAATCGTATCAATGGTGGTGGATTCTGTGACACTGCTTGCAGCGCATACGGGGGCCATGAACTCTTCTCGTAGGAAGAACATGTTGGGTTTGTTTTCGTAGTGATCGCGCAGCTTGGTATGAAAAATCAGAAGATCGTAATCGGGTGTGTTTAGGCTTTCGTCTTCTTCGATACAGGGAATAATCACAATCTCGTAGTCGGGATAGAGCTTATTCAAATCTTGGACTTTAGAAATCAAAATACGAGTGGCATAACTCAGCGTGGCTTTGATAACGATTCGTTTATGCTCTGGTGATTGCCAAGAGGCGATTAATGACTCCAATTTGCTGAAGTTTTCTCGCAGAGCTTGGAACAATTGCAACCCTTGTAGCGTGAGTTCAATTGAACGATGCTTTCGAACAATCAGATTTGCGTTTAAGTCATCCTCTAACTGTTTTACCTGACGGCTGACGGCACTTTGAGTGACGTTCAGTTCATCGGCAGCAAGCGTAAAACTCATCAAGCGTGCTACCGATTCAAAGACTTTTAGCCCGTTGTGTGAATAGGGCAAGCTAGGATAAGCGTTCATTTTTCTCTCGCATGAGTTTATGTAATGTCAGTGTGACGTATATATCAATTGAATACCAGTGTCGATACGCTTAATTTAGGCGACATTACAAGCAAGATATTCAGGCTCTCAATACACTATGAAAAAAATACTCGCTTTGGCATTCCCACTGATCATTTCTCAGCTCATCGCTATGGCATTGGTTCTGACCGATGTGTGGATGATGTCGCGATTAAGTGTGTCTGCATTGGCTGCGGGTGGCTTGGGCGCTTCGATCTACTTTTTCATTTTTATCATCGCTAGCAGTACCGTTGGTTGTGTCGCGAATCTCATCGCTATCGCCTATGGCCAGCGCGTTGCAAGGCCAGAGTTCGGTAATCAGCAAATTCGATTGGCGGTCAAAGGGGCGGTATTGCTGTCCGTGGTAATGAGTGTGATTTTGATGGGCAGTTTCTATTTTGCGTCTGTCGTTCTTCAAGCGGCGAATCAGCCTGAAGAAGTGGTGACTTTAGCGATGGAATACGTGCATGCGCTTAAGTGGGTGATGTTCCCATCACTTATCCTATTGGTGCTGCGTGGCTTAACCAGCGCGCTAGGCAATGTGCGTTCTATCATGGTGATGTCTGTTATTACTGTGGTGCTCAATGTACCAATTAGCTACCTACTGACTTTCCAATTTGGTATGGGGCTCACTGGACTTGGGCTTGGTACGGCCATTGCTGCGTTTATTGTGATGATTGGCTACGGTGTTTGGGTGTTCAAAAGAGAAGAGTATTTGCCGTTTGCCCCTTGGTTAAACCGTGAGGAATACTCACTTAAGTTGATGAATCCGCTACTGCTAATGGGTTTGCCAATTGCAGCAGCAGCCTTGCTAGAACATGGATTAATCTATGGAGGCACCTTGATGGCAGGAACCATCAGCATTGCTTCCTTAGCGCTGCACCAAATCTTACTGCAATGTTTGAGCTTTACCTGGAACGTGAACTTCGGTTTCTCTCAAGCTGCTGCCATATTGGTTGGGCGTGACTACGGGGCGGAAAACTACCAAGGGATAAAGCGCACTTCTTTACAAAGCTTCTTCTTGGTCAGTGTGATTAGTGTTGTGTTATCTGCGATCTTTATTCTGTGGCCTGAAGCCATTGCTGCTTTGTTCCAGTTAGATGATGGTCAAAATGGTATGGGCGCGTTGCTGGCTTCGGTTATTTGGGTGGTGGCATTGTGTTTTATTGTCGATGCATGGCAACTTCTTGCTATCAACTTACTGCGTGGTATGAAGATTGTCTCAATGCCAACGGTTATGACGGCGATAGGCTACTGGTTGTTTGGTCTGCCAGCCGCTTGGTGGCTGATGCCACGATTCGAGCTAGCGGGTATTTGGGCTGGTATCGGAGTTGGCCTTGCGGTAACGGGGATTTTACTTCTTATCCACTTGATGGTTGCGATTAAGCGCCATGAAAACCCACCATCTGCAACCCATGCCACTCTCGCTGAACAAGCATCTTAAGGTGCCAATAAGCAAAAGGATGACAAGAGCCAGTATTACTGGCTCTTTTTCTTGGTATTCAGTTGGCAGCGCATTATGCTCTGCATCCTAAAGCAAGGGAAAGTAGAAGGAAAACAGCAACATGGATGCTCAAGCTCAGCAATATCTAGATCAGTATTTAAGCACGTTAACGGCGGATGAACGTCGTTCAATCCCATCGGTCAGTGCGGATTATTACTGTGCGGATGAAGAAAATGCCAATGTCTGTGCCGAGCTAGTACGTACCGGCAAGAAGACTGCCACATGTTCGATGGAACGTTGGTATAGCGTGGAAGGTGAGCAACGGCCCCAAGTTGGTCATCTTCAGGTTGTAACAAACTGGAGCGGTGAGCCTGTTTGCGTGATTGAAATTACGGATGTATCTACTTGTCCGTTTGAGCAGGTAAGTGTGGAGTTTGCTCAGGCGGAAGGTGAAGGTGATCTAAGCATAGAATGGTGGCGTAACGCTCATCAGCGCTTCTTTAGCGCTGAGTGCGAGGAACTGAATATTCCGTTCTCACAAGACACTTTGCTGTTGCTGGAAAGGTTTAAAGTGGTGTATCCCGTTTAAATCGACAGCGGCAAGTCGGCCTTGTGGGATTATAATTCTATGTGCTTTTCTTTGGCTGCTCGTTTCGTTTGCGCCAATATGTTCGGTCAGCAATAAGGATGGTTGCCCAAGTGGCAACAATAAATGGCAGGGTAAGCACGGTCAGTGACAAACTCCCTGCCAGCCAAGTCAGCAAAGTAGCCAGTACTACTCCCGAACCTAAAACAACGATATGGTTCGCGTAACGTATATGAAGGGCGATTGCCGTTAGTGTTGCGTTAAACCCAAACAACCCGACATGTAGACTTGGATCATCCGCGCCAAGTAGCTGCCCAATCCAATATCCAATCAAAGAAGCACCGATAGCCCACGCTGCCCCAGACATTGAATTAGCAATAAATCCGGCGACGATAATAACGGCTGCCAGTGTAGAGCCAGTGAAGAAAACTTGGCCAACGCCATGAAGCGTCGCTAAGCCGGTTTGAAGCCATTGATTTAACTCTCCATGTAACAGCGTCACAAAGGTCACCGGTTCAAGAAGGCCAGTACCGCTAATCAACCAGAAAGTGCTCAAAAACGGCAACGTGAAAGGCGGCAGATGATTAGATGGAAAGTACTGCGCCCAAAGTTTCATGAAGGCTGATGTGGCGAATGAAGCAACCACGACCAAGAGCAGTGCGACAACGGAAGGTTGAAAAAACATCCCTGTTGCCAAGCCGACTAAGGCCCCGTTATAGCCGTAAAGTCCCCCGTGTAAGGCACTAGTCGGGGCTTTGAGTATGGCCCCTGCCAGATAACCAATTAATGAGCCAACCAGAGTATAAAGCAGTGCATTCGGCGATGTGAGGGCAATAGCGAATGAAAACAGCACACCTGACCACAGGTTGTATTGAAATGCAATTTGGCCAACACCGCGGAACGTGCTGCTAAGAGTTGGACCCTTGAATATATTGAGGATAAAGGTTTGCATGTACTGTTTACGAATCGTCAAAGAATGCGCCGTGCAATCGCGCGGCGCATTTGTTTTAGGTTAAGGTGTCAGGGTTAAGTGTACGAGCTTAACTGCTTAAAACTTGAACTTGCTGACCAGTTGCCCTAAGTGATCGGCTTTTTGTTTTAACTGCTCACAATCGGCGGCGGTACGTTCCACCATTTCATCACTCTGACGAGCGATCTCTGCGATATTCGTGACGTGAGGAGAGATCTCATTCACCACATTAGACTGCTGATTGGTGGCAGAGGCTATTTGCATGTTAATAGCGTTCATCTCTTCTACATCGGCAGAAATAGAAGTAAGTTGCTCTTGAGAGTTTGTTGCTTCAACCTGACAGTTTTTCGCTATATCAGAACTGGTGGCAATGGCAGATACCACGGCCTCTGTACGCTTTTGTAGCTGCTCGATAATCGCGCGAATTTCTTCGGTCGAGGCTTGGCTTCGGGATGCAAGAGTGCGGACTTCATCAGCGACAACTGCAAAACCACGCCCTTGCTCACCAGCACGTGCGGCTTCGATTGCAGCATTCAAGGCGAGCAAGTTAGTTTGCTCAGAAACACCACTGATCACGTCAAGAACGGTATCGATTGAGCTTGCATCTTGCGCCAGTTGATTCACCACATTGGTGGTTTCTTGAAGCTGATTGTTCATGGCTTCAACGCTGTCTGAGGTAGAACTGACTGATTGCAATCCAATACGAATCGAGTCGGTTGCTGACGTAGCACTTTTCGCCGCGCCATCGGCACTTGAGGCCACTTCTTCTGAACTCGCGCCCATTTCATGGATAGCAGTGGCAACCTGCTCAATTTGGCTGGTCTGCTGCTTGATCTCTTGCTCCATTGAGTGAGCCATACCATCGACACTTTGTACTGAAGTGGAGATTTCTTGCCCAGTATTCGAGACATCGCGTAATAAGTCCGCCAGATATTGCACAAATTGGTTGTAACCTTTGGCCATTTGGCCAACTTCATCATGTCGGGAGTCGTCTAGACGTTGTGTTAAATCACCGCCGCCCTTACCGATATCTTCAAGAAGGGTGGCAACTTGAGCAAACGGTGCAAGAAGTTTGTTGGTGATCCAAGCGGCGATTGGGGTATATATGACAGCAATTGCGATGGCCATAAGGATCATAGTTTGGCTAAAGCTGTTGAGATCAGCCAATACGTCACTACGTGGTTCTACAGTAATCAGCGTCCAACCAATGCTAGGCATTGTCTTGGCTCCGATAACTTGGGTCTCGCCTCCAATATCGGCTTCTAGTACGGCTGAGTCTTGAGCTTGGAGCAAAGAGGCGGCATCGCTAACACCAAGTTGAGTTAGCGACTTACCAATCATTGACTTGTCGGGGTGGATCTTAATGTCACCTTTTGCATCCACTAGAAAAACAAACCCATTTTCTCCCAGTTTGTATTGGCTGATGAGTTGTGTGATGGCGTCTAGGGTTAATCCAATACCTGCTACACCAACGCGTTGACCATTATTAATAACCGCATAGTTAACAAACATGGTTGGGATGCCAGTTGCGCTATCGGTATCGAACGAAAGCTCAAACTTTTTGCCTGATTTAATGAAATTGAAAAACCACGCATCACCACTTTCGCTCGACTTGATGGTTTTTAGAATGCCGTCTGGGATGTAGTATTTGTTGTCTTTAGCGGAGACAAAATAAGAGGTAATTGCCCCGAACTCTTGCTTGACTGACGATAAAAGTTGCGTGATCTCCTGCTCAGAAGTAGAGGAAGAATATTGGGTAAAAATCGGCAAAGATGCTAACGCTTGAGAAGCGACGATTGGGCCATCGAGCTGCCTATTTAAATCGTTGCTTACTTCGCCAAGCACTGCGGGAAGTTCTCTCTGGAACGTCTTTTCTATCAGAATGTTCCAGCTAGAGACGAAAGAATAAGTCCCCATTAATGTGATGATCACTAGGGCAGCAACAACCGTTGCTAACACTGCTTTGGCTCGTATTGTAAGCTTCACCATAATGCTCCTTTTATGGTCGCGAGTTTTCTAACCTAATAGTTTAGTTCAACTGTAAAGAATATGTTAAATCTGACCTGTGGGTCAACTTAATTTGTTTGAAAAGTGAACAGAAGTCGAAGTCTGGTAACTAAGTCTAATATTGCTAATGACAGAGATATTAATAATGGGTTATTATTTCAAGCACGTTAAATACGTATTTTCATTCTATAAATTGAACTCATTTTTATTTAATGATGTGTGTTTTTTGTTTGATACATGTTTAATTATTCCCAATCGCTAGTTCTCTGATTAATTAGTTGTCTAAATATATATCCTTAAGTTTTAATTGAAATAAATAATTACATTTATGAAAGTTAATTTGTGTAAAAAATGATCTGAAATAAATAATTTTTCATTTGTTGACTTATATTCCTTGGCAGTAAAGTCAAAACATAAAGGAAATATAAAATGAAAAAATTATTAGCAGTGGGAATTTGTGCCGCATTATCTATGCCAGTCGTCGCTCAACATACTGAAATCAACGGCATGGATTTTGGTCCGTTAGCCCCTTTAGTTGGCACATGGAAATCGGTTGAGTCAGGTGGTATTGATATGTCTCCTGGTCAGGAAGACTCTGATGTAGGGAAAGGTGGTCCGGCAGTGACGCCGTTCTACGAAGTGATGACATTTGAAGTGGCTGCTGATGCGACTAATGCCAGTGATCAATACTTAGTTGCTTTGTACTATAAGCAAGAAGTATTCAGAAAATCAGATGACTCTAAGTTTCACGATCAACGCGGCTACTTAATTTACGACCAAGAAAACCAAATTGTATATAACTCATTTTGTGTGCCACGTACCACATGTGTTACCGCAGAAGGTCCTGCTGGAAATAACATGACTTTAGTGGCTTCTAAGCGTGGAATCGCAGAATCTGAATACATGACAGATAATGCAACTACAACGAACTTTACCATGAATCTTAATATTTCAGAGAATGAACTCACTTATTCTCAAAGCTCTGAATTGAATATCTATGGAAAGCCATTTGCACATACTGATGCCAGCACACTTTATAAAGTGAAGTAATGTTCGAGCTCTAAAGTAATAATGAATGGCGGCTTAATGGTCGTCATTCGTTTTGCTTGATTTTTGCGCACCACTGACGTTACACTCCCTCACATCATTTCTTTCGGAGTTTACGCCCACATGAATAACTAATACCTGTTTTCCAGAACGTTACACATTTTTCTTTGGATATACAGGGTTAGTAGGCGTAGCTCATCATCGCTCGTTTCTCGAACCGACTACAACATTAAAACTCGATTAAATGGTGCGCCATTTTATCTGTCGATCGACCATCGCTATGCCTAATGCCCCTGCACACAGGAGGCCATTATGCCGTTGTTACTACAAACACATCATCTCACATACCAATTTGCTAATGGGGAAACGTTGCTAAGCGACATTTCGGTTTCACTGTCTGAATCCCGCGTTGGGCTGGTGGGGCGAAATGGGGTTGGGAAATCGGTTTTTCTATCTCTGCTAATGAAGCACAAAGCGCCCAGCTCAGGCACTGTTTCATTATCAGGTAATGTGGGTTATTACAGCCAGTCACCATCCACTTTGATTGAAAGCTCTGCCAGCTTGGCGGAGTTTTTGAAAGTCGACGATCTCTTAACTGCCTTGACGCACATCGAAGCGGGAAGTAGTGATCCTAAATGGTTTGAGATTGTCGGAGATAACTGGGGAATTAGGCAGGCGTTAAGTGATGAGCTATTGGTTCTGGGACTGCCCACTGATCTGGATTTTCCGTGCTGCAAGCTAAGCGGCGGTCAGTTAGCGAAGCTGCAGCTTTCGCAATTGTTCAAATCTAACGTCGACCTACTGATCCTTGATGAGCCGACCAACCACATGGATGGCAACGCCAAAAATTGGCTTATTGAGCAAATACAAGCGTTTCCAGGATACGTATTGGTGGTAAGCCACGATCGTCAATTGTTGCGTTCGGTGAATCAAATATGGGAACTGAGTCAGCGAGGGCTAATCCAATATGGAGGGAACTACGATTTCTATCGTGAGCAAAAAGATCTCGAAGCTAGGGCGGTAGAGCGACAGCTTCTCAGCGTGAGCAATCAACAGAAGCGGTTAGAGCAGCAAGCGCAAAAGGATCAAGAAAAAGCGGATAAGCGTGCCGCACAAGGAAATAAAATCCGAAAACAAGGCGGGCAGCCCAAAATTTTGCTTAATGCGATGAGAAGTAGCGCGACGAAATCTGCATCTAACCGGCGTAAAAATGAAAGTGGCCGCCGAGAGTTTTTGGAACAAAAAGCGTCGGAATTGCAAAGTCGTCACGAGCAACTTAAAGCGCAAAAACTCTACATGGATAGCGAAAAAGGCAGAGGGAAGCGGCTGTTTTCTATTGTGGATGGTGTGTTGCCTTTCGGTTGCAATACACCACTTACACTTCAATTAAATGGCGGGAGCAAAATGCGATTGAGTGGTGGAAATGGGTGCGGAAAATCTACCTTACTTAAAGTGCTACAGGGTGAAGTAGAGTTAATGAGTGGAGAATTACAGTTAAATACACCTGTCTACTATCTCGACCAACATTTCGGAGTTCTGAACTCAGAACGAACCATGCTCGATAACCTGACGGAATTGTGTCCACATTTGCCACATGATAAAGCTAGGACTTTACTGGCCGGAATAGGCTTTCGCCGTGACTCCGTTTATCGCACTGTTTGCCAGGTCAGTGGTGGTGAGAAAATGAAGTTATCCATGTTAGTCGTCAGCCACCAGAAAGAGCAGCCGTTGCTACTGCTGGATGAGCCAGATAACCATTTGGATATTGATTCTAAGGTCATTCTTGCAAATGCCCTCAAAGCTTATAAAGGCGCTTTTGTTCTGATTAGTCACGACGAGGATTTTGCTGCAGAAAGTGGTGTGGCGTTGAACTATGAGCTCTAGCGGAAGCTAACATTGGCCTTGGAGTAGATATCGTATTATCAGCTGCAGCTACTCTAAGGGAATTGGCACTGTGTACTTCATATTTTGATTGGTTTTCACTATCAAATGAATAGGTTTAAACGGTTTTATCTATCTGATGAGGTTGCATAAACTACAACCATCAAAGAGAAAAAAGCTCTTAACCAAATTAACCCTGTTCCAAGGAGTGTCGGTATGACTAATCAAACAAATTTAATTGGCCTAGATAACGAAAAAGCACAAGATCTTGCTGGTGAACTGAACCACTTATTAGCGCTATACCAAGTTCTGTATATGAACACACGTGGTTATCACTGGAATATTAAAGGTCAGCAATTTTTCGAATTACACGTCAAATTTGAAGAGATTTACACCGATCTGCAAACCAAGATCGACGAACTTGCAGAACGAATTCTCACACTAGGCTTTACGCCAGACCACAGCTTTAGCCGCTACCTAGAAGCAAGTGAAATTCGCGAGCACCTAAATGCAACTTCGGGTGTGGAATGTGTGCAAGGTTTGGTGAGTGGATTTAGCGTATTACTTAAGAAAGAGCGCCAACTGCTTGAGCAAGCGGGTGAAGCCAATGATGAAGGTACGGCTGCATTAATGGGTGACTACATTGGTGAGCAAGAAAAATTGATGTGGATGCTGAACGCTTACCTTCAGTAATCCCAACCCTTTCCATTTACGTCCTATAACATTTGTCCTACTTTTGGCCGCATTCCCTGCGGCCTTTTTTCGCGTTTTTATTTAGTCGTTGATGAGTTCATTTCCCGACTTTTGACCTGCAAAGAAAGCGTCAATGCTGTTTAGTGTGGTTGTAGCGATGTTGTGCAGGGCTTCATTAGTTAGAAACGCTTGGTGGCCGGTAAACAGCACGTTGTGGCATGCCGACAGCCTACGGAATACGTCGTCAACAATGATGTCATTCGATTTGTCTTGGAAGAACAGGTCTTTTTCGTTGTCGTAAACATCAAGGCCAAGAGCACCAATTTTTCCTTTTTTTAGCGCTTCAATCGCCGCCGCAGAATCAAGCAACTTGCCGCGGCTGGTATTAATGATCATCACGCCGTCTTTCATCTTATCGAACGCTTGTTCATTAAGTAGGTGCTTATTGTCTGCGGTTAATGGGCAGTGTAGAGAAATAATGTCGGATTGAGCAAACAGCTCATCGATCAAGCAGTATTTAGCACCCAGTTCGATGGCCAATGGGTTTTCATACGGGTCAAAACACAGGATGTTCATGCCTAGACCTTTGAAAATGCGCATCGCGGCCATGCCAATTTTTCCTGAGCCCACGACACCGACAGTTTTACCAAAGAAGTTGAATCCAACCAGTCCATCTAAAGAAAAGTTAGCATCACGGGTACGTTGGTAGGCTTTATGTAATCGGCGGTTTAAACACATCATCATGCCAACAGCGTGCTCTGCAACCGCTTCAGGTGAATAGGCGGGCACTCGAACTACCTGTAATCCAAGCTCTTTGGCTGCTTCAAGATCAACCTTGTCGAAACCTGCGCAGCGCATGGCAATCAGCTTAACGCCGACGTCAGCAAGGATTTCTAAGACTGGGCGAGAAAGGTTGTCGTTTACAAACGCACAAACAACTTGGCTACCTGCTGCCATTTGAGCTGTTTTTGCGTTGAGTCGGAAGTCATGAAAATGACATTCGATATTGGGATTTTGGTTGGCGTTGTCAAACGACGATTCGTCGTAATTCTTGGTGCTGAAAAAAGCTATGTTGAGCATGTGAGACCTCACTCTGTGTTGAGATTTAGTTTTCTCCACTGTGACATGGCTCACGGTTGCATTTCAAGCGTGTAAGCGTATGACAAGCAAGATTTTGTCTTTGAAAATGTAAAAGGAGCTATACGAGATCTTGGTCGACCAGCCTTAGGAGGGGGGGATACTCTTAAAGAGTGAAATATCACTAGTGGCGTAAAAAGGTAAAAGTCTCGTTTCATATCGAAGTAACCTTAGTACTCGTATGTGTAATAGTTCAATTTCTAATGTAGGGATGTAGGTAAGTTGAATGAGGTAATTTGAGCGAGGCTTCAATGTTGATAAGTAAAGGTAGTTGGGCAAATGAGTATTAATCGGTTGCATGCGCTATATAGCTTTAAAATGCGTTGGCTTGCGTGGCTAGTTTCGTTGCTTTTGTCCGCGGTGATTGTGGCGTTTGCGTTTGTTTATAGCCTCGACAGAAAGGTCGAACAGCAATTCTCTTATCAAACAGAGCTAGAGAGTGAAGTCCACAACGTCTCTACCAGATTACTCGTACTATCTACGGAGCTCACAGAAGCGCTAGAGTCCCAATCCAGCGTTTCCATACAGGATGAAGATGTTCGTGCACTAATGGAAGACAAGAATTTTGGTTTTCTTCGAACAGGGGACAAACAAGGGGGCATTAGCGCGCCTATCTTCCATCTTGCCAAAATATACAGTTCACATGCAGGTCGACAGGCTCAAAATACGGATTTTTATTATCGTGGCTATCTAGATAATTCTAGTTTGGTCATGACAGATCAAGAAGTTCGTCCAATCCGCGCACCAAGGAATGACAGTATCAATTGTCAAGAAACCTATAAATGTACACGTGGGATATCAAGCCTAGGTGATAGATTTATCATCTCTAAGTTTTACAAAGATATTCTAACGGGTAAGCAAGTACTTACCGTTTCTACACCCGTCATCATCGAAGGTGAACTTATTGCAGATTTGTCCTCAGATATCTTCTTATCACAGGACTTTTACTTTCACACCGAAGATACGGGCCGAGGGTACATCAATGTGGCGTCCAACAGAGAGCAAGGTGACGATGCCAAACTGTATTTCTCAGATAACTACATTATGTCTCCACGCGCCATTATGGAGTCTCGAGTCTATGTAATGAGTGTGTTAGAAGACGATGCAGTATGGTTGGCGGTTTTGTTTGTTGTCTCTGTGGCTCTAGTAAGAATGTTTGGCTTTGCGTATGCCCGTTATTTAAGATCGTTAGCTGCTGAACTGGAAAGTCAGAAAGACGAGCTGACAGGGGTGTATACCAAAAGTTATATTCGCAAATTCTTTCTCAACGGCGGAAAAATCTCAAATGCAGCGGTGTTGTTTGTCGATGGTAATGGTATTAAGAAAATTAATGATTCCTTTGGCCATAAGGTCGGTGACTTAGCCATTCAGCACATTGCTAAAACCATCAAAGATAACGTGAAATCGACCGATTGGATCATCCGATATGGCGGCGACGAGTTTTTGATCATCGCCAACGACATGACTAGTGAAGAAGAGCTTCAAGTATTAATCGAACGCATCAAAGGGCATTGCTCTGAGGGGAGCTTCATGATTCACGGCACCAAAATAACCAGTAGTGTCGGTGGGTGCTTAGTGGATGAGATAGAAAGCTATCAGCAATTGGAAGAGTTTGTTGCGTTATCAGATCATCGAATGTACGAAGATAAGAAAGCTTACAAAAACTCCAATATTGAGCGCTTGGACGTAGCATAGGCTTTTACTGTTCTTTTTCAGATTGCCTCTATACTTAAGCTTGAGTAGGGAGGTGGCATGATTGGTTTACGACTGTTTGCTGTCGCAGCTTTGTTACAGGTCAGTCAATTGGTAGCGGCAGAGCCAATTGAACTCGTGACACTCGACTATCCTCCTTATATTGAGCAAAAAGAAGACCGCGTCTCGGGCGTTGCGGTCGATTTAGTTCGCTATGTGTTTGCTGAGTTAGAACAACCGGTAACTATCACGGTAATGCCTTGGGCTGAAGCATTGAAGTTAGTCGAAAGTGGTGGCACCGATGGCATCTTCACCATATTTAAAAATCGCCAGCGAGAACAGTTTGCCGATTTCAGTTCTCAAATGTTGTTTATGCAAAACATTAGCCTAGTCAGCTTAAAAGGGCGTGACATTTCCCCGCGAGTCGCCATGTTCGCCAACTCCTCCCAGTTTACTTTGTGCGTGGTGAACAAAGTCAGTTATGGCAAAGCGGTCGATCAAAGAATAGCTGGTGGCCGTTTCAAAGAGGTTATTCGTCGCGAGAGTGCAAGTGAATGTGCTCGCCTTATCAATGAACAAGTTGCCGACTTATGGGTAAACAACGAATTCGGTGCTAGGAGTATTTTGGTAAAAGAAAAGTTGGAAGAGCAGCTAGAAATTTTATCCCCATCCATCGATGCTACCCAAAGCTTTATTGCGTTCTCCAAGCTAAGAAACCATTCAGAACTTCTCAAGAACATTGATCAAGTGCTGTTCGAAATGAAGCAAGATGGCCGCTATAACTCGCTTATTTATGATTATTTTGAGCGATTGAGAGAAGAGTAGTTTCTCCCCACATTGGAAACATTTAGTTCGGTACGCACGATTGGAACTTGCCTTTAAGCCAGTTAATGAAGATTTGCTGGTTTTCGGAGGCCCCTTCCTTCTGCGTAATGACGACATATTGCTGCGGAGTGGAAATGAAGCCAAAAGGAGCGACCAAGTTTCCTCGTTCTAGCTCTTGTTCTACCAAGGGGTAAGAACCGATGGCTATGCCTAAGCCATCAACTGCCGCTTGAAGGCAAAAATAAAAGTGAGCAAAGGTTTGCTCAGCCGATATCGCCAATTGTGCTGATTTGCTGTGTTCAAACCAGCTTCGCCACGCACAGGGGCGAGTCTCAGTATGCAAAAGTTTAGCGTCGACTAGATGGTTCTGAATGTTATCCCAATAAGCCGGAGAGCAAACAGGTCCAATCCATTCGGTGACCAGTGGTGTCACATTGTATTGTTCTGGAATGGGAAAATCATTTCTTCTAATAGCGAGGTCAAGCCCTGCACTCGCTAGGTTAATGGCCCCTCCTGCGGTAGAAAGGCGAACGTCTATTTGCGTTTGAGCGTAAAACTCTTCGAGTTTTGGCATCAGCCAGCGCATAGTTAATGTTGGTTCACACGATACGTCTAATGACTGATTCTTCATTCTTTCCAGTGTTGCGACACCTTCGCTTAGAGAATTAAATGCCTGAGTCGTATAGGTGTGTAGCAACTTTCCTTCCTCAGTCAAAACAACGTTTCGGCCTTGCCGATGGAACAATGTTTGATCCAAAAAATTTTCCAAAGTTTTAATCTGTTTGCTCACCGCACCGTGGGTAAGGTTTAGTTGTTTAGCTGCTTGGGTATAGCTAGTACAAGACGCTGCAACATGGAATATATGGAAAGCTTTTAAATGTCTCATGTGTGACTTTTTCTCACATATATGTGGAGTTCATTTCGATTATAAGATAGCTCGTAAGCTCATACAATGTACGTACAATTAAGACAAGTAAGGTATAGAAATGGAATTGATGAGTTTAGCTATATTAGGACTTATTATCGTTATTAGCCCAGGAGCTGATTTTGTTCTGGTGCTCAAAAATAGTATCGCACAGGGTAGGAAGGCTGGTATTTGGACGGCGTTAGGTATCAGTGCTGCTATTACGGTTCACATTACGTATTCCATATTAGGAATTGGATATTTAGTTTCACAGAACGTATTTCTATTCCAGTGCATTAAGTATATGGGAGCAGCGTATCTTATTTATTTGGGAGTAAAAGGATTTTTCTATAGCAGTGACGTATTAGCTCAACAAGGGAATGTACAACAGGAAACCAATCTCATAAAGCTGGCATTGCAAGGTTGGCTGTGCAATGCCTTAAACCCAAAAACAATGTTGTTCTTCGTTAGCATATTTAGTCAGGTTATTTCTCCTGATCAGCAAGGGTTATTTGGCGCTCTATTGTACGGAGGCTATATGATCATTCTCCATGCTATCTGGTTTGTCTTGGTTGCGGTGGTTTTCACTTCTCCATCCATGCAATCTAGGTTGTTAAAGGTGAAGAAACGACTGGAGCAGATATGTGGCGTGGCGCTTGTGTCGTTTGGTGCAATGCTGGCTGTAAAAGGGTAGCGAATCAAAGCCGCCCATAAGGAGGCGGCTTTTATTGCGCTAGCAGTACACTTTTGGCTACCTGTGCACTTTAGTCGACAGGGTGAGGGACTAAGATTTGTCCGGATTGGTAGACTAAGCCATCGAGTTCTTCTATGCCTAACAATACGGGGCCATCTAAATCGACAATCTCTGCTCTAGTTGCAATAGGCAGGGCGGCTTTCATTGCAATTGATGTTCCCAACATACAACCGACCATCACGCTAAAACCATGATCTCTGGCGAGCTCCTCTAGCCTTAACGCCTCAGTAAGCCCTCCTGTTTTATCGAGCTTGATGTTGACCATTTCATAGCGGCCGAGCAATGCAGGTAAATCTTCACTGGTGTGACAGCTTTCATCCGCGCACAATGGTATTGGATGAGGGATACCTTGCAAAACGTCATCTTGTCCAGCAGGTACCGGCTGTTCGATCATAGCGATCTGGTAATTAGCCAGTTGATCAAAAAGCTCAGCGAGAGGCAGACCAAGCCATGCTTCATTGGCGTCCAATACAATTTTGCATTGAGGTGCCACACGGCGAATTGCTGCGACTCTTTCTATGATTTGTTGATCGTCGAGTTTCACTTTGAGCAGTGTTGCGCCCAATTCAACGTACTCTTTGGCTTGTTCTGCCATTTGTGCTGGAGTGGCAATTGATACAGTCATCGCCGTTTCAATTTGGCTGGCAACGTCAAAGTACGGAGAAGGGAAACGGCTTCCTTTACGCGAAATCTCACTTTGCCAAAATGCGCAGTCCAGTGCATTACGAGCCGCTCCAGCTGGTATGTTGCGCTGAAGCATTGCTCTCGCTTGCTCTGGAGTGTCAACGTTTTGAGTGCTGATATATTGAGCGAACGATTCAATTTGTTGGATTACCGAGTCGACTGACTCACCGTATCTAGGGTAAGGAGTACATTCTCCTAATGAGCTCATGCCTTCAAACTCAATGAGCACACGCACGACATCGACATGAGTACGAGTGCCTCGAGAAATACTGAAAGGCTTAGCCAATTTGATTGAGTGATGCTGCGCCGATATGTTCATATGCGCCTCTTACACCAAACGATCGACAATACTATTAACGCTAAAGCGAACAGGATCGGTCACAGGAAGTTGGTATCGTTCACTCCACTGTGCGCACAGTTCTCTCGCGTCTTCTTCCGCTAAGCTGGACGTATTGAGGCAAATTCCCACGATCTTCGCATTTGGATTGGTAAGCTGAGCCGCTTGCTCGTTAGCAGCAATGGTGGCTTCAATGGTCGGCAAGCTTGCGTGAGGTAAGTGGCGAATGTGTTGTCTACCAATTTCGTGACACAGCACCATGGCATCAGGTTGTGCACCATGGATCAAGCCCATACTGACGCCTGCATAAGATGGGTTAAACAGAGAGCCTTGGCCTTCAATGATGTCCCATTCGTGGTCGGTAAATGCAGGGCTAATCGCTTCCACAGCGCCTGAAATAAAATCAGCAACGACCGCATCAATTGAGATGCCACAGCCTTGTACCAGAATGCCTGTTTGGCCAGTCGCTTTGAATTGAGCCTTAATGTCACGTTCTTGTAGTGCTTTTTCAATCGCGAGTGCAGCGAACATTTTTCCTACTGAACAGTCAGTTCCAACTGTTAGCAAGCGCTTACCTGCTCGTTCTTTTCCATTACCAACATCAAGGGCATCATCGAAGTGTCTTACATCGTGGAGTGTTGTTTTTCCTGCTTTTTGTAACGCGCTGAGTTCTTCCACATCCGACAGCCTTTGGTGCATGCCTGACGCAATTTCGAATCCCATTTCTGCTGCGAGGATCAGGGTGCTGAGCCAAGTTTTTGGAATAAAGCCACCAGCATTCGCTGTCCCAATGACTAATGTTTTTGCGCCAGCTTCTTTTGCTTGTTCTAGCGATAGGTCATCGAGACCCAAGGATACGGTATTTTCGGTGAGGCGAAGTTGGCCGACACAAACGTTAGGGCGCCACTGGTGAATACCGCGAGCTGTTTTTGCTGAAAGTGGGTCAGTAACATCCCCAAGAAAAAGTAGGTAAGGCTGAGAGATAGACATAAGAATCCTTGCGTTGTATCCGTGAACTGTTGAGATGCAGCATATGAAATACAGCGGCGCGCGCCGAATACTTATCTATTCGTAGCCTATAGCTTGAGGTTATACCCTAGCTTTAATGACTAGCGTTTTAACTCTCTTGTGTCTCAATTCTAGCTTTGAGTGCAGCGATGAATTGCTGTGCGGTGATAGACAAGGGTTGATGTTCTGCATGTAGGATCGACACGTGCAATGGGATAGGCGGAGTCAGCTCGGCAGCTTTCATTGTGTTTACGTGACTAAACTGCGCGGCTGTCCAAGGGTCTACTACTGCTGAGCCTGCATTGTGTTTTACCAGCTCGGCGGCCGCGCCATAACTTCTGACAGAAATTTGGTGGTGATACTGCGGATGGGTTTTGTGTATAGCTCGGTGAAGTAACTGACCGAGTGGATCGCGAGAATCTAATCCTATGACGGGTAGAGAAGAGTCGAGTAGAGAGGCGAGCTCAACTGATTGACTAGTATCGGTTGTGGGTAGCAAAGCAACCATGTTCTTTGTGGCGAGAAGTTCGCAAGCAATACCTGAAGGTGCGTCGTCACCAAAGCTTACCGCGACATCCAATTCATTTTTCAAAAGCCCTTGGCAAAGCTCATCTCTATTCGCGGTTGAAACTTCGACGGATAAGGCTTGATCCTCACATAATTTGGCTATGACCGAACTAAGCAAAGCACTGGCGAGTATAGGGGGAGCACCAACTCGAAGGTGCAAGCTGCCTTTTTTAACCTTGTTAGTCAGAGAACGAAATTGGCCGAGTTGCTGGTATATCCGTTCGGCTTCCGGAAGCAAGGTTTTCGCTTCTTGAGTCGGCACCAAACGACCTTTTACTCGCTCGAACAATTGAAAGCCGAGCTGCATTTCAGTGTGAGACAGCACTCTTGTAATGTTGGGCTGAGAGACATTGAGGTTTTTGGCCGCACCAGAAATAGTGCCTGCCTGCATCACGGCATAGAAAATTTCGAGTTGTCTCAAGTTCATAGTGATATCCAATGCGGCTGGTTTCTTAAGCATACTATTACAGCAGCAATACGAAAGCTTCAATATGTTGCGAAAATCTAATGAGATCATACGTTTGCCTTGTAGATAGGATGAAATGCTTCGTCAGTCAAATAAAAGTTCCACAATGTGGGAATAGTGTTTCGCAATATGGAATGTTGATAATTGTCACATTAACGTTTTTATCTGGCAGGTATATTTCTCATCATCAACATGAGGTCGTTTTATGAGCAAAGTACAAGGTAACCAGGCGCTAGCTAAAGCATTCGCTGTCATTGATTCGATTGCCGACGGGCACCGTAATCTGAAGGACATCTGCGAGCAATTGGCTCTGCCTAAGTCGACGGTTCACCGTATTTTGCAAGGGCTAATTGAAGCGAGATACGTCCGAGAAGTAAAAGGAATCGGTTTGGTACTGGGTACCAAAATGATTCAACTTGGTATTCGAGCTCAGGCTGATATGCCACTGAAAGAGATTGCTAAACCATACATTAGAGAGCTTGCGCAGCTGACTAAAGACACAGTGCATCTCGGTATTAAAGATGAAGACGAGATTTTTTATCTCGACAAGATCCCAGGACAGCGCCATGTTCAGATGCGCTCCCAAGTCGGGGATCGATTACCACTTGCCGCAACGGGAGTGGGGAAAGCTTTAATGCTTGATATGCCGAAGATGGAATGGCAAAGACTTATCAGTAGACAAACGGCACTGGATGTTGAGCAAATGATGAACCGGATGGAGCAATACGCCAAAGGTGGTTATAGCTTTGACTTAGAAGACAATGATGACCTAGTAAGGTGCGTTGCGGTGCCGATTCGAAATAAATACAACAATATTATTGCCGCAATATCGGTAACCAGTATTAAAGAATATATGCCAGATTCGAGAATGCAGGAATTGATTCCTATTATTACCGAATACTGCGAAAAAATATCAGAGCAGCTTAATTAACGTTCTGTAATTCAACCAATACCCTACGCACACATATAAGTGTGCCAAAAATAAAACTTATTATATTAGGTACGACTATGTCTGGAACAGGAAAAATTCTGGCCATTGGTGGGCTGTTTATCGCCTCAATCATTGGCGCTGCAATCGCAACAAACTCACAGAATAATCAAACAGTGGGCACTCAAGCGTGTGAATCTCAGGTACAAACACTGCGCTTTAGTATGAGCTCGAATAATAAACACCCTATTTATGATGGCGCAGCTAAATTCAAAGAGATCGTAGAGAAATATACTGACTTAACGGTTGATATTTATCCTTCTGCCCAGTTAGGGGACGACAGAGCGGCTATTGAAATGCTTCAGTTAGGCACGCTGGATGTGTCTATCCCTTCAACCGGCCCTTTGGCGAACTTTTACCCTGAATATAACGTGTTTGATTTGCCATTTATGATCACGAGTGAAGCGGTAGCTGACAAAGTGCTACGTAGTCCATTTGGTGATGACATGCTGGCGAGGCTGCAGTCTAAAGGGTTGGTGGGCCTAGATTTCTGGGAAAATGGTTTCCGTCATCTGACTAACTCAAGCAAGTCTGTGCGCAGTATTGAAGATGTTAGAGGTTTGAAAGTGCGTACCATGGAAAGCCCACTTCACCTTGACGCATGGAAGGCGATGGGGGCAACGCCAACGCCAATGGCGTTCAATGAACTGTTTACGGCCTTGCAGCAAGGTACGGTTGATGGACAAGAGAATCCATATCCAAACATCGCTTTGAACAACTTGTATGAAGTGCAAAGTAGCATGACGGATACCGGCCATGTTTACACACCACTGGCGTTGATCTTTAGCCAAGCAACCTGGAACAAGCTGAGCAAGCACGACCAAAAAGTGATTAAGCAGGCAGCGATTGAAGCTGGAGACTACGAGAGAGAAGTGAACCGTAACGTCAATCTAGATAGCCTTGCTACCATTGAGCAAAACATGGAAGTGATTGAATTAACGCCGGAAGCACGTAAAGGATTCCAAGATGCGACGAAGTCAGTCGTTGATAAATACGAGCCAATTATTGGTGCAGATGTGATTAATGCGTTCAAAGCTGAAATTAACAAAGCAGAACAAGAACTTGCCAACCAATAATTTTTTGGCCCCGCTTTAATAAAGTGGGGCGAGGATAAACTTATGCTTAAATGGTTAGATAAATATTTTGAAAATACAGTGGCTTGTATTTTATTAGCCATCATGACGACTGCTATTTTTTTGCAGGTTGTTACTCGTACTCTTGATTATTCTATTTCATGGACAGAAGAGCTCGCTCGATACTGTTTTATATGGCTGGTATACATTGGGATCAGCTTTGCGGTGGCAAAGAAAAGTCACATTAAAATAGAAGCTATAAATATGCTTCTTGATGATAAAGAAAAGAAATACGTATTACTGTTTTCCGATGTCGTATTTTTCCTTTTCTCGTGCGTGATTCTATTTAAATCCACACAGATGGTCATCAACCTATATTCATTGGGTCAGACTTCACCGGCATTAGGGTTACCTATGTGGTTGGTGTATTTAGCGGGGCCAGTCGGCTTTGCTTTGACCGCCTTTCGTTTAATCCAGCAGATGGTGATCACCTCTACTGAACTGAAAGCACTGAGATAGGGAGCTGATTCATGTCTATTTTCATTTTGTTTGCGACGTTTGCACTGCTGGTTTTCTTCTCTGTGCCAATTGCGATCGCTCTGGGTGTGGCAACGCTACTGACCATTTTATCGACGGGTACACTGAGTGTAGATTTCCTAGTCAGCACGCTTATCACCTCCGTGGACTCATTCCCAATTATGGCTGTGCCATTTTTCATCTTAGCCGGTGACATTATGGGCAGTGGGGGTATATCTCAACGTTTGGTGAACTTTGCTAACTCGCTAGTCAAAAACATCACTGGTGGTTTCGCTATCGCATCAATTATCACTTGTATGTTCTTTGCTGCGATATCTGGTTCTGGCCCCGCTACCGTTGCAGCAGTGGGCGGAATCATGATCCCAGCGATGATCAAGTATGGTTATGACAAAGCTTTCGCTACTGCAGTGGTGACTGCTGCTGGTGCGATTGGCGTCATGATCCCACCAAGTATTCCAATGGTGATGTATGGCGTTTCGGCTAGCACTTCCATCGGTGATTTGTTTATCGCCGGTATTGTCCCTGGGGTTTTAGTTTCTTTCTGTCTGATGGCCTACGCGTATTTCTATGCGAAGAAGAATGGCTACAAAGGTTCGGATGAGCCATTCTCGCTCGCCGAAGTGTGGACACAGTTTAAACACGCTCAGCTAGCCCTGCTTATCCCAGTGATCATCTTAGGGGGCATCTACGGTGGCGTCTTTACGCCAACTGAAGCGAGTGTTGTGGCGGTGGTTTACGGCCTTGTTGTTAGCTTGTTTGTTTATAAAGAAATTACAGTGAAAGATTTACCTCAAATCTTCACCAAATCTGTGATTACTTCTGTCATCGTGTTGATCATCGTGGGTACGGCGACAGCGTTTGGTAAGTATTTAGCGCTGGAACAGATTCCGACCCAAATTGCTAACGCTATGCTGGCATTCTCTGAAAGCAAAGTGGTGTTCATCTTGCTGATGGTTGCACTGTTACTGGTTGTTGGCTGTTTCATGGAGACGGTTGCAGCAATCATTATCCTGATTCCGATCCTAGTTCCAGTCGCAATGCTGTTTGGCTTCGATCCTGTCCACACCGGTATCATCATGGTGGTGACACTCGCAATAGGTTTCATTACTCCACCACTCGGGCTAAACCTATTTGTAGGTTCCAGTGTTTCAGGCGTTTCAGTTGAGAAGTTATCTAAAGCCATTATTCCGTTTTTCATTGCAATGCTTGTTGCGCTCGCGTTCGTGGTGTTTATCCCACAGATCTCAATGGCATTGATTTAAGTAAGGTTCAAATTATGAAGATTGTTAACGTCATTCCTCATGCTATTTCGGTTCCTCTGGATACGCCGTTCTACTTCGCGCAAGGCTGGGTTCACAACCGTAGTGCTTTGATTGTCGAAGTGGTTACTGATGAGGGCGTATCTGGTTGGGGGGAAGCCCTGTGTCATGGTTTACAGCCACCGCATATTGCAGCAGCATTTATTGAGCACGTATTTAAACCAATTTTGGTTGGTCGTAATCCATTTGATGTCGAAGTGTTGTGGGAAGAAATGTACAACACAACAAGGCCATATGGACAAGGCGGTTCAGCGGTGAATGCGATTAGTGGTGTCGATATTGCGCTGTGGGATGTGATTGGTAAGTCTCTGAATCAGCCAATTCATGCGTTGATTGGCGGAGCATTCCGCAAAGAAGTCATGCCTTATGCGACGGGTTTTTATCGTGTTGCTGAAGGCAACTATCCGCAAGATGCGATTGCAGAAGCGCATCGCTACGTGGATGCTGGCTTCAAAGCATTTAAGCTCAAAATCGGTTTCGGGGTTGAAGAGGATATTCAGTTCATGCGCGCGATTCGAGAAGCAGTCGGTGATGATGTGCGCATCATGGCGGATGCAAATGGCGCCTATAACTCGGCAGCGGCACGTCGAATCATCAAAGAAACCGAAGACCTTAATTTGTACTTCTTAGAAGAATTGCTGGCACCGGAAGATCTTCAAGGTTACCAACAAATTAAGAATCTATCGAAAACCTATATTGCTGCAGGAGAACAACTGTTTGGCAAAATGGGCTATCGCCCATGGCTTGAAGGCCGAGCCCTAGATGTGATTCAACCTGATTTGTGCTCCTCAGGGGGGATTACAGAGTGCAAGAAGATTGCAGCGATGGCGCAGGCAAGCCAAACCATGATGATCCCACATGTATGGGGTTCGGGGGTGGGTATTGCCGCCTCGTTGCAGTTCATTGCTTCTATACCTTCTTCGCCTCTTTCTTTGAATCCAGAAGAGCCGATGCTGGAATTTGACCAATCTTCTCACCCATTCCGAAAGGATCTGATATGCGATGGTATCAAAATGGAAAATGGCATGGTTCAGATTCCTACTAAGCCGGGTATTGGGGTAGAAGTGAATCGAGACATCATCAATCAATACAAAGTTAACTGATCGGCGGAGAACAATAACAATAATGAACAGAGTAGATTGGCTAATTATTGATTGGGGCACGACCAACTTTCGCGCGTTTGCGATGCAAAACGATGGCGTGCTCATCGATAAAATTGAAAAGCCCTTAGGGCTTTTGCAAGTTGCTGACGGACAATTTGCCATTGAGCTAGAGAGCACCTTGAAAGCCTGGTTAGGTGAGTATCAACATCTACCAGTCTATATGGCTGGAATGGTTGGTTCCGCTCAAGGTTGGGTTGATGTGCCTTACGTGGCCGCGCCAGTGACACCGAATCAATTGGCACAAGGTGCACATCAATTTGTGCTTCCTTGGGGGGCGAACGCAACCATTATTCCTGGGGTGAGCTATCAAAACCTGCAGGGGGACTTTGATGTCATGCGTGGAGAGGAAGTGCAGCTGTTTGGTTTACAGAAAATGCTTGATAAAGCCTCTTTCACTGCAGTTCTACCCGGTACACACAGCAAACACGTTAACGTAGAACACGGAGAATTGACCGAGTTCCGCACTTATATGACGGGAGAGATGTTTTCTGTTTTGGCTGAGCATTCAATCCTTGGTCGCGGCTTGCCTCAGCAAGTGGTGTCGGAGCCTGCTTTTCTGCGTGGTATCGAAGAAAGCGGTGGTAGTGACTTTACGGCGAAACTGTTTGCCGTTCGGACGCATCGCCTGTTTGGCAGGGTAGCGCCAGAGGAAGTGCTCGACTACTTATCGGGGCTACTCATTGGGCAAGAACTTAAAAACCTAGAATCTAAGAGCTTATATCTGGTTGGAGGGGAAGGACTCTGCCAGCGATATCAGATTGCTTGCGATGCTTTGAGCATAAAAAGTCAGCACGTGCATGGTGACGATGCATTTTTAGTAGGTATGAGACAAATTAAGCAGGTAATGAGTAATGACTAACAACGACTTTAAATTAGAGCAGCACCTACCTTTGGTCGCGATCATTCGCGGTGTTCAGCCAGAAGATGCAATAAGAGTGACTCAGATTCTGATCGAAGAAGGTTTCACTATGATCGAGGTGCCTCTCAATAGCCCTGACGCATTGACGAGCATTAAACGTTTAGTAGAACATTTCGGTAGTGATTACCTCATCGGTGCTGGTACAGTAACGACGCCGGAGCAGGCGAGATCGGTGATTGAGACAGGTGCAAATCTAGTGGTGACACCTAATTTCAATGAACAAGTTGTGAAGATGTCCGCTCTAGCCGGTTGTGTCACATTCCCTGGCGTAGTAACGCCAAGTGAAGCGTTCGCGGCTCTCGCTGCTGGCGCAACAGGGCTCAAGTTGTTTCCGATTTCAATGCTTGGCCTCGACGGCTTCAAAGCGTTGAACTCGGTACTGCCTAAAGGAACGATCTGCTTCCCTGTCGGGGGGATTAATCCTAGCGTGGAAAGTATGAAGCCTTATTTAGACTTAGGTGCGAAAGGATTTGGATTAGGTGCTTCACTGTACAAACCAGGCCTGTCGGATGACGAAATTCGAGCGAATGCGAAAGGGTTTGTCGAAGCATTAGCTAACGTATAGAAGTGTTTAGCTAGAAAAAGTAAAAAGCTAGAGCTCTGCTCTAGCTTTTTTGTGCGTGGAATATACTTATCCCTATTGATCTGCCAAGTGTTCAAGCACATATGGCTCTATTTGCGTCAATATACTGGAACCATGTTCTGACGCGGTATTGATCAACACCCAGCCGTCGGTACCCATAAACTCGGCGTCGTTGTAGGTCAGCGTTGGAGGCTGTTCTGATTCCGAAATGTCTCCTGATAAACGGAAAATACCTATGGGTGTGTTAATTCGGCTGATGTTGAATTTCAAACGGAGCTCTCAATAGTATCTGTAGGATGTGGAGGTGGAGGTGGATTTAGTTAAGCATAGCGGATTGCTTTTAACAACTTTGAAATATTTACAGTGCGCTAAAATAACTCTTGGCAGTGTTGTTACACTGACAATAATTAATCTTTTCAGGATGTCGTATGGATTACTACCCAACCGCTGAAATTTTAGCTGAGCAGCGTTTTGGCTTCGGGCCCCGACTTAATCAGCCTCGAGTAACTTCAGTGTCTGAGCAATTGCTGGCTAGTACGTATACTAGCGCGGCCGTTATTGACCTACCAAGTACGGCAGCAACTCTGAATGATATCGCTGAGTTTAATAAAAAGAGACGGCAACTAAAGCAATCTCCTGAGAAGCGACGTGAAGTCCAAAAGCAGCTCAATCAATATTTCAATCAAAGCTATATGGCCCAAATGGCGGCCCGTAGTGAGCAAACGCGTCGTACCCCTTATGGCTTTCAAGAGCGGTTAATTCAGTTTTGGGGCAATCACTTTGCGATATCTGCAGATACCCGCAGAGTAAAGCCTATTGTCGCCGGTGTTGAGAACGAAGTGATTCGTAAGCATTGGAACGGCAATTTCGTTGACATGCTGGTGGATGTGACCAAACACCCAACCATGCTGATGTTTTTAGATAACCACATATCCATAGGACCAAATTCGAAAGTCGGTAAGAAACGAGGTAAAGGCCTCAATGAAAACCTTGCTCGGGAAATTTTAGAGCTGCATACCCTTGGGGTGAGCAGCAGCTACACCCAGCAAGATGTAGAAAATCTCGCCAAAGCGATTACAGGCTGGGGGGTTAAGTTTGCCCAACCTAACGCGGGTTTTCGTTTTTCAGCTGGTACTCATGAACCTGGCAGCGTAACGGTTTTCGGTACCCGTTATTCACAAAGTGGTGTGCGACAAGGAGAGAATTGCCTTAGAGACCTTGCGCTACACCCTGATACGGCCAAGCACTTAGTGACCAAGCTCACCATGCACTTTATCGGTGATACCCCGAGTGAACTGGTCGATGAACTAAGTAAAATCTACCTGAAATTTGAAGGGGAGTTGACGCCGGTGTATCAAGTCTTGGTTGAGCATATGGCGTCAAATAGCCCGAAATCAGTGCGGTTTCGAACTCCACAAGAGTGGTTGTTTGCCGTGCTACGCAGCAGTGGAGTGAGTGTGCCAGATAACGTCAACTTGTTAAGGACGTTAGGGCAGCCCCCCTTTGTCGCAGGTTCACCGGCTGGTTGGTCTGATTCTGATAAAGATTACAACAGCCCTTCTTCGTTGGTGCAAAGGTGGCAAATTGCGAATAACTTAGCGGCAGCAACTATCAAACAGGCTAGGAAAAGGGGAGGTAAACCTGACCAGCTGGTGAAAGACATTGTCGCTAACTTGTATGGGTCTGATATCGACCAGCATACGCAAGTTGCGTTAGAAAAAGCCGATGGTTTAGCGATGAAGTTATCTCTGCTTTGGCTCAGCCCCCAGTTCCAGTATCGATAGGAGTATGATGCGATGAATGAATCTAAGTACGATATTGGAAGACGTTCGTTTTTGAAATCTGTTGCGGCGGTTGGCGCATGCTCCGCGTTACCTAATTTGGCTTTTGCTAAAACCGACTCCAGTAACTTGTTGGTTTGGATAACGCTTCGCGGTGCGATGGATGGTTTGAACGTTGTGGTTCCGTATTCTGATCCCGATTATTTGCCGAGCCGTCCAACTATTGGTTTAAAACAGAGCCAATTGAACAAGTTGGATGGAATGTTTGGCCTGCATCCTAACCTAAAACATGCTTACGATTGGTTTAATTCGAACGAACTTGCCATTGTTCATGCCGTTGCGACGCCTTACCGCCAGCGCTCACATTTCGATGGTCAAAAAGTGCTTGAAAATGGTACGAGTGATCCAATGCATAGGGAAGGTTGGCTAAACCGGTTACTGCTGACAAACAGCCAATCGAAAGGTATTGCTATTGATGCGGGGTTGCCGCTCATTATGCAAGGTGACGAATCAGTAAGCAGTTGGTACCCAAACAACCTTAAAGTGAGAGACAGACAAGCTCAATTACTTGAAGAACTGTTTCAAAGTGATCAAGCGTTGTCTGAAAACTTTATGGAAGCCATGGAGATAGAGAAAATGGCTGGTGAGGCGATGACAGGGCGACAATTCTCTGCGCTCGCTTCACAGGCGGGCAAATTTTTAACCGCTGAAAACGGCCCTAACATTGCTGTGCTAGAGCTTGGAGGCTGGGATACTCATGCAGGGCAAGGCTCGGTCGCAGGTCGTTTGCCCAACCAGTTGAAAAAGTTGGATCAAGGCTTAGCGGCACTAAAAAAAGCGTTAGGTCCACAATGGCAAAAAACTGCAATTGTGATTGCCAGTGAGTTTGGCCGCACCGTCAAAGAGAATGGCACACAGGGGACGGATCATGGTACCGCGAATGCTGTGTTTATTGCGGGTGGAGCCGTAAGCGGTGGGAAAGTGATCGCAGACTGGCCTGGATTATCTGAATCCCAGCTTTATCAAGGGCGAGATCTTGCCCCAACCGCAGATATGCAAACGGTTATTAAAGGCGTGCTTCGGGATCATCTTGGGGTATCAGAAAGCAAACTTGATTCGATATTCCCTGAAAATGATGAGAAAGGAATGGCTGGGCTGATAAAAGTTTAATACTGTGCACAAAGAAGCCGCCTAGTATAGGCGGCTTCTTTCATGAATTAGGCTCAAATTAGCCCCAGTTTAATCGCTGCCAATTGGCTGTCTTCTGCCCATTGTTTGTTACTAAATAATGGTTTAGTTGCTCACATGGGTTAACGAGATAAACGTGGTCGGCGTGCAGACACAGCGGAAGATCGTTAATTGAATCCGTGAAGAAATGGATGCTGTCGTAGCGTTTGTCGGTTGCCGCTAACCATTGTTTCAAGCGCGTCACTTTCCCTTCTCGGTAGCTGGCAGTACCGACGACCTCGCTGGTAAAGTGATGGTCTTGCTCTTTTAAGTCGATTCCAATGGCTTGCTCGATGCCAATTTTGTCTGCAACTGCTTCAACCAAAAATGCAACGGAAGCCGATATGATCAGCATGTCGATTTGGTCGCGTTTTAACTCGGTAATTAGCTGTTTTGCTTGGGGAAATAGCTTAGGTAACACATCGCGTGTTACACATTCTTCTACCCACTCCATGACTTGCGCTTTTGGATGGTGCAGCAAAGGGGCCATGCAAAACGTAAGATACTCTTCCATGTTCATTTCACCGCGAGCGTACAGCGCCATTAAATGCTCATCTTGCTGCAAGAAATTTGGGTCGGACACAATGCCTTTTTCCACCATGAACTCGTTCCAAATCATGGCGCAGTCGCCGTTGATGAGAGTTTCGTCTAGGTCAAACACGTATAAAGGCTGGGTCATAAGTGAGTCTCTTTGTGGGATGAAGTGAAGCAAAAAACGCAAGCATAGCGCGAGTTTATGTCAGTTCTATTTCACTCTCTAAGTAGCGAAAAAGTACGCAAGTTAGTGAATAGTAGACGATAATTGTACAACTGACAGCAAGTCAGATGGAGCGAGGAAGCGGAATGCATAGGTTTCGGTGGCTAATTTGGGTAGCAATCATCGTCCCGAGTGTTGTGTGGATCACGCTGCATTTCACCGCAACCCAGTGGTGGATTGAAAACTTAATTGGTGTACCGAGTTTGCTGCTCGCCTACTATTTAATGCTGACTCTGTTCTTTGTACTTGCACGGTTGTGGCTTTATACCGCGTTATGCGCGTTGATGTGCGCCGCGTTAATTCTGATTACGCCGCCCAATAGTCGTGTAGTGACGGCCAATTGTTCTTCCCCCGTGACAGTGCTTCAATACAACATGCTTTATTACAATCCACATGTGAATGAATTCATTAACTATCTATTATCGCACCCGACAGATCTTGTGGTACTCCAAGAAGTTGCACCTGAAGATGGCGAAAAGTTTAAGCTACTCGATGATATTTACCCCTACCAGTATGGAGGTTAGCCCGAAGTCGGTTACCCATCAAGTCAGATGATTTTGAGCCAAGCGCCTTTAGTCGATATGTCTGTCTTTCATACGCCTGATGGTCAGAACGTCATCTCTGGTACTTGGCGACCGGTTTCCGGCAAAAGGATTAAGCTATTAACTGCGCACCCTCCGTCACCACGGACCAAGGAGTTATGGTATCGACGCAACGCACTGCTACGAACCATTGAAGCGATGATAGAGCAGTACCCAGCGGATGAAATGTTGGTGATTGGGGATTTCAATTTGTCGGCCAATAGCCGTCGATTTAGCGCCTTGTTCCCTAGTTTCGAAACGGCACCTGTAGCCAGTTGGCCGAACTGGAATCCCCTATTTGATACTCCAGCGTTCACCATGATCGGGATTGATCATTTATGGCTCAAATCGCGTAAATCTGGTTGGCGGATTTGTTCCCGCCGCGCAGACAGTTCTATTGTTGGCTCTGACCATAGAATGGTGAGAACCAAGCTGGGTTATTAGGGAGCGAAGCCCAAAATGGAAGTGCGGTTTACTTAAACTCGTAGGTGTAGGAAATGCCCCAGCGATTATTTTCACCAAAGTCATCTTCTGAGACGACACCATAAAAATTAAACGATTGAGCATCAGTCAGTTTGTGGCTTAATCCTGCACCAAACCAGTACCCCGAGTAGTCATCTGACCCCATTGAACCACCACCAAAACCCATTAGAGTCCATTTCTTGGTGAGCGGTTTTAAGCCAAACATGCCCAGGTAGCCACCGTGGCTTGAGGCAGGCATTAATACGTAGTCCTGCTCTAGGTTGTTGTCATCGAAATGAGCAATTTCCCCATCGTTATAACTGTAACCAGCCATAGGAAATAGTTGCCAGCCTAGCGGTTCAATACCGAAGTAGTCTAATGGAACAAAAGTGCCGATACTGTAATTATTTCGGTAGCCGTCGTCGTCGTATTCAGCGCGGCTAAAGTTGAAGTTAACGATACCCATGGGCAACAACCATGAACCACCGACTCGCCACTCTTCGCCGTCGGCATTAATGCGTGCATTAATCATACGTGCATCATCAAGGCCGATAGAGCCAGATATCTGCAAGCTTTCGCTATAGGCGAGTCCAGCTTTAGTGACAATTTTAGTTGGGTCTTCGTGGTGTTTTTCTTCAGCTTGTGCGCTCAATGCGCACAAGCTTATGGCCATAAGGCCAGATAAATATAGAGAGTGCTTCATAAGTTAGAAAGTGAGGTTCATCCCAACGAAGTGGATGCGGCCTTCAAATGTACCGTTGATACCAATTCCAACGTCTCTGCGTTCAGTGATCTCAACACTGCCAAAGTCGGCGTATTCGTAGAACACATCAAAGATGTAACCATCCCATTGTGTGCTGGCACCTAATGAGTAACGGTATTGCTCTCCTACAGGTAGGTCGACCCACTGTTTCGTTGGGTCATCCTGTGGTGAGGTTTCATACGAGAAACCAGCTTTTAAGCGCCAATCGGCATTGAGGCGGTAGTCGGTGCCAATTGCAAACTTCCACACATCATCCCATTGGCGATCGATGGAGTTCAATCCAGCTGGATTGCTTGGTAAATAGCCAAAATCAAATACGGTTTGATCCCATTCACTCCAGCGGTGTAATTGAATGCTGGCCAATAGGTTTAAGTCGCTGGTTGCAGCATAGCTGGCGCTAACGTCCACAATGGCTGGAACGGCTAGGTCAGAAGCGACAACATGAGTACTCGAACTAGCGGTTTTTAAGTTCGTGGAAAATTCGTGTTCAACTTTAGAGCGGAAGCTGACACCTAAGTCGAGCTTATCGCTGTACTTATACATCACGCCAGCATTGAAACCGTATGCCCAATCAGAAGATTGCTCTAGCTGCGCTGAGCCCATCCCCATTTCTAGTGATGCCCAGTTAAATTGCGCCCCTAGGCCCCAAGAGACTTGGTCGGTTACGCGGAAACTTAACGCTGGGTTAAACTGCAGTGCAGTTAGGGTGATATCTGTCATTAAATTGCTGCCAGCCCAGTCGTGGCCGTAATCAAGGCTAGAGCCTCCAACGGTTCCAAAGGCGAGGCCAAGGTGAACATCGTCATTCAATTGGCGAGCATGAAAGACCGATAACGATGGCATTACGGTATGCGCTTTACCATTGTCGGCTGGGTCGCCAGTCTCGTGCTGGTATTTCATTTCTAAATCGAATGCCGTGACGTTGACAGTCGTCAGGCTTTCACCCATGTGTGACATGGTCGCTGGGTTAGTCCACATGGCAGCCGCGGATTGAGTGTACACGCCGTCACCAGCTCCTGTGGTACCCGCGTTGGCAACGACGGCTTCTTGAAGAAATAGACCACTGGCATTTGCGGTTGAAGCGGTGAATATGGCTGCGCTTAAAAGAGAAAGAGTAAAAATAGGCGCGAGTTTTGTCGTGAATGAATTGCTTTGCAAAGCTTTAGTCGATGCTTTGCGGCGGTTCAGAGGGTTGTGTTCAGTCTGCATGGTTGTTCCACTTATTAGGAGGCATCCATGCTCCAAATGTGTCGAAGAGATCCGTTCTCATCGACTATGTTGTTATCGCTCACTAGGCCATGCATATTGTAAGGAAATACGTGATTGCTTTAGGAATAACCATTATTCCTTGCGGCTATATTTCTTATGGAGATAGAGCAAATAAATGGGTTACGTAGAGCAATGTCGTCACTCAGGCTCTAGAGTGAGAGCCTGAGCAATGATGACTTATACGATAAACTGGTTCATCGCTTTCGATTGCTGTTTACCCAGAGCATTTTGCTGCTCGATAAGCTCCGAAGTATGGTCAGTCCGTTGGGCTATTTGGTCAGACAAATCCTTGATTGTGACAGTATTTGAGTTGATCTCCTCTGCGACCAAGCTTTGCTCTTCCGCAGCCGATGCGATTTGAATATTCACTTCAGCGATTTGCGACACAGAATTCTTAATATTCGCCAGAGCTTCACTCGCTTGCTGCGCCTTCTGCACGGTTTCTTCGGCAAGTTGGAAGCTGGTGGTCATTGCTTTTGACGCGCTATTAGCGCCTTGCTGCAAGCGCTCTACCATTTGGCGGATTTCGTCGGTCGACTCTTGTGTGCGCTGGGCTAGGGTGCGTACTTCATCGGCGACTACCGCAAAGCCTCGGCCTGATTCACCGGCGCGAGCGGCTTCAATGGCTGCGTTCAAGGCAAGTAGGTTGGTTTGATCGGCAATACCGTTAATCACATCGACGATGGTTTCAATGCTTTCGGTTGAGTGCGCGACTTCACTTACCGTACCTGCAGCAGCTTCTAATTCTTGCGCTAAGCGATCAATCGCATCGGAGGTTTCTGACACCAGGTCGGCGCCTTCGCTGGTCGATAAGTCCGCTGTTTGAGTTGACTCTGCCGCATGCTGAGCATTTTGAGCCACTAAGTTAGAAGTGGTCGACATCTCGTTCATGGCCGTGGCTAACTGTTCAACTTCTTGAACTTGGTTGTTCAGCAGTTGATTCGACTCGCTGAATGCAGATTTCGCTTGCTCCGATACGTCTGACACGGTGTCAGCGGTTTTTTGCGAGCTTTGCACTAATGACTGAATGGCGGCGACAAAGGCATTGAAGTTTTCCGCCAGCATCTTGAATTCAGTATCGCTATTGGTCTCTAGGCGTTTGGTTAGATCACCATTGCCTGACGCAACATTTGCCATGGCTTGATTGAGGTGCCCAAGCGGTTTTGTTAACCAGTTAAGTACAAACAGGAAAATGATGGAAACGATAACTAATGCCACACTGGTCGCTGCAATAGAGTAGTTTCTAATGTCGTACAGCATCTCATGGGCTGAGTCGTAGTCGAGAATCATACCTACGTACCAGTCCTCGCCGGGAATTGGTTCGAAGTCCAAGTAGGTACGTTTGCCTTGTACATCGGTCACAATAGGCTTGGTGATGATCTCAGCGTCATTAAGCACTCGAGCCATTGGAGCGCCGTTGAAGCGTTCATCTGGGTAACTGATTAAGGTGCCATTTTTGTGCACGATAAACACCATGGCATCGCTATTTTTATTCAGGTGATTGGTGTTATCGAGGTGAATCTTGCTCGAAAGGTCAGACAGATCAACATCGAAGAAGGTTGCGCCGATCAGCGTGGATGCGTCGTACACTGGGTAGGAAATCGAAACCAAAATTGCGCCCGTTCCCTCATCTTTGTAGGGTTCGGTAATGGTGCGTGCTTGGTTGCGTACCGCATCTTGATACCAAGGACGGCTGCGAGAATCCCAATCACCAGGTGGTGTCCATTGAGTGTCGTTGTGCAAGATAGAGCCATCTTTGTGGTAGCCGATACCTGCAGTGACAAAGGTTTGTCGGATCGAATTGGTGGTGAGCAATTGGCTATTTGGCGCGTGGTGTTCACGGGCCAGTTGCTCCGTAACGTATTGGCTAAGTGCATACTTTCCTTGCAGACTTGCGGCGACCAATTTAGACACATCTTCCAGAGTTCTATCAATTTGCTGCTCGATGGATTCTTCGACACCGCTACTTACCGCTTTATATTGGATCAGCGATAAAATACTCAGTGCCACGACGCTGATGACAGCGCCGGCTGCAACGATCTTAGTTGTAAACTTCACTTTTGACTCGTACGTTATTTATAAAAACGTAATTAGATGCGATTCAAGTCATTAAGTGGGAATAGTCGATATTCCAAACGAAATAGGCGAGTAGCCAAGAAGTTGTTTTTTATAGAAATAATCGGGTCTACACTACGCGGCTTCGATTGTTTGAGTCATTTTGCTAAATGAGTAGTGATGTAAGTAGATATTTCAAACATTACTTTCGGCATTGATGGCACAGTGCATACGAATAGGTTAATTTTAATAAGAAATAACGAACAAGGATAAAAATGAACGACTTAAATGCGCTTCATGTGTTTTTAGCCTTAATGCAAACACGTTCTACTCAGAAGGCAGCGAAAAAGATTGGTCGCTCTCAGTCATACGTTTCCAAAGTGTTGGCTCAGCTGCGAGAAGATTTGGCGGATCCGCTTTTTCTTCGCGAAGTATCAGGCCTTGTTCCAACCAGTTATGCTGAATCGATAGAACCCAAAGTACGTAATGCGCTCGATCAACTGGATTTGGCAATCGCACCTGAAGTGTTTGATCCCGCAAAGCTTGAAAAAATAACGCTGCACTTAGTCGAGCCATACCTTATCCAAATTGGCAAAGAGCTGATTGAAGAGATCCGTAAACACACGAGTGCGCTTATTGAGCTTCGCCAGTGGGGAGAGCACAGTGAAGAGCTGATTTTGCGTGAAGAGGTTGACCTCGGCGTACACGTGATTAACGACAAACCGCAAAGTTTCTACCAAAAGCGCATCCACTCTGGGGCCGGATATTTTGAAGGCAATCAGCAGGGCGAGTACGTTAAGTTCATTGTTTCGGGCGTGAATGAACATGCCGATCATTTCAAAACCCTCGACCCTAATGTCGAGGTCGGTATCATCGTCGACAGCCACCAGTTAATGGCTCAGCTGATGGACGATTGTTTTACTCTGAGATACGAACCTTACTACGATGCTAATGAGCAGCATCAGCTGAATTTAGATGTTGCGCTGATCAGCAAAGCATCGCTGCGCCATGCGGCTAAGCAGAAGTGGTTGTCTGAGATTATCGAAAATATTATCGATCGCTATATCGAATCGTGGGTAAGGCCAAGTGAATTAAAAAAGGAAACCAAATAGTTGGTTTCCTTTTTCGTTGCTCATTAAATTGAGCCTAGCCTGACGTTGTTATTTCTATTGCTATTGTTATGGCTATTTAGAATGGCGAGCTTTATAGAGCAGACAAGTAAGACTTGTACGCTTTAAGCCTCACAGTCGCACCACCAATGGTGTCCATAAAACCAAGCGCAGAGTGCGGTTTCTTCGCTGACACCCAACCTGAACCTGTTGCACCGATTGGTACGTTGTAGCCTGCTGGTTCTTCAAACTCGATCACGATAGTACGGCCATGAGAACCTGTGTTGGCACCAACGTGGCGACGAACACTTTGCGAACCGTTGATTGGCGATACACTCGCTTCACCTGTACCGGTTGTTACACTGTGTACACGTCCGCGGAAAATCTCACCTGGATACGCATCAACATAGAACTCGGCAAATTGACCTTCTTCAATACCGCGATAAGTTTGGTCGGCGATACGCATTTCAACAAACTTCTTGTTGGTGTTGTAAAGGTGCATGTTACCAATTCGCGTGCCTTCTGCGATGTTAGTAATTGAAAGCTGCCCATCAAACGGAGCGCGGATTTCGCGGCGCTCGTTTTGCCACTTTGCCGTCGCCATTTGGGCATCAAGATTTAAGATTTGTGCATTAACCGATGCGATCTCTGCTTCAGTAGACTCAATGCGAGTGCGCACGTCATCACGTTGATATTCTTGTGCGTAGTCATCGAGTTTTTCTAAACGAGTCAGGTTTTTTCTATCGTTATTAATTTGGTGCGTGAGCGCTAGGATTTCAGCTTGCGCTGCATCCTTTTGTGCTTGTAAGCCTTCTAGCTGATGCGCCGTATCTTCAGTACGTAAGGTGTAAATTAGGTCACCTTTTTTCACCATTTGGTTATGCACAACAAAGATTTCTTCGACTTCTTGGCCAATAAGTGGGCTTAAAACCGCATGTGGAGCTTTCACTGTGGTACTGTCGGTCAAATCCGCAGGTGACCAAAAACGGTGAGCGGTAAATAGCGCTGCGGCTAATAGCACGCCTGTACCGACGATGATTACCGCATTTCTGAGTGTCCACTGAACAATCCCTGCTTTTACCAAAATCCAACAAATCAGTACGTAAGGGAGCATAATCTCTTTCATGGCTTATTCCTCCGTAGATTTTGCAGGTTTACGGCCGTTACGAATGATGTTCGACATTTCTGCCGCAAGCACATCCCAACGAGCGAAGGCGATAATGATGGCGAGAACCCACCACGTTTTATCGATGAACAAGCCGCAAAGCGATAGAGCGAAAACGATCTGTGTGTGTGCACTCGACATTTCTGCTGCTTTGTGGACTGCGACTTCATGCAATTGCCAGAATAGGTAGACGGTATAAATGAGGATGGCAACCGTGACAAAAAAGACGAATCCCATAAAGATTTCTGAGTCGAGTAACTTCAAGATGGTTGGATAACCATTAGAAAAGTACTCTTCAGGTAAGTCTTTACCGTGAATTTTGCCCAGCTTTGACAACAGTAGCGATGCACCAACAAGAGTGCCAATGGCAATGATGGCTTTAAAAAGAAAAAGTAGGGTGTTTTTGACTATCCTTTGCAGTTTATTGCCCGAACCCTCCGTTGGGACAAGCGCAGCGTTATTGGAAGACATGATAGGTTTTACCTTAATTATTGATCTATCAGCTACCTTACCTTGGAGTGGTATATCTTGTGGGAATAGTGATTATTCCAGACATAATCGAGAAAAATTTGAGCGAGATTAAGAACAGTACGTAACGATATGTTACGTACTGTGTCAGAACTTAAAGTGATTTAAGTTGCGTAAGTACGTGGTGAAGGGACGGTTGGATGCTGTGGCCAAGCGCTAGCACTTCTGGGCAAGGTTCCACTAAATCAGGGACTTGGAAGGTAGTCATGTTAGCGGCAACAGAAGAACGTACGCCATTGTTTGAGTCTTCAAACGCCACACATTGGCTTGGCTCTACATTGAGTCTGCTCGCCGCCAATAGGTAGATTTCTGGATCTGGTTTGCCGTGGGTCACTTCGCATCCAGTCGTGATGTTAGCAAAATAGCCATCTAACCCCGCAAGGCGAAGTTTGATTTTTGCGACGTCTTTTTGCGTAGAGGTTGCAACGGCGGTTGGGATGTTGTTTGCCTTTAGCCACTCAAGTAGTTCAATCACGCCATCTTTGACTGGAATGGCTTCGTGCTTGACGATCGAATCGTAACGCTTACGCCACTCAGCATGTAGGCGATCCAGGTTGTCACCGTACGCATTACGTAAAATCTTATCTATGGTGACTGAGTTACAGCCAATGATTGAGAGATAAGCTTCTTGGAGAAAGGGAAGGTTTTGCGCTTCACAAGATTGTTTGAACACGCGCATACAGACTTGCTCGGTATCGAGCAGGAGTCCATCCATATCAAAAATAGCCGCTTGAAACTTCATCAGTACTTCTTTATCTCATGGGACAGGAGGCCACTATTGTTGCACAGTCAGACACACGGGCGGAATGCCTTTATGTCAAATTCGCCATAAATCTAGTCACTCTCAGAGTTAACTTTGTTAATTATAATTTTGTTAGTTATTTTGCGCGGAGCCGATGGACAACTAAACTTTGTAGACGAATCCATCTTGCGACATGGTCGCAACCTCTAGGGGGATATATGGCTACCCAGATCATTCAGCACTTCTTTCATGCCGACTCTGGCACCATCAGTTACGTTGTTTCCGATACTCACACTCGTGAAGCCATCATCATCGATCCGGTTGCCGATTATGATGTAACAACCAATAAGGTCAGCTTTGAGTCGGCGCAAAAGATAGTGGATTACTTGGACGCCAATCAACTGCATGTCACCGCGATTATGGAAACGCATGTCCATGCCGATCATCTTTCAGGATCCTTCCATTTGAGCAAAGTGCTTGGCGCGCCGATTCATATTTCGGAGAAGGTGAAAGAGGTCTACTCCTCGTGGAAAGACGAGCTTGCGTTAAGTGAGATGTACCACTTTGAGCACTTGCTGCTGGACCAAGAGCATTTGGATTTTGGCGATTCGCACTTGGAAGTCATTGATACCCCGGGGCACACACCATCGGACGTTACGTACAAGATAGGTGACGCGCTGTTTGTTGGGGATTCATTATTCCATCATGGGACCGGGCGGGCTGATTTTCCGGGAGGGAGTGCTGAAAAGATGTTTGAATCGCTGCAAAAGCTCTATCAACTTGAAGACAGCACCGAAGTCTATTTGTGCCACAACTACCCGGATGATGAAGAGCACTTGATTCACAAAACCACCATTGGTGAAGAGAAACATGAAAACTCTTTCCTCACCGACCACACATCAAAAGCTGATTTTGTTGAAAAGCGGGAATCTCGAGATCACGAATTAGCGCAGCCCAAGCTTATCTCACCTGCACTGCGCTATAACCTAACGGCAGAAAAGCCAACCAATGAGCGTTTAAATAGGCACTAATGCTCAAGGAGTGAACTTACGCTCTAGGCCGCATTAAGCTGCTGGTAGTTACCGAGCAATGCTTGATAGAAGTTGTTGTCACTTAACGTTCCAATTAACTGCTGGCCTTCAACCAATAGTAATGGGTTACCGGTACGAAGTTTGATTTCTATGGCTTCTCGCATATCGATGTCTGGAGACGCGGCGACAATCATACTCTCGTTGAGTTGCTCTATATCCATCGTCACTTGCTCCCAATGGATGAGCTGTAATTCACTTTGCTGGTGGAGCTTTAGAACGTTGTTTTCGTGCCCAACCCATAACTCGGATTCAGAGCAAACTTGCCAGCGTTTACCTTGCGATTCCAATTCATCAACTGGTTGCATCAAAGAGCGGCCTTTTAGTACGTTGAGTGGGTTGGTGTGAGCGACAAAGTTTTTCACGTATTGAGTCGCTGGGTTAAGAATAATATCTTCAGGTTGCCCATGTTGAATCAGTTTCCCAGATTCCATGATTGCGATGTTATTACCAATCTTAAGCGCTTCATCTAAGTCGTGGCTAACAAACAGAATGGTTTTGTTTAACTTACTTTGAAGCTCCAGAAGCTCTTCTTGTAGCTGGGCTCGAATCAAAGGGTCTAGCGCTGAAAAAGGTTCGTCCATGAGCAGAATGTCACTGTCCATCGCAAAGGCACGAGCGAGGCCGACACGCTGCTGCATCCCCCCAGATAATTCATGAGGGAACTTGTTCTCCCATTCATCAAGCCCAACCATCGTTAGTTGTTCACGCGCTTTTTCACGGCGTAGCTTTTTGCTCATGCCCTGCATTTCAAGGCCAAATGCAACGTTATCTAACACGGTCAGCCATGGCATTAAGGCAAATTTCTGAAACACCATTGAAACGCGGTGAGTTCTTAAATGCTGCATGGTTGCGTCATCGCAGTTGGCGAGTTCCACTGCTTGGTCGCCATCTTTGATCTTCAAAGACCCACGGCTAATGGTGTTTAGCCCATTTACCGCGCGCAACAAACTGGACTTGCCCGAACCAGATAGACCCATAAGCACGCAAATCTCGCCTTCTTGGATGTTCAAGCTAACGTTATCTACACCAACAACTTGCCCTGTTTGGTCGATGATTTCTTGGCGAGCTAAACCTTGATCGAGTAAAGACAACGCATGTTCTGGTTTGTCGCCAAACACCACGTCGAGGTTAGTAATTGAAATGGCATCCATGATTAAACTTCCTTACTCTGTTTTGGTGTTTTACACAGACGATCGAGGATGATCGCGACAAGAACAATGGCCAGCCCTGCTTCAAAGCCCTGTGAAATGTTGACCGTATTCAATGCTCGAATGACGGGTTTACCAAGTCCATCAGCGCCAACTAATGCCGCGATCACCACCATCGACAGTGACAACATGATGCATTGCGTGACTCCGGCCATAATATTCGGCAGTGCGGCGGGCAGTTCGACCTTGAACAGCAATTTCATCTTGCTGGCACCAAACGCTTTACCTGCTTCAATAAGCTCTTCTGGTACTCGAGTGATGCCTAGGTAAGTAAGGCGAATAGGGGCAGCGATAGCGAATATGATGGTCGAGATTAATCCTGGAACAATCCCTAAGCCGAACAGAACCAATGTGGGGATCAGATACACAAAGGTTGGTACTGTCTGCATAAGATCGAGGATAGGGCGCATAATGGTGTACAGCCAAGGTCGATGCGCTGCCATTATGCCAAGTGGTACGCCAATTAATACGGAAATCGTTGTCGCTGCGAAGACGAGAACAAAGGTTTCCAGCATTTCTTGCCAGTAGCCGAGGTTAAGAATCAGCAATAATGCACCAACGACAAACACCACCAGAGATACTTTGCGGTGCAAGTACCAAGCAATTGCCGCCGTAATGGCCATTGGCAGTGCAGGGGGCATCCATTTAAATACATCGACTAGGAAAAGAATCACGGTTTCTAGGAAGAATGAAATCGCATCAAACAGCCCTGCTGCATTGATGGTAAGCCAATCCACCCCGTTTTCCATCCAAGTGCCTAAAGGGATTTTATTGTCTGTTATAAAGTTCACACGAGCGCCTTTAAGAAGGTGGGCAGTGTGCCCACCTTGTCCTTGTTGTTAGGGTCTGTTGATCTTTCACGGTTAAATTTTGTTCGAGATAAAATCGTTTTAGGCGAGGCGAAGACCGTGTAGCCTAGTGATTCTAAGCAAATAGTCTTCAACAAAGTATAAAACGATTTTAACCGAACCCTTCGGGCAGCCTTTGTGGTTCATTTCTACTGCGTTATCGGCTTCTCATGTAGGCTAGCTACACATCAAAGCCTCTGCCTTGTAGAAATTTCCCACAAAGTGCTGCAAAAATCAGCTTGAAAGTTCAACAGACCCTAGGAGTTTTAAGATTTAAATTGCGTTAGGTAAGTCGTTACCGCTTCTGATGCAGCCGCACCATCTTTGGTAGTGACGTTGTCTAACCAAGCATCAATGGCCTGCGGGTTTTTAATTAACCACTCGCGTGCTGCTTTGGCTGGCTTTTCGTTTTGGTTAAGAATGGCTTCCATCAACTGGTTTTCCATTTCTAGGCTGAACTGAAGGTTTTCCAGCAGTTGACCGACGTTCTTACATTCTGCGGTGTAGTTTTGGCGAACATTGGTGTAAACATTCGCACCACCGTAGTTCGGGCCAAAGAAGTCGTCGCCACCGTCTAGGTATGCCATATCAACATTGCTGTTCATTGGGTGTGGAGCCCAACCTAGGTACACGATCCATTGGTTGCGGCGAACGGCGCGAGAAACCTGCGACACCATGCCAGCTTCGCTGGACTCAACCAAAGAGAAATCTTTTAGGCCAAACGCGTCATCGTCGATCATAGATTGGATTAGGCGGTTGCCATCGTTGCCCGGCTCAATGCCGTAGATGCGGTCTTTAAACTTGTCTGCGTGCTTTGCGATATCAGCAAACGACTGAACGCCAGCATCGTAGACGTATTGAGGAACGGCAAGCGTGTATTTTGCCCCTTCCAAGTTTGCGCGCACGGTTTCTACCGTTCCTGCTTCGCGGTACTTAGCGATGTCGCCTTCCATGGTTGGCATCCAGTTACCAAGGAAAACATCGATATCGCCGTTTGCCATTGATGAATAGGTCACAGGCACGGAAAGCAGTTGAGTTTGAGTTTTGTAGCCTAAGCCGTGCAAAAGTTCTGTGGTCACAGCAGTTGTTGCGGTAATGTCCGTCCAGCCCACATCGGCAAAACGAACCGTCTCGCACGATTGATTCGCAGAGACATTAAATGCGGCCAGAGAGCTTAGCCCGATAGTAATGATTGTCTTTTTAGACAGAGACATAATGTATTCCTTGTAATGATTACTGACTTTCTTATTGTTGCTATGTTGAGAATGGTTGAGCGTTAGTCGATGACTCTTAACGGCTCCTTCTCGCGTTGTTTGGTTTGCCAATCCGGTGCGATCCAAACCGGTGCTTGTTCCTGCGTAAGCATTGGCTTTCCTAAAATCATGTCGGCGGCGCGTTCGGCGACCATAATGGTCGGCGCGTTCAAATTGCCGTTAGGAATGGTTGGGAAAATCGATGAATCGACGACACGCAATTGCTGAATTCCACGCACCTGACAATGTTCATTGAGCACGGCCATAGGATCGTTATCTGCGCCCATTTTGCAGCTGCATGAAGGGTGATAGGCACTTTCGACGTTCTCTTTCACCCAAGCGTCAATGGCGTCATCGGTGGTGATGTCGAATCCCGGTTGGATTTCTTCACCGCGATAGCTGTCCATGGCGGGCTGATTAAGAATTTCACGCGTCAATCGAATGCAGTCGCGCCAGTCTTGGCGATCTTGCTCGGTCGAGATGTAATTGAACTGGATTTCTGGCTTAGCGGTTGGATCACTGGAGGTGATTGAAACACTGCCTCGGCTTTGCGGTTTATTCGGTCCTACATGCACTTGGAAACCGTGACCATCAAATGCGGCTTGTCCGTCGTAGCGCATTGCTGCTGGCAAGAAGTGATATTGGATGTTTGGCCATTTTAGCCCTTCACGAGAGCGGATAAATGCGCATGACTCGAAGTGGTTAGTTGCGCCTAATCCAGTGCGAGTTAAGATCCACTGAGCGCCAATTTTGCCTTTACTGAACCAGTCGAGTTTGCTGTTGAGCGTAATCGGCTGCTTACAGTGATATTGGAAATACACTTCAAGGTGGTCTTGCAGGTTTTGTCCAACGCCCGGTAAATCGTGTTGAACTTCTACACCTGCTTGTTCGAGCACCGCTTTCGGACCAATCCCCGAAAGCTGAAGCAGTTGTGGAGAGCCGATAGAGCCAGCACAAACGATCACTTCTTTCGCCGCGTTAGCTTGGGTGATTGTGCCTGACTTTTGATATTCCACGCCTGTTGCCACTTGGTTTTCAAGCAACACTTTGTGTGCCACCACGCCTTTATGTAGCGTTAGGTTAGAGCGCTTTAGCGCACGCCTTAGGTAGGCGTTAGAGGTTGAAGCACGTACCCCGCCGTCGACGGTCATGTGCATGGCACCAAAGCCTTCTTGCTGGTAGCCATTGTAGTCATCGGTTTTCGGGTAGCCTGCGTCGCTGCCTGCATCGATAAAGGCTTGATACAGTGGGTTGAGCGCCATGTCGTTACCATTACAGGTGCCAACCGGGCCGTTTCCGCCACGATATTGGTCTTCGCCTTTCACCCAATTTTCTGCACGGCGAAAATATGGCAAACATGCTTGGTAGTTCCAGCCTTCAGCGCCTTGTTGCTCCCATTCATCGAAGTCACAAGCATGGCCACGAACATAAACCATACCGTTAATCGAAGAGCTACCACCGAGCACTTTACCGCGAGGACAGTGTAGCTTTCTTCCATCCAAGCCTTGCTCTGAATTGGTTTCAAACTGCCATGCATAGCGTTCACTGTTCATAGGGTAAGACAGTGCTGTTGGCATTTGAATGAAGATACTTTTGTCTGTGCCGCCCGCTTCAAGTAGTAGAACGCTGTGCTCGCCAGATTCAGTAAGCCTGTCAGCGAGGACGCAACCGGCTGAACCAGCACCAATTATGATGTAATCGTATTGCATGATGTGATCACCCATATTAAGCGTATGGGCTGGCGTAATCGCCAAGCTCAATCAACACGCTTTTAGTCTGGGTGTAGTGATGCAATGTTTCTGGTCCGTTCTCGCGCCCAAGCCCAGAGTGCTTGTAGCCACCAACCGGCATTTCTGCTGGAGAGTCACCCCACGTGTTGACCCAACAAATCCCAGCTTGCATTTGATGAATGATTCGATGAGCACGAGATAGATTTTGGGTAAATACGCCTGCAGCGAGCCCGTAATCGGTATTGTTAGCGCGCTGAATTACTTCATCTTCATCTCGGAACTTGAGGACCGACATGACTGGGCCGAATATTTCCTGCTGAACATGAGGCATATCATCGTTGCAATCGGTAAAAACAGTTGGTGCGACGAAGTTAGCTTTATCGAGTCCATTCTCAGTGACTTGATAGCCACCGACTAAGAGTGTTGCGCCGCTCGCTTTAGCTTGCTCGATAGCATTTAGCACTTTAGACAGATGATCTTTTGAAATGAGGGCGCCGATTTGAGTCTCCATTTCCATTGGATTACCCACAATCAGTTTCTCTGTTCGAGTTTTAAGCTGGCTGACAAACTGGTCGTAAAGCTTCTCATGGACAAAGACACGTGTACCGTGAGTACACACTTCGCCCTGAGTGTAGAAGTTAGCGACCATAGCGGCCGATACCGCGTCGTCGAGCTTAGCATCATCAAAGATGATCATTGGTGACTTGCCACCTAACTCCATAGTGACGGACTTGAGGGTTTTCGCACTGTCTGCCATCACCGCTTTCCCTGTACCGGATTCACCCGTGAAAGACACCTTGGCGATCGCCGGATGTGCTGTCAGCATTTGGCCGACGCGGTAGTCGCCTTGAATGACATTGAATACGCCATCTGGCATTCCAGCTTCGGTGAATATTTCTGCCAACTTGAGCGCTGTTAACGGGGTCTCTTCAGAAGGTTTGAAAATCATCACATTGCCCGCCGCCAGTGCCGGGGCGGATTTCCACATTGCGATTTGAATCGGGTAGTTCCACGCACCGATACCTGCGCAAATGCCAAGTGGTTCGCGGCGAGTGTAGAAAAACTGGGTTTCGCTCAGAGGTTGCTGCTCACCTTGTAGAGCTGGTGCTAGGCCGGCAAAGTACTCAATAACATCGGCGCCCGTAGCGATATCGACTTCGATCGCTTCTTGTAAAGGCTTGCCTGTATCGGCCACCTCAAGTGCAGCGAGTTCATCGTTTCGTGCTCTAAGGATCTCTACTGCTTTGAGTAAAATTCGGCTTCTTTCCATCGCGCTCATCGCTGACCAAGCCTTGAATCCACGGTGTGCAGATTCGATGGCAAGCGTGAGGTCATCATGACTCGCTTGGCCTACTTCTGCCAAAGGTTCGCCACTGGCTGGGTTATAAGTCACAAACGTTTCGCCGGATTGGGCGTGAGCGAGCTTGCCATCAATATAAAGTGATTTCATTTCCATTTGAGAGCCTGAATTGGTTGTTATTGTTTTGCGTAGAACGTTAGCTGCTTGTCTAGGTAGTCGTTGATGATTGCGTTGGCTTTATCTGGGTTAATACCGTCGGGGTTGAGCGCCCCACGTAACCAAATACCATCAATCAAAGAAGCGATACCGTGTGCGACAAGGTTTGCCTGCTCTGGAGTGAGTAACGATTTAAGTTCAATTTTAAGGTGAGAGATCAAGCGTTTTTCATTGACGCGTTGTAGTCGGTTGAGCTGCTCGTCGTGCATTGAATAAGACCAGAAAGCCAGCCAGGTTTTCACAACCTCACTTTCCGACTGAAAGCCTTCAAAGTTTCCTTTCACAATGGCATTGATACGCGCTTGATGGGCGTCTTTCGGCAACGCTTTGAGCTCGGCCATGATCGTTTGGGACAGTTGTCTCAGTACCACTCGCATGGTTTCTTCAAGCAGACCGTGTTTACCACCAAAATAGTGATTGATGATCCCCGTCGAGACTCCAGCTTCCTTGCTGATCAGTGAAATACTTGCGCCATGCAAACCAACGCGATCGATCACTGCCATAGTGGCTTTGACGAGCTGTGGTTTACGAATATCTGGCATCCCAACCTTGGGCATTTTCGAGTCCTTTATTTTTTATTGAACGTTCAATTAAATATAAAATGACATGAAAATGTTTAGAGTACAAATCTATTTTGTGATCAATTATCCCTCTGTTTGAGTGGGGGTTTAGGTTTATTTTCTTTAATTACAGTGATTTAGTGATGGTATAGGTGTTGTGTTTAGAAGTGTAAAAATTTGAGTTAAATGTAAATTCCAGATGGCTGATTTTGTATTCATCAAAGCAATACCTCTGCAGGCTGCTTGGCTACGTTAAGTTATAGGAGCAGTTACTTCGCGCTGCAGTTTGAGTTTTAGCTCTATCATTAGCGGCGTTTGAGAGCACAAAAATGGCGATTTAACCCTAGACAATGTATGGATAATGAGGGTAATGTCACACGCTATTTCCCCTGTTTTTAATATGGTTATATTGGGGCTTGAAGATTAAGAGCCATTGGTGAGTTTGAGTGGTTCTCAACCAAGGTCTGATGCCAATAATTGCAGCAGTTCAGAGGCGAGTGAGGTAAGCATGGTTCAGATAGTCATAGATGGTAAATACCGCATTGTTGAACAAGGACAAACTTTGTTGGAAGCAGCGAAAGTCTGCGGTGTTGAGATCCCCTCGCTGTGTGGGTTGAATAAAACCAAAGATAAGGTGCCATGCGACCTTTGTGTTGTAGAAGTCGAGAGCGGGGGCATAAAGCGCTCATGTGAGCTTGAGGTCTATTCTGGGCTAAGTGTTGTAACTCAATCGGACACTCTCAGTGAGCATAGAAGAAAAGCATTAAACCGCATCATGAGCGATCACTATGCAGACTGTGAAGCGCCATGTAAAACGGCGTGTCCTGCTGGTGTCGATATCCAGTCCTATCTTTACCACATTGCTCAAAACGATCACCAAAAAGCGATTGAAGTCATCAAACGAACCTTGCCAATGCCACTGTCTATTGGCCGAGTATGTCCTGCGTTTTGCGAAACGGAGTGTCGTCGTAACTTAGTGGATGACTCGATTGCGATTCGTCAATTGAAACGCCATGCCGCGGATGCGGATTTGGCAATGCAAGAAAGCTATATTTCACCGAAAAAAGCCGATAAAGAACAAACTATTGCGATAGTTGGTAGTGGGCCAGGTGGGCTCACTGCGGGTTATTACCTTTCTAATGAAGGCTATCAAGTGACGGTCTTCGAATCGATGTCACAAGCGGGCGGTTGGTTGCGTTATGGCATACCTGAATATCGCTTGCCGAAAAGTATTTTAGATAAAGAAATTGAGCTGATGTGTCGCAATGGCATGCAAGTGAAATGCAACCGAAAACTGGGTGAGGATTTTACTTTATCTAGCTTGAGCGAAGAGTTTGATGCTGTCTGTCTGGCGGTAGGGGCATCACAAGCAGTAGAAATGAATTACACCGGTAGCGATCTCGATGGTTGTTACCTTGGGGTCGATTATCTTAAAGATTATGTTACTGACCGTGCTTACACTACCGGGAAAAAAGTGGCGATCATCGGTGGTGGTAACACTGCGATCGACTGTGCACGTACTGCGGTGCGTGATGGCGCCGATACAACACTGATTTATCGCCGTACCCGAGATGAAATGCCCGCAGAAGATTATGAGATCGAGGAAGCGGAACACGAAGGGGTGAAGTTCCACTTTCTGACCAACCCAGTGGAAAACATCGCCGATGAAAGTGGCCGCGTAAAAGAGGTCAAGCTGGAACGAATGAAACTAGGGCCGGCAGACGCTTCAGGTCGACGCAGCCCTAAACCAACAGGTGAGTTTTTTACCGAATCTTTCGACACCGTTGTCGCGGCCGTTTCGCAAAAGCCAGACTTGAGTTTTATGGACAACGAATCGTTGGAGATCCCTTTGACTCGCTGGAACACTGCCGATGTCAATCCAGATACCATGCATACCGGAACGGGAAACATCTTTAGCATTGGTGATTTTAGGCGTGGTCCTGCGACCGCAGTGGAAGCCGTTGGTGATGGCCGGATTGTTGCCCAAGCGATTGATCGTTTCTTTCACGGTGATATGGAAGTGATTCCAGTGACTCCGTTTAATTCTCGTAAAGAGAAAAAACTTAAACATATCGATCCTCTGCAGTTCCAAAACCTTCAGAAAGTGGCGCGTAGAATTATGCCCGAATTGACACCAGAGCAAAGGGAGCAGAGCTTTGATGAAGTGGAGACGGGTTTTGATAATGCAGATGCAATGGCTGAAGCAGCACGTTGTTTAGAGTGTGGCTGTCAGGCAAACACCGATTGTGATTTGCGCGATTACTCGACTGACTATGGCGCAGAGCAGGTTTTCGCTCATGCAGTCGAGATAAAGTCCGATGACTATTGGCAAACGCATCGCAGCAAAGAATCTCGCCAAAAATTCGAAGTCGATTCCAGCTCTGAATTTATTGTATTTGATGCCAACCGATGCATCAGCTGTGGCCAGTGTGTTCACGCCTGCCGTGATCAATCAGTACATGGCATCTTGAGCTTTATGACCGACAAAGAGGGGCGACCAGCTTCAAGACCAGAATGTCGACCTAACTTTGGCGCTGGTGGAACCCTAATGGGTGATTCCAACTGCGTTCAGTGCGGGGCGTGTGTTCAAGTGTGCCCAACTGGTGCATTAACCGATGCCCGTGACCGTGCCCAAGGCAGAATCGAGCAGCTAAAAGCGGTCGATACCATCTGCACTTATTGTGGGGTAGGTTGCAAGCTAACCATGTATGTCGACGAACAGCACAACCAGATCCGATATGTAAAAGGGGCTCAATCACCGGTAAACGAAGGCATGCTATGCGTGAAAGGTCGTTTTGGTTTTGATTTTATTGGTAGTGATGAGCGACTAACCACACCGCTGATTCGCAAGGATGGTTGGTTGCAGCCAGCAAGTTGGGAAGAAGCTATTAGGCTCATTGCCGACAAGTTTAACGCCATAAAACAAGGCTTTGGTGGTAATGCGTTGGCTGGTTTTTCTTCTGCGAAAACCACCAATGAGGACAATTACGCATTCCAGAAATTTGTCCGCCGTGAACTCGGTACCAATAACGTCGACCATTGTGCGCGTCTGTGCCACGCCTCTACCGTTACAGGGTTAGAAGCATCGCTAGGCAGTGGCGCAATGACCAACGATATACCGAGTATCAAGCATTCTGATGTGATTTTTATTATTGGTTCGGATACCACTGCGGCTCACCCTATTATTGGCTCTCATATTAAGCAGGCGGTGCGACACAACGGCGCTCGTTTAATTGTTGCAGACCCTAAACGGATTGACATTGCTGATCATGCGGAGCTGTATCTTGCCCATCGCCCAGGCACTGATGTCATGCTACTCAACGGTGTGATGCAACAAATCATCAAGCACGGCTGGTACGACCAAGAATACATTGAAGATAGGGTTGATGGCTTTGATACCTTGTTGCAAGAAGTGATGTCACCTAACTATGCACTGGATAAAGTCGAGCTCGTCACTGGAGTAAAAGCGGACGACATATTTGCCATGGCGCGATTGATTGGCACCTCAGATCGTACTGCCGTCTATTACTCAATGGGTATTACTCAGCACACGACTGGTCACGATAATGTTCGCTCGATTGCAAACCTACAATTGCTGTGCGGCAATATCGGGATTGAAGGAGGCGGTATCAACCCGCTACGCGGCCAATCAAATGTGCAAGGTGCGTGTGATATGGGCGCGCTGCCAAACAACTATCCAGGCTACCAGAAAGTGTACAATCCGCTGGTGAGGCAGAAATTTGCGATGGAGTGGGATTGTAATGACCTACCTGCCGAAACGGGATTAACACTTACCGAGATCATTGATTCGGCCTGCAAACGCGAAGTGCGTGCATTGTACGTTATGGGTGAAAATCCAGTGTTAAGCGATCCTAATCAAGCTCACGTTATTGAAGGATTAGAAGCACTGGATTTTCTGGTGGTTCAAGACATCTTCCTAACGGAAACAGCGCAGTACGCTGATGTTGTTTTACCTTCTTGCTCTTTTGCGGAAAAAGGCGGGCACTTTACCAATACCGAAAGGCGTGTTCAGCGTGTAAGCCCTGCAGTTAAACCGCCTGGCGAAGCTAAAGAAGACTGGGTGATTATTCAGATGATTGCCAACGCAATGGGTAGCGATTGGAATTACCAGCACGTGTCGGATATCACCAATGAAATTGCCCGAGTAACCCCGCAATATGGTGGGCTTCGCTGGGAGAACATCACCGTTAATGGTGTGCAGTGGCCAAGTAACAAAAACAACCCAGAGGGTACGCGCATTATGCACCAAACTCAGTTCACTCGTGGACGAGGCCAAATGGAAGCGATTCCGTTTAGATATGCGGCCGAGCTGCCTGATGAGGAATACCCATTAGTGTTGACGACCGGTAGGGTACTGGAGCAGTTCCATACAGGAACCATGACGCGTAAAACCAAAGGCTTGAATAACCTAGCTGGGCCAAGAGCGATGATCAGTGTGTCAGATGCCGAGCTGTTGGGAATCTCCAATGGCCAAATGCTCAAAGTCTCGACTCGCCGAGGCGAAATTGAAATTGCTGCATTTGTTACCAAGCGAATGCAAAAAGGCGTGGTCTTTATCCCATTCCATTTCGTTGAATCACCAGTGAATAGGTTAACCACCACGGCGACTGACCCTCATGCGAAGATCCCTGAGTTTAAGGTTGCGGCGGTGAAGGTTGAGGTACTGGAAGGCATTGAAGTGGATAGCTAAGCGCGATTTTTCCGTTCGCTATAACAAACCCGCTTGCTGGTGCAGCAAGCGGGTGACTTTTTGATAGCGACTTATATTTTCTAGCCGAAATTGGGCGCTTTGGTGTTCAATAAAAGGGAGAGACTAAAGAGGTGTTAACTAATGTCTGATGAACTACAGTTGGCACTTTCACTACAGTTGTTGAGCCAAATTAAGGTGACTTTACGCTGTAGTGAAAATACCAGGTTATCGAATAACTGATTATCTATGAATGCAATGCTGAACCTGATGCCATCTCTTCTAGGTTCATGACTTCGATGATTGAGTTAGCATCGTACTTTTTAAGAATTCGGCGTTTGTAGGTACTGACTGTTTTAGAGCTAAGCGACAGCAGCTCAGAAATTTTTTTGTTTGAGTAACCTTTAGAGAGGTAGTTCAGCACAATCGATTCACGTTTGGATAAATCTTGGAATGTGGCTGTGCTCGCGGACTCCTGCTTAAACACAGAATAACCACTTCTTACAGCCATAATGGCATCGCGGATCAGGTTAGAAGGCTCTGTCTTCGAAATGTAGCCGTTTGCACCTACATCTTTCGCTGTTTGGCTGACTTTTGGAAAACTGCTCGATGAAATAAATAGGATTTTTCCAGCGAAGCCCTGGCGGCGAATACGTGACACTAAATTAAGGCCGCTGCCATCATTTAAATCGACATCAAGCAAGATCATATCGATCTCATTTGCTCGTAAAATTTTTGCTGCTTCTTGGCAAGAGTCCGTGTGATAAAAGTGAGCGCTTGGTACTGCGGTACGTAATTCAAGTTCTAGTGCGCGGCGGACGATGGGAAAAGTATCGATGATAAGAATATGGTTTGAGTTCATTGTAATCTCTCTTGTATTAGGTTGAGTTGAGAGTTCCTTGCCCATTGATTTAGAACGCAAATGTAGAGGAGATTTGTATGAAAGTGTGGAAAGTCGTAGTTGCCAAAGTGGAAAGACGGTCAGAGAGATGTCAGCTATTTCCGAGCAATGTAAGAAAGGGATTGATCAGATTTAGAAATTAGCGACTGATCAGCATCCAGTGAAGCGGGTAATAACCAAATTAGAAAGGGCGTAATTAGGATAAGAAAAAGCCGCCAGCAAGTGAGTGGCGGCAAAGCAGGGGGGTAGGTTACTGTTAGACCTTCCCCTGTGATATAGCGAGCAATGAAAAGGCAAAAGATTGCTCAAAGTCTTAGGAACGAAGTTACTAACTACACAAGTGACGCGAGCATTTCATCAGAGTATTCAACGAGTGCTTCGCCCGATTTCACTTTTGCAACGTAGTCTGGGTTGGCAATAAATGGACGACCAATGGCAAGTAGATCAAACTTGTTTGCCTCAATCGCCGCGCTGCCCGTTTCTGCGCTGTAGCTACCAACACCAACAAGTGTCTTACTGTAATGCGCGCGAATGTAGCTTGATGCTGATCCGCCTAGGTACTCGAATTCCATACTGTCATCGAATATACCGACGTGTAGATAGGCTAGATTACGCAGTTCCAATTGTGCTAACAGGTGATCGAATACTTGGCGATCGCGAGTATCTGGGTCCATGTTGAAGTATGCTCCCGGAGATAATCGTAGGGCAGTTTTGTCTTCGCCAATACGCTCTGAAATTGCATCAATCACAGCCAATGGGAAGCGTGCCATATTCTCTGGATTACCACCGAACTCATCATCGCGAGTATTGCTGCTGTAATGTAAGAATTGGTCGAGCAAGTAACCGTTAGCACCATGGATCTCAACGCCATCAAAGCCTGCATCGATCGCATTGGCTGCGGCTTGGCTGTAGTCCGCTACTAGTTGCTCAATTTCTTCTTTGCTTGCTGGCTTCGGCACGGTGTAAGACAGTTCTCTCATGCGAGGTACGGTGCCGTCTACTGCAACAGCTGACGGTGCAAGTACGAATTCACCATCAAAGAAGTGTGGGTGTGCCACACGACCAGTGTGCCAAAGTTGAGCGAAGATCTTACCGCCTTTCTGATGCACTGCATCAGTGACAGTGCGCCATCCGTTGATTTGCTCTGGCGAGAATAGCCCTGGTGTATTTGGATAACCTTGACCGTCTGGGCGAATAATTACCGCTTCAGAAATAATCAAACCGCTTTCTGCGCGTCGAGCGTAGTAGTCAGCCATTTGTTGGGTTGGAACTAAGTTTTCGTCCGCCATGCAACGAGTGAGTGGCGCCATCAAAATCTTGTTTTGTAGAGTAATCGTGTCGTTTAGAGCATAAGGTTGAAATAAGTTTTCCATACTGAGCCTTTTTGAATTCTTTGGGTGATATTCTTGAACGCCCATTCAAGTTAGTCCATCTTGAACGATCATTCAAGAACTTTTTGAACGATTGTTCAAGATAAGTTAAACTTGCAACATCTAAATTGATTTGAGAACGATTATGCGCAGTGCCGAGTTTGACCGTGAAGAAGTATTACGTTCAGCCATGGATGCCTTTATTAGTAAGGGCTACAGCAAAACGAGTATGCAGGACTTGAAAAAGGCGACTGGCCTCCATCCTGGGTCGATCTACTGTGCATTTTCTAACAAGCGCGGGCTATTACTGGCGTCTTTAGAACATTACCGCAGCGAGAGAAGCGCCGAATTTCAAGCCTTGTTCGATCAATCGCCAACAGTTTTGGCGGGTATTCAAGCGTACCTCGACCACGTTGTTGCCGAGTGCGAACGTGAAGAAATCAAAGATTGCCTACTGCAAAAAGCCATGAGCGAGTTGTCACAGCAAGATGATGAGGCTGAAGCCATTATCGGTCATATGATGACGGACTGGCAGGAAGCGTTTACCGACAAATTAATTGAAGCGCAAAAAGCTGGAGAGATCGACCAAGCCAAAGACTGTCAGGCTTTGTCCCAGTTCTTGGTGATGGGTATCTACGGTATTCGTACTTTTTCCCATACCAAGCCTGAAGCTGGGGTATTGAGAAATCTAGCGGCTCAATTGTTAGAGTGCATTGGTAAATAGCTTTCGCGTAGAGGCAATTTTTACGGTTCCATACATGATACTTTTAATACCAGCCAAGCATGAATTGGCTGGTATTTTTATGCTGGTGTGTCATGTCGATAATGTAAAAGTAGGTAAAGAGCAAAGCTAGAGTGGCTTCTACGTTTGACACTCTCCCAACTGAACTTTAGTTTCGAGTTCAACGTAACCTAATCACATGTGAAAAAAAGAACACGGCAATATGGATTCAATAACTCAGGCGGCACTCGGTGCAACAGTCGCTGGCGCGATTGCTGGCAAAAAATGTAATGCTAAAGTACTGCTGGTGGGAGCAGCACTTGGCACTTTACCCGATCTTGATGTCATGCTTGATTACGGGGACGCTGTTCAAAACACCATTAAACATCGTGGCTTCAGCCATTCATTGCTCGTTTTACCACCGTTCGCATTGCTGATTTCTTGGCTATATTGTCGCTGGCGACCAGACGCATTTTGGAACCTGTCTCGGGTATTTTTCTTAACCGTAAGCGTATTGGTCACGCATACTCTTTTGGACGCGATGACCACTTACGGGACCCAACTCATTTGGCCGTTTGAAGGCTATTTCGAATTGCGAAATGTGTTCATTATCGATCCTCTATACACCTTACCATTGCTGCTCGCCATCGGCGTGGCGTTGTTTTCCAAAAAACATGGAGGACGCTGGTGTCAGAGTGTTGTTCTGCTTTCAACGCTCTACCTTGGTTGGGGGTACGCGTCACAACAAACCATTGCCAATCGAGTGGAACTAAACCTCGCAGCTCAGAACTTACCTAACCAGCAAGTGCTGATTACGCCAACGGCGTTCAACACATTATTGTGGAGAGTCGTGGTCATGGATGATGGTCAGTACTGGGAAGGTTTGGCGTCGGTATTAGATAAAGACCAAGCGATTGATTTCGTTGCTAGGCCGCTAGGTAGCTGGCCATTAGAAGAGAAGCCACCTACATTGGTAGGGCTAGAGGCATTTTCTCACAACTACCTCAATTATCGAGTGGAAGATGATGCGTTGATCGTGTCGGATTTAAGGCTGGGTATGGCAGATAACTTGTCGTTTGAATTCGTCTTTGCTGAGAAAGGGAGCGATGGTCAGTGGCAGCTATTAGAATCAACACAACGCTTTCCAAGTGAACGAGGTTTAGATCTATTAGGTGTGTTATGGCAACGCTTAAAAGGTGATCAAAGCATAGATGCGAACCTACAAACAATGGATATAACTTACCAGCGCTAGTGTGTGCCAAGTAGGCTAGAAGATTGAAAACACAATACGTTCGTTTTCATCTTCTGCCACCACTTCATAGATCACGCCGGTCTCTTTAGCATCGACTACTGCTTGTACCAATTGCTCTAACTGTTCACCGTTTTCATCGAACTTAGACGCCAGGGCTTTCGGTATACGTTTTGCCATCGCTTTGGCCATAAAGAGAGGCAAGGTAGTGCTATCTTTTATGGATTGCCGATTGAGGCTATAGGTATCGATTTGAAGTTTACGCATGATGTTGGCCGCAGCGCCCTAAGCTTGAATTTCAAAAATGGAGTCTATGATGAGCGGTAAGTTTCCTCTCACAGAATACGCACCGAAGACAGAGCGAGCATGAACGCCTTTTTCTCCGAATACTTCTGCCATTAGGTCTGTGCATCAATCCAAGACTTTTGGGTGTTGCTCAAAATCGCTGGTGGCATTGATAAAACCTTGCAGCTTCACAACACGGGTGACCTTATCGAGTGAGCCTAACTCGAGTTTAACCGCAGCGAGAATATCTAAGCCTGTGGCTCTGGCGAACTGGTATCCTTGTTCAACGGAATACGTTTGCCCAATCTTGCCTTTTGGAACTTCTGATAACCCAGCCACTGGGCCTTTACCTGAGACATAAAGTAAGTTGCCTGTTCTTACGCAATTACAGTAACTGCCTTGCGGATCGCTTGCTGTTGGTAGCGTTAACCCCAGCTCGCTTAGTCGGTTTTCTATCGTCATGATTCCTCCTTGAAATGTCCGATGCTTATGGATTAGAAGTGAACTGCCTCAATTTTGTTTCCATCCAAATCTCTAACGAAGGCGGCATAGTATGTTTCGCCATACTCTGGGCGTAAGCCTGGCTTACCTTCGCATTGCGCACCTTGCTCCATGGCTGCGTGATAAAAGCTATCTACTGCTTGTTGACTTGGAGCGTTGAACGCGATGTGTGTGCCATTGCCTGAGGTTGCAGGGTTCTCACAAGGATGACCAACCCAAAACTCAAATTGTTCGCCATAGGCAGCCGCAATATTTTCGATATGGTGAGAGCGTGCGATGGACAAGGTAGCCAGAACGGCGTCGTAGAATTGAATTGCCAAGGTTAGGTTTTGAGTACCAACGGAAACGTGGTTCAAGATCATTGAGGTATCCTCTTGATTGGGCAAGTTTGCTTATTCAGGGCAGTATTTAGAAAACATCACGCAGCAAGTTAGAAAGAACGACAGGATGAGATTAATCTGCCACAAGCCATCGTTATAAAAAGACATCTGATTGTTAGACCAAACTCGTAGCGCCATATTAAACAGTTCACCGTTGATACCCAGCACAAGCACTGACGCTAAGTAGTATTTGCAAAATTCGAGTGCTAAGCGTTTGGTGTGTATGAGGTAACCATCAAACATGTATCAATCCCTGAGATTCATCGTTGATAATTGTTTCATAGTAACAAAGCGATTTGTGCAAAAAACGTTCGTCAGATTCAGATTGTTAGAGTGTCTTCACATTGAGTCAACGCGTTTCTTTTGCGTTGTAAAACATGACTATCGCCCAGAAAATGCCCAAATGGCATTGAGGTGATATGGTCTATTTTTCGGAAAAATATTGCCAAATCTTCTTTGCTACTGGGCCCAAAGGCTGATTCTTTCTTTTAGCAACGTATATTGGCAGTTGCAGAGAACCAAGCGTTTCAAGGCATGTAAGCTGCTGATTTTCGATTTCCTTTTCAACCAAGTGGATGGGCATCCTTCCCCAGCCTAGCCCTGCGGTGATGAGTGTTTTTTTTGTGGTGAGGTCAGTGACAAACCACTTCAGTGCGTCATCGACAACGTGCGTGTCTGGCGCTTTGAGATCCGAAGATTTCATCACAATTTGAGGGTAGTGGGAGAGGTCGGCTTCGCTGACGCTCTCTAATCTGCTCAATGGCATTTTATTTGATACCACCAACGGGACATCGATAGTTTCAATCAGCTGATAATCAATAGCTTTGTGCCGTGAAGGACTGCCATAGATGGCGATATCAACGTCGTCATCCAGTAATTTACGCTCGCCCGACGCTACCTCGATATCTAGGTGAATCGTTGTGGCTGGAAAGGTTGTTTTTAAGTCGAGCAAAAGGTCAGTGATTCTTTCTATTGGGAAGATTGAGCCTATTCCGAGCTTGAGCTCCGTCTCTTGCTCTCCTTTCAACTCTTTGACAAACGCTTCGAATTCATTGGCTTGCTTGAGTAGGCGGCGGATTTGAACAATCAACACTTTACCTTCAGCCGTCAGCTCTGGCCGATAAGTATCACGCGTAAAAATTTGGATGCCATAGAAAGACTCCACTTGCTTCACAGAATAGGAAACAGCGGATCGGACTTTATGAAGTTTCTCGCTGGCTTTCTGGAGACTGCCTTCTGTACAGATAGTTTCCACAACCAACAGGTGCTCTAAATTTGTCATGGTCAAATAATATGACCATTTTGTGCAAAATTCTATGCTTTTTATTGACCATTAGCTTGCCTAAAGTGTGTCTAAGCCAACCAAACAGCACGGAGGTAGAGCCATGAATAGCTTAACTCATTCACTGAAACCGAAGACGATACGTACACCCGACAGCGCATTCGAACATTTAACAGATTATCCATTTCAGCCTAATTACGTGTCGGTTGATGGCATGCGCATGCACTATGTCGACGAAGGAAAATCGAACGCCAAAGTGATATTCCTATTTCATGGCCAACCATCGTGGAGCTATTTGTACCGACATATGATCCCCGAGTTGGTTTCGGCAGGTTATCGAGTGATTGCTCCGGACTTAATTGGTTTTGGAAAATCGGATAAGCCGCTCAGCTCCGACGTTCATACCTATGGCAATCATGTCGATTGGATGCACAGCTTTGTTAAGCAGTTGAACATTAAGCACGCTGCCGGATTTTTCCAAGACTGGGGAGGCATGATTGGCCTGCGAGTTTTGGCTCGCGAACTGCAATGGCTAGATAGATTGGTGCTATCGAATACGGCACTGGCTGAGATGAAGGGCCTAGAGAAGTTTATGGTGCCGAAGGTACTCAAAGTCATGGCGGCCATGGCGGGCAAACCAAGTATTGAAGACCTATCGTCCAAGATTAACTACGGCAACTGGGCGGGTTACTTCCGTCATAGTGCGCCATTGGAAATTGGCAAGGTGATCCAAGCCTTAACGACTCGCCAACTGTCGAACGATGACATGAGCGGTTACGACGCGCCGTTTCCATCGGTGGAATATGCTGCTGGGCCGAAAAAGATGGCGGAGATTGTGGCCTCTGAACTGGACCAAGTGAATGCCGATTGGCAACGCTTAAAGCAATGGCATAAGCCTGTGCTGACTTTATTTAGTGACAGTGACCCTTTTCTCGCAGGACGAGGGTACGACATCCACTTCCAAACCAAATTCTCTGGAGCGAAAGGGCAGCCGCATCATACGGTTACTAATGCCTCCCACTTCCTTCAAGAAGATCAACCTAAACAGCTCGCGCGATTGACTCAAGAGTGGTTAGCGCAAACCCAATATTAACGAGGAAAGAAAATGAAAGTATTAGCGATTGGTGCCAATGGTGTGATTGGCAAAGCGGTGGTTGATAACCTACAACAGCAGCATGAAGTGATCAGTGTTGGGTACAGCCAAGGCGAGTTCCGTGTCGATATCGAAGACAAGCAGTCCATTGAACGTTTGTTTGAGCAAGTAGGAAAGGTCGACGCCATCATTAGCATGGCGGGTAACGGAGAAATGGGAACCTTGCAACAAACGGATGATGCCGGTTATCAAACAGTACTTAACAACAAGGTGATGGGGCAAGTGAATGTCGCACGAATTGGTTTGAATTACTTAAATCACGGTGGTTCGATTACGTTAACATCGGGAGCTGCTGCAGATCATCCGATGCCGGGTGTGGTAGCGATTTCAATGGGTACCGCTGCTGTCAATGCTTTTGTTCGCAGCGCTGCGCTGGACATGACTAACGAACAGCGGTTGAATGCGATCAGCCCAAGCATCGTCAAAGAAACGATGGAATCGTGGGGAATGGATAGCAGCACGGGGATCGCCGCTAAGGATGTGGCATCGTATTACGCTGCGGCGGTGAGTAAGGATGTAAATGGTCAGGTACTACAAGCACAAGGGGGTAGCTACCTGTAGATTGGATGGAGTTCTGCTTACTAACGAGTAGCGGCGAAAATAAAAATGCCCCGATTTAACGGGGCATTATTGAGCTTAACTGTATCGCCTATAGCAGTGGTTACAGGGTCAGCAAGTAGTTCACCAGTTGGTTGTACTCTTCGATACTGCGAATGTTGTCCGGCTTTACAATGTACTTGTTGTTAACCAAAACACCAGGAACGCCTGTTAGAGTGCTTGCTTGGAACTTCTTATCGAAGCGTTTTTGCATCGAATCGACAGCGAAGCCGTTGTAAGCTGCGTCAAATTTCTTTGCATCAACGCCGTTATCGATGAATATCTGACGCAGTGCTTCTTCATTTTTTGGTGGTTGGCGTAGCTCATGAATCTGTCTGAACATGGCAGGAACCATTGTATCTTCCACTTTCAGAGCCACCATTGCTGCATACGATTTAGCCATTGGAACAGCCATGTTGCTGCCCATGAAAGCTACGTGTACTTTTTCAAATCGCGCGTTATCTGGCAGAGCTGGCTTCAGGTTTTCAACGACACCTTCAAACTTGTAGCAGTGAGGGCAGTAGAACGAGAAGTACTCAGTGACAACAGGCTTAGAAGCCTTCTCTACATCCAATACCTGGTAGTGTGTCCCTTCTTCAAATTGCGCTGCCGCAACAGATGCACTCATTAGCAGTACGGTAAATAGAGCAAATAGCTTTTTCATAATTGAATAATTCCATAAATTTTATGTACAACAGTATTGGCCTAATGAAATAAGCCAAGTTAAGTTCGATTATTTGAATGGAATTAAACGATTGGAGGCCGGTAAAGCCCTTGGGCAATCAGTACCGGTTTAATTGCGCCATCGGGTGGAATTGGGGCTAGAGAAAAATCTTGATAAGCCAATTCAGATAAAGCGCGATGGCTCGGCATTTTGAGTATGCAGGTGGAACTGCAACTTTGATGGTTTTTCACACCATGGTCACTCGAGCCGTGTTGCTCGTCAGGGCAATTGGCGGCTACATCAACGTTTTGTTGGCTTTCTGACTGGGTGTGAAGTACTCGCAAGGCCTCACCACTGGCTTTGGCTTCAACAAATAGGCTAGTTGAAAGCATCGCAAACAGAGTGAATGTCGTAATCCAAATTGTCTTTAACACGTTTGGCATGACGTAACCTTATCGAGGTGAACAGCAAGCATACCCAAATTGCCATTGCCGACGCCAATAATTTTTACAGTTTTGTCGATTTACACCCTACAGGTTCAGAAAATCCTGATGATGAACATGAAGAAGGCCAGAGCATGTCTGGCCTTAATGGTTATCAGTAGTGACTGTGCGTTAGTCTGCGTTAGATTCGTGTTCAGATTTTAGCTCTCGTTTGAGGATCTTTCCGGTTGCACTCATAGGGAGTTTATCTATCACCTGAACATAGCGCGGGTATTTATGAGCGGCACACTGTTCTTGCCCCCATTGTTGCAGCTGTCTGCTGTCGATTTGTGCATCTGGTTTTAGCACGACAAAGGCCTTAATCTCTTCACCGTAATGTTCGTCAGGAATACCGACTACTGCAACCATGGCAACATCTGGGTGAGTCATAAAGGTTTCTTCAATTTCACGTGGGTAAACATTAAATCCACCGCGAATGATCATTTCTTTTAAGCGATCAGCTATGTACAAGTGGCCTGCTTCGTCGAAATAGCCAATATCCCCAGTGTGAAACCAACCGTTTCGAATGGCTGCTTCGGTTTCTTCGGGGCGGTTCAAGTAGCCTTTCATGACATTGTGGCCACGAATAGTAATCTCGCCTTTTTCTCCTTGAGCCACTGGTCTGCCTTCAAGGTCAACGACTTGAATCTCGACTCCCAGAATTGGCAATCCGACTGAGCCTGGGCGACGAGAATGCTGGTAATTAAAACTTGCCACAGGGCTGGTTTCAGAGAGGCCATACCCTTCCAAAATAGCGACGTTAAAACGCTGTTCGAACTCTTTGATGACCTGATGGTTGAGCGATGCACCTCCACTAATAGCAAGGCGTAGTGAACTGATATCTGCTTCGGTTTGTGTTGCCAGAAGTGCGATATACATAGTTGGTACACCTGCAAATAGCGTCACTTTGTACTTATCGATAAGGCTCAGTACCCCATCTGGAGTGAACTGAGGTACCAAAACCATAGTGGCGCCGCTAACGACAGCTGCATTCATATGAACCGTTTGGCCAAAAGAGTGGAATAAAGGGAGAGTGATGATGTGAACATCATCAAAAGTGGCCGACATTAAATCGTTCGACACCAACGCATTGGTGAGCATATTACTGTGAGTCAGTTCTGCTCCTTTTGGCAGGCCTGTAGTACCAGAGGTATACAAAATGACGGCCGTGTCATCACTTTGGGTATTTGCGGCTTGTGCAATAGGCTCAGCGGTGGCGATCAATGCACTGAGCGTAGGAAACCCTTGATGCTCAAGGGCGGTTTGATCCGCCGTAAGAATACAAAGTTGTTTGCAGCTGTCTACTTGCTTAAACGCTTCAATCGCTTCGGTTGCCATTGGTAGTTGCGATGTACCTTCAAAGCAGAAGTAGAACTTCGCATCCGCATCTTTTAAGTGATAAGCGATCTCACGACTCTTCAGTAACACATTAAGTGGGACCACACAGGCGCCCGCTTTAAGGATGCCGAAATAGACCAGCGGGAAGTATGGAATGTTGAAGCAGCTTAACGCCACTTTATCGCCTTTTTCTACCCCTTGCTCAATAAGAGCACTGGCGATCTTGCTGGAAATATCGTTGAACTTCTGATAGCTGAGTTCAACATCACCGCAAATGATCGCGGTTTTATCTGGAGAGCAGGTTGCACTGCGTTGTAAAGCCGTTGCTAGATTTATCATAGTCTTATCCATTGCCTTAGTTATCGAACCGATTATTGCATCGGCTTATGTAAATAAAATGTTATCAACATCGGGTTTTTTACTTCGTAAAAGCGCGGTTGTGTTTCAATTCGTTAATGTGTGATAAGTATCATATTGAGTCATTTTTCTGGTGAATGATTACGGCGCACAATAGGGAATTCGCAACTACCTTTAAGGCAAGAAAGCTGCTCGGGGAACGCGAGCAAAAGCAGATGAAAGGGTAGAGCAATGAGTGAAAACAGTGAGTTCAAAAAACAAGTGGTTTCAGATGAAGATTGGCTAGCGGCGAGGCAGAGCCTACTAGAAAAAGAGAAACAATTTACTCAATTGAGGGATGAACTCAGTCAGCAGCGCCGAGACATGCCTTGGCGTAAAATTAACCAAGATTATCTTTTTGAAACCGAAGACGGGACGAAATCGCTTACTGAGCTGTTTGCTGGTAAAAGCCAACTCATTGTGTACCACTTTATGTATGGTCCCGACTGGGAAGAAGGGTGTCCGAGCTGTTCCTTTTGGGCTGATAACTTCAATCCGATTGTGACGCATTTAAATCAGCGAGACATTCACTTGGTGGCTGTTTCTCGGGCGTCCTTAGACAAACTTCAGAACTACAGAAAGCGTATGGGTTGGAGCTTTGATTGGGTCTCGTCTTTTTCTAATTCCTTTAATTCGGACTTCAATGTCTCTTTTAGCCAACAGGAGATCGATTCTGGGCAAGCAGTCTACAACTACCGTCCCAGCCAGTTCCCTAGCTTGGAAGCTCCTGGGATAAGCGTGTTTGTGAAAAACGACCATGGTGAGGTTTTCCATACTTATTCTTGTTATGCCAGAGGGTTAGACATGCTCAATGGCGCTTATCATTTGATGGACTTAGTGCCTAAAGGGTGAGACGAGCAAGATCTCCCTTACACCATGGCTTGGGTTAAAAGGCACGACTGCTACGATTAAGCGACATTTGGAATTACTTCAATTTTTGAACTATCGTTGTGGAATTATATCGTGCGCGATATATTTTGCTCAAGCCGATACAGGAGCAGAACAATGAGCGAATTTCACCAACTTTCAATGACCACGTTACAAGGCCAACCTCTAGACTTTTCCCAGTTTGAAGGCAAAGCTGTGCTGGTCGTGAACACCGCAAGTCAATGCGGCCTAACCCCTCAATACGAAGGTTTGCAAAAGCTTCATCAACAATATTCTGATCAAGGCTTGGTCATTTTAGGTTGCCCTTGTAATCAGTTTGGAAACCAAGAACCGGGCAGCGCTAGTGAGATCCAAGGTGGATGCCTAATTAACTATGGTGTGGATTTTACTATTAGTGAAAAAATCGAAGTGAACGGAGAGGGCTGCCACCCGGTGTTTAAGTATCTAAAACAGCAACTTCCAGGTGTTTTGGGTAGCCGAATCAAATGGAACTTCACTAAGTTTCTGATTGGTAAAGATGGCCAGCCGATCAAACGCTTCGCACCAACCACCAAACCAGACGCGCTAGAGAAACATATTCAAAAAGCGTTAGCGAAATAGCATGGCAAAAATGACTTTTAAAGGAGAGGAGCATCAGAAGTTGGAAAACCAGCTGTGCTTTCCCCTTTATGCCGCATCTCGCTTGGTGACTCGCTTATATCAGCCGTTGCTCGATCAACATCACCTGACGTACCCGCAATACATCATCTTGCTTATTTTGTGGCAGCAAGATGGCATCACTGTGGGTGAGATTGGTAAACAAGCGCTACTGAACAGTAATACCCTAACGCCAATCTTAAAGCGGATGGAACAATCAGAGCTGATCTCCCGCCAACGAGATGAAGATGATGAGCGCAAGATGCTTATCCACCTCACCGCGCAAGGTGGTCGACTGCAGCAAGAGCTCTCTTGTTTACCTAGTCAGCTGATTGAAAATGTTGATTACGATGTAGAGAAAGCCGAGCAGCTCAAAGCGCTGCTGCACGAATTGATAGACACGTTAGAGCGGTAGATCCGATGTGCAGTCTTATCACCCAATACTTTGTTTAGTAAAAAATAAACAGTTCACAGGTGTCGAATAACTTAAAGAATGAGATTTCTTTCATAGTGGATATCCTTAGCCGCTAACATTACTTGAATGAGCGAGGCGTCATAGCGCCTCGCTTTTTATTGGTTTTATAAGCCTAGTGCAGCTTTCAAACCTTCGCCATAAGCTGGGTCAGCTTTAAAGGCGTGGTCTACGTGTCGCTGCTGGATAAATTCAGGGACACCGTTTAGCGAGCGGGCTGTGTTGTCGAGCAGACGTTGGCGCTCTTCTTCACTCATTAAGCGGAACAAGTCACCGGCTTGAGTGAAGTAATCTTCATCTACACGATGATCATAGTGATCGGCATTGCCCGAGATGCGTAACGGTGGCTCAGAGTAGTCTGGTTGCTGCGCCCATTCTTGTTTGTGGTTTGGTTCATAACCGATGGTAGAACCAAAGTTACCATCGGTGCGCATTGCCCCATCGCGGTGGTAGCTGTGTACTGGGCAACGTGGTGCATTAACTGGGATTTGGTGATGGTTAACGCCCAAACGGTAGCGCTGAGCATCCCCGTAAGCAAACAAACGGCCTTGCAACATCTTGTCTGGCGAGAAACCAATACCTGGTACAACAGCTGCAGGGTTAAAGGCAGATTGCTCGACTTCTGCGTAGAAGTTTTCAGGGTTACGGTTGAGTTCAAACTCTCCCACTTCGATCAGTGGGTAGTCTTTTTGCGACCAAACACGAGTGAGATCGAATGGGTTGAAGTTGACTTCGTCCGCTTCCAGTTCTGGCATGATCTGTACGTACATAGTCCATTTTGGGAAGTCTTTGTTTTCAATGCTGTCGTATAAGTCGCGATGGTGGCTTTCGCGGTCTTCGCCAATCAAGTCTTGCGCTTCTTGGTCAGTGAGGTTTTTGATGCCTTGTTGAGTTTTGAAGTGGAATTTTACCCAGTAACGTTCGTTGTCGGCGTTGATAAAACTGAATGTGTGGCTACCAAAACCGTGCATGTGGCGGTAAGTTGCAGGAATACCACGATCACTCATTACGATAGTGACCTGGTGGAATGCTTCTGGCAGAGAGGTCCAGAAATCCCAGTTGTTTGTTGCACTGCGCATATTTGTGCGTGGGTCGCGTTTTACAGCGTGGTTAAGATCTGGAAACTTCAGTGGGTCACGAAGGAAGAATACTGGCGTGTTGTTACCTACCAAGTCCCAGTTACCTTCTTCGGTATAGAATTTCAGCGCAAAGCCACGAATGTCACGCTCTGCATCTGCTGCACCACGCTCTCCTGCAACGGTTGTGAAGCGAGCAAACAGCTCAGTCTTTTTACCGATCTCAGAGAACAGCTTAGCGCGAGTGTATTGAGTAATGTCTTTGGTAACGGTAAAGGTACCGTACGCGCCAGAGCCTTTAGCATGCATTCGACGTTCTGGGATCACTTCGCGGTCAAAGTGAGCCAGTTTTTCTAGAAACCATACGTCTTGTAGAAGTTGTGGGCCTCGAGGCCCCGCCGTTTGTACATTTTGGTTATGAGCAACAGGGCAACCTGCAGCGGTAGTTAGTTTCTTACTCATGACATGTTCCTTTTCCAGGGTTATGCAGCATTGGTGATACTCTGCTGTGGCTTCCCTTGAAGCCTGCGAAATATCAATCTGCAGTTAGAATATAGAACTCCAGCACACTCGGGAAATTGATTTAGGTTATTAATTTGATAGGTATTTTTTATCGTTTAAATTATTGTCAAATCAATTGGTTAAGTAGCTTTTGATTATTGAATCAGTGAATTGTTAGCCAGCGTGGATTAAGGCAACTACCTTGAGAACCGTCGCCTTATTGATTATGTGATAAGTTGCACTAAGCTTATTGGATACAGTGCAACAATAGCATTGAAAGGTGGCTAGTATGAGTAAGAGATGCAAAGTGTTAATTGTGGGCGAAAATCGCAGTCGCTCAGTCGCTTTGTTAGACAAGCTTAGTATGAATTACGATGTCAAAACGGTGAACGACATTAGCACCGTTCATCGTGTCCACAGTGAATTCCAACCCGAAATTGTGATCGTCGACAGCCAACTCTACGACGAAGATTCAGCGCATTCTGAACAACCTTTTTCTTTTACTGGTAGTGCCATTGTTTACCTCACGCATGTTGATTCTTTAGAAGAGCGCTTGAGAGTATATGAGGCGGGCGCAATTGAGGTGATCAGTGCGCAAGAGAACTGTGAAGAGGTGTTGGCAAAGCTGGAAGTGATCGAACAGTTTTTGGCTGAGCAGCGTTCGTTGCAGGTTGAGTGTCAGCAGGCCAAAGAAACCTCACGCCACTTTATGCAAGAAGCCAGTATGTATGGCACTGTGCTGCATTTCTTCCGTGGCTTAGCTACTTGTCAGTTTATCGAGCAATTAAGCTACTTTGTGTTTAAATCAATGGACAGCTATGGCCTGCATGCCTCGATGGTGATTCGAGATGATAAAGACCTCTACTTCGACAATGTTGATGTCACAGTGAGTCCGATTGAGCGTAACATATTTGATTTGCTTCATACCAAAGGGCGAGTATTTCGCTTTGGCAACCGGTTGATCTTAAATGAAAAAAACTGCGCTATTTTGATTAAGAACCTTCCCGAAGACGATGAAGTCAAAATAGGTATTTTGCAGGATGTGGTTGCGGTGATCGTTGAAGGTTTGGAGGCTAAATATCAGGATCTCAAACGCTATAAAACGTTAGTGGATGTGCTAGAAGAGATAAATTGTTCGATGGAAGGCGTGGCAGAAAAAGCCGCTAGCTTCGATGCGAGGTTTTCTGAAACCTATGGCAACTCCGTTCATCGACTGAACTCCAGCTTTTACACTTTGGGGCTGGTAGGCGATCAAGAAGAAGAGCTACTCACACTTTTTGAGGAAGGCCTAAAGTCGATGATGTTCGCCAAAGAAGACTTAAACGATGTCCACGTGTTAATGCAATCTGTCGCCGATAAAATTCAATCATTAGACATTACTACTGAGTCGTTAAGGGAGCCACCGCAAGATCCACCTGACGATGGGGATGTTGAGTTGTTTTAGTTTGCTGAAGAAAGGGCTTAACGTGTCGTTAAGCCCTTTTTTAACTGCTGCTGTGTTAGCCGTATTTAATTTCGATCTGCTCAGCGCGATTAAACGCTTGGTGAGTTTTGAGCTGTTCACCGTAACGCTGAATGTTTGGATAGTGCTCAATAAGACCAAACTTAGCCACCACTTCGACGACGAACGACATCATAATGTCAGCACCAGTGAGTTTTTCATCAACTAAGTAAGTCTTACCTTCTAAGCTGCTATCGAAGTAGCTGATCACTTTCTTGATTTCAGCATCCGCATAATCGGCTAGAAAGTTGGTTTGTGCACCGTCTTTTGAGACAAACATTTTCAGTAATAGTGGTAGCATGGCTGAACTTTCCGCAAAATGTAACCATTGCAAGTACTCGGTATGTGTTCTTGTACCTTGCTCTGGGGCAAACTTTCCGTTTCCATAAGTTTGGATCAAGTACTCCGTAATCGCGCCGGATTCTGTGATCACCAAGTCGTTATCTTCGATGACAGGTGACTTACCCAGTGGGTGAATACTTTTTAGCTCTGGTGGCGCTAAGAACGTCACGCTATCACGGTTGTAAGCTTCGACTTGATAGGGCACCTCGAGCTCTTCTAGCAGCCAGATAATGCGCTTTGAACGTGACTGGTTAAGGTGGTGCAAAGTGATCATAGTGTTTCCTTACGATAATGGTTGATTTGTTTGCACTACAAGCTTGCCGAAGTTCTTACCTTCGAGTAGGCCAATGAAGGCTTCTGGTGCGTTTTCAAGCCCATCGACTAAGTGTTCGCGGTAGTGAATTTTGCCCTCTGATAGCCATTGGGTCATATCTGCAGCAAACTCGTGATAACGGTGTGCGTAGTCATCAAAGATGATGAACCCTTGCATCTTGATGCGTTTGATTAACAGTTGCCCCATGAGCATCGACATGCGATCCGGGCCTTCTGGCAGGGCTGTAGCGTTGTATTGCGAAATCAAACCACACAACGGGATTCGAGCCCCGGTATTGAGTAGAGTCATTACCGCATCGAAGACTTTACCACCTACGTTCTCGAAGTAGACATCAATGCCATCGGTACAGGCTTCGGCCAGTTGCTGTGAGAAATTGCCTGCTTTGTGATCGATACAATCATCAAATCCTAATACCTCTTTGGCGTACTGACATTTTTCTTCTCCGCCGGCAACTCCGATAACACGGCATCCTTTTAGTTTGCCGATTTGCCCAACCATAGAACCAACAGCGCCTGTTGCGGCTGCAACGACAATGGTTTCTCCCGCTTTAGGCTGGCCAATATCCAATAGCCCCATGTAAGCAGTAAACCCTGGCATACCCATCACACCCAGTGCGTATGACGGATGAGTCGGATTTTGGCCCAGCTTGATCAGGCCTTCACCGTTTGAGATTCCGTAATCCTGCCAACCGGTAAAGGCGAGTACCCATTCCCCTTGCTCGAAATCAGCGTGACGAGATTCCACTACTTGGCACACTGTGCCACCTACCATAGGCTCACCAATTTGAACCGGATCGGCATACGATTTGGCATCGCTCATGCGTCCACGCATATATGGGTCGAGTGATAGGTAAACGGAGCGAAGCAGCATTTCCCCTTCCGATGGTTGTGGAATTGAGCTTTGTTCTAAGCGGAAGTTATCGGTAATTGGAGCGCCGATTGGGCGTGAGGCGAGTACGATTTGGCGATTGTGATCTGTCATTGGAGAGTCCTTGGTTATTTATCTTTCTATAATTAGACCGGTCGTCTAGTGTTGATTTCAAAAAATCCCGCCGTACTTCGGCGGGGCTTAGCGCTCTCATTAGTGGCCTATAGTGGCTTACCAATGAGCAGTTGTTTAGTGGTGTCCATTGTTTGCGACAGCGTAGACAAGTCATGGTTGAGCTTCTGGAGTAAGCTTGCACCGAGCCACATTTGGTAAAGTATTTGGGCGGTTACCTGGCTGTTGGCACTGCGGATAGAGCCGTCTTTAACGCCTGCTTCAATGCATGTCGCGATGATAGACACAATTTTAGCAGCACCTGTTTGCAATGCGCTGCGCATAGTGTCGGAAAGATCCGAGACTTCCGCACTGAGCTTCACAACTACACACTTGTTTGCATTACACACGCCATTTTCTACTTCCATCCAACGTGAAAAATAATCGGTGAGGCGCTCAAAGCCGTTGCCTTGTCCGTCAATCAGCAACGCGGTAATTCTAGCAAAGTACTGCTGGAAGTAATCCTGAATCATAGCCTCACCAAATTGCTCTTTCGACTTAAAGTAGTGGTAGAACGAGCCCTTAGGGACATCAGCGGCTTTAAGTAGTTCTGATAACCCAACACTGGTAAAGCCTTTTGATACGACCAATTGGTAGCCGACATCAAGGATGTGCTGTTTTGTGTCTTGCGGTTTTGTATTCATAAGCGCGACTATAAGCTAAATTAGACCAGTCGTCTAGTGGCGGAATAATCAAAATTTAGTTAGAGGTATCAGTGTCCTTGGGCGCACCCGCATCGCATTTTTTGCATCCCAGCTCAAAACCTAGCATTGAGCTACGGCCTTGCTGGCTCACGACCCATGGCCGGCAGATGAAAGGAGGCTGGTGGCGAACATGCTGAAAGTGGCCGCAGCGTAACTCTGCGACCCAGTCTTGCAGTTCATCGAGGTGATAACCGATGATTGGTTGCTTCATATTTAAGTTGGCTTTTCGCTGCGAACGAACAGGAAGTTAGGTTTGGTCGATAGGCGTTGATAGGTCTGCGCACATTTTTGCTTAAGCGCTTCAGACACCTTACCTTCGCTTAGGTGACTGATGACTAAGCCGTTTTCAGTCAATGCTTTGGTGATATCGACTAAAGGACGGCGGTAGAATACCACTTCAACGGGTTCGCCAAGGGTATTCCATGTGTCGACCACTCTTTCTATATCAAAGTAGTTGCCTGATTGCGAATACTCAAAATCGGCAAATGGGTGGTGAGTTGAAAATACAAATCGGCCACCTTTTTTCATCACTCGTGCGATATCCGCGAACAAGACCGAAACATCTTTTAGGTAGTGCAACATCAATGGGCAGATCACAACATCGTATTGGTTATCCAACTCTTTCGGCAGTCCAAGAAGTAAGTCCTGTTCATAGGCGTTGATCTAATTACTGAGCTTTTCCTTGGCAAGAGCGACCATCTCTTCAGAGGCATCAATACAAGTCACGTGGTCGGCGCCATTCTCTAGAAGAATTTGGGCATACACTCCGGAGCCACAGCCTAGGTCCAGCACTTTCAAGCCGGCAACATCACCCACTAATTCAAGCGTATTTGGTCTTTCAAAGTGCGCGTTATAAAGGTTGTCTTGGATAGCTAAATCGTATTGCTTAGCGTGAGTTGAATACATGGAAGATGACATAGTTCGGCCTCGGTTCGCTAAAGGGAGGCGGAGTTTATACTGTGTCGCTCCAATGGTAAACCTTGTTTGAAATAGAACGCGATAGCGTGTGAGTAATTAAGGCTGTAATGGAAGTTGATGATGTGGAGGAATTGTTTAGCCTGATACTGGCGGCGGTATCATGGCTGTTATTGTCGATAGAATCGCTCGGGTTTGCCGTTGGTGGCGGTTGGCAAACTAGAATCGAACGGTGAAATCGCCGATCACTTGGTTGTTTAGGTTGGTAATAAGTCCGGAATGAGTAGTTTCATCATACGCGAACTGTAAATTTAGGTCTGCAACGTGACCATGGGTGAGTACATTGCGCAGCAGAAAATCACTGTTGAGTTGGTGGGCGCGTGCACTCCACTGAGTGTTGGATTTAAAGATAGTAAAATCTATATTCATTTATGTCCTCTGTGAGTTTTTACTTTGTTGTCGCGGCTTTTATAAAACCAAAAACGATGTCGTCCTGTAGTACGAGACATGAGAGTTCCTCTAAGTTAAAAACAGCGCTACGAAAAAGTCGTAACACCTAGGTATGTAATAAAATTTAGGGTCGTTTAATGACGTATTTATTACGCTTGTAAGAAAAATTAGTGGCAGTAATGCAACAATACTATTGCAGCTAAGCGATATAGGTTATGTCGCGGTAATTGAAGGTAATGGGTTTCAGAAGAAAAGTGAGAGAGTCGAGCGAAGAGAGGTCGCGAACAGGCAGGGCCTGCTCGCGAAAATAAGCTGAGAGCTTATAGAGCTACAACGTTTGCAGCTTGAGGGCCTTTTTGGCCTTGCTCTACTTCGAAAGACACTTTTTGGCCTTCAGAAAGAGTTTTGAAACCTTCAGAAGCGATAGCACGGAAGTGTACGAATACGTCTGCGCCGCCGTTTTCTTGAGAAATGAAACCGAAGCCTTTCTCTTCGTTAAACCATTTTACAGTACCAGTTGTTTTGTTTGACATGTTGATGTCCCTTATAAGATTAAATTCATAAAACTTCGCTTAATGCGAATACACTGAATGCTGAATTATTTATTAGACGATGAAGCTAAGGGAGTTACAGAGGTTTACAACTTTAACGAAGGAATTCTGAAGTTTTGCTTTTACTTAATGTTTCTTAAATAACTCTGCTTACAGAGCGAGGGTGATACTACAGCAGTCCGAACCATTGTAAAGGATTATTTTTATAAACAACCACAAAGCAGTCCAAATGGGCTGCTTTGTGGGCTTCGCCTTAGTATAGACACTAGCTAAACTTGGTATTGCTTGGTGATTTTCTCGCAGATGGCTTCAGCGAGTTTATGGCTGGCAATGTTGCGGTCAATGATATGCTCCGCTACTTTCCCGCTTTCGACAACAGAGAACCAATCCAATAGCATGGCGTGAAAGCCTTTACTCGCCAGCATGGGCGTCCAGTCTTTGAGTGACAGCTTTTGCTCGGTGCTGTTATGCCAATGAGCACCTTCCATGAATGACCCAAATTGAAACGCTTGGTTTTCATAGCAGGCTGAAACTGTTTCGTTGGTCACGCCATACTGACGATTCATCGAAGCGTGTAATAGCGTGTTTCCCGCTTGCCATTGCACATCCAGTCTAGCTAGTTGGTCACCATGCATTTGATATGTGATGTACACGTCGTCGATGTTTGCCTGCGCATTGAGGTTGACGCTATCTAAGGGGTGAATAAAGTCGTCGAAGATAAACGTGCGAATGTCTCCTGGCAGAGCGTGGCGGTGTTTCTCCCAACGCAAAGAGAGCAACTGACCAATGCTACCTTTAGCCAACTCGGGAATGTGTTGGTTGTATAGAGGAATATGACGACGATTGAAACCTACGTACAGCGGTTGCTGGTGTAATGCCGCTAGCGCGTACAGGTGTTCGACTTCAGTCGCGGAATCCGCTAAAGGCTTATCAACGAAGGTCGGAATTCCATTTTTAAGGAAAAATGAGGCGATGCTGAAGTGTACTTTGGTGGCTGCATGAATCATGACGGCATCTACACCCAGTTTGAGCAACTGACGGTAATCGTCACAAACTTGGGGTACTCGGTACTGGCTGGCTAATTGCGACAGCGTCTGCTGATTGCGAGTACAGAATATAAGCTCAATACCAGGCTGTTGTGTGATGAACGGAAGGTAGGCTTTCTGAGCAATATCGCCTAATCCGATAATACCTATTTTCATTCTGACTCCTAGGATAGCTGACGATCGATTTCTTGTTGCAGTGTGTCGAGTTGATCGAGGATAGCGAGAAACTTTTCTCCAAACTCGGTCACTTCATACTCCACTCGAGGAGGGAGTTCGTTAAACACGTTTTTCTGCAATATCCCAAATTCGACGTTCTTTTTTAAGCATTGGTTGAGCACTTTAGTGCTCAAACCTTCAACACTGCGCACCATTTCGCCGGGGCGGTTGACGCCGTTTGCAAGCAATTGGTACACCGTTAATGACCATTTACAGCCATAGATGGTTTCGACCATACGTGCACTACTCTGTGGTGCCAGCTTTCTTGAAAAAAGTTTTTCTTTGTTATTCATAAAGATGTACCTAAAAGTACCTACCCTACTTATTTGTACTTACTATTCATAAGGTTAGCTTGGTTCTAAGGTTATCACGTAGACACTAACCGAGAGAACAAAAAATGACTTTTACTCAATCAGGTATCGCACTCATTATTGGTGGAACAAGTGGTATGGGCTTTGAAACGGCAATGCAGTTAGTATCAAACAATGTCCCAGTGATCATAGTAGGAAACAACGCTGACAAACTAGAGAATGCGCTAGAGGCACTAAATCGTGTGGGACAAGCCAGCGGTGTTCAGCTCAATCTATACAACTCTGAAGACGTCGACCGCTTTGTTAAGCAAGTCGCAACGTTACCCCAAGAGGTTGGCTACTTGGTCAATGCAGCAGGGTACTTTAGCCCTAAATCTTTTATCGATCATACTGATGAAGACTACGAGCGTTACCATACTCTGAATAAAGCGACATTTAAAATCACTCAGGCGGTGGCGCGTAGAATGATCGAAAACAAAGGTGGGCGGGTAGTGAACATAGGTTCTATGTGGGCGAAGCAAGCCATTAAAGCCACACCATCTTCTGCTTATTCGATGGCAAAAGCTGGGCTCCATGCGCTAACCCAACATATGGCGATGGAGCTGGCCGAATATGGTATTCGAGTGAACGCCGTTTCTCCTGCGGTTGTGAAAACCCCTATCTACGAATCTTTTATTGACCCGAAAGATTTGGATGAGGCTCTTGCGGGCTTTAATGACTTTCACCCGATTGGTAGAGTAGGGACACCAACGGATATCGCAAACAGTGTCAGCTTCTTATTGTCTGATCAAGCAAGCTGGGTTACCGGTGCGATATGGGATGTTGATGGTGGTGTGATCGCTGGAAGAAACTAGCGTTTATATCATGTTGTAATACACCACTAATTTCGAGGAGCAGAGCAATGCTTAACATGGATTTTTCACAGCGCATCGTGATTGAAACCGAGTCAATGGATTGGGTCGCCAGCCCGGCCTCTGGCGTGTGGCGCAAACCACTTGAGCGAGAGCAAAAAGAATCTGGGCACACCACTAGTGTGGTGAAATATGAGGCGGGATCGAGCTTTTCTTCCCACCCTCACCCTCATGGCGAAGAAATCTTTGTATTGGATGGCGTTTTTTCTGATGAAACTGGCGACTTTCCAGCGGGGACTTACTTACGAAATCCCCCTGGTAGTGCTCATGCTCCCTTCAGTAGTAAAGGGTGTACGATACTGGTTAAGCTCAACCAGTTTGATTCGCGAGATTTGGAACAGGTGCGCGTCGATACAAAGAACGCCGAATGGCTACCGGGAATAGGTGGGTTAATGGTGATGCCATTGCATGCGTTTGAGCACGAACATGTTGCCTTGGTTAAGTGGCCTAAGGGAGAGCGATTTCAGCCTCACCGACACTTTGGTGGCGAAGAGATTTTTGTGCTATCGGGAACATTCAAAGATGAACATGGTGATTATCCAGCAGGGAGCTGGATTCGCAGTCCACATATGAGTGAACATTTTCCATACGTTGAGGAAGAAACAATCATCTTGGTCAAAACGGGTCACTTACCCATAGCGTGACCGGAGTAGTAAAACGGTGAATCGGTTTCATCAGCCAGCGATGCTTTTTTGCGGCAAAGCCATAATCTTCGTAAAATCGAACAACGCTATTCGGTATAGAGTAGCGTTACCTTTTGATGTGTTTCTTTCAAATAAAAGATCACATCTAAACGGACGATTAAGGCAAGGATTCCGCTGTTTTCAATTTCTACCGTGAACAATACCGAAGTAACTACTATGACAACTGAAAAACAAAAGATGCTGGCTGGTGAACCTTATAACGCTTGGGATGAACAGCTTGTCGCAGAACGGGTAGCCTGTCGTGAAGTAATGCAAAAACTGAACAATAGCCTGCCTAATACCCCTGATTGGCGCAGTGCCATTGATGCTCTGATTCCTAATGCGCCGGATGCCTATTTAGAGCCGCCTTTTCGCTGTGACTATGGCTCGAATATTAAGCTAGGCAAAAACTTTTACGCTAACTTCAATTGCGTTGTATTAGATGTTGGCGAAGTGACGATTGGCGACAATGTAATGTTTGCTCCGAACGTTCAAATTTATGCTGCAGGCCATCCACTCGATGTGAAAGGGCGAGTCGTTGATGGTGTTGAATTCGGCAAATCCATTTCGATTGGCGACAACGTATGGCTAGGCGGTGGTGTGATTGTATGTCCAGGCGTTTCTATTGGAGAAAACACCGTCATTGGAGCTGGCAGTGTGGTGACCAAAGACATTCCAGCCAATGTGTTAGCTGCGGGCAATCCGTGTAAAGTGATAAAGCCGATCGAATAGTAAGTGTTTTAACTCACTTCAAACGCTTAAGGCAGCACGGATACTTGTTACCAGTATTTGTGCTGCTTTTTTGTATGTTCCATCGTTTCGTGGCGAACAGACTGCACTGTTTCACTTAGTGATTGTGCAGACTCAAGATGGTTTTTTGATACATTTTCGGCGTGAGGCCACTGATCCGTTTGAATGCTCGAGAGAAGTGAGCAATGTCCGAAAAACCCAGTTGGTTAGCGATATAGGTGATCGAATGATTCTCTTCCATCAATTGTATCGAGGTGGTGAGTATCAAATTATCTTTTAAGTAGCGAAAGCTTGTCTTTTCTTCTTTAAGCCGTCTTTGAAATGTTCGAGTTGTTATCTTAAGTAATTGAGCGGCGAACTCTAATGTCAAATTACGTTCTTTGACATAAGGGAGTAACGCTGTGAATACTTGATCAGTAAAACTCGAATGCCAATCAAGTAGCGGCTTTGTGATCATAGAATCGGAAGAAGTGACCATGATGGGGTGCGATAGAATGTCATCTTCGATGAGCCACTCGATACGATGGTTTCCAACAAAGTACTGAGTTGAAGAGCATACGACAGCCTTATATACGTCAGTATCGTCAGATTGGATTTTGATCTGCCTAGGCATCCAGTCGGATTTAGTGAGCGCACGGATCAGTTCAGTAATATAGACAACCGCCCAAACTTCAGACCAAAGAAAAGACTGACCGTGATCATACTGTCGCTGACACCAATACCATGACCGACCATGTGATTGCTCAATGCCCACATTCACGTTGGTCGAGTCGAGTGCAAACACCTTTTGAGTCAGCAGCAAGGCCTCTTGTACGGTCGCGCAACCAGAAAACTCCCCAATCAACCTAGGTAATGCTTTCCGACGTATCGCCGTGCGTATCAATTCCCCAAAGTGGGTGATGCCTAACTGATTTCCAAGCAGGTAAACCAACCGTTTAAACGGATCATGAGGCAAAAATTCTTGATCGAGCTCGAACAAATCGGCAGGGAGCCCCGACTCTTTGATGATTTGGTGTGGGTCTAGATGATACTCGCGGCATAGCTCAACTAAGATTCGGGCGTAACCAGATTTCATCAATTTACTAACAGGATCTTTGCTTCTAGCCATGTGTAATGAGGGCTTAAAAAGGTGTAATTGAATGATGTCAGCCTAGCATATTGGCGTAAAGTGGCAAATTTCAAATACTCAAAACACTACACTCTTACTTCTCAACGGTGACATTGTATCGTTCGCAGTGCGTCGCTAATTTGTTAATTTATATAGGAATTAACTTTTAAAAAGCGATAAAACATACTATACATTAATGGGTTGTATAGAACGTTATGCAGTCTGTTTAGGCGAAGGTTAGCCGAATATAGCGATACGAAGATTGAATCGTTGCGGATCCATTAATCACCAAACTTCGTAAAGTATTTAGATAAAGTAAAGGGATAGTTAATTGAGTAATTCAAATGAAAACTTAGAGAAAGCACTCTCAAAAGCGTTAACCACGTCATTGATACGTTTCTCTACCATCGCATTCATCGTCTTAGTGTGTTCATGGGCGTTTTTGCCATTTCTACCTATTCTTTTGTGGGCATTAGTCCTCGCGATAGCTCTCTATCCGGTACGCTTGTTTATCGAATCTAAAACGAAGTGGAGTGCGAGTCGCAGTTCAATAATGATAACCATAGTTGGTGTATTGATCTTAGGTGTGCCGACAGCCATGGTTGGAAATGCTTTTGCAACCAGCACGTTTGACGCTTACGACGCCTATCAGTCAGGGACTCTGGTTATCCCAGAACCTATGAAGTCTGTGCAAAGTTGGCCAATCATTGGTGAGAACTTGTACGGCGCTTGGAAAGAAGCCGCTCGCGATATTACAGGGTTTGTTGAGAAGCGTCAGCCTGAAATCAAAAGCTTGCTAGGGACATTGGTCGATACGGCAAGTGGGGCTGCAAAAACGGTGTTTCTTCTGATCGGTGCGATTATTATCGCGGGGATCATGCTTGCATGGGCGCAACCGGCTTCTCAATCCATTCGCCAGATTTTCGTTAGCTTTTCTGATGAAACCCGAGGTCCAGAACTTCATGGCCTGACAACAGCAACAATCAGACAGGTTGCCGTTGGCATCATTGGCATAGCATTTCTTACCGCTCTGGTATTTGGTGTCACAGTGGCGCTGGGAAAAGTGCCTGCAGCCCCTCTACTTACTGTAATTGCGTTGATCTTTGCGATTTGCCAAATCCCCGTCACATTGGTTGCGATCGTGGCTGCGGGGCTTTTATGGTCAGGTAACGATACCTCGACTCTACACAACAGCATATTTACGGTACTGATGATTGCCGCGAGTTTAACAGACAACTTCTTAAAACCGATGATTCTAGGGCGCGGGCTTGATGTTCCGATGGCTATAGTTTTGATTGGCGCGCTTGGAGGCATGATGTCGGGTGGCATCTTAGGGATGTTTATCGGAGCTGCGTTCCTTGCCGCTGGGTATCAAGTGTTCATGAAGTGGGTAGAGTCACAAAGTGAGCAAGTTGCTAAGACGCAAAGCGGCGAGTCGAGTTCGGTGAGCTCGGATAACGCTCAGCAACAAGAGCACTAATAGGCCTTTATGTTGAGCTGGCAGATTGCCAGCTTTTCATCAATATTTTTGGCGCGGACAACATATCCCTGCCAACCTTTCACTTCTTTTGGTCACCTTCGATTGAGCTACAAAAAGTATGAATAAATTTGTTCGGATTATTTCTGTTTTGGCATTGGTGGTATTTGCTTGGTATGTCATCGCAGACAGAACAACACCGTTTACTACGAATGCACGGGTAAAAGCCGTTGTGACGCCAATTATTCCAAGAGTTGAGGGAATGCTAATTGATGTACCAGCTGTGAACGCGCAAGCGGTGGAGGCAGGCGAACTCTTAGCTCGAATCGACCCTCGGCCATACGAATTGGTGCTTCAACGACGTCAGGCAGAACTTGAATCGGCCACCCAAGCTGCAGGGGCAAGTTCCGCTGAAGTAGAGCGCGCTCAAGCCCAGCTAGTTAGGGCTCAAGCAAAGCTGGATAATACACGTGTACAAGTTGCTCGAGTTCTTGAACTCGAGAGAAAAAGGCTCATTCCCAAGTCCAAAGGCGATGAAGCGAGGAGCTCACTGTCAGACGCGGAAGGAAATGTCAGCGTAGCTTTAGCTGAATTGAACAGTGCGCGTCAGCGACTGGGCAGTGAGGGGGCCGATAATCCTAAGGTGAGAGCCGCATTAACGAACTTGGCTACGGCGGAGCTAGATCTCGCCTTTACCGAACTGCTCGCTCCCTCACAAGGTGGTGTTGTGAACCTGAATGTTGCAGTGGGCGCTCAAGCTCAACTTGGTAAGCCATTAATGACTTTTATTGATGGCAGAAACATTTGGGTCGAAGCTTACATGACAGAAAACAATGTTGGTCACATTAAGCAAGGTGATCGAGTTGATGTGTTGTTAGACACTCATCCTGGCAGAGTGTTTGAAGGCCGTATTGAGAGTATTGTTTCTGCCGCCTATCAAGATGATCTCGGCGCGGATGGGCTGCCAAACCCGCAAGTCTCTACCAAATGGTTGCGCGACCCGCAAAGGTTTCCTGTGCGGATAGTGCTTCCCGAATTTCAATCTGCCGACACTACTGATGATGTAAAGCTGTACGTTAACGGGCAAGCTGATGTGATTGTGTATACGAGTGATAATTGGTTCATGAACACACTGGGTAACCTTTACATCAAACTCGCTTCAGTGTTGAGTTACGTCTACTAGAAGCCTTTATTATGATCAATGATCCCGATTTTAGGTATGGGCTTCGAGTAGCCATGACACCTTGGCTTGTCTTTGTATTCGGCATGCTCATAGATTGGCCACTATCGTTTGTCGGTGCCGTATTTACCAGTTTGTTTGTGCTAGGTAAGCAGCAAGTACCTGTGAAATATGCAGCAACCCTCATCATAGCGGCGTATGGGTATATGATTGCAGCATGGTTTGTCACCGGAGTTATACGACCTTATCCTGGCGCGATGCTACTTATAGTTATTGTTGCGGTAAGCTTATCGTATTATTTACTGGTCACCCGTAACGACATATTGATGGTCGTCATGGCTTTACTTGGTGCTCTGCTAATTCCGCTCCAAATGAAAAGTTCCCCAGAGACTGCTTGGGAACTTGCCATTTGGTTACCTCATAACTTGATGATTGCATGGCTGGTTAGTTACTTGATGTTTTCTTTGTTGCCCGCTGAGCCAAATGAGGCACCGCCTAGTAAAAAGGAAGCAGAGTATGATGCCAACAGACGCTGGCTCAGGCTATGCGTTGCATTTCTGCCCTTTGTTGGCTTCGCGTTTGTCACTGATAATGTCAGCGCCTTTACGCTTACTTATGTGTCAGTTCAACTGACCTTGTTTGCCGCCAGTCCGACCAATGGCCCCACTATGATAAAAGATGCGATGGTGGGAAACATAGTAGGCGGTGCTATGGCGGTCGCGATTTATGAAATAAGTGTTATTGCGCCTTTTCTGCCTCTTGTAATCGTGGTACTTCTGTTGGCCTACTTGATTTTAGCCAATAGGATGCTGAACGGTGATGGACTCGCGCCAACGGCATTGACGGCTTTAACTGTCGTGTGTGGTGTTTCACTCGGCCCACTTATGGATGACGCAGAAGGTAAGCTTGCTGTTCGATTAATGCAGATCGCAGCTTCGATGGGGTATATTTTCATCGCTATGCTGGCGGTAGATAAATGGCTTCCCGAGAAGCAAACCGTGTCTTAATCTGAACATGTAGAAAAAAAAACCGGCCATTGGCCGGTTATTACGTTTTGGTTACTGGGAGCTTCGGCGTTCAGCCACTTTCTCTTTTAACCTTTTACCATCAAATTTGCTTTTATGGTTCGGGGTACGATCTTTGTAGTTTTTGTGGCGTTGCTCTCTACGCTCAGTGCGACGTTTCTGTCCATCTGTACTACTTAAGTTTTGGGTTACTTTGAGTTTGAACTGCTCAACGGTTCCCGATTTTCCACCATTGCCTCCAGTTGGGATCACGGTGTAGACAGTGCCATCTTTGGTCACTATTGCGAGGTGACCATCTTTCTGGTTGTGAAATGCTTCTGCGTCGAAACCTGCCATTTTGAACATGTCGTTCAGAGCAGCAACTTGTTCGCTCGAATCAAGTTGTTTACCTTTCTTGACATGATCTCCCGCTTTAAATCCACGCTCCTGTTGGCGATAAGTGGCGTTTTTGCTGGCTGCTTTAGTCAACTTGGTCATGATCTGCTTTTCATTGAGTAGCTTGCCATTATTTTGGTTGAAGACTTGGATGTTTTCTTCATGAACAGACACATGCAAGTGAGTCATCCCGGCTTTACTGAAGATTCGATGCAATGCCAATGCTTGCTTTTCCGTATCGGTGATAACTATGCCACCAGGTGTTGTGTTGTTTTGCCAATGCTGCTTAGCCTTTTCCAAGATTTCATTCGCTAGGTCACGATCTCGAACTCCAGAAGGAATGCCTTGTAGATAACCATTGCCTTGCATTACTTCTAGCAAGGACTTGTTGCTGCCGCCGATCATTAGGCTGTCGAGAAGCGTGGCAAATTTTAGCTTGTTCTCATCGTCTTCAATATCATCATAGATGTCTGCAATACCGCGATAGTAGCTATTGACCTGCTGTTGCCATTGTTTTTCTCGGCCAGCTTGGACAATCAACTCGAGTTCTTTAGATGGGATCGGGTTTCCAAAACGATCGACGCCGTTAAACAAGTGCGGGTATGCATGTACGAACTCTTCGTTAGTCGCGAGTACCTTTAAGATGTTGTCTGTCGATATTTCATTTACCAACATCATCTTTAACGTCGCTATTTTTCCTTCTGGGGAATTAGCCATTGCAATCATTGCTTTGTAGCTTTCGAGTGACGCTGGGTTTATTGCCCCTGTCCACGATTTGATGGTTGCGATATTTTTTCCCCATATAACTGGAGCGATGATTGGTGCATTTTCATCATATGGTGGAAGAGGATCGACACCAAAACCAGGGTCAATAGGTTCTACAATGATATCAATCGGGTCGACTTTGATGCGTTCGTCACGACGTGCCTGGCGTTCTAGGTGCGCATCTTCTAGCACTTCCAGAATTTTGTTGGATTCTTTAAGTGGTTTTAGTGTGCCGTTTTTTGTCTGCCACATTAACTTGTCACCAACGACAACAACCGATCCATTCGATGAACTGTTGTTATTATTTACGTATTCTGTGAGAACTTGTGCTTGTTCCTCCAGTGTCATAGCTCTAAATGCGCCAAGTCCAATGGTTGGCATTTGCTCTTCTTCACCGATGGGTTCAACCCCGTAGCCAGGGTCGATAGGCTCGACGCCGTATCCCGGGTCGATAGGTTCAACCCCGTAACCAGGGTCGATGGGCTCGACGCCGTAGCCAGGGTCGATAGGCTCGACGCCGTAGCCCGGGTCGATGGGCTCGACGCCGTAGCCCGGGTCGATAGGCTCGACGCCGTAGCCCGGGTCGATAGGTTCGACGCCGTAGCCAGGGTCGATGGGCTCGACGCCATAGCCTGGATCGATAGGCTCAACGCCTAAATCAGGTAGTTGCGGAGTTACAGATGGAGGCTTAGGTGATACTGGGATTGGGACAATGGGACTGCCGACCGAGTTCCTGTCATTCTCATAGTTTGGAAACGGGGTATCTATAATGACTTGCACGATATCTTGTTGGATACCCGCTGCGGTCGGAGCAAATTCCATACATAAATCGAAATCGTAGATACCATTGCATGATTCTGCGTTTGCGACTTTGATTAAGCGAGCCCCTTCAGGTATCGAGTTGATGAACACTACTTTTTCGAGAAACTCACTATAAGGTTTTCCAAACACCTCTCGTGACAGATCTGCTTCACTATAGTTATCTAGTCTATCTTGGGCGACTTGAGAGCGCATTGTAGAGTTGGCTAACGCACCTTGTGAAATTGCGCTAAGCATCAGTACTGATAGCAGTGTTCTTTTCATATTGATTCCATATAGTTACTCGCTGATTTATACGGGGTATTGTTCTATATAATTTAATGGTATTCAATACCGTATGTGAAGAGTGTTTGGGTTATGTTTCATAAATGAGAAATATTGCATTCTCATACATTATGGGGATTGTTGGTGATAGGGTGCAGTTTTACGATGTTAAAAGTGCCGCTGTAGCGCAAAAATGTCAGCGGTAAGCTCTTACCTAAAGCATATCAATTAATAATGCTGTTGATTTACGTTGATGGAATGAGGTAATAAAACCGGAAATCCTAAATCTGACAATAACTGCTCTCAAAGATAGGTATGAAAATATAACTATCATACAGTTATATTCTCATTCCCTATAAATTAACTCCTTATATTTACATAGCTGGTAAATATATTTATTTTCATGGTTTGGTTTATTATTTATAGCTGATTAATAATATTTATTGATGGAAGTTGTAGTTATTGGTTTGGGCGTGTTTATCGTTATTTTTCAGGGTTGATTGGATATTTAACCTCTAAAAAATAACGATAGAAGGGTATTTATTGCAACATGCCAGAGTGAACTTGCAGGCCTGTTTCTGTCAGCGAGTAAACTCGGCCTTCTTCTTTTTCGACCAGCCCACTGTTCACGAGTTGCTTCAAGTGAAAGTTAAATTTTGTGTGGTCTTCAACCCCGACTACCCGGCATAGGTCCATAAATTTCATTTTGCGGTGAATTTTAAGCTGCTTAATCACCGTGCGTCGAATTGGGTTCGACAAAGCGGAAAAGATGAGATCGTTGTTTCGTTCTTGTTTTGGTGTTTTGGGTGAACGTTCCGCATGGACTCTTTTCAAGGTTACGGACAAGGTTGCGAGGTTGAAAGGTTTGGTGAGAAATTCATCCGCACCTTTTTTCATGGCATCGACTGCAACATCAACCGTTGCAAACGCAGTAGTAATGACAATACCGATATTAGGGTGAAGCCTTCTAAGACTTCTCAATGCTTCAATGCCTGTTATGCCTGGCATTACGACATCGAACAATGCGAGGTCGAAGTGCTCATCCATTGCCGTATCTAGGGCGTCTTCGGCATTATCAAATGCCGATACAGAAAAAGACTCGAGTTCAAGTGCTTCAATGAGTACTTCGCGAAGCGCTTTATCATCTTCTGCAAGAAGAAGTTTTAATGTCATTCGATGTTCCTTGGTAAGCGAATTTCCACAGTCAATCCGGTGATGTCATCGCTTTTCTTTGTGTTACGTAAACTGAGTGTCCCACCATGCTGCATGATAATTTGGTTGCTGATAGCGAGCCCCATTCCGGTTCCTTCACCACGGGCTTTGGTGGTGTAAAACGGTGTTTTCACTTGCTCCAGTTTGTCCTCATCAATGCCGATTCCCCAGTCAGATATTGAGATTATCGCAATAAGCTTGTTTTGATGAGTTTCGATATACAGTTGCTTGTGCTGTATACTGGCGTCGATCGCATTGCTGATCACATTAGTGAGTACTTCTTCAAGCTGCCCTGCATCGCCAATAACACTTAAACGGTCATCTAGGCTCAGCCCTACCTGAAAAGGTTCTAAGCGGAACTGATTGAGTGATAATGCAGATTCGATCAATGTGGTGAGTGGGACTACGTCACGCTTGATGGCTCTATGGTGCGCGTAATTGAGTACTTCATGGCTGATTTCTGCTGAACGTTCTAACCCCTGTCTAATGCGGCTCAAATGGCGTTGACTGCTTTCATCGAGTGGAAGTCGCTGCTCAAGTAGATCGCAGCTCATCATTGCACTACTCAGCGGCGTTTTAATCTCGTGGGCGACGGCGGATGTCAGCTCTCCCAGCTCTTTGAGTTTGGCGTCTTGAAGGTTCTGTTGAATACTCGATTCAAGCTGATTGTTTCTTTCGTGATCGAAGACTCGCAGTGCAAACATGAGTGCAATTAAGATGGCCGCGGCACATGCTGTGCGCAGTAGCAATACCCACATACCGTAATCCGTTAATAGCACGCCAGCACTGAACCCATAACTGATGAGTGCAAGGCCGGTAAGTTTGAATGGCATTGAGGCGCCATGGCCTTCTTTTTCCAAAATATTGGCGAAACTGATCATCGCAAATCCCGACAGTGCCCCAGCGCCTAAACCAAAAATCCAACGGATGTGATTGGCGGTATTGTTGAGGTAAACCAAATAGGCGCTAGTGTCGAACCGATAGAACAAGCTCAGAGTAAATAAGGTCACTACGCAGATGCTGAGCCACTTAATCTGTTTGGTAAAGCGCCATTGTGTGAGATCCAGCATCTTCCAAGCAAATGCCCCTAACGCTATGAAAGAGAACCAAAGTTTGAACACTTTGAAGGTTTGCATTTGCGTCGACAGTGGGAAGTCTTCTTCATAGAGCACTAAATACAGTTCTGACCATTCGTGAAAGCCATGGATGAGGCCAAATACTGCTAGGGTGGGCAGAGCTGAGGCAATGGCTATTCGGCTTTTCTTGAGATCTCGAAACAGGATCGCAAAGAAGATGGCAAAAAATGCCAACCCATATAGTAGGTAAACTTTAAAGATTAATAGCATGTCCATTCTGTGAGTGTAATTGACCAGATTTACTTCATCAATACTTAACATCAAAGGAATAGCTTGGGTTGGAATAGTTTTTCATACTTAGATATTTATTATTAAAAATACATCTGTGAAGTTTTCTTATCAGAATTGAAATTACTTATATAATTGTTATTCACTAGTGGTGGTTTTAAGTATAGGTTTAATAAATCTGTCATATTGAATTTCTAATCTCCGAACCGTTGATTGGTCGCACCGATCAGCAGTTGAATTTATTTCAATACCTTTAGTTTTACTTGAACACTAAAACTATCCGGGTCAATTAAATATTGTATTTAATTGACCCAAACTTTTGCTTAATTATATCGGAGATATATTGTGAAATTCTTCAAATCAGCTCTAGTGACTTCCGTTCTTGCAGTAGCTTCCTTTGGCGCTGCTGCCAACACGACGATTAACGGTGCTGGTGCGACATTCCCACACCCTATTTACGCAAAGTGGGCTGAGCAATACCAAAAGGAAACGGGCGTTCAGATTAACTACCAAGCGATCGGTTCTGGCGGTGGTATCCGTCAAATCACGGCGAAAACAGTCGATTTCGGTGCTACTGATGCGCCTTTAACGATTGAAGAGCTAAACAAAGAGGGAATGATTCAGTTTCCTATGGTAATGGGCTCAATTGTCCCTGTCGTGAATATTCCGGGCATTTCGGCTGGCGATCTAAAACTGACAGGTAAAGTGCTAGCAGATATCTACCTAGGCAACATCAAAAACTGGAACGATCCGGCAATTGCTGAGCTTAACCAAGGTGTTGAGCTGCCAAGCCAACCAATTTACGTTGTTCACCGCTCTGATGGTTCAGGCACAACGTACAACTTCACCGATTATTTAGATCAAGTGAGCACGGAGTGGAGCGAGAACATTGGTGTTGGTAAAGATATTACTTGGCCACGTAAAGCGACCACTATTGGCGGTAACGGTAACGCAGGCGTAGCAAACTTTGTGACTCGCACACGCGGTGCAATCGGCTACGTAGAGTATGCGTTCGCTAAGCAGAATGATTTGGCTTATACCCAACTGCAAAGCCGCGATGGTGAGTTCCTAATGCCGACGATGGCGAGTTTCCAAGCTGCCGCTGCAAATGCGGATTGGGACAATGCGCCTGGCTACCACTTACTGTTAAACAACCAACCTGGTGCAAACTCTTGGCCGATGACTGCAGCAACATTCATCTTGATGCACAAAGATCAAGCGAATGCCGACAAGGCAAAAGAGATCATCAAGTTCTTCGAGTGGAGCTACACCCAAGGTGAGCTAGCAGAAGAGTTAGATTACATTCCAATGCCAAGCAAAGTCGTGAATATGGTGAACGACACGTGGAAGCAAGGTCTTCAGACTAACGGCCAGTCGGTGATTAACTAACTTGATGCACCCCACGCCTCTGCTTAAAGGCAGAGGCGTAGGATTCACTGCATATGATTCAACGCTTATGACAACACTAACTATTCAAAACAAGGTGAACGGCGACTCAGTTTTTAACAAGCTGAGCTTTACCAGCGCCTTGCTTATTTTCGTTACTTTAATCGGTATCGTTCTTTCTCTTATCGAAGGCGGCTGGCCTGCGTTTAAAGAGTTTGGCCCGGGATTTGTGTTCCAAAATGTTTGGGATCCAATTGGTGGGCAATTCGGAGCTGCCTCGGCCATTTATGGCACGTTGGTTACTTCATTCATCGCTATTGTTATTGCAACACCTATTGCATTGGGTACTGCCATTTTCCTTGCTGAACTGACACCGAAATGGATCAGTATTCCAGTGAGTAAAGCCATCGAGTTACTGGCGGCTGTGCCAAGCATTATTTATGGCATGTGGGGCCTGTTTGTTTTCTCACCTTGGTTCTCTGAAGGCTTTCAGATGTGGGCGAGTGCTAACCTAGTCGGCATCCCTGTTATTGGCCCTTGGTTTGATGGGCCACCAATAGGCATTGGGCTACTTACGGCCGGTATCATTTTATCTTTCATGATCTTGCCAATTATGACGTCACTAACGCGAGACGCTCTGAAATCCGTTCCGAACGTATTGCGTGAAGCCGCTTATGGTACGGGGGCAACTCCATTTGAGGTCATTACTAAAGTACTGCTACCTAAAGTGAAAAACGCTACAGTGAGTGCCGGCATTTTAGGGTTAGGTCGAGCATTAGGTGAAACCATGGCAGTCGCTTTTGTGATTGGTGGTGCGAACCGAATTGAAACCTCGTTCTTTATGCCTGCAAGCTCGATTTCTTCAACCATTGCTCAGCAATTTAACGAAGCTACCGACCCAATTCATATTGCGTCTTTGATTGGACTAGGTGTGGTGCTGTTTATTATCACTTTCTTTGTCATGGGCTTCGCTCGACGTTTACTAAGGAAGTCATCATGAAACTTCGTAAACTAAAAAATCAGCTGTTTTTATCTTTTTGCACCTTATCGGCCGGATTCGGTGTGTTTGTCCTAGCATGCATTCTTTACACGCTGGTGGGCGAAGGGGTGAAAGGCCTTAGCTGGTCGATTTTTACTGAAATGACACCAGGCCCAGGTAGTGAAGGGGGGCTGAAAAACGCTATTTATGGCAGCTTAAAACTCACTGCGCTGGGGATTTTGATCGCATCGCCGATTGGTATTTTAGCAGGTACTTGGCTGGCTGAAGCAGACAAAGACAACAAGATTGCAGAATCACTTCGATTCCTAAACGGCATGCTGATGAGTGCGCCATCGATTTTGGTTGGTTTGTTCGTTTACGCAATCATTGTAGTGCCAACTGGTGGTTACTCGGGTTGGGCCGGTGCGATTGCACTATCTGTACTCGCTCTGCCTGTTATTGTGGCTTCAACTGAAGAGATGCTGCGCCTAGTTCCTTCTACGTTGAAAGAAGCGGGGAGTGGCGTCGGTGCACCCAAATGGCGCGTCATTACTCAGCTCAGTTACCGCGCTGCCGCGCCTGGGATAGTGACCGCGATATTGCTCTCTATGGCACGTATTTCCGGAGAAACCGCTCCGCTGTTATTTACTGCGCTTAACAGCAGTTTTATGACAACAGATATGAGTAAGCCAATGGCGAACTTACCTGTGACAATTTATCAGTTTGCGATGAGCCCATACACTTCTTGGCAAGAGTTGGCTTGGGCTGGTGCATTGATTATTACCACCTTTATTTTATTCGTGAACGTTTTGGCGACGGCGTTGCCGCAGATTTTAAAAGCGAGAAAAGCATGAATACGGCAGTCATCAACGACTTAAATGGACAAGCTATGAATACACTAGCAAATGATGCGCTTTCAACACAGGATGTTGTCGCAGACCCGAAACTACGAATGGATATTCAAGGGCTTAACTTTTACTACCAAAAAGGTGGTGAAGCGGCGCTTAAACAGGTGTCGATGCCAATTTACAAAAACCGTGTAACGGCGCTGATTGGGCCTTCAGGGTGCGGTAAATCGACGTTGCTTCGTACCATGAATCGCATCTACAACTTATACGGCAGTCAGTTCGCAGAAGGAGAGATCTTGCTCGATGGAGAAAGTATTTTCTCAGACACTGATGTCAATGAGCTGCGTTCTAAAGTCGGCATGGTATTCCAAAAGCCAACACCATTTCCAATGTCGATTTACGACAACATGGCATTTGGGCTGAAAATCCAAGGTGAGTTGTCGAAGAAAGAGATCGAGCAGCGCATTGAGTCAGCGTTGAAGCGTGCTCACCTATGGGAAGAAGTGAAAGATAAACTACACGCCGATGCGAATGGGTTATCTGGTGGACAACAGCAACGCTTGTGTATTGCTCGTACTATCGCATTAGAGCCTGAAGTGATATTGATGGACGAACCGACATCTGCACTAGACCCAATTGCAACGGCCGCAATCGAAACGTTAATTACTGAGCTGCGTGAGAAATTCACCATTGTTATCGTTACCCACAACATGCAGCAAGCAATGCGAATCTCCGATTACACAGGGTTTATGTATTTAGGCAAACTGGAAGAGTTTGGCACGACTGACCAAATTTTCCATTCCCCTGCGAATGACAGAACTCAGCATTACATCAGTGGCGACTTTGGCTAATCGCTAGTTTCCGCTAACGTAATTCAAACTGAAATCCCCATAATAAAGGTCATGGGGATTTTTTTCGCTTTTAGAAACCGGAGGAAGTTAACAAAATACTATGCTAATTAATTGAAAATCTGTGAGTTTTTAAAATTCGACTATGCTTACTAATGAATTACTCATGTTTGATGAATTAGAAAAATGCAGCAAGTACCGCTTAAGCTTTTGGCGGGTAGTATGGAAGTTAGATGATTAGATATTGTGCGAATCGCTGGGTGTCAGTTACGAGCCTAGTCATTATGGCTATGAGCAGCTTGGTAGTGTTGCCTGTTGGCGCAGAAGATAGACCAGTGCATATAGCGATAGAAACAGGTAACACACTTCATTCAGGCATATTGGAGAAAGTGGGAGATGAACTAGGCATTGAGTTCCGTTATAGAGAGTTCACTGATTACAGCCAAGTTTTTGAAGCACTCGACTCGGGGCAAATTGATATCGTTCCAGGTATCACTTATACCCGTCAGCGAGCGAGGGAGTACGCGTTCTCTGAGCCAGTTATGAGTGAGCAACTGTATTTTACCTATGTGACTCAAGCGTCTGGTGAGCCAATTGACCCAGCCTCAATGACTAAAGTAGGGGTGGATCTCGCCAGTGTTTACGGTCGCTACTTACGAAATATCGACGTTGAAGTGATTCCCTATCGAACTCTTAAAGAGGCTACTCATCTGCTTAATAGCGGTGAAATCGATGCGGTGATATCTAGCATCTCGCAGGCCAAGTTGTTCGCATCAGAAAACTTTGAGTCGATTAATACCGGTAACTATTTACCCATTCGACCCGCTTCTTATATTACCCGTAAGTCAGACCAAAAAATGGTCGAACTTATGAGGTTGATTGTCAGTGAGTTGATCGCGAGCGAGCAATATGTGAAATTAGTGGAAAGAGATACCGCCGATTACATTGAGTTAAGAAAAGAAGCGATTCTGAATGCCTACAAACGCAGTGGCATTTCAGTTGAGCAGCCATTACGGGCTGGCATTGAGGGTTACTACCCTTACGGGTATTGGCCTGAAAAAGGAGGTCAGCAAACAGGGTTATCTGTTGAGCTATTTTTTGCCGCTTGTAAGGTTTTGCAAATACGGTGCGAGAATCAAACAACTAAAGAGGATACATGGGAGAAGCTGATTGAAGGCTTCAAAGAAGGGCAATATGACGTTATAGCTCCGGTATCGATTACAGAAGAGCGTCGTAGTTTAATGCACTTTAGCCGACCGTTTCTTACCGCACCCTCACAACTGATGCGCCGTGCAAAATATAAACGGGGTGCGTATACCAATGTATCTGAGCTAGTGCATGAAAGAGTGGGTGTTGTGATTGGCGATGTGAACCACGAATTGCTCTCTAATCTATTGCCAATGAAAGACCTACAGCTATACGAAAACTGGGAAGAAATAACCGATGCTTTGTTGGCTGAGCAAGTCGACTATATTGCGGTTAATGAGGTTTACCTAAATTCTTTGCTGCGAGATAACCCTGCATTACCTGTTGAAAAGGCCGGTGAGATCACCACCCACAATATTGAAACAGCCACATTCGCTTTTCGAAAAACACCAGAGCTAGAAGCCTTTGAGGTGTTCTTTTCGCAAGCGCTGGATTTGGTGACTGAAAACATCAACCCCAAATATATCTATGTGCCAGACTGGCAGACCTTGCTTCGAGACAACATTAAAGAAAAAGAGCGTGTTGAGCGAGGTTCTACATTAGTTCTGATCTTCTTGGTGCTGTTCCTTATCGTGACAGCAGCCGCGGCAGTCTTGTACTGGAGAAGGGCGCACATTGATGCTCAAACGGGGCTAAGAAACAGAAGTTATTTGTACCAAAAATATTCGCAAAAACTCGATGATAGAAGAGCTATTGCGTTTTTTCATATTCAAAACAGCCGAGAGATAAACCATTCCTACGGTCACGTAGTGTGTGATGAAGTGGCGAAATTTGTTGCTAAAAAATTGCTCAAAGGTTCACAAAAGGCTGAGTTGAGCCGAGATAAACAAGTGTATCGATTTTCTGATTATGAATTCGTAGTGGCTTGTGGTCGCAGCCCGTCTATTTACGAGAAGCTGTCTAATCGGGTAAGCGAGTTGGTTTATTTATTTAACGGCAACCCAATTAAGGTGAAAGTTGCGGTGGGTATTTACGAGGGGAGTAACTTAAGTGTTAAAGAATCATTGAACTACGCTCGTGTCGCTATGCTTAAAAATAGGCAAGAACCTCTAACGTATCGTCTATGTGACGAAGAGGTTCTTAAAGAGTACGAGATAGAAACCGAGCTGAATCAGCTAATAAAAAGTGGTGAGGTCTATCAGCATATACATTATGTTTATCAGCCGAAGTTCAAAGACAACAAATGCGTTAGTGCTGAATCATTAGTCCGTATCGCGTTGCCGAAAGCTGGGCCGATTTCTCCGTACTTCTTTATTCGTTACTTAGAGAAAAGTAACAAGATGCTTGAAGTTGGCATTAAGCTGATTGATATCAACTTGAGCAATTGTAAAGCCTTAACCGGCAGAGGGGTCAAGGTTGCGGTGAATATATCGGCGCAGCAGTTCTCGACAGAAAACTTCTCGCAAGTTATCCATGATTTATGTGCACAACATCAGCTCGACCCGCAAGACATCATTTTGGAAATGACCGAAACCGAACTGGCGGAATCGTATGAGAACATGGAAGCCAACTTATTCGCCGTTAAAGAGATGGGCTTTAGGCTGTCACTCGATGACTTTGGTGTAGGGTATTCTTCGCTTTCCTACTTATGCCAACTCCCGCTTGATGAAGTGAAAATTGACCGTGTCTTCGTAACTGATATTCACTCCAACCCACCTAATCAGCAGTTGGTGAAGAGTATGGTGACGGTTGCTCAAGAGCTTGGCTATACCCTTATCGCAGAAGGTGTTGAAACCGAGCAGGAATACCAATGGCTTAAAGATAACCAAGTTGAGTATTACCAAGGCTACTACTTCTCCAAGCCCAAACCACTGGATGAATTGTTGCCGGAGCTTTAAATGGTGAGAGTGACTGGAATTTGGTTTCAGACAAAAGAGACCTAATTTCAATTGTGGCGCAATTTGGTTAGTAATCTTCTGTCTTGCAGAAATAATATCTACTCAAGAATCGCTATCAAACGCATTGGGATACATTTTGTGTCAGCAGAGGTAGCTAGTATTAGGTCACCCCGATGGCAATTGGTGTTGACAGCGATCGGTTATTGCTGAGTAATAGATGTTCATGGTTAGAAAAGTTGTAAACCAAATCCAATTGCTTATAGGTGTGTTTTTTCCTCATGTTGCAGTCCTATTAGCGCCTGAAGCATCGGCTGGAAATAGTCCGATACACGTAGCGATAGAAGCTGGTAACACACTGCATTCAAGTATCTTAGAGAAAGTTGGTGAGGAGCTAGGAATTGAGTTCCGGTTTCGAGAATTCACGGATTATACCCGAGTATTCGAAGCGCTGGATTCTGGTGAAATCGATATTGTTCCCGGCATTACTTATACCAGGCAGCGAGCAAAAGCGTACGCTTTCTCTGAGCCTGTAATGTCCGAACAATTGTATTTCACGTATCCCATCCAATCTTCTGGCGAGCCGATTGATCCTGCGACAGTCGATACCTTAGGCGTGGATATTGCGAGCGTATATGGTCGTTATTTAAAAGGGATAGATGTGAACGTTGTTGCGTTTCGCACCTTAGACGAAGCAAAGTTATTACTTAGAACAGGCCAGATAGACGCCGTAGTATCGAATATTTCACAAGCAAAGTTATTCGCTTCAGAAAGCTTTGAGAGTATTAATACTGGGAGTTATTTACCAATAAGACCAGCATCCTACATCACCCGAAAGTCTGATGTTCAAATGGTTAAGATGATGAGGCTTATTGTCGGTGAGATCGTCTCTGATGAATACTATATAAACTTAGTTGAGCAAGCCAAAGAGGACTACGTTGAGTTTAGAACGCAGGCAATTCGGGAAGCTTTTAAACGTAGTGGTATTTATATAGAACAACCACTGCGGGTACGTGTGGAAAATTACTACCCTTATGGCTATTGGATAAAGGAAAACGAAGAACAAGTCGGACTTTCTGTCGAGCTTTTTTTCGCTGCTTGCGACATCTTAGAGGTTCGTTGTGAGAATCAAACCGAAAAGAATTCTGTTTGGGGAGAGATGCTTGAAGAGTTCAAACAAGGCAAGTTTGATGTTCTAACGCCAGTTTCTATCACTGAAGAAAGGAGCCGCTATATGCATTTTAGCCATCCTTTCTTGAGTGCTCCCGCTCACCTTATGAGGAGAGCGGGGTACAAGCGCGAAGCATATACTAATGTATCAGAGCTAGTTCATGAAAGAATCGGTGTTGTTGTAGGCGATGTTAAGCACGAGTTACTTTCAAATTTGCTGCCCATGAAAGAGCTGCAGTTATACGATAGCTGGAAGGAGATGACTAACGCTTTATTAGCTAAGCAAGTTGATTACATTGCTGTCGATGAGATATATCTCAATTCTTTGCTTCGCGACAACCCTGTTTTACCTGTCGAAAAAGCTGTAGAAATCACTGCACACAATATCGAAACGGCCACATTTGCGTTTCGCAGAACACCAGAATTGGAAGAGTTTGAGGTGTTCTTTTCCCAAGCGCTGGATTTGGTGACGGAAAATATAAACTCAAAACATATCTATGTACCGGACTGGCAATCCTTGCTTCGAGAAAATATTAAAGAGAAAGAGCGTGTTGAGCGAGGCTCCACATTAGTTCTTATATTCTTGGTATTGTTCTTACTTGTAACGGTGGCAGCTGCTGTTTTGTATTGGAGAAGGGCGCACATTGATGCTCAAACAGGGCTAAGAAACAGAAGTTATTTGTACCAAAAATATTCGCAAAAACTCGATGATAGAAGAGCTATTGCGTTTTTTCATATTCAAAATAGCCGAGAGATAAACCATTCCTACGGCCACTTAGTGTGTGATGAAGTGGCGAAATTTGTCGCCAAGAAGCTACTTAAAGGAGTATCTAAAACTCACCCGAGTAGAGATAAACAAGTGTATCGATTTTCTGATTATGAATTCGTAGTGGCTTGTGATCGCAGCCCGTCTATATACGAGAAGCTGTCTAATCGGGTGAGCGAGTTGGTTTATTTGTTCAACGGCAACCCAATTAAAGTGAAAGTTGCGGTGGGTATTTACGAGGGGAGTGACTTAAGTGTTAAAGAATCACTGAACTACGCTCGTGTCGCTATGCTTAAGAATAGGCAAGAAGCTTCGTCTTATCGCCTGTGTGACAAAGAGATCCTTAAAGAGTATGAGATTGAAACAGAGCTGAATCAGCTAATAAAAAGTAGCGAGATCTATCAGCACATACACTATGTTTATCAGCCCAAGTTCAAAGACAATAAATGCGTAAGTGCAGAATCGTTAGTCCGCATCGCGCTGCCGAAAGCTGGGCCTATTTCTCCGTATTTCTTTATTCGTTACCTAGAAAAAAGTAACAAGATGCTTGAAGTCGGTATTAAGCTGATTGATATCAACTTGAGCAATTGTAAAGCCTTAACCGACAGAGGAATAAAGATTGCGGTGAATATATCAGCGTAGCAATTCTCAACCGAAAACTTCTCACAAGTTATCCATGATTTATGTTTTCATCACCAACTAGAACCACATGATATTATCTTGGAAATGACCGAGACTGAGTTGGCGGAGTCGTATGAGACTATGAAAGCCAACCTGTTAGCCGTTAAAAAGTTGGGCTTCAGATTATCACTTGATGACTTTGGTATCGGATATTCTTCACTTTCATTTTTGTGTCAGTTGCCTTTGGATGAAGTGAAAATAGACCGGACGTTTATAACTCGTATTCATGCTAATCGCCCAAGTCAGCAGCTTATAAAAAGTTTAGTTACAGTCTCTCAAAAGCTTGGTTATACCCTTATCGCAGAAGGTGTTGAAACCGAGCAGGAATACCAATGGCTTAAAGATAACCAAGTTGAGTATTACCAAGGCTACTACTTCTCGAAGCCCAAACCACTGGAAGAATTACTGCCTGAGCTTTAAAAAAAGAGCCCCCGTCGGGGCTCTTTTTTTATCTTTTTAACGCTTATGCTGTGAAACCTTTCAAAGTTATGAAAAGTTTCAAATCTCTTTCCGTTTGCCCTACCTTTTCGCGATGAAATTTCGTGACAAATCGCGCCTGATTCCATGAAATGAAACCGATTTCAAATTTATTCTCGATGATTTTGTAATTGTATCCATTTGAATAGTAAAAACTATTTTTCCTGTCGATGATTCGATTGGTTTCACAGTGACCTGATGAAAGAGTCGTTGTGAAGCACCCCGATATTTTCAGTTATTTCATTGCTTACTATTTATTCCGTTAGATAACAAACCTAAAAAAATAAATAGGGAAATAACATGAAAAACTTTAAGTTTTTACCAGTAACTTTAGCGGTGGCTACTTCGCTTGCTTCTGCCTCTGCACTTGCCGCTGACGCAGATATCTCTGAACTAGAGCAACGTATTCAAGAGCTTGAATCTAAGATTGTTGAAATTGATTACGTTAATGACCAGCAGCAAGCGGTGTTAACACCAGATACACCTGTGCCAGAAGGCATCATCTTCTCGGGTTATGCTCGTTACGGTGCTCACTACTCCTCGGGCGATAACCGTTATGTTGAAGTTGGTAGTTCAGGGCGTTCATTGGGTCGCTTAGGTAACGAAGCGAATGGTGGTGAAGTTCAGTTCGCTAAGATCTTCCAAGCAGCTAGCGGTGCAAAGTGGGACATCGTGTTCATGGTTGATGATTGGAACAACGACCAGTGGGGATCTTCTGGCGGTGTTAACCTGAAAAAAATGTACGCTGGTGTGACCAACATTTTTGAAAGCCAGCCTGAGCTTTACATGTGGGCTGGTCGCGATTTCCACCAACGTCCTCAACAAGGTTTGAATGATTACTTCTGGATGTCTCATGATGGTCAGGGTGCAGGTTTCAACAACCTAAACCTAGGTGGTGCTAAACTGGATATGGGCTTTGTTGGTGCAGTAGATAGCGCTGAAGGTGCTCTAGGTAACGACTCTGGCCGTTATGCGATTACCTCTAAGCTGCATGGTATTGACCTAGGTATTGGTAACCTCGACCTATACGCAAACTATGGTTTTGCCTCAGATGAAGCGAACTCGGCATCTGATCCGAACGTGAGCGATGAGACAGCATGGCAAGTTGGTGCTGTGATGGGCTTAGGCGATTCGAATAAGCTTGTTATGAAGTACGGTGACGGTGCAGATAACTCAGTATTTGAGCTTCAAGGTGATGACTACAAGGTCACTTATGTAAGCCTTGAAGGTGGCTACGGTGCTACCGACCAATTCATCATTGATTACTTAGTCTCATACAAAAACTTCTCAGGTACGGACACTGACGAGAAGAGCGAATACGCGGGTATCGTTCGTCCACAATATCAATGGGATGAAGTGCACTCGACTTGGTTAGAAGCGGGTTACGCAATGGAAGATTTCGACGACGGTAGCGAGAAAAATGGTTGGAAAGTCACGCTTTCTCAAAACGTGTCGCTGGGTGGGCTGCCATGGAGCCGTCCAATGTTGCGCTTCTACACTACGGTTGGCGACGTAGAAACGAAAGGACCAAGCACAGATACAGCAACGGCGGATACCGTAACTGTGGGAGCAATGTTCGAGGCTTGGTGGTAAGCCGAGCAACCCCAATAGTTTAATTAACTGTCCATATTTGGCCCCTAAAGGCAGATTTTTGGGGCCACATTTACCTACCAGTATTAACTCCAAAGCCGCAAGGCTTATAGAAACAGTTTTGGGCACAGCTAGTGCCCATTTTTTTACCATTCAGAATGACAGAGAGGTATGCGTATGCTGCTTACTTCGTTAGTCTCCAGAGTCTATCTCGGTTTCTTTGTGTTGATTTCAATCATGTTGGGGTCAGCGTGGTTCTCGTTACAAAGCAGCCAAAATCTTACTGACCGCATGGAGTTCATGACACAAGAGTCGACGCCGCTAATGATGAAAACAGCGGGTCTCATGATCGACTTTTTGAACATCAACCGTAGCTTAACGCCATATTTATCCGCGATGTATATCGATGAGCTTGAGCCGCTACAAACAAATATTGAACAAAATATCACGCGCTACAAGCAGCAGTTAACGTGGTTCGAAAGTGTTGCCAGCCGCGACGAGAATGTAAAACAGCAACTGCCAGACTTACTTAATGAGGGGCAAGACGTACTGGTCAGGATTGAACGTGTTTTGGCACAGTATGTTGACTACCTCGATGCCAAAGATCTGGATTTGTATCAGCAGACTCAATTTCAGTCATTAGCCGCCCAGCTTAACAGCAATTTGGTGTCGGGTATTGCTCGCGCAGACAGCAATGAGGAGCGAGAGGCGGTTGAGCATGCGTTGTCGCAAGTCGCTTTGCTAGTTGGCGAAGTTAACGAAGCTTTCACCCAGCAAGATATGATTGAACTCCGCTCAGCAGAGCGCCGATTTAATACCAGAAAAGAACGTTTTTCTGAGGCTATCAATAGGCTGAAAGCAGAAGCGGGCAAAACACACCAAAACAGCGAACACGCATTATCTTTGCTGGAGAAACACGCTTTTACAGACACAGGAGCGGTCGCTTCGCATATAGCTTCTGTATCGCTTTATGAATCTCTTGGGTTGCAGAGGCAAGAGTTAGAACTGACGATCGATAAGCAGCTCGGTCATATTGATGCATTGTCAAACTATGCGGTAGAGACGTCCAATAAACTGTATGCGGAGTCATCAAGCTTGTCTGCGCAAGCTCGTGTGGCGCTCATTTCTGTATCTGTTCTATCTGTCATCATTGCTGCGGGTATTGGCGTGAGCACTGCGAATCTTATTCGTAGGCCAAGCAAGCAGCTACAGCAAGCGCTGAGCAAGGTAGCCGATAAGGATCTGTCTTCAACGGTGGATTACAGTGCAAAAAATGAATTTGGTATGGTGGCGAGCAAGGTTAACTTAGTGATTGAACACCTTTCGCTGATGATTAAGCAGATGCGTCACTCAGCGAAAGAGCTTAACAGTGCTTCATTAGAGAATCAGAACACCAGTGACGCGCTAAGTGATGCTATTACCGAACAAACGTCGCAGACTATTTTGGTCGCGACAGCGATGGAAGAGATTGAATGTTCGGTAAGCGAAATTGCTAACTCAGCAAACGAAACCTTGTCGATTGTGACTGGAGCGGTCGAACGATCGAGCTGTGGGCAATCCTTTATGCAGGAGAACGTTGACATGTTGGGCCTGTTGTCTGCCCGTTTAAATGAGTCGACAGAGACGATTCATCTGTTGGAGAAAGAGAGCGCCAGTATAGAGTCGATATTAGAAGTCATTTCTGGCATATCCGAACAGACAAACTTACTTGCTCTCAATGCAGCGATCGAGGCTGCGCGAGCTGGCGAGCAAGGGCGTGGTTTCTCGGTGGTTGCTGATGAAGTTCGCGTGTTAGCGGCCAAAACAACCGCGAGTACTCAAGAGATTCAAAACAAGATTGAGCAGTTGCAACAACGCTCTAAATTGGCGGTGAACCAAATTACTCAATGTGTGGGTGATATGGCTGACTGTGTCACTCAGACTGATCAGGTGAGCCACTCGTTGTCCGATGTACATTCCTTGTTGAATCAAGTTGAGGACCGCAGCCATCAAATAGCATCCGCGACGACTCAGCACCAATCGGTCGCCTCTGAAGTGACGAAAAACGTCAGCCTAATTCATGCACTGGCTGAACAGAATCGTGCTAGGGCAGAGCGTTTGGCGGAGCAAGGCGCGCAATTAGAACGGATGGCTGAAAAACAATCAGAACTTACTCAGGCATTTAAGCTCGTTTGATTGTGATGAGTGTTTACCATGCTGCGCGTGGTAAACACCTACTTTCTAACAGTGCTTGGAGTGGGGAGAATTTTCCCACTTCTTAATTTTTTCTTCGAGGCCAAAGTGGCTAAGGAAGCCTTCATCGATTGGCTTATCATTGACGATACAACTGGCGATATACACTGCACCTCCGGGCCCAAAGGGGTGTTGTTTGAGCTTTTCAGGATCGTCGTGAAGCAACACATTTTCGATGATGGGTAACGGGAATCCCCAAAAGTGCAGTAGGTACCCGCCAAGTTGAGCCGATTTAGTTTGAAACAAGTAGGTTTCTAGGTGGGTTTTATCGTCCCCTTTAGTTTTGGGATTTAAATAGGCGCTCATAAGGTCTGGAGCGATCTTCATGCGAACGTATTCGCCGATACGATGCAAAATACCAACTAAGAATGTAGTGTCCCTGATCTCAGGCTCCACCATTGAGGAGGCGAGTAAGGCAACACTCAAGCTGTGCTCTTGAATCTCTTCGAGTGGTTTGCTCGGTTCATTCAAAGATAGTGAGTAAATCTCTAGCATGGCGATGATATTAGTAACGACTTGGCTGCCCAAGCGAGTAATGGCTTCGGTGACGCTTTTGATTTCTTTACGACCGCGAAACATCGCATTGTTGGATATATGAATGATTTTGGCGCACATTGCTGGGTCTTGGCTGATGAGCTTTGCTACATCATGCATAGAAGAGTTTGGGGCTTCGAGCAGTCGTTTAACCTGAAAAAACAGCTTGGGTGTAATAGGCAAAGAGGTAATGGTACCGATCGCATTTTGGATCACTCGATCCGGAAACAGGGCTAGGATATCCGCGATGCGGTTGACTTCTTCTTTGATGACAGCAGGCTCACATGGCTTCATGAAAGCCTGATGCGCGAAGAACCCGCCTTTAATGGTAATTTCTGGATCGGAATAACCAGACAGTGACGCGCGAATGATACCAGGGTAGAGCTTACTGACCTTTTCAAGTAATTCGGCACCGTCCATTCCGGGCATCAGCATGTCGGAGATAATTAAATCGACATCGTTCTCTTCCAAGAATACAAGTGCATCAGCGCCGCTTTCTGCGGTATGAATCTTCCAGCGAGTCCCGAACAGTGCGCGCTTGAGCCCATTTAGGATCATGCGCTCGTCATCAACTAATAGGATTCTCATCGACGACCTCCTGCTCCGACTGTGCACTTTGGTTATTGAGCGGCAATTTGATGGTAAATGTAGTGCCTTCTCCCGGTGTGGTGTCGGTTTGAATGAGGCCGCCGTGAAGTTCAACAATGCATGAATACGCGAGGTTTAACCCTTGACCAGTGCCTTTGCCAACGTCTTTGGTGGTAAAGAAAGGGTCGAAGATACGGTTGACGATCTTATCGGGAATCCCTGTCCCGTTGTCTTCAATTGCAATAATGGCGTATTCACTATCAGAGGATGTGGTGACCTTAATCAACCCTAATGTATCACTGTCGGAGAATTTTTCTTCGATGGCGTGAGCCGCGTTAATAATGAAGTTAAGTATGACTTGGTTAAACTCGTCTCGATAACATGGGATGGCAGGTAGGCTCGAATCGAAATCGGTTTCTACTTTCGCCACATAACGCCATTCGCTTCGTGCAATCGTCACGGTTGATTCAATGGCTTCTGCAATATCCACTTGTTGCATTTCATGGTTGCTGGAATGAGAAAAGGACTTCATAGCGCGAACAATCTTGCTGATGCGCTGTAGGCCTTCTAGGGATTGGTCAAGTGCGAGTGGTATTTCCTCGGCAACAAAATCCAAATCGTTTTCCTCTATGATACCGATGATTTCTTGGGGGTAGTTGTCGCTTGGCTCTTTGGTTGACTGCTCGCTGAGAGTCTTGATTGCCGAAATAGCCGTTAAGCAGCTCTGAAACGCATCTTTAAGAAATACCGTATTATCAGAAACATACTGTGTAGGTGTGTTAATTTCATGGGCAATCCCTGCTGCCAGTTGCCCCATCGACTCGAGCTTTTGTGATTGTCTGAGTTGCTGTTCGAGTTCGAGTCGAGCTGAAATGTCACGTACGACACAGTTGAACAGTGTTTTACCATCATGTTGGAGAGACATGGTAGAGAGGCTGACTTCAATGGGGAAAGAGTTCCCATTATGTTTTATGCCATCCATGGTTAGGTTGCTACGGTGTTCGTGTTCCGATTGGGCACTGTTGTTCAAAGATTGCTTATCGAAAGAGGGCATCAAATCTTCCAGGTTTTTCCCCTTAGTCTCAGATTCTTCAAAACCGAACATGTTAAGCCCAGTTAGATTAATGCTGTCGATAATGCCATTGCTATCAACGATGATTAGACCATCTGCCAAGTTGTTTACGATGTCTTTCTCACGGCTTAAGCTGGCCTCCAATGTAGATTCTGCCGCCTGAAGACGACTATCGACGATGGAACACAGTACGGTAGCAGCGAAAATGATCACAACGAAGAAAGCGACGACTAACGCAATCGATAGGGTGTTGCTCATGTGCTCACCCATCATGCCCATCTCATGACTCGCGTAGAAACTCACCGCAGTCATTGCCGTGTAGTGCATTCCCGCTACTGATATTCCCATAACGGTTGCAACGAGAATCCGTCTGAACAAGTTGTCGCTATGGTATTGGTGTTGCAGCTTTATCAAGTAAATGGCTATAGAAGCAAAAATAAAGGCCACGACGATAGACAGTAAAAACAAGCCAAAACTGTAAACCATCAGCACATCCATTTGCATCGCTTCCATGCCGATGTAGTGCATGCTGCCGATACCTAACGCTAGGCATAGAGCGCTAACTAGCATGTCGATCAAAGTGAACTGTTGTCTATAAAGTATTTGGAAGGCAAAGAAAGCGCCGATGATCGGCGGAAACAATGACAGGATTGTGAGTGTGGAATCGTAAGACATTGGCATTGGGATCATAAACGCCAGCATGCCTGTAAAGTGCATCGCCCACACCCCGAGACCGAATACAATACTGCCGAACACACGCCACAGCTGGACGGTTTTTGGGTTGTTGGAGTACCACATTCGCTCGATAACAATCAGGCTGGAATAGGCCGCCATGCTGGATACTAGTACTGAAAGGATCACTAACGAGATCGTAAATTCACCGTGGAGCAGAGTGTATTGTGTCTCATCGACAGTTTGGAATCGCCAAAATTCAAACATAGCCACTTTCTTCCTTGAAACATAAAGCAAGCCTACGGTTAATCGCAGGCTGACTGACGTTAATGATTCGGTTGATTATTTTTATCTTGTTCTATTTCAGGCTCAACGAGCGAGACTTCGACCTCGCCTGATATCGCTCGGTTTTCTAAGCAGTGACGGATAATGTTCATCAGCGCACTGGTTACTTGCTGGCCTTGTCTAGCCACTAACTGTCCGCGTGCTGTTCGGATCTCGCCTTCAATGATCATGCTCGGATTAAGCCTTTCCAATTCAACCATTAATTTAGGCTGTTCTAGTTCAAGCGTACTTTTGAAAGCAGCAAGCAGAGTTGGGTCGTAGAAATCACGTTGCTCTTCCAACGTGTTGGTCGCTTCCAGACTAGAGAATCCACTGCGCTCCAAACGGGTGTAGTCACAAACGATTTTGAGCATCCTAGCGCCAAGCGGAATGTCCTGCCCTTTAACTTCGTCATAGGGGATACCTTCACCGTTAAAGCACTTTTGCTGATACAAAATCGTTTTGGCAACGCCTTCCATTCGAGGTATCTGACGCAACAAATCGGAGGCTAAACAGGGGTGCTGATCAAAGAGCTGACGGTCTTCTTCAGTTTCAGCGTTCCCTTCACTCATGTTTTTTAGGCTACTTTCTGGGAAGATGATGTAACCCAGTTGTGACAGCTGAACCATAGGCTCAAAGCTCCAATGTTTTTTTAAATCAATGGCTTTGGCTAACTGGCGCATATGATGGTGAATTCGATTGCTGTGGTCGTTGATTTCGGGGCTGGTGAGTGACATCACTTCCGACAACACGTTAATCACACCTTTTAGCGTTTTGTTGAGCAGCACTTTCTCGGCCACGATTAAGTCATATTGTCGGATGGCGGACTCAATGTAGACCAAGAGCTCAGGAGGAGAGCACGGTTTGTTGATAAAGCGAAATACGTCGCCTAGGTTCACGGCATCCACTGCGGTTTTCTGGTCGGCGTTTCCGGTAAACATCATTCGCACCGTATCGGGAGAAATCTCTTTCACCTTTTGCAGCAGCTCAAGGCCATTCATTTCCGGCATCTGCATGTCAGACACGATCACCGCGTATTGCTTCGAGCGTATTTTTTCTAGGGCTTCCTGCCCATTGTTGGCCAGTTCGATGTCAACTTGATTACGCAATGTTCGGCGAAATGAATTGAGAATGTTGACTTCGTCATCGACTAATAAAACTGGTTTTCTCATATCCCTATACTCAACTAGTTGTATTGCTTATTTGAGTGTAGTACAGCCAGAAGGTGATGATTTTAAAAAGATTACTTTTACCGAATCTTCCTTGTGTAATGTTCTCTTGCCACACTCGTGCTGAGTGCTATTTGAACTTCACTTCTCTGACTCGCGACATCAGTTGCTTATCAATCTCATGAAACAGTTTCATGGCATGAAATGAAACTGTCGCAGCTTTCAATCTTTGCTGATCTGCCAAATAAAGGCCGACCTTACTGTGACGATTCTCACGCAACCAGCGCCTAAATTTGGGAATACTCACCATGTAAGCGGTTTCAAGTTGAAGATGTATTGAGGTTCCTTTGGCAACAATTAAGCACGTATCAGAGCATGCAGGTGTGTCTCAAGCGACAGTATCCAGAGTAATAAATGGTACTAGCCGTGTGAGTCACGACAAAAAGCTTAAAGTCGAAAAAGCAATCAAAGAGTTAGGCTATCGTCCTAATTCAATTGCTCAGGCATTGGCTTCAAGTCGCACTGGTAGTGTTGGTATTGTCGTTCCGGAATTAGGCGGACCTTTCTTCTCGGGCATTTTGCACTGTATAGAAGAAAATCTGCGCCGCTTCGGGTATCACGCAGTGGTGACAGCTGGCTCAAATACGGAGCAGGGGCAGCGCGAGTCGGTGGAGTTTTTGTTAGGGCGTCGTGTTGATGCACTGATTCTTCACACTCAACACCTTAGTGATGATTATTTAATTGCTTTGGAAGAGCAGGGGGTGCCAGTGGTTTTGGTGAACCGCTTTATTCCAGAGATGGCGTTAAGCTGCATTGATATTGATAACGAAGTTGGGGGCAAACTCGCGACTCAATATCTACTGCAAATGGGGCACACCAAAATTGCGTGTATAACCGGACCACTCGACAAATCAGATGCACGGGGGCGTTTGCAAGGGTATCGAAGGGCTCTGGAAGAAGCGGGTTTAGAGTACGACGAAGCATTGGTTTCAGAGGCGGGCTTCACTGAAGAAACCGGTGTGAGTGCGATGAAGAAGCTACTCAAGCGTGAATGTGAATTCACTGCAGTGTTTGCTTCTAACGATCATATGGCGTTTGGAGCGTTTGAAGTGCTGAAAAGTGAGGGGATTTCGGTTCCGCAGGATATCTCACTGATTGGCTTTGACAACATTCTATTCGCTCGTTATCTCACCCCAGGCTTAACCACAATTAATTTCCCAATTGAGCTGATGAGCACAGAAGCGGTGCAGCTCACCATTCAAAAACTCAATAAAAATAAACGTGACGTGAATTTCAAACTCTCACCTTCACTTGTGGTGCGAAATTCGGTCAAGGACTTACTCAACACCCTATAAAAATGATTATTAAGGATAAAACATGAAATTTAAGACCTTAGCGCTATCTAGCGCGGTTGCATTAGGGCTTGCTGCAACAGCAACGGCTGCCGACAATCAAATCCGTTTCGACGGCTTTCCTGATTTCGATAGCAGTTTGAAAGTGCTGTTACCTGACTTTGAAAAGGAAACAGGTATCAAAGTCGACTACCTAATGAATAACCATGGTGACCATCACACTAAGTTGACAACGAACTTGGCAACCGGCTCTGGTGCGGGTGATGTGATTGTAGTGGATGTTGAGAAAATTGGTCCTTTTGTTGCGTCTGGTGGCCTAGTCAACCTGTCTGAAAACTACGGTGCCGATAAATATGAAGAGCGCTTCGCGCCATACGCTTGGGCACAAGGTAAAGGTGCAGACGGCGACATGTACGGCATTCCTGTCGACTTAGGTCCAGGCGTTATGTACTACCGCACTGACGTATTCGAAAAAGCCGGCATTGATATCGATGAAGCGATCAAAGATTGGGATTCTTACATTGCCGCAGGTGAAAAACTAAAAGAGAAGAACGTTCAATTGATTGCTTCGGCAGCAGACGTTGCACAGGCCATCATTTTTACTACGGTACCTGAAGGTGAAGGGCTGTACTTCGATAAAGACGGTAACCCAGTGGTGACTTCAGAACGTTTCGTTCACGCATTTGAAGTGGCGAAAGAGATCCGCGACAAAGGCTTAGATGGCCGAATCTTAGCGTGGTCTAACGAATGGTACGAAGGTTTCCGTAACGGCACGTTTGCAACTCAGCTTTCAGGTGCATGGCTACTTGGCCACCTAAATAACTGGATTGCGCCAGAAACCAAAGGTAAGTGGGCAGTTTCTCACCTTCCTGACGGCATCTATGGTAGCTGGGGTGGCTCTTTCCTATCTATCCCAACCCAGTCTGACAACCAAGATGATGCGTGGAAGCTGATTGAATACATGACAGCGTGATATTCAGCTTAAGCACTTCGAAACAATTGCTGCATTCCCAGCGAATACCACCACTTACGATGATGCACTGTTTGAAGAAGAGATGGAGTTCCTAGGCGGCCAGAAAGCGCGCTTGCTATTTGCTGATGTGGCGAAAAACATCAAGCCAGTGGCACCAGCGAAAGGCGACCACGTGGCTCGCTCTATCATCCTAGAAAACGCACTGATGGAAGTGTTGGATGAAGGTAAAGACATCAAAACTGCGCTTAAAGAAGCTGAGCGTCTAATTAAACGTCGTACTCGTAATCTATAAGCAATAATTATTAAGTGTAGGGGGCGTGGCAACGCGCCCCTTGTGTAAGAGGTCGTTACTATGAATCAAGCAGCGAGCAACGTCATGGATACATCACAAGGTAACAGCATTTTTTCTCGCCTGAGCTTGAAAGCGCTTACACCGTACGGGTTCCTACTGCCGTTTCTGATCATTTTTTCTGTTTTTGGGATTTTCCCGTTACTGTTTTCTTATCATTTCAAATGTGGAACCCAGTTGAGGGTATGGGTGCAATGGAGTTTGTGGGGTTTGAGAACTACCACATTGCATTGACCGACCCGTGGCTGTGGCGTTCACTGAAAAACACCTTATGGCTAGCGGTGACATCGGGTGTGGCGCAGCACTTAGTTGCGATTCCAGTCGCCTACATCCTAGTATCAATGGGTGACCGTATGCGTCACTGGTTAACGTCTGCCTACTTCCTTCCGTTTATCACGTCAACGGTGGCAGCGTCCCTTATCTTTTTCAATATGTACTCACCTAATTCAGGGATCATCAACCAAACATTAATGGCGCTGGCAGACAGCTCGCTATTTGGCTGGGCTTTTGCGTGGGTGAATGAATACCAACCTATCCGTTGGTTAGATGATGCAACCATGGTGAAGCCGTCTATCGCGATTGTGATTTTCTGGAAATACACCGGTTTTAACATCGTGCTATACACCACTGGTTTAATGACCATTCCTAAAGACATTCTTGAAGCCGCGCGTATGGATGGTGCAAACGCATTCCGACGTTTTTGGAATATTTCGTTACCAATGATTCGTCCATTTATCTTCTTTGCAATCACGATGACCATCATCGGTAACCTACAGCTGTTCGAAGAACCGTTTGTTCTGACTCGTGGTAGCGGTGGTACTGGTCAATCAGGCCTAACGATTTCTATGTATCTCTACAAAGTGGGTTGGGAGTGGCTAGAGATGGGCACAGCATCGGCGATTTCATGGTTACTGTTTGCATTAATCGCAACTTGTACAGCAATTCAATTCTTATTCTTTGGTAAGAAAGGCTTAGGGGAACAATAAAATGACGACTTCTATTAATACATCATCGTCGCATCCTAAGGGCTTGCTTAAGCTTATGCCAAGTGACCGTACCATCCATATTCTGACCAAAATTGCGATGGTGATGCTGGCAATCGTACTGATTGTGTCTGCCATCGTGACGGTATTTCCGTTTATCTGGTCGGCTCTACTGTCTACACGTGACCGCTCAGAGATTTTTGGCACCGGTATCAGTTTAGCTATCGGTGATAGCCTAGCGTACAACTACGCGCAACTGCTTGAAATCATGCCGTTTTGGCAAGCAATGTTTAACTCGATCTACGTTGCTTTCTTAGGCACAACCATTTCACTGCTGTTCTGTAGCATGGGTGGGTATGCGTTTGCGGCATTCAAGTTCAAAGGTAAGAACGTGCTGTTCGCGATGTTGGTTGGTTCAATGGCGATTCCGCCAGTGCTGAGCTTGATCCCGTACTTCATGATCGTGAAATTCTTAGGCTTGCTCGATAACCACATAGCGGTATGGCTGCCCTTCACCGCAACACCGTTTGGCATTTTCTTGATGCGTCAGCACGTGATTGCATCGATTCCGAAAGAGCTACTTGAAGCGGCCAAGCTCGATGGCGCAGGTGAATTTAGAACGTATTGGAGCGTGGTATTGCCACTGATGAAGCCTGCATTGGCAACCCTTGCCATTGTTCAGTTTGTCTTCTTCTGGAACATGTTTATGCAGCCGCTGGTGGTACTGAATTCACCAGACAACTATGTCATTACTCAAGCACTGCGAAGTGTACAAGGTATTCCAAACACACCTTGGGGCGCAGTCATGCTAGGTACCACTATTTCAATTCTTCCGTTGGTGATCACTTATCTATTTGCTTCGAAGCAAATGATCAGTGGATTAACGTCTGGCGCGGTTAAAGGTTAGGTTTAAAGGTATAACAATGAACAAATATCAACTTCCAAGTGATTCTCAGTTACGCAGTAAGGAATTTGTATTCGGTGTCGCAACCTCGTCTTATCAAATCGAAGGCGGCGTCGAAGAGGGCGGTCGTACGCCTTCTATCTGGGATACGTTTTGTCGTACTCCAGGCAAAGTAGATAATGGCGACCACGGTGATGTGGCGTGTGATCACTACCACCTGTGGAAACAAGACATCGAAATGATCCACAGCTTGGGCGTGGACGCATATCGACTATCAATCGCGTGGCCACGAATCTTGCCGCAAGACGGTGTGGTTAATCAGCAAGGGCTGGATTTCTACGAGCAAATCATCGATGAATGCCATGCTCGTGGTATGAAGGTGTATGTGACTTTGTATCACTGGGACTTGCCTCAGTACCTTGAAGATAAAGGTGGCTGGTTAAACCGTGAAACATCGTACAAATTTGCCGAGTATGCAGAGGTTGTTAGCCGCTACTTTGGCGACAAAATAGATGTCTATACGACGTTAAACGAACCGTTCGTTTCTGCGTTCCTTGGCTACCGTTGGGGCGAACATGCGCCGGGGGTTAAGGGCGAACGAGAGGGCTTTTTAGCGTCACATCACCTGATGCTTGGTCATGGCTTGGCGATGCCAGTTCTACGCAAAAACGCACCGAACGCGAAACATGGTGTGGTATTCAACGCGACGCCTGCTTACCCATTGACAGATAAAGACCAAGCGGCAGCAGATTACTGCGAAGCTGAAAACTTCCATTGGTTTATCGACCCTGTGCTCAAGGGCGAATACCCACAAGCAGTGATTGAGCGTCAATCGACTAAGATGCCAATGATCTTAGAAGGCGATTTAGACATTATCTCGGCACCAGTGGATTACATTGGTATCAACTATTACACCCGCAGCGTTGCTCGTTTTAATGAAAATGGCGACATCGAAACGGTTAAACAAACAGAGTCAGAGCACACCTATATCGGTTGGGAAATCTACCCACAAGGTTTAACGGATCTGCTGGTGCGCTTAAACACACGTTACGACAACCTACCACCAATTTACATCACTGAGAATGGTGCAGCCGGTGATGACCACTGCATTAACGGAGAAGTTAATGATGAGCAAAGAGTTCGCTATTTCCAAGGCCATTTAGAGGCGGTGGACAACGCCATTAAAGCGGGCGTTAAAGTCGATGGTTACTTTGCTTGGAGTTTGATGGATAACTTCGAATGGGCATTCGGTTACTGCCAGAGATTCGGTATGGTGCATGTCGATTACCAAACTCAAAAGAGAACATTAAAACAGAGCGCTATCGCTTATCAAAACATGCTGCTAGAGCGCGCTGAGGAGAACAAATAATGGCTAAAGTTGAATTCAAAAACATCAAGAAATCATTCGGTGATGTAGACGTGGTGAAGCATTTCGATTTCACTGTGAACGATGGTGAGTTCGTGGTTTTCCTTGGGCCTTCAGGCTGTGGTAAATCGACCACATTGCGCATGCTAGCTGGCCTTGAAAGCATTACTTCGGGCGACATTTTCGTTGGCGATAAGCTGATGAACAAGATCGATGCGAAAGATCGCGACCTTGCGATGGTTTTCCAAAGCTACGCGTTGTACCCGCACATGACTGTGTACGAAAACATTGCTTTTGCTCTAAAGCTGAAAGGGATGCCTAAGCCGGAAATTGATGTAGAAGTGCGAAAAGCCGCCAAGATGCTAGAGCTTGAGCCGCTACTGGATCGTAAACCTAAAGAGTTGTCTGGCGGTCAGCGCCAACGTGTCGCGATGGGGCGTGCGATGGTTCGCACACCTAAAGTGTTCCTGTTTGATGAGCCTTTGTCTAACTTGGATGCCAAACTACGTGGTGTGATGCGCGAAGAGATCAAACAGCTTCACCGTGAGCTGAAAACCACCACTATCTACGTCACGCACGACCAAATCGAAGCTATGACGTTGGCCGATCGCATCGTGATTTTGAAAGATGGCTATGTGGCTCAAGTTGGTACACCTACGGAAGTATTCCAACGTCCAGCAAACAAATTCGTTGCACAGTTCATTGGTAACCCTTCAATGAATATGCTCGATGCTCAACTGATTGAAAAAGAAGGTGAATTCTTCGTAGAGCTTGGTGATGTTCAAATTCCGTTACCAGAACGATTCAAAGCGCACGCGTCGAAGAACCTCGCCCTCCATTTCGGTGTTCGCCCGACGGATATTCACCTGCGAGCGGAGCAAGTGGATCATGACAGAGTGCTGCCTTTCCCTGTGAAAATCAAAGATAAAGAGCTACTTGGCGCGAGCATCCTGTTGAAAACAGAAATCGCTGGCCAACCTTTGATGGTTGAGACTCAAGCGGCAGAAGTCGATGTTGATGCACTGACGCTCTACTTAGATCTTGATGCTATTCACTTGTTTGACGCACTGAGCGAAAACTCACTCGCGAGCTAAATCTGCCCAAGTAAAAGCCAACTCAGGTAAACCTCATTCTAGAATAATTCAGCTTCTCCCCTTACGGGGGGAGGCTAGGGATAGTGACGATGAAATTCGGATATTTTGACGATAAAAACAAAGAATACGTGGCAACAACACCATGTACACCCATCAAATGGTGTAACTATGTTGGCACGCTCAATTTTGGCGGCTTGGTCGATAGTAATGGTGGAGTGCTGCTATGTAAGGGGGACCCAGCACTCAATCGCATCACCAAATATATTGCCCAGCTGCCAAACTCTGACTTTAAAGGGTCGACTTTGTACCTGAAGGTACGTGATAGCGAAGGGAATACACAAGTGTTCTCTCCGTTCTATACCCCTACACTCAAACCTCTAGATAAGTTTGAAAACCACACGGGTTTGTCTTACACCACCATTGTGGCGGAAGCATTTGGTGTGCGTTGTGAGAGTACGTTCTTTATTCCAAAGAATGACGAAGTGTTACTGCAAGACATTAAAGTGACCAACATTTCTGGCAAAGAGCTGCATGTGGATGTTGTACCTGTGTTCGAGTTCACTCACTTCGACGCGCTTAAACAACTGCTGAATGCGGACTGGGTTCCACAAACGATGACCCTCAAGGCGCACCAGCAACAAACTGGTCACACTGTGTTAGAGCAGTATGCGTTTATGAAGCGCGATTACGCTGTAAATCTAATGACGGCAGACCGCCCTGCGACCTCATTTGATGGTGACCGACAGAAGTTCATTGGTAACCTAGGTTACGGCAGCTGGGCTGCGCCAGAAGCATTAAACAACAACGAATTAGGTAATAGTGAGTGCTTACGTGGTGACAACATCGGCGCTTTGAATCTACGTCTTGGTTGGTTAGCACCGCAGCAAACAGAACGTACTGTCGTGCAGTTGACCCAAATGGAAAGTTTAGACGCCGCTAAAGACATGTTAGCGAAATATCGCGACCATTCTGTGGTGGACGCAGCGTTTGCGGAGCTGACTGAACACTGGGCTAGCTACCTAGATACGGTTCAAGTTGAGACGCCGGATCCAGCGATGAATTCCATGCTGAACATCCACAACCCTCGTCAGTGTCATACCACTAAAAACTGGTCACGTTACTTATCTCTATACCAACTGGGCTATGGGGCTCGCGGCATTGGTTTCCGTGATTCGTCACAAGATACTCTGGGTGTGATTACTCACATGCCAGAAGAAGCACGCGAATTCATCGAGCGCTTGTTGTCGGTACAAAATACCAATGGTTCGGCCATGCACCAGTTCTTCCCTTCAACAATGGAAGCGAATGCGGGTGACTCACGTGAAGAAGAAGACCGCCCAGACTACTACGGTGATGACCACTTATGGATCATTTACGCTGTCACACAGTACGTGAAAGAGTCGGGTAATGGAGACTTCCTAAACAAAGAAATCCCATATTACCAGAAGGATAAGCAAGGCAATCCAGTCGAATCAGGCACGGTGTGGGATCACTTATGCCGTGCGATTGAGTTTACTTACAGCAATACAGGTCAACATGGATTGCCGTTGCTAGGGTTTGCTGACTGGAATGATACCGTTAACCTGCCTACCGGCGCAGAGTCGATGATGGTAGCCAACATGTACGGCAAAGCTCTATTGGATATGCTCGATTTGTGTGAACTTCGCGGTGAGTCATCGCTTGCGAAACAGTTCCAAGCTCAATATGAGCAGATGCAAAGCACCGTTAATGAATGTGGTTGGGATGGCGAGTGGTTTATTCGTTACTTCGATGAAACGGGTGCTCCTATTGGTTCTCATACCAACGAACAAGGGCAAATCTACACCAATGGTCAGAGCTGGCCTGTGATCTCTGGATTTGCTACTCAAGAGCGTGCTACACAAGCGCTAGAGTCTGTGTATAGCAAGCTCAACACCGCGAACGGTATTAAGTTATCTACACCGGGCTATAACGGTTTCGATCCTCAGTTAGGTGGTGTATCGACATATCCTCCTGGTGCGAAAGAGAACGGCGGCATCTTCCTGCACTCAAATCCTTGGGTGATGATTGCGGAAGCGAAAATGGGTAATGGTGATCGTGCTTATGAGTACTACCGTCAAATCAATCCAGCATCGAAAAATGACGATATTGATACCTTTGAATCAGAACCTTACTGCTACCCACAAAACATTCTGGGTGATGAACACCAGCAGTTTGGTTTAGGCCGAAACGCATGGCTGTCTGGTACGTCTTCTTGGACATACGTGGCCGGTACTCAGTGGATTCTTGGTGTTCGCCCTGAAATCGATGGATTGCTTATTGACCCATGTATTCCGAGCAGTTGGCCTGAGTTTAAGGTTCGCCGCCAATTCCGCGGAGCGACGTATCATATTCACGTCAGCAACCCGAATGGGGTGAGCAAGGGTGTGGTAGAAATGCGAGTAAATGGTGAGGCAATAGATGGGAACAAAGCACCTGTCTTTACTTCCGGTGAACATCGTATTGAAGTGGTACTAGGTTAATAATTAGGGCGCATTCTGAGGTTCAGAGTGCGCCCTTTCTCACGTAGTGCGTTTTCTCTTATTCACTTGGATTCGAATAGCGAGCGTGGCACTGCCAAGCGAGCGAAATAGTTTGATTAGGTAACAGCTCTATGAGTCCGATTCGATTGTTAAAAGCATCGGCAGGGCAAGTCATTGGTTCAATGGCGATTGAAGGTTCCGAGTCTGGTGTGTAGAGCTGAACAAACCGGTAGCCAGAACCTTGCTGGAAGGTGAGTTGAGCTAAACCGTCTTGTCGCTGTAACGTCAGTTCAACAGATTGGTTCGACCCAAACTCGAAGCAGTGATTAAAACACTGGCCTTCAAGTGATGACGGGGAAGAGAACGCATCGTAAGCGGTTTTTTGCCCTGTAGGGAGATCGTGTTGATGTTCCAGTTCAAGACAAGCTGGCATATGAAGCGTGCAGTTATCGAGGGGGCAACCAAGGGTGAAATAAGGGTGCCAAGCATCGCCCATAGGCATTGTATCGTCACCAAGGTTGGTGATCTGCGTAGAGCAACTTAATTGCCCTGATGCCTCTACTCGGTACTGAATATCAAGCTGAAACGCAAACGGGTAGCCTGAGTGCAGTGACGATTGGTCGAGATCCTGCGTGCTAAAACGAAGAGTGATTTCAGCATGCTGTTCATTCGCTTGTGAGTCAATCAACTTAAATTGCTGATTGTAAACGAGCCCGTGAACAGCATGATCGGACCAAGGGAAGTTCGCTGGAAGCTGATAGCTTTGCTGATTGTACTGATAGTGGCCGAGGTTGAGCCGGTTAGGGAAGGGGAAGAGCTTGGCACTACGAGAGAAAAAAGGGTGTTGATGCATTAAATCATCACAGTTTTGGTAACCAGAAATAAAGGAGAATGGACTATGATTAACAATGTATTTATTAACAATAGCCCCAAATTCTTCGATTATTTGAACTTCTATACCAAGGTTTGGATTTAATATTGTGACAGCACTTAAATTATTAAAATTATCTTTCTTGATTTTGAACATTGTAATATCTCCATTTGGTGATGATATTAACAAGCAAAATAAAATATTCAATATTGGATTTTAAATATGAAGAATAAAATTCCATATACAAGTTATTCAGGGCTAGCTAGTGAAATGTGCCGCAAAGGGGATGCGGTAGAGTTTATTCAACCATGGTATACACCGATTTCAACGACGCCTGAAAATACAGGAATGGCGGTAGGTGGTATTGGCAATACGTTCACGCTAACTGCTAAGGGTGACACACCTAACTTTAGCTTCATTCCTGGTATCTTTATCGATTGTCAGGAGCAAGATATTCATTTCAATGACTATTATCTGTCGGTGATGGATGTCCCGAGTTTGAATAACCTTGAAATATATTCATTAAGTGACTTAACAAGTTTTATAAATTACTACCCAGCTAAATTTGGTCAAAATGGTATAAATTTATCTTCAGATGAATTAGCGCTATTAGATATTAAGTCTGCATTGGGAAGTGGACGGTTTTATTTAGATAATAAAGACTCATTTGAACGTTGGAATATCGAATTTAATGATAAAACTAAGCGCCACATTGTACAAAACCCACGCGCAATTGAGACGCAAATTTTAGTCGCATTGGATTTTTTCAATGGTCTACTTGTTAATACTTCGGTGCAAAGCCAGTCTTTGACTGCTGATAGTCGTGCTGCTGTTGAATCTGTATCGAGTGACGACGTAACGTATCAGGCGCTGTACCCAATGGCTCATTATCGTTACTCAGAGTTTTCTGGGGTTACGGTCGAGCGTAAAGTCGTGTCTCCGGTAGTGAAAGATGACAAACGTTTATGTTCGTTACCTGCTCACTGGAATCATTTTGAGCTGACCAATAATAGTTCACAGGTCAAAGTCGTCACCTTAGTTCAGCCGCTCAACAACCTGTTAGGTTCTACTTACCGAAAGGGACGCGATGGTATCCAAGACTCGGCGTGTACCTTGACTCAAAACCCAATTGCACAAAGCCATTCCCCACTTCAAATTACCGGGGAAGAATATAGTTTCAGCGGAGTGACGCTGGCGAGTGACTCTCCTTACGCTTCGGATATAGAAGGGGAAGTGGTATACGGCGTTCAAGCCAATAACAGCCAGCTTGAGAGCGGCAAAGTAACCGTATCGGTGAAATCGTCACTGTACAGCAGTAAAGTAGACCAGCAAGTGGTCGCTGCTTTGAGTACTGGGCGCACCAACAATCATTTCGACCACGGCATTTACAGTGGTCGCGAAGGTTTGTCGTCTCTGGTCACCGTTCAGGTTGAACTGCAGCCAAATGAGAGTGTTGAATTGCGTTTTGCTCAAGTCATGGATCACAGCAAAATTTTGCTTAATGGTTGGCAGTCTGACAAAGCCTACACGCAGTTTTTTGAGCAGCCATCTCGTGCTCAGCAGATCTTAGCCTTCCTATTGCCTCAACTCGATGCAATCGAGGCGCAAATTGTTGAGCAGCAAAATGCATTCTTGCTACAAACACAGCAACAGATTCAAGATTCTGAACGAGCGCAACGGTTTGCCACTATGGCAATGAACACCTTGTCTTTCTTAGCTGAATCAACCGTGTGGGATAAGCAGGACAAATTTTTGGTGAAAGAGTGTGTCGATTACCCATTCTTTAACTCGTTAGATGTGTACTTCTACGGTTCGTTCTCTTTGTTGTATTTACTACCAGAGCTTGATGGCTGTGTGATGCAAGCATTCGCCGATGCGATTCTTGCCAGCGATGCAACCAAACGACGCTATTGGGAATATGAAGATAAGCCTTATGCGGAGCTGGTGGATAGCAAGTATGAAGGCGTACGTGCAGTGCGTGGTGCTGTGATTCACGATTTAGGCAGCCCGTATGACATCCAGCCCGATGCATACAGCTGGCACAACGTCAAAGAGTGGAAAGACTTAGCACCGAAGTACATTTTAATGGTTTATCGCCATTACCAACACAGCGGTAACCTCTCTTTAGTCGCTGCATGCTGGCCGGCTATCCAAGAGAGCATCGAGTTTTTATCTTCTCTGATTGAAGAAGGGGACACGCTACCTCTTACTCGTGGCACGGATGATACCTTTGATAACTTATCTTCCCACGGTATTTCGATTTACTGTGCCAGCTTGTGGGCTGCTGGGCTGAAAGCAGCGGCTGAGTTAGCCGTTTTATTGGAACAACCAGAGCTTGCACTGGAATACCGCCAGCGCTCTGATTCTGCACTTGCAACGTTAGAAAGCGGTTTATGGGATGAGCGCCAAGGCTATTACCACTTCTTTGTCACTCCAGTTCAAACCAAGCATTTGACCGGTAAGGGATTAGAGGCACTACAATCGATTGGGGTTGAGCTGTGTGGCGATGCTATCCAAGATAAAAATACACTCAATGCGTATCTGGATGAGTGCGATTTGGATAGTCAGCAAAGCAAACTTGAGCAGCGTCTATTAAAGAAACAACAACTGTTGGAATTGGCCCCACAGGCCTTTACCGATGAATATCAAGCATTGCTGCTCGACTCGGACAACAGCTTTGGTGACGCCTTGCTAGCCGATAGCTACTTGCGACTTGTTGGGTTAGAGGGGCTATTCGATCAACAGCGAATCCGCCGCGCGTTGGATTATGTGTACAAACACAACTTTCAGATCAACAGCCCGAAGCTGGGCGTGGCGAATATGACTTTGGCTAATGGCGCACCTCATGATGCGTTCCAAGCGCAAGATGTGTGGATTGGGGTTCAGTTTAGTGTCGCGACAGCATTAAGGCTAGCCGGTAAAAACCGGCAAGCCGAAGAGTTGATGGACACGGTGTACACCGCCTTGTATCACTATGCCAAAATACCTTTTGCGGCTCCGGAAGGCTTTAATTGCTCTGTGGCAGTGACGGCTGATGAGATGGCGAAAGTCTTGAACTGCGATGATCAACAATCGAGGGAACTAATTGATTGGTTAACCCGTTCTGATTGCCTGTTGTCTGATGGTAGGGTTAACCCAGACCTCAGCCAGTCATTGGATCAATTTACACTGTTAATCGGTGACAAGTTAGCGAAAGATCGTCACTCTACTCTGCATAAATGGCTGCTCAGTACTGGGCTTAAGTACACCGCAGGACGTTACTTTAGGCCAGGGATGATCTTTGCCTATCTATATGGGAACAGCTCCATTTAGTGACGTTAAAGCTTGGATTGAACCCAAAGTGGTTAAAGAGAAACCAAGTGAACGCTTGGTTTCTCACTGAGATCTCACTCGCAGATCAAGGTGTTTGACCAAATTGGGACAGGCTCTTACATTTCTATCAATTAAACAGCAAGCAAGATACTGACTATGGCCAAAAAGAAAAAAGCACCCACGGTTTATGATGTCGCCCGACTCGCTGGCGTATCGCCTAGTACAGTATCTCGCTTTTTAAATCGCACGACCTATGTCTCCGACGAGAAAAGTCAGAATATAGAACAGGCGATCAACGAGCTGGGTTACAAGCCCAACTTTCAAATGCAACAGAATACTAATCGTCGTTCTATGACCATTGGTGTCCTGATCCAACACCCAGACAGCCCGTATACCAGCCGTATCTTGAATGATATGGAGAAGGTACTGATCTCTCAGGGGTACTCGCTTGTGATTGCAACGGGGCATTGGCAAAGTAAGCTGGAAGTGCATGCTCTTGAGTACCTAGTGAAAAGCAATGTCGATGGCATCATCGTCGTGACAGGCAACCTTCAAGAAGACTTAATCCTAAAAACCGCCGAAACAATACCTATGGTAACGGTTGGGTACGATGTTGTCGGTAATAATGTACGCTCACTCAATCTAGATAATGTCCTTGGTGGTTACATTGCGACACTGCACTTGTTGCAGCTGGGTCATGTCAACATTGCACATATTAAAGGTTTGAGTAGCCAGCCAGACTCTGGCGATCGTTTTGAAGGCTATAAGAAAGCGTTGCAGGAATCGGACATTAAAGTTAATCCTAAGCTAGTGAAACAAGGTGATTTCAGCTCAGAACTTGGCTACGAGAAAACCATTGAACTGTTGGAATCGAAGGTCCATTTCTCGGCATTATTCGCCGCGAATGATCAAACTGCTTATGGTGCAATTAAAGCACTAACCGATCGAGGTTATCGCGTACCTGAAGATGTCTCGGTGATTGGTTTCGATGATCTGCCAACCTCGTACTATTTTACCCCAGCACTCACCACGTTAAGGCAACCGATTGAAGAGATTGGTGCGGTATGTGCACACTCGATTTTGAACCTACTGACTGGCGAGCGCCATGAAGCGAGACTGCCGCCGATAGACTTGATCGTGCGCCAGTCTACAAAATCTATTTACCGTTAGTACGTTGATAAAGAACCAAAAAATCTAGCTATTGGTGAGTATGTAGGTAATAGCTCGATTGGAAGCTTTGCATGCTGCCCCAACTCACACATACGATGTCTGTTTTTGGCTACTATATGCGGTAGAGTGAAAATGATTAAACAGAGTATCGATACTGATGGAACGAATAGTAAATCAATCTCTTCTAAACGGTTTATGTAACCAAGGCGATGATGCAATCGCAGTATATAACCCATCTACTCAACGTATTATTGGTTATGTGCCGTCTTTGTCTAAATCGGGCATACAAGAAAAAATACAATCTGCAAAACTAGCGCAAAGAGAGTGGCAGCAGAAAACAGCCGCTGAACGCAGTTTGGTTCTAATGCGTTGGTATGATCTAGTGATTGAAAACGCCAACGATTTGGCCTCGATAATGACGCTTGAGCAGGGGAAGCCATTTGCTGAGGCTAGGGGCGAAGTCATGTATGGCGCGAGTTTCATCCAGTGGTTTGCTGAAGAAGGCAAGCGGACCTATGGGGATACGATTCCAACCCCTGCCAGCAATAAGCGTATTATGACGATCAAGCAGCCGGTTGGTGTGACTGCAGCCATCACTCCGTGGAACTTCCCAATCGCTATGATCACTCGCAAAGTAGCGCCTGCTTTGGCTGCTGGTTGCAGTTGTATCGTAAAGCCTGCGAATCAAACCCCAATGTGTGCCTATGCGCTTTCAGAGCTTGCTTTACAAGCTGGCCTACCGAAAGACCTCTTCTGCGTAGTTAGTAACGCGTCGTCCAGATTGGTAGGGGATATATTCTGCAATGACCAAGATATTAAGAAGCTCTCTTTTACTGGTTCTACTGAAGTAGGAAGAACGCTTATCAAGCAGTGTGCTGACACGATAAAGCGAACGTCAATGGAACTGGGAGGGAATGCTCCCTTTATCGTTTTTGAAGACGCAGATATCGAGCAGGCTGTCGCAGGAGCGATTGCATCGAAGTTTCGAAATGCAGGGCAAACGTGTGTGTGTGCGAATCGATTGTATGTCCATACGACAATCTATGATGATTTTGTAGAAAAGTTTGTGGATGCTGCGAGCTCGTTAGTCGTCGGTGATGGTTTTGACCAAGAAGTCTCTGTTGGGCCTCTTATTGACGAAAAAGCGAAAGCGGATGTGATGTCTTTGCTTTCCGGCGCTGTTAAAGAGGGCGCCAAACTCTCATTGGGAGGAGATGAATTAGATGGCAATTTCATCCCGCCGACAGTGTTGACTGAAGTGACCAAAAATATGTCGATTGTCCAAGAAGAAATATTTGGCCCAATCGCGCCTATTATTCGCTTTAGTGATGAGAGTGATCTTCTGGAGCAAGCCAATGATACTCAGTATGGCTTGGCGAGCTATTTTTACACACAGAACATTCAGCGCGCTTTTCGTATCGCAGAAAAGCTAGAATTTGGCATGGTTGGTTTGAACGAAGGCATTATTTCTACCGAAGTTGCCCCGTTTGGTGGTGTGAAGCAATCTGGCTTTGGTAGAGAAGGTGCTAAGCAAGGCATAGAGGAATACTTGAACATCAAGTATATCTGTTTAGGTGCTATCGACTCGTGAAGTAATGATGGAGCAGTTAGTGAATCACAGCTGCTCTTTTTCAAACTTCATCTTGTACATATTCTTATCGGCAATCGACAATAAGTGGTTAATATCCGTTGAATCAATTGGGTAGCGGCTAAAGCCTAGGCTTGCACCGAGCTGGACACTTTCCCCTGATTTTAAAATTAGTTTCTCATTAAAACACGCCAAGATAAGCTCGTTAAACTGAGCAACATCTTCCAAGCTAGTCGATTCGAGTACCAGTGTGAACTCATCTCCACCCATTCGATAAACATGATAATTGCTCAGTGGAATAAACGTATTGAGTCGCCACGCGGTTTGCGCCAGCGCCTCGTCTCCCGCTTGATGCCCATGAGTATCGTTGATCTCTTTAAAGCCATTTAAATCAAGCAACACAACCGTAAACTCGGCGAATTTATGTTGCTTTTCAAGGGCTTCAAATAAGGAGAAACGGTTTTTAATCCCCGTTAATGTATCGGTGAAAGCGAGCTTTTTATGGTGAAGAGACTCTTGATGCAGGATATATGTAACCAGTGCGGCGCAGCAAAATAGCAAAAACATCAGTAAGTACTGTATGTAGCTAAGCTCCCGTGCCAAAGCCATTTGTTGTTGGTAAAGTGGACTTTTTAATCGGAAGTTTTGATTCACGTAGCCGATCATATCGTAATAGATCTTATCTAGGCCTTCGGTGAGAGTCCGCAGAGACTCTTGATCGTTGACCTGTTCCAGTACAGGCTCCATTTTCTGGTAATCGATAAAGATTTCATTAAAAAATGGTCGTGCACCTTCAAGGGACATGAAGGTGTCGGATTCACGGCTGTTTAACAGCAGATCGAATCGGCTCCATGTGAGTTCGTACTTCAGCCAAACTTTCGATTGATTGGCTGGGTTTTCCAACATATACGGCCCAATAGCCACTAACTCCGAAAACTCTTTGGTTAATTGGAATAAGAACCAAGTCGCTTGGTTTTGCTGAGCCGAGTAGGACTTCGCCAAATCTCGTGTCGCGGTCACGATATAGACATTCGCGAGGATGAGAGCAACGGTCAGCAATATAAGTAACGTCTTCGACTTGGATAAAAAGCTATGCATAACTTTGGGTTAACACCTCATTACTTCTTGGGGTGAAGAATAATCTCGTCGATTTGCCAAACCATCTGGGTGTAAAACACTTCATTGTTGGTTTCTGGATAGCCGTCGGTGTTGAACACCAACCAATATGGCCCCCTGTCTCTGACTTTCATCCGCTTGCCTTCCATCAAATACGCTACGATCGGCTCATATTTTTGAATGTCGGCTATGGTGGTCGTGGCAGCGTAATCATTCAATGCAACGAAAGAAACAGCGCCTATGTCTTTTGCACCTAAATGAGCAATCAGGTCAGAGACGCGCATGCCAGTGAAACTTTTGGTGCCTTCATACCACGGCAGGTGTGTGGCAAACCCGCTACTTGGAATATCTTGAGTGATTTGCTCGAATGACAAGGTTGTCTTGGAACTGTCTGTGTGGTGAATAACAAGCGGGGCGGCGTGAATCGAAAAGCTAAGAAAAAGGAATACTGAAAAAATCCATTTCATACTGAAATTCCTATTTGGGAGATTCTATGACTCAAACTAAAGTCGTAATTAAGTATAAGGCGATATTCTAACCAATGAAATGATCGATTAATAGCTGACTTCCTTATGAAATATGTTGCAAATCACTGTATAGCTGTATCAGCAAAGAGACTAAGCATCAGTCTGGTCAGGATTTTTTCGCGTTGTATACAAAAATCCCCCGACCAAGGTCGAGGGATTTAATTGGTATTTTGCGATTTCTATCAATTAGAAAATCAAGTGTGCGACACCTGCAATCACCGGGAGGGTAATTAAGGTACGCAAAATGAAGATGATGAACAGCTCCACAATGTTAACTGGAATTCGGCTGCCTAGAAGCAGTGCGCCCACTTCAGACATGTAAATCAGCTGAGTAACCGACATTGCTGCAATCACAAAACGAGTCATTTCGTTGTCGATTGAAGCTGCAAGGATCGCTGGAATAAACATATCTGCAAAACCAACAACAATCGTTTGTGATGCTTGAACGGCTTCAGGGATACCGAGTAGCTCCAAGAATGGGATAAATGGCTGACCTAGAATGCTGAATACAGAAGTATACTCGGCAATCACCAGCGCAATGGTACCTAAGCCCATAACAACAGGAAGTACACCAAATACCATGTCGATAGCGTTACGAACGCCTTCTCCAAATACACCTTTCGCTGATTTCACTTGGCCCGCTTTAGTTAGAGCAAGTTCAAGGCCCCATGAAAAAGAACTGTGGCCCGCAGGGATCGCATCGGCATCTTTTGCTGGCTCTGTGCCATCGATAAACGTGTCTCTCTTAAGGCTTAGCGGTGGAATACGTGGAATGATCACCGCCGCTACGATACCGGCCAAACAGATAGCGCCGTAGAACGGTAAGAATAGGTGCTCTAATTCAACTTGAGCCAAAACGACCAAGCTGAATGTGATAGAAACCGCTGAGAACGTGGTACCTACAACAGCCGCTTCACGTTGAGTGTAGAACTTGTTCTCATACTGTTTGCTGGTCAGAAGGATACCGACACTACCGTCGCCAAGCCATGAAGCCATACAGTCAATCGCACTGCGACCTGGTAGGTTGAACACCGGACGCATGATTTTGCTTAGTAGCGTACCGAATAGCTCCAGCAAGCCGAAGTTAAGCAGCAATGGTAGGAGCAAACCTGCGAAAATAAATACAGAAAATAGCGTTGGAAGCAGACCTTCTAGTACCAATCCACCAGTGTTTTCTTCCCAGATTGCTTCAGGGCCGAACTGGAAGTATGTCATTACTACCGCTGCGCCACCAACTAGACGTACCGCTAGCCAAAGTGGAGATGGCGAGAAAAGGCCGTTAAGGAATTCATTGTTTGAAATGAACGTAGGCTTAAAGAATCGGTAAAGCAGGGACATTGACGCCATAAACGCAATGATGGCGGTAACAGTCCCGACGAGGTAGTCACCAAAGATAGCTTGAATCGATTTCGCGAGTACCGCGACAGGGATAGTGAGATCGCCGTTATAGCTCACTGGTGCCATAAATAGGAACAGGCCAAGAAGTGATGGGATGAAAAACATCCAAAAGTTGCCTTTTTTCGTTGGCTGTTCAATCGATGGATTCTGATTGTGCATGGGTTTGCTCATGTTACTAGTCAAATGATTGCCAAATTCCTTGGCATACTTATTCACTAAATATCCGTATCTAATCAGTGCGCGAGAGAATATCTGTATTCGCTAATTCTTGCAATACTATTCATTAACTAACGCTAAATATTCACTATTGAATTCTAATTATTTACCAAATTGTAGTGATTTGTTTTGTAAATGTTACATGAGTAATAAATTGGTTGCCAGTATTAACCCAAAACAAAGTGTAGTCTATGGATATTTATTAGGGTCTGTTGATCTTTCGAGATGATTTTTGCAGCACTTTGTGGGAAATTTCTACAAGGCAGAGGCTTTGATGTGTAGCTAGCCTACATGAGAAGCCGATAACACAGTAGAAATGAACCACAAAGGCTGCCCGAAGGGTTCGGCTAAAATCGTTTTATGCTTCGTTGAAGACTATTTGCTTAGAATGACTAGGCTACACAGTCTTCGCCTCGCCTAAAACGATTTTATCTCGAACAAAACTTAACCACGAAAGATCAACAGACCCTAGTATTGAGCCGATACCAATAAAAAATGGCGAGGCCAAATGCAAGTAGAGCTGGGATGACTAAGGCATTGACTTGAAGGCGGATAAACAGTTTGCCACCGATAAGTCCGCCAAGGATAAAACCTGTGAGAATAAAGAGAAAAAGTTTGGCTTTTCGGTAGTCAAAATTTTCACCGCGCAGTTTAGCGCCGATCATCAGGCCTAAATCTGTAACGATCCCCGTCATGTGCGTTGTACGGACGACCGCACCGCTGAACGTTGTGATCATGGCGTTCTGTAATCCACACGCAGCAGATGCGAAGTACTGCCCATACAGTGAATTAAGGTTGAGCAAGTAGCAGGCGGTGAGTAGCAGCCCCCCTTCTACGCAAAGAGCCACACCATATCTTCTGCCCATTTTTAGCGCGGTGTTTTCGATCAAAACACCACTCAGAATGGCGCCGGATAGGAAACTCAATAGCACCAGAAGTAAATGAAATGACTGGCTATCAAACTCGCTAAGTTGGGTGCCAAGTAACGTGATAGTACCCGACACATGTGAAACGGCCTGATGCTGAAACCCGAGTAGGCCAACGGCGTTGACGATCCCTGCAAGAATAGCGAGTAGTAGTGCTCCATACTCTACCCAGCGAGGAAGCTTAGTGATCACAGCAGTAATCCTTAGTTGAAGTGCGGGATTATAACGCCTATTGTCACCGAATTAAAATGGGGGAGTCAGACCACTAGGCTGAAAGTAGTGCCTGCTGCGATGTTACTCAAGGTGCTCCATCTCTCCTTCAAATTTGACCCAGCCTTGTTTGCGCTGTTCGTAAACGGATACGCTCGGCGCTGGGAAGTCATGTTCGTTAAATACGCCAACAGGGACAACAATGGATTCAGGCACAGCGCTAAGTTTGAGTAGCATGGTTGTACTGCAACGAGGGCAGAACTGATAGCTGACTTCATTGCCGGTATCTGCGATTCGGGTGTAGGAGGCTAACTCCCCGTTTACGGAGACTTGCTCTACGTTGAAGCGTACTTGCACTCCAAAGACACTGCCAGTTCGTTTCTGGCATTCGAAACAGTGGCAAACCGATGAACGGGTCGGTTCACCGCGGCAAACTAGGCTGACTTGGCCACAGCTGCAATCTGCCATGCGTATTTTCATATCTTGCTTCATAATATCGAACGCCTCACGCTAAATGATGTGTTAACCTACCTTCAGTTTAGATAGATATGCCTAAATAATCTCAATACGTCCCTTCAGTAAGATATGCATGGCGAGCAAGTGCGACAATGATTCAAACCGCGAGCAGTTCTGAATCCAGTATCTTGAAGTCATTTTGGGGATGTGTTTCTATCTCGCAGACATTTGCACGTTGAGCTCATTAATGAAAAAAAGAATTTTACCTATTCCACTGATTTTACTTATCCCGATTGTTTTGTTGGTTGTCGTCGTCGTTGCTGGTGTCTACCGATTTAGCCTGACCGATGAAGAGATTCTGAGCAAGTTTCCAAGCCATCAGCTATCTAGTAATTCGGTAATGAAAGAGGTATTTGATGTTCAGTCGCCAAACCCTTGGACGGTAAAAGTCCCAGAAACGCACGCATTTGCATTTATTGAAACCGTTGATCATGAGAATCAGGTAGCAAGTGGCCGTTACGATGCAGGTTCGCAACGTGGCCAACTGTTAGTGTTAACCGATACGCTTACACCTGTTAATGATGGCAAAGGATACGTGGCCGTAATGCGAGTAACCAGTCAAGGCACTGGCGTGTTTAACTATCTTTCAACATTTCAATATGACCAACAGCGTGAACGTATGGTGCTGGTGGATTCCAAGCTGGTTGGCGATCGCATTACCATAGAGGCTATGGAGTACTTAGCGCCCCAAGTGCACGTAGTACTTAACCAACATGCAGAAGGTCAAGCTATGGCTGAAGCGCCAGCTGAGCAAGTTACGCTGCGTTTTAATGTGTCGAACAGAAACCAATTGTCGTTGGTGAAATCCATTTAGCCATAATATGCCCCCTTGTTGAGCAATTGATTAAAAATTCAACTTCTGATTGTGAATATGTCTTAGGTTGCCTATGATTAGACGTTGTTATCAGTATATTGTTTGAAAGGGAGTTTGAGATGATCAATAAGCGGTTTTTCAAGACCAAAGACGAAGTAGAAGTCACCTTTGAATTAGATGCGTCACACGCCGATTCATCGGTAGCGTTGGTGGCGGATTTTTTGGATTGGCAGCCAACGGAAATGAAAAAAGTAGCCAAATCCAAATCATTTAAGTTTAAAACGCGTCTACCGAAAGATGCTCAGTTCGAATTTCGTTACTTGGTCGATAACCAGAAATGGGTCAATGATCCGAATGCAGACCAATACATTCCCAACGGTTATGGCGAAGACAACTGTCTAGTTAAGACTTACGCTAACTGATTGATAATAAGTAAGTGTGTACTTACGCCTCATCCATGAACTAAATATCAAGGCACTTCGGTGCCTTTTTTAACCTTTTCTTGATACGACAAAGGTGACATTTTCACCTTAAACCCTTACTCTTAGGCCTTTGTATTCATCATATATAGGTTCTGTTGTGCGTCCTAAATCAATTACAGCCCGACTGTCTGCGTTATCGAAACGCCAGAAAATGTTGGTTGCATGCTTGCCATTGGCAGCGGCTGTCGCGATGTCTTCTTTAGGTGGCAACTCTCTACAAAGGACGGTAGAACTTTCGTTACCTGAATCTAAAATTGTCGAAGACATTCTAATGGATACCGAGGTCAAGCAAGTCGATGTACCTGATTATGAGTATGTCATTGCTTCTGGCGATAATCTAAGTACCATTTTTGACCAACTCGGTTTCGGTTATAAAGACATGATGAGTGTCATGGAAACCGATTTAAACTTCCTTGCTCTCGATACTCTGCGCCCTGGTAATACACTTCGTTTTTGGAAATCTGACACTGACAACTCTCTTGCGAAAATGGAACTTGAGTTCAGCATTGTTGAACGAGCAGTTTATACTCGCCTGGAAGACGGTAGTTACAGCTTCGAGGATGTGAAGCTTCCGGGTGAGTGGAAAGAGTTTCCAATGGTTGGGGAAATAAATGGCAGTTTCTCACAATCGGTGAACCGCATGGGCTTGAACAGCGCAGAAATCGAACATGTGGTTTCTCTGCTTAAAGACAAAATTAACTTCGCACGTGACCTACGAGCGGGTGATAAATTTGAAGTGGTTCAATCCCGTCAGTATGTGGGGGATAAATTGACAGGGAACCGAGAGATTCAGGCGATTAAGATCTTCAATCGTGGCCAAGAAGTCACGGCTTATCTGCATAAAGATGGTCAGTACTACGATAAAGACGGCAATAGTTTGCAACGTGCTTTTCAGCGCAAGCCTATCAAGTCGAACTATCGTTTAAGTTCTAACTTTAATCCGAAACGTTTACACCCAGTTACAGGCCGTGTCTCTCCACACAATGGCACCGACTGGGCGACACCGATTGGTACCCCTATCGTTTCGACAGGTGATGGTGTTGTGATCATGACGCGTAAGCACCCGTACGCGGGTAATTATGTTGTGATTCAGCATGGTAGTACCTACAAGACGCGTTACTTACACCTGAGTAAAATCTTAGTGCGCAAAGGGCAGAAAGTGAGCCGTGGACAGCGCATCGGTTTGTCGGGTATGTCTGGCCGTGTAACCGGTCCGCATATTCACTATGAATTAATTGTGCGAGGTCGCCCTGTAAACGCGATGACCGCTAACATTCCTATGGCGAACTCTGTGCCGAAGAAGGAAATGGCTGGTTTTGTTGCAAGGCGTAATGAGCTAGATGCGATGCTCAAGCAGCAAGAGCTAAAGTTAGCGATTGAATCTGCGGGCAACGAAAGTTCAAAAGGCTAGGTCGCGGTCATCAATGCTTAATAAAAATCCCCCGAAGTTTGGGGGATTTTTGTATTTAGATTACACCTACTAGGGCTACGCAGTTCGCGTATTCTTGATGTTGAAGTAGTGGTTGATGATTGCCAATGGGGTCTCAGGTCGCGAAAAGTAATAGCCTTGGATCTGTTTGCACCCCATGCTGTAGAGTTTTTCGAGCGCTTCTTGATCTTCCACCCCTTCCGCGACTAGATCGACATTTAATTGCTGCGCCAGTTGAATGATCAACCATACAACGCGCTCTGAGGTTTCATTGTTTAGCATGTTGCGGATAAAGGTTGCATCTATCTTAATACAATCAATAGGATAACTATGGATGTAGTTGAGACTAGAGTAGCCAGTACCAAAATCATCCAGCGCTACAGTAAAGCCGAGGTTTCTCAGCTTATCGAGCACAAAACGAACCTCGTCTGTACGAGACAGAAGCACGGTTTCGGTCAGCTCAATGACAAACTCGTTGGCTTTAAATCCGTAGTTTTGAATGGTATTGGTCAGGTGTTCCAAGTAACGACCTGAGTCATTTAATTCGTGGGCAGAACAGTTTAAGCCGAGCTTAACCTTGTAACCCAATCCATTTTCCAGCTCTAACTTAGCAGCACAGGCGAGTTCAACGATACGTTCGCCAAGTTCGATGATTAAGCCAGATTGCTCTGCGGCCTCGATAAACTCAATCGGAGAAATGGTGCCAAGGTGAGGGTTGGTCCAGCGTGCCAATATTTCAAAATAGTCCCAACGTTTATGTTCACGATGTACGATTGGCTGTGTGGCGACATAGATTTCGCTGATACTACCTCGAGGTTTAGACAATTCATGCCTAAGAGCATCAATGATCTGGGTTCGACGATAATACTTAGCGCTTAAATGGGTGTCGTAACACTGGATATTGGTTTGTCGTGACCGCTTACAGTCTTTAAGTGCAAGGCTGGCATTGAGAATCAATTGGTCGGGGTTCATCGGCGCTTCAGATTTGCGCGCAATCCCAATACTGACGCTAACCTTAATGTCGTGTGATGAGTCGACGTAACCTTGTTCGAGTTTACTGACAAGCGAGCGACAGATCTGCAAAGGTTCTGGCGAATGGGTAATAAACGCGAATTCATCACCCGCAATTCGGAATGATAAGTTGTTTTCAGGTACCACACTGGTCAGTGCGTCGGCGACAAACTTGATCACTTGGTCACCAATGTAATTACCATATAGATCATTGATTGACTTGAAGTTATCGATGTCTATGTAAGCGAGTGTAAAAGGAGTATTCGAGTTTTCCGTCATTACCTCTAATCGATCAGAAAGGTAAGAGCGGTTCATCAGGTTGGTTAAGTTATCGTGGGAGACTTCATAGCTCAATTGATTCACGAGGCTGTCGGAACGTTCCATTAACCACTTAGAGCGCAAGCTATGTACGATCACATTGGCAAACATCTGATGATAATAAACCACATCACTGGAGTCAGTAAGCGGTTCGGTGTAGGTAGAAAGTAGGATCCCCAGCACTTCACCGGATTGTGTTTTTAGTGGGATACCTAAGTAGCCGCGAATATTATTCTGGTAGATGTAGTTATCGTTTGGAAAAGCCTCGGAGACATTATCGGAATACAGGCAATAGTCTTGATGTGACTTGCCTATCTGCTCACAAGGGGTGCTCTTTATCTGGTAATTGATGTCTTGTTGAATGCTGTTGTCACAAGCATAGGAAAGGGTTTGAGCACTATAGTGGAGTTTATCAATTTCGATCACACAGGTGCAGTGACTATCGAAGTGCTGATGAAGCACTAAAGTGACTCTGTCTAACAGTGTGGCGCCATCCAATAGCAGGGTATCTTTGAGAATATCTAAGCCAATTGGACTACTTGCCGTTGATCTCTTAGCCATAATGAGAACTCACGTTGTAGTGAAGCTATTCACTTTTTGTTATTAGAATATGCACTTAGTTACTATGGTAGAGATCACACATTTTTTCAAACTCAGCTCACAGTTTTTTGTGAACCTTTTTTGACAATTTTCACCGATTCAGAGACTTAAATAAGAATATTTTCGATTTAGTTTAACGCACTATTTCTGTTCTTCACTGGCCAAGCGCTGCTTAAGATAATCTAGAAACAGTTGTGTGCGGGTGTGTTGGTAATCAAGCTTAGGATAATAGGCATAAACCGTCGTTTCATCGGCGGTAATGTCAGGCAGAATTCTCACCAACGCACCGGTTTTAAGCTCTTCTTTCAACATGACGTTGTTGGACAATAAGATCCCCATACCTGCTTTACCTGCATAGAATAAGGCTTCTGGGTTAGTCGTTGCGAAGTTACCCGACAAGTGAATTCTACGGCCGTGAGTCAGTTTTATCTCCCGGTGTGGTCGCTCCCCCCAGTTGAGCATATTGTGTTGCATCAACTCATCGACATCTTTAGGTTCGCCGTGTTTCTCAATGTAGCTGGGTGCGGCATAAAACCCTGCTTGGTGTTCAAATAGAGGGGTGGCTTTGAAGCTCAAAGAGTTCAGCTGTTCAATCTCACGACTGATAAACAGATCCAGGCTGAGCTCTGGCAGTTGCCCTGGGGTAGTCGTGGTGAGCTGGATTCGAATGTCTGGGTATTGTTGTAAGAAGTCGTCCAGATACTGAACTAGAAATTTCGCGCCGACCGCTAAGGTAGCGCCAATCCTCAACAGGCCAGCAGGAGTTTGGTTTACGCTGCGTGTTTCATCGACCACTGACTGCCAACTATCGAGTTGGCTCTTGGCACGTTCATAAAACAAGGCGCCAGCTTCGGTTTGCGTGACAGATCGAGTTGTCCGTTTAAGTAACTGAACGCCAATACGATCTTCAAGCCAATGGATTCGTTTACTGATTGCAGAGCTGGTGGTATTGAGTTTGCGTGCCGCACCGTTAAAGCTGCCTTCTTCTACCACTCGGATGTAACTTTGTACGCTTTGTATCCAATCCATCGCTTGTCTGCCTCTTATTGTTTCTTTTTGGGAAGTAATTCATTTCCCATTTTCTGAATTATCAATTCACAGTTACCAATATAAACTGATTTTCATGATGAAAGAACAGAAAAACACCTTCAATCGAACGCCGATGCTGTTGGCAATGATGATCATTGCGACTGGCCAAGTAGGCGTGAGTATCTATTTACCGTCACTACCTTTGATTAGTGATTCGCTCGCTGTCGACCAAACCCAAGTTCAAATGCTGGTTACGCTTTTTTTAGTGGGTTTTGGCGTCTCGCAACTATTCTACGGCCCTATGTCTGACGCGATAGGGCGTCGACCTATCTTTATTTTTGGGCAAGGCGTCTACTTAGTTGGTACTGTGATTTGCTTGCTCTTTTCCGATTCATTTGCAGCACTCGAATTTGGGCGCCTATTGCAAGGCTTAGGGGCGGGAAGTGCTTCTGTGCTGGGGAGAAGTGTACTCAGAGACAGCTATGATGGCGCACAGCTTACCAAAGCCCTATCTTATATGTCTGTAACAGCGTCCGTTATGCCAATCATTTCCCCTGTGTTTGGGGGCTGGATAGCATTCCATTTGAGTTGGGAAGCGGTGTTTGCTTTTGTACTCATATACTTATGTGGAATCTTTGTGCTGGGCTGGTTTATCCTGCCAGAGACCTTGCCATACTCAAAACAACGTTTTGATGCCAGTAAAGTTGTTTCTAACTATTGGCTGTTAGTCCGCAACCCTCAGGTTATTGGTAGTGCGAGTTACAACTGGTTTAGCTATTTGGCTGCATTGGTTTCTCTGTCGATATTCCCCTTTCTACTGCAAAAACAATTGGGACTAACCGCGGCTGACTACGGCACCGTCATGTTGATCCCTTCTGCAGGGTTAATGATGGGCAGCGTAAGCCTCAATATTCTGAATCGTTTCTTCAGTACGCATCAGTTACTTGCCATTGCCATAACGATCATGGCATTTGCTGGAGGTTGGTTATTGTTTACTGAGATGACAATTTTTAACCTGATTTGGGCTCTCACTTGGCTGACTATTGCACAGGGTATCTCATTTCCGTTGTCGATCAGCCTGTTATTAGAGCCACACAAAACGCAGGCAGGATCTGTATCGGCGCTATCAGGATCGGTACAAATGTGTTTGTCGGGTTTGTTTGGTGGCTTCTTGGTAGAAAACTGGGTGACTAGCCAGACGAGTTTGGGCTACTTCTACCTGTGTATTTGTGCTGCTATGGGGGCTGTATTACTAAGTGGTCGAAAAAGCCGCCAATTGGTGACCGAAACCGCTTAATACATTGCGTTAGATTTTTTTGAAGGGTAGGGCTGGTGGGTTTAATTGCGATTTGGGTATACAATGCGCCCAAACCAATTAAGGGCAATCAAAATGCAACATAACGAATTCGAAGCACTAGTTAAAACTTTGTGTGAAGCTGAAAATTTACCTCAGGCGCTAGAAGTACTCAAAAGCCAAGAAGACAATGAGATCTCTGAAGCGGCTAGCTCATTAGTTGGCCAATTTGCACTTGCTGAAGTTGAAGGTGAGCAGCGTATCTTTCATGTCACGCTCCAAGAAAATGAACAGGGTGAGCAAGAAGAATTTGTTGAGCACGTCATGAATGAAGGCGATGACGTGATCAAATTTGTTGCGTGGTTCTTCGATGCTATGTTCGAGGTAAAACAAAAAGACACATACACTGCAGCAGGCAAGACATACAAGCAGCCAAAACGCAGCTAGTGTGTTCTATATACAGCTCGTATGAGCTGAGCTTTTTCGCGCTATCGTTCCTAAAACAAAATGGCATAAAAGTGTGATTTAGATCTTGTTTTTGTCTCTTTTCCAGTTACAATCCTCCGCCGCATTTATGGCTTTTTGGAGAATTGTAATGGGTCATGATCTAGGAAATGTCTACGTTGGTCACTTAATGGCAAAACGTATGATGGAAGATTCGCTTTATGGAAAAGCAGCACCGAAGAAGGTGTCATTGTTCAAAAGACTGAAAAAGAAAATGAGCAAGTAAAACGGAATTAAAAAGCCCCAGTACTCAGGACCGTAAATAGCGTCCAGTACTGGGGCTTTTGTTTATACCCAAGTAACGTCAAGATGCGTGGTTCAGCGAGAATTGCCTAGTTTGCAAACGCGGCAACGATTTGACAATCTAGTGGTTCTAAATTGAGAATCGTTAACAACGTGTGCGAGCTAGGCAAACTCGCCCTTTGGGAGCGTATCATTGGCTCAATTTCTACGTTAAATGACTTGGAAAGAACCCGTTATTCCGCTGCGCCATTTGCCTTGAACTTGAACCAGTGATAACGCTCTGAATCCTTCATCTTGAAGTCACTTGGGTATATAGGGCTTTTATCCGACTGAAGACTGGTTATTTTCCATAGTCACGACATTATCTGGAATGCTGTCCAAACCCTTTTCTTTCATCCAAGCTTCGAGATTATCTGCGCCACCGATATATTGACCATCAAGCCAAATTTGTGGCACGGTCACTGGTGTTTTCTCACCAATGATTGCCTTTACTTCCGGGATCATTCGGTACAGGGCTGCGCTCTCTTTAACCACATCATGATATTGATACTCAACACCTGCTTCATCGAGCATTTGTTTGGCTTTAACACAATATGGGCAAGTTGCTTTGCCGTAGACAATATTGCCTTTTAGTGTGTCTCGAGTTGTCCACTCTTTGATGATCGATTGAACCAAGACGCCGCGGTTGAGTGCTTCCCCTTGACTCACAACTTGGCCTTCTACCATGAGTATCGGTGCATGCCATGCACCTTTTTTCAACGGTTCCCACCAGTGCGATAACCAATCTTTGACTTCCAGTTCAACGGGCACGTCAGCAAGTTCATTTGCAAACGTATCAGCCAAGATATCCTTGGTTAATGTGCATTCACCACACGGAATATTGACTTTGAATGGCCCCCAACTGCCTGCCCAACGATATAGCGTTACTTTGATTGGTTTAGTCATCGATATTCCCTCTTAAATGATTCTTAATCAATAAGAACCGATAGTTCGCCAAGAAATTTCAGCTATGACGATTTTTTTGCTTCCCACCGAGTAATAAACGCAACTGAAGCAATAATGATTGCCGCTCCAAGCCATAACCGACCAGGTGGAACCCAACTAAAAACCAGCCATCCTGCAAGCACGTTCAATGGCAGTTTCGCGTGATCGAAGGGTTGAACAAAGGAGGCGTCCGCAACTGAGTATGCTTTAACTATGGCCCATTGAGCCAAGGCTGTCATACAGCCAGCAAAGAGCAGGATGCCCCATAATGCAATGCTGTCTGGAGTTTGCCATTCTGGTACTGCCAATAACAGGTTAAATGGGGTGATTAATACCAGTAAGTATACAACCATGGTTGAAGGGGAATCATTGGAGGAGAGCTTTTTCACCATCAATGAGTAACACGCCCAAAAGAAAGCTGCACCAACGGGTAGCAATGCTGCCCAGCTAAATTCATCAGACCAAGGTTCCAGAATGATCATGGCACCCGCGAAGCCGGCTAATGTTGCTCCCCAACGGGCTATGCCTACTTTTTCTTTAAGGAATAACCCCGAGCCGACGGTGGCAAAAAGTGGAGACGTCATCAGCAGCGCAATCCCTTGCCAAATTGGAACTGGATAAGCTAATGCCCATAGCCACAGTTGTATGCCAATGACCGAGAGAAACACACGGAAAGCATGTAAGCCAAAATGCTGGGTACGTAGAGATTGTCGAATCCCTAGTGTTTTCAAATACGGCAGGATGACCAGTAATGCGACACCATATTGGATAAACGCGACTGTAGTCGAAGAAAGCCCGTAATTAATACTGGCGATTTGTGCCAGGCTGTTAACGATAGCAAACGCGAGGCCAGCAGTAAGCATCCAGCTGGCACCTTGGATCGGGTGGTGATGTTGTTGACTCATATTGATGACGATTTTGAAAGACTGTGCAAAATCATACGGTTTTATAGATAGTTAGCAAGAGAAGTCGTTTGAACAAGATGTTCAGGTAGTTGGTTGAAAAAATCCTCCCCGAAAGGGGAGGCAAAGGACATGAAGTTTTCGTCACCTTGCCCGTGACGAAAGATGGAGCATGTTATCAAGTAAGCAGATAACCATTTAGTAGTAGCAGACTCTATGCCAACTTAGACAACAATTAAAAATGGCTTGTACGTAAGGGAAAGCAAGGGATCAGAACATGTAGCGAAGTTGAACGTTTGATAAAAGCGCACCGAATTGGGGAGAACTGAGCCAAAATCGAACATAAAAAAGGCCGAGCATTAGCTCGGCCAAGGGTTAAAGGACAGTTCCTTTAGGAGTATATTCAGAGATTAGAAGTTGTAGCGTAGGCCTAGGCGAATAGAATCCTTCGCGTCGTAAGATTGGCCAATGTCTTCTTTGTCTAGGTTGTTCAGTTTGTAAGATACGTAGCCACGGATTGACTTGTTGAAGTCGTAACGGCCAGTTAACTCGAAGAAATCAGACAAGTTTGTGGTTGTGCTTGAAGATTTGTCTTCCTCTTCTTGCTTTTGGTAAGCGGCAATAAGACGGAATTGGCTAGTAAACTTGTAGTGACCCGCGATCTCTAAACCGTTGAACTCAGTTTTCGCTTTGTCGTCTAGGTCACCCATTGTGTATGTTGCACCAAGGTATAGTGCATCTAGCTCGTAGCTCACACCACCAATGATTTGGTTTGCAGAACCCGCACCTTCGCCGTTGTCGTTAGTCGCGTAACCTAAACCTAGGCCTAGTCCCATAGGTAGGAAGTAAGTACCTGAAACACCGAAGCCATTTTCATCTTTTGCTTCAGCAGCAATGAAACTTGCTTGTAGGTTTAGCTGCTCAGTCGCGTATTGGTAGACGAATGCGTTGTTTGCTTGCTCGTCACCCGCATTGATGAAGGCTTTTTGGTCGCCAGAGTAAGTAGAGATATCTGACATGTTTGAGATTTGAACGCCAGCAGTGTCTTGCTTACCAACTGAGAATGCACCGAAGTCACCTTTCAATCCTGCAAACATGTAGCGCTGTTTGAAGTTGTCGGTCTTTTCGTTATCGCCAGATGAAGTAACTGATTGCTCAGCTTCATATTTCGCGAAACCTTTTAGTGATTCAGAAATTTCTGTTGAGCCTTTTACGTTTAAGCGAACACGGCTCTTGTTTTTCATTGTGCCGTCGATTTCGTTACCGCTGTCGTCACCACCGAAGTCGCCACGAAATTCTGCACGACCGCCGATAGAAAGGTCTGTACCATCGTTGCTGTATACCGATGCTGCTAGAGATGAACCAGATACCAAGGCTGAAAGAATTGCCGTAGCGATTGCTGCTTGTTTCATTTTACTTACCTTATTTATAGTTTGAGCTTCGATGCTCTGAATGTTTGTTGGCGATAAAGATAAGTGAGATAAATGAAGTTTTAATTTCTGATAGATTACGCTTAAGTGTCAGTTTTATTTATATTTTATGACTATTGCTTGAATAAATAGTCTCTTTTGAGCTGCCGCTGTTGGTTTTAGTCTCAAGTAATAAAAAATGCCCCTATTAGTAGGGGCATTTTAAGAGGACTCTCAGTTTCAAAATCTAGCCGTTAGACTCTATTTCTTTTGCGACTAGCTCCTTTAGTTGAGTATAAGGAATAAAGCCTGGGATGATTTGGTCGCCGATAAAGATAGCAGGAGTACCACCTAAGCCTAATTCATTGAACGCACGGTAGTTTTTCATCACCGTCTTTTGGATTTCGCTGTCTTCGACTAACAGCTTCTCAGTGTTGGTCTTTTTCGCAATCTTCTCTAATGAATCTTTGGTATGGCGGCCATTTTTCGCTACCAGAAGGTTATGTACCTCTTGGAATGATTCAGGCGCTTCTTGCCAAACCTTGAGTGAATAGACGGCTGAGTTTGTGTCTAGGCCTTTCACTTGTTGTTGCTGCAGGGGAACAATAATGTTGATGACTTTGACGTCGTCATATTCTTTCACAAGTTGCTCGATACCCGCTTCTAGTTTCTTACAGTACGGGCAGTTGTAGTCAGTAAAGTTGATCAGGACCGTCTTACCTTCTGGGTTACCGGTGATACTGTGATCTTTGGTGTTGTATAGCCAATCGTGGTTCTCTGCTTTGGCTTTTTCCAGTAGTGCTTGGCCATCAACGTATTTCGCTAAGCTTTGATGCAGGTTAGCGATGACTTCAGGGTTCGACTCTAGAAGTTTGTTGATATCAGCAAGTTGCTGCTGCTGTTCTTTAGTTAGCTCTGCCAATGAAACTGAGCTAAATAGTAGAGCTGACGCTGTCGCAAGCGCGATAAATGATTTCTTCATAATATTTCCTTAGCTTGATACTGAGCAGAGCATCAAGCGAAAAGTGCTCTTAACCATATTCCTATCGGAGTGGTTACGCCTGTTGTAATGCTTTTAATTTCGCCATCGTTAATGATGACGATTGTTGGAGTTACTTGGATTCCCCATTCCCGACTAAACTGCCCGTTGTGATCGTTAATCACTTCAAACTGGTGTTCCTTAGCCGTCATATATTGCTGAATACGCTCGTTACTACCGGACGACAGTGCCACGGAAACAACAGGGTAGTGCTTATCGAAGTAGTCAATGCTTGGGCTCACTAACTTACACGCACCACACCATGTCGCCCAGAAGTAAACGATCACAGGTCCGTCTTTACTCATCTCGTTTACATCGATACGTTTGCCATCAATAGTAAACGCTTCTATGTTAGGAGCTTGGCCCTCGGGCATCGATGAGCTGTAATAGATGTTCATTACGAAAGAAACTACCGTGACGATGACAATGATGCCCAGCAGTTCTTTTGCCCATTTGAGCAATTTGCTCGGTTTTTTGGGCTGATCCCCTGTCTCAGTCATGGTGTTACTCCGCTAGTTTGATTGCATCCATTACAACATCGCTATTCAAAATCACCGGTAGCGGAATTCCGTTCGGGTATTTCGGCCCGTAGACGATGTTAAATGGCACGCCAAATCGATCGTTACTCTGCAAGTATTTGGTGACAGAGTCACTTGGCGTTGTCCAGTCACCGCGCATGAGTACGATGTCACCTGTGTTAAGTCGGTCGTATACTGGGTTTTGCAGTATCACGCCAATCTTGTTGGCCTTACAGGTGATACACCAATCAGCGGTTACATCGACAAATACTGTCTTGCCTTGCGCGACTAACTCTGGGATTTGCTCAGCATCGAGTTTTTGCCATGGTAAGTCATCCACGATTGGCGTAGACCATTTGTCTGCAGTAAGGCTACCAATAATCAAACCGCCTCCGAATGCAAAAGTGACGACCGCTAAAATAGCGATAACGACTTTCTTACCGTGCTTCAACCCGATCCAAATCAGTACCGCTAGCAAGACGCCAATCACAGCCAATATACTGACCATTTGTCCAACGAAAGGTTTCATTAGACTTATTAGCCATAAACTGGTGATTAACATCATTACGCCAAACACCGTTTTCACGGTATTCATCCAGTTACCAGGTTTCGGCAAGAATTTGACTAATTGCGGCATAGCGGTAAACAACAACCATGGTGCGCTCATACCAACACCGAGTGCGATGAAAATTGCCCACATTTCGGCGTAGCTAGCACCAAGCGCATAGGCGACTGCGGTGCCTAAAAATGGAGCACTACACGGTGTTGCCAATAGAGTGGCAAACATACCTTGAATAAAATGACCTGAGTGAGAGTTATTTCCTTTCGTTGCCATCCAAGTATTCATGCCACTTGGCAACCTAAACTCAATCAAGCCTAGTAGGTTGATGGCAAAGACTAAGGTTACCAGCACCATGAAGCCAATGAACCACATGTTTTGGAACTGGATACCCCAACCAATAGCGTTGCCACCAAGCTTAAGCAGCGTTAATCCGCCGGCGAGAATGGCAAATGAAGTGATGATTCCCAATGCAGATGCCAAGAATGACAATCTGATTTGTCTTGGTTCCATATCTTGGGAGTGCAACAAGCTGTTAAGCTTCATTCCGAGCACAGGTAAGACACAAGGCATAATATTTAGAATCAACCCACCAAGCAGAGCGAAGCCGACCATCCAGATAAAGTTGGTTTGGCTAGGCATGTTGAGTGGTGTAGTGGAAATGTCAGTACTTACTTCGCTGAGAATCGACGCATCTGACACAGTAAGTGTGACCGATTTGCCAGCTAAATCCGCTTCGCCTAGCCAGTTGGACACCTTGAATTTGGCGTACAGCTCGTTGCCATCGTAAGCGATCTTTGGCTCCGCAAAGTATTCATCGACGACATCGTCACCGTCGACCAAGATCTGCGGTTTTTCCCACTTCTGGTTGGTGGTGAGTTTTACTGTAAGCGTCTGGTTTGCTTGATCCCAGTAGTTGGCTTGAGCTTCAACCATACCATTATGTTTAGGGGTCAGGCTCATTCCTTGGGTATATAAAAAAGCGGCATCTTCATCTAGGGTGAGGTCGGTAGGATCAAGTGTCAGTGACACATCATAATCCGTAATCACACAGATATTGGTACACGAAGGCAGACGGAGATTCGCGCGCAGGATTACCGGTTGGTTGATGTCCTCTACGCGTAAGGTAATAGGGAAGCTAACATTGTGCTTGTAGCCTAAAGTCATTACCCCCAGTTGCTCGTAATAAGCTGGAACTGGCCAGTGCCATTCGATATCAGCGATGTTTTCAGACTGACTCCAATCTAACTCAGGAGCGACACCGCCTTCACCAGGGCTGCGCCAGTACGTTTTCCACTCTCCAGACAGTTTTACATCTAGAACGGCTTCTATTGTTTTGGCTTCCTTGTCTACCTGTCCCGTCGTCATGACTCGAAGCATAACTGGAGGATGATTTGGGTCCTGTAACCATCCGGTTGACTGAGCGTACGCAGTCGAGCTTACCCAGATACTTGAAAGTAGGGTAAGAATAAGCGCGACAAACCTAAAGGGTTTGAAGCCTAAAGTGGCAGACATATTTGTCACTTGTTTTCTCCAAAAAATTCAAACAGGTCGTCCATTTCTGCTTGTATCAACTAAGAACACGGCGCACTTATAGTGCTGTGTGCATAGGAAACTGTGCGGTCAATATTGCGTATATGCTTCTCATCAAAGAAACATGTCAGTGTAGCTGAACAGCAATCTTAACTGGAACGCACAAGCAGGCAATGGGTATCTAAATCCAAATGACGTCAAGGGGCTGCAATAAGAACACAAAGCGACTGCGTTTGGAAATGCCAAGCCAATGGGCATAGCGATCCCTTGAGTCCATCTGGAGATTTTGAGTGGATGAGTTTTTACTCTTGGAAAATACAGTGCTTGAGATGAATACGCCGCTTGGGCTGTATTGGAATGACTTCAGTTTTGGCAGCAACCAAAGTAAACCGAACCGATGTAGCTAATACAATAGTAAACAGAAGCAGCGCTGGTGCGAACTGCTCCCAACCGCTCTGAGCGTGATTGAGTAACTGAGTGATTAGCTTACAGGGTTCTTGTTCTAAAGAAAGAGTGGATACTCCGTTCGATTCACCAGCTGCGAAGTTTTGGCTATTTGTAGTCGAAGTGACTCCCATAGCACCGTTAGTAGACGCTAGAGTGCTACCAAAACAGACTAACACGACAATCATGATCATAAATAATGACCAATAACCGCGAATGTGTTGGGAAAGTTTACGCAAGTGAATAAACCTAGCAGTGAACGAAGCGATAAGCATAAAGCTTTACTGAAGGATGAGCAATCTTAGCTGTGTCAACGATTTGTAAGAATTCGTTGACACTAAAAACAGTGTTCAAAATCGACTAATTAGTACACGTTTGAATTATAGATTCTGGTGATGTTAAGTCTTTGATTGTGTTAAAAAAGGAATGTGTTTTTTCTAAAAAGTGATAGGTGTCTCGAAAAATTACAAGGTGTTACCAGTCGTGACATAAGTAAAAGATAAAAATAGATTTTTATGATTTAATTAAGTTGTTGATTTTATTGTATTTATATTTGTTTTTGTCTGTTTTATATCATTTTATGCAACTTTTCTGAGTTCCATCGGTAGAGTCAGTGTCACTTGTTAACCAAGGTGTAACACCCTGGTTGCGGTGGACAACCATATATGGACTTTAAAATGAACAAAAAACTATTAGCTGTAGCAATCGCTGCATCTGCATTCGGCACTCAAGCTGTTGCTGTTGAACTATACAACAACGACGGTAGTACTTTCTCTATGGGCGGCCACGTTTCTGTAAACGTGAACGGTTCTGAAGCTGAAGATGCTAGCGTAGGTACTAACTCTCCACGTATCAACTTTGGTGCAACTCAAGACCTAGGCAACGGCTTCACAGCTGAAGCTAAAGGTGAGTGGGCTCTAAACCTTCTAGAAAACTCTGACGAGTCATTCACTACTCGTCTAGGTTACATCGGTGTTACTCACGCTGATTACGGTTCTACTTACGTTGGTACTCAATGGGCACCATTCTACGACGTAGCTGGCGTAACTGATTTACCAATCGCGTTTGCGAACGATTTCCTATACACAGGTGAAGACTTTGCTAAAACAGGTCAGACTCGTGCGGACGATATGGTTTCTTACCGTAATGGTATCGACTTCGGCAACGCTGGTGCACTTAACGTAGGTATCGGTTGGCAAGGTACTACAGATTCAAGAGATGGTAGCACTCTTATTTCTGAGTACAGCGATCGAGTACAAATCGCTCTTTCTTACGCAGTTATGGGTGCTAACTTAGGTTACGCATACAGCACTGGTGATGTTAAAGGTTACGGTTCTGCGAAAGGTTCTCTAGATTACCATGTACTTTCTGCTGCATACGGTTCTTACGGTAACGGTCTTTACCTAGCAGGTGTTTACCAAATGTCTGAAGACAAAGAAGTAAGCCGTCAAGAGAGCGATTCTTACGAATTGATCGCTGCTTACGCTCTAGCAAACAGCCTGAACCTAAGTGTTAACTACGAAGCTGTAGAAATCACTGAAACTCTATCAAACACAAAATCTACAGATCGTGAAGAGCTAGCTCTACAAGCTGAATACAACTTCACTCCTAAGTTCGTAGGTTACACTGGTTACCAATTTGATCTAAACGATGCTGACGGTAACGAAACTGACGACAAGTGGGTTATCGGTGCACGTTACTACCTATAAGGTAAACGTCCCCCTTACTGTCTGATTTCACAGTAATTTGTGATAACGCCAACTGCATAGCGCAGTTGGCGTTTTTTTTGTTATGTGATCTGATGCATTTGCATGTTTATGAAATCCTACTACGGTTTAAGTGTTTGATATGCATTGGTGGTAATGCATAAAAAAACGAAATGTATAAACCTATATGGACATATAACATGAAAATTAAATTATTAGCCGCAGCAATCGCGGCAACAGCATGTGGTACTCAAGCTTTCGCTGCCGAAGTGTATAACAGTGAAGGTTCAACTCTTTCTATCGGTGGTTATGTCGACGTGGGCGTCGGCGAGTATGGCGCCGATGACGATATTCAAGTCAACCAAGTTTCGCCAAGGCTGAATGTAGGTGGCACGCAGGATATCGGTAATGGTGTCGTAGTTGACGCTAAAGGTGAATGGCAGCTCAATTACTTAAATGGAGGCGGAACAAGCTTCACTACTCGTTTAGGTTACATCGGTGCTACTCATGAAAGTGGTGGCCGTTTGGTCGCAGGTACTCAGTGGGCTCCTTACTATGATGTAGCGGGTGTCGCCGATTTACCAATTGCATTTGCTAATGATTTTCTCTATGAAAACCAAGGTGTTACTGGGTCCGGTCGTGGTGATAAAATGGTCACCTATCGCAACTCATTTGCTATTGGTGAAGATGGAGGCTTTAACTTTGGCCTAGGTTGGCAAGGAGAAAACTCCGGAGTATCCGATACGCGATTCCAGGTAGCGCTGAGCTATAGCATGATGGGCTTTGGTTTGGGATATTCGTATTCTGGTGGCGACATCGGCCCAAGTATTATTGCCGTTGATGCTACCTCTCATATCGTGAGTCTATACTACGGTAGCTATGGTGAAGGGCTGTACGTTGCAGGCGTGTATGGTATGAATGAGAATTTCTATGATGGCCTAGAAGAGTCGCTGCAATACGAAGCATTACTCGCATATGCGCTTGGTAATGGATTGAATCTCAGTGTGAACTATGAAGCTGTCGAAGACGACAAAAATAGTTTGACTCAATTTAGCCAAAGCGCTCTTCAGGCAGAATACACCGTCACTCCTAACTTAGTCACATTTGCGGGCTACCAGTTTGATTTAGGTGATGATTACGGAACGGAAGAAGACGACAAGTGGATTATCGGTGCTCGTTACTTCCTATAAGCCATAAATTAGATTAAAAGAACACTGCCTAAACACACTTCTTGTGTTTGCACCTGTCCACTTTGGGCAGGTGTTTTTCTATCTAGAGCCCGAGCAAGTGTTACACACGTTATTGTGGCTTAATAACTTGCGGACATGATCTTACTTTGATCATCTCGCTGACTAAAGTTGTTCCCATATATCTTCGATCGTATAGAATTTATTCGCCATTAGTATGTCGTCAAGGAAGGGTTATGAATACGGTTCGTGTGGGAGATGAGCAGGTTGTGCCAAGCAAGGTGTTGTGTGTAGGGCGTAACTATTTAGATCATATCAAAGAGCTTAATAACGCTATCCCAGACGAAATGGTAGTCTTCAACAAACCGAACAGTTCGATTACTTCACAATTAAAAGCGTTCCATCAAGAGCCATTGCACTATGAAGCTGAGATCTGCTTTTTGGTTCGCAATGGGCAGTACCATTCTGTGGGTTTGGGCTTAGACCTAACTAAGCGAGGTCTGCAGAGTACGCTTAAAGAAAAAGGCTTGCCTTGGGAAAGAGCGAAAAGCTTCGACGGTTCTGCTGTCTTCAGCCGGTTTATTCCGCTCAATAACATTGAGCTCTCGCATTTGCAGATTGAACTGTATATTAATTGTGTTCGAGTACAGTGCGGCACTGTGCCGCACATGATGTATTCTCCGCAGACCATTCTCGACCAGCTCTCGTCATACACTAGCCTGTGCGATAACGACATTGTCATGACAGGTACGCCCAAGGGAGTAGGAGAGGTTCACAGAGGTGATGTGTTTCTTGGTCGCCTTAAGTGTGGTGACACAACTCTAATTGAGATTGAATGGCTCGCCAGTTAATTCGATAATTAATGCCGCCGAAAGCTATGTCGGTGCGAACACAACCAGCTTTAGTATCAGAAACACCACCATACTGCTAATTGTTGTCAGCAACACGTTTTTGGTTTTCCAGGCGATAAGCCCGGCGAGTAGTGCAGCCCATAAAAATGGGTTACTTACTGAAAGATCTAACTGATTGTCTGGCATAAAGACGATTGGTGCCCAAATCGCAGTCAACACTGCTGGGCTAGAATAACTCAGTAACCTTTGAGCTTGAGGGTTCAGCCTTAACGGCAGTTTAGGTTCGAGGAACAAGTATCGGCTCATAAAAACCAATCCTGTCATCGCTAAAATAGAGATCATAACCATTATTTCTGCCCCTCTCTCTGCTGATTAGGTAAGAGTTTTTCTGCGTAATACCCAGATAACATTCCTGCTATGCTTGCAATCATTAGGCTTCCTTCAACAGCGAAGTAATTAAGTGCCACAGATAAGGCTAAGGCCACCAACACAGAGAGAAGCACAGGTTTGGTTTTGATGGTTGGAATGACAATGGCGATAAATGTTGCTGCAACTGCAAATTCAAGCCCTAGTTCATTAAGCCCGGGAATGAAACTCCCAGCTACAATACCGGCCAGGGTGGCGAAATTCCAAAACAGGTAAAAACTGAGACCTGCTCCTAAAGCGTACCAAGGCTCGAATCGCTTTGGTGATTGATGACCACATATCGCAAATAGCTCGTCAGTGAGCAAAAAGCCTAACCCGAGACGCCAGCGCAGCGGTAAGCCACTAATCTTATCTCTCATCGATACACTATAGAGAAAGTGCCTTGAAGTGATAAAAAGCGTTGTCATGAGAAGGGTGGCCATTCCCGCGCCAACTTTCAGCATACCTGTCGCGACAAGTTGAGCTGAACCCGCAAATAAGATCGAAGACAGCGCTTGGCTTTCAAATGGGGTAAGGCCTGATTCAATAGCAAATGAGCCTGCTAACAACCCCCAAGGGAGCACTGCGATGCTCAATGGCATCATTGCGACGGTTCCTTGCCAAAATAGCTGTAGCTTGCTCAAGCCATGATTGGAATTGGTGTTCAAAATTGATGTATCCATACTAATAAACTTGGTATCGGTGCGTCTGATTGGTGCATCCACTTTATCGATGTGTACTTAAAACAAATTGTATGAAATTGCCATCTGGTATCTTTTCTTTGGTAAGGCAAGTTCAAAGCCTAGGGCGAATCTAACTTTTGGCGAATTGCTTCGGAGTCACCCCCATCGCTCTCTTGAAATGGCGATGAAAGTGGCTTTGGTCATGGAACCCAGATTCTTGTGCCGCATCGGAGATGGATTGCCCCTGACGCAGCAAATTCTTAGCGAAACGCAATCTTGCTTGAACTTGATAAGCGTGAGGTGGGAAGCCGAAAGCTTTCTGAAACTGGCGTAGCAAATAATATGGGCTCAGACCGGCGAGCTTAGCCAGTTCTTCCAATGACACATCAGCTTGAGGAAAGTCGTCGAGAAACTCTTTGACCAGTAAGATTTGTTTTTGCGTCTGTGTTTTACTGTCTGGTTCGTGGTGAGATTTTCCATGGCGTCCTGCAAGTTTTACCAATGTCCCGTATACCAAGGTTTCGCGCAATAGCCTATTGTCTGAATGTTCTAACGTATCGAAAACTAACCTAAGCTGGGTCGCCATTTCTGGGTCGTGGACCACAGGTTTCGGAAAGTAAGGTGCGCCAACATCTTGGCAAAGGGTAGTAAACTGTTCAGGAAGTGGGTACATCGCTTTGTATGCCCAGCCACCCTCAGCAGCAGAATGACCATCGTGCATTTCATCGGCATTAACCAAGATAATGCTATTTTCAGGGGCGATATGATTACCGCCAGTACGGTAAAATTTCTGTGCTCCATTTTCGATAACGCCAATGGTGTAGCCTTCATGGCTATGGCGAGAAAAGTTCTGCTTTTTGTATCGAGCGCTAAGCAGCTCCAAGCCACCTAGCTCATCGGCAACTTTAAATTCTGCAGATTCTTTAAATGGCGCTTTCATCGAATGGAGTATTCCTGATTTGGTGGTTGCCACTGGCGTTACGCTGGTATGAATACTTAAGAGTGTATATCAGACCACCTGAGTTATTTTGTACAAAATTGCTCTTTTGTGAGCAGTTAATTAGCTAACGACTCTAGTTGGCTGTAGTTATGTATTGGTTATTTGAATGTTTATGGCGATAAATTATGGATAACCGTTCTTTGTTGCTATATCATCTCGCGCTTTCTGTGTTTTATAATCAATAATAATGATCGATATATCTATTCTCCCTGTTTATCTAACAGCAGTGGTTGCTTTGTTACTTCTTCCAGGCCCTGACATGTTACTTATTGCCAGCTCAAGCATGAGCTATGGACGTAAAGTTGGTCTATTCGCTAGCCTTGGTAATGCGACTTCAGGGATTATTCTCACCTTTTTGGCTGCGATGGGGGTATCTGCGCTTATCGCTATGAGTCCTATCGCGCTTATTGCGCTCCACTTACTTGGAGGAGCCTATTTGCTGAAAATGGGTTGGGACTGTGTTCGGGTGAAGGCGTCAGATACTCCTGAGCTGGGTGAAAGCAATAAAATAGCCAGCGCCTTCTATCAACGGGCCTTGGTGAGTAATTTACTCAATCCAAAAGCACTGGTTTTCTTTGTAATGTTCTTACCGCAGTTTGTTTCAAGCAACATTACCGCGAGCTCTGGAGAACAGATGTTAGCCCTTGGGCTATTGCTGAATGTGCTGGGCTTAGCATTCAATCTAATATTGGTCGCGTTAGTGGGCTCTCTTGGAAAGTCGTTAGTGGAAAATGCCCAGTTCCGCTTGTACCAGCACAAGTTTATGGGGCTAATTTTTATCTTACTGGCTCTTTGGATGTTAAGTAGCTTTGCAGCATAGAGTGCTCTCAATCAAAAGGCAGCCATCAGGCTGCCTTTTTGCTTTTCATCGTCAATATGTTTTAGCTTAAGCTCGCTTGGTGCTGCTTGATCAACTGGTCCATGGAAGCTTGCGCTTTATCTTGCACCGTTTGATATTCATCCGACTCGGGAAACTCTTCGACCACCTCGTAGTAGCATTTCAACTTCGGCTCAGTGCCTGAAGGGCGAACAATGACCCTTGCTCCACCTTCAAGATGGTAGATAAGAACATCACTGGCGGGCAAGTTTAATGCTTCTGTTCGGCCACCCGTAACAAACTTGAGTGAGGCTTTTAGATCTTCTGTGACCAGTACTTTTAGCCCTGCTATTTCTTCTGGCGGTGAGGCTCGCAGTTTGTCACCGATAGGCGGCGAGTCTGGGTTCAAAGCAATACTTCTTTGCGCGTTTACATATAAACCATGTTGTCTGTAGATAGACTCTAGCTGCTGCCACAGTGTTTTACCTTGGTTATAGATCTCTGCTGAAAGCTGAGCGAAGACGACCAATGCAGATAAGCCATCTTTATCCCATACCTGGCTGCCGATGGTATAACCTAACGCTTCTTCATAAGCGAACAAGAAAGGGCTTTCATCACTTTGATTAAGCATTGCGACATTCGTTAGCCATTTAAACCCAGTGAGGGTTTGGTAATAGCGTGCGCCATGAGAGGTCGCGATCTTTTCCAGCAAACTAGACGACACAATGGTGTTGCCAACCAGCGGACGTTCTGCGCTGGATTTATCCAGCAGGTATTGGCCGAATAGGGCACCTACTTGATCTCCGGTGAGCATTTGGTATTCGCCGTTATCTTTACGGGCTGCGACAGCAAAGCGGTCAGCATCGGGATCATTGGCACACGCGATTTGCGCGCCAACGGAATCTGCCAAATTGATGACCATATCCATGGCCCCAGCTTCTTCTGGATTCGGGAAGTTTACGGTTGGAAAGTTGCCGTCTGGTTGACGCTGCTCATCCACACTGAAGAAAGTCTTATAGCCCGCGTCAGCGAGAAGGGTTTCAGCCATATCTGCACCTACGCCATGCATTGCTGTATAAGCGATGATCATTTTGCTTGGGTCTGCATCACTTTGTAGGAGCGAGTTTTGGTTATTTGCTTGGCGATATGCTTGGTAGTAGCCGTCTGTTAGCCATTCCAACAAGCCATTTGCTTCGGCGCTTTCTATTGGCATCAGCGGTAGCGGCCTAGTTGCGGCTAACTCTATTTCAGCGGCAATACCGGAATCATGAGGAGGAATAATTTGAGCGCCATTTTCCCAGTACACTTTAAACCCATTGTACTCCGGAGGGTTATGGCTGGCGGTAACAACAACGGCAGCTGCTGCATTGCAGTGCTTAACCCCAAAAGCAACAATCGGTGTTGCTGCAACGGCATGAGTTAAGTACACCTTGATTCCGAGTGCAGTTAGCACTGATGCGGTGTCATGGGCAAACTGCTTAGAATCGAGCCTGCCATCATATCCAATTACGACGCCTCTCTTGGTGGCATTGTCGACCTTTTTCACTAGGTAGTGGCCAAGGCCTGTTGCTGTTTCTTGAATCACCAATCGATTCATTCGATTTGGACCGCTGCCAACCATGCCTCTTAAACCAGCCGTACCAAACTCAAGTCGTGATTTAAACCGATCTGCAAGCTCATCGACCATCTTTTCATCAATAAGGTATTGGAGTTCTTCACGTGTTCTAGGGTCGGGATCTCGCTCCAACCATGTTGTTACTTGTTCAATCATATCGATAACCTTTGTCCGTATATTGATCTGATACTAACTGATATTGATTATCATTTGCGAGAGCGCAATCGTTAAATTTACCCTTACTCCTGACTTTGTTATTGAGTTAATTATCAGAAATAGAGTGGCTTACATAAATAGTAGGACTTTCTTGCGCTATTGACATTCGTTAACTAACGTTAATTAACATAAATATAACAAATTGTGTCGAATTCGCTGTTTTTACGGAGTTTTTCCGTGACGTTACGCTGTTGGAAGCTCGGCGTACGCTTATACCCGCATGGTTCTTATCCAGTGGGGTATGCGCACCATGGTAGGTGCATGTGGGCAGAGGAGAGATCTTTTGAAAAGATTACAGGCGAGTCTTTGGCTGTTGACCGATTTGATGTTTGTTGGCTTTGCTGCGCCAGCGATTTCGGCAGAACAACCCTTGAATATGACTCAAGGTGTCACCGAGATAAGTGGTCAGGTATACGACCTGCATATGCTGATCTTTTATATTTGTTGTGCAATCGCTGTCGTGGTGTTCGGGGTGATGTTTTACTCCATTATTAATCACCGCAAATCTAAGGGTGCCGTTGCAGCCCACTTCCATGAAAGCACCAAAGTCGAAATTATTTGGACTGTTATCCCTATCTTAATCTTGATCGCAATGGCCATTCCGGCGACCAAAACTCTTATCGCTATGGAAGATACTTCCCAATCCGATCTCACGATAAAAATTACCGGCTCCCAGTGGAAGTGGCATTACAGCTACTTTGGCGAAGATGTCGAGTTTTTTAGTTTGCTAGCGACGAGTTCAAAGCAAATAGAAGGTATCGAAGCAAAGGGGGCCCATTATTTGTTAGAAGTCGATAATCCCCTTGTTGTTCCTATTAATCGAAAAATCCGATTTTTGATGACTTCTGATGACGTTATTCACTCTTGGTGGGTGCCTGATTTTGCTGTGAAGAAAGACACCATTCCTGGGTTTATCAATGAAGCATGGACAAAGATCGATATACCGGGTGTTTACCGTGGGCAATGTGCTGAATTATGTGGACGCGCGCATGGCTTTATGCCGATTGTGGTCCATGCAATGGAAGAAGACGAATACGACCAGTGGCTGGCTGATAAGAAGCTAGAGCTCGCAGAGGCGAAGAAACAAGCAGAGCAAGCGCTCACCAGTTCACTTTCAATGGAAGAGCTTATGGCGATTGGCGATAAAGTGTATGTCGACCGATGCGCTGTCTGTCATCAAGCTTCTGGTGAAGGTATTCCCGGCGCATTCCCTGCCATTAAAGGCAGCCAGATTGCCACAGGCGACGTCGATGCTCACATTGATATTGTGGTCAATGGCCGTTCGGGTACGGCTATGCAGGCGTTTGCCAATCAACTTACCGACCAAGAAATCGCGGCTGTTATTACGTACCAACGTAACGCTTGGGGTAATGACACTGGAGATGTGATTCAAGCGTCGGATATCAATCAGTTTAAGCAAGCAAGTGAAGAGTCTAAGGAGGGACAATGAAAACGTCCACGGATAGAAATGTAAAGTCTGCACCTGCAACGGAAGCTGAAGTTGGCGGCAGCGTTCACGACTCTCACGATGATCACCACGCTCCAAGCGGCATTGCACGCTGGATATATTCAACTAACCACAAAGACATAGGGACACTTTATCTCTGGTTTAGCTTCATTATGTTCCTAACTGGCGGCGCAATGGCAATGATCATACGTGCCGAACTGTTCCAGCCCGGTTTACAGTTGGTAGAGCCAGATTTCTTTAACCAGATGACCACAGTACATGGGCTTATCATGGTGTTTGGGGCGGTAATGCCAGCCTTTACTGGGCTTGCAAACTGGATGATCCCAATGATGATCGGCGCGCCAGATATGGCACTGCCTCGAATGAACAACCTGAGCTTTTGGATTCTACCTTTTGCGTTCTTGATTTTGTTAGCATCGCTGTTTACTGAAGGCGGTGGCCCTGACTTTGGTTGGACTTTCTATGCGCCACTGTCCACGACATATGGCCCAGACAGCACCGCCTTATTCGTGTTCTCGGTTCATATCATGGGCATCAGTTCGATCATGGGGGCAATCAATGTGATTGTTACCATTTTCAATATGCGCGCTCCGGGTATGACGTGGTTCAAGATGCCTTTGTTTGTTTGGACTTGGCTCATCACCGCATTCCTGCTGATAGCTGTTATGCCCGTGCTCGCTGGTGCCGTGACCATGGTATTGACCGATAAGTACTTCGGAACCAGCTTCTTTGATGCGGCTGGTGGTGGTGATCCAGTTATGTTCCAGCATATTTTCTGGTTTTTTGGTCACCCCGAGGTCTACATCATGATCCTGCCATCATTTGGGATCATTTCGGCGATTGTGCCGGCCTTTAGCGGTAAAAAGCTGTTTGGTTATCATTCGATGGTGTACGCGACGTGCAGTATCGCGCTGTTGTCATTTTTAGTATGGGCACACCATATGTTCACTACGGGGATGCCGGTATTTGCAGAACTGTTCTTCATGTATTGCACCATGCTTATCGCTGTGCCAACTGGGGTAAAAGTATTTAACTGGGTCGCGACGATGTGGCGAGGCGCATTGACGTTTGAAACGCCAATGTTATTTGCGATTGCGTTCATCGTACTGTTTACCATTGGTGGACTATCCGGACTGATGCTGGCGATAGTGCCAGCGGATTTCCAATATCATGATACTTACTTTGTTGTCGCTCACTTCCATTATGTGTTGGTATCTGGAGCGGTCTTTTCAATTATGGCAGCGGCGTATTACTGGCTGCCGAAGTGGACAGGACATATGTACGATGAGCGGCTTGGTTTGCTCCACTTTTGGTGTTCTGTTATTTCGGTCAACGTCCTCTTCTTCCCTATGCACTTCCTAGGATTAGCGGGTATGCCTCGGCGAATTCCTGACTACGCCATCCAGTTTGCAGATGTTAACCAAATTGTGTCTATAGGTGGCTTTGCATTCGGTGTTTCTCAGCTCATTTTCTTGTGGGTGGTGATCAAGTGTATTCGTGGTGGTGAAAAAGCTCCGGCCAAACCATGGGAGCGTGCAGAAGGTTTAGAATGGACCGTACCAAGCCCCGCACCGCACCATACATTCTCAACCCCGCCGAAAGTAGACTGAACTGAGTGAGGGGGATGATATGGAGCCGCGTAATCAATCCAATGCCGAAGCCCGTGATAGTCAAAGCAGCAAACAGAATGCCAAATTGACGGCTAAGTTGTTGGTTGCGGTAGTTGCGATGTTTGGATTTGGCTTTGCCCTTGTCCCTTTGTACGACGTCATGTGTGAAGCTTTGGGTATTAACGGTAAAACCAATACGGTCTCAGCGATTCAACCACAAGGTATGGTGCCTGATACCAGTCGCACCGTAAGAGTTGAGTTTATGGCGCATATTAACCCTGATATGCCTTGGAAGTTTGTCCCTGAAACCAGAACAATGGATGTACACCCGGGGCAAGTGATTCAAACCACGTACCTCGCAACAAACCAGTCTGGAAGTTCACTTATTGGCCAGGCCGTGCCATCGGTATCACCGGGGCTGGGGGCGAATTATTTCAATAAAATTGAGTGCTTCTGCTTCAATCATCAACCATTGGAAGCAAAGGCTCAGGCAGAAATGCCACTGATCTTTTACATAGAGCCAGATATTCCGGATTCAATCCATACGCTGACTCTGTCCTATACCCTGTACAACATCACGGATGCTGTCGAACCTGAGAGTACTCAGCAAGCTGATGATGGAGCGAATACCGCGCACATAGCCCCATTTATGGGCGATGACTATCTTGAACAGCAATATCTTGAACAGCAATATCCTGAAGATGGCAGTCAATTGGCTCGCGTTAGCTCGACACAAGGAGTGACCCCATGAGTTCAAAACATCAACCTTACTATGTGCCCGCGCAGAGTAGTTGGCCAATCATTGGTGCAGTCGCACTGTTTTTAGTTGCTGTCGGTGCGGGATTAACGGTTCAAGGCACACAAACTGGAGGAGCAGCCAGCGGTTTTGGTACTGTGATTCTGATTCTGGGTTTCGTGGTGCTGCTGTACATGTTAGCGGGTTGGTTTACCAATGTGGTGACAGAGTCGATGTCTGGGCTGTATTCCAATCAGATTGCTCGTTCATTTAGACAGGGTATGAGCTGGTTTATCTTCTCTGAGGTGATGTTCTTCGGAGCCTTTTTCGGTGCTCTATTTTATGCTCGTATGTTTTCAGTGCCTTGGTTAGGTGGTGCAGACAATAATATAATGACTCACGAGGTGCTCTGGCCGACATTTGAAGCCATGTGGCCACTCACGACAACACCCAGTGGTGAAACCACTCAAGCGATGCCGTGGCAGGGCATTCCACTGACCAATACGATTATCCTGCTTTTGTCTTCCATTACGCTGCATATGGCGCATGTGAGTTTAGAGAAAAACAAGCGCATGGCGTTGATCGTTTGGTTAGAAATCACCATCGTGTTGGCCGGCTTTTTCCTTTACTACCAATTTGTAGAGTACGCTCACGCTTACCAAGATATGGGGCTGACATTACAGTCTGGGATATACGGCAACACCTTTTTCATGCTGACGGGGTTCCATGGCCTCCATGTATGTTTAGGGACTATCTTCCTATCCGTGCTCTTGTTCCGTGTCGCCAAAGACCACTTCACCCCTAAGGATCACTTTGCATTCCAAGCAGGTAGCTGGTACTGGCATTTTGTTGATGTGGTTTGGTTGGGGCTATTTGTGTTTGTTTACGTGCTTTAAAGAGGTCGGGCCTAGTAAGGACGGACCTAGTAAGGGCGAGCATTAGGCTCAATCCATCCACTAAGCAGAGCGACGATCAGCAGTACCACAACCACTGCGGAAAGCATGACCCGACGGCCCAAGTAATGGCTCATTGGTTTGCGGTTTTCATCTTCATCGCTGGGCTCTTTGACCATTTGAACCATGGCTCTTGCTAGGTTGAATACAATGAATAGCAGAAGTAAAACAAGTACCAATTTGAACAGTAGTGTCATCGCGACCTCGCTTGGCATTATGTTGAAAAGTAAACAGTTTTGGTTTGGTTTAATAGTAACTGTGGTCGTATTTAGCGTATTGGTCAAACTGGGCTTCTGGCAGTTGGGTAGAGGAGATGACAAGCAAACAATGGAAGTTCAGCTCGCAAACTATCAATCTAAGCCGGCAATACCTTTGGCGGAGTTCTTACGAATACAGCAAGGACGGCAAGGTAGGGCAGTCAGCCTCGATTTAGTAGGGATGAAAATATGGGCGGAACTTGAGCCTGTACCAAACGCTTATGTGTATTTAGACAACCAAACCTACCGAGCAAAGTCAAATGGTCCGAGTAAAGTAGGGTATTTGGCTCTGCAGGTAATGCGCAGTCGTAGCGGTCAATACTTGTTGGTCGAACGCGGGTTCATTGCTGCGATGCGTGATAGGCGCACTTTGCCTACCATAAGTTGGCTAGATACGCCCCATAAGCTTGAGGGGCGAGTCTATACTCGCTCACACAACCCGTTGAGTTCGGATATCCAGAGTGAATTTATGCAGGGTATATATAGAATTCAAAACCTCAATATTGAGCAGTTATCTACCTTATTTGGTGTGCCTTTGGCGGCATATGTACTGCAACCTCAGCAAGATGATTGGCCCTATTCGCAGCCTTGGAAGCCAGTGCCAATGAAATCGACTAAGCACTATGGCTACGCTTTTCAATGGTTTTCGATGGCATTAGCACTGTGCATTTTGTCGAGTTGGGTGACTTATAAGTCTCTGAAAAGGATCACTCGCGATCAGCAAGGAGAGCGACAATGAATCAGAAATTGAGAGGCCGCTTGTTACTACTGGGCCTTGTATTTACTTTCGCAATGCCGGCTTTGATTGCGAAGCTTGTACTCAGCAATCACTGGTACCAAGAGGGAGTAACGAACAAAGGAACCTTGCTTGAACCTTCGGTTTCTTATCAATCTTTGGGGGTGAATAACCCGCTTGATAAGAAGTCATGGCAACTTGCGTATTTAGTCCCGGACAATTGTGATGATTTTTGTGTGCAGCAGCTGTATTTTTTGGGGCAAAGCCACCTAGCATTAGGAAAATATCAAACAAGGGTCACACCTGTCATTTTACTCTCTGAGAAAAGTGATACTACAATAATAAAAGACTATGAATTTCAGGTGATTACCATTAATGAAAGTTTTAATGAGCAAGTAAAAGCGTCTGACTATGTCATCGTTGATCCGCTTGGTCAGCTTGTGATGCGGTACCCTAAAGTTGATGCCGAGCAGGCGTTGGTGCCACAAAGCAAAGGGTTGCTGGCTGACTTAAGGAAACTGCTAAAGCTATCTCGTGTTGGGTGATAGCGCTCGACACGAGTAGATTGACGATGTAGTGGATAGCTCGATCTTCCGGACTCATTTAGCCAAAGTGAACGTATAGCAAGGAGAGCATATGAATTTGGTGATGTTGGTTAGGTTCAGTCTCATTCTCACGTTTGTCGTCATCATTCTTGGTGCGTACACGAGGCTTGCAGATGCTGGTTTAGGCTGCCCTGACTGGCCTGGGTGTTATGGTCAATTGACTGTGCCAACGGATGCGAAAGAGTTGCTACAAGCCAATCAACGTTACCCAGATCTTACTGTAGAGCCTGACAAAGCATGGCTTGAAATGATTCACCGCTATTTTGCAGGCACACTTGGCTTGGCAATTTTCGCTATTCTAGCCGTGTGTGTAATGAACCGGGCTCAGCGCCCTCAAACTCCTCTCTATCTCCCCTTAGCTTTGTGCGCGATTGTGGTATTTCAAGCATTACTTGGTATGTGGACCGTCACTTTGAAACTGATGCCAATAGTCGTAATGGGGCACTTACTGGGGGGCTTTACACTTTTGTGTGGCTTAGCTCTACTCTATTGGTGCCTGATTAAAGATGAGATGCCAATCGATCATTTAGCCATTCCTCCCATGCTTCGACCGCTTGCTGTTGTCACCCTAATGGTTGTGATTGCTCAAATAGCGCTGGGGGGATGGACGTCATCGAATTATGCAGCCCTTATGTGTACAGCTTTACCTATTTGTGAAGGTAACTGGATGACTTATCTCGATTTCGGTACCGCATTTAAGCTGATTCAGCCTGGGCATGACTCCTATGAGTTTGGGGTCTTGGATTACGGTGCTCGAATGACGATTCATGTCAGCCATCGAATAGGTGCGATGGTCACGACCATGGTGGCTCTGATATTGGTGCGCCAATGTTTCGCTCAACCCATACCTGAGCTCAATCGTATGGGGTGGCGGATTTTGGTGGTATTAACGTTGCAAATATTACTCGGCATTAGCAATGTGGCGTTTAGCTTACCGTTAGCGGTTGCAGTCGCACATAACCTGGTCGCGGCATTGCTGCTACTTTCGGTGTTGCACGTTAATTTCTTGCTTTGGCACCCCAATGAAGCGATCGAATTGAACAAGGAGAGAATCTCATGAGTAAATCAGCGACACTTCCTCAAGCGATGAATCGTGAGCAGACCCGTTCAAAAATCGTGACTGACGCACCATGGCGAACTTATCTCACACTAACCAAACCTAAAGTGGTCGCATTGATGCTACTCACAGCACTTGTTGGTATGTGTTTGGCTGTCCCGGGCGCATTGCCTGTGCAAGAAACGATATTAGGGCTGTCTGGGATAGGCTTAATGGCAGGCTCAGCGGCGGCGTTTAATCATTTAATCGACCGACGAATAGACGCAATTATGGCAAGAACTCACAAGCGTCCGTTGCCGTCTGGGGATATTAAAGCGTCTAGAGTATTTATATTTGCGGTGTCTATTGGGGTTGTGGGCTTTGGCATATTAATGGTGGGAGTGAATGCACTCACTGCATGGCTGACTTTCGCTAGTTTACTCGGTTACGCTGTGGTGTATACCCTTTACCTCAAACGCGCCACACCACAGAATATTGTTATTGCTGGTATTGCAGGAGCAATGCCTCCACTACTCGGTTGGACCGCGGTCACTGGGGAGCTACATGCCCACGCTTGGCTGCTGGTTATGATCATTTTTATTTGGACACCGCCGCATTTCTGGGCGCTGGCTATCCATCGTAGGGAAGATTACGCCAAAGCGGATATTCCAATGCTACCTGTGACTCACGGCGTCGAATACACCAAAACATCCATACTGCTTTATACCGTCTTGCTTGCATTGATTGTGCTGTTTCCTGTTTTAGTCGGTATGAGCGGCGGCTTGTATTTAGCTATTTCTAGTGTATTGAGTGCTGGTTTCATCTATTCAGCGTGGGAGCTCAAATACCATGCACATGATAAGTCTGCGATTGGTACGTTCAAATTCTCCATCTATCACTTAATGCTGTTGTTTATTGCGTTACTGCTGGATCACTACTTGATGTAGTGTTGGATGTGCACTATTGGTTTAGTTTGGTACTTATTGCTTAAGAACAATGCGAGTGAGACCACTAAACTTCAGTCTTTTCTGAGTGCTGTTGATGTTAATGTCAGTAACTTTGACTGGCGTGCAGTAACAGCTGTGTACAACGGAATATGTGCAATCGAAGGAGGAAGCACTTGCGATTATCAGGTTTGAAATATCTGTATTTCTTGGTGCTTTGGCTGCCATTTTATGTGTTTGCCGAGTCAAATAAAGACAGATATTCAGTTGTCGCAATAGATTACCCGCCTTTTACTTCGCCAGACCTAGAAGATGGAGGCATTGCTTTTCGCCTGCTGAAGGAAAAATTGTCTCATGTAGACTCCAGCATGCTTATTCCCATTTTCCTGCCACCTAAACGTGCTCTACAAACCCTTGAAAATCCGGGGTGGTGTATGAGCTTCTACCCACCACCTAAATCACAACGTTCGCAGTTCGTAAGTTTGTCTAGCCAAGTGGTTCAACTGGGGTTATTCAGGATCAAGCAAACTGGTGCGTTTTATTGGCAATCTTTGTCTGAATTGTCTGGTCAATCTGTCGCGTTAATACGAACCGACCTTGAAGGCCCATTTGCGAAACAGTTTATTCAAGCTGGCATGGAGGTAATGCTGGTGGACAACTTAGAGGTTGGTTTAGAGCTTCTTTTAAAACAGCGGGTCGATTATACCTTCGGGGATAAGCAGTTTCTCGATGAAATGAGCAAACACACACCTTCGAAAGAACTCAGTAGGGTAGAATTTTCTTCTAGTTACTTACTCGAAACCCAAATTGGCGTGTATGTGGAGTCTCGCTGCGCCAGCCTGTTTGATACTTTTTCTCAATAGTTTCTCTCTCCTTAAGGTTGCTTCACCTCAAATAGGACTTTGTTGTTCGAGATGGCAAGAAAGTGCTATTGAATGCCACACACTCAGCTCTGTGCTGCACTAAACTTTTGTATGAGCCTAAAGCTTTCAGCGCGCGTTACTCAAGGAGGTGTGAGGTGCAACGAAGAGCAAAAAAACAAACTGGATTAGTGACCGTAGTAGCAACTATGGCCATGCTACTTCTGCTTGCAATGACGGGCTTTGCATTAGATACAGGCAACGCTTTTTCTCAATATCGAGACGCTCAAACGGCCGCTGATTCCGCAGCGTTAGCTGGAGCATTCGAGAAGTTTTATGGCAATGACAGCGATATTAATTCCTCCGCCTCAACAGCGGCATCAACTCATGGTTTTGTGAATGGTGTCGATGGTGTAACTGTTACCATTAATAACCCTCCTACATCTGGACTATACAGTGGCGATGATTTTTCAGTGGAAGTGATCATTACCCATGAGGTCGGGACGTCGTTTTTATCTGTGATTGGTTTCGATGAGCTTGAATACAGCGTGCGTGCCACGGCGAACAGCAATACCGCAAATTCGCTGAATTGCGTATATGTCCTTGCCCCTAACAAAGAGAAAGCCTTAGAGGTAAGTAGTAGCTCAGAGCTCATTACTAACTGCGGAGTCTTTGTGAACTCGAGCGACAGCAAAGGTTTATCCGTAACCAGTGGTGCTGATATCGAAGGGACAACAATTACGGTAGTGGGAGGCTCAGAGGGTAGCAGCAGCAACTATGAATGTACTGGCTCTAGTGAATGCCCTATAGAGGGGCAAGGCGCACCAGCATCCGAAAAACCGATTCCAGCTCCCGATCCCTTTTCTGGATTAACTCCTCCTTCCGTCACTTATACGGCGGCCAGTTGTGCCCCAGAGGAAAGCTGCAATGCATCTGGCTGTAGTGGTAAGGAAAAAGATTCGGGAGGGCCGTACGAACCTTATACGGTTGAAAGCAACAGAACTCTAAACCCTGGAGTGTATTGCGGGGGGCTCTTTATCAAAGATGGCACCACAACCCTTAACCCTGGGGTGTATATCTTACGAGGAGGAGGACTTGTTGTAGATGGCAGCAGCTCGACACTAAAAGGCGAAGATGTTTCTTTCTACAACACTTGTTTTTGGGAATGCGATGACTCTAATTCAGATCACAGCCCTGATAATGGCCCAGAATGGTATTGGCCTCTAGATATTAAGTCGGGCGCGACGGTGGAGCTATCCGCACCTGCATGCGATGGTGGCTCTAGTGGGAAAGAGTGTGAGAATGATCTGGATGGCGTTTTGTTTTTCTCCGACAGGCTTGCACCTGAAAGCGATGACCCTGGCTCGGATCCTGTGAATCGAATCGACAGTGATGCCGATGCGATTTTAAATGGCGCGGTTTATGCGTGGAATCAGCACTTAAAGTTCCACAGTGGATCGTCAGGCAGCAGCTCTAAATCGATATTAGTGTCAAAATTTTTAGAGGTATCGAGTGGCTCGGATGTAGAAATCGATAACTTTACGGGGAGCAGTGATAGCTCACCGTTAAAACGAGTAACCTTGGTCGAGTAGCGGACAGGATGGTGATGATATGAGAATGAAACTAGAGTCCGGCTACGCTGCGGTAGAGATGACATTAGTTGTACCAGTGTTGCTATTGTTGTTTGTTGCTACAGTCGATGCGGGTAGGGTGATGTACGCATCGATTACCAATTCCAATGCGGCGCGCGTGGCCGCTGGTTATGGCGCTCAGAGCGCTTCTCATGCAACAGACTTTACGGGAATGAATACTATCGCGTTGAACGATGCAGGAGATTTAGTCATTGATGGCAATAACGAAACGAGCGTTGGAGTCAGTTCTCGTCGTTTTTGCCGCTGCCCTGGTTCAACAACCGAGGTGAACTGCACCAGCAACTCATGCAGCAGTAGTACTCAGATATTTGTAGAGGTCACGACGACGCGAGATTTTCGTACCACAATTTCTTACCCAGGCGTTCCCGAGCAAATTCAGCTTTCTGACACAGCGGAGATACGAGTCCAATGATGACGTTGCCGAGTAAGCAAAAAGGGGTATCGATTGCCGAGTTGTCTATCGTGATGGTCGCGTTCTTTTTGGTGACCTTTGGGCTAATTGAGGGTGCTAGAGCCATCTACACCTTCAACATTGTTGCCCACGCAGCGAAACAAGGAGTGAGATACATAGTAGTCAGAGGTTCCGAAGCGGCGCAGGACGATCGTCGAAGTGCAGATGCTCCGGCATCTGATGCCGATATCAAAAGCTATGTTCAAGGGCACTCTAGTATATTATCGGACGCCGATGTTGATATAACTTGGACATTGGATGGTGATGATAACCCATTAAAAGACTCTGGTCAGAGTGTTCAGGTCACAGTGAGCACTGACTTTTTTGGTACGACTGTGTTGATTCCAAGCCTAACTATTTCCAGTACCTCACAGGGAATTATCTATTATTAGGGTCTGTTAATTTTTCATGGTTAAATTTTGTTCGGATGGGGGCGCCTAGCTCGAACCCTTCGGGCAGCCTTTGTGGTTCATTTCTACTGCGTTATCGGCTTCTCGTGTAGGCTAGCTACACATCCAAGCCTCTGCCTGCTCTTGTTTGTAAAGAAATAGAAATTTCCCACAAGTTGCTGCAAAAATCAGCTCGAAAGCTCAACAGGCCCTAAGGTATTGGCTATTTTTGTTTTCCAGCCGCCTAAACAGCATGGATAACGAGAGGCACAGCACCAAATAACACGCGCCTACCAATAACCAAATCTCAAAGATCAGCCCTGATGAGTTGGCGATCTCTGTTCCGACGAAGGTCATTTCCTGAATCGAAATTAGCGAGACGATTGAAGTATCTTTGATCAGTGAAATCGCTTGCCCAGCTATAGCTGGAGTAATTGCCGAGAGGACTTGAGGCGCGATAACGTAGCGATATTTTGACCAAGTTGACAACCCAAGCGAGTGTGATGCTTCCCATTGCCCTTTTTCAACGCCAGCAAGACCAGAACGTACGATTTCTGCGATATAGGCTGAAGAAAGTAACCCAATGCAGAGCACGCCAGACAGTAGGTTTTCCCACAAATTCGCTGAGCCAAACAGAGCTAGCTGCCACCACGCAATTTGTCCAGTGTAGCCACGTAGTAAAGATTCAAGCCCTAACAATGGAATGACTTGGTTGGAAATGAAAAAGTAGAAAATAAATACGAAAACCAGTGGGGGAATGTTGCGAACCAACTGGATGAAGATGTTTGCTGGCACTGAAAACAATGTAATCTTGCTGTGTCGAGCTAGACCAAGCAATGTCCCCAGCCCGATGGCAAGTAACATACCCCATAGGCTCAGCCTCAATGTCGCGAGAACACCTTGAAAGAAGTAAGGCAAGCTACCATCGGAACGAGAAGTGAAAACCAGATCAAAAGCATCAGCCCAACGCCAATGGTAATTCACTCCAATCGTCGAACGTTGATATAACCAGTAAGTAAAAATTGCGACGATCACAAGCAGCGTGACATCGAGCTTATTAAGTCGAAAATCACGCTTCTTTGCTAAGAGTGTTGGTTGGGCTGATGCCTTTACTTCAGACACTTAGTCTCCAATATGTTCGAGTTTGTTATTGACCAGAAGCGATCTGATCTTGCCAGTCTAGGGTAGAGAACCAATATTCATAGCGTTCTTGTAACCAACCGTCATCGGTGCGGGCTTGAATCCAGTTGTTGAAGAAGGCTTTCTTGTCTTCTTCGCCCAGTCGAACAGCAAACGCTTCATTGCCTTTTGACAGGCGATCCGTGAATGGGATAAATAGTTTATCGCTATGTTTAACCGCTTCATGTTCTGGTTTCGGGCTAGAAGCGATTACAGCATGTGCGTTGCCATTTAATACTTCTTGGAATGCCTGAGCATCGTCATCGAATTGAAGGATTTTTGCCTTAGGGAATGTTTCACGAGCAACTTGTACAGTGAATGCACCACGGCGAGCCGCTATTTTGACTCGTCTAGAGTTGAAGTCACTGAACTGTGAGAAACCCTCTGCGAGCTCTTTACTTGCCGCAACCTGTACTCCTGAGTGAGAGTAAGGTACTGAGAATAGAACGCTTTTTGAACGTTCAGGTGTCACCGACATGCCGCCGATAATCACATCGAATTTTTTAGCAAGGAGCGCAGGGATAATGCCATCCCAAGCGGTTGGTACAAACTCAACTTTCCAACCGGAGTCTTGCGCCAGTCGTTTGGCGACATCAATTTCGAAGCCGATAAGTTCCCCTCGTTTATCACGCATAGCCCACGGAACAAAGGTCGACATACCGACTCTTAGCGTGCCACGGTCGTTGATAGCATCAAGGTTTGGGGTCTCTATATCTGCTAGTGCGGAAGTACTTGGCAAGAACAACGCGAGCCCAAGTAGGGCGGTGATTGTTTTGGTAAAACTTCTGCGCGAAAAGCATTTTCCTATATTATTCATCTTATTCTCCATGTTTTTGCACTTTACTGACTGCGCCACTGAGCGCCCAGCCTGTGCTCTAGCCATGCTGACAACCCAGACAAAGCTAGGGTTAAAAGCAAATACATTGCAGCTACCGTAAACCAGATTTCAAACGGCATTGCGGTTTCTGACACGATGTTACGTCCCTCCGTCGTTAAGTCGAATATCGCCATGACACTGACAATGGAGGAGTTCTTAATCAGCGACACGACCTCGTTCGTCATTGGAGGCAAGGTTCTTTGTAGGAGCTGAGGGAATATAATGTCTTTAAAGGTGAAAAACGGCGATAGCCCTAATGTTTTTGCTGCTTCAGCTTGCCCTATTGGAATGCTTTTTAGCCCACCTCGGATAATTTCTGCGGTATACGCGCCTTGAAACAAAGACAAAGCAAGTACCGCAGTGGAAAAGCGGTCCAAGCCGATGACAGGGCCAAATATGAAGTACAGCAGGTAGATTTGAACCAGCAACGGAGTATTACGAATCAGTTCGATATAACCGTTGGCAAGTGCTCTGCCAATCAAAGAGTCCGAAAGTTTGAGTAGCGCGGTCGCCAAGCCGATGACAAGGGTGAAAAACAAGCTGATCGCGGAAATCTTGAGGGTAACTAATAGCCCTTCAACTAGCTCTGCAGGCCACCACTCTCCGTCTTCGTAAAACGCGAGATAATCGGGGACTCGTTCCCACTGCCATTGATAGCCCATTGATTGCGCACCCGAGTCCAATAGCCATACCATTGCCATTATCACTAAGGCAATTTGAGCTATCGCTGAAACTATGGGTTTAAATAACTTTATCAACATCAGTGGCTTAAAATCTGATCAAGAAATTGCTGAGTACGAGCGTGCTTAGGGTGGCTAAATATCTGCTCTGGAGTAGCCATTTCCAATATTTCACCGTGATCCATGAAAATGACGCGATCAGCTACTTTCCGAGCAAACCCCATTTCGTGAGTTACGCACATCATGGTGATGCCATCTTTTGCAAGGTCGACCATCACATCGAGTACCTCGTGAATAGTCTCTGGGTCGAGCGCAGACGTAGGTTCATCAAACAACAGTATTTCCGGTTGCATACAAAGAGAGCGAGCAATAGCGACACGTTGCTGCTGTCCACCGGAAAGCTGTACAGGATACTTACTGGCTTGTTCGACGATATTAACCCGCTCGAGAAAATGTAAGGCTCGTTCTTTTGCTTTTTGCTTGCTCAGTTTGAGCGTACGAATCGGGGCAAGGGTTAAATTGTCTAATACGGTCAAATGGGGGAATAGGTTAAAGTGCTGAAACACCATCCCCACTTTACCTGCTGGTGGCGTGCTGTAATCAGGAAGCACGGAGATTTCACCATTTGAAATCGACTCCAGCCCATTAACTGTGCGGATCAGTGTCGATTTGCCGGATCCAGATGGTCCACAAACAACGACAATCTCTCCCTTCATCACGGACAGATTGATTTGTTTTAAGGCATGGAATTTTCCATACCATTTGTCGACATTAGTAAACTCAATGACGCTCATACTGACGATTAGGTTGTTTTAGTTATGCTACTACCTTAGCAATATCAAGGTGATAATGCACTTTGAACCTAACGCTATTCGGCTAGTTTGCAGTCAATATCATCGGTTAATTTGGTTGTAAACTAAATTTTACATGCTGGTGTAAGTGTAAAATTACAAGAAATATTGCCTTTTGATTAAATTAATGATTGAACTTCTCGTTTTTAGTAGATAAGTTACAGGGAAGAGAGATTAGAAGCCTTGAACAAATATGCATCAATGTTGATGGCAACACGTTCAAAGCGAGATAAATAGGAAGAAGTAAGCAATGTTTCAAACAGATGATGTACGAATTAACAAAGTAAAAGAATTATTACCACCAGTAGCAGTTTTAGAGAAGTTTCCTGCTACTGAAGTTGCTTCTTCTACAACGTTTCAATCGCGTGAAGCGATTCACAATATTTTAGAAGACAAGGACGACCGTCTATTGGTTATCGTTGGTCCTTGTTCAATTCATGATCCAGAAGCTGCGTTAGAATACGGTAAACGCTTAAAAGTACTTCGTGATGAACTGGGTGACCGCCTAGAAGTGGTAATGCGCGTTTACTTTGAAAAGCCACGTACAACGGTTGGTTGGAAAGGTCTAATTAACGACCCTTATATGAACGATACGTTCAAACTCAATGATGGCCTTCGCATGGGTCGTAAGTTGCTACTTGATCTGACTGATATGGGTATGCCAACTGCAAGTGAATTCCTAGATATGATCACGCCACAATACGTGGGTGACCTTATTAGTTGGGGTGCTATCGGTGCTCGTACTACTGAATCTCAGGTACACCGTGAATTAGCGTCTGGTCTATCTTGTCCAGTGGGCTTCAAAAACGGTACGGATGGCAACATCAAAATTGCGTCAGACGCTATTCGCTCTGCGAGTGCATCTCACCACTTCTTATCAGTAACTAAGTACGGTCATTCAGCGATTATCGAAACAGCAGGTAACCCAGACTGTCACATCATTCTTCGTGGTGGTAAAGAGCCTAACTACAGCGCTGACCATGTGGCTTCTATTAAAGAAGAGCTGAAAGCATCGGGCTTGCCGGAAAAAGTGATGATCGACTTCAGCCACGCAAACAGCTCTAAGCAGTTCCAACGTCAGATGCTTGTAGCTGAAGACGTAGCCGGTCAGATGGCAAATGGTGAGAAATCTATCTTCGGCGTTATGATTGAATCGCACCTAGTTGAAGGTCGCCAAGATCTTGTTGATGGCAAAGCGGCAACTTACGGACAATCAATCACTGATGCTTGTATTGGTTGGGAAGATACTGAAAAAGTGCTTCGCCAATTAGCTGATGCCGTAGAGGCACGTCGTAAGGCATAGTCTTACAAATGAGAATAGTGAAAGGCTCCTAATATAGGGGCCTTTTTTTATGGTTTTTATTAGTTCACTCGCATTTGTATTTGTAATGGAATTACTTTTCGTTGAACGCATTTATAGAATCAATTAATTTTCGCTTGGGTCTATTAAATGATTGAAATCAAGGAAGTTATGAAGAAGCTACTTTTGTTATGCGCCCTCATACTAAGTGGGTGTGCTACAGGCTATCAAAGTGCTGAACACCCAATATTTGGTATGACAGGTGGGTTTGTTGAGCAAGAGGGGCCTGGTGAACTCATCGAGGTCGTTTTTGGGGGAAACGGGTTTATAGAGCCTGAAAAGGTGAACCTGTATCTGAAATACAGATGCGCTGAATTGGTTAAAGAACGAGGTGGGAACTACTTTGTTGCCTATCGCAGTATTGCTCATGCAATTGCGGATCAACCGATAGTTGCTATTCGAACCACCCAAGTTGCAGATAAGCCGCTTTCCAAAGTTTATATATTGATGGAGGAAGAGAAGCGCCCTAGATCATTTTCAGCACAGGAAATCATCGAGAAGCATACAGATGAGGTAAAAGGCTCATGAAACATAAGAATCTAGCGGTTATGGTGAGCGGCTTATTACTCGTAGGGTGTTCTACATTGCCGAGTTACGTTCCCGAAGAAGGTGATGAAACCACAATGGTCAACATTAAAGAGGTACCAAGGGCGTGGCTCTGTATCGATGATAAAAAATTCCAGCTAAAGGCCGATGAAAACAACAATGCACTAATACCGGTCGGAGAAAGATTGACGATCGGAAACTCATATTATAGTGACAATGGAGTTGTGACGTATCGTTGTAACCCAGCGATTAGTTTTGTGCCAAAAGCAGGTGAAAACTACTTCGCAAACTGGGAGATAGAATCAAACCGATGTCGTGTCGAAGTATATAAATTTGCTGATATCAATCGAGTTGGATTGGACTTTGAAAAAACCACTGGAAGAAGCATTTGCTCTGCTAAGTAATGAAATGGCCCTATTTAGGGCCATTTTTTTAGCCTCTTCAAAACATAGGTATTGATTGGAAAATGACTGTGCATTGTTTTATATGGCAATGTCTAAAGGATGTGAAATATAAATGCCGCGATCACAAATATAGCTATAATGTATGTATTAATGATTGGGATATTGATAGAAAAGACACTCTATTCACCTAATTGGTTTTCAGAAGAGGAACATAAAATGGACATGTACCTTAAATGGCAATCAACTGCATGGCTTACACAGCAAGCCTGGTATAACCTCGATCACCAGCTCTCATTCCACCTATCCTCAGAATAACCATCGCTGCATCTGATGGCGTAGCAACCCTAGTGCTCTTAACTGCAATGAGTGTTGATTTTCTAATTATAGTTTTGCTTAGTTCTTAGCATATATAACGGGCTTAACTGCTACCGCCTTTTTACTAATACGAATTTAGTTTTACTCGCTGTTTATTTGTGAGGGGATTTTTACAACCTAAATAAACGGTGATTGGCAGCATTATTTTAGGCGCTTTAGGCAAATACTCTTTGACATCGTTCTGAGAGAAACTCTTTAAGCGTGACAAGGTTATTTTATGGAAAACTTTAAACATCTACCTGAGCCGTTTCGTATTCGCGTTGTTGAGCCAGTGAAACGCACGACAAGAGAGTATCGTGAGCGTGCTATTTTGGACGCAGGCATGAACCCATTTTTATTGGACAGTGAAGACGTCTTTATCGACTTGCTGACCGACAGTGGTACGGGGTCAATTACCCAAGATATGCAAGCGGCAATGCTTCGAGGAGATGAAGCGTATAGCGGTAGTCGCAGTTACCATGCGTTAAAAAATGCAGTTGAAGATATTTTTGGCTATTCGCTTACTATTCCGACTCACCAAGGCCGTGGTGCAGAACAAATCTATATTCCTGTCTTGATTAAAAAACGAGAATTGGAGAAGGGTTTAGACCGATCGAAGATGGTTGCGCTATCCAATTACTTTTTCGACACTACTCAAGGCCATACTCAGGTCAACTGCTGCGTGGCGAAAAATGTATATACCGAAGAAGCGTTTGATACTGCAGTTAACGCCGACTTTAAAGGCAACTTCGATCTTGTGAAATTAGAGCAAGCTATACTCGATGCAGGCGCAGAGAACGTGCCGTATATCGTTAGCACCATCACCTGTAACTCCGCAGGGGGGCAACCTGTTTCGATTGCAAATCTTAAAGCGGTGTATCAGATCGCACAAAAATACGATATTCCAGTCATCATGGATTCTGCTCGATACGCAGAGAACGCTTATTTCATTCAGCAACGTGAGCCGGGATACCAAGATTGGAGCATCGAGCAGATCACGAAGGAATCCTACAAATACGCCGATGGTTTAGCGATGTCGGCTAAAAAGGACGCTATGGTTCAAATGGGTGGCTTATTGTGCTTCAAAGATGACGCGTTTATGGATGTCTACACTGAATGTCGGACCTTGTGTGTAGTCCAGGAAGGGTTCCCAACCTATGGTGGCTTGGAAGGCGGTGCAATGGAGCGCCTTGCTGTAGGACTGTACGATGGGATGAGGCAAGATTGGTTAGCCTATCGTATAGGTCAGGTACAGTACTTAGTGGATGGCCTTGAAGCAATAGGTGTCGTTTGTCAGCAAGCTGGTGGCCATGCTGCGTTTGTCGATGCAGGTAAGATGCTTCCCCATATTCCGGCCGAGCAATTTCCAGCACACGCTCTCGCATGCGAACTGTACAAAGTGGCGGGTATTCGGGCAGTGGAAATAGGCTCATTGCTATTAGGCCGTGATCCTGCGACGGGTGAGCAACATGAATGTCCGGCAGAGTTATTGCGCCTAACCATACCACGAGCCACTTACACCCAAACTCATATGGATTTCATCATTGAAGCGTTTGAGAAAGTGAAAGCGAATGCAGCTAATGTGAAAGGATTAGAGTTTACTTATGAGCCGCCTGTTTTACGCCATTTTACAGCGCAACTTAAAGAGGTTGAGGTTAGCGAGGTAAAACAGACATCTCCAAAGAAGCAACTCGCTGAAGTCTAGGCTTTTCAGCTAAACATCAAGCGCGGCCAAGGTCGCGCTTTTTATTGCGAGTGATTTCTCCAATTTTTGTAAGTGAGTAGTTTGATAGAACTCTAATACATTAGCCAAAAGGCAAGTTTCAACACTCCTAATATTTTCTCCTCTGTCAGTCATATAGATTGGCGGTAGATGAATATAGGAGTGGGTAGATAATGAAAAGGAATTGGATGGCTAGCCAGAGAGCGCAGCTTGCCTCAGTAGTGAAACGAAGCGTTGTTTTGATGATCCTGTTTCTTACTGGTTGTGTCAATCAGGCGGTGCTGGATGCTCAGCCGTTGCTAGTTGAGCAAAACACTAACCAACTACAGCCGCAGAAGCCGGAAGTGGCGGAGGTATATTATGTTGGCTTTGCAGCGGATTCGAGCTTGAAGGTATTCAGCAACGAAGTGAATCTTGCTAAAAGTTTGCTCGAGCAGCAGTTTGGACTTCAAGGTCGAGGTGCAGTACTTCTCAACAACAGCAATACGTCGGAAACGATTCCGATGGCGACTCCTGAGAACCTAAACAAGACACTATCAAATGTAGCGAACATTATGGATATCGATAACGATGTCCTATTTTTGTTTTTGAGCGGCCATGGTACTTTCGAAGGCAATCAATATGGGCTCTATACCTATTACGGTGCCAATCATAAAGGGTTAATTACACCGGAAGAATTAAAGCGGGAGCTCGATACCGCAGGGTTCAAATGGCGCGTTGTAGTGGTTTCTGCTTGCTTCTCTGGTCGGTTTGCCAATGAGTTGAAAGGGCCGAATACGATGGTGATTACCGCAAGCGATCCCCATCAGCCGTCCTTTGGGTGCAGCTCTGCTGATCAATACACTTACTTTGGTGAAGCCTTCTTCAAGAATGGCCTGTCGAATAATTCTTCTTTAACAGAGGCATTTAACGATGCAATAGAAGAGATCGCAAAGAAAGAACGTGACAAAGGTTTCGAACATTCAAATCCAATGTTGGTGGCCGAGTCTCCAATCCGAAACAAACTCGCTTCTGTGAACTTAGAATAATATGAAAGAAATAAGGGTGTAGTTTAACGTGACACCCTTATTTTAGCTTCCCCGTTGCTAGGTTGATTGGCTCACCATAAACAAAGCCACAGCTGCAAGCATTCCACCTAACCCCCGGTTCACCCAGAGCATCCTTTTCTCTGTGTTGAGAAACTTCTTAAGGACGGCGCCGAAATAAGCCCAAAGAAGCATTCCCAGTACACCAAAAAATACCATGACTGTAATAATAATCGACACTTGAACGACGTAACTTTGGTCTGCGGTAATGAATTGAGAAAACACCGTCAGTGAAGCAACCCAACTTTTCGGATTGACGATTTGTACAATGACGCCCGGAACAAAACCTGCTTTTTGTACATCTGCATCGGTTTGAATGTCTGATGTCGCTATCATCCATGCGAGATACAACAGGTAGGCCGCGCCAACTGTTTTTAGAATGGTATAAAGCTCAGGGTAGACAGTGAATAGGCTGACTAAGCCGATGCTACTTCCGGCAAGCACGATGGTTGCGCCAAGCGCATTACCCAATACAAACGGTAGCGTCGCCCCAAAACCGTATCTGCTTGATATTCCGAGTAATGCAATATTGCCCGCGCCTGGGGTCAATGAAATCGAAATGGAAAACAGTAAGAATGCTGTCATTAACTGAGCGCTCATTTACTTACTCCTAGTTGTGTGAAATTGATAGGTTCAGTCTATACAAATCGCTAGGAATAAAATTGCTATATCAGCTACAATTTCCTTCATATAGGGAAGACTATTTCAAAATTGGCCATGAAAAAGAAAGAATCCATTCAATTCTCGTTAGATGAGACCGACCTCGCTATTTTAGAGCTTATTCAGAAAGAAGGCAGAATGAGCAACAGTAAGCTCGCAGAACGATTGCATTTAAGCGAGACACCTTGTTGGAGGCGCTGGAAACGGCTTGAAGAAGAAGGATTTATTGATGGCTACAGTGCCACTTTGAATCGAAAAAGAATGGGTTATCAAGTGGTTGGGTTTACCTTTGTGACTTTGGGAAGTCATGAGGTAGAGAACACGGAGCCTTTTGAAGAGTTTGCGCAAAACCATGCTTGGGTACAGATGTGCCACTGTATTGCGGGTAGCGCGGACTACATTGTGCAGATAGTCGCGAAAGATTTGGATGACTACTTTGAACACATCAGTGCAATGCGACGAGTTAAAGGGGTGAGCTCTATTCAATCTAACGTGTCAGTAAAAGAAGTGAAAACTCACTTACAGCTTCCATTAGGCTAAATGAAAAAAGGCTCTCGAATGAGAGCCTTTTGCTTGCTATTCCAAGACGCTGCTGGAGTTATCAATAGCATCGAGGCTGTTATCACCTAAGAAGTCGATGACCTCAGTCATCATCTCACTGTGTAGTGGCGCGTCCGCCAACCCTGAATCTTGCGGGAAGATAAAGGTACTGTGTTGCCCTACATCAGAGAAGCGTACAAAACCTTGTGCGCCAGGCGTCGTGGTGTCGCTTGAGTCGACAGTCGCTAGCGATAGTTTAGTCGCTAAAGGTATTGTACCTGCAAACGTGTTCGTAACACTGTTTGGTACTGTGTCGTCATCTTTCACCTGCAACAAGTACGTCGGTAAGCTAGCGCTTAAATGACTTGCATTGGTATATGGGTCAATGGTGTCGAGTAACGTTTGTGTCGCATAGGCGAATTGGCTTATGCCCGCGTCGACAGCACTTTGTTGAGCTGAAGTTGCGTTATCTTCAAACAACGTATAACAAGCTGAGTCACTTAATGAACTGCAATTTTCGCTGGCGAAAGCTTGGTATTCGGTGCTCGAAGAAGCGGCAACACTGTGTTTGATGAGTGGTCCGTAAGAATCTGAATTCAGCAATAGATTCGAAATTTGTCCACCTGTATTTGCAGCAGCGAACGAAGAAAACGCATACATAGCATCGCCAGTAGCATTGTTAATGGTTCGGTTAGCCGCGGCTACAGCTGGAAGACCCGTTACCCCACCTAATGAATGGCCTAAAAAGCGTGGCGCTGATGTGACCATATCCACAGATGAAAGTACGCTTGACGCTAACAAACCTGCCGCTTGTGAGTAACTTAAAGAAGCACGTAGCCCCATGATATCTAGTGCACTTTGTCTAACGTTATCACGAGCAACCGCCAAATTATTTAGGTTCAAGTATGCAGTGATATCACTATTGGCTGAGCGATCAGAATCTAAGCTACGTGAGCCGTGTAGCGGTTGGTCTATCGCGATCACCGCATAGCCTGCTGCCGCGGTTTGCTGCGAAGAAGTAGGTATTCTCTTTAACCGAAGTAATCCCGTGTTGGTAAATCACTACAGGCCAGTTAGCGGCCGTGCTACTTGGTGTGAACAAAATGAAATCAACAGATTGTAACGATTTGATCTTTGGCACTGGGTTATAGCGAGTGATGTAGCGGTTGCTATCTAGTGCCGAACCATCAGACTTCGTTAAGTCTACGCCAATGAGCTTTAACTGTTCACTCGCGTCAGTTGCTAAAATGGAAGAGTCTATTCCAGCATCGACCAGTTGAGCGCCAATGGTGGCTTGTTCTGTCGAATCGCTAAGCGCTTCTGAGATAAGGGCCAAGCTTGGCATAGCCGATTCGAAAGGTTGGCTATTCCAGTCATCGCCAGTTTCTAGGTAGTATGGCAGCTGAACTACACCTTTACTCACGTAAACGCCAGAAGCGCCAAACTGAGAAATAAGGGCCGTTTTTATTGAGCCATCATTATCAAAGTAGGTAGTGAAGTTAGTATCGGCATTCAAGGCATCAGTGTAAGTGTCTGTGCTGCTAAAGCTCATGGTATAGGCTGCGCTTAAATTAACGTTATTTGGGTTAGCGCTGTCTTTCCACACGGTTGAAATATCTGTAGCAGCTAACCCTGTTGCTGTTGCGCCTTTAACCGAGTATAGCGTGTCGCCCACAGATTGAGTGCTGAACCAAGTTGAGTAAACAATAGTTGTGCTATCTACGCCTGTGGCCTGAAATAACGCCTCAATACCTTGAGTGACTTGTTGAGCGGTTGCAAGGCTTCCGGTTGTGTATGTTTTAGCTGATGATTTTAAAGCAGCGTAACTGCCTGAAGTGCCCACCGGATCCCCATTCTCATCGGTAATTTCGCTTGTAAGCGCCAAAATGTACTCAGAGCTAGGATTAAGGTCGCTGTGTAGAACAATCGTCAAAGAATCAGTTTCTGAGCTGGAATAAACGGTAAAGTCTGTTGTGTTCGATAATATAGCCGAAGGGGTAGGTGAGCCCGTCATACTGTCGCTCAGTTCGACCAGATACACACCATTCGCGACCACGCCATCGGCGAGCCCCGTACCTTCAAATGCCATAGTGATAGGCATTGAGGTTGACCAGCCATCCATTGTCCCCATTGCTGCGATAGGGTTAGTCAGTGCATCGTCACCACCGGTTGGTAGTTCCAGTGTTGCGTCACTGGTGTTCATTAACGCAAATGATGGAAGCGGTACGTTGGCATTGGTGCCCTGCAACGTGAAATCAATCGATGTACTGCGTGAAAGTGCATCTTGAATATAGGGTTCGTACTGCGGCTCGTTGGTTGTACTTGAGGTATCGTCACCACAGCCTGCAAGCAATATCGCGCTAGACAGCAACGAAAGTGTAAGTCCTTTTTTCATGGTAATCCTGCCTTTAGAAGCTGTAGTTCATTTGAATAGAGCTGATGTAAGCACTGCCTTCAGAATCAAATTCTAAAGTTTCATCGAGTGCATTGGTCTCGGTGAATGAGCCATCTTTACTCGCGACGTATGCAAAGCCTGCATCGAAAGAAAGGTCGTCACTGTAGATATAAGTGACGCCAGCGGAGTACCAAGTACGGTCGCTGTCAGGAATACTCAAAGTAGCTTCGCCGGCTTGTTCGTCGAAGGCAAAACCAATACGGCCTATCCAGCTTGGAGAGAATTGGTAGGTACCACCGATTGACCAACGGCCGTTGTCTTCATAGTGCTCTTCTTTGTAGAAACATTGGTTCGCTGTGCCGTCGTTACAGTCCGGAGAGGTTGCTTTAAGTTCAGTAAAGGTACTCCAGTCGGTGCGTTGGTAGCTGTAGTGGAGAGAAAACTCTTCGGTTAGTTGGTGGAAGCCTGAGATTTCCCAAATTGCAGGTAGGGCGATTTCTAGGCGACCTGTGACCGTAGGGCTAGTGGCAATACCGCTATCGTAACTGGTAAATTCACCATCATCGAAGTCAAGGTCGACCTGAGAGCGGTAACCGAAACCAAAGCGGTGATCTTGATTGATTTCATACGTTGCACCGACATTCCAACCAAAACCAAAGGTATCACCTTCTAGGCCAATGAGATTATCTGAAGGTTCGGCACTAAAGGCTGGGGCAAGGGCACCTTTGTGACGGGTTAGCTCAGCATGTGCGTAGACTAAGTTTAAGCCTCCGCCAATACTGAAATGTTCATTGATTCGATACGCAACAGCTGGGTTTAAATTAACTGAAATCAGGGCTGTATCCCCCGCCATGTCACCCGCTTGGATATCGTTAGGGTAGTCGGTTGCTACACCATAAGTGGTGAACATACCAATACCCCAAGACCACTTGTCGTTAATCGGGCTGACATAGTATGCGGCAGGTACGATTTGCATTGGTGCAACATCTTTGGATGATTCACCATTAGTCTTATCCCAGATATTCACTTCTGGGTCGACGACAGAAATTGCTCCAGAAAATTGCGCACGTTCAAACAGTGTCATCGCAGAGGGGTTGCGCGCAAGAACGGAAGCATTATCAGCGACAACAGCTTCACCTGAAAAAGCACGGCCTAGTCCTGAGGCCGAGTGCTCTGCAACCTGAAACCCAGCAGCATTTGCATGGGCTGCGACAAGCGACGCAAGGGAGAGCATAGAGTATTGCTTTATTTTCATTATTAGGATCTCCAAGAACCATATTTGATTGCGTAATCAACTTGATGTTATTTATTTGTTAAATAAATGTCAAAGTAAACTGTGTGTTTTAACATGTTTAAATCAGGTGTTTGAATCTATAAGGTTATTAATATCAACGCCTTATGATGTTATTTTTGACAGGTTAGAGGTGTGACCTGTGTATTTATGGTGGAAAATGGAGTAAGTGTGAATAAAAGCCGCATAACTACTCATTAGATTAATAAATATTCAATTTATCAGAGGAATAGGTTAGCCAAGTTCCAGTATGGGAAAAGTGAGCCAAACCCCATGCGCTCAGAGGGATTTGGAGTGGGCTATTTCACTGCGATCCCGACATCTAAGGTGTCGAGCCAGTCGAGGAAACGGCGGATATCATCACCTTTGAATATTCCTCCGTGTTGTGGGCACATCATATCGATATCAAGACGACTCACCCGCTCGATCCAGTCGTGTTTTGCTTTGTTAGATGGCATCCATCGCCTATGGAAGTATTCCATTTTAGGGATGTGTTGATTGAAATCTCGGACAAAAAACGGCGCATCTTGTGTGTCCATAGCCGCGCCGATGTCTCCAGACATCAGTACTTTTGCCTCAGGATCGTAAACAGAAAAGTTGCCTGATGAATGCATGTAATGGGCTGGAATGAATTGTATTTCGAGGCCAGATAATAGGATTTTTCCGCCTTCGTCTTTGATCGGAGAGAACTGAATAGACTCCATACCAAAATGTCGTATGAAAGATTCCCACAGCCAAGGTGAGTGTAGAGTGCTCGAAGGTAAAGCTTTGTCCCATAATCCGAGTGAAGAGATGATGTCGGGGTCCTGATGCGAAGCGAATAGATGAGTAATGTGCTCAATAGGGACTTCTTTGACCACACAGCCAAGCATTGCAGAGAATAACTCAATGCCACCAGGATCCAGCAGCATCGCTTGGTCGCGGTTAACGATCATATATTGATTGGTGTCGATAATCTTTTCAGGTTTTTCTGGATCGCGTGCAAACATCACCCAGCGGTGTGCACCGTGTTCAAATAGTACTTTTGATTGCATAGTTCACCTTGGCAAAAATGGAAAACAGTTTAAGGGATTGGAGTACGTGGGCTTGGATGGTCTCGGCCAGCTGAGTCACGCTGTCTGCAATTGTGTTGAGTTGAGCCTGATACTTTTCATCTGCTTGAGAAGCTTCGACACTTAACATGGTTGAGATGATCTGTGCGATCCTCAGTTCGTCGTAAAGGGTTTTGAGTCCTTCATGCAGCCCTTTAGCTTCATGGGAAAAACGTTGGCTGATATCTCGATATTCTTTGAGGTTATTCGCTCTCGCTTCATTGAGTGAATCAAGGTGATTAGCACCTTTCGCACGTTGGTATACATGCTCGAATCGCTCGACAGCAGTGCCTGAACGAGTACCAGCGGTTGCAATTTTACTGAGTTGTTGCGCTTGAATGTTAATCCGGTTTGAGGCTTCTAGTGTTACGCGAACTAGGTCGTCTATGGAGTCAGTGATTGGCCTAAATCCGGCGGCGCTTTCCCCTGCGCGAAGCGCCAATGCTCTCGCATTACTGGCAACCAGCAACAGTCTTTTAGCGACTTCCATGCCGCGATTTAGCTCGGCTGCGACTTCCGCAGCAATAACAAATACGGGTTTGTTTGACATGTCCTAGCCCTACATTTGCCGAATCAGTTCGACTTATCATATTGGTAACTATAGACAATATTAAATAAACCACACGCTTAGTGTGGAAAGATATTAAGCCCAACAACGGCTATTCAATGGAGAGGTAACAGTAGGGAGTGCGATTGCACTCCCTCGGCTGACTGTACGAATGAGTTATGTACTCAAGCCAGAGTTAAACTAGGTAACTCGTTGGTCAACACGCTCTATTTCCCCACGTAGATGACAACCACTTTGTCGTCATTCAGTGTGCGAGAAAAGACATAAGCTTGTGTGTTAGCAAGCTCAGTATGAATGCCTGCTCCTATAGCGGGATGCCTCTGGCGGAATTGACCTAGCGTTTGCCAATGGTTGAGCAATGCTTTTCTCTCATCGTCTAGTTGCCACAGCATGTCTGAACGAGTGCCCTGATGGAAATCATCGGCATATGGGCCAACGTTACGGGCTATTTCATCGCCGTAGTAGACTTGAATAGCTCCTGGGCTGAGCAGCAAAGCATTGGCGGCATTGCGTTGCATCTCCATAGAGTTGAATCGGCCAAAGAACAGCTCGGTATCGTGCGATGACATGTAGCTTACAGGGGTGTATCCTGGAGACTCCTGAATAGAATCTGCGTAACTTTGGTAGGTATCAGCCATTTGACTAAAGCAGGCAGCACCTTTGTCGAGCTTCTTCTGCATGTCAAAGTTGATTAGCGCATCAAACCCGTCGTCGGCATATCGGCTGCGATAGGCTGAATGCCCCCATACTTCACCCATCATCCAGAAAGGTAGACCATTTTGGTCGTTTTTCTGACGCCATTTATCGAGGTTTTCTGAAGCTTGCTGTTTTAAACGCTGCCATACTTCACCTTCAACGTGCTTGACGGTATCCACTCTAAAACCATCGATACCGAATCGTTTTACCCAATCGGTTTGCCATTCAATCAAGTAGTCTGCAACCGTATAGTCTTCTTTGATGGTGACGCGTGTTCCCGGGTTATTTAACAACCATTTGGGCGGTGTCACGGTTTGGTTAGACTCTGTTTGAAAATCAGGCAATCCAGCAAGTGTTATTGTGATATCACTAGAGCCTGGTTTTGGGTAGTTAGGCAGCCCTGCACGTACCCAATCTGGCCCCCACCAATGTGCCCATTGGGTACTTTGATAATTAATAGCGTCGTTGTAACTATGCCAGTTTTGCCCAGCTTTTGGCGTCCAGTCTGCCCATTTTTTTTGCATTGCTTGGCTATCGACGACATCGATGTTGTCGAACTGTAAGTCTGCAAGAGTAGCGTAGCCAGAATGATTGATTACCGCATCGAGCAGCACCTTGATGCCTCGTTTATGCGCTTCGGTTACCAGAGTTTTTAGGTCTTCATCGTTACCAAAGTTTTGGTCGATTTTGGTGAAGTCTCTTGTCCAGTATCCGTGATAAGCATAGAACGGGAAGCTGCCGCTGTCGCCGCCGCCAACGAAGCCATGGACTTGTTCAACAATTGGGGACAACCAAATGGCATCGGTACCCAAGCTCTGGATGTAGTCGAGTTTTTCGATGACGCCTTTCAAGTCGCCGCCATGGAATGTACCAATCTCTTCTTTTCCATCTTTTTTACGACCATAACTTTGATCATTGGCTTTGTCTGCGTTGTGAAACCTATCAACCATAACAAAGTAGATGTTCGCGCTCTGGTAACTGAATGGTTGAGGAGTCGATTTGAGCGACTCAAGTAAGACTAACCCGCCACTGTTTGTAGCCGGTTGAATGGTGACTTCTCCGTTGGTGACAATGGCAGTTTGTTTGCTAAAAGCGTCGATCAATTCTGTTCCATCTGGAAATTGCCCGTGAAGGTCCACAGTGACAGGCCCACCTTGGTAAGCTTCACATTGTACTGTCGGGATTGGGCGCTTAAATGGCTTATTAGTGCTCTTTTTAGGCTGACGCTTGAAGGTAATGGTTTGATCTTGCTCGTTATATGCAAAAGAGTAATCACCAGTGAAACGAATTTTGACTGGCAGTTCGGTCGGGCTACCACAGTTAAGCGAGAGGGGTTTACTGAATTTCACTTTTTGCCCAGATGGTGCTGAACATTTACCTTCTACGCCAGAGATACTTAACGTGTATTGGTCCTTAGTTAACGTAACCACCAATGGTTGGTTGGGATCTAAAGGGAAATCGCGACTGTTCGTGGTAGTTGAGATAGTGAGGTTTGGTGCGGCATGAACAGCCGTGCTAGCGCAGGCCATCGCAAGCAAGAGTCGGGTCAGCTTCATATCAGTCCTTCGAATTATGTTTATAGTTTGTTCACGTTATCTGTATCGATCATAAGCAGCTTCTATGGGTTCAACATCATTCCTAAAGTCTACGCCCCAAAGTTTGCGTTCTTTCACAAAAGCTCACGTAGGGGGAGGAGAAACTGACGAAAAAGAAAGTGTGTTAGGCGTTTGGCGAGGAGACTCATATAAGTAACAATGCATTGAATAGAGGCTAGAACGGATGAGGTCAGTGTGAGTACACAACATGGACGCGTAAGGAATAGAAGTCGATGGTTTCGTAAGACGTGGTTTTTGGGGGCTTTATTCTTATTGTTTTCAGGTTTGGGTGTTGCTGAAGATTTGACGCCGATGTCATCGCAACAGTTGATGAGCTTGCCAGTAAACTTTGAACATTCTGACTGGTTCGATTGCGGTGAAAATGAAGGTCAACGTTTTTGCAGTGATGGTATCAGTTACTACAAAGTTCCGGTTTTTGGTGAAGTCGTTTTATCTGAACGTCATGAGCTCAACACCATTTTGCTGAGTGCAGCGTTTTCTCTCACTAATTACAACGATATCCAATTGAACCTCCGCCGAGATGGCTTTTCATTGCAAAAAGTTGTGAGAGGCCAAGAAGTGTTTGATGTGAAAACTGCAATCCAACATCAAGGTGTCGAAGAAACTGATAAAGCATTGGTGCTATTTCTCAACAAAGGAGGAATAGCACAACCCGTTGAGATGGAATGGCAACGTATTGAGTCATCGAAGCCACTGCAGGTGCAGAGCGCTAAATTCTATAGTGATGGTGAACAAGTCACCCTTAGTTTTAGTCCTGCTGAACTTCTCGAGGATGACGATTTAAAAACGCAGCCATAGCCGCTTCATCTAAATAGCCATCGGCTTTTTTGTGGGCGCGTAAATATTGGTAGCCAGACACAATCAAACGGTGTTGTTCTTCGTCTTCGAGTTCTTGCTGAGTGACGAAACGAAACGCAGCTTTATACGCATCCATATCAACCACTTCAGCCCTACGATATAAATACCCGCAGCCGGTCGCTAACCATTCTAAAGAGCAATTCGCGCGCAGGGCAATTTGATTGGCTTTCGCTAAACTTGGCTCACTTCCCTTTAGGTATTTTCGGATCAATGCTTCCGAAAGATCCACTCGGCGGGCAAATCCGCTGATGCTTTCTTCACCAATTAATTCTTTTAAACGTGCAGCAAAACTCATTTTTCGTACTCCAGTTCGAGTTACTGGCTAGTATACGTTGAGAGACAGGGTAAACAAGCATACTCTGTGGGCAGATTTATTAACGGAGAGAAATCCATGGTAGCAAAAGTGACAATGGCTCAACAGGGGCCAGAGTTTTCCGAGCTAGTACAAGGGTATTGGCGTTTAGCTGAGTGGGGTATGACCCCTCAACAGCGACTGACTTTTTTGAAACAGCATATTGAACTAGGAGTCACAACCGTCGACCATGCCGACATTTATGGTGGTTATGAGTGTGAAAAGCTGTTCGGTGAAGGTTTAGCGTTAGATAAAAGTGTCCGTGACCAAATTGAAATCGTGACCAAGTGCGATATTAACTTGTGTGGTGACAAAACGCCTGAGCGTAAGATCAACCATTACGATACGAGCGCGGCGCACATTTATCAATCGGTGAACAACTCTCTTGAGCGTTTGGGTGTTGATGAGATTGATGTGCTGCTCATTCATCGTCCAGATGCACTTATGGATGCAGACGAAGTAGCCGAGGCTTTCTCTGAGTTGCACAAAGTCGGCAAAGTGAAGCATTTTGGTGTGTCTAACTTTACTCCGCGTCAGTTTGAATTGCTTCAATCTCGCCTAGGTAAACCGCTTGTGACCAACCAAGTGGAAATCAACCCACTGAACTTCGATGTTGTTCATGATGGCACACTCGATCAGCTACAAATGCAACGTACTCGTCCTATGGCTTGGTCATGCTTAGGTGGTGGCAGCATTTTCTCTGGCGACACTGAACAAGCGAAGCGTGTTCGTGATGAACTGGAAGCTATCCGCCAAGAAGTAGGTGCAGCAAGCATTGACCAAGTGATATACGCGTGGGTACGTCGCTTGCCTTCTAAGCCGTTACCTATCATTGGGTCGGGCAAAATCGAGCGTGTGCAGACCGCTGTCGACGCGTTGAATATCGAGTTGACTCGTGAGCAATGGTACCGAGTTTGGGTGGCGTCTAAAGGCCATGGTGTGCCATAGGAATTTAGCAATTAACACGCCACAAAGAGCCAACGTAAACACGTTGGCTCTTTATGTTTCCTCGACCCCGTCTTAAATAAGGTTGACACCTTCTATCTTCAATTTTTCACGCCAGGTAACGGCTGAATCACCCCATTGCCATTCACGACGCAATATAACCATTCACTCCACGGAAATACCGTTTGTCGCATACTCCTGCAGGCTAGAATAAAGCACCGTAACCTTTCAACATCAGCCAAATGAAAGGGACGACATCATGAAAGTATTTAAGCTAGCGACACTAATTTCTTTAACTGTTCTAGCCAGTACACAAGTACAGGCAGTGCCATCAGAAGCCACCATTAGCCAATATAACCTCGCCGCAGAAGGTGATGAAGATAAGGTGGAGGTTGTTTACGAGCAGCTGCAACAGCAGGTTGCTGAGCAGGGAGCCGATGCGCTTAGCCTAGTGTATTTGGGCAGTACGCAGACTCTTATGGGCCGTGATGCATTTATGCCTTGGACCAAGATGAAGCACACTGAGCAGGGCCTAGCTACTATTTCCAAAGCATTGGCACTCATGGCTGACTCCAATATCCCACTTCAAGAGCAGCTAATACGTCAGGGGCTGCCGGAAACCTTGTTAGCTAAAGCTATCGCCGCGACTACGTTTACCTCATTACCAGACATGTTTAATCACTTTGAGCGAGGTTACGACTTATACCTAGAATTGCTGAGCGATGACACGTTTACTGCGCAAGACTACGATGCGATTTCTTGGATCTATGTTTATGCCATTAAAGCTTCGCTGAGGGCGGAGGACAGCTCTCAAGCCAAAGCATGGCTGAAAGATATGCAGGCTAGAAACTCCCAGCATCCAATGACGCTTCAAGCTCAAGCCCTCATCGATAAAGCGGCTTAAGGAGGCGTTATGTTGAAATTCAAAGACATTTCCAAGTGCTACTCACTCGGTGTTCAACAAGTTACGGCACTGCAGGGCGTCAGTGGTGATATTAAGCAAGGTGAAATGGTGGCGCTATGTGGCCCATCTGGTTCTGGAAAAAGTACGTTGCTCAATGTTCTTGGCTTACTGGATATGGATTATCAAGGCGAAGTGCGTACAGCAAGTGGAGAAAACTATCCCAAAGATGCGTATCTGGCTGCATTGTGGCGCCGTTCAAGGCTGGGATTTGTATTTCAGAAGTTCAATCTTGTTCCTGTGATGAGTGCTTGGGAAAACGTTGCTTATCCACTCATGCTGAACGGCTACAGTAGGCAAGATCAAAAACGGTTGGCGACAGAGGTTCTAGCAAAAGTTGGATTAGAAGCGTTCGTTGACCACAGACCGGACAATTTATCTGGTGGGCAGCAACAGCGTGTTGCGATTGCGAGAGCATTAGTACATCAACCAGAAATGGTGATTGCCGATGAACCGACTGCGAGCCTAGACAGCAAAACGGCAGAATTAGTTATAGAGCTAATGAAAACATTGGGCCATGAAATGGGGACCACCTTCATTGTGGCAACGCATGACTCAAGAATGGCAGCTCACTGTGACAGGGTAATTGAGTTAGTCGATGGACAGCTAGCCAAAGACAATACGGAGGTAGTCAAATGGGCAAGTTAACTTTTCTCGCAAGCTGGACATTGTCGTTACGAATTGCATTTTTGAACTTGAAGCGTAATGGGCGCCGCAGTGTGTTATCGATATTAATCATAGCGATCGCAGTATTTGCACTGACGGCTGCAGGTGGCTTTGGCCTGTATACCTATGATTCATTGAAAGAGTCGACCGCACGAGACACAGGCCACTTAACGCTAAGCCAACCGGGTTTTTTTGAACAGGACGAAGAAATGCCATTGGCCAATGGGTTAGCAAAAACAGAAGAGCTAACCAAGTTTCTATTAGGTAGTGATGCAGTTCGTGGTGTACAGCCAAGAATTGAATTCACGGGGTTGGTCTCTAATGGAAACAAATCGACCATTTTTGTCGGAACTGGTGTCAACGAACGTGAGTTTGACATGAAAGGCCCGTTTTGGGATGTTCGTTCGGGACGAACACTGTCTAATATCCATTCATCTCGCTATGACCCAGCTGAGCCTGAAGTGATGCTGGGTGTTGACCTTGCGCGCAATCTCAATGTTGGCATTGGTGACTGGGTGACGCTACTGGCTACAACCAGTGATGGTGCTTTGAATGCGTTTGATTTCCAAGTACGCGGTATCTATTCCACAGGTGTACCTGAGTTGGATAAACGTCAGCTATACATTCATATTCAATCGGCACAAGATTTACTCGTAACCAACAAAGTGAGCACTTTGTCGATCTTCTTATTTGATACACCACAGACAGAAGCGGTGCAGGCATGGGTAGAGCAACTGCTGTCTGGAATGACACTGCCTCAACCTATCGAGGTAACACCTTGGCAAGATAGGGCATTTTTCTATACCAAGGTTAAAGATCTTTATGACCGTATCTTTGGCATCATGGGAGCTGTCATGGCGTTGGTGGTCTTTGTCGCTTTGTTTAATACCATGACAATGTCGGTGACGGAGCGAACTCGAGAGATAGGTACATTGTCAGCGTTAGGGACTTACCCGAATGAAATCGTACTTGGTTTTATGCGTGAAGCGGGATTGCTTGCTCTGATTGGTGCGGCTTTCGGCGGTATATTGACTGCACTAACTTCGGTTTTACTACTTGTTATGGATGTTCAGATGCCACCTCCTCCAGGCAGAACGGATGGCTACCCACTGAATATCTATTTTTCCTTCGAACTCCTGGCATACAGCTTTGTTGGTGTTGTCGCGATTTGTGTTGTGGCCGCGTGGTTATCTGCTCGCAAAGGCGTGAACAAGCCGATTACCGAAGCGCTGATTTATGTTTAACCGACAAGAGGACAAAGCAATGCGACAAATGATTAACACGTGGTTAGCGATGGGATTGATGGCGTTGTCTGGTATGTCTTATGGTCAGAGTAATGCTCAGCAAATGGTGATCAACGCAGACAACTACCGACTTGATTCAGCTTCTTCAAAAGTAGTGTCTCTGGTTAAACTTTATGAGCACGATGAGTTGGATAAAACCAGAGCGTACAACGTTTATACACGGCCCAATAGAGAATCCTTAGTGGTGTTTAAATCCCAAGTTGAAGCGGGTCAAAAGATGCTCATGCTGGGTGATAACTATTGGTTGCTAATGCCTAAAAGTCGCCGTCCGATTCGTATTACCCCGATGCAGAAGCTGCTTGGTGAAGCATCGGTTGGAGATATTTCAACCTTAACGTGGAGCGACGACTATCAACCCAAATTGATAACACAGCAAAACGTAGAGTTAGAAAACGAGCAGAAGGTTGTGACGAATAAACTTGAGCTTACCGCAAAAACCAATGGGGCGAGTTATCAGCGAATCGAGTTATGGCTTGATGCCAGCGACGACTTCCCAGTTAAAGCAAACTTGTACTTAAGGTCAGGTAAGCTCGCGAAACAAGCTTGGTTTCATCCAGGCGAACGAGAAGGCAAGCAACGTGTAGTGGCTATGACGTTACTCGATCGTATTCAACCGGCGAAGAAAACGGTGATTGAGTATCAATCCATCACACCAAAAGAGTTATCGGAAAAATATTACAACCCAGCCTATCTAACACGAAACTCGGTGTCGGGACTGTAGGTTGATTGGTAGGTAAAGGACTGCAGTAATGACAAAAATCGATAGTGATTCGAGGGAAGTAATGAGTGGTAAATCGATCAGCCGAATCACACAAGATCCAAGGGTTTTTCTGCTGGGGCTACTGGTCACACAAAACGCTGTTGCTAGCGAACTTTCGTTTGATTGGGATTGGATGGTAAGCAGTGGCATAGCCGCTCATAGAAGCTCGGTTTGGTTTGAAGAGCCGCAGCAAAACCAGACAAACTCAGTAGATGCCCTTTTGGATGTTCAAGTAGGTTGGCAGGGTTGGACTGGCTTGTTTGCAGCGAAAGGAACAGATGTTTATAGCTCAGACGCCGCTCGCTCCTTTGATGGGGAACTGATAATACAAGAGCTGTTTTGGCAAGGTAGCCCTGCTTGGTTTGATAATGCGGTTGATTTGACGGTAGGTAAGGTCCGCTTAGATTGGGGTGTTGGTTATGGCTATCGCCCACTAGACATATTCAAACCGTATCGACGTAATCCTGTTGGTATTCAAGTAGAAGAAGGAGCTGGGACCCTAATGACATCATACTTTGACGAGTACGGAGAGTGGAGCTTAGTGTACACCGATTCTTCTTGGAACTCGCAACAGGGGAGTGAGCTAGAAGAACGATCCGAACAACAAGGGATTGGCATCCGGCGTTATCTTTTAGCGGGTGATACAGAATGGCAAGGCTTAGCTTACTATGATGATGTACGCGATGGAGTGCTTGGTGGATCAGTAGTGACCGTGTTGAGCCATGCTTGGGAAATTCATGCATCAATGTTGTGGCAAAACAAATATTTGAGCTATGAGCAAGGTTACGACTTTGAACCCGTGGAGCTAAGTGATGAGCGCTTAGATAATGGGTATCAAGCATTGGTTGGCCTTAACTGGGCGGACACCATTGGCCAGAACATCATTGTCGAATACTGGTATGACAGTCGAAGTTGGGACAAATCGGACTGGAGTAACGCTTATCAGAGAGCGCTTAATCTATCGTCTTATCCGACGAGCTCCGAGTTAGCGCTGTCGTATGCACAAGGTTTGAATCATGCCAATTTGGTTGCGCACAACATTATGATGCATTGGTCCTTAGATTCGAGTAGCTGGAGTCATTGGGAATGGAGCAAAGAATGGTTGTGGCTAGGTAATTTAGAACCGACATTCGACTTTTTGTATTCACCACAAGATGGCGGGCTTATCGCAACGCAGTGGCTGAATTACACTGCCTACGACTCTGGTCAATCTTCTTTTAATGTGGAGCTTGCTGCGCGATTTATGACCGGGAGCAAAGATTCTGTGTATGCAAATTTGTCGGATAAGCATATGATTCTACTAAATCTGAAAGGGAAGTTCTGATGTCTGATTTAAAGCGACATGCTGCGAATAGTTTAAAAAGCTTAGCGTGGACATCGCTGTTTTGTACTGTTATTGCATTCACCACGCAAACCATCTGGCCTAGTTCGCTGTGGGAGCACTTGGCGATCAGTTTTGGTTATGGTTATAGTGCGGTGATCAGTGCTCATTTGATTGCTTGGCTTAAACCTAACTTTTCGCTAAGAGAAATCAACATCTACTCGTTACTGGTTGCTATGGTACTCGGTAGCGGAAACGCGTACCTTTGGTTAAATAAGTATGAGAAATTCAGTCATATCGGTTCAATGAAGCCAGTGGTGTTTCTTGGCTTTGTGTTTACCGTTGCCTGTTTCTTTTACTTCTATGCTCATGAACAGAAGCTGCAAGCTCAGAAAGCTCTTGAAGTGGTTAAACGCAAGCAATCCGAACAGGAAAAAGCACTTATCCTTAGCCAATTGAAGCAATTGCAAAGCCAAATAGAACCTCACTTCCTATTTAATACTCTTGCCAACATCAATGCACTGATCACCAGTGAACCCAAAAGTGCTCAAATGATGCTGGAGCGCCTCACTGATTTATTGCGCGGAACCTTGCAAAGTAGTCGTCAAAAGCACACCAATTTGCAAGGTGAGCTTGATCTTGTTGATGCCTACCTGTCGATTCAGAAAATTCGCTTGGGTAACAGGCTGAATTTTACGATAGATAACCAAGTGGAGCATGGAGTGACGCTTCCTCCATTGATTCTTCAACCATTGGTGGAAAATGCTCTGCAGCACGGTATTGAGCCTAAAGAGCAGGGCGGACAAATCACGATTCGAGCATTTGTCGAAGAAGATGACACGGTGATCGAAGTGTTGGATACAGGGGTTGGGTTAACGGCGGGAGCACAACATACTGGCCACGGTATTGGCTTGGACAATATTAGGCAGCGGCTGCTTGGACTATTTGGTGAATTCGCCTCTCTGACCATCGCTGAACATGTAGAAGGTGGCGTTAAGGCAACGCTTAGGTTTGCAACCCGCTCACTGGATGGGCTTGAGGAAGTACTGGATGAACGATAATGCGTTAAGCGCAGTTATAGCTGATGATGAGCCGTTGTTGCGCCACCACTTGAATAAAATGTTAGCGGATTATTGGCCGGAACTAGAAGTCGTCGGAGCTGCTGAAAACGGGCATCAGGCTCTAGAATTGATTCAGGAACACCAACCAGATATCGCATTTCTGGATATAAAAATGCCCAATATTGATGGAATGAGTCTCGCAAAGCAACTGCTAGCATTCGGTGAAACAGCACCTTGCGTGGTGTTCGTTACGGCTTATGACGAGTTTGCAGTACAAGCGTTCGAAAACAATGCAGTCGATTATCTTTTAAAGCCTTTATCTGAACAAAGGCTGGAGCAATGTATCTCTAAGCTTAAACAACGTTTCAAAACTGCTCATGCAGCCAGTCCGGACATGGTGAGCTTACTTAACCAGATTCAACAACTGACCCATCAAGCGAAGCCGAGTTATCTTAAGTGGATCAAGGCTTCCAAGGGCGAAGAAATTCATCTCATTTCTATTTCAGAAGTTTTGTTTTTCAAAGCGGAAGATAAATATGTGTCTTTGTTTAAAAGCGAGCAGGGTGCAGTGGTAGAGTACTTATTGCGCACTTCGTTGAAGGAACTTCTTTCCCAGTTAGACCCAGAACTGTTTTGGCAGATCCATCGCTCTATAGTTGTGAATGTATCGGCGATAGAAAAGGTGAAAAAGGACTTTACTGGGAAAATGTCGGTGTTTATTGGCGATGAGAAATTGCCAGTTAGTCGTGCCATGCAAGGGCAATTTACTAAGTAGTCATTTACCAAGTAAGAAAGTGCCCTTGCCCAGCTGCTCTTAGTACGGAAATAAGCGCTGCATCGTGTGCTGGCCAAAGTTTATGAACTCTCTTGGCGGTAGGGGGGCTGAATAGTAAAAACCTTGTATGTAGCGCACTCCAAGTTTTCTTAGCTGATCAATCTGAGCTTGTGTTTCTACCCCCTCGGCAATCACCTTCATGTTGAGTTCTTCACCTAAGCCAATCATGGACATCAGTACTGGTGTAATTGAGGAGTCAGAGTGCAGGCTCTTGATGAAAACTTTATCAATCTTCAGCACGTCAAAGTTATGTTGGCGAATAAAGTTGAGCCCTGAGTAGCCAGTCCCAAAATCATCGACGGCAATGCGAAATCCCAGTTGGTTGAGTGTTTTCATCGCTTCAATTGCTTTATCCATTTCAGAGCTCGAATAATCATTGTTTTCTGTAATTTCAAGCAACAGTAATGGGGTAATCGTTGGGTGTCTCTTCGCATATCTCTGTATGTAATGCATAAACTGGTCGTTGATCACTAACTGGCGGCTGATATTCAGGCTGATGTATTGGCCATCTAGAGATTTTCGATTCTGGTAGAGAAACGCGGTTACCGCTTTAAGCATTTTCTTAGTGACTTCATCGATGACGCCAATTCGTTCCGCCAGGGGAATAAAGATATCTGGCGGGATATTTCCTTGTTCAGGGTGCACCCAACGTATCAATGCTTCTGAGCCCGCGATTCGCTGCTTGTGAATATCTACAATTGGCTGCAAATACAACTCGAACTCTTTATGGTGCAACGCGCTTTTTAGTGAGTGTTCTATGGAATTTCTCGAGATCAGGTAATTGCTGAAAAAGAGATAACCAACAGACAAGAGTGCTGCCATCAGCAGCGTTTTCCATAACTGTTGCTGGTAATGATATTGATAGGAGTCAGCATTCAAATGCAATGTGACGGAAAGTGGGTATAGGTGAGAAGAGAAACTAAATAGCTTATGCGCTGATTCTATAGAGCCGTGCTCGCTTTGAATGGTTTGGTTGAGCACAGAAATCTGATAGCCGTATTCATACTTTTCAAAGGTTGGCGCCACGATTCTCAGAAACTGTTCCGGTGGTAGCAATGCATTGACGCCACTCTTTTTATCGTTTGAGGCAAACACGAAAAAGGTTTGGAGCCGACTTTTAGAGCGTGTAAGAGAAATAGTTATGTGGTTAGGAGACTCGCTAATTCTCTGCAGGATAGAGCTAAACAACGGAATATCACTAACGCCTTCATTGCTGGTGCAAAAAACACGTCCATCTTTGTAGATTCCGGTTTCTTTCAAGATTGGGGAATAGAATACGTATTTTCGTAATGCCAGTACGTCTGTACGATCGCATCTGTCTGATACCTGCTCCGATAACTGGAGTAAGTCGCTGGCTGTGTTGGTAATGAAGTTTTCCAACTCTGCGATAGCAAGCTTGCCTTGTTGCTGAGCATAGCGGTTTGCACTGTAGAAGTTGAGGACTGTCGATACAAGAAAAACGCCAAACAGGATCAGAGCGATCGGTAGAGCGGAGTTGATGTTGTGTCTGACTAGCAGTTTAAGCCTGTTGTAACTGCCCACTGAACTGGTTGATTGATTCATAGTGAACGTTAGCCATTTTGTTTTTTTGTTTGGCTTTAACTATATGTTGCAACGTACGGTTACTTCTCACTTATTGGCTGGGATTCAAACGATAACCATACGATTGTTTTGCTAACTAGTTCTTTTCTCGTTCTTTTTAGGTGAGGTGATATCCATAACTTATTGTTATTCTTATTATTAGCTAGTCACCCTAGGCGATAACTTGGTTCTCTATCTAAACTTTTGAGTGAATCTTGATTACAAACCTTAGGTTATAATTGATATAGAGATTATTGATGTATTACGGTATGTTCTACATAATATTTTACAAATTATAAGATTTAATAAGTAGTACAAAGGTTTATTGCAGAATATATGCATGTTTTGTATGTAAATCGTGGTCCATTTATTCAAATCAATAAGATAGCTGCCATTGAAGAGTAGTTACGCACATCTCGTTGATTGAGAGGTTGAGATGAGTCTAGAAGTTGTTAGCCAGCGCGCTGTTGTTGAAGAAGTAATTGGGGAAGTCATTGCTGTGAGCCCGAAAGGGAGTGCAAGGATTTTGGCTGAAGGTAATGAAGTCGATAAAAACGATATCATTATCACGATTAATGGTGCATCTGCCGTTGTCATTGCGAATCAACAAGCGTTTCCGGTTGCTGAAAACTGTGTTGCTTGTATTGATGAAAGCGATGCGGAGAACCCTTGGTTGGCGACTGCTGAAGTGTCTGGGGCCATTAATGCGGACCTTGATAATATTGCCAATGCTGAGTTTGGTGAGGAAGATATCGCAGCTATTCAGCAAGCGATTCTAGACGGTGTCGATCCGACGGAAGTACTGGAAGCTACCGCTGCTGGTGGTGGTAATGGTTCGGCGAATGCAGGCTTTGTCACTATTGATTATAACTTTACTGAAGTGCTGGCGAGCACGTTTTTTGAAACCTCAATTCCAGAGAGTGACTCTGAAGATGCCGTCAATGATGACATCAGACCTACGGTGTTTGCTGCTGGTGGTGAAACCCTAAGTGAAACATTAACCGAAGGTTCGCTCTCTCTAAACTCATACCCTCAATCAGTTACCGAAACCGTGACCGTTGTTGCGGGTGATTCTGCTTTAGTAGCGTCAACATTTACCTTCTCGCAAGAGGGGCTAGACGCGCTAATTGAAGAGCTTGACTCTGACATTACGTCGGGGGGGCAAACTGTTTCTTTTTCTTTCGATGAAGCGACTAATGCCATTGTCGGTCAGCTTGCTTCTGGTGACGAAGTTCTACGAATTGAGCTAAACCCTATCAATGTTGGCAAAGACGTTGAACTGGAAGTCATAACTACAGTCAGCCAACCAATCGATCATGTATCTAGTGTTGGTGATGGCTTGGTTTCTATCGAGAATGACCAGATCGCAATTAACCTTGAGGTTTTGGGTCAAGACAGCGGTGGCAACGACATCAAGTCTCCAGTAGCCATTGATGTTGGTATCGTGGATGGCGCTGATGCGACAGCGGCAGAGGTTAGCATCGAAAATGTGGAATCTTCGAGTGAAGCCTTAATAGGTACACTATTTGATATCGGTGCCGATAATTTAGAGTCTGTGACTTTCGACGCAAGTGTTTTAGAGCAGTTTGATGGTTTCACTAGTAATGGAGAAGCGACTACAGCGACTCTTTCAGATGATGGTACGACGATCACTCTGGCCCTAACAGGGAGCAGTGACTTGGTTCTAGTGATCAGTATTGATACTCAGGGGCAGTACAACTTTCAGCAATCAGCTCCTCTGGACCACTCTTCAGACGACGATAGCATATCACTTCAACTACCTGTTACGGCTATTGACTTCGATGGTGATACGACCAATAACGTTATGGATATCAAGATTACCGATGGCTCCATTCCTGTTATCGATAGTATTGATCCTTTGTCGTTGGATGAAGCAGGCCTCGGCGATGGCTCTTCACCGGATAATGACCACATCACAGGCACCATCACAACCACCGTAGGCAGTGATGACATTGCCCGCTATGAGCTGGAGCCAAGCGAGTTCAATACCGATGACTCACTGACAGCCCAAGGTGAGCCGGTTCGCTTAGAAGAGCTGCCCGACGGCAGTTACCAAGGTTACATCGAGGTGGGCGGCACTAAGACGCCAGTCTTTAGCATCACGCTCGATACGCCCGCCCTTGGCCAATACCAGTTCACGCTGTTGGAAGCGCTGGACCATACCGGAGCGAACGACGACAGCCTGACCTTCACGCTGCCGGTTTATGCGGTAGACAGTGACGGTGACCGCTCAACGATTACTGGTGAAACAGCTGCAACCGCGGCGGACTTATCGATTACCGTGGCGGACGATGTGCTGTCATTGGTGGATAACGACTTTGCACTGACGGAGCCGACGACGGATGGCGCGGTGGAAGTGACGCACAGCCTGTTTGACCAAGAAGGGGCGGACGGCGCCGTGATAGAGTCGTTCACCTACAACGGCACCAAGTATACGCTGGATGACACCGACGCCACAGAGCAAGACTTTGCGGTCAGTGACGGTACTGTATACATCACGTTAGACGGTGAGTTCCGTTTTGTGCCGGACCGCGACTTAGACCACAGCACCGTCGATCCGATAGAAAGCACCGTGGTCTTCACCGCTGTGGACGGGGATGGTGACACTCAAACCGCGACCATAGACCTGAGCATTGCCGATGGTGAGTTACCTATCATCACTAACGTGACGGGCTTGAGTCTGGATGAAGCAGGCCTCGGCGATGGCTCTTCACCGGATAATGACCACATCACAGGCACCGGCACCATCACGACCACCGTAGGCAGTGATGACATCGACCACTATGAGCTGGAGCCAAGCGAGTTCAATACCGATGACTCGCTGACAGCCCAAGGTGAGCCGGTTCGCTTAGAAGAGCTGCCCGACGGCAGTTACCAAGGTTACATCGAGGTGGGCGGCACGAAGACGCCAGTCTTTAGCATCACGCTCGATACGCCTGCTCTTGGCCAATACCAATTCACGCTGTTGGAAGCGCTGGACCATACCGGAGCGAACGACGACAGCCTGACCTTCACGCTGCCGGTTTATGCGGTAGACAGTGACGGTGACCGCTCAACGATTACTGGTGAAACAGCCACAACCGCGGCGGACTTATCGATTACCGTGGCGGACGATGTGCTGTCATTGGTGGATAACGACTTTACACTGACGGAGCCGACGACGGATGGCGCGGTGGAAGTGACGCACAGCCTGTTTGACCAAGAAGGGGCGGACGGCGCCGTGATAGAGTCGTTCACCTACAACGGCACCAAGTATACGCTGGATGACACCGACGCCACAGAGCAAGACTTTGCGGTCAGTGACGGTACTGTATACATCACGTTAGACGGTGAGTTCCGTTTTGTGCCGGACCGCGACTTAGACCACAGCACCGTCGATCCGATAGAAAGCACCGTGGTCTTCACCGCTGTGGACGGGGATGGCGACACTCAAACCGCGACCATTGACCTGAGCATTGCCGATGGTGAGTTACCTATCATCACTAACGTGACGGGCTTGAGTCTGGATGAAGCAGGCCTCGGCGATGGCTCTTCACCGGATAATGACCACATCACAGGCACCGGCACCATCACGACCACCGTAGGCAGTGATGACATCGACCACTATGAGCTGGAGCCAAGTGAGTTCAATACCGATGACTCACTGACAGCCCAAGGTGAGCTGGTTCGCTTAGAAGAGTTGCCCGACGGCAGTTACCAAGGTTACATCGAGGTGGGCGGCACGAAGACGCCAGTCTTTAGCATCACGCTCGATACGCCTGCTCTTGGCCAATACCAATTCACGCTGTTGGAAGCGCTGGACCATACCGGAGCGAACGACGACAGCCTGACCTTCACGCTGCCGGTTTATGCGGTAGACAGTGACGGTGACCGCTCAACGATTACTGGTGAAACAGCCACAACCGCGGCGGACTTATCGATTACCGTGGCGGACGATGTGCTGTCATTGGTGGATAACGACTTTACACTGACGGAGCCGACGACGGATGGCGCGGTGGAAGTGACGCACAGCCTGTTTGACCAAGAAGGGGCGGACGGCGCCGTGATAGAGTCGTTCACCTACAACGGCACCAAGTATACGCTGGATGACACCGACGCCACAGAGCAAGACTTTGCGGTCAGTGACGGTACCGTGTACATCACGTTAGACGGTGAGTTCCGTTTTGTGCCGGACCGCGACTTAGACCACAGCACCGTCGATCCGATAGAAAGCACCGTGGTCTTCACCGCTGTGGACGGGGATGGTGACACTCAAACCGCGACCATTGACCTGAGCATTGCCGATGGTGAGTTACCTATCATCACTAACGTGACGGGCTTGAGTCTGGATGAAGCAGGCCTCGGCGATGGCTCTTCACCGGATAATGACCACATCACAGGCACCGGCACCATCACGACCACCGTAGGCAGTGATGACATCGACCACTATGAGCTGGAGCCAAGCGAGTTCAATACCGATGACTCGCTGACAGCCCAAGGTGAGCCGGTTCGCTTAGAAGAGCTGCCCGACGGCAGTTACCAAGGTTACATCGAGGTGGGCGGCACGAAGACGCCAGTCTTTAGCATCACGCTCGATACGCCTGCTCTTGGCCAATACCAATTCACGCTGTTGGAAGCGCTGGACCATACCGGAGCGAACGACGACAGCCTGACCTTCACGCTGCCGGTTTATGCGGTAGACAGTGACGGTGACCGCTCAACGATTACTGGTGAAACAGCCACAACCGCGGCGGACTTATCGATTACCGTGGCGGACGATGTGCTGTCATTGGTGGATAACGACTTTACACTGACGGAGCCGACGACGGATGGCGCGGTGGAAGTGACGCACAGCCTGTTTGACCAAGAAGGGGCGGACGGCGCCGTGATAGAGTCGTTCACCTACAACGGCACCAAGTATACGCTGGATGACACCGACGCCACAGAGCAAGACTTTGCGGTCAGTGACGGTACTGTATACATCACGTTAGACGGTGAGTTCCGTTTTGTGCCGGACCGCGACTTAGACCACAGCACCGTCGATCCGATAGAAAGCACCGTGGTCTTCACCGCTGTGGACGGGGATGGTGACACTCAAACCGCGACCATAGACCTGAGCATTGCCGATGGTGAGTTACCTATCATCACTAACGTGACGGGCTTGAGTCTGGATGAAGCAGGCCTCGGCGATGGCTCTTCACCGGATAATGACCACATCACAGGCACCGGCACCATCACGACCACCGTAGGCAGTGATGACATCGACCACTATGAGCTGGAGCCAAGCGAGTTCAATACCGATGACTCGCTGACAGCCCAAGGTGAGCCGGTTCGCTTAGAAGAGCTGCCCGACGGCAGTTACCAAGGTTACATCGAGGTGGGCGGCACGAAGACGCCAGTCTTTAGCATCACGCTCGATACGCCTGCTCTTGGCCAATACCAGTTCACGCTGTTGGAAGCGCTGGACCATACCGGAGCGAACGACGACAGCCTGACCTTCACGCTGCCGGTTTATGCGGTAGACAGCGACGGCGACCGCTCAACGATTACTGGTGAAACAGCCGCAACCGCGGCGGACTTATCGATTACCGTGGCGGACGATGTGCTGTCATTGGTGGATAACGACTTTACACTGACGGAGCCGACGACGGATGGCGCGGTGGAAGTGACGCACAGCCTGTTTGACCAAGAAGGGGCGGACGGCGCCGTGATAGAGTCGTTCACCTACAACGGCACCAAGTATACGCTGGATGACACCGACGCCACTGAGCAAGACTTTGCGGTCAGTGACGGTACCGTGTACATCACGTTAGACGGTGAGTTCCGTTTTGTGCCGGACCGCGATTTAGACCACAGCACGGTCGATCCGATAGAAAGCACCGTGGTCTTCACCGCTGTGGACGGGGATGGTGACACTCAAACGGCGACCATTGACCTGAGCATTGCCGATGGTGAGTTACCTATCATCACTAACGTGACGGGCTTGAGTCTGGATGAAGCGGGCCTCGGCGATGGCTCTTCACCGGATAATGACCACATCACAGGCACTGGCACCATCACGACTACCGTAGGCAGTGATGACATTGCCCGCTATGAGCTGGAGCCAAGTGAGTTCAATACCGATGACTCACTGACAGCCCAAGGTGAGCCGGTTCGCTTAGAAGAGCTGCCCGACGGCAGTTACCAAGGTTACATCGAGGTGGGCGGCACTAAGACGCCAGTCTTTAGCATCACGCTCGATACGCCCGCCCTTGGCCAATACCAATTCACGCTGTTGGAAGCGCTGGACCATACCGGTGCGAACGACGACAGCCTGACCTTCACGCTGCCGGTTTATGCGGTAGACAGTGACGGCGACCGCTCAACGATTACTGGTGAAACAGCTGCAACCGCGGCGGACTTATCGATTACCGTGGCGGACGACGAACCGACTCTGCATGACAAGACGATTGTTCGCCAAGAAGGACAAGGATGGCGAGCGGTTAATATGTTCGATCAAGACGGTGATCGAGCAGCAGACACGCAAGGAGCTGACGAAGGTAAGCTAACCAAGTTTGAAATTGTTGATGAACCTGGGCGAGACATTCAATTCAAGCAAGGCAACGATCCACTGACCGATGAAATTGAAATTACAGGCAGAGGAGAAACCGTATCGGTTGTTGAAACTATTAACGGTGTAGAAGTTGTTTTGGGGACACTGAATGTTCGTGCCGATGGACGAGTGAGCTTTAAGCCAGCTGAGAGCCTAGAACATACTGATGGTGAAGATATTCCGTTTAGCGTAGACATTACTGCCACAGACAGTGATGGGGATACTTCTACTGAACAACTTGATGTCGTAATCGAAGACAAAAATGCCAAAATCATTCTTTCTAAAGTAGAAGGAACCGAAGATGCTGGTAGAGACGGTTCGATTGCAAGTACTGATGACGCGAATGCTGAGGACAACTTAGGAGGCTTAGACAATGCGCCGATTCAAGTGCAGCTGCAAGCCGATCTGTTTGATATTGATAGTGGAGAGGAAATTGGCAACATCATTATTAAGAATGCCAATAACCACCACGGTACTTTCTATTATCAAGACTCAAGTGGCGACTACCACGCTTTGACTAAGGTTGGAAACACCTATGTGCTAGACGCGAGCCTCGTTGATCAGACCATCAATGGTACAGTTTCGACAATTGATAATCTGTTCTTTGTACCTGACAGAAACTATTCAACAAATGATGGTGGTTTCAAAGTTAATATTGAGATGGAAGTACTCAATAGTGGTGTCGTTGATCACAGTATTCGCGGTAAGTTGGTCATTGATGTAGAGAGCGTAGCGGATATTGCTACTTGGACTGCATCAAGTACGTTTGATTATCAAACGGACGAAGATGGAAGTAACGTTGAGCTGGATATACTTGCAGAAACGCAAGATGACAGCACGCCAGAAACGATCGTTTATCGCTTAGAGTTTACTCTCGGTGGTGATAGCGCTGAACTGGTCTATTCTGATGGTACGCCGATTATAGACACGCCAGCGGGCTCTGGTGTGTATTTGGTTCCCGCTGACCGCATTGGCGATGTCGAAGTCGACCCGAATGATGAGTTTTCCGGTCAGATCAAACTTGAAGTTACTGCAGTAACTTCTGAAACCAACAATATTCACGCAGGAAAAGATACGGCAGAATCAACGACACAAGAGATCGTTATCGATGTTGCACCAGTTGCCGATAAAGGCAGCTTTAGCGTAAGTCGTATCAATATTTTCGAAGACAATGCTGCTGCACAGGATACCGATGATCCTGAAACCGATCATGATCCACTTCTACTCAGTGAAGTGATTACCATGTCAGCTTCCGTTGATACCGACGGTTCTGAGTCCTTGCATGTTCGCATTTCTAGCTTCTCTGAGGATGGTGTTTCCGTAATTTGGCTTGGAGACCCTGCCGATAACCCGATTGTTGAAGTTTCGGACGGTGCCGGTGGTGTCGCTTACTATGAAATTCCAGAGCTGTACTTGGATCAAGTTGAGATATTGCCACCTAAGCACAGTAATGAAGACTTTAATTTCAAAGTCGAAGGTATTGTGAAGGACACTGCTGTCACGACATCAGGGACTGTGACCAATGAGACTTCATTGGGTGAGAAAACAGTTAACGTTGCGGTGAAAGGTGTTGCCGATATACCAGACGCAATCATTCTTGCAGGGCAGACTTCATGGCATGAGTTTGACGATGGAACAGTTTCGGGTGTTGAAGCTCTGATTCAAGAGAACGGTGAAGCGAACTTAAGTTTCTCGGTAGTGTCCGGTGAACGAGCGGATGCTCCACTTGATGACTCAGAATCTGTAACCGTACTGCTGTCGAATATTCCTCATGGTGTCGAAGTTTTTGACAGTGATGGAAGCTCAGTGGATCTAACTTTCGTTGGCTACGACATCAATGGTGAGCCTGTCTACGAAGCGAACATTACCGGCATGCACTTTGATTCCGGTATCACCATTCGTCCGGTTGAGTCTTCAACTGAAAACATCCATATCAAAACCACGATTATTGTGACTGAGGATGATGGTCATAGCCGAGCGTTTGAGCGAGAGATCCGTTTGAATGTTGAACCAGTGATTGATGCGAAGGACGGGTATACCGCTACTTCTCAAGGTGATGAAGACACGATTATCAATATTAACTGGGAACCGAAAGGTGGGCAAAACCCAGATAATGACGAATATTATGCGCGATTAGAAATATCTAACTTCCCTGACGGAGCGATCGTATATGTCGATGGTGTTGCACAAGACCTTACCGCTACAGGTGGTGTCTTAATTCTAGAACCAACTGGTGGTCAGAGCGACCAAGACTTTTCGGCGGTGATCTCCCAATCCGGTTACATCCAAGTTGAGCTACCTGAAGACTCAAGTAAAGATTTCACCTTGGATACATTAGTCACGGTTCGTGAAACAGACCATGAATACGTGAATGCTGGGGAGCCAGGTGAGGGCATTGCTTCTAAGGATATTTCTGGAACGGTAGCTGTGACCGTCAACCCAGTGGTTGAGGAAGAGAATACAACCGATCCTGATTCTGCTAAACATGAAAAACTGTTGGTGACAGAATCAGATGGAGCGGTACTCTCTGTTGTTCAAGCGGATAGTGACGGCACCATCAACTTTACCATCAATGATAAGAGCACCGATGAACCAGATGCCAATATCATTAAATATCAAGAGTTTGATGACTCTTCTCAAGAAGTAGTGACTCAGCTTGTTGTCGAGTTTAAGAACCTATCTGAAGATGTTCTCGACCAGTTGTTCATCACTGGCGCAACCAACGAGGGTGGCGGCAAGTGGGTTATTACTGATGAAGAAAACTTCTCAATCAAAGCCCCAGCAGGTTTGGATTTAACGCCAGGGAATCCGAACGACAATAATGGTACGAGCCAAATCGATATGGTGATCTATGCTGAAGTCGTCGATTTGGGCGAAGATGTGGGCAACGAGAAAGACTCAACTGTACTCAGACAAACAGAAGTTACGTTAGAGTTTCCGATTGAAGTTGTCGAGAAAACGTCTACTGCCGCCAATATTGTTTATGACGGCGTGAGCATTGTGGCTGGCGAAGAAGACAATGTGATCGATTTAGGTACACAAACTCAATCGATGTTTTCTATTGTCGGGCATGATGGTGTCGCTGACCAGATTACTGTGGTACTTGATCCGAATTCGCCACAGATCCCGTCAGGTACCTCTATCACAGCAACAGATTACGACTTTGTTGATGGTAAGTATGTTTTCCAAGCAACATTGAATGCAGATGGTTCAGTGAGCGGGATCGGGTCTTTGTTCCTGTCTATGCCGAAAGATTATTCTGGCGATTTTAAGTTGCCGCTTGTGATCATTACCACTGACACGGAATCGGGTGATGAGAATGTGATTCCGGTAGAGCTACCGGTTCAGGTGACTCCAATTGCCGATGTCCCAGACTCCGCGGTCGATCAGCCATTTGACAACAATGTCACTCCTTCTATGTCTGTAAACATCAAAGGAACATTGGGCTTGGATGCGGATCATCAGCCAATAGTTGACGGAAGCGGTAACGTCGATCTTTCCAACGATGTACCGACCAATGACAACATAGGCTATGAAGATGGTCTGATTCAGTTAGATTTCTCTATTGGTTTAGCGGATAAGCTGAATGGCACTGAAGGCGGTCAGGAAGTTGTGTCGGAAGTTACTCTGACTATACCTGATTCAGCGATGGGTGACTTTGTTGACGCTTCTGGCAATGTGTTAGGTGACACAATTACATTCACCCAAGCTGAAATTGCGGCGGGTGCATTGGATGAGGTGCTATTCAAACCGGCAGAAAACTATCCAACAGATAATGGTCAGAACACAGTCACCATTGATATTAGCGGAAAGATTACTGATACAGCAGTCTTCAATGACACCGGTGGCGGTACAGTGACAGACGAGCGTGAATTTGATGGTAGCGTCTCCTTTGAAGTGACACCCGTGGTTGATGACATTACGATCACTGGAATGGATCCAGCAGACCCGTTTGTTGCTGAAGGAGATGAAGATACATGGATTTCATTATCGGATGGTAGCTCTGGGCTAACGGTGAGCTTAAATGATAACGATGGCTCTGAAGAGTTCGTTTCAATGAAGCTTACGGATGTGCCTGAAGACTTTATTCTTCACTCAACGTCGTCGGACTTCACCATTAAGAACAATGGTGGAGGAGAGTGGAGTATTCAGCTAAAAGATCCAAGCCAAACCTCGATTGACCTGAGTGCGATCCAGATTAAACCGCCTAAACACTTTAGCGGCAGCGCGGAGATTGGTATTACTGTCTTTACTCAGGAAGAGTTGCTAGGTGTGCCAACAGAGCACAACAGCACCTTTACCATTGATGTTACACCAGTGGCGGACGAAGTCGATATCGAGCCAACTCCTGATGCTCTCGGGGTTGAAGGTCAAGATGTAGAGATTGATATTAAAGCGTCGGTTGTCGATAAGGCTGACTCGATCGGAGCCGGTGCTAACCACACTGAAAATACGCCAGAGACATTGCGGGTTGAGATTACCGGAGCACCAGACGGTGCGAGCGTTTCTTTGCCATCGGGTGTGACTGGTACGGCTACCTTAGTCGCAGGTGTTTGGATTGTTGAAGTCGATGCTCAAAGCTTAGATAAGATCATCTTTAACTCCGGTGATGCGAACAGCAATAACTGGGATGGCAACTTGCACTTTAAGGTTCAAGCGGTTGATGCTGGAGCGGCTGACTTTGGTCCTGCGCAAGAGTTTGATGTTTCTGTTGATGTCGAAGCTGTCAATGATAGGCCTACATTTGCCAATGTTGTTGACGTGGATACTCAAGAAGATAAGCCGGTTGCACTTAACGGCTTTACCATTGCCGATGTAGATAGCGAGTTGGATGATCCAAATGCAGAATACGCTGTGACCTTGACCGTCGACTCAGGCAGCTTACAGTTTGACAGTCAAACCGCCTCGGACTTTGGTTTAACCGTAACACTTGATCCAGGTACTCAATCCATTGTGATTTTAGGCACTGTGAGCAATGTGAATGCAGCAATAGCCGATGATTTGATCACATTTACTCCAGCTCCTGACAGCAACGACCTGACGGATGCTGATGGCGTCCAGGTTAACGTTATTGTGGATGACCAAGGCAATGTAGGTAGTGTCGATCCGGGAGATATATCCACATCTAACACTAACAGCGATAGCTTTGTGATCCATGTTTCTGAGGTCAATGATAAGCCGACTACGGCACCAGTAACCCTTAGCGATATCGAAGAAGACAGTAGTGTTGGCCTAGTTATTACGAGTGCGCAGCTTTTGTCTAACGCCAACGACCCTGAATCTCATGCAATGACGGTTAGTAATCTGGCACTTACTGACACGGCCTCTGGTGTACTAACGGACAACGGTGATGGAACTTGGACATTTAAACCTGCGGAAAACTTTTATGGTGACGTCAACTTTACCTATGACATCACTGACGATGGTACGACAGATGGTGTCAATGACTTCCAAACGATTTCTGGTAGTGCTTCAGCAACGGTATTAGCGGTAAACGATGCCCCTGAAATCGATGGCTCATTAGTGACATCGGGTATTGATGAAGCGGCAGCCCAGAAAATCACTGGCATTAGTGTGAGCGATGTAGACTACAGCGGTGCTCATGCGAATGCAGACATGACGGTAACGCTTGATACAGACTTTGGTATCTTGAGTGTGGTGCTTCCACCTTCAAGCGGTGTGACACAAAGCGTAGGTATGTCGGGTGAAGTTATTTTGATCGGCGCCATTGATGACATCAATGCGGTGCTATCAAGTAGCGATCCATCCACGGGTGTGTTTGTCGATGCTAGCCTGATCCCGACCGAAACGATCGAGCTCACGGTGAAAGCACAAGATAATGGTGTCTACTTCGAAAATGCTTCAGGTATGGCGTTAGAGGATGAGGAGAAGTTCCAAATAGCGGTTGCGCCTGTAGCAAATCAGCCAACACTGCAAGTGGACCCGAATTTCAACTACATCAAACACATCCATGCAAGCCAAAGTATCAGCATGCAGGGTATCAGTTTGGTTGGCTTGGTTGCGATCCTAACCGATAGCAACGAAGTACTGTCACTTGAATTATCAGGTATTCCAAATGGCGCAGTCTTAAGCAGTAGTGTTGGTAGTGTTGTACAAGATGGCAATGTCTGGACAGTATCGGCTGATGCAATCGACAGTCTTCAATTATCAGGAGCGACGGTGGGTTCTCACACCATCTCTGTTTCAGCGGTATCAACAGAAACGGACGGAAGCTTTGCGACATCATCGCCAATAGAGATAGACCTTGATGTCACGTCAGACAGCTCTGCGATTGATCAATCTTCTGCAAGCGATGATAGCTTCATACTGGGGGACGATACTGGTATAGAACTCAGAGCGGGAGATGGTGACGATCGCATTGAAGGTGGCGATGGCGACGACCAGCTATTTGGTGGTGCTGGAGATGACACTCTTATTGGCGGCGCTGGTAACGATATTCTGATTGGTGGATTAGGCTCCGATATTCTTACTGGTGGTTCTGGGCACGATACATTCAAGTGGACGACCGACTCTGTGGATGAAGGAACAACAGATACCATCACCGATTTCAGTGTGAATGATGGTGATGCTATTGATTTGAGGGACGTAATTACCGACTTGAAAGACACCCCAATGGAAGATTTATTGTCGGCAATTGGCGATAAAATTGAGGCGAAAGTGGTTGATGGTACCGATGATGTCGAACTAGATATCACCACTGATGATAGTGTTCATCAAACGATAATAGTAGAAGATCTAGGCTCTCAAATCGATTTCACAGGGATGGATTCGTCTCAGATCGTGGATTCACTATTACAAAATAATGTCATTCAGCATGACTTGTAATTAGCGAAGAAAAACGCCCAATGGTTTCAAATCATTGGGCGTTTTTAATTCTACTTTTTCTGGTATTGCGGTTGCCCAAGCTTAAGGTTAGTTATTCCTTCTCCTGAAGCTTAGGGTAAATCATATGAACATATTGGCTATCTTGTTCCGTTATAGCAAAGCCGAATCGTTCATATAAACTGCGCACTTTATTTCCCTGCAAGTAGCACAATTTACAAGGTTTTTCTGAAAGTGAAACTTGTTCGATTACCTGTTGTAAAATAGCGCTGCCAATTCCATGGTTCTGATATTTAGGAAAAATGAAGAACCTAGAGAAAAACCAGCAATCGCCTTTTTCTTCTAACATAAACGTGCCGATGGAGCAGTCATTATGGGTGATGATGGTTGGTTTGCCGGTATTCCACTCTTGTCGATGCAGCTCGACCTGAAGTTCCTCGTCCCAACCGAATACTGCGGTTATCGCGTCTACTTCAGCCGCGATTTTTACTTCATACGCGAACTGGTAGTCATTGTCGTTCGCGAGACGAGTGCCAAATTGCATGGTTAGAAACTCGAACCTGGCTGGGTTAGGAACTCGACTTCTTCTGGGGTACTTTCTCTTCCTAGTATTTCATTTCGATGTGGGTAACGACCAAAACGATCGATGATCACTTTGTGCTTTATCTCAAATTCGTAGTTAGATTCACGGCCTAAAGACTTAAACAATTTCTCGGCTTCAACATGGACTTTTTGTGATTCACTGTGCATGAAGGGCATGTAGAGAAAACTACGTTCCACATCGTTAAGCGCTTTATCGTCGCCTACGGAAATAGCTTCTTGGGCCAATGCCAAAGCAAGTGGGTCTTGTGCGAAAGCCAGAGGCGTATTGCGATAAACGTTGCGAGAGAACTGGTCGAGTACGATGATTTCCGCTAGTCGGCCACGCGGTGTTGAACGCCAATCGAATAACTCGGATGCTGACGCTTGTTGTAGAGTCACTAGGAAGCGCTGTTCTATCTGTTTGTCCACTTGCTCGCTGCTGACAAACCAATCTTTTGGCTCAAGCTCTTCAAACCAAAACTTCAATACTTCATCGACCATTGTGTTCACTCCAATATTGATACAGGCCCTTGATGTCAGAAGATGTCATCAATGCCATTGCAGGTTGTAGCATTTCACTATCCCAGTGCCACCATTGCATTTCAAGCAGTAAAGTGATGTCACTTTGGTTAAATCGGTAACGAATATGCTTCGCTGGGTTAGAACCGACTATTGCATAGGGCTCTACATCTTTAGTCACGACAGCGCGGCTAGCGATAACTGCGCCGTCACCAATGGTGACACCTGGCATGATCATCGCTTCCGAACCAATCCATACATCGTGGCCAATCACAGTGTCCCCAGCTGTTTGGAACCCGTCTTGTGCGCCTGAGAAAGCTGGGTCTTGTTGGTAAAAGAATGGATAGGTCGCGATCCAATCAATGCGGTGGCCTTGATTTCCAGCCATCATAAACACTGCCCCGCTGCCAATTGAGCAGTAGCGACCGAAAATCAGCTTGTCGACATCGTCTCTATCTGGAGAGAGGTAGCGTGCGCAGTCGTCGAAACTGTGCTGATGATAGTACCCAGAATAATAGCTGTGGTCTCCGGCAATAATATTTGGATTGGTGATTTGGTCTTTGATCAATTTGCCAGTAAATGGGTTGTCGAAATAGTTACTCATATGATTGTTTTTATTCGTTATTAATTGTTGATTGTAGGTGCTTCAACGCCGTATCGACAAACTTTTCTCTCAATGGGTTTTGTTTGCTCGCGTTATAAAGAATACCGATGTCCCACTGACAGTGTTCTCCTTCGAGGGCGAAAAAGCGTACGTTAGGTGGACTGATCGCCTTGGCGCTTTCGGGCACTATGGTGTAGCCCAAGCGAGCGGATACTAAGGCGAGCAAGGTCAAAATATCATCGGACTGCTGCGATGGCTGTAGGGAAACCGACTGGCTTACTAAGTAACTCTGTATTTGATGGTGAAGCCCTAATCCGCGTTCAGCGGAAAGAGCCAAGTAGGGCAGCGTTTTGACTGAAGCGAACGGGGAGTCGATGTCTATAGTGTGCTCGTCATGAACGGCGAGTACTAGTCTGTCTGAATAGATTTTCTCTCCCTTTAAAGGTTTTTCAGCGGGCAAACGATTAAAGCTGATGTGCATTTCACCAGACAGCAGCGCACTATGTTGATGTTGTGAAGGAGTGTCATTGAGCGTGATGTGCACATTGGGGAAATGCTTTTTAAACAGCGCAATAATTTCAGGTGCAACCGAGTAACTGGAGATTCCGAACCCAATGTTCAGGTGGCCGAGGGTTCCATCTACCACTGAGTGGGTGAGTTGTTTGAAGTTATCGAATTGCTCGACAACTCGTTGAGCGTCGGGAAGCAGCGTTTCACCTACTAAGGTTAAATGGGCGCCCTGACGACCACGTTCAAACAGCTTACAGTCAAGTTTGTCCTCTAGCCTTTGTATCTTCTTGGTCAGTGCTGATTGAGTAATGAAGAGCTTTTCTGACGCTTCTCGATAGGTATTGGTAGTTGCTAAGGCGATAAACGCTTTCAGTAAATCTATATCCATTCCAATTACTCATTAAATGTGTCATTTATTTCATTATATGGAATGAATTTGCATCGCTATAGTAGTTTTTGAATCGCCGACAGACTAAGAGGAATCCTGATGTTTAATACCAAGGTTGCATCCGTGCAGTTCAATCACCACGCTGGAGATAAAGCGTATAACCTTACTGTTATTGAGCAGTTTGTGTTGGAAGCCAAACAGCAAGATACCAACATCATCGTCTTCCCTGAAGCTTGTATCTCAGGGTATTGGCACCTTTCTGCCTTGTCGGAGGCTGAAATTCGGAAGTTGGCGGAGCCAGTGCCGCAAGGTAATTCAAGCCAAAAACTACTCGAGATGGCTGTCTCATTTGATATCAGTATCGGCGCTGGCCTAGTGGAGCTTGGGGAAGATGGCCAACTTTACAATACTTACGTATTCGCGATGCCAAATGGTGAAGTTAAGAAGCATCGTAAGTTGCATACCTTTGTCAGTCCTCATATGAGTAGTGGCAGTGACTACACTGTGTTCGATACGCCACATGGTTGTAAGGTTGGGATCTTGATTTGTTGGGACAACAACTTAGTCGAAAATGTTCGCATTACCGCGTTAATGGGAGCGGACGTTTTGATAGCTCCCCATCAAACGGGTGGCACTCAATCTCGAAGTCCGAATGCGCTAGGTCGCATTGACCCAGAGTTATGGCATAACCGAGCACAAAATCCTGAATTGATACGCAGTGAAATGCAAGGCCGAAAAGGGCGAGAATGGCTGATGCGTTGGCTGCCTGCACGCGCGCATGATAACGGTATGTTCTTGGTATTTAGTAATGGTGTCGGTGTCGACATGGATGAAGTGAGAACAGGTAATGCGATGATTTTGAATCCGTATGGAGAGATCATGGTGGAAACGGATTCGGTTGAAGACGATATGGTTATCGCAACACTCAACGGGCAAGAGCTTGAAATGTGTACTGGCCGACGTTGGATTCGTGGAAGAAAGCCATATTTGTATCAGCCATTAACGACTTCGCAGGGTAACGAGTTGGATCCTCATCAAGCTCGATTCTCAGAAGTATAACGACGCTCAATTTAATCGCCCTCTAAGTGACTTATTTTGTTCTTATAGGGCGCGTTAGGCTTATGAGCCAGCAACGTTTAATGGCCGTAAGTGGCTAGGTGCTCGGCGATCAAGTTTGTCAGTTTGTCTATTCCTGAATGCCAATCTGAGTTGTCTTCAAAGTTGGCAAAGTTAAGCCTTATGCAGTGCTTAAATTGGTTGTGAGTCCCAAACAACATTCCGGGGTAAATACTGATTCTATGTTTTAGACAACGCTGGTAGAGATCGAAAGTATCAACATGGTTAGGGAGCGTTAACCAACATAGAAAAGAGCCTTGAGGATGAGTGAGGTGGTAACGGCCTTGTAATACCGAGTGTGTGTTGAGTGATTTAGTCAGGTAGGAAAGAAAGCGTTTACCATTAGCCTGATACGTTCGAGTCATTTTTCTTGTATGAGAGCGGTATTTTCCAGTAGTTAGAAACTCACCAACCGCCGATTGCATTAGGTTCAAGCTGCCCATGTTGTCACAAATTAGGTATTTCTCAATCTGGGCCTGATATTTCCCCGAGAGTATCCACCCGATGCGCAGTCTGGAGTCCAACGTTTTAGAAAGCGAATTGACGTAGATAACCCTATCTTTGGTATCGAGCGCTTTCAAGCTAGGCAAGGGTGAGTCGTAGAACAGCTCTCCAAACACATCGTCTTCAATGATTGGGATGTCCCCGGAAACGTCGAGCAAGGCTTGCCTACCTTCTAACGACATACGAGATCCGGTCGGATTATTGAAGTTGGGTGTGACTAATATGGCTTTCACTGGCCACTTTTGTAGCGTGTCTTTCAGTGATCGAGCATCTATTCCTGTCGTTACACTTCCTTGTACTTCAATCACTTGCAAACCTAGTGATTCCATCAACAGCAAATTGCCAAAGTAACAAGGTGATTCTACGGCAACGATGTCGCCAGGTTGTGTAAGGGCCCGAAGCGCCAAGCTGATCCCTTGTTGAGCACCATGCGTAACGGCGATATCGCTGGTTTGACAGGGAACGCCTAAGTCTTGGCTGATCTTCAACAGCTGCTTGATGAGTACGTCATTGCCTGGAGGAATTTGATAATGGCTGGGCATCTGGCTTTGTAATCTGCTGTGTCGTCCAATTTCAGCATACAGACTTTTTATTGCGGGAGAATCGATGTTTGGGTGGGCGGAACCGGTTGCAAGTTGTTGTTTTTCTTTTGGATAACTGAGTAATGCCTTGCTGACTGACAACAGGTTAACCTCGGTAGGTTTTGCTATTGGTGAGTGGCGTGATGCTTTTTCTTTGACTCGATACCCTGATTTAGGGACGGCGTAAATAACGCCTTGCGCTTCCAGTTCTTGGTAGGCTCGGATCACTGTATTTTTGCTCAATTGAAGCTCTTCACTGAGCTTGCGAATAGAGGGGAGTTTATCGTGGCACTGGAACAAGCCGTCTTGTAGTGCTTGACGTAGATACGTTTCGACTTGACGATATTTGTTATCTGCACTCATTCTGTACCCACCAAAATAAACCTTTCTGTATCTTTTTAGAAAAACTGTACCCAGATAAGGTAACAGTATTCGCAGTTAATTTTCTAGAGGCAATCATGCTAATTCGAATGATCCCTTTTGCATTTGTGGTGTTATGGGCATCAGGTTTTGTTGGTGCACGCTATGGGCTTCAGTATGCCGAACCAGCCACCCTGCTGCTGATCCGAATGACAGCTAATGTAGCGTTGTTCGCGTTACTGGTGGTGTTTTTACGTCGTCGTATGCCAACAGGGAAAGGGCTGTTTCATAGTGCGGTCGTGGGCATCTTGATACACGGTTTTTATTTAGGTGGCACTTACGTGGCGATTGATTTAGGTATGCCCGCAGGGCTAAGTTCACTATTGGTAGGGACTCAGCCAATTCTAACTGCGGTGGTGCTAGTTTCCTTTGCCAGCACCCGTTTTCGAATCGCACAATGGTGGGGGCTAGGGTTAGGTTTTCTGGGCATATGTTTGGTATTGATGGGCAACATCGAGTGGCAATCGGAACAGCATAAAGTGTCCGCCGTCGCGTTCTGTATTCTAGCGTTAGTTGGAATTACGTTTGGTACTTTATATCAAAAGCGTTACTGTCAAAATGTCGATATGGTGGGTGGCGCAATGGTTCAGTATTTTGCAGCTGGTTTAGTGATGTTGCCTTATGCTTTGGCGTTTGAAACGATGGAGGTGACATGGACGTATCAGCTGGTATTGACCTTGTTCTGGCTAGTGGTGGTGTTGTCTTGTGTCGCGATACTGTTACTGCTTTATATGGTTAAAAACGGTGCGTCTGCGAGCGTTGCGTCGGTGTTTTACCTCGTTCCACCCACAACCGCTATTCAAGCATGGCTAATGTTCGGTGAGTCGTTCGATGCTATCGGCATGGTGGGGTTTGTGATGGCAGCCGCGGGTGTTTACCTAGTGGTGAAAAAACCAAGTCAATCGTTAGAAACGGAGGTGAAGCCTTTAGTTAGGGAGACGGTCAAAAGTCAGTAGCACTAAAAACTGCTAATCAGGCTTTCAGTTCAAGAAACACACGGTTACGGCCACGCCTTTTCGCAGTGTAAAGTGCGTGGTCAGCACGGCTCATTAAATCGCGGAAACACACGTCGCTTGGGTGAGGAATGGCGATACCAAAGCTTGCGGTACAGTGCACTTGGTGGTTATCTATGTGTGTAGGAGTACACTCTATGGCTGCACGTAGTTTTTCCGCTAAGACAACGGCTGCTTCCTCACTGGTATTTCTCAATAGTAGGGCAAACTCTTCACCACCGATTCGGGCAAACAAGTCATCATGGCGTATCTGCGCGCGAATAATTTGAGCAATAGACACTAATACTTCGTCGCCAACTAGGTGGCCATATTGGTCATTGATTGATTTGAACCTGTCTAGATCCAACATGAGTAGCGCGTGCTCGCCATCGTGATAGCGAGAATGTTGTCCAAATTGTTGCGTTGCTTCTGAAAATGCTCGTCGGTTGAGTATCGCAGTAAGGGGGTCGATGTCAGCCAAGGTTCTCATCGCATCAACTTCTTTCTGGACTCGGATTTGAGAGGCGATCCAATGTGCAATAGTGGTTAACGTTTGTACGTCCGATTGGTTGTAACGGTGTTTGTTTTCATGAGCGATATTCACCGTACCATAGCAAGTCCCATCGCTGACAAGAGGAGCATCGATACAGGAATGTAGCCCGCCAGACGAGAGCCATTGGCAGTCGAGTAGATCGACCGAAGACATATCGTCGCATTTGAGCGTCGTATGCTGCGTAAAAGCTTGTCCAACTAAAGTGTGTTGGATCGGCACTGGTTGATCAGCAGGAATGGCGTCATTCCCCTTTAAACTGTAGATATGAAGGAACTCGTCCTGTTGAGCTAAGGCAATGCTGCAACGATGCGCTTGAAACAGCTTACACATCCATAGCGACGTGCAGTTGAGGATTTGATCAAGCGATTTAGACTGCGCCAGCGCCTCAAGAAACGCTAGTGGTACTTTTCCCTCGGAAGTCGACGTGAATGAAGTCAGAGGTGAATGCGAATCAACTTTACCGTCCATCGTAGCCTCTCACTATTGTTGATTGATATATTAATAAACCTAGACCTAGTTTACCAATTTCTGAAATGTCACTTGTGAGATTTGTAATTTGGATAACAATATTCCCCACAAGGGGTAGGGCTAATGCATCAAACTGCTTATATAATCACCCGCCTTTTTTCACTATCAACTATGTTATGAACCCAAAACCAGATAGAACCAGTGCGATGCGCCTGATCATAGAACAGGTCAAAGCGGAGCTTCCGTTATATGAGGAAGATACGTTTGTGTGCGGGCCTGAAGGGAGCTGTATTGGTTGCCCCAAAAAGCTGTTAGAACTGGTTGATTCAGAGTTGTCTTACTGGGAAGCTGCAATGAATCGAGGAGTCATTCCAAACTTTGATGAAATACGTCGATTTGGCAAGTTGTGCACCAATGTTAGGCGTGGTTTAGTCAGAAACAATATTATTGCACGTTGATTCGCTACATCGCCTAGACGCTGATAATTTGATCAACTAGTTTAATAGTAGTGAGTGAAGTGTTGATTGAGGTGCGTATGGTTTGCTTTCGGTTTATCCAATTAGCCTTGCTCTTCGCCGCGCTAAATCTTTCAATCATGCCACTAACGGCTCAAGCTCAATCGTTGAGCTCATTAGATTTCTATACCGAAAATTACCCACCGGCTAACTTTGAAGTCGAAGGCAAAGTTACAGGATACGCCGTAGATATCCTCGTCGCCGCTTCAAAAGCGGTAGGGCAAGAAGTCCAACTCAATCAAATCAAGCCTTTACCTTGGGCGAGATCGTACCGTGCAACGCTAACCAAGCCTAACGCAGTGTTGTTCTCGACAACTCGCACAGAGCATCGTGAGGAACTGTTTCGTTGGGTTGGTCCGATTGCTGATATCAAGGTTGTGGTGCTAGCACGTAAAGATGCTGCTGTTCAAATCGAAACCCCACTTGATATGGCGAATTACAAAATTGGTGTGATTCGTGATGATATCGGCGAACAGTCTTTGCTGGCACTAGGTCTACCAAGAGATTCGATGCAAGAGGCATCATACGTTACTACGCTCGCAGAGCAGTTAATGAAGGAGCGGATCGATTTGCTGGCGTATGCGGAAAGGGCGGCTTATTGGTGGGCTAAACAGGCCGGAATCGACTCTCAGGAGTTTGAACCTGTCTATGTGCTGAAAGAAGGCTACATCTATTACGCGTTCAACAAAAACATTCCTCAAGAAACGCTAGATGACCTGCAGCGCGGCATTGATATCATCAAAGCAAGCAAAAACGCTGATGGAATTACTGAATACCAAGCCATTCTTAACAAGTATCGCTAGATATCGCCTTAGCTAGGGTCTGTTGATCTTTCGCGGTTAAATTTTGTTCAGATGGGGACGCCTAGTCAAAATCGTTTTAGGCGAGGCGAAGACTGTGTAGCCTAGCATTCTAAGCAAATAGTCTTCAACGAAGTATAAAACGATTATAACGGGGGCGCCTAGCTCGAACCCTTTGGGCAGCCTTTGTGGTTCATTTCTACTGCGTTATTGGCTTCTCATGTAGGCTAGCTACACGTCAAAGCCTCTGCCTTGTATCAATTTCCCACAAAGTGCTGCAAAAATCAGCTCGAAAGATCAACAGACCCTAATTACCTCATCTAAGGCGTAGTGATTATTTCTTGTTTCTATCGGCTCGTGTTACGTAAAACGGGTCGCTGAACTTCTTCTGCGAACCTAGCTCCGATACCACCAATCGATTCCATAGCGCTTTATCGAACTGAGGCTTAGGAATAGAAGGGTAGAGAGTTTCTAGCTCTTCGGTTGCGTAGCGAAGAAATTCTTTCAGCTTGATTTGGTTATACTTTTTTGCCACACGATTATGTTTTTGGATCCATTCCTTCTTGAACGCGATCAGTGCCGGCTCTGCTTGTTCAAGTGGGGTCGTAGACAGATAAAGTCGTTTGTATGCGACTTTGCGGTCTAACATCGTACGTAATGCCGTTTGAATATAGCGGCCGTGGTGCGTAACAGAAATATCTTCATAGCGGAATGGAGTGATGAACCATCCCGTAGGCTTAAGAGCTTTGGTTTTGTATTGCTTGTTTCTTGATTGCAGCGCTTGGTGAAGAACAAGATCAGACGTTCCACGCAGAGTTTGCTGCCATTTGCCAATACGAATTTGTATTGACCCGGGTAAGCGATAAATATTTGTAAACTTGTCTTGGTCCATTTGCTTATTACACAGTGCTATCAATACCTAGATGAACGGGTGGTGTTCAACTGGGAAAGTTTATTAAGTAATGGCAACCACCTAGCTATGCGCAGGTGATGTTGGCTGAGTTTTAATTATTTGTCTTAGTGCCATCAGGTTTAACATCAACCTATATGGCAGGCTGTAAGCAACAGATTTGATTCCATCGCCCATAAGCAGCTGCACATTCTACTCTCATACTAAGTCTGCATTCCAGTGTATTCAGTGAAGTGGCTATCAAAATACTAGGGTCTGTTGATCTTTCGCGGTTAAATTTTGTTCGAGATAAAATCGTTTTAGGCGAGGCGAAGACTGTGTAGTTTAGTCATTCTAAGCAAATAGTCTTCAATGAAGCATCAAACGATTTTAACCGAACCCTTCGGGCAGCCTTTGTGGTTCATTTCTACTGCGTTATCGGCTTCTCATGTAGGCTAGCTACACATCAAAGCCTCTGCCTTGTATAAATCTTCCACAAAGTGCTGCAAAAGTCAGCTCGAAAGGTCAACAGACCCTAATAAACTCATCAACAGAGCTAGAGCTAAATGAAAGCGGCTCTCTGTACTGTTTAATATAGCATTATCACTAAATAGTCATGGAAGCTCGGCGTTACTCTAGCACCTTAAGCGTAAGATAACTGCTACCTAATTGTAAGAACACTGCAATATCTCACTCGAATACTGAAACAAATCATGGTTTAAGGGATAAACATGAAAGTTACAGTATTTGGAATTGGTTACGTTGGGCTAGTGCAAGCCGCGGTATTGAGTGAGGCGGGACATCAGGTGTGTTGTGTGGACATCAATCACGACAAAATTGAGCAGCTAAAACAAGGCCAAATTCCGATATACGAGCCAGGGTTGCAGAAGCTAGTGAGTGATAACTACCAGGCCGGACATTTGCAGTTTACCACCGATGCCAAAGTGGGCGTCGAATTTGGTGATATTCAATTTGTAGCGGTGGGCACTCCCCCAGACGAAGATGGTTCGGCTGACCTCAAGTACGTGCTAAATGTGGTAGAGAGAATTGCGACCTACAGTAATAAAAACACCGTGGTTGTTAATAAGTCGACTGTACCAGTAGGAACCGCAGCTAAAGCTAGCCAAAAAATTACTGAAGTACTTGAGCAGCGCAATCAAAAACACCTGTACATTCCCGTACTATCGAATCCAGAATTTCTAAAAGAAGGGACTGCCGTTTCAGATTGCATGAGGCCAGATCGAATCGTGATTGGCATCCAGCCCGATGAGAAAGAGTATGTAGAGTTGAAATCAATGATGCGAGAACTCTATGAACCGTTTAATCGTAACCATGAAAAGATACTTTTCATGGATGTGCGATCGGCTGAACTTACCAAATATGCGGCAAACTGCATGCTCGCAACCAAAATCAGCTTCATGAATGAAGTGGCCAACATTGCTGAGTTGGTCGGAGCAAACATCGAGCAAGTTAGGCGCGGGATAGGCAGTGATGAGCGCATTGGCTATCACTTTATCTATCCTGGGTGTGGCTATGGTGGCTCATGTTTTCCCAAAGACGTACAGGCACTGATTCGAACCTCCGAACAGCATGGCTACGATACACAAGTGCTTCGTGCGGTAGAGAACGTGAATTTCAATCAAAAAAGACGTTTGTTCGAAAAATTGTGTGACCTATTTAATGGGCGAGAAAACTTAAATGGAAAAACGTTTGCATTATGGGGGCTTTCTTTTAAACCGAAAACGGATGATATGAGAGAGGCGCCAAGTCGTGTATTGATGGAGTCACTTTGGGAGGCGGGCGCAAGTATTCAAGCTTACGATCCTAAAGCTATGGAAGAGGCTCAGCGGATATACGGCGTGAAAGGAAAGAAACTTTCTCTTATGGGGACCAAAGAATCAGCCCTTTGTGGCGCCGACGCTCTCATCATCTGTACTGAATGGCAAAACTTTAAAGCGCCCGATTTCAATCTGATCGAACGTGAATTAAACCAGCCGATAATCGTCGACGGTCGAAACCTATTTGACCCCGAGCGCATGAAACAGAAGGGCTTTATCTATCGGTCGATAGGCCGAGAAGAAGCGACGAATGTCGCCGCTTCCTAGCAGTCTTGAGTTATTTAGAGCGATTGATTTGATAGACGGAAAACACCACTAGCGCCATTCCTATCAAGTGGAACCAAGTAAACGCTTCACCAAGTATGGTCACGGCGGCTACTGCAGTAATTGAGGGCCCGATGTTGCTTGATAAACTAAGCTCTGTCGGGCTGATTCGTGCCATGGCCGCTGCTATCAAATACGAAGGAATAACAGTACAGAACAAACCAAGTAGCGCACCAATGGCGATCAGTTCAATACTCCACGAAGCGATATCTGCATTGGAAAAAGCCAAGTGGATTAGAATAGCTACTCCAGCGCTACCCATGCCAATACTGGTAAACAACGGACTACCTAGCTTGGCGATTAAAGGCTTGCTCCATACCAAGTAGAACGCGAAAGCAATGGCCGATAGAATCGCTAATCCACTGCCGTATAAGACATCTTCACCAAGGCTCGTTAAATCGTGAGCTACAACAAACGCAATGCCGACATAACCGATGATCGTTGCCGACACGACTTTCCGATTTGGCTTTTGTTTGTATAGCACCCAACTGATAAGTACCACAAAGGTAGGGAACAGAAAGATTAGCAATCGTTCCAACTGTGCAGAGATGTACTCTAGCGCCACGATGTCGAGGTATGTCGCGAAGAAGTAACCTAATATACCCACTGCGACTGCTAGCAATCCATGCTGCCGGACATTCTGGCGGTTTTCGCTTGAGCGACACATGTGCACCAGAATATACAAGTAAAAAGGCAGAGAGGTTAGAGCTCTTAACGCCATAATAGACGTAACATCACCACCATATTGATAGGCAACTTTTACCAATACGGGTTTGATGGAAAACAATAAAGTACCGGCCAGAGCCAGTAAAACGCCAATACGATAGGCGCTGGATTTTGATTGAGAAGGGTTTTCTATACTGGGGTTTTCATTCATCGTTTCGCATCCTTAGAAAGAGTGAGCTACGAAGTGATGAAGATTGAAACATTGCTGGCTACATCACTCGTAGCCAGGCACAGGGTCACCTACCGGACTACAGGCATAGTTAGGAGGAGCCAGAGGTAAGTAACAGTGAAGTTCATATCATTTCCTTGTGGTGAATTTTTAACCTACGCGAAAATATCAGCCCATGCAAGAGGTTAAAGTGATCCTTTGGATTTAGATGGCTCAATTTCTAAGGTAGATATAAGTGGCATTGAGCCGTCGATATGTCTTTCTTACTTAGCGACCGTTTCGATTCGTAACTCTAGCTTAGACAGCGTTTGACGGTAGAGCATCCAAGCAGTAAAGCCTGCGAGTATATTTCCGATTAACGAACCAATAAACAGCCCATTGATGCCCCCTAGTTGAGCACCAATCCATAGACAAGGAAGGAAAAACGCGAAAAGTCGCAATGCTGAGATAGTCAGTGCGGTGTAAGCCTTACCGAGGGCATTAGAAACCGAAACCATCAACATACAAATGCCTAGTGGGCCTAAGCTAATAGGGACAATCAGTAAATGCCAATGCAAAATCGTTTCTACGGATTCTTCGCTCGTCATTAACGAGGCTAAAGGTGAAGCTGCCACGAACGTAATTAGCGCGACGACCAGTTGGAAACCCAGAATGAATCGACAAGCAATGCTGACCAATTGACGAATGTCTGCGTAGTTTTTTGCTCCAAGTAGCCTGCCAACCATGGGTGGCATAGACATAGTGAGTGCCAGTACGGACACAATTGCAAAAAACTCGAAGCGGGAGCCTAGCGCCCATGCCGCGACTGCTGCAGTCCCAAACCCTGCTAAAAGTTTGGTCGCCAGCATAGATGAAATAGGGGGGAGTAGCTGACTAATCATTGCTGGGCCCATGATGTTGCCAATTTCTTTTAAGCTTTTGGCAATATTCAAGTCACTCCAGTCAAACGACATCCAGTGTTTTTTGAGGATTTTGGGTGCTACAACTAAAGAGCCGATAGAGAAGGCAAGTATGGTTGCAACTGTCGCACCCTCAATGCCCATATCAAAATAAAAGATGAAGATAGGATCGAAAATTAGGTTGAGTAGGCTAGTAACCATCATCATAGTGCCAGGAAGCATGGTGTTACCGTTAGCTCGACATACGCTGTAGAAGAAGTACAGCAAAGCCCCGCCCCATGCACTGATTAGCCAGACAACCCAGTAGCTGTCGATAATCGGGTAAACACTCTCTGGGGCGCTGAGCAGTTGAAGAATGGGCACTCGAATGAGGTACAGCAGGACGGAGAATGCAGCAATACCCACACAGCCAATAAACACGACCAACCCACCAAGCTGCTTAGCATAGCGAACTTGCTGAGCGCCCAGCGCTCTAGAAATAATTGCAGTCGTTGCAATACCGAGACCGACTTGCAGACCGATAATGATCATTTGTAGGGGCAGGGTGAAACCTTGAGCCGCGAGAGGAAGCACGCCAAGTTGACCTATGAATGCACTATCGACGAGCTGAAAGCTCATTAGAGATAAAACGCCAAACAGCATCGGCCATGTCATGGTAAAGAGTTGACGGCCTAAAGAAGGAACTTCATGGTGTGTATCAGACTTGTGTGTATTTGGCATAGGTAGCTTCATTGCTGATGATGAAAAAAAACAGCTAAGGAATTATCCTTAGCTGCTCAAGTATAGTAGGCCTTTATTGTAGACCATCGTTCTTACGCTGCAAACTCTTGTTCGAGGTACGCGACGATGTCTGAAGATTCGTACATCCACTCGACTTGGCCGTCTTTCTCGATTCGCAAGCACGGTACTTTTACTCGGCCGCCGCCTGCTTCAAGCTCGCTGCGGTGAGTCGTGTCGTTTTTCGCATCTCTAAGCTCAATCTTCACTGATTGACGCTTCATTGAGCGGCGTACCTTTACACAAAAGGGACATGCTTCAAATTGGTATAGCGCCATAGTGGCAGCCTTTTGGTCAACGTCCTTTTGAGCTTCTTGTGAACGTTTAACCCCTTTAGGCGAAAACACAAAATTTAGTAGCAAAATAATGCGGCCTAAAAACCAGCGGACAAACTTCATAATCATCCTTTAATAAGTAATTTAACAATTTAACCGCCGCATTGTATCAGCGATGTTAACAGGACTAAACCTTGTAAAAAGTAGGTGTAATTTAAGCTCTATTAAAGTGAAATTTTATGTTCTTTGGTGACAGTGATCCCTAGGCGCTTGGCAAGGCGCGTGAGGTTAGCGCGGTCGGTTTTCAATAGTCGCCCGGCTTTCGCCCAATTAAAATCCGCATTGGTTAGAGCATGTGTGATCAACTGACGCTGATAGTCTTCGGTTGCTTGCCTTAATCCTTGAGAAAGGTCGAGCGTCGCTTCTGGTTGTGAAGCCGGAACTTGAGCTGATGACTCTAACGGAGCGTTATCGAGCAGGCCAATATCATCTACCGATACGGTAATGACAGAACGGTTGTGAATACGTGCACGCGCTTTCAATGCCGCACGGTTAATTACATGCTCTAGCTCCCGAACGTTACCCGGCCAGTTGTAACGGGTGACATGAACTAATGCTTCGCGGCCAAGCTTTAGTTGAACGATACCTAGCTTTCTTCTCGCCACTTCTAAGAAATAGCCAGACAGCAGCGCAATGTCACCTTCACGGTCACGCAGTGGTGGAACGGAAACCGGGTAGACGCTGAGGCGATGATACAAGTCAGCTCGGAATCGTCCTTCGGCGACTTCGTGTTTCAAGTCACGGTTAGTCGCTGCTAAAACACGCACATTAATTGTTTCGACCTTATCTTGCCCGACAGGTTGAATCTCGTTGTTTTGCAGTGCGCGAAGGATCTTACTCTGTGCGGCAAGTGGGAGTTCACCTATCTCATCCAAGAACAGTGTACCGCCATCGGCTAGGGCAAATTTACCTAAACGGTTCTTATCTGCACCGGTGAATGCGCCTTTGATGTGACCGAACAGCTCACTCTCGACTAAGTTTTCTGGGATAGCTGCACAGTTCACGTAAACAAGCGGTTGCTTCTTACGTGAAGACTTGTGGTGCAGAGTACGAGCAACCAGTTCTTTACCCACACCAGTTTCACCGTGAATTAGAATGTTGAAATCCGATGGAGCAACGACGTCGATATCCGCTTTCATCAATGTCATTGCTGGGCTGGAGCCGATAATTTCACCGCCATCTCTTTCCCATGCTTCTTCATTTAGCTCTTCAAGGCGTTGCTGGCTTTGTTTCGCTTGTTGTTCGAGCTGTGAAAAGGTCAGAGCCATTTTCAGCGTCGATGCTGCAATCGCAGACAGCACATCGAGGTTACGGTGGGGAATAGAGTCAAAAACTTGCGGTGTTAGGCTATCTAACGTGAGTATGCCAAGCAGGGTGTCACCAAATATGAGTGGTAAGCCCATGCAAGCATGCATTGGCAGGTCGCCATCGTGATCGAGTAGCAACCCATCGAATGGATCAGGCAAATCGCTATCGGCATCAAAAATCACTGGGGTTTTAGAGTCACAGATCTGTGAAAACCTAGGATGCTCTTGAATGATGAAGCGCCTTCCTAATGTGTCTCGGGTTAACCCTTGCATCGCGAGAGGCGTTAACGTATCACCTTGCTTAGACATCAATGCCACACAGTCACATTGGATGGTTTTTCTTATCGCATCGAGAAGTTTATGAAAGCGATCTTGGTCGTTAAGACCACTGGCGAGCCCGATGGTCATTTCAACTAGAGTAGAAGCAGAGATGTCTTGCATGCTATTTCCAAGGAAAAGGGATAATTGGATAGTATAGTGTCAAAGTGACTCAAAATGAAGGAGTCATTACGACACGAAATGTGCCTTAAACTTGTTTAAAATCAAGGAAACACGATGTTTTCTATGTTGGCACGCAATCTGCTCTATAGGAATTGAATAAGAGCAAGCCTTAGCTTGCCTATGAGCCAGTCTATTGCCAAATAAATCCTGATGGGGAGAGTTTATACATGCTCAACAATCAACATATTGAAGTCGTAAAAAGTACTATTCCACTATTAGAAAGCGCAGGTCCCGCGTTAACTAAGCATTTCTATCAACGTATGTTCAGCCACAATCCAGAGCTGAAAGATATCTTCAATATGACTCACCAGCACACCGGTCGACAGGGTGTCGCACTATTTGAAGCTATTGCAGCTTATGCAAAGCACATTGAAAATCTAGCAGCACTTACCAGCGCCGTAGAACGTATTGCTCATAAACATACCAGTTTCAACATTCAACCAGAACACTACCAAATTGTAGGCTTGCACCTGATTGAAACACTTCGCGAGCTAGCGGGAGAAGCTTTTACTCCAGAAGTAGAAGAGGCATGGACCGCAGCTTACTTGTTCCTAGCTCAAGTCTTTATTGATCGTGAGGGCGAACTTTACCTGCAAAGAAAGCAAGCAATTGGTGGCTGGGAAAACAGCCGCGAGTTTGTGGTTTCTGAGAAGAAACAAGAATCTGAGTTGGTATGTAGCTTTGTACTTACGCCTAAAGATGGCGGAAACGTTCTTAGCTACCAAGCTGGCCAGTACATTGGTATTGAAGTGAAGCCATCAAAAGCTGAATACAATGAGATTCGCCAGTACTCTTTATCGCAAAAATCAAACGGTCAGAACTACCGTATCTCAGTAAAACGAGAAGGTTATGGCAGCGATTACGAAGGCATTGTGTCGAATCACTTGCATGACAATGTTCAAGAAGGTGATACGGTTCAGCTTTACGCACCGGCCGGTGATTTTTACTACACAGAAAAGCATCAGCCAGTTGTGCTGATTTCAGCGGGCGTCGGCGCAACACCAATGCAAGCGATGCTGCAAACACTGTCTGAATCGAAAAAGTCAGACGTGACTTACCTTCATGCTTGCAACAGCAAGCTACAGCACTCATTCATCGATGAGACAAGTACTCTTGTTGCGGGTAACGATTGGAAACAGCACACTTGGTACTTAGAGGGGGATGCGGATCATCAGGGGCAAATGGAACTGTCGAAAGTTAACGAACAGTTACCATTGACAGAAGGCGACTTCTATATCTGTGGTCCAGTCGGTTTCATGGATGCTATTGTTAAGCAGCTTGATTCGTTAAACGTAAGCCGAGATCGCATTCACTACGAGGTATTTGGTCCTCACGAGAATCTATAACTCGTCCTTTAATGAAAAACAGAGAAGCATCGCTTCTCTGTTTTTGTATTGCTCAACCGATTGAGTACTAACCTCTAGTCCCGACCGTTTATCCAATCCGAAAGTTTTTGCCAAAAAGATGGCTTACTCGGTTCACCGAATACGGCTTTGCCTGCATAAAAGCTTTCCATGTACGCTACTCGTGTCGCTTGTACATCGGTAGCAGGTGTGAAGTACAGCCTGTTAAGCAATTCGGCGGTGTTCTGGGCGTGATCATTAGCCAAGCTGTAATCCATATTCATACAACCCTGAACGTACAACCAAGCATGGGTGATAATATCAAGCTGGATACAGTCGGGTAGCCCAAACTTATTGCTGTGTTCTTCACCTACCGATTGGGTAATCGCTTCACGCATAGCCACCACGGAGTCTGCGTGTTGGCTGAGTTTGGCGGTGATTTCAATATGGCTTTTGGTCAACAAACCTAACAAGTGGTGGTTTGTGCTGCTCTCTGGTTTCGCTTTGAGTACATGCTGAAACAGCGCATCATGCTCAACGCACCATTGCTGCCACTCTTGATTGCGTTCAGCTAGGCGTCCCACGGTCGGCAGGCCTAATTGCTCGCAGTACTTGGCAAGTGTACCAACCATATCACCTAACTGTTCAACCGCTTCAGCATCGAATCGAACCACATCAGCTTTGTACTGACCAATCTTGCCTTGGTTTTGAGACCACCAAACGTTCGACTTGGTATTGAAACTGTACACTTTTACTTGCTTAGCAAGGCGAGACGATTTCTTGATGCGCTCGGGATCCGGCTCACCCACATCAATCCATAATTGGATTTGATCATCGAGAGATTTTAACCAGATATCCGGTTCTTCAATGGTCGATAAACCTTTCGTAAACTGGAGTGACTCTTGTGCATTAAGGCAGAAGGCAAGAATACGAGCCATCATGCGTTGGTTGTTCTCTGAAGGGTGCTGAGCAATGGTCAGATTCAGTGAATCGTAGTAGTCACGATTCATGTCCGTTAATGCGATGCGGAACTTAAAAATGGTGGGTTTTAATGCCATGGAAACTTCTTATGATTTTGACAAAAAAATAGCCAGCGTTTGCTGGCTATTTTTTAGAAACTGTAAGTACAAATTATAGTACTTTGATGCTCTCAGCTTGAGGGCCTTTTTGACCTTGAGATACTACGAACTCAACTTTTTGGCCTTCAACTAGAGTACGGAAACCGTCACCAGTGATTGCAGAGAAGTGTGCGAATACGTCTGGGCCGTTTTCTTGTTGAATGAAACCGAAACCTTTAGTTTCGTTGAACCATTTTACTGTACCAGTAACTGTGTTAGACATAATAAATATCCTAGTTAATTTGTTGTGCCGAATTCGGCGCGGATAGCGTGGAAAAGTAGATTGCTATTGCGTACGGACACAACGTGGAAGTTACGAGTAATTCAACGAAATGTATTGTATACATAGAACTGCTTTCTTGCTGAAGATGAGTGTAGAGTAATTCGCTCCTAAGTCAACGAATACTCGACTCAAACCTCGGAACTTTCTACATTTTCAGTCAGTTTTATGCGCAAGGTTTCATTTTTACCGTCTGCTAACAGAGATTAATATTAATGAAACAGATTGCACTTAGGCGAAATGGGGTTGATCCGCCTGATATTTCACATATTATTGGGCTCGGAATCACATCATCAACGAAAATGAGGCAATGATGAATTACAAAAAGCACGCCCCGATAGAAGAGGGGGCCAGCCCGGTATCGAGTGAGCTAGAACTCGGTCGAGGGCAGATAAAAGACAACGCGTTAAAGGCGCTGGTTACCAGCAAAGTATTCAAAAGTAGAGTTGAGAAAGCGAAGAAAGGAAAAGGGAGTTACAGTAGAAAAGAGAAACATAGAGGCAAAGAGCCCTATTCAAAAGCCGCATAGCTATCACTTAGCAGATTGCACGCGACTTTCGAATAGGGCTTTTCTTTTATCTTTCTATCTTCGGCGAGTAGATTGAATAGGCGGTGATTTGCCCTGCCACGATGGCGGAAAACATAAACAACGCCGAAAGGCCGATACTCGGGATTGGTAAAATAGACTGCTCAAACACCGACTGACTTGCACTCACCAGCACTCGGCTACCAGGAACAAGAATGATGATGCCTTGCAGGATGTAGATGGCACCGGTGAGCTCCATTTTCTTCGCCACCCAAGTGCCATATAACGTAATCAATACCGTGGTGATCCAAGTACCGACGATCCAGCCACTTTCAAAGCCTAGATAAAACGGGCCCCACATACCCAACACCGCAACCGGCAGCCCCAATAAAATATCGGTCGGGCGCGCGTTAAAGATGATACCGATAGAAATAGACAGCAAAAATAGGCCGAAAATATGCAGCCAAGTCGGTACGGCATTCATATAGGTGGTATCGGGCGCTGCGCCCCAAAATGCTTCACCTATATTGAGGCCAATCACAATCCCTACAAACAGCTTAATCAAGGTTAAAGCACTTTGCCCTAGTAAGCTGGTACCGGAAACCAGATCATTAAAGGCCAGACATTCCAGCGAGTTTGCTATCGAAAGGCCGGGCACAAACAAAATGATGGCTGCAATACAGAGTGTCCAAACCGGAACTGGCAACCCCGTGCTGGCGATGAATGCGACCAAGATGCCTGTTACTAGTGCAGAAAGAAATTCCACAGCAATACTTCTACGCGCTTTGCACACCAATTGACACAACCACACCATAAAGCCTAATAGCGCGGCAAACGCGACGGCTTCTAGCGTGCTGCCAACTAGCATTAAGTACGCTGGTGGAATTCCCATATTTGCCAGCGCAACCACCCATTTGGGGTAACCCACAGGTTCGGGTACCGGCTCGCTGCTTGGTTGATTGATGCGAATAATAGTGTTCGCCAACAAACTTAGGTTGATAGAAGCAGGTTTGAGACGTTTCATTACAACGGCATTGTTGTCGTCTGGGAACTGGTAGTTGATGGTGGTCGGTGTGGCTTGAATCATCACATCGACACCGTGTTTTTGCGCGTAGTACTGAGTGTATTTTTCGACTTTATATGGAGCACATCCACTTCGGTGAAGGGTGTCTCCGATCTCCACGATTTTATTGATTCTGTATTGTGAAGGCATGGTGTTAGCAGCGTGAATTTGAAAGTGGCGTAAAGGTATCAGAGCACTATCAAATTAAACAGAAGAACATGTTGGTAAAGTGCTAGTGCTCACGCAATCGATTTAATCTGTTTAAAGCATGCTCACCCCCACTCGAAAAACGAGGTCAACCCTTTTAGAAGTTGTGATCCAAATGTATCAGATAATTCCTACGACGAATGAATTGGCTCACATTTTCACCAAAATCATAAAATATTTTTCAGGTTAATAGTTTGTTACAAAAGTTTGTGTTTTGACATATATAACTCAGAAGTACTCCGGCTGGCCTAAATGTATTCGATTTCAATTGTTAACCTTTATGTTACATAGTTTCCCTGAGTAGGATATGAACAAAAATTGTTTAATTTTTGAGCTTGAAATTATGCCAAAAATAGCGAAAATAAGTGGAAAATGAGTTTGCAAAAATGAAAGGAAGCTTTTCTTAGTTTAAAGCGAGGCATACAAATGAAATTATTTCTAATTTTTATGGCATCTATCTCGGCTGGCGTAGCATCAGGTGAGCACCTCCATTCTTTCATGCTAGGCCTTTCTATTTCAGCATTAGCAGTGGGCAGCTGTTACTGGTTTGCGTTCCGTAGCACTCGTTTCCCTCAGTTAGCAGTATTCCTACTATTGTGTGGCATGCTGTCTAAACTAACCGTAACGGTAGTAGGCGTGATGTGGGGCGTATCGGCAGATCTAATGACATCGCCACTCACATTTGCACTCTCTTACTTGTTCTTCTCGATTGCGCTGACGTATCTATGGTTCAGCTATAAAGATGCAATCACAGCGAGACCAAAGTGGTTAGCTGCTAAGTAATTCCAAGAGGCCAGTATCAAATACTGGCCTTTTTTGTATCCATTCCTCATTCGAATATCTCTTCTCAAATACTTTTTAACGCCAATAATGTAACGAATTTCGAATTATCGTAAAGGTTGGTAAAGTCCTGATTTACAAGTGGCATATTTGGCTATACTCACTACACATCTATTTATTTGGCTTTGTTATGAGAAAAATGGCTATTCGTTTCTTTAGTTCTGTACTTGTTAGTTCTCTTATTGCTCCTCTTGCTTTGGCCGCGCCAACTATCGTTCCAGATCCACCGGTTCTAGGTGCTAAAGGTTATATCCTTATCGACTACAACACGGGGCAAGTGTTGGTTGAAAAAAACGCTCATCAAAAGCTTAATCCAGCCAGCTTAACTAAGTTAATGACCGCTTATGTCGCAGGGCAGGAAATCCGTAGCGGTAATATCTCGATCGACGATCAAGTGGTCATCAGTGAAAACGCTTGGGCTAAGAAATTCCCAGATTCTTCAAAGATGTTTATCGAAGTGGGCACCAGCGTTAGCATGAGCGACCTGTACCGAGGGCTCATTGTACAGTCGGGCAACGACGCCAGTGTGGCGATTGCCGAGCACGTAGCAGGCTCTCAAGACTCATTCGTGGCATTGATGAACTCATGGGCACAAAGACTAGGGCTAGAAAATACAGCTTTTACTAACCCACATGGTTTGGATAGTGATGGTCTTTATTCAACGCCTTACGATATCGCCAAACTAGGCCAAGCCATCATCCGTGATTTACCTGATATCTACCCGCTGTATAGCGAGCGTTCATTCAAATACAACGGCATTACACAGTACAACCGTAATGGCTTATTGCGCGACCGCAGCATGAATGTTGATGGCATGAAAACAGGCTTCACCAGTGGAGCTGGTTACAGCTTAGCAAGCTCTGCAACCAACGGTGACATGCGTTTAATCTCGGTAGTAATGGGCTCTTACAGCACTAAGAGTCGCGAGAGCGAAAGCAAACAGCTACTAAGTTATGGCTTTAGATTCTTCGATACCGTGTCACCAAATGAGGCGAATGAAGAAATCGCGACTCCACGCGTATGGATGGGTAAAGAGGACCAAGTGTCAGTGGGTTTAGCGGAAGACATTTTCATTACGTTGCCGAAAGGGCAAATCCGCAATCTTAGTGCAAACATCGAAGTACCTGCAGAGTTAACAGCACCTATCTCTCAAAATGAAGTGATCGGTACGGTTGTCTACTCACTAGATGGAAAAACCGTGGCTGAAGCCGAACTGGTTGCACTGGAAGACGTTGAAGAAGGTAGCTTATTTAAAAAGGCGCTGGATTGGTTTAAGCGCTTAATTGCGAGCTTCTTTTAAGGTCACCACGCCCCCTAGTAACAAGAATTGAATCAAGGCCGCTCAACTGAGCGGCTTTTTTGATTTATCGACACGACAAAAAAGCTGAGTTGCGAGTGAGTTGGCTTAGGTCTAAAACGCCTGTTTTTGATCTAGGTAGATAACCATGCAACAAATGATTCAGGCTTTATCCAAGGACGGTTACTACATTTGGGATGATTTCCTCACCGCACAGCAGGTCGCAGAGTTACGCGATTGCATTCCAGAAAACTGGAAGAAAGCGCGTATAGGGCGAAGCGATGAAGCCGTGCGCGAAGCCACTCGTCGTAGCGATAAAATACAGTGGCTAAGCCCGACGATGGGGGAGCCAGTACAAACCTTTCTCAGTAAGATGGAAGCGATCCGTTTGGAAGCCAACAGGCATTTCTTTCTCGGCTTGTTCGAGTATGAAGCGCACTTTGCCAAATACGAGCAAGGCGATTTCTACGAGAAACACTTAGATTGCTTTCAAGGCAATGAGAACCGACGCTTAACCACCGTTTTTTATATGAATGAAAGCTGGCAACAAGAAGACGCCGGTGAGCTAGTGGTTTACGATCTCGATGACAACCAAATTGCGCGTATTCCTCCTAAGTCAGGCCGCTTATTCGTCTTCTTTTCTGAGCAGTTCCCGCATGAGGTTTTACCGACCAACGCTGAGCGCTTCAGCATTGCAGGCTGGTTCCGCATTAATGGCGTGAAAGATAACCTATTGGACATCGCCAACTGAGTGAGTCGCTTGGGCGAAAATGAAAGGGGCGGCCGCACAGGTCGGCCCTAATGCAGTGTTTATGTTCAGGCATAAACAGACACACTTTCTTACCTCGATAGCTTTCTTGTAACTCCTGATAATTGAGATTTCTCTCATCGATTAGTGGGGGAAACCTTGAAGTAAAATTCACCTAAGACTGACAAGGAAGGTCAGGATCTTGCCAAAATTTACCACAATCCAATTATATAAAAGAGTAATAGCAGTGGAATTCAATCAGCAGGATCGCGATGCATTATACGACATATGGATGTCTCAAAAAGCGAAGATGCGTTTAACGCAAATGGAAGTCGCCAAGCGACTAGGGTTAACCCAGCTCGACTTCTCTAACCTCCTACGTGGCGACGCCGCCCTTTCAATGACGTTTATCAGCCAGTTTTGCCGTCAGCTTCATGTAGATCCAAAATTGGTCATCCCATCACTCAAGCAAGATGCTCAGGACGTACCTAAAGTGGTGTACCTTGAAAGCCGTATGAGTGTCGATGGCGATATCCAACGTGCGTACATTGAAGGTAACCAAGTCGTTGTAGAGTACGCTCATACTGTTTCCCACTAGCCTTACAATGAGCCAGAGCTGAAGAATGACGCGCAGCTTTGGCTTATCATTTTCCTCGCCCCATTTCTTCTACCCATCGCGCTTCAGTGATAACCTAGCGACCAAACGTAATGATGGACGCTGAAATGCTCGAAAAAGAAAACCTAATAAAGCTGGCAAGAATGCAGATGCCATTTGGCAAATACGCAGGTCGCGTATTGATCGATTTACCTGAAGAGTATTTGTTGTGGTTCGATAAGAAAGGGTTCCCAAGCGGCGAACTCGGTGACTTACTGAAACTCTGCCTTGCTCTAAAAATCGAAGGGCTTGATAGTGTGGTTAAGCCGTTAAAGCGCATGTAAGCTGCCATAAAAACCTATCCCATTATTAGTAAAAAGACTCACTATGAATTTTGATATCAATGCACTCAAGCACCACCAATTAGTTGAAGATGGTCAGTTAGAGGGCTATTACATTCATCAGCCTGCACAAGGTAGTCAGCAAGATGACAAAGCGGTTTTGGCAGAACGCCAAGAGCTGGAAAAGATGGGCTTTAAGGTCGTACAGGTTAAAGCGAAAGGCGGGACAACAACGTTTGCCGAGGCGATGCAAAAGTTTGCGAAGAAGACGGGTCACCAGCCTAAAGACTAACAGAATAGATAAATACTCAACCACGCCTGCCAATCAGGCAGACAAGCTGTGGACTTAGCTCTTCTTCGTTACTCTGCCTTTCAAAAGTACGGTATCGGTGATTGCACCGACTGAACCTGCTAAAAGACAGCAGGTTCAAGCTTTTATGTTATGGCGTTAACTTCTGAGCCACTCGACAGCGTTTGTTTTATTATCAAAGTACTCGACTTCCGCTTTGGTCGCGAATGAGGCAAGTGTTGCTGCAACATCTAACCAAGCTTGATGGCCAAATAACGCAATTTTGCTGACATCATTGCGGTGTTTGATGCTCAGTTTTACATCCTCAATAAACGCATCGTATTCCCAACCATCAAAATCTGATGTATCTAACATAAGGCTAACTCGGCGTTGTTGGTTTTCTTGCGCGTTTTTGTCGATAAAGTTAGCCACTTGCTTAATGACTTCTTTGTTAAGTTTTCCACTTGGTTTTAGCATCATTATTGACTTATCTTCCGATGCTTCAAATTGAACTGAAACGTTTGAAAATTGAGTATTGTTCATTGGTGTCTCTCTAAAAGTGTTTGAATTTCTGTCAACGAATTAATCGTCACCAAATCATGCTATCCGCTGTCCAAATACAACGCATAATACGTCGATAACTCTTTAATAAGCTTTCTGTAAAAAGGGATTATTTGTTGCTAATGTGCTTAAAATACTCTTGATGATTTATTGATGAGCTTTATTTAAGTTTTTGAATTTTAGGCTTTTATATTTTGTTTATCTGATCTTGAGTAAATCATTATTAAAATGAGTTCCCCAAAAAATAGTATTCGCATCGCTCAACACACAGCGACACGATTAAAAACTATATATTGGAGGATTAATGTCTACTTCAGCAGCGGCGATGTCACTACAAAGCAGCGAGAGTTTGTCTCACTACATGAAGTTTGTGAATTCGCACTCGATATTGAAGGAATGGGAAGAAAAGGATATTGCAGAAAACCTGTACTACAACAACGATGAATCTATGGTGGCCAAGCTTGTGCTTCCACACCTTAGATATGTCGTCTTTATAGCAAGAGGGTTTGCCGGTTATGGACTACCTCTTACAGATATGATTCAGTGCGGGAATATTGGCTTGCTTAAAGCCGTGAGAAAATTTGACCCGACACTAGGCTACCGCCTAGTAACATTCGCAGTTCACTGGATTAAATCTGAAATTACCGACTATATTCTGAAAAATTGGAGTATCGTAAAAATAGCAACGACAAAAGCCCAGAAAAAGCTCTTTTTTAACTTAAAAAAATACAAGCGTAGTCAGGGGTGGATGGGGGATTCTGAAGCGGCCGATCTCGCCGAAAAACTCGATGTTAGTAAACGTGATGTTATCTCGATGGACGGTAGGCTATCGGCGCGAGATTCTTATATTAATACTCAGTCTTCAGAAAACGATGAATATTGCCCATCTCTGGTTAGTGTTGTTCCAGAACCGCAAACGAATATTGCACTAGAATATGAACAACAAGATTGGGAGCAACATTTAAACAGTGAGCTTATGGCTGGTTTGAGTAAGCTTAACTCAAGAAGTAAGGATATTATTTTCCACCGCTGGCTGGCTGAAGAAAAGCTGACGCTTACCGAACTTGCTCACAAACATGGCATCTCAGCCGAAAGGGTAAGGCAACTGGAAGCAATGGCTCTTGATAAATTAAAGAACATTTTGAAGCACATTCACCCGTAGATTTGTAGTACAAACCGCCTAATTAGGCGGTTTTTTGTTGATGTTTTGGAGGGATAAATCCCTCCTGTCTAACCACGGTTAGAAGGCGTAGGTCACACCAATTGCCGCACCAATATCCAGTTTCAAATCGTCACTAAACTCAATTTCCGGGTGGATTTGACCGTACAATTTCCAGTCTTCAGCAAAATTTAGGTTCATGCCCAATGGAATTCGAGCGCCAAAATCACTATCCCAATCAAAATACGCACCGCCGCCGACATACCAGTTTAATGGTGTGCTTGAGTCGAATTGCCCCTTAGCGAAGGTATAATCTAAAGCGATACCATCGTTACCTGCTGCAATCTTAACTTTCTGATTGTAATCAAAAACCACACTCAGCCCGCGATCGAATGCCATACCGACTGCAATCTGATCTTCAGTGTTTGCGTATGAGACGACAGGAGTAATTAGTAACAGAGCCAAGGCTGCTTTTTTCATGTTGAATATCCTCATTTCATTTATTGACAACAGAGAGGTAGGGGCGGGCAAATATCCATTTCAAGAAAATTTTCGAAATTTCTAAATTTTTTTGCTTTGTTGTCTAAATCAGAAAAAGAGGGAGATGAACCGTTGTGAAAGCGTTATTCAGTGTTTTTCTACGGACATAAAAAATCCGATATTAGTTTCCTAATATCGGATTTTGAAGCCGTTTGAGTTGTTTTACTTAGAACAGCGTAGCGTTACTTTTCTAGACCAAGAGGTAAAATTTCAAATTTACCGTCGAATTTATCTAGAGCACTTGCCAATTTCTTAATGTTTGAAGCTTCACCTTTGATACCAGCTTGACCATCTTTTACTAATTGGTCGATAGTTGCTTTACCAAGTAGTACTTTAGTTAAGTCTGTCTTATTGATGATTAGCTGAGTATCAAGTTCAGGCATATCGTCTTCTAAACCTAAATCCGTTACAGGAATGCTAGACATTGCTGCGTTAGAAACTTCAATGTAGTGTGTTTCTTTTAGGTCTGGGTGAACGATAGTCATGTTGAAGTCTAAGCCTAGCTCTTCTGCTTTAGGACCGTTTAATTGAACACCAACTAAATCTAGGAAATTCGCTGTTGGCGTGTTTGCAATTACGTCTGCAGAAGCAGTCTTAGTACCTGAGCCGATCTTACCTGTACGAAGCTCTACCGCACCTTGTAAGTAAGAGTTACGCCATGCCATTGTTTCTGATTGATAGCCTTGTTGTTCAAAAGTATCAGCCAGTTTCTCACGATAAGCGACGTTTGTTGGGTCACATGTTACTAGGTTATTGAATAGCTCAGCAGCTTCTTGGTACTGACCATTATCAAAGAACTCATTACCCGCTTCTAGCAGCTTATCTTCACCTGCTACTTCAACATACATACAAGCGCGATCTGTTGATTGTAAAGGGTTAGTGTTAATTGGGTTGAGATCATGATAGCCAAGGTACAAGTTCATGATTGCACGAGCGTTGTGTGAGTACGAACCGTGATAACCGTTAGTGTGCCAAGTTTGTTGCTGTACTTCAGGAACAATTTTCTCGATTTCACGACCAACATCGTGGATCTTCACACCGTGGTTCGCTAGACGCATTGTGTTGTTGTGCAACCAACCGTAATTATCACGCTGTAACCCCATGTATTCTGAAATGGCTTCTTTACCCCAAACAGGAGCTGAGTGAGCAGCATGAATATCATCAACTAAACCAGAATCAACAAAGCGCATTTTTAATTCAGTTAGGTACTTAGTCCAAGCTGCAGTATCACGTACTTTAGCACCACGGAATGTGTAAATGTTGTGTTGGCCGTCGTAAGTAAGTTCAGCGGTGTTCAGAGAACGATACTTAGGAATGTAAGTAACGATTTCTACTGGAGCTTCTGCACCTGGCATGTTGATAAACTGCATTTCAAGGCCGTCAATTACGTGCTTCTCTTCGCGATCAACAATGAACTTTGTTGGTGGAACAAACGTTACGTTACCTTTAGCAAGGCCCATACCTAGGGCATTATCTACAATACCCGTTTCGTTTGTTGGTAGGTCTGAACCGTATTGGTATGAAGCACGACGACCCATTGCTGGACCTGCTAATACGTTTTCATCAGCGAATGCACGCATGTAGCCATCAGGTGCAATGATAGGAGAGCCTTCTACCCAATCACCAGATTCAATGATACCGCGAGAGCCACCAAAGTGGTCTGGGTGAGTATGAGAGTAGATCATACCAACGATGTTATGTTTACCGTTGATTTTTGGTAAGTGTTCTTTTGCGAAAGCCCATGCTGCTGAAGCGGCTTCTGCTTTTAGAAGTGGGTCATGAATGATGTAACCACTGGTTGCCTTATAAATGGTAATGTTAGAAAGGTCAGCTCCACGAAGTTGATAAACCCCTTCGTTCACTTGATACAAGCCTCCAGACGCATAGTTCATTTGAGCTTGGCGCCAAATAGAAGGGTTTACAGTGTCGGGACGATCAGCACGCATATCTTCAACATCAAGGTGTGCCATGCTATTACGTAGACGACCAGCGTCATGATCGTCAAACGCAGCAATAAGCCCACGCTCAGAGCGTTCGAATGCTGAAACATCTTCCCATGGTAGGGTTTTATCCAAAGACTTGTTAGCTGCGGTAGTATGCTCAGTCGCCGCTTTACCCATATATGTGTCTAGTGAACCATAATCACTTTCTGCGATTACGCCACATGAAATAGCAGAGACTGTTAGAGCTAAAATAGTTTTTTTCATGATGATACCTTCTACTCGTTGCCATCCTTGGAAAAACTAACGCTGCTTACTTGCATCGTGTTGATGGGATGACTTTAACAAGTTAGATATCATCAATTAACCGATTTTTCATATACCAGATATTAATTCTGGTGATATCATGTGGCGCAGGGACTATAAAGTAAATCTCGCAGGGTTTAATATTCACAATGTAGGAACAGATTCAATGGCTTTAAATGGCTATACGAGTCGCCTTTTCACTTGCACTATTGCTTCTGTAACTCTTCAAATCCATTAATTCGTTGATGCCATTTCGTTCCGATGGTCAGCGATACCAATAGGCTTGTTAAAGCAATCACGGATCCTGTCAAAAACACCCACTGATACCCAGACATCCAGATTATTCCGAGCAAAAACGGTAGGAACACTGCGGCAATATGGTTGATTGTGAACGACAAACTTGCCGTTGAAGCGACTTCATCTTCCCTGATGGTTTTCTTGAAGTAAGTATTTAAGGCTATTGCAAAGCTAAAAATGATACTGTCGATAATGTATAGCCCAGCGGCTGCATAATGATCATCTACAAATGCGTAAGATAGAAACACCAACACTAGTGCTGCGTACTCAATGATCAAAGCTCGCCGCTCTCCAATGCGATCGATAAAGCGCCCAACATAAGGCAGAGCAACCGTGGTCGCTAAGCTAGATATCATAAATAAAGCAGCCATCATGGGGATCGTGTAGCTAAACTTAGTGACCATCAGCAAACCAGCGAATGCGACAAAGATCTGTCTTCTTGCTCCGCTCAAAAACGTCAGAATGTAGTATGTCGTGTACTCGCGGCGCACAATCAGTTTGGTGTGTTGCTTAACCTCTGTGTGAGTATCTCTAAAGGTAATCAAATAGACTGCCAGCGAGAAACAGATTGCGCCACAGGTAAAGAATATGGCTTTATCAGAAACCTCGAAAAGATAGCTCGCGACCATTATGCCTAGAAAAGTCACCATCGAGAAAAATGAGGCCGCAGAACGAATCTTCCCCATTGATTCACTGAAATCTTCAGTCGCTAGCAATTGTGTCGAAAGTGATTTGTTTACTGCTTCTAGGTAATGGAAACCAATCGACATAATTGTGGTGCTGAAATAGAAACCATAAATCGAAGGTAGGTATCCCGTTACCGCAACGCCTAGTCCTAATGTTGCAACCGACAATACCGCAACTCTCTGCTCTGAGGCGATGAACAACAAAAACAATACGGTGAATGAGAGTAAACCAGGGATTTCCCTAACACTCTGCAAGATACCCACATCAGCACCCGTCATGCCGACTGTATCGACGGCAAAGTTATTCATAACAACGCGCCACCCCGTATTTGCTATCACCGACGCGATGGCGATAATCACCAACATGGCGAATGAACTCCGCGATGTTAAAGCTCGAATCCAGTGCATCATTTAAGCTGCCGATTCAAATGCGGCATTTGAACGTACCAATCTTGGAGGTTGGTCAGAGATATTTTGCTTCTTAAGCTTTAGTGACAAAGCTGTGCGTAGTTTTCCGTTCATGTTCAGATCCTCATGAAATAAAATTGTACTCAGTGCTTGGTTACGATATGCAACTCAAATCAAGAACACGAAGATAATACACGTGGTTAATATTTTGTTACGCGATCGTTTTTGGAATGTTATTTCTTGAGGTTGGTGAGTATTCAGGACGATTTTCATTGCGCGAATTTCTCATCCGAAATACTTATGTTTTGTTCGTGGTGTTATATGGGAAGCGAGCTAGTGGGCTTCACTATTGGGAAATTGAGAGGGTTGTTTAAGCGTTGCCGTGGGCTACAAATACGAAAGGTCGAAATAGCACCGTGAAGCTTCTGGTAAGGTGAGGGGGCCGATATGCTTTGCTTACAATCAGATGAGTTGGCCCGCCGATACACTAGTCTTTTTGTTGTTTAACGAATTGGCCCGGCGTCATACCAAATTGGTTTTTGAATGCACGAGTAAAGTGGGACTGATCATTGAAGCCAAGCTCGTGCGCTGTTAAGGCGATATTCGCGGAGCTAGATGAAAGTGCCTCCTGTGCCTGCTCTAAACGCTTGCTCATTAAGTACTGATAAGGTGTTACACCAATGAACTTTTTAAATTCCCTCAGAAAGTAAAACTTACTGCAACCGAGTAAATCCGCTAAATCATCTACCGCGATGTTGCGTCCAATATTGCTTTCGATGTAATGGTCAATTTTGTCGACTTGATGTTGGTCGAATTTGGATGCAGCCTGTTGGTTGTTCTTAAGATCAAAATAGTTGGAGTAGTTCTGAATGTAGTGGGTTGCCAGCAACGAGATCAAGTTGTTGAGGTAGGTTTTGCCATTGCGCCCTTTGGCTTTTGCTTCCAGCATAAACAGTTCAATGATGCCTTTGACGGCTTCATCTAACACGTTGTAATTGTTCAAAAACTGCAGCTCAATTCCTTCTATATTCAACGGGCAACGTGAGAAAAACTCCTGCTCTTCAATTGCCAATATCACGAAGTAACAAGGTTCTGCCACGTCATGGGTAAACGGGGTTCTAGGCGGGTTAATCCAAATGTTACCCGGGCTGGTTTTCAAATCGGCGAATGTACCATCATTTTCGACGCTCCAATTCAAATCTTTCTCTAGCGCCAAAGCGAAGTAGAAGTAAGGGGTAAACACATTTTTCGGATAGAAATATGGAGACGTCCCTTTTTCTACTAGTATGCCCACCCAGTCCAATCCATGGTTAGAAAACTCTATATCCAACACATCGCCGCAGTTTGATAGGGCGTTAGATTCAAAGTCATAAAACTTAATCTCAGACTTCATTTTCAATCCTTTGTTTTCTTGCACTTACTAGCTGAAATTAGCTGAGTTTTGCACACTTCGTCAACTCTCAGATAGAGGCGCAATAAAGTACAAAAACTCGGGCAGGATTGTTCAATCTTCTTTGGTTAGGTGGGGCTAATCTATAGCCAAGTTAGCCGGTCAGCACACATAAGACAGAGAGGACGCCATGTTTAAGAAATCGCTTTTATTACTATTGAGCAGTTTGCCGTTTACCATTTTTGCTTCCCCAGTTTCTGCAAATGATCACCACATTAACCTAGCCTCGGAGGAAACCACCATGAAACAAATTGAACTTAATACTCAAGTTGGCCAACTAGCCGCGAACCTTTACCTGCCAAAAGGTGTGAAAAATGCGCCAGTAGTGATTGTGACTGGCGCATGGACAACGGTGAAAGAGCAAATGCCAGCGGTATACGCTCAAGCATTGGCAGAGCGAGGCTACGCAGCATTAACCTTCGATTTCCGAGGCTGGGGCGAGAGTAAAGACCAAGTCTTGTACCTAGAAGATCCTGTACGCAAAACAGAAGACATTCGCGCAGTGATTGAAGCGGTAAGTCAATTAGATGGTGTTGATGCCTCACGCATCGGTGGTTTAGGTATCTGCGCATCGGCAGGTTACATGTTGGACGCAGTTAAAGGTCACAGCAAAATAAAAGCAGCAGCAGTGGTTGCCCCTTGGTTACACGACAAAGCGATGGCAACCGAAATCTACGGTGGTGAAGAAAGCGCGAAGAGTCTACTCGCGGCAGCGGACGAAGCCGCACGTTCAGCAACGCCTGCGTACATTGAAGCAGCAAGTACAACGAATGAGAATGCCCTGATGTTCCAAGCGCCTTACTACACAGAAACAGATCGCGGATTGATCCCCGAGTATGACAACCAATTCAACGTTGCATCTTGGACGGGGTGGTTGAGCTACGATGCTCAAGCAAGCGCAGCGCAACAAGATAAGCCAGTACTCATGGTGGCATCTGAAGCCATGGCTTTGCCAGCCGGAGCTCACCGTTACATAGAGTACGCAGGCAGCAATGTTAACGCAGTATGGCTATACGACATCAACCAGTTTGATTTCTACGACCAACCACTCGCGGTAAAACTGGCTGTCGATGAAGTGGCCGAACACTTCGAAGCGAACCTATAAGGAAGCGTGTGATGAATCTAAAACAATACTGGTTACTGCTTATAGGAGTGTTAGCAATGAACGTGAACGCACAGACTACGACTTTGGATGAAGCTAAGATTCGCAGCAACATTAACAGCTTTTCTGCTCTTGCAGACCAAGGAGCGTTTGAATATCTAGGCAGGTTGTTCGCACCCGAGCTGACAGTCGACTACACCACACTGTTTGGCGGAGAAGCCCAACAAGTCAAACGTCAAGATTTGATGCAGCAGTGGGCGGGATTCCTACCGGGGTTTGATGCGACATTCCATGACTTGAGCAATCTGAACGTCACTATTAATGGTGATAAAGCAAATGCGACGGTGGACTTTACTGCTAGCCACTGGTTAGGTGAAGGGGGCTTTTGGGCGGTTTCGGGTGAATACGAGTTTGGTTTAGAGCGAACAGAAGACAACTGGCAAATTACATCAGTGAAGCTGAACAGAGAAGCAGAGCAAGGAAGCCGTGACGTGTTAGCAGAAGCGCCCAAGCACGCCGCGCAGAATTTCAAAGCTCGTGAAGCGCTCAAAGTAAGCTATTGATAGGGTGTTAAAGCATAAATAGAAACTCCCAACGGGAGTTTCTATTTACTAGTAGGAAGAAAGTTTTCACAAACTACACTCAATACCGTCGCTTCCATCGACTTGCTTAAAATGCATCAAGTGCCTCTTCTTTTACTCTTATTTCGTTCTCGGCAACGGCGTCTATCCGTTGTTGACGAGCCCTTTTTTTCATTTCCTTGGCTGTGGCTCGATACTCTAAGAACATAATTCTCTCGCTTAATGCTGTTACATATGCGAGTTGGTTATTTTGGCTGTCTTGGGGGACACCTAGCGCGATATTGGTACCGTCCTCTTTTCGCCAATAATCTATATCACCTTCCGTCGAGTGCACCGAACCGTGTTTACGCACTACTCGTTTTCGTAGTGCCTCTACATCTGTGCCAACTTTAAACTGGTATTCGCCCACAATGAATCGTTCTTTGTGATCAAAATACAAAGTAAGCTTTTCTGCATCGGCAACAAAACTGGAAACGTCAAATTGAAGTTCGACGTGTTCATCATGTTTCTTAGTCTCTATGAGTGAGGCCCCTTTTTGCATCAACGACTCTACAAACTCGGATTGTGTCCCACACCTCAATGATATTCCGAACAGAGTTTCATCACCGACTAAGCAGTCTGATGTCAATCTTGCCGGTAAGTCAAAATCATCACTAACATCGCTCAGTTTTACCCCGGAGAAAAAGTGGGGCAGTCCATCTTCACTTTTATCTCGTATTCCAGACTTTTTGTAGAGACTACGTGCTAGCTGACGATTTTTATCTACTCCTCCGCCATAAGAGTACAAATAGCCAAGGTTTGCATAGCCCCAGTTATCGCCCTTTTCGATTGCAAGTAGATAGAGGTCGTGTGCTTTTTGAAGGTTCTGTGCCGCGCCCCTGCCGCGTTCATACATCCGGCCGAGTTCATTTGGGGCATCTTTGTCCCCTAGCAACACTGCTTCTCTGTAATACATTGCGACTTCTTTGTATGAATTTTGCTTTTTCTCTGCAGTAACAGTTTCATCGTCAGTAAGAGCTACCTTTTCTAGATCTTTTTCTGCGATCTTCGCATAGATATAAAGCGCATCTTTGTACCCCTGTTTAGCTGCGATCTCATAAAAAGCCTTTGCCATCCCTATGGATTTTTGAGTATCGCCTAGGCCAAATTGGTGGATGCGACCTAAACGATATGCTGCGTTAGCTGAGAGTTTATAAGCGGCTCTTTCGTACAATTCTTTTGCTCTTTGCCAGTCTTTCTTGGTTCCTAAACCATACTCATAGCACCAGCCAAGGTTGAACTCTGCTGTCACTTCACCTTGATTTGCGGCCTTAGCGTATAAACGAAACGCTTTGTCGTAATTTAACTCCACGCCATTTCCAAAGAAGTACATGTCTCCTAAGAGGGTCTGTGCATCAGCATCCCCTTCGTTTACTAAAGGTGTTACCAAGCTTAAAGAGAGCGCATAGTTTTTTTCTTTGTATGCGGCTAGTGCTTCGTCGTAGCCTGCGAATGTTACTGAAGTAAACAGCAGAGCCAGCCAACACAAGATGAGATGAGGTTTGATTCCTTTCATTATGATCCTCAGTATCAGTTCTTCGTAATTGAGATGTTACATAAAATATCAATATCTCGCCATTTTTTGGCTCGATACATAGGGCTGAGTGATGAGTGGTGTTCTTCTTGCGCTTTGGGTGTTTGCTTTCGAACTGGGGGGATATTTTATTGCTAAACATGCTACGCAGAGCTTGGGGACGGTATGATTCCAAACGGACAGGTTTAACTCGTTTTTGCCTCAGAACGTGTTTCGATTATTTTCTACTCGCTTTGACATCGCTGCGGTTGATATACTATTTCTTATGCAACAAAATGCTATTGGTTGACGGAGCATCAACCTCAAATGCACACACTGATTTTTGCTCTGTAAACAGGTTTAAAATTGCTTGAGGTGTTTAGAGAAGGGGCTTATGAACTAAGTGCCTCTCCATGCCTAGGGGAGAGTCCATGCGGTATATTAATAGGGGGTATTATGAGTGACAGAGCTACGGTAGAAGGGCAAGCTATATATTCAAAGAAAGTTTTATCCATATATGACTTTTGGGTTTTAGGTGTTTCTAATCATTACTTTTGGAAGTGTCCGACTAGAAATATCTCTAATCACTTTCTTGATTATGTATCCCACAACCATCTAGATGTGGGGGTCGGCACTGGTTATTATCTTAAGAATTACCTTCCTCAAACAACAAGGCGTATCGCTTTGCTAGATATGAATAGAAATAGTCTTAGTGAAGCTGAAAAGGCTATCCACTCCTTCCAGCCAGAGGTATATCAGGCCGACGTCCTCAATATGCATGACCTATGTGTTGAAAAGTTCGATTCCATAAGTATTAACTATTTACTTCATTGTTTACCAGGTAGCTTTGTTGAAAAAAGTATTTTATTTGAAAACTTAAAGAAACTTTTAAATGATGACGGAGTTTTGTTTGGCAGTACAATTTTAGGAAAAGATGTGGAAGTGAACTTTTTCGCTAGAAAAATAATGAATATCTATAATAAAAAAGGCATTTTTTGCAACTTTGATGATGATTTTGAGTCACTATCAAAATCTTTAAATGAGCACTTCTCTAACGTTGAGGTTAAGACCATAGGTTGCGTGGCTTTGTTTTCATGTAAAAACAAAAAAAATCATATTTAACATAAGCTTACTTAATCCACATATCTAAAGAAAACCTTATTGCTAGTGCGATTTTACTCATTGCATTAGCTCTTTCACTACGACTTTGTAATACCTGTGATTATTCATAGCTTGCTGAATTAGCAAAGGGACTGGCAAAGTTTTGTCCAATTATGAGCTACAGCAGCAAACACAAAAAAGCCACGCATTGCGTGGCTTTTGTCGTTTGGTGAGTTCGTTTATTGCTTGGTTGGGCCGTTGCGAACTAGGTCTTGGCCTGTTTGGAACACTTCTTCTGTTACCCAACGGCCTAAGATAAGCTGGTGCTTGTCATCGAGTACTGCAACAAAACGGCGGCCATCGCTGTTGTTGGTTGCTAGCACGACGCCTGCTGCGTTGGCTAAACCTAGGCTGCCACTTTCCACAGTGATTAGAAATGCTTCTAGTTCTGCTAGGTCGGCAATAATTCGATCGTCATCAATCATTCTTTGTTCTCGCTGTTCTTACGCGTGCCTTGGCTCATGCGCCTATTTCGACACGCCAAATTAATTGCGTGTACTTTAACGATCATAGCGGCTAATTGCCATAGTCGACAGCCAATAACCCCCGTTTGCGAAAAGGTACTAGCTGCTTATTTGTTCGTTCACAGCGCTTTAGGCAACAAAGCGCGTTGACCCGTCTACAAGTGTAGGGTTTAGGCTGAGGGTTCGGCTTATGATAAGAGGTAAAAATGGCACCGTTACAGCAGAAAGTTTCTCACCCTAATCGCTTTGCATTGCAAGCATTCGAGAAGTTATCGGCAACCACAAAAGGCGTGGCACTAGCGTTGGCATCAACGGCACTTTTTACCATCGTCGGGGTACTGGTACGTGTATTAAGTGGCAGCATTGATCTGTTCCAGATCTTGTTGTCGCGCCAAGTGGTATTCATTGCATTACTGTTGCCTGCTATCGTTAAGAACATGGATGTACTACTTAAGCCTAAGCACCTCAAATTGCATACATGTCGTATTTTAGGGGCGTTTGTGGCTTTGTATTTCGGTTTTGTCACCGTGAGCAATATTCCATTGGCAGATGCCACTGCGCTGGGTTTTACGCAGGTATTGTTTGTTGCGGCTATCTCACGGATGTTCTTGGCAGAACAAGTGTCGACATCGCGCCTGTTTACCATCATCGTTGGCTTTATCGGTGTGATGCTGGTGGTTCAACCAAGCTTCGAGCAATCGTCGTTAACCTACACGCTGCTTGGGTTGTTGTCGGCGTTAGGTGCGGCGGTAGCGGTGATCTGTGTGCGTAAGGTGGCTCAAACCGAGCCAAGGATCACCTTGCTGGCCTACCAAGCGATATTTGTGGGTTTAATTGCGTTAGTGCCAAGCTTGCTTAATTGGACATGGCCAACCCTAGAACAGATGGTATTGTTAGTATGTGTCGGCGCGATTTCATCTGTCGCTCAGTGGATTGGTATCACGGCTTACAAATATGGTGAAGCGAATGTGGTTGCCAACGTAGAGTATGCCAAGATTATCTATTCTGTGTTGTTTGGCTATTGGTTGTTTGCAGAGATCCCAAATATCGTAGCATTGGCTGGAATCGCGGTGCTGATATTGAGTGCTGTTCTACCCATTCTGTTTAAAGCGCGTTAACCGCTGGAGGTTGTATTGTTCACTGTTACTCAACTCGCGAAAGCCTGCGAGGTTTCGCGTACCACAGTATTGTATTACGAACGTGTGGGGTTACTGTTTCCCGCAAGCCGAACGGATAGTGGTTATCGACTCTATGGTGAGAAAGAACACGCCCGTTTGAAAAGTATTTTGTCGTATCGCTCGTTTGGTTTACCCGTCCAAGACATTGCGCCACTGCTCGACAGTGTCGGTAATGACAAACAAGAGCATGCGTTACGCGGGCACTTCAATGCGCTAGAGCAGGAGATCCAATCTCTGCGCCAACAGCAAAAAGCCATATTGATGATGTTGGAAGAGCCAAGCCTGCCCGAACAAGCGGCACTGACCAAAGAACGCTGGGTTGAAATCATGCGTGGAGCAGGGATGAACGATGACGATATGATGAACTGGCATAAGCAGTTCGAAAAAAGGGAGCCACAGGCTCATCAAGATTTTTTGGAATCGCTGAACATTGAACGCGAGGAAATCGAGGCCATACGCAATGCGTCGAAACAATAGTGCTAAAGCCTCGAGGTCATGAGCGAGAAACGCAAAAGTATGTGGTAACGAGTCGTTAAACAGCCCATTTCAGTCATTAAAAAGAGCCAACACATGAGTGTTGGCTCTTTCGATTTTGGTCATGGTGTCTATGGGGTTATTGAGCGTCTACCAACCATTGTTGAGACAACCAAAAGAATGGCGAGCCATTTCTATGAGGGGCGGTACAGTTGAGCCTATGGCGACCATTACTCAGTGGCTCTGGCGGCGTGACGCTGAATTCCAAATCGGATTTCCAGCTTACGTCTATCGGTTGGCCATTGATGAAACACTGCAAGTGCGGGTAGTACGCTTCGCTTGATTCCAGCAGGGTGATGTTTAGCTCTGGTTGGCTTGATGTCGTTTGAGGATCAGGCAGCGCAGCGTAATCGAGTGGCAGGGCAGAGGCGTTGATCTTAAAACGCAAAGAGCTGATGCTGGCATAGTTACCAGCAGCGTTGAACCTTGGCAGCGCTTGCCAGTCGCTTGTTGTTCCCACAGTACCCGATTGCTGACCAAAAGCAATGTAGCCTTGTTCTTTTAGCCACAGTTTGAGCTCGTTATTGTACTCGCCGTATGGGTAGGCAAAAATCATCGGTGCGTGGCCGATTTTCTGCTCTAACTTGGCTTGTGCATCGTTGATGTTGGATTTAACCGCTTCTAACCAATTGTCGTCCTTTAGAGCCTTGCTCACCAAATGTCCGTGGTCGAGAGTGTGGTTGGCAATGGTGACGCCATTATCAGCCATTTCTTTCAGCTCATCCCAGCTGCAGTAACCTTGGTAGTTGTCGTCTATTGGGTTGGTAGTAACAAATACCGTAAAAGGTAAACCACGTTTTTTGAGCTCAGGGTAGGCGGTATCGCAAACCGATTTAAATCCATCATCGAACGTGAGCGCGATGCTTCGTTTCTCAAGTGGTTTTCCAGCCTGTACTTGTTTCACCGCTTGTTCCAAATCGACAATCTCATAACCTTGCTGTTCAAAGTTATCGAGCTGGGCAATAAAGTCGGCGACTCTGGTTGAGGTGACCGCAGGGGTGTCATCAGCAACATGGTGGTACAGCAAAATGTTTAGGGTTTGCGCCGAAGCGGGGGCAGACAGAGCTAGCAATGGAAGTAGACATTTCTTAAGCAAAGGAAGGTAACCTCTCACGATGATGAATTTGGCACTGCCAAATCATAGGGTTAAACATAAACCTTATTGTAGCTGCTATTGGGCACTGTGATTGTTATTTGTGTGTAATCAATCACTTTAGTTACTCGCTGAGTGTTAGGAGTGTTGAATAAGCTGCTGTTCAATCGCTTGTTGCGCCAGAGTCACCCCAATAGGCACAGAAGCCGAATACGGGTGGAGTGCATAGATGTTGGCGTTTGAAATCGCTTCGATTGCTTGCAGTGAAGGATGTTGAGTGAGCATTAAATCAGGGACGACGCCAATGCCCAGCCCTTGCTCAATCATGGCGATGGTTTGGTGAATTGTATTGGTGCGGTGAACCGCGTGAAACTCGACATTTTCGCCTTTAATTTGGTGCTGCATGTGTGTGCCTTGCCAGTGATTGGCAATGTAGCAAGCTTGGTTGAGTGGCACTGTTGAGCCAACGTTTTGGCAAAGTACATCAGAGAACTGACCGAGCTTTCTTTGCCTGTAATTGCTGTCTGGAGATTCACCAACACGAATGGCGAGGTCGATGTCATGCTGCATGAGGTCGAGGTGATGATCTTCGCAGATAAGATTAAACGAGAGCTTTTGATACTGTGACAACTGGCTAGATAACGCAGGGATCACGATTGTGTTCATCAGCGCGTGAGGCGCCGTAATGGTCAGTGTTCCCATAGGTTGTTCTTGCTGCTCCAACACTTCACTCCAAGCCCGTTCAGCGATGGTGTGCATTTTTAGGCAATGTTGGTAGAACTTCTCGCCGGCAGGAGTGAGGGTTTGACGACGTGTCGTGCGCTTTAATAGCGTAAACGACAAGTCCGACTCTAACTGTTTAAGGTGTTGGCTGAGCACCGATTTAGAGAGATTTAATTTATCGGCCGCTTTGGTTATCGAACCTGCTTCGACAATATTTAAAAACAGCGACATCTGTCTGAGCTTATTCATCTCGTAATCTCTTATTTGTTTGAATGTTATTGTTCGGTTTGATTAAACAGTGATTTTATTTTAGCGTGTTTTTCTTGGTCAATTCCATCGCTAATATTGGATTCAACAGCAATGGAGAACAAACATGAACAATTCAGTTTTAGACGCATGTAAAGCGGGTATTTCAGCTTGGCAATCAGCTTTCAATCACGGCAACGCGAAAGGGTGTGCACAGCAGTACGCAGAAGGCACGACAATGGTTGCTAAACCTTTTGGTACGTTTGTTGGGCGCGAAGCAATCGAAAACTTTTGGCAAGGCATCATCGACCAAGGTTTTTCGAACGTAGAGTATCAAGACGTGGAATGGACAGCAGAAGGCGAAGACGGATTTATCCTAACCTCTAGCTGGACGATGAACAAAGCCTACGGCGTGGTGCACAAAGAGCATTGGAAGTTGCAAGCAGACGGTAAAGCAAGGCTAGAATACGATGAGTTTGAAGTGCTCGGTGAGCGCTAGAATTAGGCTTAAAGTTAAGAAATGCCCGTGATTGTTCACAGGCATTTTTGTTTATTCAGTCACCGTGACGTCTTCAATAGTAATGGTGCTGATTGGCACGTGTTCATGCCCTTGCTTGGCGGTGGTTTCAATCGCAGCAATGGCGTTTACCACATCCATCCCTGCAACTACGTTACCAAACACAGCGTAGCCCCAGCCTTTATTGGTGGTTGCTGTATGGTCGAGAAAATCGTTGTCGGCCAAGTTAATGAAAAATTCCGACGTTGCAGAATGAGGCGCTTCGGTACGGGCCATCGCAATAGTACCCAACTTATTCTTTAGGCCGCGATTGGCTTCGTTGACGATGGCTGGTCGGGTTGGCTTTTCTAGTAAGTTGTTATCGTAACCGCCGCCTTGAATCATAAAGCCCGGAATCACTCGATGGAAAATGGTGCCAGTGTAGAAGCCTTCTTTGCAATAGCGCAGGAAGTTTTTAGCACTGACTGGAGCTGTGGAAAGGTCGAGCTCAATGACGATATCGCCAAGGTTGGTATGTAAGGTAATCATGACTTGCATTCCGAAAGGTAAACTGCGGCAAGTATATACCGAAAACCGTGTAAATAACGGGTTATTCCCCAGCGATATTTACCTTACGTTTGGGACCGACCCTAGTAATTCTTCACTATAATTACAGTGAACAAGTCAGTAAGGAGAAACACTATGGAACTCCGCAACAGCCGAGGTGAAATTGCCAGAATGGCAGACAACCTCACTCTCAAAGAAATATCTGAAATGGGTTTTAGCATCGACCTTTGTGATGAAAACTTCGACCCGACTGAGTTTTGGCACGTAGAAGCTCAAAGCAAAAAGGACGATATGCCCGAATAGGGGAGAAAAACTCCGAAGCTAAAAGTAGAAAGGAAAAAGCCGAGCTGGACTAGGGCTCGGCTTTTTATTGGTACCTATAGGGGAGGTACCGCATTACGTAGTTATGGACTGAGTGATTACCACTCGTAACGCAGGCTGGTGGTGAACACTGCGCCTTTCTGGCCAGAAACACTTGCGCCAGAAGAGGTAATGTCTGAGTTGCCACCTTTGTTGTCGGTGTAGTTCAAGAAGATTGACGATTGACGCGTCAGGCGGTACTGCACTTCAGTTTGAATTGCATCTTCAATCACATCTTCGCCGTTGGTTGACTCATCTAGGGCTAAGTAACGGTAACCCGCACGAACAACCCAGTCGCCGAAATCGTATGCTGCACGGAAGTCGTAGCCTGTTGTGTCGGCATTGTCGCTGCTGTTTCTAAGCCCCATTGATTCTTGGGTGTATGCCGCACCTAGGTATAGGCCGCCAAGGAAGTATTGCGAACCCAAGCCCCAAGTTTGGTAATCTTGTACGTCGGCGCTTGCATCGTCAGATTTGTTGTACTGGAACATTGCGGCTGGTTTTAGGATACCTGCATCACCCATGTCGATGGTGTAACGTGCTGCCGCGTTGTAACCGTAATCAACGTTGCTATTGGTGATAAGTGCTGTACCGAATGCCAAGTTGCCGATTTCGTTACGGTATTGGAACGTACCGTTTTGACGGAAGATAAGCGCAGCACTGGAGTCAACGGTACCTACGTGGTAACCCGCAACTGGGTCGCCACCAGTAGAGAAGATATCACCAATATCAGAGAACAGCGTCACTACCGACAGCACACGGCCTGTTTCGATGCGGCCATTTTCGTTCATGTCGATACCTGCCCACACGTAACGAGCTTGCCAATCGATGCTTGCGTCGTCATCGTTTGAAACCAATTGGTACTGCATCTGACCAATGAGTGAGTAATCGTCGTTGATCACTTGGTGGCCGTTGAAGCCAACACGAGCACTGACGGAACCGTTCAGTTTTTCATCGCCATCTGCGGCTGGGTTGCTGTGCTCATCGTGATATTTGAAATCACCTTGGACACGACCATACATATTCAACACTGAGCCATCTTCTGCTTTATAAATTTGTGCTGCTTGAGAGGTAATAGGCAGTAGAGCAACCGGAGCCAGCGCCAGAGCAAGTAAAGTTTTTTTCATTTTAAGTACCACTTTTGTAGAGATATATCCCTAATGTTTCACTCGCAAATATCCGTATTTGCTTGTTTTTGGCACGACAAAGCCCCCGCCATTAGAAATGGCGTAGTAGGAGGGCGATAACGTGTATTAGTAAAAGTTGTTAGTTAGCGAGCAAACGCTTGTGGAGTTTCACTACCACTTTCTTGAGCTTTTCAGGCTGAGCAATTTCGCAGCCGGGTTTGTGGGGCTCTCCCGGGAAAAACACCGCAAACATGCTTGGTTGTAGAACCACTTCGCTGGCGTCGGTCATGTTGCCGACTAAGAAGAAGTCGTTCTCGGCATCGTAGTCGGTCGCCGGAAGGTTCTTTGGTGATTCGTTGCAAAATTGAATGCGCTCTTCACCATAGATAAGGCATTGAATATCTAAATAGTCTTGGTGGACTTCAGCCTGTTTGCTTTCGGCTGGAGTCGTGTTGAATTCCATGACGTTAGCGAAGATATCGTCGCCATCTATGATGTGTTGACCCACTTCCAATTCCATCAAGTCGACGGTTTGTAAGTAGTCCAAGCAACGTAAGATTGGCTTTGGCAAATATTGGTTAACGTTATGGTGTTGAATATGACCGTAAATCACAGTGGGTATCTCCAAATTCTAGGGTAGGTTGCAAGGGCTCTCTGCCGAGCCCTGCACGGTTGGTTACGCCTTAGCGAGCTTTCCCACAGTCAATTGCTCTTTGTCTGCGTCGCTTAACGTGTTTTTAAACAGTGGCGCAGTTAGGTAACCCACAATGACTACTATTAACGTGCCAACCACACCGTAGAAGAAGAAGTTCAGGTCAGTGAAGTAACGTACACACACAACCGTCGCGATACTTGAAACCACACCAACTAGTGCACTAGATGCATTCGCTTTGCGTACGAAGATACCCAGCATGAATAGACCTGTCATTGGGCCACCCATTAGGCCAAGTAGGCTGTTGAACGCATCCCAAATTTCGCTTTCGTTTGAAAGGATAAGGTACGTAGATGCACACACACCAAGAATACCTGCTGTTACAGTTAGGATTCGGCCTACTTTCAGCTTTTGTTCTGCCGATGGCTGGTCACTGATTTTTTCGTAGATGTCTGAAGTGAAACATGCCGCAATGCTGTTTAAGCTACTTGAAATACTCGATTGAGACGCTGCAAAGATAGCGGCAATAATCAGGCCTGCAACACCCGCTGGCATTTGTGAAATTACGTAGAACGGTAAGATACCACCTGTGTTGAAGCCTTCTGGTAGAAGTGCTGGGTTTTGTGAATAGTAAGCAAACAAGCCTGAACCTACCGCGAAGAAGAAGATTGGCACACACGCAACCAGTTTTGCGTTAGTAATAAGTGCGCGCTTAGTTTCTTCGATGTTGTCGGTCACGATGTAACGTTGTACAACGTCTTGGCTTGCGGTGAATTGCTGTAGAGACGCAAAGAAGAAGCCAATCATAAGAACAGGAATCGTGCTTTCACTCCAACTCCAACGGAACTGTTCTGCTGGGAAGTATTTACCTTCGCGAGCCGACATGCTGAAGATTTCAGTGACGCCGCCATCAACGTTGAAACAGATCACTAGGAAGATAAGGATAGCCGCACCAGACAGCATGATGCCTTGGATTACGTCGGTCCAAATTACGCCTTCAATACCACCCAAGAAGGTGTAGATGATACAGAGAACACCAATCAAGAATACGATGGTGAGTGGGCTCATGTCGATGAATGGCATCAGCGCTAGAGCGGTTAGGTAAGTCACGATAGCGATACGACCAATGTGGAACAGCATGAATGAAATACTGCCGAATAGGCGCATTTTCACGTCGAAGCGACGCTCTAGGTATTCGTAAACGGAAGTGAGGTTCAATTTACGGAAGAAAGGAATGTAGAACCAAAACACGATCGGCAAGATCGCAATCGCGATGTACTGACCGATGAGGAATGTCCAGTCGTCGGTGTATGCTTTCGCAGGGATCGACATGAAGGTGATAGAGCTAAGGGTAGTGGCGAATACACTGAAGCCAGCTGCCCAGCCCGGAATTCGTCCGCCTGCTTTAAAGTAATCATCCGCTGATTTCTGGCGCTTCGCGAAGTAAACGCCGACTCCCATAATTGCACCTAAATAAACTATCAAAGCGATATAGTTTAGTGTGCCAAATGAACTTGCTTCCATTAGGGTAAACCTTTTGTTGTAGGATTTAATTGTAGGCAAAGCAGCGCCAGTAATACTGTGATTGGCAGCGTTTTCCCGCTACTGCTTGGCCGATTTATTCAAAGTTTTATTAATATTTTCGGTGACGGAGTGTCGTGGCTAAGCGATTTCTTGTTTTAGCTGTTTCGCGTCAGACACGGCCTTATCAAACCAACCACATATGTGTTCAATTCGGGTTATCGCAGAGCCGACAGTGACACAAGACGCTCCGGCAGAAATTGCTTGAGATGCGAGCTCTGGTGAGTTGAATCGGCCTTCCGCCATTACGAAGCAGCCTCTTTTCGCCAGTTCAGTAATGAACTCGAAATCAGGCTCGGTAGGTGTTGGCCCACCCACATAGCCAGATAAAGTTGTCCCGATCACTTCGCAGCCTAATTCTTGGCTGTGTAAGCCTTCTTCTAGGTTGGAGCAATCTGCCATCGCTAAGCAGCCTAGGCTGTGAATGGTGTCGACTAACTGAGCGACAGGAGTTGGCCTAGCGCGATCGGTTGCGTCGATCGCTATGATGTCAGCGCCTGCTTCTTTAAGTGCGATGACGTCTTCAACGAAAGGCGTGATGCGTACGTCTGTGCCTTCAAGGTCACGTTTAACAATTCCAATGATTGGCACTGAAACCAGTGGGCGAACGGCTTTTAGGTTGTCTACGCCTTCAATTCTTAAAGCGACTGCACCACCAAGTACGCTCGCGTGAGCCATGGCGGCGACGATTTCAGGCTTATCCATTGGTCCGTCATCAACAGGCTGGCAAGAAGAAACAAAGCCCCTTGAGAGAGTTGCAAGAATAGGATGTGATAAGTGTTGCATGTAAGCTAAACTCCAAATGAGATAATGCCATGTAAGTTTCACTCCATTTTGTTGTTTTGGAGTGAAACTTCAACGATCATTGTTCGAAATGGAGATTAACCTCTCAAAATTATTTTCTTGCCTCACTGTCCATTGCCGGTATATCGATCTTAAGTTATTGAATATATGTGAAATAAATTCACATTCAATGTTTTATGAATGATTCTGTTTTAGAATATTATTTTGGTGAATGGTTTTTAATGGAGTAAAAAAAGCCCCAACGGAATGCTGGGGCTCTTAGTAAGGTGATTGGAGTGGAGAAGTTACTACTGCTGTGAAATGGCTTCTGTGGTCTTCAGCTTGATATCGAATGTGCCAGAAATATCGCGCTGAACGAGTAGGGTATACATCAAATCCAGTACGAATAGCTGAGAGATTTTGGTACCAATAGAGTCGCCCTGAAGTTGGCCTTGTCGGTTACCGTTAACCAGAACTTTGTCTGCGTATTTGGTGATCGCTGAGCGTGGATTATGAGTAATAGCAACGGTTGTCGCGCCGTTATCTTTGGCAAGCTTCAATGCTTTAGTGGTTTCTGTAGAGTCACCAGAATGGCTGATACCAATAGCGATGTCGCCAGGTTTCAATAGAGAAGCCTTGATGTACATGAAGTGGTTGTTGGTGTAAGCATCAACATTTAGACCAATACGCATAAACTTATATTTGGCGCTTTCAGCCGTAATACCGGATGAACCTACGCCGAAGAAATAGATGGCGTTAGCGTTTTTGGCTAACTCTGCCGCGGCGTCTAGCTCTGCGAAGTTCAGTAGATTCAACGTTTCCGATAGTACGTGATCTATGGACGACTGTAGCTTTTTGCCAATCATCTCTGGGCTGTCTTCCGGTGTGACGTCGGTATCGAGAATGGAAGGTTCTACGGTTTTGGCGTTAGATACTTCTACCGCCAGCATTAGTTTGAAATCCTGATAGCCATTAAACCCAAGTGTACGACAGAAACGAATGATGGTTGCGTCGCCAGCGTTCACTTCTTGCGAAAGTTCAGCAATAGAAAATGTGCTGATTTGCTCTGGGTTGGCTGTCACGTAATCGGCGATGCGTTTAGAAGAGGGCGTCAAGCTGTTATACAGGCTACCAATGGTATCCAAAATGTTTCCAGCTCTGATCTGCGGTTTGGTCATACTTTCGCTCTTATTCACTCGGTAATTAAAGCCATAATGACATATATTAATGACATTATGAAGTTATACTCCATGAAAGCATGATAACCCATTTTCATAGCAACGCTGAGTTTTAAAGGGGTTTAGTGAAGAAAAAAATTGTGCCGAGGTCACATTTTGGCTTTTACGCCATTATTTTTGTTGAATCATGAAATTTAGCTCCATAATATAAGTGCAGCTCCACTTTTCAAATTAATTATGAAGTATTGCTTCATATCATTCCGCTACTTCGGTATGCCGAGAGGAAAACATGAAAAAACTAACTGGCCTAATTGCTGCTCCACACACTCCGTTCGATAGTAACAACCAAGTGAACTTTAGCGAGATCGACAAGATCGCTGCGCACTTAATCACGGATGGCGTAAGCGGCGTATACATTTGTGGTACTACAGGCGAAGGCATTCACTGTAGTGTCGAAGAGCGCAAAGCGATTGCTGAGCGTTGGGTATCGGCGAGTGCTGGAAAGCTAGACATTATTGTCCACACTGGTGCGCTTAGCATTGTAGACACGTTAGAACTGACTAAGCACGCTGAAACTATCGATATTCTTGCGACTTCGGCGATCGGCCCTTGTTTCTTCAAACCGGGCAGCGTTGAAGCATTAGTTGAGTACTGTGCAACCGTTGCGGCAGCGGCACCTTCAAAAGGTTTCTACTATTACCACTCTGGCATGTCTGGCGTAAATCTAGATATGGAGCAGTTCCTTATCCAAGCAGACAAGAAGATTCCAAACCTTTCTGGCCTGAAATTCAACAGCGGTGACTTATACGAATACCAACGCTGCTTGCGTGCATGTGATGGTAAGTTCGATATTCCATGGGGTGTAGATGAGCATTTACCTGGCGCGCTAGCGGTTGGTGCGAAAAGTGCGGTAGGTAGTACCTATAACTACGCAGCGAAACACTTCAATTCGATCATCGAAGCGTTTGAGCAAGGCGAACACGCTCAAGTTATCGAAAAAATGGATACAGTTATTGCTCTTATTCGAGTGCTGGTGGAGTTCGGTGGCGTTTCTGCGGGTAAAGCTGCAATGGCACTGCACGATATCGACGCGGGCGATGCTCGTCTGCCACTGCTTCCTCTTTCCGCAGAGCAAAAGGAAGTGGTAGTAAGCAAAATGCGCGCAGCTGGTTTCCTATAAAATTAACTTACTAACTGCCTACGTTTAGTGAGTCGATAGCCCGAACTAAGGATTAGTTCGGGCTATTTTTTGGCTCTAAACCACACTTATTGATAACTCTCTCAGTGATCCCGTTCACCGTTTCCCGCCTGTTTCAAAACATTTCAAAGATCAAAATCACACATTGATTCGGTGAGTCGTGCAAAACAAAATTTGTGCATTATTCTTTCATCGAAACGTTTCGATGGGTGTTTTCTCAAAGCAAAATGACAACAGTTTCACAAGAACAAGCACTCATATGAAGTCTTAACGTAGCCCAAAATTAAGGTCGAGAAATGAAAAAAAGTACTCTCATCAATGCCGAATTATCGTATTTAGTTGCGACGCTAGGCCACACCGATGAAATCACTATTTGTGATGCAGGCTTGCCTATTCCTGATGATGTGCAGCGCATCGATTTAGCCTTGACCCATGGCGTACCAAGTTTCCTTGAGACAGTGCGAGTGATTCTGTCGGAATCTCAAGTTGAAGGTGTTGTGATCGCTGAAGAGTTTGCTGCTGTTAGCCCAGAGCACCACAGTGCACTTATTAAAGAACTAAAATCAGAAGAAGAATGCACGGGTAAATCCATCGAGATTCACTACGTGTCTCACGAAGAATTCAAAGTAAGAACGCAGTCGAGCCGTGCAGTCGTGCGAACGGGTGAATGCACGCCTTACGCCAACGTTATTTTCCAAGCTGGCGTTGTATTTTAACGCTTTCGATATCGAATTGAGGACATGACATGACTCAAGCCATTTTACAACTCAGCGAAATTGAAAAAGCTTTTCCAGGGGTGAAAGCCCTAGACAAAGCAAGCCTCAATGTTTATCCAGGCCGCGTTATGGCGCTGATGGGTGAAAACGGTGCTGGTAAGTCGACGCTGATGAAAGTGCTAACAGGCATTTACTCACTGGACGCCGGTAGTATTCATTACCAAGGTGCATCGGCAGCGTTTAAAGGCCCACGCGATTCTCAACAAGCCGGGATCAGCATCATTCACCAAGAGCTGAACTTGATCCCTGAACTGACTATCGCAGAAAACATCTTTCTGGGGCGAGAGTTCACTGGCGCGATGGGGCGCATTCAGTGGGGCAAAATGTATCAAGAAGCGGACAAGCTGCTTGCTCGTTTGAACGTCAAACACAGTTCTAAAACCTTGCTTGGTGATTTAAGCCTAGGTGAGCAACAGATGGTTGAGATTGCAAAAGCACTGTCTTTTGAATCTAAGGTGATCATCATGGATGAGCCGACCGATGCGCTAACCGATACGGAAACTGAATCTCTATTTAAGGTAATCAATGAACTTCGCGACCAAGGCTGCGGCATTGTTTACATCTCTCACCGTTTGAAAGAGATCTTCGAGATCTGTGATGACATCACTGTGCTGCGCGATGGCAAATTCATTGGTGAATGCCAAGTGTCGGATACTGATGAAGACGGCCTGATCGAAATGATGGTAGGGCGTAAATTAGAAGAGCAGTACCCACGTATTGATGTACGCCACGGTGATACTTGCCTTGAAGTGATTGGCCTGACCGGCTCTGGCGTTCACGATGTGAGTTTTACGCTTAAGCGCGGCGAAATTCTTGGTGTGTCTGGCCTTATGGGGGCAGGGCGTACCGAACTGATGAAGGTGATTTACGGAGCTCTACCTAGTGAGCGCGGCGTGATTAATCTTGATAATAAAACCATTAACCCAGTAAGCCCACAAGATGGCTTGGCGAATGGCATTGCTTATATTTCTGAAGACCGTAAAGGCGATGGCTTGGTTTTGGGCTTATCTGTTAAAGAGAACATGTCCTTATGTGCACTCGATAAGCTGACCAAAGGCGGCCAAATTCAACACAATGAAGAAGTGATTGCGGTTGAAGACTTCATTCGCTTATTCAACATCAAAACACCAACTCGCGATCAAATCATTGGCAACTTGTCTGGTGGTAACCAGCAGAAAGTAGCGATTGCAAAAGGGCTGATGACTAAGCCTAAGGTGTTGATTCTAGATGAGCCGACGCGTGGTGTAGACGTTGGGGCTAAAAAAGAAATTTACCAGCTGATCAACAAGTTTAAATCGGAAGGCATGAGCATCATTTTGGTGTCGTCTGAAATGCCGGAAGTGCTTGGGATGAGTGACCGCATCATGGTGATGCACGAAGGGCGTATCAGCGGCGAGTTTGATGCCAAAGATGCCGACCAAGAGAAACTACTCGCGTGTGCGGTAGGTAAAAAGATGAACGAGGAAGCAGCATGAGTGTGAATGCTACAAACAAAGCGACCAATGCTATGAATAATACAGCCGAACAAAACAGTAAAAAGCTATTTAGCAAAGAGTGGTTAATTGAACAAAAGTCACTGATTGCCTTACTTTTTTTGATTGTTGTGGTGTCTTTCTTAAACCCGAACTTTTTTACCGTAGACAACATTCTTAATATTCTGCGTCAAACATCGGTGAACGCAATCATCGCAGTGGGTATGACCTTGGTTATCTTAACTGCTGGCATCGATTTGAGCGTGGGTTCGGTACTCGCACTCTGTGGCGCTTTCGCCGCCACCATTATTGGCATGGAAGTGCCTGTAATGATAGCCGTACCAACGTCTCTTGTTGCCGGTGCTGCGCTTGGTGCGATCAGCGGGATCATTATCGCTAAAGGCAAGGTTCAGGCGTTTATCGCTACCTTGGTGACGATGACATTGCTACGTGGTGTGACCATGGTTTACACCGACGGCCGCCCAATCTCGACTGGCTTTACCGATACCGCAGATGCGTTTGCATGGTTTGGTACAGGTTACGCATTAGGTATCCCAGTTCCGGTATGGATGATGGTGATTGTATTTGCTGCTGCATGGTACTTACTTAACCATACACGTTTTGGCCGCTACGTATACGCTCTGGGTGGTAACGAATCTGCGGCGCGTCTATCGGGCATCAATGTGGACCGCGTGAAGATGGGTGTTTACGCCATCTGCGGTATGTTGGCAGCGCTTGCGGGCATCATCATTACTTCTCGCTTGTCTTCTGCTCAGCCAACTGCGGGTATGGGTTACGAACTGGATGCAATCGCAGCGGTTGTTCTCGGTGGTACCAGCTTAATGGGGGGTAAAGGCCGAATCATGGGTACTTTGATTGGTGCACTGATCATCGGTTTCCTGAACAACGCCCTAAACCTACTCGACGTATCTTCTTACTACCAAATGATTGCCAAAGCAGTGGTTATTCTCTTGGCAGTATTGGTTGATAACAAAAACAAGTAAATCTTAACGATTTCCAATAATTACGTACGAAATTAGACAGTACGGATAAAACTGAGCCAACGAACTTTTTACTAACAGGGTAATTTGGCTCTCCCCTACGAAAAGGACTATAACGATGAAAAAACTAGCAACATTTATTTCTGCTGCACTTCTGTCTTCCACTGTTTCTGTGTCTGCACACGCGCAAGATACGATGGCGATTGTACTATCGACACTGAACAACCCATTCTTTGTGACGATGAAAGATGGCGCTGAAGCAAAAGCAAAAGAGCTAGGTTACGACCTAATCGTTCTAGATTCGCAAAATGACCCAAGCAAAGAGCTTTCAAACGTGGAAGATCTTACGGTTCGTGGTGTAAAAGCGATTCTAATCAACCCAACGGATTCAGATGCGGTATCGAATGCAATTCGCATGGCAAACCGTTCTAACATTCCAGTACTAACGCTAGACCGTGGCGCAAGCCGTGGTGAAGTTGTTAGCCACATCGCGTCAGATAACGTAGTGGGCGGTGAAATGGCGGGTCACTTCATCATGGAAAAAGTAGGCGAGAAAGCTAAGGTTATCCAACTTGAAGGTATTGCAGGTACGTCTGCTGCACGTGAACGTGGTGAAGGTTTCATGAACGCAGTGAAAGGCAACGACATGGAACTGCTAGCAAGCCAACCAGCTGACTTCGACCGTACTAAAGGTTTGAACGTAATGGAAAACTTGCTTGCAGCTAACCCAGACGTGCAAGCGGTATTTGCTCAAAACGATGAGATGGCACTAGGTGCGCTACGTGCAGTTCAAGCATCAGGCAAAGACGTAATGATTGTCGGCTTTGATGGTACCGATGACGGTATTGCAGCGGTTAACCGTGGCAAGCTAGCTGCAACAGTGGCACAGCAACCAGACCTTATTGGCGCGCTTGGCATCGAAACTGCGGCAAAAGTACTAGAAGGCGACAAAGTTGAAGAGTACATCCCAGTACCGCTAAAAGTCGTTACTAAGTAATTCACTTACCCCAAGTGGGTGAGCAGTGTGCTTGCTAACGTAGTTTGGTAAGCCACTGACTTTGTTCTCCTCTTTCCCCCTATAGTCAAACCGTTAGGGGAGAACAAAGCTGATGTTTATGGGTTCTTGCTGTTTTAACAGAGAGCCCACAACCATCAGCCAATATGGAATCACTTCCAGTGAATTTCATGAATTCGTATCTCAATTAAGTAAGGTTCACAGAGAACCGAGGATAACCGTATGAATCAGTTAGTGGTATTAGGTAGTGTTAACGCTGACCATGTTCTTCAAGTGCCTTCATTTCCTCGCCCAGGCGAGACGCTTCACGGTCGCAACTATCAAGTTATCCCAGGTGGTAAAGGGGCAAACCAAGCGGTAGCCGCCGCACGCTTAAATGCTGACACTGGCTTTATCGCTTGTGTGGGTGACGACGCATTTGGTATCAATATTCGCGAAGCATTCAAGTTAGATGGCATAAATATCGCGGGTGTGAAGATGCAGCCAAACTGCCCAACGGGCATTGCGATGATCCAAGTATCTGATAGCGGTGAGAACAGTATTTGTATTTCTGCTGAAGCAAACGCTAAGTTGAATGCCGATGCAATTGAACCAGATTTAGAGCGCATTCGCCAAGCGAATTACCTGCTCATGCAATTGGAAACGCCATTAGACGGCATTGAAAAAGCGGCGCTTGTTGCGAAAGAAAACCGTACTAATGTCATCTTAAATCCAGCGCCAGCACGCGAACTGCCAGACAATTTACTAAAATGTGTAGATGTCATTACACCAAATGAAACAGAAGCTGAAGTGCTAACGGGTATCACGGTTAATGACGACGAATCGGCGCAGGAAGCTGCCAATGCACTGCACCGTAAAGGTATAGAGATCGTTCTGATTACTTTAGGGGCGAAAGGTGTTTGGTTAAGTCAAAATGGGCGTGGTGAGCTTATTGCAGGTTTCAAAGTGGAAGCCACTGATACCACGGCGGCAGGCGATACCTTTAATGGGGCATTGGTCACTGGTTTATTGGAAGATATGCCTTTAGAATCAGCGATTAAGTTTGCTCACGCTGCTGCAGCGATTTCTGTGACTCGCTTTGGTGCACAGACATCTATTCCAACTCGTGCCGAGGTGGATGAGTTTCTCAGCGAGAGAGCGTAAAACGCGAGTCGCTTGAAAGTAAAAGTAAGGAAGTAAC